>JBMONF010000039.1:0-60019 GCA_049323455.1 Pseudomonadota bacterium | reverse complement strand
CGCGAGATTTCGTGAGACCCCCTCGTCCTGAGGAGGCCGCGAAGCGGCCGTCTCGAAGGATGAGGGCATCACATGCGATACCCCTGCCCTTGAGGGGGAGGGTGAGGGAGGGGGGTCGGGAGCGCGCGAGTACAGCCATCATCCCTCAGCTCGCTTCCTGCTTCGCGAGCGCCGCCGCCTTGATCGGGTCGATCCACCAGGTGTCGAGGCCGAGATCGTACTTGGGCGAGATGGCGGGCCGCGAGAACTTGTTCCAGTAGGCCACGCGATAGCTCCTCAGATGCCACTGAGGAATGACGTAGAAGCCCCAGAGCAGCACGCGGTCGAGCGCGTGGGTGCGCTGGACCAGGCTCTCGCGGTCGGGTGCCGAGATGATCAGATCGACCAGCTCGTCGACGACGGGGTCCTTGATGCCGATGATGTTGCTGCTGCCACGCTCGTCGGCGGCGGCCGAGCTCCAATAATCGGCCTGCTCGTTGCCCGGCGAGAGCGATTCGCCGAAGACCGCGACGGTCATGTCGAAATCGAAGTCCTGGATCCGGTTCTGGTATTGCGAGGTGTCGACGGTGCGGATCCACGCTTCGACGCCGAGGCGCTTCAGGTTCTGGATGAAGGGCTGGCAGATGCGCTCGAACAGCGGGTCGTCGAGCAGGATCTCGAAGCGGAAGGGCTCGCCGCTATTCTCCTCGACCAGCCGCTTGTCGCGGACGACCCAGCCAGCCTCCTTCAGCAGGGCCAGCCCCTTGAGCAGGTTGTCGCGGATGTCGCCGCTGCCGTCGGTCGTGGGCGGCGCATAGACGGTGGTGAAGACCTCGTCGGGGATGCGGCCGCGATAGCGCTCGAGAATCTTCAGCTCCTCGCCGCTCGGCAGGCCCGAGGAGGCGAGCTCCGTATTGGAGAAGTAACTCCGGGTGCGGGTGTATTGGCCGTAGAACAGCGCCTTGTTCGACCATTCGAAATCGAAGGCGTAGCCCAGGGCCTGGCGCACGCGCCGATCCCGGAACAGCGGCCGGCGGATGTTGTAGACGAAGGCCTGCATGCCGGTCGGATTCTGGTTCGGGATCATCTCCTTGATGATCCGGCCGTCCGCCACCGGCGGCACGTTGTAGCCCGTGGCCCAGACCTTGGCCGAGCGTTCCTGACGCAGGTCGAACTGGCCCGCCTTGAAGGCTTCGAGCGCCACCGTATCGTCGCGGTAATAGTCGTAGCGGGCGCTGCCCCAGTTGTCGGTGCCGACATTGATCGGCAGGTCCTTGCCCCAATAGTCCTCCTTGCGTCGATAGAGGATATAGCGGCCCGGCTCGAACGCGGCGATCTGGTAAGGGCCGCTGCCCATCGGGGGATCGAGCGTCGGCTTCTCGAAGTCGCGGGTCTGCCAGTAGTGGCGAGGCAGGATGGGCATCTGGCCGACGATCAGCGGCAGCTCGCGATTGTCGCCGGGCACGAAACTGAATTTGACCTCGCGCTCGCCGGTCTTCTCGACCTTCGCCACGCTGCGATAGTAGAAGCGGAAGGAGGGGGTACCCTTGGCCTTCAGCAGCGCGAAGGTGAAGACGACATCGTCGGCGAGGATGGGGCTGCCGTCCCACCACTGCGCTTGCGGATTGAGCGCGAAAGCGACCCAGGAGCGGTTCGCGGGCGTCTCGATGGTTTCGGCGATCAGCCCGTACTGGGTGAAGGCCTCGTCTCGGCTGCTGACCGTGAGGGTCTCGTAAACCCATCCCGGTATGCCGACGGCCGACGTTCCGCGCAGGATGTAGGGATTGAAGCTGTCGAAGGTGCCGACGACACCGAACCGCACCTCGCCGCCTTTGGGTGCCTCCGGATTCACATAGTCGAAATGGGTGAAGCCGGGCCCATATTTGGGTTCGCCGTGCATGGCGAGCGCATGGGCCGGCGTCGCGTCGGCGCGTGCGGTCCGGCAAAACGGCGCCAGGGCGAGGGTGGCCCCGGCACCGGCGAGAAAGGCGCGGCGGCTTGGGCGAAACGGCGGCGGGGCAAGGCGTTGGAGCACGCGAACTCCGGGCGGTCGAGACGATGAGGCCGGGGCCGGCCGAAAACGGGATTGTAGGGCGTTTGGGCCGGTGCGCCACCCCCGGTCGCGCCCAAATCGCCTCGATCCGGCGGCGGGTTGCGGGCGGATCGGCGTCCGGCTAAGGTCGCGCCGCTCTTTCCTCGGAGGAAATTCGTTTTCAGGAGACGATTCGATCATGGGCCGTTCGATCCGCGCCATCACCTTCGATCTGTGGGACACCATCGTCCATGACGATTCCGACGAGCCCAAGCGCAAGGCCCAGGGCCTGCGGTCGAAGAAGGAGGAGCGCCGCCACCTGCTGTGGGAGGCGCTCAACCGGCAGGAGCCGCTCGAGCTCGAGCGCGTCAAGCTCGCCTACGACGTGGCCGATGCCGCCTTCAACAAGGTCTGGCACGACGAGCATGTGACCTGGCCGATCGCCGATCGCCTCAATGTGGCCCTCAAGGGCCTCGGCCGTAGCCTGCCGGAGGACGAGTTCCGGCGCGTCGTCACGCTGCACGAGGAGATGGAGATCGCCATCCGCCCGGACCCCATCCCCGGGATTCACGAGGCGCTCCAGGCGCTGCATGGGCGCTACCGGACCTGCATCGTGTCGGACGCGATCGTCTCGCCCGGCCGCTGCCTGAGGCGCCTGCTCGAGAGCTACGATCTGGCGCGCTTCTTCGACGGCTTCGCCTTCTCCGACGAGGTCGGCTATTCCAAGCCGCACCGCTCCATGTTCGAATCCGCCGCGCGCCAGATGGGTGTCACGCTCGACGAGATGGTCCATATCGGCGACCGCGACCATAACGACGTCAAGGGCCCGCAGGCCCTCGGCATGAAGGCGATCCTGTTCACGGGCACGCGCGCCGCCGACAAGGACCGCACCACGGCCGACGCCATCTGCGAGCGCCATGCCGACCTGCCCGCCATCGTCGATAGGTTGGCGGCGGGCGGCTGAGGCGGCATGGGCAGGATCGAAGGAGCCGTGCCTCGCCGGCCGTTTGTGGAGCAAGCGGTGATGGAAGTCGTCGTCGAGTTTCCCTGCGGCGCGTAGGCGGCCCCACCCCTCCCTGCCCTCCCGTCAAGGGGCTAGGGCATGCACACAACGTCTTTCCTTATTCGTCATCCCGGACGCTAGGCGAGCCCAAAGCCCGCGAGGGCTTTGGGTTTGCGAGCCTTGCGATCCGGGATCCATGGCGCTACCAAGCTCGGCATCGGCATGGATCCCGGATAGCTCGGTTTGCCAACGAAATCGAAGATTTCGGGCAAACCGGCTTCCGGGATGACGACTTATGTGCATGCCCTGTCGTCAAGGGGGAGGGTCGACTTTCCCTTTTTGATCCCCTCCCCTTGCGGGAAGGGGCTGGGGGAGGGGTACTGGTCTTGCGCGTCATGGTTTATCACTAAGCTCCCTCTCGCCCCGGCCGAGGGCTATGCGATCGGCCGCCAAGTGTCATCCGGCAGCAGTCCATGCGGCTCTCCCTTCCCGCCTTCGCCGCCTTTCGCCATCGCGACTTCGCGCTCTTCGCCGCCGCCAACTTCCTCGCCACCGTGGCGATGCAGATGCAGGAGGTGGCGATCGGCTGGCAGGTCTACGACATCACGGGCCGTCCCTTCGATCTGGGCCTTGTGGGGTTGGCCGAGTTCCTGCCGGCGGCAGGCCTGGCGCTGATCGCGGGGCCCGTCGCCGATCGTTACGACCGCCGGCTGGTCATGCTCTCAAGCCTCGGGCTCGAGGTTCTTTGCGCCCTGCTGCTGTTCGCTCTTGCGATCTCGGGCCGCGCCTCGCTCTGGCCGATCCTGGGGCTCGCCTTCATGTTCGGCGTAGCCCGCGGATTCGCGGCACCAGCCGGCCGCGCCCTGATGCCGAGCCTGGTGCCGGCCGAGGGCCTGCCCAACGCGGTCGCCTGGTCGGCCTCCTCCTGGCAGATCGCCACCATCGGCGGCCCGGCCATGGGCGGCGTCATCTATCTCCTCGGCCCCGCGGCGGTCTATGCCTCGGGCGGGGCGGCGCTGGCGCTGGCCGTGACCATGATCTTCACGCTGCGCCACCGCGCGGCGAGAGCCGCAGGCCCGCGCGAGGCGATTCGCTGGGCCGACGTGGTGGCGGGGCTGCATCTCATCTTCCGCCACAAGATCCTCCTGGGCGCGATCTCGCTCGACCTTTTCGCCGTGCTGTTCGGCGGCGCGGTCGCGCTCTTGCCGGTCTACGCCAAGGACATTCTCGCCGTGGGGCCGGTGGGCCTCGGCCTCTTGCGCGCCGCCCCCGGCACCGGCGCCGTGATCACCGCGCTGGCGCTGGCGCAGTGGCCGCTGCGGCGCAAGGTGGGGCGCACGCTCTTCATCGCCGTCGGCCTGTTCGGCCTTTTCACGCTCGTGTTCGGCCTCTCCGAAAGCTTCCTGCTGTCGCTGGCGGCGCTGGCGGCCGCGGGTGCCGCCGACATGGTCAGCGTCTATATCCGCGGCACGCTGGTGCCACTCGCGACACCGGACGGCTTGCGCGGCCGGGTGATGGCGGTCGAGGCGGTCTTCATCGGCGCCTCCAACGAGCTGGGCGCGTTCGAATCGGGCGCGGCGGCGGCCCTCCTCGGCGTGGTGCCGGCGGTGGTGCTGGGTGGCGTCGCGACGCTGCTGGTGGCTGTCGGTTGGACGAGGCTCTTTCCGGCACTCGCCCGCGTCGACCGGCTGGACGCCCAGAGCCTGGGCTTTTCGGCCGCGGAGGCCGGGGATAGAGTCGCACCCGCTGCCGGCGGCGGTCCGTGATCCTTGCCACGGGCCAGCCGCGGCGCGGACGGGTTTTCCGGAAGGAGAGGGGCCGAAATGGCGCGGGCGAGCGTGAACGGAACGATCCGGTTCCTGGTGATCGACGGCTACAACAAGGCGGCGCGCGACGAGCTTAAGGCCGGCGGCGCGTCGGAGGCGGGCGATCTCTATGTGGCGATGCTGAAGAAGTGCCTGCCCGAGGCCCAATGCGACGTGGTGCATCCTTCCGATCCCGGCGCGAGCCTGCCCCAGGGTGCCGCGCTCGAGCAGTATGACGGCATCGCCTGGACCGGCTGCAGCCTCACGGTCTACGAGGACGACCCGCGCGTGACGCCGCAGATCGAGCTCGCCAAGGCGGCTTACGAATCGCGCGTGCCGAGCTTCGGTTCCTGCTGGGCGGCGCAGATCGCGGTGACGGCGGCGGGCGGCATCGTGCGCGCCAACCCGCGCGGGCGCGAGATGGGCATTGCGCGCAAGATCGCGCTCACGCCCGAAGGCCGCGGCCATCCGCTCTATTTCGGCAAGAGCGGCGTGTTCGACGCCTTCATCAGCCATGTGGACGAGATCACGCATCTGCCCGCCGGCGCGGTGCTCTTGGCCTCCAACGCCTTCACCCACATCCAGGCGGTGTCGGTCATGCACAGGGGCGGCGTGTTCTGGGGCCTGCAATATCATCCCGAATACGACCTGCACGAGCTGGCGCGGCTCACCTGGTGCCGGCTCGACAAGCTGCAGAAGCTGGGCTTCTTCAAGGACCGCGAGGCGGGGGAGAATTACGTCAACCTGCTCGAGACCCTGCACCAGGATCCCTCGCGCAAGGACATCGCCTGGCTGCTCGGCATCGACGAGGACGTGATGAACGAGGACATCCGCCTGGCCGAGGTGCGCAACTGGATCGAGCGCCTCGTGCTGCCGAGCAAGAGGCAGTAGCGGAGGGCGCTGATACCTTTCCGACGTCATCCCGGCCGACCCCGGACCCGATCCGGAGGAGCGCCGGGATCCAAGTTCAGCGGCGAGATGGATCCCCGGTCGCGCGGCTTCGCCGTTGGCCCGGGATGACGCCCTGAAGAGGGCGTGCGATGCAAAAATCGAACCCGCGTGCCTCCTATGCCCGCGGTCGCGCAAGGCCCTACGCCACCATCCGGAGCGCCTGCTCGTGGATGCGCCGGTCGCCGGCCGCCAGGACCTTGTCACCGGACGCGATGGTGAGGGGCTTCCCCTCCCAATCGGTCACGATGCCGCCCGCCCCTTCGACCACCGGCACCACGGCCAGATAGTCGTAGATGCCGAGCGAGGCCTCGATGGCGAGATCGCCGAAGCCGCTCGCGAGGATGCCGTAGTGGTAGCAGTCGGAGCCGTAGACCACCATCTTGCAGTCCTTGCGCAGGCGGTCGAAGCGCGGCGCGTCCTCGCCAGCGAATTGATGCGGCGAACTGGCGAAGAGATGCGCATCGCCGAGCGTGACGCAAGGCCTCGTCTTGACCGGGCGCTTCTGGAAGATGGTGGGATGGCCGAGGGCGCCGACCCAGCGCTCGCCCAAGGCGGGATGGTCGATCACGCCCAGGATCGGCTGGCCGGCGCGGCAGAGCGCGATCAGCGTGCCGAACAGCGGCCGGCCGCTGACGAAGGACTTCGTGCCGTCGATCGGATCGAGCACCCAGACGAACTCGGCATCGGCCCGTTCGGGCCCGTGCTCCTCGCCGATCATGCCATGGTCGGGATATTGCGCCTGGATCAGCTCGCGGATGGCGGCCTCGGCCTCGCGGTCGGCAATGGTGACAGGGCTCAAGTCCTGCTTGGTGATGATGTCGAGGGGGCTTCTGAAATAGCGGCGCACCACGGCGCCGCTGGCGTCGGCCAGCGCCTCGGCGAAGGCGACGAACTCGGCCGGAATGATCTCGCGTGTCATGGCTCTCTCCTCGGGGGCTCTCTCTCCCAGGGGCGGCTTTCGGCCTTCGTCCCGCGCAGCATCGAACGCCCGCCCCGCCTCGCCGGGACGGGCCCCGCGCGTGGGGTCCGAAAAACAGGTTCCGGTTTCTAGTTTACGGCAGCGGCTGCGGATTGTCCGAGAGCGTGCGCAGCCAGGCGATCACGTCCGCCCGCTCCTCGGGCTTCTTCAGGCCCGCGAAAGCCATCTTGGTGCCCGGCACGAACGCTTTCGGATCGTGCAGGAACTTCGCCAGCGAGGCGTAATCCCAGGTGCCGCCGGCGTTCTTCATCGCCTCCGAATAGGAGAAGCCCTCCATGTGGGCCTTCGGGCCGCCGACGATGCCCCAAAGATTCGGGCCGACCTTGGCCGGACCGCCCTTGTCGAAGCTGTGGCAGACCATGCACCTCTTCGCGATCGTCTGGCCCTGGGCCGGATCGGCCTTGCCGATCATCGACACCACCTCGGCGCTGTCGTCGGCCGGGGCGGCGGCTTGCGTTTCGCCCTCGGCCGGCTGGGCCGGCGCCGCAGGGGCCGCTTCGGCGGCCGCGGCTGGCGCGACCGCGCCCTGCTTGGCGGCCTCGAACGCCTTCTGGGCGGCGTCGATCTCCTCGGGCGTCGGCAGCGGCTGCAGGCTGTCCGAGAGCGTGCGCAGCCAGGCGATCACGTCGGCGCGCTCCTCGACCTTCTTCAGGCCGGCGAAGCCCATCTTGGTGCCGGGCGCGTAGGCCTTCGGATCGGCGATGAAGTGGTTGAGCGCCTCATAGGTCCAGGGTCCCTGGATCGAGGCGATCGCCTGCGAATAGGCGAAGCCTTCCATGTGCGCGTGCTTGTTGCCGACGATGCCCCACAGGTTGGGGCCGACCTTGGCCGGCTCGCCCTTGCCGAAGCTGTGGCAGGTCATGCATTTCTTGGCGATCTCCTGGCCCTTGGCGACATCGGCTTGGGCGAGCAGCCCGCTCACCGGCTCGATCACCTCGGGTGCGGGCTTCGCCGCCTCGGCCGGCGCGCCGCCCTCCGCCACCGCGGCAACCTCCGCGGCATGCTTCGGCCGCACCAGGAAGCCGGCGATGGTGCCGGACAGGTGGGCGATGAGGCCCGCGATCAGAATCGCGCCAACGATCTTGTTGAGCTCGAGCGACGACATCGGCAATGACCCTTGAACCTTAGGATGGCCCTGTTGCGATTTGACGGTATCTATAGCCCCTGACTTCCGCCGGCCCTCGGGCCCAGGAGAACCCTGGCGGGGCTCGGAAACGGTGCCGTAGCCGGCCCCTCCCGCCGACGACAGCGGCGCGCACTCTACCCTTGTCCCGCACCGGAGTGCAATTCCAGGTTCGGCGGCAAAAGCCGGTTTCGCCGCGACTTTCAGGCCGCTATGGTGCGCCCGACGCATGGCCTTAAGGGGTCGTCCGCAAGCCTCCGCTGACACCGACGTCGAGAGCGGCAATATGTCGCACGAAACGACCGGCGAGCTTTGGCTTGGGCTGCCGATCCACCATATCGAGCGCTTCGCGATTTTTGATTCTTGTCGCAAATCACTCCCATCCGTTCCGTGCTCATGACCCAGCCCCGAAACCCCATCATCGTCATTCCGGCCCGCATGGCCTCGACGCGCCTGCCCGGCAAGCCGCTCGCCGACATCCATGGGCTGCCCATGATCGTCCAGGTCTGGCGGCGCGCGATGGCGGCGAAGATCGGCCCCGTGCTGGTCGCAGCCGCCGAGCGCGAGATCGCGGCCGCGGTCGAGCAGGCCGGCGGCCGGGCGGTGCTGACGCGCCCCGATCACCCCTCGGGCTCCGACCGCATCCACGAGGCGCTGGGCCTGGTCGATCCCGAGCGCGGGCACGACGTCGTGGTCAACATGCAGGGCGATCTGCCGACGCTCGATCCGGCTCTGCTGAAGGCCGTGCTGGCGCCGCTGGACGAGCCCGCGGTCGATCTTGCCAGCCTCGCCACCGAGATCCGCGATCCGGCCGAGTGCCACAACCCGAACGTGGTGAAGGCGGTGGCGGCTTTCCCGGAGCGTGGGTCTGCGGGAAAGCCGCCTATTGCGCGGGCGCTCTATTTCAGCCGCGCCACCGTGCCCTCGGGCGAGGGGCCGCTCTATCACCATATCGGGCTCTACGCCTATCGGCGCGCTGCGCTCGAGCGCTTCGTACGCCTGCCGCCCGGCCGGCTCGAGCAGCGCGAGAAGCTCGAGCAGCTGCGCGCCCTCGAGGCCGGCATGCGCATCGACCTGGCGCTCGTTGACACTTTTCCGCTCGGCGTCGATACTCCGGCCGACCTCGACAAGGCCCGCGCGCTTCTGGCGTCTTCCGCCTCCGGGAACCAGCCGTGACCGACGATCTGATCGCCTTCCAGGGCCTGCCCGGCGCCTATTCCGATCTCGCCTGCCGCGCCGCCTTCCCGAAGATGCGCACCCTGCCCTGCGCTTCCTTCGAGGACACCTTCGCCGCTGTGCGCGACGGCCAGGCCGGGCTCGCCATGATCCCGATCGACAACTCGGTCGCCGGCCGCGTCGCCGACATCCATCACCTGCTGCCGGACTCGGGCCTTCACATCGTGGCCGAGCATTTCCAGCGCGTGAACCATCAGCTGCTGGCCCCCAAGGGCGCCACGCTCGCCACGATCAAGACGGTGCACAGCCACGTCCAGGCGCTCTCGCAATGCCGCAGGCTCATCCGCGAGATGGGCTTGAAGCCGGTCGTCCATGCCGACACCGCCGGCGCCGCCGCCGACGTCGCCGCCAAGGGCGACGTCTCGGAGGCCGCCATCGCCTCGACGCTCGCCGGCGAGATCTACGGTCTCGTGCGCCTCAAGGAGGGCATCGAGGACGCCGAGCACAACACCACGCGCTTCGTCGTGATGGGGCGCGAGCCGGTCGATCCCGATCCCAAGGCGGGCCCGGTCATGACCAGCTTCGTGTTCCGCGTGAGGAGCGTGCCGGCGGCGCTCTACAAGGCCTTGGGCGGCTTCGCCACCAACGGCGTCAACATCACGAAGCTCGAGAGCTACATGGTCGACGGCCACTTCACCGTGGCGCAGTTCTATGCCGACATCGAAGGCCACCCCGACGAGCGCCCGGTGCGCCTGGCGCTCGAGGAGCTGAGCTTCTTCTCGCGCGAGGTGAAGATCCTCGGCGTCTATCCGGCCTCGCCCTTCCGCCGCCAGCAGAATGGCGGGTGAGGGCGCAGCGAGCGCTTGGTGCGAGTTTCCCTCCCCCTTGATGGGGGAGGGTCAGGGTGGGGGTGGAGGAAACCGGGTCACCGAAAGCGATCGTGCCACGGCGATTCAATTGGCCCGCGCTTTACGTCGACGGTTGACCGGCACCGAGCAGAAGCTCTGGCTTCTGCTCCGCCGCAAGCAGCTGGACGGTTATCGATTTCGGCGGCAGGTCCCTTTGGGCTCCTATGTGGCCGACTTCGCTTGCCTTGCAGAGCGTCTCGTCATCGAAATCGATGGCGGCCAGCATGGCGAAGCTGAGCGTTCCGACAAAGCTCGGACAGCGTGGCTTGAATCTCGGG
This sequence comes from Pseudomonadota bacterium, assembly GCA_049323455.1. GTDB lineage: Bacteria > Pseudomonadota > Alphaproteobacteria > Dongiales > Dongiaceae > Hypericibacter. Next base: position 49,785 of record JBMONF010000039.1, on the reverse strand, counting down.
GCTTTCGCGTGTTGCGCTTCTGGAATAACGAGGTGCTCGAAAACCCGGACGGCGTTCTTCAGAGAATTCTGGCGGCGCTACACTATCGATCGCACCCCCCTCCCTAACTCTCCCCCGCAAGGGGGGAGGGAATGAAACTGTGAGAACCTGGCCTATCAGTTCAGCGCCCTCACCCCTCCGCGATCCAGTCCTCGACCAGGCGGCGCGCGATCGAATCGCGGCGCGGCAGGCGGAAGCGCTCGTTCTCGGGGCTCGCAAGCAGTTGGGCGCGCGTGTACCAGCCGGCCTCGGCGATCTCGTCGGGCGAGATCCGGATCTCGCTCGTGCGCGCGCGGGCCGTGAAGCCCAGCATGATCGAGGCGGGGAAGGGCCAGGGCTGCGAGGAGTGATAGCTGACCGCCTCCACGTCGAGCCCCACCTCCTCCTTCACCTCGCGCGCGACCGCCTCCTCCAGGCTCTCGCCCGGCTCGACGAAGCCCGCCAGCACGGAATGCATGCCGGCGGGCCAGCTCGCCTGGCGGCCGAGCAGCAGCCGCTCGCCGTCGGTCACCGCCATGATGACGGCCGGATCGGTGCGCGGGAAATGCGCGGTCGCGCAGGTCGCATCGGTGCAGCGCCGGAGATGTCCCGCCTCCTCGCTCCGGGTCGGCGCGCCGCACACGCCGCAGAAGCGGTGGCGCTGGTGCCAATGCATGAGCCCGCGCGCATAGGCGAGGAGCTGGCCTTCCGCCTGGCCCAGGAGCGGCCCGACGCTGCGCAGATCGGCGAAGCGGCCCTGCCCTTCGAGTTCGGGGTGCCGCTCGGGCGTCTCCAGCGCCGAAAGGTCGAGCGCGAAATAGGCGATGTCGCCGGCGGGCCCCGGCTCGAGCCCCAGCAGCGCCAGCTCGACTGCCGCCTCGATCAGCGTTGCCGCCCGCACGCGCGTGAGCAGGGCCGCCGCCGGCAGCTCGGCCCCGGCCAGCAGGTTCTGCTGGCGCCAGACCGGCACCAGCCGCGTGGCCGGGTCGCCGAGCCGCTCGGCGATCCAGGCCGCGTCGCGCCGGCGCAAGGCCGCGCGGTCGAGCCGGCCGCCGGCATAGAAGTTCACGCGAGGGCCGTCGGCTCCGCTCACGCTCCGCGGCCTTCCGGCGGCTCGCCGCGGTAGGGCTGGCGCAGATGCACCGGCCTGGCACGGCGGCGCCTGGCCAGCAGGTTCAAGCTCTCGACCATGACCGAGAAGCCCATGGCCGCATAGATATAGCCCTTCGGGATATGGAAGCCGAGCCCGTCGGCGACCAGCGCCGTGCCGATCAGCAGCAGGAAGCTCAAGGCCAGCATCTTCACCGTCGGGTGGCGCAGCACGAAGCCCGAGACCGGGCCGGCGGCGGCCAGCATCACGATCATGGCGATCACCACGGCGGCCACCATGATCGGGAAGTGCGAGGCCATGCCGACCGCGGTGATGACGGAATCGAGCGAGAAGACGATGTCGAGCAGGCCGATCTGGACCACCACGGCCGTGAAGGTGGCGGCCACGCGCGCCGACATTTCGCCCTCTTCGCCCTCGAGCGCGCCGTGGATCTCGTGCGTGGCCTTGTAGATCAGGAACAGGCCGCCCAGCATCAGCACCAGGTCGCGCCAGGAGATCGTATGGTCGAACAGCGTGAAGAGGGGCTCGGTCAGGCCCGCGATCCAGACGATCGAGGCCAGCAGCAGGAGCCGGGTGCCCAGCGCCACCCCGATGCCGAGCCGGCGCGCCACGGCGCGCTGGGCCTCGGGCAGCTTCTGCACCAGCACGGCGATGAAGACCAGATTGTCGATGCCGAGCACGATTTCGAGCGCGGTCAGCGTGACCAGGCTCAACCAGGCCTGCGGATCGGCAAGGAGTTCCATGAGATCGGCTCCGGGGAAGAACGGGGAAGAAGAGGAGGCGGAGGGGTTCGCGGCGGAAACGCCCGGAAAATGCCGCAATCCGGGCGTTAGAACAATTGGCAGGCGAGGCCGTTTTGGCAAGGTCGGGCGCCGTCTCCAGCAAGCGGTTTTCAGCCGGACCGATGTTTTTTCCCTTTGTTATTGGCAGGCCCGACCCGGCAATCCATCTATGGACCCTCGGGTATCAGGCTTGTCCTCGGGCCGGCCTTCGGCCGGACCCGGGGGCCCGAGGGTGACGAACAGAGCTGGCCTTATGGACGTGAAAGCCAGCCAATGAGCCGAGCCGGTCAGAACGGTGGAGACGCCATGGGCGCGATCCTGCTCCTCCTCTTCTTCCTGACATTCCTGACGTCGGCGGCGGCCGACGCCGCGGTGTCGGTGCCCCAGGATTTCCCGCCCTCGGGCCGTCTCGTCTACGACATCTGGCGCGACGGCAGCGTGATCGGCCGCAACCAAGTCGATTTCGAGAAGAACGGCGACAGGCTCACCGTCCACACCGTGATCGACATCGAGGTGAAGGTGCTGTTCGTGCCGGTCTATCGCTTCGAGCACGACGCGGTGGAGCAGTGGGTCGACGGCAAGCTGGTCCGCTTCAGGGCCGTGACCGACGACAACGGCAAGGACCGCGACGTGCTCTTGGAGCGCGTCGGCGACGAGCTGCGCGGCCACTACAACAACGATCAGCGCGCGCTGCCGGGCGACCTGCTCCCCGGCAGCCTGTGGCATCCCGCCACCGTCGATCAGACCCAGCTGATCGAGCCCACCAAGGGCCGCGCGCGGCAGGTGACGGTCATCGACCGCGGCCTGGAGATGGTCGATCTCGGCGGCCGCAAGGTCGAGGCGCATCATTACTCGATCACCGGCGAGTTCCGCCGCGAGGTCTGGTACGCGGCCGACGGCACGGTGGTGCAGGCGGCCTTCCCGGCCCGGGACGAGAGCCTCGTCACGCTCAAGCTGCGTCAGTCCACCCTGGCACAGCGGGCGGCACCCTGACCGGCGGCTCAGGGGCGGTGTGCGCCGCTCGTCTTTGCGCTCCCCCTGGGCCGGAGGGCGGGCGAGAACGATAAGCGCCGCCCGAGCCGGGAGGGGGCATTTGTCATGCTCTCGCGCCGTGCTCTCCCGCTTCTGGCGGGAGAGAGAGCGCCGCTTCAAGGGCGCGCAGTTTCACGACCTGCGCCCCTGCGCTCTCCCTGGGGATAAATCGGCCCTGAGAGCCTTGCGCCGGGCGGCCCGCGGCCTGATATAGTGCCCCCGGGAGATCGGCGGCGGACGGGCGCCTCGCCAACCCGGTCAGGTCCGGAAGGAAGCAGCCGTAACGAGTTTCCGCCCGGGTCGTTCGTCCGGTCTCCCACCTCCATCCCCACGCAAGCCAAGGCAGGAAGGGACGGCTCGCAAGACGCATGGCCGACGAGCGCGACAATCCCGCCGCCGCGACCGGCTCCCCTCCGGGCTCTGCCGAGGCCCCATCCGCCTACCGCGTCCTCGCCCGCAAATACCGCCCGCGGACCTTCGCCGAGATGATCGGCCAGGAAGCGATGGTGCGCACGCTCTCGAACGCGATCGCGCAAGGGCGCCTCGCCCATGCCTTCATCCTCACCGGCGTGCGCGGCGTGGGCAAGACCACGACGGCCCGCATCCTGGCGCGCGCCTTCAACTGCATCGGTCCCGACGGCACCGGCGGCCCCACGGTCGAGCCCTGCGGGCTGTGCGAGCATTGCCGCGCCATCGCCGAGGACCGCCATGTCGACGTGATGGAGATGGACGCGGCCAGCCGCACCGGTGTCGCCGACATCCGCGAGCTCATCGAGGGCGTGCGCTACGCGCCGGTGCAGGCGCGTTACAAGATCTACATCATCGACGAAGTGCACATGCTCTCGACCGCGGCCTTCAACGCGCTGCTGAAGACGCTCGAGGAGCCGCCGCCCCATGTGAAGTTCATCTTCGCCACCACCGAGATCCGCAAGGTGCCGGTGACGGTGCTCTCGCGCTGCCAGCGCTTCGACCTGCGGCGCGTCGACGCCGAGACGCTCGCCGCCCATTTCGGCCGCGTGGCCGAGGCCGAGGGCGCCAAGATCGCGCCGGCGGCGCTGGCCTTGATCGCGCGCGCGGCCGACGGCTCGGTGCGCGACGGGCTCTCGCTCCTCGACCAGGCGATCGCGCGGCGCGAAGGCGAGGGCGAGATCGGCGAAGCCGAGGTGCGCGACATGCTGGGGCTCGCCGACCGTACCCAGCTCTTCGATCTCTTCGAGCGCGCCATGAAGGGCGAGGGCGCCGGCACGCTGGCGCTGTTGGCCGAGATGTATCGCGCCGGCGCCGATCCGGTGGTGACGCTGCAGGACCTGCTGGGGCTCGTGCATTGGCTCACGCGCGTCAAGCTCGTGCCCGAGACCGCCGACGATCCGGCCTTGCCCGAGGCCGAGCGGACGCGGGGCAAGGCGATGGCCGAGGCGCTCGCGATTCCCGTTCTGGCCCGCGCCTGGCAGATGCTCTTGAAGGGCCTCTCCGAGACGCAGGCCGCCCCCTCGCCGCTGCAGGCGGCCGAGATGGCGCTGATCCGCCTGATGCATGCCGCCTCGCTGCCCACGCCGGGCGAGCTGGTGCGGCGCATCGAGGAGCAGGGCGGCGTTCCGGCTGCGGGTAGCGGCGTGCCGTCTCGCGGCGGCGCGTCCGGCACCGGCACGCGCGGCAGCGGCAACGGCAACAGCGCCTCGGCCGTGGGCGCGCAGGTTTCTGCAGGCGCAACCGGCGGCGCGCCGGCGGGCCCCACCGCCGCGCTCGCGGTCGGCGCCGAGGGCGTCTATGCCGAGCCCGGCAGCGCCCGAGCGGCGCCGCTGCGCGTGCCCGCGCCGCAGAGCTTCGAGGGGCTGGCGGCGCTGGTGGCCGAGAAGCGCGAGGGCGTGCTGCACGCCCACCTCGTCAACGACGTGCATCTGGTGCGCTTCGAGCCCGGCCGCCTCGAGATCCATCCCGCGGCCGGCGCCCCCGGCAACCTCGCCAACCGGCTGGGCACGCTCTTAAGCGAGTGGACCGGCCAGCGCTGGGTGGTGGCGGTCTCGGCCGAGCCGGGCCAGCCCACCTTGCGCCAGCAGGCCGAGGCCTTGCGCCAGCGCCAGCATCGCGAGGCGGCGGCCCATCCGCTGGTGCAGGCGGTGATGAAGCATTTTCCGGGGGCCTCGATCGAGGCGATCCGGGAGCTCAAGCCCGAAGCCGCGGAAGCGCCGGCCGCTGCCGGCACGGCGGATGAGAATGGCGGCGCCGATCCGGGCGAGGACGAGCCGGCCGCGGACTGACGAAACCCGAGAACGGACAATCGCGCATGAAGAACATCGGCCAGATGATGAAGCAGGCCCAGCAGATGCAGGCCAAGATGGCCGAGCTGCAGGCCCAGCTCGAGAGCCACGAGGTCACCGGCCAGTCCGGCGGCGGCATGGTCAGCGCCACCATGAACGGCAAGGGCCAGGTGCGGCGCGTCAAGATCGACCCCAAGCTGGTCGATCCCTCCGACGTCGGCATGCTCGAGGACCTGATCGTGGCCGCGCTCAACGACGCCAAGGCGAAGCTCGAGGCGCATCTCCAGGCCGAGATGGCGAAGCTCACCGGGGGCTTGCAGCTGCCGCCCGGCTTCAAGCTGCCGTTTTGAGGACGGGGCGGCGCCTTCACACGATCGTCGCTCCCGCGAAGGCGTTAGAACATGCACATATCTCGTCGTCCCCGCGAAAGCGGGACCCAGGGACAGATGATGTGCAGTAGCCCTGGGCCCCGGCTTTCGCCGGGGCGACGAATAGAGGCCGAGAAGAGCGCGGTGGGCGTTCATGGATTCCCGCCTTCGCGGGAATGACGGTAGAATCGCGGTCATGACCCGAAGAACTGCGTCATGACCCAATCCTCGATCGACAAGCTGATCCAGTTGCTCGCACGCCTGCCGGGGCTGGGGCCGCGCTCGGCACGCCGCGCGGCCCTGCATCTGCTCAAGAAACGCGAGGCGCTGATGCTGCCCCTGGCTGCCGCGATCGAAGAGGCGGCGCATGGCGTGAAGGCCTGCTCCGAATGCGGCAATCTCGACAGCCTCGATCCCTGCGCCCTCTGCCGCGATCCCAAGCGCGATCCGTCGATGATCTGCGTGGTGGAGGAGGTGGGCGATCTCTGGGCGCTCGAGCGCGCGGGCGCCTTCAGGGGCCGCTATCACGTGCTGGGCGGAAGGCTCTCCGCGCTCGACGGCGTCGGCCCCGAGCAGCTCAACCTCGCGGGCCTCTTGCGCCGCGCCGCCGACCCGCAGGTGAAGGAGGTGATCCTCGCCCTGGGGGCGACGGTCGAGGGCCAGACCACCGCGCACTACCTGACCGACCGCCTCGCGCATCTACCCGTGCAGGTGACGCGGCTCGCCCACGGCGTGCCCTTGGGCGGCGAGCTCGACTATCTCGACGACGGCACGCTGACGGCGGCGCTCAAGGCGCGACGGCCGCTGTAGGAGAGGCGGTCCGTTCGGCCGATCTTCTCTCGTCGCCCCCGCGAAGGCGCTAGGGCATGCACACAACGCCCTCCTTTGTCGTCGTCCCAGATGCTAGGCGAGCCCAAAGCCCGTGAGGGCTTTGGGTTTGCGAGCCTTGCGATCTGGGACCCATGGCGACACCAAGCTCGGCATCGACATGGGTCCCCGCTTTCGCGGGGACGACGAGATATGCGCATGCCTTAGCGCGAAGGCGGGGACCCAGGAGCACGGGCCTAAGCCAGTCCTGCATCACGGGTGCTCATGGGTTCCCGCCGGAGTTTATCCTCGGGCCGGCCTTTGGCCGGACCCGGGGGCAGGAATGACGATGAAGAAAGGCTGTGATTTCCCGACGGAACCGAAGCCGCGCCGACGCCCGCCGTCAGTCCTCGAGGATGAAGGTGAGGTCCATCGTCACCCGATATTCCTCGATCTTGCCGTTCGTCACCTTGGCCTTCTGATCCACCACATGCAGGCCGGTGATCCCCCTCACGGTGCGGCTCGCGCGCGAGAGCCCGCTCTTGATGGCGTCGTCGAAGCTCTTGGCGGATGAAGCCGTGATCTGTGTCACCCGTGCGACACTCATGGTCTCCTCCCTCGCGGATGTGGGGCGGGCCGACCTTCCTTCGCGCCTCGCCGCCGCCATTATGGCACCGGGCGCGGGCGCCGTAATGCCGGTATTCTCCAGCCCGGCCCTCGCCCGCTCGCGCCTTTTGCGACCCCGCGAATGCCGATAGAGTCGGGCCAACAACGATAACAGGAGAGGGGGACCCGCCATGCTCGACAGTGTCGGCGCCGCGTTCGGCCAAGCCGAGCCCGAGGACATCCTGAACCCGCGCCACTACACAGCCGTGCGCCGGCAGGGGGCCGGCCTCGCCGCCCTGCCGCTCTGGTGCTACTCCTCGCCGCGCTTCTTCCAGGCCGAGAGGGAGCGGCTGTTCCTGCCCGGCTGGAACCTCTTGGAGCGGCTCGACCTCGTGCCGAACCCGGGCGACTTCCACTGCCTCGAGTTCATGAACCTCAAGCTCGTGATGGTGCGCGGGTCGGACGGCAAGGTGCGCGTCTTCGCCAACACCTGCCGCCACCGCGGCGCGCTGGTCGCGGAAGGCGAGGGCAACTGCAAGAGCTTCCGCTGCCCCTACCATTCCTGGACCTACGCGCTCGAGGGCGGGCTCCTGGGCGCGCCCGCCTATGACGATCTCGACGGCAAGCCGCTGATCGACGACGCCAACCGGCACGAATTCTCCCTGATCGAGATCGAGAGCGAGAGCTGGGGCGGCTTCCTCTTCGTCCGCTTCAAGCCGGGGCGCGAAAGCCTGGCCCAGTTCCTGGGCGATCTGCCGAAGACGCTCGCCTCGCACCGGCTCGAAGACATGGTCTGCGTCAAGCGCCTCGTCTTCGAGATGGAGGCCGACTGGAAATGCTTCGTCGAGAACTACAGCGACGGCTATCACATCCCGACCGTGCATCGGGATTCGCTGGCGAAATGGAAGACGCCCTACAAGCGCATGGCGCTGCCGCCCGACGCCAACACCACGCTGAGCTTCGCCATGCACGAGGGCAGCCAGCTCCTGCTGCCCTTCCCCGACTATGTCGGCTTCCCGCCCATGCCGCAGATCGACGAGGAATGGAAGCGCGGCACCTTCTTCGTCACGGTCAGGCCCGGCATGATGATGACGCTGGGCAACGACGGGGCGCTCGTGTTCCGCTCGGAGCCGCTGGCGCCGGCGAAGTCGCGCCTCACCGTGAGCTCGCTCTTCCCCAGGGCGACCGTGGCGCGCAACGACTTCGCGGAGATCTTCAAGAACTACGAGCGGCGCAACGCCATCGTGGTGGGCGAGGACGTGGAGATCGCGCTGCGGCAGGCGGCCGGCATCGCCTCGCCCTACGCGCGCATGGCGACGCTGCAGAAGCTCGAGAAGCCGCTCAACCAGATCGCGAACTGGATCTTGGATCGGGTGGTGGGGAGGGGGTGAGGCGAGGAGTCGTCGCCCCCAGGTTCAGGTTGCTGTTCAATTCCGGGTCTCAGAGTTTGCTTATGCGTCGCGCCAGAGCCACCATTGACGAGCAGGCGCTCGTAGATGCCTTGGATGGCATCGGGCCCAAGCAGATCAATCTCGCGAGCCTCGTCCGCCGCGCCGCCCACCCCGGCGTGAAGGAGGTGATCCTCGCCATGGATGCCACGGTCGAGGGCCAAACCACCGCACGACTTGACTGACCGGCTTGCGCACCTGCCGGTGTAGGTGACGCGCCTTGCCCACGGCGTGTCCTTGGGCGGCGAACTCGACTATGTCGATGGTGGCACGCTCACCGCGGCGTTGAAGGTGCGGAGGCCGTTGTAGGTATGAGTGGCACGTCTGTTTCCGAACATTCCGATCGAGCAGGAATAAGGAAACGGCATGTAGTGCACCGCAGACCGATATGATTCTTCGTATATCGTCTAACGTTCACCAGCCTTAATGATGCCATGCTCTTGGGCCCAAGCACGCCATTCGATTAGCTCATCATTGATGGGCTCTAACTTTTCGCCCAGAGTGTGATTATCGGTGAAGATCATTAAATTGTCGCATTCCCACCGGGCAGAGGGAGCGATGAGACCGTCCAAGCCAAGCCATGCTAAAGTACTGCCGATTTCCTGAGTGCGAGCATAGTCGCGCTCGCCGTAACGGCTCATATCGACGCCCAAAGCGACGAGATCGGTGCGAGCCAAGCGAAGTGTCTTCGATGTGGTGACAGCAAGTCGTGTCACCTTGATCTTTCGAGGCCCGGGGATTGGCGTCTGATCCGCCAGGAACGAGGCTACCTCCGCCATCGCCCCGTCACGGTGCATGCTGGTATAAAGTACGTTAGTACCGGGATCACTGTTCTGTGGCCTGGCCCAGCGGCCACCGGTGAGAGACGGTGCTGTCGGATCAGCGTTTTCGCGCGTAGCGCGAAACACTTCTCCGTCAAACGCCTCCGTCGCAAGAGCGCTGAGGCGATCAGCAAGATTTGGGTCGTAGGTCATCCCCTATTGCTTCTCAGAGATAGACGCCGTCTCGTAGCTGGTTGACCAGTCGACGCACTTCGTCAATTTTCCCCTCTTGAATCAATTCGGCCGGTGAAAGTCCGTGCAGATGCTTCTGCGGAGAAAAAAGCCACTGGCGCGCTTCATTAGGCCCATAAAAATCGCAGAGTTGGTCGACGATAAACTCGAGTTCAAGCAAGGCCTTTTCCGTCGAAGAGTGCGGATAGGCTTGCCCCTTATTCCAACGCGACACTTGCTCGGGTCGCGTGCCGAGAAGAATTGCGACTTCGGTCTGTTTGATCCCCTTACTGCGCAGCGATTCTAGTTTTCGTGCTACCGCGCTTGTCATCGTCGTCCTCTCGCACTCCAAATTTGTAGATTGATGGTCATTCACCAGGCCCGCGTGTTGCAGGCCGACGTAGTGGGGGGATCGCGGCCGATTCGCCTGACGATATCGTTGCTAGGTGCGCCATTGCGTCCCGAAAGTGGCCCAAATTTTTCTGCTTCTCCTGCAGTTTCTTTCTGAATCCCGCATCGACCTTATCAAAGCTAGCGGCGAGCGCCACTTCGTCGGAAACATGACGCACATTCTCCAGGTAACTCGCCATTCGCACCGACTCCGGATCTTGGCTCAGTTTCTCGATTTCCCTAGCGCGCTGATAGAGCGCATGTCGCGCTGGTCGGTCAAACATGTCGGGCATGCCTCGGGCGCAACAATGGGGGTCTCGACATACGTTCCGACTGCGTACACGTTGCGAACTGGTTATGAATTGGCGCGCAACTTCACGCTTCACCAGCATGTCGAGTTGGGGAAGATAAACGCGCCGTCCGGTGCCACCTCTGCTCTCCTTCAGAGGGCGGCGCCAGCTCGCGGCGCTGAAGCTCTGGTTAATTGTGACACCATGCGCGATTCCGCCGACAGCGCCAAATGCCAGTGTTCCCAGACCGGGCAAACCCCCTACATAGTCGGCGACCAGCGGCAACCCGCGCGCATGGAAATCCCTACAGGCCCTGATGTAGGCCACAGTCTTTTCGCCGGTAGCATCATCGCCGAAATTCTCGACCTTGAGCCAAATCGCATCGCAGGGCGAATTGTTAATCGCGGCGACAATCGCGGCGCGTCGAGCATCATCGCGCAAAACACTTATGGGCAAGGCGAGAGAATAGATAAGACCGAGATTGCCACCGCTTTGCTGTATGCGCTCAGCAGTCCACGTCATCATCGTGATATCGCGTCGAAGCCATGGGTCGTTTGGATCGTTTATTAGATGTGACGGCCCAAGAATCTGGGTGAAGCCGTAGCGGAGGGCAAAATCGACAATTTTGGCGGCACGCGTTTTCCCAGCTTGCCCATCAAAGTCGGCGAGGGTGTGGTGCCGCTGAGATTCACCCCAGGGAAGGCCGACGAGAGTGTCACTGTAGCTTCCCGGTAAGCCCATCTGCTGTGTCTTGGGATCGAGAATCACATCGAAGTCCCGTTTTCTGGCTTCAGTGATTAGCTCCTTGTGACGATCCACATAGAGCGCTTCGATGACAAAGCCAAACATCCCGCGCTCTCCTGCGGTGATCAGCTCGAGCAGCTCTTTATGATCGTTGCGGCCGACATGGACAAAGAAGGCGAGTGGCTCCTGGCCAGTACGCATCTGTTTAGGCTGCGGAAGTTGGATGACGTTGTCAGTCATGGGAAACCTCCATAATTCACATTATATACTTGCTTTTTAGATTGCGCAATAGGGTGGCTTAAAGGTTGCGTTTTTTATCGCTTTTTCAGGATCTTTAGCGTTCAAATGAGCGAATTTCCTTGCTCGCCGACGCTCATCCCAATCGGGGTGCTCCAAATGGGCGGTTACAGATGACGCGGCTTGCACACGCCATGTCCCTAGGCCGCCACCGCGGCTGTCTTGACGATGGCACGCTCACGGTGGCCGCCGAAGACGAGAAGGCCTCTCTAAAACTGCCTTATGACAATGGTCGCTGCACCCTTGCAGGTCGTGCGCCTCCATTCCCGATACCGCATTGTCTCGGCCACATGGATCGAGGCGGTGTTCTCGGGCACGATGATGCAGGCGGTCATCCAGCGCCCGAACTGCGCCTCGCCTCTGTCGGCCACTGCGCCCAATGTTGTGCAGCCTCTCCGCCGTTCACCCTCTCGATCTTCCTGTTTCGGTTCTCTAGATTACCTCCCCCATGCGCTACCTCGCGGCCGACGTCGGCGGAACCTTCACCGATCTGGTCCTGGTCGACGGCGCCGCCGCGGCCGCCCGCGTCTTCATTGACAAGGTGCCGAGCCAGGCCACGGGCTCGGGCCTCGGCGTGCGCGAGGGCATCAAGCGCCTCGCCGCCGCGGCCGGCATCGTGCCGGCCGAGATCGACCTCTTCGTCCACGGCTTCACCGTCGGCACCAACGCCTTCCTGACGCGCTCGGGCGCCAAGGCCGCCCTCGTCGTCACCCGGGGCTTCCGCGACCTGCTCCTGATCGGCAACCAGATGCGGCCCTCGCTCTATTCGCTGACCGCGAAGAAGCCCCCGCCGGTGGTGCCGCGCTCGCGCACGGTCGAGGCCCTTGAGCGCATCGACGCCTTCGGCCAGGTGGTGACGGCGCTTTCGCCCGCCGAGGCCCATCGCGTTGCCCGCGCCGTGGCGGCGCTCGAGCCCGAGGCCGTCGCGATCTGCCTCACCTTTGCGCATCTCAACCCTTCGCACGAGGCGATGCTGGCCGAGGCGATCGGCCAAGTCCTGCCGGGCGTGCCGCTCTATCTCTCCTCGCGCGTCAACCCGCAGATCGAGGAATATCCGCGCGCCAATACCACCGCGGTCGCGGCCTATGCCGGCCCGGTGATCGACCGCTATATCGGCCGGCTCGAGGCCAATCTCGCCGAGGTGGGGCTGGACGCGCCCTTGCGCCTGATGCGCTCGGACGGCGGCGTCGCCACGCCGCGCGCGGCGCGCGAGAACCCGGCCCACATGCTGCTCTCGGGGCCGGCCGGCGGCGTCATCGCCGGGGCCGAGCTCGCCCGGGCGCTCGGCATCGCGGGCATGGTCACCTTCGACATGGGCGGCACCTCGGCCGACTTCTCGGTCATCCTCGAGGGCCGGCCCAGCATGGTGGCCGAGCGCGAGATCGACGGCCAGCCGCTGCGCCTGCCCACCATCGACATCGAGACCATCTCGGCCGGCGGCGGCTCGATCGCGCGCGTCGATATCGGCGGGGCCTTGCGCGTCGGCCCGCGCTCGGCGGGCGCGGTGCCGGGCCCGGCCTGTTACGGCCAAGGCGGCACCGACGCCACCGTCACCGACGCGGCGGTGGTGATGGGGCTCCTGGATCCCGACGAGTATCTGGGCGGCGAGATGAGGCTCGATCCGGATCTCGCCGCGCGCGCGGTCGAGCGCCATGTGGCGAAGCCCCTGGGCCTCGGCCTCGAGGAGGCGGCCTATGGCATCGTCTCGGTCGCCAACGCCAACATGATCCAGGCGATCCGCGCACTTTCCGTCGAGCGCGGCCACGACGTGCGCGGCTTCGCGTTGCTCGCCTTCGGCGGCGCGGGTCCGCTCTATGCGCCCTACATGGCGCGCGAGCTCGCCATGGCCGAGGTGGTGGCGCCGCGCAATCCGGGCGTGTTCGCGGCGCAGGGGCTGCTCCTGACCGACATCCGCCATGCGGCCCAGGCGCCCTTCCAGCGCAACATCGCCAAGCTCGGGGCCGACGAGATCGGCGCGCGGCTGCTCAGCCTCGAGGCCGAGCTCGCGCGCGCGCTCGAGGCCGACGGCGTGCCGCCCGAGGAGCGCTATTTCCGCTTCGCCGCCGACATGCGCTGCGTCGGGCAGTTCCATCTGCTGACGATCCCGCTGGCCGAGCCGACGCGCGCAGGCGCGCCAGCGAACGAAACTTCCTGGTGGGACGCGGGGAAGCTCGCCGCCGACTTCCACGCCGCGCACGAGCGCGCTTACGGCCATGCCGAGCCCTCGGTGCCGGTCGAGATCGTCAATCTGCGCGTGGACGGGTTCGGGAAGATCCGCCGCCCGCCGCTGCCGCCCGAGCCCGCCTTCGTGTCGGGGCTCGCCGAGCCGGTGGGGAAACGACGCGTCTATTTCGACCGTTCGAGCGGCTGGATCGAGGCCGCGGTCCATCGCCGCGATCGGCTCGAGCCGGGCCAGGAGATCGCGGGCCCGGCCATCGTCATGCAGCGCGATTCGACGGTCGTGCTGCTGCCGGGCCAGCGCGCCCGCGTGGACGCCCGAGGCACCATCCGCATCGCGATCAAAGCGGAGTGAAAGCGGCAGGCGCGTTCGCGCCTAACTGTTGGCCTCCCCGCCCGCGACAGCGGGAGGGGAGGGTTGCGAAGGGTTGGCGCGAGCACAGCTCGCGCCTTACCCGAAGCTGGGAGAGGTGGGTATCCGAATCTCCGCGATGAGCCGGGAGTTCGCCAAGCAGCTTCGTCGCAATCTGACGCCCGAGGAGTGGCGGCTCTGGCATGCCGTCAAGGCGAAGCGGCTCGCCGGCGCGAAGTTTCGCCGCCAGGTTCCCATCGGGCCCTATGTCGCGGATTTCGTCTGTGTCGCCGCCCGCCTGATCGTCGAGCTCGATGGCAGCCAGCACGGGGAAGAACGGAGGCCGATGCCGCAAGGACCCGATACCTGGAAGAGCGAGGCTATCGGGTCCTGCGGTTCTGGAACAACGAGGTGACGAGCAATCTCGAGGGAGTCGTTCGAGCCATCGAGCTCGCCCTGCGAGAAAGGCCCACCTCTCCCAGCTCCGGGTAAGGCTCGACATTCGTCTCGCCAACCCTCCGCAACCCTCTCCTCCCGCTGACGCGGGCGGAGAGGTCAAGAAGAACAGACCGACGCAAGCCGCCTCATCCCCTCTCCCGCTGATGCGGGCGGAGAGGAAAGGAGAACAAGCCCTCGCCCCCACGAAGTGGGGGAGAGGTATAGGAGAGGGGGCGAAAGCGAAAGCGCTTCGCAAGCTTCCCTGGCGGGAAGAGCCCACCTCTCCCAGCTCCGGGTAAGGCTCGACATTCGTCTCGCCAACCCTCCGCAACCCTCTCCTCCCGCTGACGCGGGCGGAGAGGTCAAGTAAGATCGGGCCAGAAACGCAGGCAAGGGCCAGTTCCATGACCTTCCGCACGCAAGGCAACATCGATCCGATCAGCCGCGACGTGTTCCAGCAGCAGCTCGTCGGCATCGCCGAGGAGATGTCGATGGCGCTGAGGCGCGCCGCCTTCTCCTCGATCATCTGGGACATGTACGACTATGCCTGCGGCCTCTTCACGCCCGCGGGCGAGATGATGGCGCAGGCCGAGACCATCCCGGCCCAGCTCGGCATCATGTCGACGGCCCTGAAGCACATGCAGAAGGCGATCCCGCTCGAGCGCTGGCGGCCGGGCGACGTGCTGGTCTGCAACGACCCCTACAAGGGCTGCACCCACACCATGGACATCGTGCTGTTCAGCCCGGTGTTCCTCGACGGGCGCCTCGTCGCCATCACCTCGACCATCGCGCACCATGTCGATATCGGCGGCAAGATCCCCGGCACCGAGGCCGCCGACAATGTCGAGATCTTCGCCGAGGGGCTGATCCTGCCGCCGCTGAAGCTGGTGGAGGAGGGCCGGCCCAACCAGGCCATCTTCGACATCGTCGCCGCGAACGTGCGCGACCCGGCCTCCTGCCAGGGCGACCTGCGCGCGCAGATCGCCGGCTGCCGCACCGGCGAGCGGCGCCTGGCCGAGCTCTTCGCCCGCTACGGCGCCGAAGAGGCGGCGGATCTCACTGCCGCCTGCCTCGACTATGCCGAGACCTATATGCGCCGCGTCGTCGCCGCCATGCCGGACGGGCGCTATGCCGCGAGCGTGCTGATCGAGGACGACACCAGCTCGGACGAGCCCTTGAAGATCGCGGTCGCGGTCGAGGTGAAGGGCGACAAATTGAAGGTCGACTTCACCGGCACGACGGCGCAGCGCGACAACGCGCTCAACTGCCCGACCGCCTCGACGCTTTCCATGACCAACTATGCCGTCAAATGCATCGTGGCGCCGGAGATCGCGCAGAACGAGGGCTGCAATCGCGCGCTAGAGCTGGTGGCGCCCGAGGGCAGCCTGCTCAATCCGCGCCGGCCCGCGGCCGTCTCGGTGCGCCATCTGACCCAGCAGGCCGTGGCCGACGCCGTGCTGAAAGCGATGGCGCCGCTCGCTCCCGAGCACGCCTCGGCCGGCTGCCAGATCAGCTTCCCGACCTTCTGCGCCGGCGGCTTCGACGAACGGCCGGAGAAACGCGACGAGAACGGCATGGCGCCCTATTACGTGATCTCCGACATCATCGGCGGCGGCATGGGCGGCTCGGCCCGGGGCGACGGGCTCGACGCCATCGACACCCATGGCGGCAATTGCGCCATCCTCTCGGCCGAGATCACCGAGACGCTGAGCCCGGTGCGCGTGCTCGAGACGGCGCTGGTGAAGGGCTCGGGCGGGGCGGGCCGGCATCGTGGCGGGCTCGGCATCCGGCGCGACTACCAGTTCCTCTCCGACCGCTCGATCATGGGCGCCTATGTGCAGCAGACGCGCGAGGAGACGCGGCCCTGGGGCCTCGAAGGCGGGGGCAAGGGTGCCGCCGCCGGCATCACGCTCAATCCCGGCACGGCGCAGGAGCGCCGGCTCAAGAGCAAGATCTACGGGCTCCCGCTCAGGAAGGGCGACGTGCTGCGCTTCCAGGGGGCGGGCGGCGGCGGCTGGGGCGATCCCGACGAACGCGATCCCGCCTTGAAGGCCCGCGACGAGGCCGAGGGGTTCGTCTAAGGCACAGTCTTCACCTCGACCTCACTGGCGTGGGCGGAGAGGTGGGCTCTCTTCTTTCCTCTCCCTCACGAAGTGGGGGAGAGGGCAGGGAGAGGGGGCGATTCCAAGAGAGCACCGGCCTCTGCCAGCGCCGGGTAAGGCTCGACGCTCGTCTCGCCTGACCCTTCGCAACCCTCTCCTCCCGCTGACGCGGGCGGAGAGGTGAAGCAACGAGCGACGCTTCCTCGAGTCGCGGGACAAGGGTTTCGTTTCCGACAGACGCTGCATTCCACTAAGCATTGACGGCCCGACAACTTTCCCGCGCAACCGCATGCGCGCCTCGCGGACCGCCATGAAAGCTCCCAGCGGGCGCCCTAGATTGGCCGTAATCGCCGCCATCCTGGGGTGGCGTGGGCTCGTCTGCCGATCGGTGCCGCCGGCCCGGGACGACGGCCAGACCGGGACGACGGGTGGTGTCCGGCTGTTGATGAAGATCGGCTTCAGGGGAGAGGTTCGATGACGGTGCGATCGAAGAAGGTAACCGCCGCCCGCCTCTGGCGCGGGGCTGCGCTGCTGCTGCTGGGGCTTGCGCTGTTCCTGGCCACGGCGGCGCTGGTCTTCGCCACGCTGCCGCGCGCCGCCATGGCCGCCGAGGCCGGCCAGGCGCAGCCCGAGACGCAAGTCACGCTCGACGACCAGACCGGCGTGGCCGTCACCATCTACAACCAGGATCTCGCCCTCGTGCGCGACCAGCGCAAGATCGATCTCGCCGCCGGCCTCAACGACCTCGCCTTCGTCGATGTGAGCGCCGAGATGCGTCCCGAGACGGCGCTGCTGCGCGTCGAGGGCGCCCAGGTCCAGGTGCGGGAGCAGAACTTCAACTTCGACCTGCTTAGCCCCGAGAAGCTGCTCGAGAAGTCGGTCGGGCGGACCGTGCGCGTCATCACCACCAACCCCGCGACCGGGGCCGAGAAGGTGGAGGAGGCGACGGTGCTGAGCGTCGCCAACGGCGTCGTGCTCAAGTTCGCCGACCGCATCGAGACGGCTTCGCCCGGCCGCATCGTCTTCGACCAGGTGCCGCCCAACCTGCGCGCGCGCCCGACCCTCGTGGTCGACGCCGACAGTGCTTCGGCCGGTGCTGCCACGGCCGAGCTCAGCTATCTCACGGGCGGCCTCTCCTGGCAGGCCGACTATGTCGCCCAGCTCGCACCCGACGAGAAGAGCATGGACATCGACGGCTGGGTCACGCTCACCAACCAGAGCGGCACCACCTATCGCGACGCCAAGCTGCAGCTCGTCGCGGGCGAGGTGCACCGGGTCGAGCAGGCGATGATGAAGACGATGGAGGCGATGGCACCCGGCATGGCGAAGCCGGCGCCGGCGATGGCCGAGCAGCCGCTCTTCGAATATCACCTCTATACGCTCGACCGGCCCACCACCATATCCCAGAACCAGACCAAGCAGGTGGCGCTGCTCCAGGCGACCGCCGTGCCGGTCGAGAAGGAGTTCCGCTTCACCGACCTCGCCGCGGGCGGCTACAGCTACGCCATGGGCGAGGGGAGCCGCGTCAACGCCACGGTCCTGGTCAGCTTCGTCAACGACGAGAAGTCGAACCTGGGCCTGCCGCTGCCCAAGGGCACGGTGCGCGTCTACAAGGCCGATGCGGGCGGCCAGGTGCAGTTCGTGGGCGAGGACGCCATCGACCACACGCCCCGGAACGAGGATGTGCGCCTCACGCTGGGCCAGGCCTTCGACGTGACGGCCCGTGCGCGCCAGACCAAGTTCGAGCAGCTCTCCGACCGGCTGTTCGAGACGGCCTACGAGATCGAGGTCAAGAACGCCAAGAGCGAGCCGGTCACGGTCGCCATCGTCGAGGCCGTGCCGGGCGACTGGAAGATGCTGGAGGAGAGCGCCCCGCACGAGGCGCTCGACGCGCACCGCGTGCGCTGGAAGATCCCGGTCCCGGCCGAGGGCTCGGCCACGCTCACCTACGGCGTCAGGGTGAAGTACTGAGCGGGCGCGAAATCTCGAACACCCCTCCCCTTACCCCCTCCTGCCTGCGGGCCGAAGCTTTGCAGCCTTAGCGCTATTGCCAACGGCTTCTTCGGCGGGCGAAGGCCCGCAAGGGGAGGGGATCAAGAAAATACGGCCTTCGTCGTCGACGCGGAGCTCACTTTCTTCACCTTCCCCCTTGATGGGAGAGGGTAGGGAGGGGGTGACGCTTTGGCTCATGCGGATCGACACCCGCGCTCGCCGTTGCGTCTCGGTCTCCAGCTCGCCGACGCCTGCCCATCACCCGCTCGACCTTGCGCGTGCCGCCTCCGACGCCCGCAAGGCGTACGCGCCGGCGCAGCCGTCACCTCACAAACTTGTGTCTGTCCCGGCTCGACCGCGGGGCCTAGCCTGTCGTTGGCGTGCGATCATCGGACGGGCCCGATGGCGCCGCCGCTGCTCATTCCGGGAGGACTCGCGACATGAAACGGACCATTTTAGCGGCATTGCTGATCTCGGGCTTCGCCACGCCGGCGCTCGCGTTCGAATGCCCGAGCTACATGAAGAAGATCGACGAGGCGCTGGCGGGAAACCCGAGCATCTCGGCCGAGCAGCTGGCCGAGGTGAAGCAGCTCAGGGCCGAGGGCGAGGCGGCGCACCAAGCCGGCAATCACAAGCAGTCGGTCGAACAGCTCGAGAAGGCGATGGAGATCCTCGGCATCGAGGACTGACGCGGCGCTGGCAGCCGGGGAGAGAGCCTGGTGCCGGGAATCGCGGAAGCCTGTTACGCGCTACCGCCCTCATGGTTCGACAGGCTCACCATGAGGGCCTCATCCTGAGCTTGTCGAAGGATGAGGCCCGACTTAGGTGTCGACGACAGCGGGTACTAACCCTCGACCCGCTCGACCTTGAGCGTGGTGCCGGAAACGCCGGTGACCCGCACGCGTGATCCGGCCGGCAGGTCGGGCCCCTCCGCGCGCCAGACCGTGTCGCCGACCTTGACGGCGCCGCGCCCCGCTCGGATCGCCTCGGCCAGCTCGTAGACCTGGCCCACCAGCGCGTCGGCGCGGCGGTTGAGGCCCGTGTCCGCCGTCTCGATCGGATGGCGCTTGAGCCAGGCGCGCCCGGCATAGATCGCGGCCACCGCCAGCAGCGCGAAGATCAGGACCTGGAGCTGCCAGCCCATGGAAGGGACCAGCAGCGCCAGCAGCCCGACCAGGCCTGCGGCCACGCCCAGCCACAGGAAGAAGGTGCCGGGCGCCAGGATCTCGATGACGATCAGCAGGAGCGCGAGCACCCACCAGTGCCAGAACTCGACCTGCCCGTGCAGGAAGCTGGTTATTTCCTCTCCCATGGACCCGCCCCCTGCTTCGACATGGCCTGCTTCGCCAGCTCGGCGATGCCGCCGATGGCGCCGATCACGCCCGAGGCCTCGAGCGGCATCAGCACCAGCTTCTGGTTGGGCGAATCGGCGAAGCGGCCGACCGCGTCCACATAGCGCTGCGCGATGAAATAGTTGATCGCCTGCACGTCGCCCTTGGTGATGGCCTCGGACACCATCTGCGTCGCCTTGGCCTCGGCCTCGGCCGAGCGCTCGCGCGCCTCGGCGTCGCGGAAGGCGGCCTCGCGCCGGCCCTCGGCCTGGAGGATCGCCGCCTGCTTCTCGCCCTCGGCCTTCAGCACCTGCGCCTGGCGCAAGCCCTCGGCCTCGAGGATGGCGGCGCGCTTGTCGCGCTCGGCCTTCATCTGGCGCGCCATCGAATCCACCAGGTCGCGCGGCGGCGCGATGTCCTTGATCTCGATGCGCGTGACCTTGAGGCCCCAGGGATGGGTGGCCTCGTCCACCACGTGCAGGAGCTGGGCGTTGATCTTGTCGCGCTGCGACAGGAGCTCGTCCAGGTCCATCGAACCCATCACCGTGCGGATGTTGGTCATGGTGAGGTTGAGGATCGCGATCTCGAGGTTGCGCACCTCGTAGGCCGCCTTGGCGGCGTCGAGCACCTGGTAGAACACGACGCCGTCGACGCTCACCATGGCGTTGTCCTTGGTGATGATCTCCTGCGTCGGCACGTCGAGCACCGTCTCCATCATGTTCATCTTGGCGCCGATGCGGTCGACGATCGGCACGATCAGATTGAGGCCGGGCCGGAGCGTGCGCGTGTAGCGCCCGAACCGCTCGACCGTCCATTCGCTGCCCTGCGGCACCGACTTGACGCCGGCGAACACCAGCAGGATCGCCAGCAACACCAGCACCAGCACGAAGACCGAGAACCCGCTCACCATATCCATCGCTTCCCCCTGTCGAACCCCCTTAAGGCACGTTCACCTGTTATTCGCAGCCCCTGTGAAAGCGCAAAGATATGCATTTAAGCCGTCGCTCCCGCCCCCGGGTCCGGCCGAAGGCCGGCCCGAGGACAGGCTCCGGCGGGAGCCCATGAACGCCCGCGTCACCGTCGAGCGCTCGTTGTCGAAGCCCGTGTTCATGGATGCCCACCTTCGTGGGCATGACGAGAGAATTTCTCGAAGCGGTGTAACGACCAAAGCGGCTCGCACGCCATGCGACAATCACCGAGTGCATGTTGCGCACATGCCGTCGGCATCATCAACGCCCCGCGATCATGGTGTCGGGCGCCGCCGGGGCGGCGCCGTCCCGCCGCGGGTCGAGCTTCTGCGCCCCGTCCTCGATCTCGACCTCGCGGATGCGCTCGCCGCGCCTCTGGATCTGGTCGGTCGAGGTGCCGATCTCGCGCAGGTCCTTGCCGACCTGCTCGTGATGCTTCTGCAGATTGCCGACCCGCTCGGCCAGCCGGCGCACGTCCTCGAGCAGCAAGCCCACACCCCGCTGGATCTCGTGCGCCTGCTCGCGCATGCGCACGTCGCGCAAGACCGCGCGGATCGTCGTCAGCAGCGCCATGAGCGTCGAGGGCGACACGATCGAGACGCGCCGCCTGAGCGATTCTTCCACGACGTTCGCGAAATTCGTGTGAAGCTCGGCATAGACCGCCTCGCTGGGGAGGAACATCACCGCCCAGTCGGCGGTTTCGCCCGGCAGGATGTATTTCTCGGCGATCGCCAGCACATGGTTGCGCACGGCGGTCTGGAACTCGCGCTGCGCCAGCCTGGCCGCCGCCTCGTCCTTGGCCTCCTTCAGCGCCCGATAGGCCTCGAGCGGGAACTTGGAATCGATCGCGATCGGGCCCGGGGGCTTCGGCAGCTTCAGGAGGCAGTCGGCGCGCCTTCCGTTCGAGAGCGTCGCCTGGAACTCGAAGCTCGCGGGCGGCAGCACGTCGCGCACCAACCCCTCGAGCTGCACCTCGCCGAAGGCGCCGCGCGCCTGCTTGTTCGAGAGAATGTCCTGGAGCCCCACCACCTGGGTCGAGAGCTCGACGATGTTCTTCTGCGCCGCGTCGATGACGGCGAGGCGCTCCTTGAGCTCGGTGAGCGAGGCTTGCGCCTGGGCCCCGGATTCCTGGAGCCGTTGGCCGACGCGCTCGCCGAGCTGGGCCAGGCGCTGCTCGACCGCGGCCGTGACGGCGCGCTCTTGCGCCTGCAGCCGCTCGGCCAGCTGCGCCTGCGCCTCGGCCTGGGACTTCGCCATCTGGTCGAAGCGGCCGGCCAGCTCCAGAAGCCGCGCCTCGCCCCCGCCCGCGCGGCGCAGCCAGAGCAGGGCCAGGCCCAGCGCCAACAGCAGCGCGGCGGCCGCAAGGATCAGCGCGAGGTCCATGGGAGAAAGCGGGCCGAATCCGACATGGCGGCGAGCCTAGCACGGGCGGTCATCCGACCGAAGCGCGCTGCCATCCGGCCCGTTGAGGTTGCAAGGGCCGGCTCCGGGCGCCGGACCTAGGCGAAGTGGCCGCGCCGCCTCAAATCCGCTTCCACGGCCTTGCGGACGGATTCGAGCAGCTTGCCGCGGCCCCAGCAGCACCAGACGCCTCGCGCGAGCTGCCGCAACAGCCAGTTGCCGATGGAGCCCTGGATCAACCGATCGACGACCGCATCGGCCCGCGGCCTCACATTCTGCATGAGAATGTCGAGGATCCCCGGATCGAGCCTGGGCCACTCGGGCGCCGGCACCGGGAGATCGGCCGTTCCCATCAAGGGAATGATGGGGTGATAGATGGCGCCATCGCCGTCCCGGGTCTGGAAGCGTGCTTTGGCATTCTCGGTCCAATCGGCGGCGATGACCGGGTTCTTGGGCGGCAGGGCGAAGCTGTGGCGCAGGAACCACTGGCAGTTGCGCCGGCCGAGCTGATAGTCGTGAGCACGCAGGCGTCGGTCGAGAAAGCCGCCGAAGCCCCCGAAAAGACCGCAGGCGATCTCCTGGCCCGGCGCGACTGGGCCGGTCGTGTCCTCGCGTCTCGGCTCGATCAGGAAGCGGCTATAGCGATCCTCGTCGGCCGCGGCCACCAGCTCCTCGAGCTTGAAGCGGGCATGGTTCTGGAGCGTGGGCAGCAGCTTCTTGACGACCCAGATCAGCGCCGTGTCCTGTTTCTCCGCGAAGTCGAAGGCGGGCGGATCGGGGAAGGGATCGACCATCAGCACGGCGCGGTCGGCGCGGTCGCCTTCACTGGGATTGCGCGTGCTGACCTTCGGGTCCTTGAGCAGGCTCCAACGAGCAAGCTCGAAGGGCTCGTTGTTGATCATGCCGCCATCGACATTGGCAAAGCTGTAGGTGGCGTCGGGCGGTACGCCCCAGTCGGGCTCGATTCCCGCCTGGCTCGACCGCTCGACCGGCCACTGGCGGCTTCTGAAATAGGCGGCCTTGGTTTCGAGGCGGCGCGCCTTGAGGCCGATTGGAAAGGCGCTGGTGGCAAGCGCTGTCTCGCCGAAAGCCTTCCAGGCTGGCGACCGAGCATCGCCCGTGAACAGATCGCCGATCTCGAGCCATTCGGCGGGGTCTGCCTCCGCCCAGGGGCTCGACAGCACGGCCTGCCCCACGCCGCGCAAGTCGAAGTGCACGCGGTCGCCATGAAGCTGCACGACATGCTTGCTGATCTTGGGCCTTCCGCGTTCGTCCGCGCCGGTGAAGGCGATGGCGTAGGGCACGCCGTGGAGATTGCTGACGGTCAGGAAAAGATGCAGCCGCTTGGCCAGCCAGGAATAGGGCACAGCCTGGCCGCCGCCTCGCGGCGTCAACGCCTGTCCGCAGATCTCGTCGAGAAGCGTCGTGTCGAGCGCCGAGCCTACAGGGGCGTCGTCGGCCGCGAGATCGCGTATGCCGAGCAATCCGCCCTTCTCGTCTTCGAACAGGGTCGGCTGCTCGACCCAGGCTCGATAGAGCGTCGGCAGGACATAGAGGCTGGGATTGGCGGAGCCACCGCCGGGCGGCGCCGCCATGGACGGCGGACGCGCCACCGGCCGAACGCCGTCCGCCAGCGCCACCGGTAGCAGGGCGGTAATGATGCCGCCAGCCGAGGCGCCGCTCATCGCGGCGATGACGGTGCGATGCTTCGGGATATCGGGCTGGGCGCGGTATTTCTCCCATTCGCTCAGCGCCTCGCACAGGAAATCGACGACGCCGGCGGTATAGGCGCCGGCCGAGATCGCGCCGGCCATTGACAAGCCGATCTGGAACTCAGCCACGCCGCACCCCCCTGGACAAGTCAACGGCGAAATGTCGGCCCGGCGAGACAAAGCCGCTCGGCGGCATCCGTCGCAGCCCGTACCGGGCGGCCCCCTCGGGCGTTGTTCCTTGCGCCCGTCCCGATCGCAGCTAATACCACCGCGCCAGCGCGCTCAAGGATCGAGGCGCGCTTGTCCGGTCTCCAAGAAGGCGCGCGGGAAGGCGGGGGCCTCCGGCGGGCGGCAAAAAACGACGCGGAATCATGCCTATCCGGAACTTTCCGCAATACGCCCTCATCTTGACGGGGCCGGCGCCCGGCCATACCTAGAGGGGGCCATGGCCCGCCTTCCCATCCTCGTTGCGCCGGACCCCCGCTTGAAGCGGGTCGCAGCGCCCGTGCCCAAGGTCGACGACCGCGTGCATCGCCTCATGGACGACATGCTCGAGACCATGTATGCCGCCCCCGGCATCGGGCTGGCTGCACCCCAGGTGGGCGTGCTCGAGCGCGTCATCGTGCTGGACCTCGCACCCGAGGGGCAGCCGCCGCAGCCTCTGCGCATCGCCAACCCGGAGCTGCTCTGGGTCTCCGACGAGGACGCGGTCTATAACGAAGGCTGCCTGTCGGTGCCCGACCATTATGCCGACGTGGCGCGGCCGGCCGCGATCAAGGTCCGGTTCCTCGACGAGCGCAACGAGCGGGTCGAGATGGATGCCGAAGGCCTGCTCGCCACCTGCATCCAGCACGAGATGGACCATCTCGATGGGATTCTCTTCATCGACCACCTGACGGCGCTCAAGCGCAACATCATCCTGCGCAAGCTCCTGAAGGCCAAGAAGGCCGCCGCGGGCGCGGCCCCGGTCCACGCCCGCGCGCTCTGATAAGAGCAACCGACCGAATCGAAGCGGGCGGCGCCGATCCGTCGAATCTTGTGGCATAGTTCATCCATCCCCTCCCCTTGCGGGAGGGGTCGCGAGGGGCCGGAGCGTGAGCGGAGGCCCGAGCGGGGGAGGGGTCGGACGCCCCTCCCGGTTCGGACGGCCTGCGCCGTCCTCACCCGCCCGCCCGCGAGGGGAGGGCGTGACTGTGGGTCCGGTAGGCCGGTGGCATCATGTCCCGTCTGAGACTCGCCTTCATGGGCACGCCCGATTTCGCCTGCCCGGCCCTGGAGGCGCTCATCGCCGCCGGGCACGAGATCGCCGCGGTCTATTGCCAGCCGCCGCGCCCGGCCGGCCGCGGACAGCGCCCGCAGGCCTCGCCCGTGCAGCGCCTGGCCGAGCGGCGCGGGCTGCCGCTGCGCATGCCAACGGGCCTCAAGGACGAGGCAGAGCAGGCGGCCTTCCGTGCGCTCGGTCTCGATGCCGCCGTGGTGGTGGCCTACGGTCTGATCCTGCCCAAGGCGGTCCTCGAGGCGCCGCGGCTCGGCTGCCTCAACATCCATGCCTCGCTCCTGCCGCGCTGGCGCGGTGCGGCCCCCATCCAGCGCGCGATCCTGGCGGGCGACGCCGAGACCGGCATCACCATCATGCAGATGGATCCGGGCCTCGATACCGGGCCGATCCTGATGCAGGAGGCGGTGCCGATCGGCATCGCCGATACCGCCGCCGACCTGCACGATCGGCTGGCGGCGCTGGGTGCCCGCATGATCGTCGCGACCCTGGCCGGGCTCTCCGCGGGCAAGCTGGTGGCGCGCCCGCAGCCGGCCGACGGCGCCACCTATGCCGCCAAGCTCGACCGCACGGAAGCGCGCATCGACTGGCGCGAGCCAGCCACGCTGATCGAGCGGCGCCTGCGTGCCTTCACGCCTTGGCCCGGCCTCTGGTTCGAGGCCAGGGGCGAGCGGCTGCGGCTGGTCGGCGCCCATGTGCTGGCTGGCGCGCCCGCCGCCGGTTCCGCGCCCGGCACGGTCCTGGCCCCGCGCGACGGCGCGGCGTTCGCGGTCGCCTGCGGCGAGGGCACCGCGCTCGCGCTCGACAGCCTGCAGCGTGCCGGCCGTGGCGCGCTGCCGGCTGCTGATTTCCTGCGCGGCTTCGCTCTCGAGCCGGGCACACGTCTTCCCTGATAGAGTTCGATTTCCGATCCTGTTCATTCCATGACACGCTTCAAGCTCACGCTCGAATATGACGGCGCGCCCTTCGTCGGCTGGCAGCGCCAGGAAAACGGCGTCTCGGTGCAGCAGGTGCTGGAAGAAGCCATTTTCGCCTTCTGCGGCGAGCGGCCGACCACCTATGCGGCCGGCCGCACCGACGCCGGCGTGCATGCGTTGGCGCAGGTGATCCACTTCGATCTCGCGAAGGATGCGCCGCCCGACACGGTGCGCAACGCGCTCAACTATCACCTGAAGCCGAACCCGGTGTCGGTGCTGCTCGCGGAGCCGGCGCCGGCCGATTTCCATGCGCGCTTCTCGGCTCGCTGGCGTGCCTATCTCTACCGCATCGTCAACCGCCGCGCGCCGCTCGCGGTCGAGCGCGGCCGCGCCTGGCTGGTGACGGCACCGCTCGATGCGGCCGCGATGCAGGAGGGCGCGCGCCATCTGATCGGCCATCACGACTTCACGAGCTTCCGCAGCTCGATCTGCCAGTCGGCCTCGGCCCTGAAGACGCTCGACCTGCTCGAGATCGAGCGCGACGGCGAGGAGATTCGCATCCGCGCCCGCGCGCGCTCCTTCCTGCATCACCAGGTGCGCAACATGGTGGGCACGCTGAAGCTGGTGGGCGAGGGCAAGTGGGCGCCCGACGACGTGGCCAAGGCGCTCGCCGCCAGGAACCGCAGCGCCGCCGGCCCGACCGCTCCTGCGGCCGGACTCTACCTCGCGGCGGTGGGGTATTAAAGCGGCAGCGTGGCTGCGGGAGCGCGGTGCGCTAACCCGCCTGCTGCTTTCTTGGGGTATCGAAAGGCCGGCTGATCAAGGCCGGTATTGCCAACCGTGAAGGCGCGCGCGGCGCCCTGGCACAGGGGCTTTTCTGCCCCGCCCAGGGAAGGCTCACCGGATCAGCGCGTCGCTGATGCCGGCGATGAAGATCGACAGCACGAAATCGGCGGCCGCCAGCGGCAGCGCGGCGAGGCCGGACAGATTGAGCGCGGTCTTGAAGATGAACCAGCCATAGACCACGAACACGACCGTGAAGACGAGGTCGAGGGACTGCATCAGGCCCTCGGGCAACAGGGCGGTCGTGTTCAGCAGGGCGATGGGCAGGTAAAGCGTCAGATTGATCAGATTGGCCCAGTTGTAGGCGACGATGAAGCCCGGCGTCTCGCGCTCGCGGTCGATCATGGGGCCAAGCCCCGTCATGATAAGAGGAAACAGCGTCCAGCTGATGGCATAGGCGCTGATTTCGACGAAGAGGACCCGCGGCAGCGGTGCGCTCGTGCCGATCTCGCGCAGATGGAGCCATACCAGCAGGGCATAGGCCGGCAGCAGCAGGACGGCGAGCCGGAAGGAGCGCCACACGCCGGTGGGGCTGCGATCGAGCCATTCGAGGCCGCGCGCGTCGCCCAGCAGCAGACGCCAGGCGCCGTAGCCGCCGCGGGCGATCTCTGGCCAGGTCAGCATCAGCCGCCCGCGAAATAGCCGTCGAGCACGGCCGCGTAGATGCGCGTCAGGCTCTCGAGGTCGGCCACGGCCACGCGCTCGTCGACCTTGTGCATCGTGCTGCCGGCCATGCCGAATTCGGCCACCGGGCAGAAATCCTTGATGAAGCGGGCGTCCGAGGTGCCGCCCGTGGTGCTGAGCTCGGGTTTCAGGCCGGTGATCCGCTCGACCGCCGCGGCGATCAGGTCGGAGAGCGGGCCCGGCGGGGTCAGGAAGGCTTCGCCGCTCACCTGGATGTCGAGCGCGTAGCGGGCGCCCGAGCCGGCGCAGACGGCATGGAGCCAGCGCGAGATCGACGCCGAGCTGTGCAAATCGTTGAAGCGGATGTTGAAGACCGCGCGCGCCTCGGCCGGGATCACGTTCGAGGCCGGGTTGCCGACATCGACCGAGGTGATCTGCAGCGTCGAGGGCTGGAAATGCGCGCTGCCCCGGTCCATCGGCTCGGCGATCAGCGCCTGCAGGATGCCGAGCAGCCGATGCACCGGGTTGTCGGCCAGATGCGGATAGGCCGAGTGGCCCTGCACGCCCATGACCCGAAGCCGGCCGGTCAGGCTGCCGCGCCGGCCGATCTTGATCATCTCCCCGAGCCGCTCGGGGTTGGTGGGCTCGCCCACGAGGCAGGCATCGAGCCGCTCGCCCCGCGCCTTGAGCCATTCGAGCACCGGCTTGGTGCCGTTGATCGCGGGCCCTTCCTCGTCGCCGGTGATGAGCAGGCTGATCGAGCCGCCGAAATCGGGCCCGCGCCGCTCGAGGAATTGCGCGACGCCTGCGACGAAGCAGGCGATGGCGCCCTTCATGTCGGCCGCTCCGCGCCCCACCAGCTCGCCGTCGATCACGGCGGCGGCGAAGGGATCGCTGCACCATTGGCTCTTGTCGCCGGGCGGCACCACGTCGGTATGGCCGGCGAAGCAGAAATTGCGGCCGCCCTTGCCGAAGCGCGCATAGAGATTCTCCACGCGCGGGCTGCCGCCTTCTTCGAAGGCGAGGCGGTGGCAGGTGAAGCCCAAAGGCGTCAGGACGCGCTCGAGCACGCCCAGCGCGCCGGCATCCTCGGGCGTCACGCTGGGGCAGCGGATCAGCGCCTGCGTCAGCGCCAGGGGATCGATGGATGCCATCATGGGCACCAATTTATGATCTCATGCTTGAGCGTCGGTCGTGAAAGCGCTCCCGCTTGCGCAGCTTTACTGGTGGTCGCCCCGGCGAAAGCCGGGGCCCATGTCTGATCTCGCTCGGTGCTGAACCATGGATCCTCGCTTTCGCGAGGATGACGGCAAGGGAAAATGCGCGTCACACAAGGCCTTCGCACAGCATCCGACGCCGCATGCCCTCGGCCCACGCGCCCTCAATCCCGCAGCAGCTCGTTGATCGAGGTCTTGGCGCGCGTCTTCTCGTCTACGCGCTTGACGATCACCGCGCAATAAAGACCGGGGCCGGGCTCGCCGTTGGGCAAAGGTTTGCAGGGGAGCGTGCCCGACACCACCACCGAATAGGCCGGCACGCGGCCATAAAGAATCTGGCCGGTGGCGCGGTCCACGATCTTGGTCGAGGCGCCGAGATAGACGCCCATGGAGAGCACCGAGCCTTCCTCGACCACCACGCCCTCCGCCACCTCGGCGCGCGCGCCGATGAAGCAGTTGTCCTCGATCACGACCGGGCCCGCCTGCAGCGGCTCGAGCACGCCGCCGATGCCGGCCCCGCCGGAGATGTGGCAGTTCTTCCCGATCTGCGCGCAGGAGCCGACCGTGGCCCAGGTGTCGACCATGGTGCCGCTGTCCACCCGCGCGCCGACATTGACGAAACAGGGCATCAGCACCACGCCCGGCGCGATATGGGCCGAGCGGCGCACGATCGAGCCCGGCACGGCGCGGAAGCCGGCAGCCTTGAACTGGTTCTCGCCCCAGCCGGCGAATTTCGAGGGCACCTTGTCGAACCAGGCGGCGGGTCCGAGCCCCGGGAAATCCCCGCCGCCGGGGATGGGCGCGGAATCGGCGATGCGGAAGGAGAGCAGCACCGCCTTCTTCAGCCACTGGTGCGTGATCCAGGCGCCGTCCTTCTTCTCGGCCACGCGCAGCTCGCCGCGGTCGAGCCGGTCGAGCACGGCCTCGATCACCTCGCGGGTCTCGCCGCCGGTGGCGGGCGTCAGGCTGTCGCGGCGCTGCCAGGCGGCCTCGATGGCGGCTTCGAGCTGGGCGGTCTGCATCGGCGTGAAAATCCGTCTTTGAAATGCGGGAAGGGCGGAAAACCGGCAAGAACGGCCCCGAAGATGGGGCAGGGGGGAGGAGCTGTCAACGCCGGGAACGGCGTCTTTCCGTCAGCCCGCGGCGAGGTCGGCGACCACGCTTTCGAGCCAGACCACCAGATCGTCGGTGACATGGTGGATATGCTCGCCCTCGGCGCCGGCTTGCGCCCATTCGACATCGGTGCGCACCAGCACGGTGGTCATGCCCAGCGCCGCCGCCGGCAGCAGGTTCTGCGGCAGATCCTCGATCAGCGCCGCGCGCTCGGGCGCGATGGCGTGGCGCTCCACCAGCGCGCGATAGCTCTCTTTCTTGGGCTTGGGCACGAAATCGCCGGCGACGATGTCGAACACCGCGCCGAAATGCTCGCGCACGCCGAGCCGCGCCATCACCCGGTCCGCATGGGCGGCCGAGCCGTTGGTATAGACGAGCTTGCGCCCCGGCAGGCGCGTCAGCGCCGCTGCCAAGGCAGGGCTCGGGCTGACGGCCGAGAGGTCGATCCGGTGCACATAGTCGAGATAGCGCTGCGGATCAATGCCGTGGCGGGTCATGAGGCCGTTCAAGGTCGTGCCGTATTCGCGGAAATAGCTCTTCTGCAAACGGCGCGCCTCGACGGGATCGACGCCGAGATGTTCGGCGATGAATTCGCCGATGCGCCGGTCGACCTGGTCGAACAGTCGGCAGCTCGCCGGATAGAGCGTGTTGTCGAGATCGAAGATCCAGGTCTCGACGTGATCGAAGCCGATCGGGCGAGACGGAAGCTCTGCGGTGACGTCGCGAGGGGTCATGCTCGAAAAATGGGTGCAAGCGAAAGCGGCGGCAAGCCCTTGAGGGGCGCCCTTGGCCGAAGGCCCGTGGGGCCGCTCGCCGGCCGATCAGCGGTGACCGTCGCGGCCGGGGAAGCTGTGATAGTAGCCCTGGCCGTAGCTGGTGTCGATGCGCGAACGGTCGAGCGAGCTGCAGGCCGCGAGGCCGCCGAGGAGGGTCAGGGCCAGAACGAGGGCTATCGTCCGATTCATCATCCCGTCTCCGCTGGAAAACCGGCACAGGCTTCTTCGGGGCTCATTGAATGAGATGGGATCGAGAAGCGGCCACGGCAATCGACGGCAGGGTTTCGCGGATCGCATGCTTCCCTTTGCCGCCATGGTCGCCTGCTGCCGGCACGCATGAGGGCGCCTCGACTCGCGCGCGGCCGACCCGTCAATCCAAGGCGATCAAAGATACGTGAGTGCGGCGAGCACCCGCAGCCGGTGCCCGGCTCAGCCGGCGTGCACCAGCGTGCCGAGCCCGTGCGGCGTGAAGATCTCGAGCAGGAGCGCATGCGGCACGCGCCCGTCGAGGATGACCGCGGCCTCGACCCCGTTCTCGACCGTCTCGATGCAGGTCTCGAGCTTCGGGATCATGCCGCCGCTGATGGTGCCGTCGGCCATGAGCTGGCGCACCTGCGACACGGTCAGGTCCTCGATCAGCTTGCCGGTCTTGTCGAGCACGCCGGCGACGTCCGTGAGCATGAGGAGGCGCGTCGCCTTGGCGGCCGCCGCGATGGCGCCCGCCGCCGTGTCGGCATTGACGTTGTAGGTGAGCCCGTCGGCACCGAAGCCCACCGGCGCGATCACCGGGATGAAAGCCGAATTCTGCAGCAGGTCGATCACCTGCGGATTGACCTTGTGCGGGTCGCCGACCAGGCCGATATCGACCTGCTTGCCGTTCTTCTCGAGGAACAGGCGGCGCGCTTCGAGCAGTCCCCCGTCCTTGCCCGAGAGCCCGATGGCGCTGCCGCCGGCCGCGTTGATGGCGGAGACGATCTGCTTGTTGATGGTGCCGGCGAGCACCATCTCGACCACCTCGACCGTGGCCGCATCGGTGATGCGCAGGCCGTCGACGAACTCGCTCTTGATCTGCAGGCGCTCCAGCATCTGTCCGATCTGCGGGCCGCCGCCATGGACCACGATCGGATGGATGCCGACCTGCTTCAGGAGCACGATGTCCTGGGCGAACACCTTGGCGAGCTCGGGATCCACCATCGCGTGCCCGCCATATTTGATGACGAAGCGCTTGCCCGCGTAGCGCTGCATGTAGGGCAGCGCCTCGGAGATGGTGTGCGCCGTGCGCAGCCAGTATTTGGTCTCGCTGAAATTGCTCTGGGACATGGCGGCGGACTTTACCTCAAAGGGATGGCGCTCGCCAGCGCCGCCAGGCGGGCGCGCAAGCCGTCGATGCCCAGGCCCGTGACGGCGCTCGTCACGGCCACCTCGGGATGTGCGGCCGGATGTCGCGCCGCTTTGGCCGCGACCTCGCGGCGCACCGCTTCGAGCGCCGCCGGCTTCAGCTTGTCGGCCTTGGTGAGGATCAGCTGATAGGACTGGGCCGCCTCGTCGAGCAGATCCATCACGCGCTCGTCGCTGTCCTTGAGACCGTGGCGGGCATCGATCAACAGCAGCACGCGGCGCAAGGAGGGCCGGCCCTTGAGATAGAGCTCGGCCAGCCCTTGCCATTCCTTGACCTTCGCCTTCGCGGCCCGGGCGAAGCCGTAGCCCGGCATGTCCACCAGGAGGAGGCGGCCGCCGAGCTCGAAGAAGTTGATCTGCTGCGTGCGGCCGGGCGTGTTCGAGGTGCGGGCGAGCGTGCGCCGGCCGGTGAGCGCGTTGACGAGGCTCGACTTGCCGACGTTGGAGCGGCCGGCGAAGGCCACCTCGGGCAGACCGACCGGCGGCAGGGCGGAAACCGCCGTCGTGCCGGCGACGAAGCGGCAGTCGCTCGCGAAGAGGCGGCGACCTTCCTCGATCGCCGCGTGATCGATCTCTTCCGCCATCCTTGCCGTCCCCCGAGCGGCCGCCGTCGGCCGGCCGCCGCCCCGGATCAGGGCTTCACGCCCATCCGCCACATGATCAGGCGCTGCTGCGCGATCGAAAGCGTGTTGTTCCAGGCCCAGTAG
The DNA here is from genome assembly GCA_049323455.1 of Pseudomonadota bacterium. Lineage (GTDB taxonomy): Bacteria > Pseudomonadota > Alphaproteobacteria > Dongiales > Dongiaceae > Hypericibacter. The sequence continues at coordinate 17,297 of JBMONF010000039.1, read as the reverse complement.
ATCACGAGCCCGGCCGAGAAATGGGCCAGCATGAAGGTGAAGATGATCGGCAGGAACGACATGATGCGGGCCTGCACGGGGTCGGGCGGCGCCGGATTGAGGCGCTGCTGCAGCCACATGGTGACGCCCATGATCAGCGGCCAGACGCCGATGCTGAGAATGCCGAGCATGCTGCCGAGAGCGCCAAGCATGCCGAAATCCGGCACGCTCCATGGCGCCAGGCCGAACAGATTGAGGATCGAGGTCGGATCCGGCGCCGACAGGTCCTTGACCCAGCCGAAGAAGGGCGCGTGGCGCATCTCGATGGTCACGAACAGGACCTTGTAGAGGGAGAAGAAGATCGGGATTTGCACCAGGATCGGCAGGCAGCCGGCCGCCGGGTTCACCTTCTCGCGCTTGTAGAGCGCCATCATCTCCTGCTGCAGGCGCGCCTTGTCCTCCGCGAAGCGCTCCCGCAGCTTGTTCATCTCGGGCGTGAGCGCCTTCATCTTGTTCATCGCCCGGTAGGATTTGTTGGCGAGCGGGAACAGCAGCAGGCGGATGAGGATCGTGAGCAGCAGGATCGCCACGCCGAAATTGCCGATCATCCCGTAGAGGAAGTCGAGCACGTCGAAGATCGGCTTGGTCAGGAAATAGAACCAGCCGAAATCGACGGCGCGATCGAACAGCGGAATGCCCAATTGCTCGTCATAGCGGTCGAGCAGTTTCACCTCCTTGGCGCCAGCGAAGAGGCGGGTCGCGCTCTCGCCGGTCTGACCCGGGTCCAAGACTTCGGCGGGTCCGCGGAAGTCGGCCTGATAGAGGTCGGTCGAGCCTTGGAGACCATGGCGGAAGCTGGCGGCAATCGCGGTTTTTTGATCGGGCACGAGAGCCACCAGCCAGTACTTGTCGGTGATGCCGAGCCAGCCGCCGGTCGAGCTGTAGTCGATCTGCTTCTTCTCTTTGATGTCCTTGTACTTGACCTCGTCGAGCCTGCCGTCGAGCACGCCGAGCAGGCCCTCGTGCAGGATGTAGTAGTTGAGGAGCGGCGGCGTGCCGTAGCGCGCGATCAGGCCGTAAGGGAAGAGCGTCACGGCCTTGCCGCCCGTGTTCTCGACGCGCTGCGTCACCGTGAACATGAAATTGTCGTCGAGCTCGAAGCGGCGCGTGAATTTGAGGCCCTGGCCGTTGTCCCAGGTCAAGGTCACGGGCTTGCCGGGCGCGAGTTCCGTGCCCTCGGCTTGCCAGACGGTGTCCGGGCCGGGCAGAGCCACGCCGGCTTCCTGCGACACCCAGCCGAAATCGGCGTAATAGGCGTCCTTGGCGCCCACGGGCGAGAGCAGCACGATGTTCTTGGAGCGGGGATCGACCGTTTCGTGATAGTCGGCGAGAACCAGATCGTCGAGGCGCCCGCCCTTGAGGTCGATCGAGCCCCTGAGGCGCGGCGACTGGATGGTTATGCGCGGGGTGGCCGCGATCACGCTGGCGCGGTCGGCGGTCGGCTGCGCTTCAGCCGTCGTCGAAGGTGCCGTCGGCGCGGTCGTCCCCGCCCCGCTGGGGGGCGTCGGCGTCCCGGTCGTGGCCGGGGCGGTCGTGGTAACCGGCGTCGGCGGGAAAAGAAACGTGAAGATCGCCTGCGAGGCGATCAGGATCGCGATCGAAGCCACGACGGCGATGATGAGATTGCGTTGTTCCATGAGAGACCGGGCCGGTGGGCGTCAGAAGGAAGAAGAGCGCGCCCGCGGGCGGGCGAGCCGGCCAAGCGAACGCCAGGACGCGAAGCGCCAGTCGAGACGCTCCGGCACCGGGTCGTAGCCATGGCCGCCCCAGGGGTTGCAGCGCAGCAGGCGCCAAGTGGTGAGGACGAAGCCCGCCAGAACGCCGTGGCGCTCGAATGCCTCGGCGGCGTAAGCCGAGCAGGTCGGGGCGAAGCGGCAGCAACGGGGCAGCAGCGGGGATACCAGGTACTGATAGCCCCGGATCAAGCCGATGCAGAGCCACCGTGCCGCCTTCATCGTTTCAAACTCCGCCCCGCTTGCCTTCCCGACCCGGCTTTAGTGCCGGGTCCGGTAGAGCTTCAGATGCTTCAGCCCCGCCGCGAGATCGGCCAGGAGATCGGCATAGTCCCGCGTCAAGGTGCCGGCCCGCGCGACCACGACATAGTCGTAACCCGGCGTGCCATGCTCCCTGAGCACGGCCTCGCTCGCCGCCTTGAGCCGCCGCCGCGCCCGGTTGCGCTCGACCGCGTTGCCGACCTTGCGGCTCGCCGTGAAGCCGACCCGAAGGTCGAGCGCCTCGCCGGCCTCGCCTTCGTCCGCGCGGCGTTCGTCCTTCGCGGCGTGACGGCAGGCCTGCAGGATCAAGCCGGGTGCCACGAACTTGCGCCCGCTGGCCGCCACCGCCAGAAATTCCTGACGCCGCTTCAGTCGTGGAAGCTGCGCCACGGCTTCGGATCGGGCCTCGGGCGCGGGCTTACGCGCTGAGGCGCTTGCGGCCCTTGGCGCGCCGGGCCGACAGGACCTTGCGGCCGCCGACGGTCGCCATGCGAGCACGGAAGCCGTGGCGGCGCTTGCGGACGAGCACACTGGGCTGATAGGTGCGCTTCACGGGAACAGTCTCCGAAATCTCGGGAAGTCTTGGGAAATTGCCGGCGCTGTATAAGGGTTGGGCGCGCCCAAGTCAACGTCGGCCATGTCCGCCGATCTTGAATTCCGAGCCGCCGCGGAGCCGACGATCGGCCGGCCGAGCGGCCTTAACCAAGTCGGGCCAGGGGTCTTTGCGCCAAGCCTCCCGGAGCGCGCTGCGTGCCGATATTTCCAGGGTTGAAACGCCATTCACGGTCAGGTGTCTAGCCGTGATGCCCCTTGCGGTGGTAGAGGGGCGGCGGACCTGTTCGCGCGACGGAGCAACCGAAACCGGACGCGGGGGGTCAACAGCGGCAGCGAGACCGACATGGCAGAAACTGACGCGGAGACGGTCGAGCCGACAGTCGCCGAGATGGAGCGCCCGATCTGGCATCGGGCCCTGATCATCGTGCTGCTGTTGGCGGCTTTGGCCGCAGCGGTGGGGCTCGGGCTCCAGCGCTATCTCGATCTGGCCGCGCTGCAGGCCCACCGGGAAGAGCTGCGGGCCCTGGTCGCGACGCATTGGGTCCTGGTGCTGCTCGTCTATCTGGTCGCCTATGCGGCGATCGTGCTGACCTCGCTGCCGGGAGCCGCGATCATGACCGTCGTCGGCGGCTTTCTGTTCGGCCAGATCCTCGGCAGCCTTGCGGCTGCCGTCGGCGCCACCTTCGGCGCCTGCATCATCTTCCTGGCGGCGCGCAGCGCCTTCGGCGGCTGGATGCGCCGTCGCGCAGGGCCCTGGCTCAAGCGGGTCGAGCGCGGTTTCGCCGAGAACGGGCTGAGCTTTCTTCTGGTGCTGCGGCTGATCCCGCTGTTTCCCTTCTTCATCGTCAATCTCGTGCTGCCGTTCGTCGGCCTCACCTTACGCGTCTATATGCTGGGCACTTTCCTGGGCATCCTGCCGGCAAGCTTCGTCTATGGCAGCTTCGGCGCGGGGCTCGGCGCCATCTTCGATCGCGGCGAGGCCGTCACCCTGGGCTCGATCCTGACGCCGGAGATTCTCATGGGGCTGACCGGCCTGGGGCTGCTGGCCCTGACCCCGGTGGCCTGGAAATATTGGCGGCGTCGCCGCGGCCGGCCGACGGACTGACGCCGGGCGGGCTTCCGGCAGCCGGTTCGACCGAGGAAGGCCTCCCCATGACCCAGCATATCCAAGCGGACCTCTGCGTGATCGGTGCCGGCTCGGGCGGCCTCAATGTCGCCGCCGCCGGCGCGCAGCTCGGGCTCTCGACCGTGCTGATCGAGGGCGGCGAGATGGGCGGCGATTGCCTCAATACCGGCTGTGTGCCCTCGAAGGCGCTGATCGCCGCCGCCAACGCCGCCATGGCCCATCGGCGCGGGCCCGCTTTCGGCATCGACTACGATCCGCCGCGCGTCGATTTCGCGCGCGTGCGCCGGCATATCCGGGAGGTGATCGCCACGATCGCGCCGCACGATTCGCAAGCGCGCTACGAGGCGCTGGGCGCGCGGGTGGTGCGCGCCATGGCCCGCTTCACCGGTCCCGACCGGCTCGAGGCCGGCGATCTCGAGATCGAGGCGCGCCGTTTCTGCATCGCCACCGGTTCGCAGCCGCTGGTGCCGCCCGTCCCCGGCCTCGATCGCGTGCCTTACCGCACCAATCACGACGTGTGGGATCTGCCGGTTCTGCCCGATCATCTGCTCGTGCTGGGCGGCGGCGCCATCGGCTGCGAGCTGGGCCAGGCTTTCCGGCGCTTGGGGTCGCGCGTCACCATCCTCGAGATGGCGCGGCTTCTCGGCCGCGACGATGCCGAGCTGGTCGAGGTCTTGCGTCGGCGCTTGCGCGCCGAGGACATCGACATCCGCGAAGGCGCCAAGGCGGTTGCGGTCGAGCCGGCGGCCGCCGGCGTGCGAATCGCGATCGAAACCGCGCAAGGCCGCAGCACGATCGAGGGCTCGCATCTTCTGGTGGCGGTGGGCCGCAAGCCGACGGTCGCCGGTCTGGGGCTCGAGGCGGCGGGCGTCGCATGCAGCGACAGGGGGATCGCGATCGACAGCCGCTGCCGAACCTCGAATCGCCGCATCTATGCCATCGGCGACGTGACGGGCGGGCCGCAATTCACCCACTGGGCCAGCCATCAGGCGGCCGTGGTGGTGAAGTCGATGATGTTCCGCCTGCCGGCGCGCAGCCGCCGCGAGATCCTGCCGGCCGTCACCTTCACCGATCCCGAGCTGGCCCAGGTGGGGCTGACCGAGGCCGAGGCGCGCGCCGCCGGGCATGAGCGGCTCGCCATCCAGCGCTGGCCCTTCGCCGAGAACGATCGTGCCGAGGCGGAACGGCGCACCGAGGGCTTCGTCAAGCTCGTGGCCACCCCCAAAGGCCGCGTGCTGGGGGCGGGCATCGTCGGGGCCCAGGCCGGCGAGCTGATCCAGAGCTGGTCGCTGGCGCTGGCCCAAGGGCTTTCCTTGCGCGCCTTCACCGACATGATCACCGTCTATCCCACGCTGGGCGACGCCAGCAAGCGGGCGGCGTCGAGCTTCTATGCCGGACGCCTGTTCTCGGCGCCTTCGCGCCGCCTCGTGCGCTTCCTGACGCGCCTGCCGTGATGCGTTAGACTTCTCCGGCACGATGAAGTGGGTTCCGCGCCCCGCCTCCTTCCGAGGAGCCAGGATGAACCGGACAAGACTGCCGCCATTGTGGCACAGCCTGTCGGCGCGGCTGCTCGTGCTGACCATCGCCTTCGTGATGCTGAGCGAGGTGCTGATCTTCCTGCCCTCGATCGCGTCCTTCCGCCTCAAATATCTCGAGGAGCGCATCGCCGCGGCCAACATCGCCGTGCTGGCGCTGCTCGCCACGCCGGATTCGATGGTGAGCGACGAACTCGAAGCCGAGCTCCTGGGCCAGGCCGGCGCCTATGTCATCGGCCTCAAGCGCCCCGACGGCAAGAAGCTGATGCTGGGCATGGAGGAGAGCGTTCCCGCCATCGATGCGCAATTCGACCTGCGCCGACGCAACCTGCTGGAGTTGATCGGCGACGCCATGGTGACGCTGGTCCAGACGCACAATCGCGTGCTGCGGGTGGTCGGCGTCTCGCCGCGCCACAACGAGACCGTCGTCGAGGCCGTGATTGACGAGACGCCGCTGCGCGAGGCGATGCTGCAATATGGCGGGCGCATCCTGGCGCTCTCGATCGTGATCTCGCTGGTCACGGCGAGCCTGGTCTATCTGACGCTGCAATGGTGGATGGTGCGCCCGATCCGGCGCATGACCGAGAGCATGATCGCGTTCAGCGCCGATCCCGAGGACCTTTCCCACCCCATCCGGGTGGAGCGGCGCTCGGACGAGATCGGGTTGGCCCAAGCCGAGCTGGCGCAGATGCAGGCCGGCTTGCGCGCGGCGCTCTTGCAGAAGACGCGGCTGGCCGCATTGGGTGCGGCCGTGACCAAGATCAACCACGATCTGCGCAACATGCTGGCGACGGCGCGACTGGTATCGGACCGCCTCGTGGACAGCGCCGACCCGCAGGTCAAGCGTGCGGCGCCCACGCTGGTTGCCGCCATCGACCGCGCCGTCGACCTCTGCGCGCGCACGCTCGACTTCACGCGCGAGGGGCCGCCCCAGCTCAACTTCCGGCGCTTCGCTCTCAGGGGGCTCGTGGCGGAGGTGGTGTCGGGACTCCCGGGTAACGGCAAGTGCGCAATCGGCAACGCCGTGGACGGGATCGAGGTCGAGGCCGACTTGGACCAGCTCTATCGCGTGTTGACGAACCTCGTGCGCAATGCAGTCGAGGCCGGGGCGAGCGAGATCCGCGTCGAGGCGGTCCGCGAGGGCGACCGCATCCTCGTCGACGTCGCCGACAACGGTCCCGGCCTGCCGCCCCGGGCGCGCGAGAATCTGTTCAAGCCTTTTGCCGGGACCGCGCGTCCCGGCGGCTCGGGGCTGGGCCTCGCCATCGCGCGCGAGTTGGCCCGCGCCCATGGCGGCGATCTTGCGCTGCTGCGCTCGGACGCCGCCGGCACGGTGTTCCGACTGGAGCTGCCGGCAAAGCGGCCGGCAGGCTGAACCGGCGCGAGCCCGTGTGGTCCCGATGTCCGGCGCGGGGCCGTTGCCTTGGGCCCGTCATGTGCCTATCTTCGCCGATCTGAATCCGGGCGCCGCCAGCAGACGGGCGGCCGACATCGTCAAAGAGAAGAGGAGCGGGGGCGAATGGATAATGCGGGAACCTGGATCTGGAGCGGCCTGGTGGCGCTGATGGGGCTCGCCGGCCTGTTCGTGGCGGCGCGCGGCGAGCACGGGGTGCCCTATTGGGGCGGTCTCGTCTTTTTCATCTTTGCCGTCCTGTTCGTCTTCTACATGATCAAGCGCGGCTTCGATCACGCCGGGCACCGCGGCGCGCACTGACACATCGGCCACGGTACGCGGCGCGTTCCTGTCGTGCTCGGTCGTTGATCGCGTCGCGCCGCGTTGCGCCATTCTTGTCATTGCCGGGCCCCCGGGTCCGGCCAATGGGCCGGCCCGAGGACAAGCTCGCCCCGGCAATCCAGGCTGCCGCTCATTCTGGATCGCCGGATCAAGTCCGGCGATGACATCGAATGGGGACGCCGCTCAATCGATCTGCAGCAGCAGGCCTTTGAGATAGGCCGTCTCCGGCAGCGCCGGATGGACAGGATGGTCGGGGGCGGCCCCGGTCGCGGCCAGGATACGGGCGTTGCGCGCCAGATCGTGGATGCCGCGGCGGACCTCCTCGGCGAAGAGCGGCGCCTCCATGTGGTGCGAGCAGGAGGCGATGAAGAGGAAGCCGCCCGGCCGCACGCACGCGGCCGACAGCCGCGCCAGCTTGCGATAGGCGCGCGCCCCCTGACCCAGATCCTTCTTCGACTTCACGAAGGCCGGCGGATCGGCCACCACGATGTCGAAGTCCTGTCCGGCCTTGGCCAAGGCTTCGAGCTCGGTGAAGGCGTCGGCGCGGCGGAAGCGGCAGCGCGGCGCCACCCCGTTCATCTCGGCCGCCTTCTCGGCCAGCGCCAGCGCCGCCTCGGAGCGGTCGATCGCCAGCACCTCGGCCGCACCGGCCGCCGCCGCCTGCAGCGCGAAGCCGCCGCAATAGCTGTAGATGTCGAGCAGGCGTGTGCCCCTCGCCAGCGCTGCCACGCGCGCACGGTTCTCGCGCTGATCGAAGAACCAGCCGGTCTTCTGCCCTTCGCGCGGATCGGCCAGGAAGCGCACGCCGTTCTCCTCGAGCTCGATCGGCCCTTCCATGGTTCCCGATAGCAGGCGCACATAGGGCTCGAGCCCTTCGAGCTTGCGCGCAGGCGCATCGTTGCGCAGCAGCAGCGTTTCGGGCGCCAGCACCGTGCCGATCGCTTCCACCAGCACATCCAGGAGCCGCTCCATGCCGGCCGTGTTGGTCTGCAGCACCAGGACCTCGCCGAAGCGGTCGATGATGGCGCCGGGCAGGCCGTCCGCCTCGGCATGGACGAGGCGATAGAACGGCTTGTCATGGAGCCGCTCGCGAAGGCTGAGCGCGCGCTCGAGCCGGCGCGCGAGAAAGCCCGCGTCGACCGCGGCGTCGGGATCGCGGTCGAGAATCCGCGCGGCGATCAGGCTGTGCGGATTGAACATCGCCGCCCCGATGGGGCGGCCGTCCTCGGCCATCAGCCGCACCACGCGGCCCGCCGGCAGCGCCTTGGTCTCGCGGCGCATCTCGATCTCGTTGGAATAGACCCAAGGGTGCCCGGCAAGCGCGCGGCGCTGTGCGCCCTTGCGCAAGGTGACGGTCGGCCGCTCATGCGCGGCGGCGTCGGCGGCAGGATCGGCGGCGGTCATGGCGGGCGCACTCTAAGTCAATGTGATCGCTGCGCTCTACTCCAAAGCTTGCGGCGAGGCGGAACAGGCCGCCCCGGCGGCCCTTCATTTTCCTCTGCCCCTCCCGAGTTCGGGAGTGACAGAGGTGCAGGCGAGGGGGAAGGCGGAACCCGCAAGCTCGGTATCAATCGCCCAGCGCCGCGCTCTCGCGCCGGGGATCGCCGCCCCCCATGAGCGTTCCGTCGGGCATGATGCGGATCGAGTTGAGGCCGCTGGTCATGTCGGGAAAGCGCACATCGTGGCCGAGCTGCGCCAGGTCCGGTGCCAGCGCCGTCAGCTCGGTCCCGGCCTCGAGCTCCGTGGCGCCGTTGCGGTTGACGAAGTTGGGCAAGGCCGCGGCCGCGGCCGGGTCGAGCCCGCCATCGAGCATGGCGACGAGGCCCTTCGCCACATAGCCGATGATGGCGGAACCGCCGGGCGAGCCGGTGACGAGGACGAGGCGGCCGGTCCGGTCGAGCACCAGGGCGGGCGTGATGGAGCTGCGCGGCCGCTTGCCGGGCTCGACCCGATTGGCCGCGGGCTTGCCGTCCGTCGCCGGCGTGAAGGCGAAGTCGGTGAGCTCGTTGTTGAGCAGGAATCCGTCCACCATGATCTTGGAGCCGAAGGCGGATTCGATGGTGGCCGTGAGGCTGACCGCGTTGCCTTGGTCGTCCACGATGCTGACTTGCGAGGTGCCGGCGGGCTCCAATTGCGGGGCGGGCAGGGCGAAGGCCTGGACGCTCGACACCACGCCGGGGCGCGCCACCCCCATGCTGCAATCGGTCCGGATCTGCTGCCGGCGCCGGGTGAGATAATAACGATCGAGCAGGCCCTCGACCGGCACCGGCACGAAGGCCGGATCGCCCATATAGAGCGCGCGGTCGGCATAGGCGAGCCGCTCGGCCTCCGCGATCAGATGCACGGTTTCGAGCGCGCCCGGCCCCGGCGCCTCGAGGGGATAGGCTTCGAGCAGCGTCAGGATCTGCAGCAGCGCCACTCCGCCCGAGCTCGGCGGCGGCACGCTGCAGACCCTCCATCGGCGGTAGGGGCGGCAGAGCGCCTCCGGCGCGTTGGCCCGATAGGCGGCGAGATCGCTCGGCATCATCGCTGCCGGATGGCGCCAGGCCTGCGTGACCGCTCGGGCGATGTCCTCGGCGATGCGGCCGCGATAGAAGGCGGCGGCGGCGCCGCTCGCGATGGCGCGCAGGCTGCGGGCGAAATCGGGATTGCGCAGCACCGTGCCGGCCGGCTTGGGCGTGCCGTCGGGCCGATAGAAATAAGACCGCGCCGTGGGGGATTGGGCCAGCTGCTCGTCCCCGGCCAGCAGGGTCTCGAGGCGCGGCGAGATCGGGAAGCCCTGCTCGGCCAGCCGGATCGCCGGCTCGAACAGCTTGACCCAGGGCAGCCGGCCGAGCCGCCCATGCGCCAGCTCGAACATGGCGAGGAGGCCGGGAACGCCGACGGAAATGCCGCCGGCTTGCGCGTCGGCGAAGGAAAGCGGCTTGCCGTCAGGCCCGAGAAAGCGATCGGGCTTGGCGGCAGCCGGTGCCGTCTCGCGGCCCTCGAAGGCCAGCGTGCGGCGTTGCTTGGCGTCATAGACCAGCATGAACCCGCCGCCGCCGATGCCCGAGGATTGCGGCTCGACCAGGTTGAGCACGAGTGCCGTCGCGATCGCGGCATCGATGGCATTGCCGCCCTCGCGCAGGATCTCGCGTCCCGCTGCCGCGGCCAGCGGGTTGGCGGCCACGACCAGGTGATGGCCGGCCAGAACCGGCGCGGCGGCCTGGCGCGCGCTCGCCGCTTCCGGCGCCAGTCCAACGGCGCTCGGCGTGCCCGCGCCTTCGATGGTGCCGGGCGGGCAGGCGGGTGCTGCCGCGCAGGCGCCGAGAGATGCGCTCAGCGCCAGAGCGAAGAGCGCATGGCGGACGCGGGTGATACGGCCCGATCCTTGGCCTCTCGCCTGCGCGCGAGTCGCCGCCCTATAACGAGACGGCGCGGCGGGAAGCGGGCCGGCGGAAGCGGGAGAATCCATGATCATCGGGATCGTCAGCAGCATCGTGCTCGTCATCGTCTCCATCCTGATCCATTACGAGGCGTTGCGCATCGTTTCCGCGCTGCTGCCGGGGCCCGCCTGGCTCGGTCTGCATGGCCGGATGCTGCTCGTGGTGCTCGCCTGCTTCGCCGCCCACACGGTCGAGGTCTGGACCTTCGCCGGCGCCTATTACCTGTTCGCCGATCACTTCGCGTTCGGGAGCGTCGCCGGCGAGCATGAGATCGGCTTCGTCGATCTCGTCTATTTCTCCGTCGTCACCTACAGCACGATCGGCTATGGCGATCTTTATCCTATTGGCGGTACCCGGCTGCTGGCCGGCGTGGAGGCCGTGACCGGGCTGCTCTTGATCGGCTGGTCGGCCTCCTTCACCTATCTCGTCATGGAGCGGTTCTGGCCGCTGCATCCGCTGCGCCGGCGCCGTCACCCGGGCAAAGGCGAAGCCCCGGCGACACCGCAGCGGCTTTGGCATCGCCAATCCGACTGACGCGCCTCGATAGCGGCGTGGGCCGTTACCGCGGTGCCGAAAGCCGTTGTGCATTGCACCATTTCCGGCGTAAAACCAAACCGGTCCAGTGCTGAGCCCTTTGGCGAAGGGCTGGCGAGGAGGGTTGCGATGAGCACCGAGCGGCGCAGCGGGCGCATCAGCGTGCCCGAATTGAAGGCCCGCAAGGGCGGCGAGCCGATCGTCTGTCTGACGGCCTATACGACGCCGGTGGCGCGGCGCCTCGATCCCCATGTCGATCTGCTGCTGGTGGGCGATTCGCTGGGCATGGTGCTTTACGGCTTCGACAGCACCCTGCCGGTGACGCTCGATATGATGATCGCACATGGGGCCGCGGTGCGCCGCGGCAGCCAGCGCGCCTGTCTCGTCGTCGACATGCCCTTCGGCAGCTATCAGGAATCGCCCGCCGCGGCCTTCCGTGCGGCCGCGCGGATCATGGCCGAAACCGGCTCTTCGGCGGTCAAGCTCGAGGGCGGGCGCGAGATGGCCGAGACGATCGCCTTTCTGGTGGAGCGCGGCATCCCCGTGATGGGCCATGTCGGCCTGACGCCTCAGCAGGTCAATGTGCTGGGCGGCTTCCGCGCACGCGGGCGCGATGCCAAGCAGCAGGAGGCGATCCTCGCCGACGCGCTCGCGGTCGCCGAGGCCGGCGCCTTCTGCTTCGTGCTCGAAGGCGTGGTCGAGCCCTTGGCGCGCGCGGTCACCGAGCGCGTGCCGGTGCCGGTGATCGGCATCGGCGCCTCGCCGGCCTGCGACGGCCAAGTGCTGGTGATCGACGACCTGGTCGGCATGTTCGACGCCTTCACGCCCAAATTCGTGAAGCGCTATGCGGAGATCGGCGACCAGCTCGCGGCCGCCGCGGCGGCTTATGCCGCCGAGGTCAAGGCGCGCCGTTTCCCCGCGCCGGAACATTGCTTCGGCGCCACGAGCTGAGGGCAGGAGCGCGGTCCCCGTGGCTGCCGTCTTGACCGGGCGCGCGCATTGCACGCAGCCGCCGGTGGTGCGCCAGGTTGCGGCGTTGCGTGCGCAAGTCGCCGAGTGGGCGACCGCGGGTGAAAGCGTCGGGCTGGTCCCGACCATGGGCGCCTTGCATGACGGCCATCTGGCACTGCTGCGCCGGGCCAAGGCCGAATGCCGGCGCGCGATCGCGACCATCTTCGTCAACCCGGCGCAGTTCGGCCCCAGCGAGGATTTCGCTGCCTATCCGCGCGACGAGGCGCGCGATCGCGCGCTCCTCGGCACGGCCGGCTGCGATCTGCTCTTCGCGCCGCCGACCGAGGAGGTTTATCCCGCGGGCTTCTCAACCACGGTCGCGGTCAAGGGACTGACGCGCCATCTTTGCGGACCGTTCCGGCCCGGCCACTTTGCCGGCGTGGCGACGGTGGTGACCAAGCTCCTGCTGATGACCCAGCCGGCCCGCGCCTATTTCGGCGAGAAGGATTTCCAGCAGCTCCAGGTGATCCGGCGCCTCGCGCGCGATCTCGACATCCCGACCCTGATCGTCGGCGTGCCGACCGTGCGCGAGGCGGACGGGCTCGCGCTCTCCTCGCGCAATCGCTATCTGACATCGGCCGAGCGCCAGACCGCCTCCGCCCTGCCGCGGCTGATGCAGGAGCTTGCGGCCGCTCTCGCAGCCGGCACCGAGGTCGAGGCGGCGCTGGCCGAAGGCCGCGCCCGGCTCGCGGCTGCAGGCTTCGACCGGGTCGATTATCTGGAGCTGGCCGACGAGGCGACGCTGACGCCCACGGCCAAGCCCGCCGGCCCCGCCCGCCTCTTCGCTGCCACCTGGATCGGCCGCACCCGCCTCATCGACAACTGGCCGGTGACGCTGCCGGACGCCGCGGCGGCGCAGCGCTAAAGCGGTTTTGCTCGGTCGGAATCGAAACTCTTCGTCGTTCCCGCGCAAGCGGGAACCCAGGAGAAAGCGACGTGCGACAGCTCTGGGCCCCCGCTTTCGCGGGGGCGACGAAAGGGTGTTCCACTCGATCGGAATCCGCACTGATCACGCCGCGAAGAAGCGCTTGTAGAAGAACCCGGTCAGCGATCCCAAGGCCAGCCAGAACAGCAGGCTCGTCACCACCGCGGCGACGACGAACTGGTGCGCAAGAGATTCCGGCGCAAGGCTGTTGAACTCCGCCGGCTGCGGCGCGCCATAGAGATGCGGCGCCACCATCGCCGCAATGCCGAGAACGACCCAGAGCGGCTTGCGTCCGAAGACCAGACCGGCGAGCCCCGCCGCGGTGGCCACGACCGCTGCGACCCACCAGAGCTGCCGATCGAGCAGCGGTGCCGCTTCGGTTCCCGGCAGCTCCGGCGGCAATCCCAAGCCCGGAGCCAGCGTGAAGACCGCAAATCCCGCGAGGCCCCAGACGAGGCCCTTTCGCCAGTCCATGCCTTGCCCACGGAGCGCATAGGCCGATACCAGGAGCAGGGCGAAACCGATGCCGGTCAGGATGTCGACAAGGACGGTGAAGGCCGTTCTTTCGAGCCCGCCGGCCGGCTCCCAGGTGCCGGCGCCGTGGTCGTGCCCGGTCATGTCCGGCATCGCATCGGCCGTGGCCGCGGCCGGGGCTTCGCCGGTCTTCTCGTAGGTTTCGGCCTCGAGGATCACCGGAACCGTGCCGATCTGGTGGAGGCCCGTGACGAAGAGGCCGGCGATCAGGCCGGCGAGTGCAGCGGCGGAGAAGAGCTTTCGAAAGCGATCCATGGCAGCACCCCCTATCAGTGGCAGGGGAAGGCGTTCGAGTGCCGCGTATCATGTGCGGCGTTGTGGACGGCGCTGATCTGGCTGAAGCCGGCGCCCCAGAGAACGAAAAGGCCCAGGAACGCGGCGAAGAGGGCTGGCACGAGATGGGTCGCAGGGCGCGTGGCGGCAGAGATCGGTCGGGCGATGTCGGTGAGCGAGCCGGTCGATGGCATGTCATTGTCTCCTTTGCGAGTGACGAGAAGAGCGCCGCCGGCCGGCGAGGCCGGCGAGGCGGGAGGATGGCCAGTCGCTGACGAGGGCGAGCAGGCGTTGCAGCGCCGGCGACAGCGTCGGCCCGGGGTGATCCGCCTGGTAATCCAGGACGGCCCGGGCCGCGGCGGCAGGGTCGAGGCCCAGCGGGAGCGCCATCACCCAATCGAGCAGGGCGAGGCGATGCCCCTCGCGGCTGTGCTGTTCGATCGCGAGCAGCCGGGCGAACAGGGTCGCGGCCGGGATCGCGGCGTCGGCGGCGGCTGACGGTGTCGGGAAGATTGCGGCGTCAGACGACATCGCGCACCCCTCCGGCTCGCACCGGTGGGGGCGTCATGTCGGCCAGTTGCCGCGGCGTCGGGAAAGCGGTCATGGCTTCCTTTAAGGGGCGCCCCGCCCCGTCATCGGATTCGAACGATCGATGGCAGGTCTCCTGGCTTGCGGGTCTCTGCCTGACGCCGACCTTCCCGGTTGCCCAGTGGTCTTAAAGGAGGCGACAGGCTCGCCGCTTACAGTTGCGGGGGCAGCCACGGCGTTGGCCCCTTTTGGGTCGTCCGCACCGTGTTCCCTTTTGATCCCCTGGAATCCATCCATCGGGGAACCATCGATGGCGAGGACGGTGCCACCGGGACTCTTGCGCTGTCAAGAGAAGGCGCGGAGTGCCTCGGAGCCCGATCGAAAGTGAATGTGGCTCTCTCGATGTTCCGTGACCCCTCTTCCGTCATTCCCGCGAAAAGCGGAAATCCATGGCGATGCCGCGTCCGATGTCGACATGGACCCTCGCTTTCCTGCCTTCGCCGAAGCGAAGCTCCGGCTTCGCGCAGGCAGGCGCGAGGGTGACGAACAGGCAATATCGGGGTTCGTTTCGGGTCGGGCTCTCAGCCGTTGCGGCGCTTGGCGATCGGCTGGACGAACTGGGGCTCGATGTCCCAGGGGAACAGGATCCAGGTGTCCTGGCTCACCTCGGTGATGAAGGTATCGACCAGCGGCCGGCCGGCCGGCTTGGCGTAGATCGTGGCGAAATGCGCCTTGGGCAGCATGTCGCGCACGGCGCGCGCGGTCCTGCCGGTGTCGACCAGGTCGTCGACGATGAGCCAGCCCGCGCCGTCGCCCGGCACGCCCTTCAGCACCGTGAGATTGCCTTGCGCGAACTCGTCGTAGCTCGTGATGCAGATGGTGTCGATCAGGCGCACATCGAGCTCGCGCGCGACGATCGCGGCCGGCACCAGCCCGCCGCGCGTGACGGCGACGATGCCCTTGAAGGGACCCAGCTCGATCAGCCGCCAAGCCAGTGCCTTGGCGTTGCGGTGCAGCTCTTCCCAGGTGACCGGAAAGCTCTTTTCGGGCGGCGTCGTCATGGCCCGCAACTTCTCTCGCGCCGGCCCGGCGCCGTCAAGCCGCCGGCCGGAGGAGAGGGCGCCCGGGCGCGCCGGTGGGGATGCGGGATGGCCGCCGTTGATCCGCCCAAGAGCCGTCGGGCCGCCCCGCGCGGCCCCCCTCAAAAAGAAACCGGCGCCTCGAGGGCGCCGGTGAAGCAATCGGGTTTTGGGTTGCGGTGAGTGTAGAGGTCTATGGCAATGATGTCTGCAGGGTTCAACGCACGTAAAGGTGAACCTCGTTGCTCTGCGCCGTCTGGCTCGTCATCGAGGACAGGCTGACGCGGTCGGGCGAGAGCCCCATCGAGGTCAGCGAGCGCAGCACCTTGTCGGCGTCGCGCCGCGCCTTGTTGGTGTTGAGCGAGACCTGCGCCGGCGTGCCGACATTGGGCGACACGGCGACCAGATCGAAGGCGGCGTTGGGCCGCCGATCGAGGGCGGCGCTCACGGCCGCGAACAGCGCCTGCTCGTAGTCCGGATTGGGCTTGTCGAAGCGGATCACCACCAGCGGCCGGCCGGTGGCGATGCCGGCCCCCGGCGCCATGGCCGGCGCGACGGCCGGCGCGAAGCCGCGTGCCGCGAGGCTCTGGCCATAGAGCTCGCCGCTGTTGATGGCGAGCGCCAGCGTGTTGAGGTTGGAGCGCTCGGTGGCGAGGTAGTTGGTCTGGCGCGCCACGTCCTCGGTCAGCTCGGTCAGGAGCCGGTCGATCAGGACGGTGGTGCGGTTGGTTTCGTCCTCGAGAATGGCGAGCTGACGATGGTCCTCGTCCACGGCACCCGAGATGCCGAAGGCGGCGCGGGTCGCCTCGAGCAGATAGCTCGCCATGGCGGCGTTGCCGGCGACCTCGTTGGCCAGCGTGTTCATCTGGCCCAGATCGGTGTTCACCTGCTCGAGCTGCGCCTGGGCCTGGTTCCATTGCGCGACCAGGATCGGGTTGCCGGCCGTGGTGCCCACCTGCAGCTTCGATTCGATGGCGGCAATCGTGCCGTGATAGCTGTTCGCGTTCTGGATCGCCTGGTTGCGCAGGGCCTGAAGCCGGTTGTTCTCGTCGGCGACGGAGGACTGCAGGCGCGTCAGATCACCGCGCAGCTCCTGGACTTTCTGGCCCACCAGGGTCCCGGTCGGCTGTCCGGGCGTCACGCCCTCCGGCTGGAAATTGCCGCTGCCGAGCTGCTGTGGATTGGCTGCCGGCGCGGTCGTGCCGGCCGCCCCTGCGGTGCTCGTGGTCTTGCTTTGCTCGCCGGCCAGCGACGGCACCAGCGCTTCGTCGGTGAAAGAACATCCCCCCACAAGGAGGAGGGCGCCGGCGACGGCTGCGCGGAAAAGCTTCGTGCTCATGCGATGGCTCGACCCTGCACTGATTTTATCGCGGGAACGCGGCTGGCCGTTCGACGGCCCGCGCACACTTGACGGTTCCCGTGCCCCCCTTAAATGGCCACGGAATAGTATCGAAGCCCTCCCGGCGCCACAAGCGGCTTTTCCCGCTAGGTTGCGCATATTTCAGCCCTTTTTCGCTCTTGGTCGCTGCCCTTGCCAGCGCCGTCGGCTTTCGTGTAGGGTCCGCCGCCTGTCGCGGGGCGCGCATGCGCCCGCCAGCGGCCGAACGGCATGCGCCCGTAGCTCAACTGGATAGAGCATCAGACTACGGATCTGAGGGTTAGGGGTTCGAATCCTCTCGGGCGCGCCACTTCTCAGCCGGCCCGGCTCCGTCGCCTTTTTCCCCGGGGTTGCGTTCGCGCCAATCTTGCGCGGTGACGACGTGCGGCCAGCCCGGCGTTTCTTCCCCGACTGCGATGCCGGGCCGTGGTTCCTGCGGCGCCGTCATCGCGCCGTCAGCGGCAATCGAGCGGGCTCTTTGCCGGCTCGGTCTCGGCATGGCCCACCGTCGTCCGTTGCGGAGATGGGTCCCGCGCCGCCGACCGAGCGCGCACATGTCTCGGGGTCGCGCCCCGAAATCGCGATCCGGCCAAGCCCCGCAAGAATTCCTTGTCGCCGGCGCGGAC
>JBMONF010000038.1:0-262160 GCA_049323455.1 Pseudomonadota bacterium | reverse complement strand
CGCTGGCCTTGGCGGCCATGGCGCGGCGCCTCGCGCGCCGGCAGGAGGGGCGCCCGGCTTTGCGCCTCGCCCTCTCCAATCTGGCGCGGCCCGGCGCGCCCACGGCGAGCGTGGTGCTGTCGCTGGGCCTGGGCTTGACCGTGCTGGTGGTGGTGGCGCTGGCGCAAGGAAGCCTGCATCGCCAGATCGCCGAGACGCTGCCGGCCGTGGCGCCCTCGTTCTATTTCATCGATATCCAGCAGGATCAGGCCGAGCCCTTCCGCAAGCTCGTCCAAGGCAGCGAAGGCGTCGCCGCGTTCCGGCAGGTGCCGATGCTGCGCGGGCGCATCGCCGCCGTGAACGGCGTGCCGGCCGAGCGGCTCGAGGTTCCGCCCGACGAGCAATGGGTGCTGCAGGGCGACCGCGGCCTGACCTGGTCCGCGACCCTGCCCGAAGGCAGCCGGCTGGTCGCGGGCAACTGGTGGCCGGCCGACTATCGCGGCCCGCCGCTCGTCTCCTTCGAGGCCGAGGCCGCGGCGGCGCTCGGCCTCGAGCCCGGCGACCATGTCACCATCAGCGTGCTCGGTCGCGCGATCGAGGCCGAGGTCGCCAACATCCGCTCGATCCGCTGGACCGATCTCGGCATCAATTTCATCATGGTGTTCTCGCCCGGCAGCTTCGCCGGCGCGCCCGCCACCTGGCTCGCCACCGCGACGCTGCCCCCCGCTCGGGAGGGAACGCTCGCGCGCGAGGTGGGCCGGTACTTCCCCAACGTCTCGGCGATCCGCGTCAAGGAGGCGCTCGCGGCCATCGACGGGCTCCTGGGCGCGCTCGGCACGGCCATCGGCGCCACCGCGGGGCTGGCGCTGGCGGCGGGTCTCCTGGTGCTGGCGAGCGCGGTGCTGGCCGAGGAGCGCCGGCGCGTCTACGAAGCCGTCGTCCTCAAGGTGCTGGGCGCCACCCGCCGCGACCTCGCCCGCGCCTTGCTGCTCGAGCAGGGATTGCTGGGGCTCGCCACCGGCGCGCTCTCGGTCCTCCTGGGCGCCAGCGCCTCCTGGGTGCTGGTGACGCAGGCGATGGAGGGCGAATGGAGCTTCTCGGCGCCGGCCGCGCTCGCCATCGCGCTGGGCGGGGCGGCCCTGGCTTTGCTGATCGGCCTGGCCGGCACCTGGCGCGCGCTGGCGACGCCCGCGGCACCCCATCTCAGGAACGAGTAGCCGGCCTCGGCTCCGAAGCCCGCGCCTCGAGGCCTCAGGCTCTCAGCTCGCGGCGGCGGGGCGCCGGCGCATCAGCGCCTTGCGGAAATCTTCGCGCGCGAAGGCGCCGAACAGAAGGCCGGCCGCGCCATAGACGGCGAGCCCGACGGCGATGAGAAGCGCCAGCGCCAGCGGGCGCAGCAGGCCGGGCCGGTCGATGAGAGGTTGCAGCAGCTCGACCATGCCCAGGAGCGCCGCCGCCATGACGAGACAGGCGAGCGCGATGCGCGGCAGCCGGCGCTTGAGCCTGGCGTCGAAGGCGAGATGGCCGCGCCGGCGCAAGGTCAAGCCCAGGAGCGTCGCGTTGACGGTCGAGGCCACGGTCGTCGCGACCGGGATGCCGACGAAGCCCAGGATCTGCGACAGGCCGAGGCTCAGCGCGATGTTGGTCGAAACCGAGACGAGCGCGAATTTGAAGGGTGTCTTGGTGTCCTCGCGCGCGAAGAAGCAGGGCGTGAAGGCCCTCAGCAGCGCGAAGACCGGCAGGCCCGAGGCGACGGCGGCGAGCGCCCAGGCCGAGTAGCGGCTGGCCTCGGGCCCGAAGGCGCCGCGCTCGAACAGCGTGGTCATGACCGTGACCGGGATGGCGACGAGCGCCGTCGCCGCCGGGAGGATGAGCGACAGCGAGAACTCGATGCAGCGATTGAGATTGTGCATCGCCACGTCGGCGCGGCCGGCGCGCAAGGAGCGCGTCAGGGTCGGGAGCAGCACCACGCCCACCGCGGCGCCGATGACGCCCAGCGGGAGCTGATAGACGCGGTCGGCGTAGTAGAGATAGGAGACGGCGGCCGGAAACAGGCTGGCGATGATCGTGTCCACCACCAGATTGATCTGCGTGACGCCGGCCGAGAGCAGGCCCGGCACCATCAGCACCAGAAGCCGCCTGATTTCCGGATCGAAGCGCGGCCAGCGGAGCGACAGCGCCATGTCGACGCGCCGGCAGGCGATCGCCAGCCAGAGGAACTGGCAGACGCCGGCGATGGCGACCGCCCAGGACAGAACCAGGCCCGGATCCTTGGCCCAGGGCACGACCAGGATGAGCGCAGCACCCGTCACGATGTTGAGCAGGATGGGTGCGGCCGCGGGCTGGCCGAAACGATGCAGCGAGTTGAGGATGCCGCCCTGCAGCGCCGCCAGCGACATGAACAGGAGATAGGGGAAGGTCACCTGCGTGAACTGGACCGCATGGGCGAATTTCTGCGGATCCGGCAGGAAGCCCGGCGCGATCGCGCGCATGAGCCAGGGCATGGCGATCTGGGCGAGGATGACGAGGGCGAGCAGCCAGAACAGCAGCACGGCCAGCACGCGCTCGGCAAAACCCCGGGCGGCGATCGCTCCCTGCTGCTCGAGCCGGCCGGCGAACATCGGCACGAAGGCCGAGTTGAAGGCCCCCTCGGCGAACATGCGCCGGAACAGGTTCGGAAAGCGCATGGCGACGAAGTAGGCATCGGCCACGGGCCCGGTGCCGAGATAGTGCGCGATCAGCATGTCGCGCACGAATCCGAGCGCGCGGCTGAGCCCCGTGAAGGAGCCGACTTTGACGATCGAGCCGATCAGCGACATGGAAGAGGAACGTCGCGATGAAACATGGGGAAGGGTTCGGCCCTCGTGCTTCGACAGGCTCAGCATGAGGCCTCACCCTGAGCCTGTCGAAGGGGGAGGCCCTGCTTTCCGAATTGGCCGGTTGGTATTAGCCGATCGCGGCCGCTCCCGGAAGGCTGCCGCGGAAGTCCCTTATTTTGTCACGGGAAGGGGCGGGGCCCCGCAGGGCTGCGCCCCGCTCCCGGCGGCGGGCTCTTTGCGCGTCGGCGTTTTTGATGCAGGGAAAGCAGCGCGGGGTTTTCATTTGCCAAGCCCGCGCGAATGGCGGATCGTTCAACCTGCCCGGCAATGTGAAGCGACGGGCTCGCGACGGCGCCGGCGAACGAGCGAGCGATGGCGGATGGCTGCACAGAACGAGCGGTCGGCGGCACCTCGCGGCGCGCCGTGGCGAGGCGGCTCCTGGCGCTGGTCCTCGTCCTGCCCGTCGCCGCCTGCGCCGGGTGGCGCGCCGCCCCGGCCCCGAGCCGGGAGGAGTGCCTCGCCAGGCTGCGCCGGATGGGACAGATGAGCGCCAAGCCCGGGGGCCGTTGCAACTGAGGCAGCGTGCCCGCGGCGCTCCCCGGTCGATCCGCCACGGGCCCTCGGGTACCCATCGTCCAGCCTCAGCTCGCGGCGGCGGGCTGTTTGCGCGTCAGGGCTTTGCGGAAATCTTCGCGCGCGAAGGCGCCGAGCAAGAGGCCGAGCCCGGCATAGGCGGCGAGCCCGACCGCCACCAGCACGCCCAGCGACGAGAGCCGCAGCCACCCGCCGGCCGCGATCCAGGGATCGAGCAGCCGGGATGCTCCCACCAGGATGGCGGCCATGGCGAGGCTGGCGAGAAGGATGCGCGGCAGGCGGCGCTTGAGCCGCGCGTCGAGCACGATGTGCTCGAGCCGGTGCAGGCGCAGGCCCAGCATCGCCGCGTTGAGCGTGGTGGCGAGCGTGGTGGCGAGCGGGATGCCGAGGAAGCCGACGGTCGCGGAGAGGCCGAGGCTGAGCGCGATGTTGGCGCCGACCGAGATTAGCGCGAAGCGGAAGGGTGTGGCCGTGTCCTCGCGCGCGAAGAAGCAGGGCGCGAAGGCCTTGACGAGGGCGAAGGCCGGCAGGCCCGCGGCGAAGGCGGCGAGGGCCAAGGCCGAGGCCCGGCTCGCCTCGGGCCCGAAGGCGCCGCGCTCGAAGAGGGTGGTCACGATCGCGACCGGGATCGCCAGCAGCGCCGCTGTCGCCGGAAGGATGAGCGACATCGAGAACTCGATGCAGCGATTGAGATTGTGCATCGCCACGTCGTGCCGGCCGGCGCGCAAGCTGCGCGTCAGGGTCGGCAGCAGCACCACGCCGACCGCAGCGCCGATCACGCCTAAGGGAAGCTGGAACACGCGGTCGGCGTAGTAGAGATAGGAGACCGCGGCCGGAAAGCCGGTGGCGATGATGGTGCCGACCAGGATGTTGATCTGGGTGACGCCGCCCGAGAGCAGGCCCGGCACCATCAGCTTCAAGAGCCGCTTGATCTCGGGGTCGAGGCGCGGCCGCGGCAGCGACAGCGACACCCCGGCGCGATGGCAAGAGAGGGCGAGCCACAGGAACTGGCAGAGCCCGGCCGCCGCCACCGACCAGGCGAGCACCAGGCCGGGCCGCTCCACGAAGGGCACGAGCAGGATGAGCGCCGCGATCATCACCAGGTTGAGCAGGATCGGTGCAGCCGCCGCGGCGGCGAAGCGGTGCAGCGAGTTGAGCATGGCGCCCTGCAGCGCCGTCAGCGACATGAGCAGCAGGTAGGGAAAGGTCACCCGCGTGAACTGGACCGCCTGGCCGAACTTCTGCGGATCGCCGGTGAAGCCCGGCGCGATCGCATGCATCAGCCAGGGCATGGCGATCTCGGCGGCGAGGGTGAAGATCAGGAGCCAGAACAGCAGCACGGCCAGCACGCGCTCGGCGAAGGCGCGGGCGGCGGGCGCCCCCTGCTGCTCGAGCCTTCCGGCGAACATCGGCACGAAGGCGGCGTTGAAGGCGCCCTCGGCGAACAGCTGCCGAAACAGGTTGGGAAAACGCATGGCGATGAAGAAGGCGTCGGCCACCGCGCCGGTGCCCAGCGCATGGGCGATCAGGATGTCGCGCACGAATCCCAGCGCGCGGCTGACGCCGGTCAAGGAGCCGACTTTGAGGATCGAGCCGATCAGGGCCATGACGCAGAAGGTTGCGCTTGCTTGGAATCAAATCTCATCGTTGTTCCTGCGAAAGCAGGAACCCAGGGGTAAGCGACGTGCGGCCTGCCTTCGCTGAAGCGAAGCTCCGGCTTCGCGCAGGCAGGCGGCCCTGGGTCTCCGCTTTCGCGGGGACGACGAGAAGATATGTGCATGCCTCGGCGCCTCCGCGGGGCGATGAAAGGGTATTCCACATGACCGGAATCCAAACCAAAGACTCGCCGTGGGGCATCCTGATGTTCGGCGTCAAATATCGCTCATTGCGATCGATCGGATGCCCGTCGGTACTAGCCGATTGCGGCGAAATTCGGAAGGAAGCGGCGAGGAGCAAGCAGCCGGCCGCTGGATTTCACTCCGCCGCGGCCTCGGCGGCCGTGGCGCGCCCGCCCCTGGCCTCGCCTTGCTCGAGCACGGCCATGAGCGCCTCGCGGATCGGCTTCAGGCGCGTCTTGCTCTCCACTTTCAGGCCGTACTTGTCCTTGACGTAGAACACGTCGACCGCGCGCGCGCCGAAGGTCGAGACCTTGGCCGAGGCGATCTGCAGCTTCTGCGCGGTCAAGGCGCGCGTGAGGCCGTAGAGCAGGCCGCGCCGGTCGCGGCCGTTGACCTCGATGAGGGTGTGCTCGGCGCTGGCCTTGTTGTCGATCAGCACGCGCGGCGCCACCTTGAAGAGCTCGGCGCGGCTGCCGAGCAAGGGCGGCGGAAAGGCGAGATCGGGCGGCGTCGTCTCCGTGTCGGCCAGCATGCGCTCCAGGCATTCGCGGATGCGGCGCAAATCCTCCGGCCGGTCGATGGCGCGGCCTTCGGCGTCCTGCACCTGGAAGCTGTCGAGCGCCTTGCCGTTGGCGAGGGTGAAGATGTCGGCCGCCGCGATGTTGGCGCCGGCCAGCGCCAGCCCGCCGGCCAGCCGCGCGAACAGGCCGTGCCGGTCGGCGGTATAGACCGTGACCTCCGTCACCGCGCGCCAATGGTCGATGCGCGTGTCGAGGGCCAGCGCCGCGCCTTCTTCCTCCGCCCGCTCGACCAGCCGCGCATGGCGCGCCAGCGTCGCCTTGTCGTAGGCGAGCCAGTAGGAGGGCGTGCCGCGCGCGACGTGAGCGGCGAAGGTCGCATCGTCCCAGTCGGCGAGCGCCTCCCTGAGCGCCGCCAGCGCGCCCCGCACGCGCTCCTCGCGCTTCTCGGCGATGAGGCCGCCCGAGATCAGCTCCTCGGCGCGCCAGTAGAGATCGCGCAGGAGCTGCGCCTTCCAGCCGTTCCAGGTCTTGGGGCCCACCGCGCGGATATCGGCCACGGTCAGCACCAGGAGCAGGCGCAGGCGCTCCAGCGATTGCACGGTCTCGACGAAATCCTGGATGGTCTTGGGATCGTCGATATCGCGCTTGAAGGCGGTGTTGCTCATGAAGAGGTGATGGCGCACCAGCCAGGAGACGGTTTCCGTCTCCTCGTCGGTGAAGCCGAGCCGGGGTCCCAGCTTCAGCGCCAGATCGGCGCCGAGCTCCGAATGATCGCCCTTGCGGCCCTTGGCGATGTCGTGCAGCAGCACCGCCAGATAGAGCACGCGGCGCGACTGCACGAGATGCACCACCTCGCTGGCGATCGGCACCTCGTCCTTGAGCAGCCCCTGCTCGATCCTCCAGAGGATGCCGATGGCGAAGATGGTGTGCTCGTCGACCGTGTAGGAGTGGTACATGTCGTACTGCATCTGCGCCACGACGCGGCCGAAATCGGGGATGAAGCGCCCGAACAGGCCCGCCTCGTTCAGGCGGCGCAGCGCGGTCTCGGGTCCCTTCGGCGAGGTCAGCATGGCCACGAACAGCCGGTTGGCCTCGGGGTCGGCGCGCAGGCGGTGATCGACCAGCTTGAGGTTGCGCGTGACCAGCCTCAAGGCCGCCGGATGGATGTCGAGCTCGTGGCGCTGCGCCACCTCGAACAGGCGCAGCAGATTGACCGGATCCGCGAGGAAGGCCTCGGGATCGCCGACGGCGAGCCGGTCGCCGTCGAGCTTGAAGCCTTCGATCTCCTTCTGGAACAGCGCGAAGCCGGCGCGCGCGAGCAGCGAGCGCTTCTGGTGCTGCGCTTCCAGCACGGCGCAGAAGATGCGCGTCAGGTCGCCCACAGTCTTGGCGACCAGGAAATAGTGCTTCATCAGCCGCTCGACGCCGCGCGAGCCGGCATGGTCGGTATAGCCCATGCGCGCCGCCAGCTCCGGCTGCAGGTCGAAGGTCAGGCGCTCCTCCGCCCGGCCGGCGAGATAATGGAGCTGGAAACGCAGCGACCAGAGGAAGGCCTCGGCCTTCTCGAAGCGGCGCACCTCCTCGGCGCTGAACACGCCGCGGTCGACCAGCGTCGCCACATCCTCGACGCGATAGAGATATTTGGCGATCCAGAACAGCGTGTGGAGGTCGCGCAAGCCCCCCTTGCCGTCCTTGATGTTGGGCTCGAGCGCATAGCGCGATTCGCCCATGCGGCGATGGCGCTCCTTGCGCTCGGCGAGCTTGGCCTCGACGAAGGCGGGGCCGGTGCCGGCCACGATCTGCCGGCGGAAGCGCTGTCGCAGATCCCGATGGAGCGCCTGCTCGCCCCAGACGTAGCGCGCCTCCAAGAGCGCGGTGCGGATGGTAAGGTCTGCCTTGGCCTGGCGGATGCAGTCCTCGACCGAGCGCACCGAATGGCCGACCTTGAGGCCCAGATCCCAGAGCCGGTAGAGCATGTACTCGATCACCTGCTCCACATAGGGCGTGCGCTTGTAGGGCAGCAGGAACAGGAGATCGATGTCGGAATGGGGGGCCAGCTCGCCGCGCCCGTAGCCGCCGACCGCGACCACGGCGAGGCGCTCGCCGGTCGAGGGGTTGGCCAGCGGAAAGGCCAGCTGCGTGGCCGCGTCGTGCAGCGTGCGCACGATCTGGTCGACGAGATAGGAGAGCGTGCGCGCAGCCGCCCGCCCGTCGCCGGTCGTCTCGAAACGCCGCCGCACTTCGGCACGGCCCTCGGCAAGAGCGGCCCTCAGCGCGCGCGTCACCGCGGCCTCATCGAGCTTGCCTTCCTCGGCCAGCGCGGCGAGCTCCAGGGTGAGGCGACGCCGATCGATCACCGTGCGCGGATCGGCAATCTCGTTCATCGTTCCGCCGTTCTGCGTCTTGGCCGGCGCACGCCTGGAACGGGCGGCAAACCGGCGCGGGCGCAGTATCGCATGGGCAGGGTTGAGGCGGCAAACCAAGGGGACCCGGCAAACCATCGGCGAGGCTTGCGACGGCCCCTTTTTCGCAAAATCGCGATGCAGTCCGCACGCCGGCTTCGAGCCACGGGCAATGGAGATGCGCCGCCCGAAGGAAACAGGTAGTCTGATGGGCCGCGTCCCGTCAGATGATCCCGACCCTCTCGAAGACCCTGCTGATCGCCCTGCCCCGCGCGCCCCTCTTGGCGCTGCTCGGTGCTGCACTGCTCGCGGCCTGCGCGCGAGAGGCGCCGCCGCCCCCTTATACGGCCCCGCCGGCCTCCTCCGGCGCTACCGGCCCTTCGGCCTATGGCACGCCGCCGACGCCGCCGCTGGGCGCCGAACCCGCGCCCGCCCCCGGCGAAACAGCAGAGCAAGCCCCGCCCACGCCGAAGCCCTCCGGCGGCGCTGGCCCCACGACCGGCGCCGGCGGCATCGGATTGCCGGTGACGGCGCGTTTCGTCGAGGGCAAGCCGGACCTGATCGAGGTGTCGATCCGCGATGCGCAGCCGGCCGATCAGGTCGAGCTGGTGGCGCCGTCCGGCGCCGCGACCGCCGCCTTCGAGCTCGACCGCGAGCGGGTGACAATGGCGCCGACCGCCCCGACCGGGGTCGAATGGGGGTTCGGCATCACCGGCGGATCGAGCTCGGGGGTTCAACCGCGTTTGGGCGTCGGCATCCCGATCTTCGGCCAGCCTTCGCCCCCGACCCCGCGCGAGGAAGTGCTGTCGACCGCACGGATCAAGGTTCCCGACATGGCGGCCTATCGCGCCCAATGGCGGCACTGGATCCTCCGCATCCTGTTCGGCACGAAGGGCCCCAGCCCGCGCAAGATGGAGATGGCGGCGCCCGCGCCGCCCGCTACCTGACCAAAGCACTTCCGGCGCGGTTGGAATCGCAATACGTCGTCCCCGCGAAAGCGGGGACCCAGAGCCAAGCGATCTACAGCGTCCCTGGGCCCCGGCTTTCGCCGGGGCGACGACATGTTAATCACGTCAAAACAGGATATGCCCTACCGCGGGTTTCGTTCGCTCATGAGCGCCTTCAGGCGGTAGAGCGCTTCGAGTGCGTCCTTCGGCGTGAGTTCGTCGGGGTTGATCTCGGCCAGGGCCGCTTCCGCAGGCGAGGGATCGGCTGACGCGACCGCCGCCGCGCTCCTGCGCGCCGCCGTCGCCGAGAACAGCGGCAGATCGTCGGCGAGCTTCGCGAGCGCCCCCGCCTGCTCGCCCTGCTCCAGCGTGGCCAGCACCTCCTCGGCGCGCGCCACGGCCGCGGCCGGCAATCCTGCGAGCTTCGCCACATGGATGCCGTAGGAGCGGTCGGCCGCTCCCGGCGCCACCTCGTGCAGGAACACCACCTCGCCCTTCCATTCCTTGACGCGCATGGTGTAGGGCGCCAGCGCCTCGAGCTTGGCCGAGAGCGCGGTCAGCTCGTGATAGTGGGTGGCGAAGAGCGCGCGGCAGCGATTGACCTCGTGCAGATGCTCGACCGTGGCCCAGGCGATGGAGAGCCCGTCGAAGGTGGCGGTGCCGCGGCCGATCTCGTCCAGGATCACGAGCGCGCGGGGGCCGGCCTGGTTCAGGATCGCCGCCGTCTCGACCATCTCGACCATGAAGGTCGAGCGCCCGCGCGCCAGATCGTCGGCGGCACCCACCCGGCTGAAGAGCCGGTCGACCGCGCCGATATGGGCGCGCTTGGCCGGCACGAAGCTGCCCATCTGCGCCAGGATGGCGATGAGGGCGTTCTGCCTCAAGAACGTCGATTTGCCGGCCATGTTGGGCCCGGTCAGGAGCCAGAGCCGGCGCTCGGGCCCCAGATCGCAGTCGTTGGGCACGAAGCGCGTCTCGCCCTGGGCCTCGAGCGCCGCCTCGACCACCGGGTGGCGGCCGGCCTCGATCGCGAAGGCGAGGCTGTCCTCCACCACCGGCCGGCAATAGCCGCGCTCGGCCGCCAGCTCGGCCAGGCCGGCGGCGAGGTCGATCAGCGCGAGCGCGCGCGCCGCCTCGGCGATGGCTTCGGCCGATCTTCCCACCTCCGCCACCAGCTCGTCGAACAGCGCGAGCTCGATCGCGAGCGCCCTGTCGGCGGCGGACGCGATGCGCCGCTCGAGCTCGCCCAGCTCGACCGTGGTGAAGCGCACCGCCGAGGCCAGGGTCTGGCGGTGGATGAAGAGCGCGTTGTCCCGGATCTTGTCGGCGTGGGTGGGTGTGGCCTCGACATAGTAACCCAGCACGTTGTTGTGCCGGATCTTGAGCGAGGCCACGCCGGTCTCGGCGCGATAGCGTGCCTCCAGATCGAGGATCAGGCGCCGGCTGTGGTCGCGTAACTCCCTGAGCTCGTCGAGCTCCGGATGATAGCCGGGGGCGATGAAGCCGCCGTCGCGCGTGATGATCGGCAATTCGGGCGCTAGCGCGCGGGTGAGACGCTCGACCAGCGCGCCGTGCTCGCCCAGATGGCGCGCGGCGGCGGCGAGGCCTGCCGGCAGGTCGGGCTCGGCTTCGAGCGCCCGGCGAATCTCGGCCGCGGCGGCCAAGCCCGCCTTGAGCGCCGCCAGGTCGCGCGGTCCCCCGCGCCCCAGGAGCAGGCGCGAGAGCGCCCGCTCGATGTCGGGGCTCGTGCGCAGGCGCTTGCGCAAGGCGACGCGCAAAGCCTCGTCCGCCACCAGCCGCTCCACCATGTCGAGCCGGGCCGCAATGGTGGCGGGATCGGTCGAGGGGGCGGCGAGCGCGCCTTGAAGCGCGCGGGCGCCGGCCCCCGTCACGGTGCGGTCGATGGCCGCGATCAGCGAGCCCTCGCGCCCGCCCGAGAGGGTCTCGGTCAGCTCCAGGTTGCGCCGGGTCGCGGCGTCGATCTCCATGACCGAGCCCCGCGCCAGGCGCCGGGGCAGCGAGAGACGCGGCAGCCGGCCGCGCTGGGTGAGCTGGACATAGTCGACGAGCGTGCCGGCGGCGGCGATCTCGGCACGCTCGAAGCTGCCGAAGGCGTCGAGCGCCTTGACGCCGTAGAGCCCTTCGAGGCGCTTCCGGGCCGCCTCGCTGTCGAAGCGGCTCGAGGGCAGGGGCGAGAGGATCCGGCGCCACTCGGCCAGGAGTTCCTCGAGGTCGGGCTGGGCCAGGAGGCGCTCGGGAAGCAACAGCTCGCCCGGCGACAGCCTTGCCAGCGCCGCCGCCAGATCGCGCCGCTCCACCGGCTGGAGCTGGAAATCGCCGGTGGAGATGTCGAGCCAGGCAAGGCCGAGCGCGCCGGCCGCATCGGCGAGCGCCGCCAGGTAATTGTGCCGGCGCGCATCCAAGAGCGTGTCCTCGGTCAAGGTGCCGGGTGTCACGACGCGGATCACGTCGCGCTTCACCACCGCCTTGGAGCCGCGCTTCTTGGCCTCGGCCGGGTCCTCGAGCTGCTCGCAGACCGCGACCTTGAAGCCCTGGCGGATCAGCCTCGAGAGATAGGCCTCGGCGGCATGGACCGGCACGCCGCACATGGCGATGTCCTGGCCCTCGTGCTTGCCGCGCTTGGTGAGCGCGATGTCGAGGGCGGGTGCGGCCTTGACCGCGTCCTCGAAGAAGAGCTCGTAGAAATCGCCCATGCGGTAGAACAGCAGGCAGTCGCGATATTGCGCCTTGAGGGCGAGATATTGCGCCATCAGCGGCGTGGCGCCGCCCTCGGCCGCCAGCAGCTGGGCCGGATCGGACGCCAGACCCGCCTCGGCGCCATTGGGGGCGCCGTCGGACGCGGCGTTCGGCGCAGCCGGATCGCGATGATCGCGCAAGGTCTTGGTTTCCTGCATGAACTCCCGGCTGCCCGCCCGTCGCTCAGGGATGTTCTCCCCATGACAGGGGACGGGGCTCGCGTGTAGTTTGTCGCCGATTCCGATCGCAACGCTCGCGCAAAACCGTGGGGGCCGCGCGCAGCCGGCGCACCGACGGCGTTCGCTTCCCCTTGCGGTTTGTGGCGCGGATTTCCCGGAGGATCAACCCCCATGGCGCTTGCCCGCCGGCGGCCGGAGAAGGCGGCCGCTCTCGACCGGCTCAAGGCGATCATCAAACGCGAATCGCTGCTTCAGGGCGGCGATTTCACGCTCGCCTCGGGCGCCAAGAGCAGCCTCTTCTTCGACATGAAGAAGACCCTGTTCGATCCGGAGGGCGCCTCGCTCGTGGGCGAGCTGATCCTGGACGCGCTGGGCGAGGACCGGCCCGAATATGTGGGCGGGCTCGAGCTGGGGGCCGTGCCGATCGCCACCGCGGTCTGCATCAAGAGCGCGGGAACCGGCCGGCCGGTGAAGGGCTTCTTCGTGAGGAAGGAGCCCAAGGGCCACGGCACCAACAAGCTGGTCGACGGCCAGTTCCGCGACGGCGCCGATGTCGTGGTGCTGGAGGACGTGACCACGACGGGCGGCTCCTCCTTGAAGGCGGTGGCGGCCGTGCGCGAGCGCGGCGCCAAGGTCAAGAAGGTCGTCACCATCGTCGACCGGCTCGAGGGCGCCGAGGCCGCCTTCGCCAAGGAAGGGATCGAGCTCGTCGCCCTCTTCGATCGCAACGATTTTCTCTGAGATGCGGACGGCCGAGGGGATCGCCGCGAAGCGAAGATGAAATTCGCATCATCTCGCTCGGCGCGGTTGACACCCGCATCGTCGCCGCTTAGGTAAGACCCGCCTGCCGAGGGCCCGCGCCTCCTGCGCGCCTCGCCGCCAGGCATCGTCGCCACAACCGGACAGTCGAGAGATGGACAGTCCCAGTCGACCTAGACGGAACGCGAGCCGCGGCCGCTTGGCGCCGACGGTGACGGTCGACTGACGGGATCCGCCCGAAGGTCGCGCCGTCCCGCCGGAGCGGGACGGCCGAGAAGGGTGGATCATGGAATTTCTCAGCCTGTTCGGGAGCCGCCGTGTTCCCGTCATTGCCGGCGCCGAGGCTGCAGGCGCGGAACTGCGCGCCGAAGCGGCCGTCGCCGTCTCCGCGATAGCCGACGCGCCCCGGCCGGCGAGCCCGGCGCGCCGGCTCATGCGCGTGCTGGGGCCGGGCCTCGTCACCGGCGCCTCCGACGACGATCCGAGCGGCATCGCCACCTACAGCCAGGTCGGCGCCCAGTTCGGCTACGCCATGGGCTGGGCGGTCCTGCTCAGCTACCCGCTGATGGCTGCGATCCAGGAGGTGAGCGCGCGCATCGGCTGCGTCACCGGGCGCGGCATCGCCGCCAACATCCGCCGATACTACTCGCCGGGCCTGCTGCGCTTCGTGGTGGCGCTCCTTCTCGCCGCCAACATCGTCAATCTCGGCGCCGACATCGGCGCCATGGGCAGCGCGCTCAGCCTGCTGATCGGCGGTCCGGTGCCGCTCTATGCGCTGGGCTTCGGTCTGCTTTGCATCCTGCTGCAGATCTTCTGCAGCTATGCCCGCTATGCCGCCGTGCTGAAGTGGCTGAGCCTGTCGCTGCTGGCCTATGTCGCGGCGATGTTCGCGGCCCAGGTCTCCTGGCGCGACGCCTTCGCCGGCACCTTCATGCCGAGGCTGGAATTCGGCCCCCAGCAGATCACCGCGCTGGTGGCGCTCTTGGGCACGACCATCAGCCCCTATCTCTTCTTCTGGCAGTCCTCGCAGGAGGTGGAGGAGCTGCGCAGCCGGTACCGGGTGAAGCCGCTGGCGATCTCGCGCGTTCGGGCCGATGCCGAGCTCAAGCGCATCCGGCTCGATACCCTGACCGGCATGGGCTTCGCCAACCTGATCGCGCTCTTCATCATGGTCACCTCGGCCGCCACGCTGCATGCGCACGGCATCACCGCGATCGCAAGCTCGGCCGAAGCCGCCGAAGCGCTGCGCCCGATCGCCGGTCCTCTGACCTCGGCGCTGTTCGCGGCCGGGATCGTCGGCACGGGCCTGCTGGCGGTGCCGGTGCTGGCGGGCTCGGCGGCCTACGCGCTGGGCGAGGCCTGCCGCTGGCCGGTCGGGCTCGCCCGCCGACCGACCGAGGCCAAGGCGTTCTACGGCACGATCGCGGTAGCGACGCTTCTGGGCGTCGCCTTGAACGCGGCGCCGCTCGACCCGATCCGCGCGCTCTACTGGGCTGCGGTCGTCAATGGCGTGCTGGCGCCGCCGCTCATGGCCGTGATGATGGTCATGGCCTCGAACCCCAAGATCATGGGCCGGCTGGCACTGCCCCTGTCGCTGCGCATCGCCGGCTGGGCGGCCACCGCCGTCATGGGCCTGACGGTGGCGGGCATGCTGCTCTCCTGGCTCGATTGAGGCGGCGATCGAAGCCGTCCCTTTCGGGGGCCATCGCCCGATAGGCCGTCAGTCTTCTGCGGCGGCGATTTCCAGCGCCGATGAAACACGCCGTTCCCGCGGCAGCCAGCCAGCCTTTCGGGCGCCCCAGGCGCCCGCTCCGCGCCCCCAGGTCGGACGACTAGGCAAGCGACCAATAAACGTGCAAGCCTGTAAGCAAACAAAGCATTTCCCCGAAGAGGAGGCGGCACGGCCTTGAGCCCACGACCATCGATCACCGAGCAGGAGGCGCTGCTGCTCCATGCGAGCGGCCGCCCCGGCAAGATCGCGATCCAGCCAACCAAGCCCTTGACGACCCAGCGCGATCTCTCCCTTGCCTACTCTCCTGGCGTCGCCTTCCCCTGCCTCAGGATCCACGACGACCCCACCACCGCCTACGATTACACCGCCAAGGGCAACCTGGTGGCGGTGGTCTCGAACGGCACCGCCGTGCTGGGGCTGGGCGATCTGGGGGCACTCGCCTCCAAGCCGGTGATGGAGGGCAAGGCCGTCCTCTTCAAGCGCTTCGCCGACATCGACGCGCTCGACCTCGAGGTCGATACCCGCGACGTCGACGCGTTCGTCAACTGCGTGCGCTATCTCGGCGCCTCCTTCGGCGGCATCAATCTCGAGGACATCAAGGCGCCGGAGTGCTTCGTCATCGAGCAGCGCCTGCGCGAGCTCATGGACATCCCCGTCTTCCATGACGACCAGCACGGCACCGCCATCATCGCCGCCGCGGGCCTCATCAACGCGCTCGATCTGACGGGACGGAGCTTCAAGGACATTCGCATGGTCGTGAACGGCGCGGGGGCCGCCGCCATCGCCTGCGTCGAGCTCATCAAGTCGATGGGCGTGCCGCACGACAACGTCGTCATGTGCGACACGGCGGGCGTGATCTATCAGGGCCGCGAGAAGGGGATGAACCAGTGGAAGTCCGCCCACGCGGCCAGGACCAAGCTGCGCACGCTCGAGGAGGCGATCAAGGGTGCGGACGTGTTCTTCGGCCTTTCGGTCAAGGGTGCCGTGACCGGCGAGATGGCCAAGTCCATGGCGGCCAAGCCCATCATCTTCGCCATGGCCAATCCCGATCCCGAGATCACGCCCGAGGAGGTCCGGGCGGTGCGCGCGGACGCGATCGTGGCCACCGGCCGTTCCGACTATCCCAACCAGGTCAACAACGTGCTGGGCTTCCCCTACATCTTCCGCGGCGCGCTCGACGTGCGCGCCTCGACCATCAACGAGCCGATGAAGATCGCGGCCGCCCGGGCGTTGGCCGAGCTGGCGCGCGAGGACGTGCCGGACGAGGTCGACGCCGCCTATGCCGGAAGGCGCCTGCGCTACGGTCCCGACTACATCATCCCCGTGCCGTTCGACCCGCGCCTGATCGCGACCGTGCCGGCCGCGGTGGCGCGCGCCGCCATGGACAGCGGTGTGGCGCGCCGGCCCATCATCGACATGAAGGCCTACGAATCCGAGCTTTCGGCGCGGCTCGACCCGACCGCGGCGGGCTTGCATCTCATCTTCGAGCAGCTGCGCGCCAATCCGCGGCGCGTCGTGTTCGCCGAGGGCGAGGAGGAGCGCGTGATCCGCGCCGCACTGGCCTTCCGCAACGCGGGCTACGGCACGCCGGTCCTGATCGGGCGCGAGGAGCGCATCCACGAGACCATGCGCAATGCCGGGCTCGGCGAGGCCGACGGCGTGGAGATCCACAACGCGCGTCTTTCCGGCCGCAACGCGCAATATGCCGATTTCCTCTATCGGCGCATGCAGCGCCACGGCCTGCTGTTCCGCGACTGCCAGCGCCTCGTGAACCAGGACCGCAACGTGTTCGCCGCCTGCATGGTGGTCGAGGGCGATGCCGACGCGATGGTGACGGGCATCACCCGCAGCTTCTACGACGCGCTCGGCGACGTGACGCGGGTGATCGATCCGAAGCCCGGCGAGCAGCTCTTCGGCCTCTCGATCGTGTTCGCGCGCGGGCGCACGGTGTTCATCGCCGACACCTCGGTGCACGAGCTGCCCACGCCCGAGCAGCTCGCCGACATCGCCGTGCAGAGCGCGGCCGCGGCGCGCCGGATCGGCCACGAGCCGCGCGTGGCGCTGCTCTCCTTCTCGAACTTCGGCAATCCCTGGCGCGAGAAGGCCGAGCGCATCCGCGACGCGGTCGAGGTGCTCGACCGCCGGCGCGTGGACTTCGAATATGAAGGCGAGATGCAGGCGGACGTGGCGCTCGATTTCGAGCTGATGCGCCGGCTCTACCCGTTCTCGCGGCTCAAAGGCCCGGCCAATATCCTGATCATGCCGGCGCTGCATTCGGCCAACATCTCGGCCAAGCTCATGCAGCAGCTGGGCGGCACGGTGATCGGGCCGGTGCTGATGGGCCTCTCCAAGCCGGCGCAGATCGTGCAGGCGGGCGCGACGGTCTCCGATCTGCTGACGGCCGCGGCGCTGGCCGGCCTGGCGGCGGTGCGCTGAGGCGGGCATGACCGGACCGGCGCTCGCGCCACGGCGAGCTCGCCGGCCCGCGCGCGATTGGCGCGCTCGGCCGAGCGCGATCCTCTCCGGCGAACCGGCTTCCTGAACCCGCACCGGCCCCGCCCATGGACGCTCTCCTCCCGACCGAAATCGCCGAAAGGGCCGAGGCGCTCGGCGCCGAGAAAACGCGCTATCCCTTCCTCAAGCTGCTGACGCTGGCCGTGCTGGCCGGGGCCTTCATCGCGCTCGGCGCCATGTTTTCCACCACTGTCATGGCCGGCGCCTCCGATGCCGCGCCGTTCGGGCTGGTGAGGCTCGCGGGCGGGCTCGCCTTCGCGCTGGGCCTGGTGCTGGTGGTGCTGGGCGGTGCCGAGCTCTTCACCGGCAACAATCTCATGGTGATGGCCTGGGTCGCC
Organism: Pseudomonadota bacterium; assembly: GCA_049323455.1. Lineage (GTDB taxonomy): Bacteria > Pseudomonadota > Alphaproteobacteria > Dongiales > Dongiaceae > Hypericibacter. The sequence continues at coordinate 244,781 of JBMONF010000038.1, read as the reverse complement.
GGCAAGATCGGGCTCAAGGAGATGCTGCGCGCCTGGATCATCGTCTATGTCGGCAACGCGATCGGCGCCGTCGGCACGGCGCTGCTGGTTTTTCTGGCCGAGCAATACCGCCTAGACGGCGGCAGCGCCGGCGTCCTGGCGCTCGAGTTCGCCGAGGCCAAAGCAGGATTGGCGCCGCTGACCGCCTTCATGCGCGGCGTGCTGTGCAACGTGCTGGTCTGTCTTGCGGTATGGCTGGCGATCGGCGCCCGCGGCGCGGCCGATCGGGTGCTGGTGCTGCTGCTGCCGATCGCCGCCTTCGTCGCCGCCGGCTTCGAGCATTCGGTCGCCAACATGTACATCATCCCGCTGGGCCAGCTGATCCTGGCCGGCGCGCCCAACGCATTCTGGCAGGAGACCGGACTGTCGCTGGACGGCTTTGCCGCGATCGGCTGGAGCGGCCTCGTCGCCAACCTGATCCCCGTAACGGCCGGCAACATCGTGGGCGGCGGCATCCTCGTCGGTGCGGTCTACTGGTTCGTCTACCGGCGAGACTGAGGCTGTCCGCGGAGAAAAGTTGTCCGGGAAGCGCAAGATCGCGCCCGCCGTCCTACTTCGTTCCGTCGATGGTGACGGAGCGGACCGTATAGCGCCCGCCGCTGTTGATGATCAGGAAGCCGTCGAAGGCTTGCGTGATGGTCCGGTCGGTCGCGTTCAGGAGCGCCTTGCCGTCGACCGTCACCGCCATGGCGCCGGCGCGGTCGCGCGTGAGCTCGATGACATGCGCCCGGCCGTCCTCGAGCGCGAGCTTCTGATTGTAGCTCGCGAGCGTCGACTGGCCCTGCGGCGTCACGCGCTGGAGCGCCAGGCCGGGGCTGGCGTTGGGGAAATAGGTCACGCGGTAGGCGAGATTGCCCGACGAGCCCTGATAGGGGCCCCAGTCCAGGCGGCCGAACGGGTCCTTCGAGACGAGCTCGAGGCGAAGCTTGAAGGCGTTGCTGATCTTCACCGGGCTATAGATCGACGCATAGGTCGAGCTGTCGGGCGGCTGCAGGTTCTGCGGCAGCAGGATGGCGCCGATCACGTCGCTGAGCTTGATGGTGGCACCGGGCTGCTGACCGGGCGGGGTGATCGCGCTCCTGAGCCCCGTGTTGGCGCCCTGGATATCCACGCTCCAGCGCCCCGCCGTGACCTTCCAGGCCGGATTGCTGGTGTAATTGCCGTCCTGGAAATTGTCGTAGAACAGCCGCGCCGAGAACGGGTTCTCGTAGGACGCGATCAGATCGCGCAGATCCTGCAGGAAAAGAGGATCCGCGGCGCGCCCCCGCTCCGCCTCGTCCACCAGCGCCTTGAGCTGGGTGATGAAGCCCTGGATGTCGCCGCCGGCCGGCGGCGCGCCCTGCCACTCGGAATAGCGCGAGCCGCCGGCGCCGCTGGTCTGGGCCGAAGCTTCGGCGCTCGGCAACAGGATGGTGCCAAGGGCGACAAGGCCGATGAAAAGCAAGCCGGAAGCGCGAGAAAGAAGGGCGGAGATCGGGGCGCGCACGGATCGCATAAATCCTTTATACATCCGCCGCGATGGCCACACTAGGCCGGCCGGCCGGGCGCCGCGCCGATCGGCACAGCGTCCACCGGCCCCCGCTGGGCGGGGGCCTCGATTTTCGAAGGAGTCCATGGAGCTTCGCCCGCGCGACATCCGGCGCTTGATCTTGCTGGCGGTTCTGCCGCCGGCCCTGGTCCTGCTGGGGCTTGTGGCGGGCGGCTGGCTGGCGCCTCGGCCGGCCATCGGCGGCGGCATCGCCACGCTGATCGGGCTCGTCCTGTTGTTGGCGCCTTGGGGCCGGAGTGCCCGGGCCGTGGCCGCGCTCGACGCCGGAGAAGGCGCCAATTCCGGTCCGGCGCTGGCGGCGGCCGGCCCCTCGGCCGTGGCCGACCGCGTGCTGCGCGCGCTGCCCGATCCCATCCTCCTGATCGACCGCGGACGACGCGTGGTGCAGGCCAACGCCGCGGCCGAAACCCAGTTCGGCCGCAATGCCGCGGGTCGCGATCTTCTCGCCATGGTGCGCCATCCGGCCTTGATCGACGCGGTCGATGCCGTGCTCGCCGGTCAGGGCGGCCGGGAGATCGAGCTGCTCTTTCCGGTGCCGGTCGAGCGGGTGCTCAAGGCCCGCGTCGAGCCGCTCGCGGGCGATGGAGCGGGCCCCTTTGCGCTCATCGCCTTTCAGGACATGACCGCGGCCAAGCGAACCGACCGCATGCGCGCCGATTTCGTCGCCAATGTCAGCCACGAGCTGCGCACGCCCTTGAGCAGCCTGGTCGGGTTCATCGAGACGCTGCAGGGCCCGGCGCGCGACGATGCCGAAGCGCGCGAGCGCTTCCTCGCCATCATGCAGGAGCAAGCGCAGCGCATGGCCCGGCTCATCGCCGACCTGCTCTCGCTCTCGCGCATCGAGCTCAACGAGCATCGGCCGCCCTTGGGCGAAGCCGATCTCGGGCCCATCCTGGGCGGGCTCGCCGACGCGCTGGCGCTCAAGGCCGCGGAGCGGCGCATGACCATCAGGCTGGGCGCGCCAGCGCCGATCGCGGAGGTCGAGGCCTATACCGACTTCGCTCGCCTGCCGGCCGTGCAGGGCGAGCGCGACGAGCTGACCCAGCTCTTCCAGAACCTGATCGACAACGCGATCAAATATGGGCGGCCGGGGACGACCGTGCGCGTCGCCTGCTGGCGAGAGCCCCTGGAGCTGCCGGGCAAGCGCTCGGGCGGCCGGCCCTCGCTTGCGGTCGCCGTGATCGACGAGGGCGAAGGCATCGCGCGCGAGCATATCCCGCGGCTCACCGAACGGTTCTACCGGGTCGACAAGGCCCGCTCGCGCGAGATCGGCGGGACCGGCTTAGGCCTCGCCATCGTCAAGCACATCGTCAACCGCCATCGCGGCCGGCTCGAGATCGACAGCACGCCGGGCATCGGCTCGACCTTCACGGTTTATCTGCCGCTGGCCGAGGCCGCCGCGCCGGCCGCCGCGCGGGCCTCTTAGAGAAATTGAGCTTTTGCAATATGTTAAGCTAATTCGACGGACCGGGGTGGGTTGTCATTTGATTGTCATAAAATCGTATTATTTATGTCCTTGGCGACGAATAGGGTCCCGTCGGTGACGGTGGGAAAAAGCCTGAATCGCGCCGCTCCTTTCGCGGCGAGCCCTGAAGAAGGACGGCCGACCGTCACATGTTTGCAAGGACTTCTCTGGCATACGGAGCAACCATCCATGAAACGGTCCCCCCTTGTTGCGACGGCGGCCGCCCTCGCGGTCTTCGCGCTGGCCGGTACGGCCCACGCGCGCGACCAGATCCGCATCGTCGGCTCGAGCACGGTGTTCCCCTTCTCCACCGCGGTGGCCGAGCAGTTCGGCAAGAGCGGCAAGTTCAAGACCCCGGTCGTGGAATCGACCGGCACCGGCGGCGGCTTCAAGCTGTTCTGCGCCGGTCCCGGCGAGGACACGCCCGACATCTCCAACGCCTCGCGCGCGATCAAGGAGTCCGAGCTCGAGACCTGCAAGAAGAACGGCGTCACCGAGATCACCGAGATCAAGATCGGCTATGACGGCATCGTGATCGCCAATTCGAAGGCCGGCCCGCAGTTCAGCCTGACGCGCGAGCAGGTCTGGAAGGCGCTCGCCAAGCAGGTGCCGGTGAACGGCCAGCTCGCCGACAATCCCTACAAGAGCTGGTCCGACGTCGACCCGTCGCTCCCCAACGAGAAGATCGAGGTCTACGGGCCCCCGCCGACCTCCGGCACGCGCGACGCCTTCGTCGAGCTCGTGATGGACAAGGGCTGCAAGGACGCGGTGAAGCCGCTCAACCTCGACGCCGACGCCGCCAAGAAGGCCTGCCAAGCGGTGCGCGAGGACGGCGCCTTCATCGAGGCCGGCGAGAACGACAATCTGATCGTGCAGAAGCTCGAGGCCAATCCGCAGGCGCTCGGCATCTTCGGCTTCAGCTTCCTCGACCAGAACGCCGACAAGATCCAGGGCGCCAAGATGGACGGCGTCGAGCCGAGCTTCGAGACCATCGCCGATTCCTCCTACGAGGTGTCGCGCCCGCTCTTCATCTATGTGAAGAACCAGCATGTGGGCGTGATCCCGGGCATCAAGGAGTTCGTGGCCGAGTTCATGAGCGACAGGGCCTCGGGCGAGGAGGGCTATCTCGCCGACAAGGGCCTGATCCCGCTGCCGGCCTCCGAGCGGCCGGAGGTGGTGAAGCGGGCCGTCGATCTGGTGCCGATGGGCAGCTGACGGCGGCAGGCGATCGGGCGGGCGGTCGTGCCTCTTTAGGACCGACCGCCCGCTTTCGCGCAGAAGCGATCGCGCAAGACCCTTCGGGTGACGAAGAACGAACGATCGGCAAGCGGCGCCTGTAATATCGGGAGCATGGGGAAGCCGGAACCGAGACGATGACGACCGCGATCCTCGCCGCCATCCTGCTGCTCGCCTTCCTGGGATTCGCGCTGGGCCGGCGGCGCGCCGTGACGCTGGCCGGCGGCAACTGGCGGAATCTTCATTCGCTGCCGAGCTATTACGGCGCCTATGTCGCGCTCTGGTGCGGCGTGCCGGCGCTGGCGATTTTCGCGGCATGGCTCGCCTTCGAGCCGCACATCCTCGAGGCGATCGTGGTCCGCGGTCTGCCGGCCGCGCTCGCGGCCGGCGGCCCGGCCCAGACCGGCCTTCTCCTCAACGACATCCGCAACATCGCGGCCCATGGCGTGGGCGAGCGCAGCGTCGATCCCGCGCTGATCGCCGCCGCCGAGCAATATAAGCGCCTGCAGTCGACCGCCTTCGGGATGCTGGCCGTGGTGGCGCTCGCCGCCGCCACGCTGGGCCTCGGCTGGGCGCAGCGCCGCGTGGCTCCGGGCTTGCGCGCGCGCAACCGGGTCGAGCGCGCCGTCCTGGCGATGCTGCTGCTCTCCTCGACGCTGTCGATCCTGACCACGGTCGGCATCGTGCTGTCGCTGCTCTTCGAATCCTTGCGCTTCTTCCATGCCGTGCCGTTCTGGGACTTCCTGTTCGGGCTCGAATGGAGCCCGCAGACGGCGCTGCGGGCCGACCAGGTCGGCAGCTCCGGCGCCTTCGGCGCGATCCCGCTCTTCGCCGGCACGCTGCTCATCACGGCGATCGCCATGGCGGTGGCGGTGCCGGTCGGCCTGCTGGTGGCGATCTATCTCGCCGACTATGCCAGCCGCCGCGGCCGCGCGCTGATCAAGCCGGTGCTCGAGGTGCTGGCCGGCATTCCGACCGTCGTCTACGGCTTCTTCGCCGCCCTCACCATGGCGCCCTTCATCCGCGGCCTGGGCGAGGCGGTCGGGCTCACGGTCGCCTCGGAGAGCGCGCTCGCAGCCGGCCTCGTCATGGGCATCATGATCGTGCCCTTCGTCTCCTCGCTCTCCGACGACGTGATGAACGCGGTGCCGCAGTCCTTGCGCGACGGCTCCTACGCGCTGGGCGCCACCAAGTCCGAGACCATCCGCCAGGTGGTGATCCCCGCGGCCCTGCCCGGCATCGTCGGCGGCGTGCTGCTGGCGGTCTCGCGCGCCGTCGGCGAAACCATGATCGTGGTGATGGCGGCCGGGCTTTCGGCCAACCTCACGGTCAATCCGCTCGAGGCCGTGACCACCGTCACGGTGCAGATCGCCACCCTGCTGGTGGGCGACCAGGAATTCGACAGCGCCAAGACGCTGGCCGCCTTCGCGCTCGGCCTGGTGCTGTTCTTCGCAACGCTCTCGCTCAACCTCGTGGCGCTCCACGTGGTCCGCAAATACCGGGAGAAATATGACTGAGCTCTCCGCCCCGACCGCGCCGATGCGCCGGCCCGATCTCTCGCAAGCGCGCCTGAAGAGGCGCCATGCGGCCGAACGCCGCTTCCGCCTTTACGGCATCCTCGCGGTGCTGATCGCGGCCGGCATGCTGGGCGCGATGCTCGTCACCATCGTCGGCAACGGCTACAGCGCCTTCTGGCGCACCGACGTCCGGCTCGACGTGACGCTCGACCCGGCCGTGATCGACCCCGCCGGCACCCGCAGCCCCGACGTTGTCGCCGAGGCCGACTACACCAAGCTCTTGCGCGATTCGCTCCGAAGCCTGTTCCCCGATGTGAGCGGGCGTCAGGACAAGCGCGATCTGGGCGAAATCGTGAGTTCCGGCGCCGACACCATGCTGCGCCGGATGGTCGAGGCCGACCCTTCTCTGATCGGCCGGACCGTGACCGTCGCCGTGCCCACGGGCGACGATTTCGACATGCTGGCCAAGGGCTTCATCCCGCGCGACGTGCCCGAGAGCGCCCGGCGCGTCTCCGACAAGCAGATCGGCTGGTTCGACGCGCTCGGCAAGCAGGGGCGGATCGAGCGCGTCTTCAACTGGCGCTTCTTCACCTCGGGCGACAGCCGCGAGCCGGAGCTGGCCGGCGTGGCGGGTGCCATCGCCGGCACCTTCCTCACCATGATCGTGACGCTGGCGCTGGCCTTCCCGCTGGCGGTCGCAACCGCCATCTATCTCGAGGAGTTCGCACCCAAGAACCGCTGGACCGACCTGATCGAGGTCAATATCAACAACCTCGCGGCCGTCCCCTCGATCGTGTTCGGCCTGCTGGGGCTCGCCATCTTCATCGGCTTCTTCGGCCTGCCGCGCTCGGCACCCCTGGTGGGCGGCACGGTGCTGTCGCTGATGACGCTGCCCATCATCATCATCGCCACGCGCGCGGCGCTCAAGGCGGTGCCGCCCTCGATCCGCGAGGGCGCCTACGGCATCGGCGCCTCGCAGCTCCAGACCGTCATGCACCATGTGCTGCCGCTGGCCATGCCCGGCATCCTGACCGGCACCATCATCGGCATGGCGCATGCGCTGGGCGAGACCGCGCCGCTGCTGATGATCGGCATGGTCGCCTTCATCGTCGGCGTGCCGGGCGGCTTCACGGACGCCGCCACCGTGCTGCCGGTGCAGGTCTATCTCTGGGCCGACAGCCCCGAGCGCGGCTTCGTCGAAAAAACGAGCGCGGCCATCATGGTGCTGCTGGCCTTCCTGGTGCTGATGAACGGTGCCGCCGTCTATCTGCGCCGCCACTTCGAGCGCCGTTGGTAACGCCGGCAAGGATGATTTCGGACATGACGATGGTCACGCTCGCTCCCCAGCCCGCCAAGGCGACCTCAAGCGCTGCAGCCCAGGCCGACGACAGCGACGCGGTCAAGATCGCGGCCCGCGGCGTCAACGTCTACTATGGCGAGAAGCATGCGTTGAAGAACGTCGACCTCGACATCCGGCGCAACGAGGTGACGGCGCTGATCGGCCCGTCGGGCTGCGGCAAGTCGACCTTCATGCGCTGCCTCAACCGCATGAACGACGTGATCGAGAACTGCCGCGTGACCGGCCGGATCACGCTCGACGGCGAGGACATCTACGCGCGCGATCTCGACGTCGTGGCCTTGCGCGCGCGCGTCGGCATGGTGTTCCAGAAGCCGAACCCGTTCCCCAAGTCCATCTACGACAATGTCGCCTACGGGCCGCGCATTCACGGCATGGCCTCGAGCAAGCGCGAGCTCGACGAGGTGGTGCGGACCAGCCTCGAGCGCGCCGGCCTGTGGAGCGAGGTCAAGGATCGGCTCAAGGACCCGGGCACGGGGCTCTCCGGTGGCCAGCAGCAGCGCCTGTGCATCGCGCGCGCCATCGCCGTCAGCCCCGAGGTGATCCTGATGGACGAGCCCTGCTCGGCGCTCGACCCGATCGCCACCGCCCGGATCGAGGAGCTGATCGACGAGCTCAGGCAGAACTTCACCATCGTGATCGTCACCCACTCGATGCAGCAGGCCGCGCGCGTCAGCCAGCGCACCGCCTTCTTCCACCTGGGCGAGCTGGTCGAGACCGGCGACACGGCGCAGATCTTCACCAGCCCGCGCGATCGGCGCACGCAGGGCTACATCACCGGCCGCTTCGGCTGAAGCGGGCCCGGAGCCGAGCGGCCAAGGAAAGGAGCGTGGGAAGCGACATGACGCAGGAGCACATCGTCAAGTCCTTCGACGAGGAGCTGAAGCTGCTCAATCACACCATCGCCCAGATGGGCGGCCTGGCGGAGGTGCAGCTGCAGACGGCGGTCGACGCGCTGATGCGTCGCGACGCCGAGCTCGCCGGGAAGGTGATTCAGGGCGACAAGCGGATCGACGACCTCGAGCATCAGGTCGGCGACATGACCATCAGGATGCTGGCGCTGCGCCAGCCCATGGCCTCCGACCTGCGCGAGGTCGTGGCCGCACTCAAGATCTCGGCCGATCTCGAGCGCATCGGCGACTATGCCAGCAACATCGCCAAGCGGGCGGTGGCGATCTCGCAGGCGCCGCCGGTCACGACCAATACCAATCAGGCGATTCCGCGCATGAGCCAGCTCGTGCAATCGATCATCAAGGACGTGCTCGACGCCTATGTCGACCACAACGCCGAGCGGGCGATGGCCGCCTGGTCGCGCGACGAGGAGGTCGACGCTCTCTACAACAGCCTGTTCCGCGAGCTCCTCACCTACATGATGGAGGACCCGCGCAACATCGGCCCCTGCACCCACCTCATGTTCATCGCCAAGAACATCGAACGGATCGGCGACCATGCAACAAACATTGCGGAAACCATCTATTTCCTCGTCCACGGCCGTGGCATCGAATCGGCGCGACCCAAGGGCGACGTCACCAGCTATGCCGTCACGCCCCCGCCCGGCTGACGCCCTGGCGCCCAGGAGCCAGGCCGTGCAGAAGCAGCAGGCCAGGCCCCTCGTTCTCGTGGTCGAGGACGAGGCGGCGCTGGTCACGCTGCTGCGCTACAACCTGGAGCGCGAGGGCTTCGAGGTGATCGAGGCGCGCGACGGCGAGGAGGCGCTGCTCCTGGCCAAGGAGCGGCATCCCGATCTGGTGCTGCTCGACTGGATGCTGCCGCTGGTCTCCGGCATCGAGGTGTGCCGGCAGCTCCGCCGCCTGCCCGAGACGCGCAACGTGCCGGTGGTGATGCTGACGGCGCGCGGCGAGGAGGCCGACAAGGTGCGCGGCCTCGACAGCGGCGCGGACGATTACGTCACCAAGCCCTTCAGCCCCGGCGAGCTGATCGCGCGGCTTCGGGCGTTGCTGCGCCGCTCGCGGCCCTCCCTCGAAGGCGACACGCTGCAATACGAGGACCTGGTGATGGACCTCGTGGCCCACCGCGTGCGCCGCAACGGCCGCGATATCCATCTGGGACCGACCGAGTTCCGGCTGCTGCGCCACCTGATGGAGCATCAGGGCCGCGTCTTCAGCCGCGAGCAGCTTCTCGACGTCGTCTGGGGCCCGGATGTCTATGTCGAGCCGCGCACGGTCGACGTGCATATCCGCCGCCTGCGCAAGGCCATCAACGAGGGCGCGGAGTTCGACCTGATCCGCACCGTGCGCTCGGCCGGCTACTCGCTGGATCGCGAGCGGTAGAGCAGGTTCTGCTCGGTCGGAATCGAAAACTCATCGTCGTTCCTGCGCCCGCGGGCTTCGCCCGCTACTTTTTGATTCGCCGGCGGAGCCGGCCCAGGAACCCGGGAGCAAGCGACGTGCAGCGGCCTCTGGGCCCCGGCTTTCGCCAGAGCATGCACACAAATCGTCGTCCTCGCGAAAGCGAGGACCCATGTCGATGCCGAGCTCGATGTCGCCATGGATCCCAGATCGCAAGGCTCGCAAATCCAAAGCCCTTGCGGGCTTTGGGCTCGCCTACCGTCTGGGATGACGAATGAAGAGAGGTCGTGTGCATGCCCTGGCGCGAAAGCGGGGGTGACGAAAGGGGGTTCCACTCGATCGGAATCCGCACCTGATGCCGTCTTGATCTTTTATAAGGTCCCCACGGTGGCTCGGCCAAGGAGCCGGTGCTAGACTTTCCCTTCACCCGATCATCCAAGGCCCAGAGACATGCGGAGGCCTTCCATGCTGGTTCCAGCACGCAAGCTGGCATTGGTTGTCATGGCTCTTGCCGGCGGCCTGATCGTTTCTTCGTCCCGTGGTCTCGCCGATGACGCCGCGCTCGGCGCCGATCGCCTCGGCGTCGCCGATGCGGTGGCGCTCACGGACCGGGAAATGAGCGGGATTCGGGGCACGGGCTTCCTCAACGGCGTGACCCAGGGACTGCTCGGGACCCTGACCGCAAGCGGCAAGGCCGCGAGCGGCATTCAGACGAGCGTCACCGGCCTGACCGGCTTCATCTCCGCGCTTCTCGGCGTGCTGCCGCCCGGCAACACCGTGTCGGCCCAGATCGGCAACCAGCCGATCGTGACGCTCAACGGAACGGGACCGCAGTCGCTGGGCTGCGGGGGCGGCATCACCTGCGGCCCCGGAACCTCGTTCTTGCTCTCGAGCAGCGGCGACCCGGCCTCGGCGCATGCGACCATCAGCTTGACGCTGCATTGAGGAGCGGTCGGCCGGTTCTGGCGCTCTCGCCGGCGCGGCGAGCGCGCCAGCGCAGGAAGCCCGTTGCGAGGGGCCGCAAGCCCGCTCGCCTCGCCGATCAATCCGCAGCGAGCGCGCGCCGATAGGCGTCGGCCACGTCCCGGCCGAAGCAGGCGAAGACGACGCGCTGGGGCGCGCCCGGCTTCGCCATCTCCTCGCGCACGGTCCTGACCGCGATCTCCGTCGCACGCTTCAGCGGATAGCCATAGATGCCGGTCGAGATCGCGGGAAAGGCGATCGAGCGGAGCTTGTGCCGGGCGGCAAGGCGCATCGAGGCGCGATAGGCCCCGGCGAGCAGCGCCGGCTCGCCCGAGGCTCCGCCCTGCCAGACCGGCCCCACCGCATGGATGACATGGCGCGCCTTCAAGCCGAAGCCCGGCGTGATGCGCGCCTCGCCGGTGGGGCAATGGCCGATCTCGGCACAGGCCTCGGCGAGCTCGGGCCCGGCCGCGCGGTGGATGGCACCGCACACGCCGCCGCCCGGCGCCAGCCGCTCGTTCGCGGCGTTGACGACGGCGTCGGCGTCGAGCGCGGTGATGTCCCCTTCGAAGATCTCGATGCCGTCGCTCAAGGTGCCGCGCCTCCGTTAGAGGCAACGGGCGGTATCGCGCAGGAAATGATCATGGCCGCCTGTATGCCGAGCGCTTCAAGGGTAGCCCCCGGGCGGACGGCGTCAATCGCGCCCGGCCCTGGCCGGAAAGAGCCGCGTCAGCCAGAGCAGCAGCAGCAGGCCCGGCACGGCGAGCAGCGTGGTGACGGCGAAGAAGGGCGCCCAGCTGAGGGTGGTCGCCAGCCAGCCCGAGCCCGCGGCCAGAACCGTGCGGCCCGCCGCCATGAAGGAGGTCAGCAGCGCATACTGGGTGCCGGTGAAGGCGGTGTTGCAGAGGCTCGAGAGATAGGCGACGAAGGCGGCGGAGCCCAGCCCGCCCGCGAAATTGTCGGCGCCGATGGCGAGGAACAGGCCCGGGAAATCGTGGCCGCGCGTGGCCAGCCAGGCGAACAGCAGATTGGTGAGCGCCTGGGCGATGCCGCCCAGGAGCAGCGCGCGGAAGAGGCCGAGGCGTGCCACCAGTGCGCCGCCAGCGATCGCCCCCAGGAGCGAGGCCGCCACGCCGAAGACCTTGGAGGCCGCGGCGATCTCGGCGCCCGAGAAGCCCATCTCGACATAGAAGGGATTGGCCATCACGCCGCCGATGGCGTCGCCGAACTTGTAGAAGAAGACGAAGCCGAGGATGACCAGCGCGGCCGTGATGCCGCTGCGGGTGAAGAATTCGAGGAGCGGCGTGATCACGGCGTGGCGGATCTGCCGGCCGATCGGCGCGCGCGCCGCGGCCCGCCAGTCGGAAGGGGGCGCCGGCTCGGGGGCGACCAGCACGGCCAGCATGCCGATGCCGACTGCCGCGGCCAGGCCGGCGAAGATGATGGGCCAGCCGACCCAGTCCGAGGCGGCGATGGCCAGCGCACCGGCGACGATGAGGCCGCCGCGATAGCCGGCCTGCGTGGCGGCGGCACCCGCCCCCTGCTCGCGCTCGCTCAGGATCTCGATGCGGTAGGCGTCGATGGCGATGTCCTGCGTCGCCGAGCAGAAGGCGATCACGAGGGCCGCCAGCGCGGTCCACCAGGGCTCGATCGCGGGATCGGTCGCGGCCATGCCCAGGATCGCGACCACGAGCCCGATCTGGGTCAGGAGCGCCCAGCCGCGCCGCCGGCCGAGCAGGCGCGTCAGAACCGGCAGGCGGAGCTGATCCACGATCGGCGCCCACAGGAACTTGAAGGTGTAGGGCGCGCCGACCAGGGCGAAGAGGCCGATCGCGGTCTTGTCCACGCCGACCTTGGCGAGCCAGTAGGAGAGTGTCGCCGAGGAGAGCAGCAGCGGCAGGCCGCTCGAGAAGCCCATCAGCAGGATGACGATCATGCGCCGGTCGAGATAGACCGCGATCGCCTCGCGCCAGCCTCGCCGCGGTTGGGCCGTGTCGGTCATCGCCCGCCTTCCAGCTCGCTCCCGGAATTGAGCGGGTCCCCCTCACCCAGCTTCGGCTAGGCTCGGGCTGTCGCCTCGCCAAGCCTCCACAACCCTCTCCCCCAAAGCCTTGGGGGAGAGGGAGGGGTGAGGGGGTGTCGAGCCCGCTCCGATTCGACGATGTCGACTATGCCCGAGCCGGCGGCCGTCCGCGAGCCGCCAAACGGCCGGCCGGCCCTCCCGCTCAGCCCGCCTCGGCCTCGGCGGCGCGCGCGGCGCGCTTGCGGGCGTTGGGGTCGAGCAGCTTCTTGCGCAGCCGGATCGATTTCGGCGTCACTTCGACCAGCTCGTCCTCCTCGATATAGGAGATCGCCGCCTCGAGCGTCATCTGGCGCGGCGGGGTGAGCCGGATCGCCTCGTCCTTCGCGGTGGTGCGGATGTTGGTGAGCTGCTTGGTCTTGAGCGGGTTGACCTCGAGGTCGTTGCCGCGGCTGTGCTCGCCGATGATCATGCCCTCGTAGACCTGCTCGCCCGGACTGATGAAGAGCGGCCCCCGCTCCTCCAGATACCAGAGCGCGTAGGCGACGGCGCTGCCCCCGCTGGTGGAGATCAGGACGCCGTTGCGCCTGCCCTCGATCGGCCCCTTGAAGGGCGCATAGCCGTGGAAGAGGCGGCTCATCACGCCGGTGCCGCGCGTGTCGGTCAGGAACTCGCCGTGATAGCCGATGAGGCCGCGCGAGGGCACCAGGAAGGAGACGCGCGTCTTGGCGCCGCCCGAGGGCCGCATGTCGGTCATCTCGCCCCGGCGCATGCCCAGCTTCTCCACCACCACGCCGACATAGTCCTCGTCGACGTCGACCAGCACCTCCTCGATCGGCTCGAGCCGCTGGCCGGTGGCGGGATCGGTGCGGTAGATCACGCGCGGGCGGCTGATCGACATCTCGTAGCCCTCGCGGCGCATGGTCTCGATGAGGACGCCGAGCTGCAGCTCGCCGCGCCCCGCGACCTCGTAGGCGTCCTTCTCCTCCGATTCGCGCACGCGGATGGCCACATTGCCCTCGGCCTCGCGCATGAGCCGCGCGCGCAGCATGCGGCTCGTGACCTTGTCGCCCTCGCGCCCCGCCAGCGGCGAATCGTTGACCGAGACGGTCATGGACAAGGTCGGCGGGTCGATCGCCTGGGCCGCGATCGGCTGCTCGACGGCCGGATCGCAGATGGTATCGGCAACCGTGGTCTCGGTCAGGCCGGCGATGGCGACGATGTCGCCGGCCGCGACCTCCTCCACGGCCACGCGCTCGATGCCGCGGAAGGCGAGCAGCTTGGTGAGCCGCGCCTGCTCGATCGCCTGGCCGTCGGGCCTGAGGCTCTTGACCGTCATGTTGGCGCGCGCGCGGCCCGAATGGATCCGTCCCGTCAGCACCCGGCCCAGATAGGAATCGTATTCGAGCGTCGTCACCAGCATGGCGAAGGGCGCGTCGGGATCGGCCTCGGGTGCGGGCACATGGCGCACGATGAGATCGAAGAGCGGCGCCATGTCCGTCCTGGGGCTATCCAGGTCGGCCGCCGCCCAGCCCTGCTTGGCCGAGGCGAAGAGGGTCGGAAAATCGAGCTGCTCGTCGGTGGCGTCCAACGCCGCGAACAGGTCGAACACCTCGTCATGCACCGCGTGCGGCCGCGCGTCCGGCCGGTCGGCCTTGTTGATGACGACGATGGGACGCAATCCCTTGGCCAGCGCCTTGGCGGTGACGAACTTGGTCTGGGGCATCGGCCCCTCGGCCGCGTCCACCAGCACCACCACGCCGTCGACCATGCTCAAGATGCGCTCGACCTCGCCGCCGAAATCGGCGTGGCCGGGCGTGTCCACGATATTGAGCCGCGTCCCCTTCCAGGCGACCGAGGTGCATTTGGCGAGGATGGTGATGCCGCGCTCGCGCTCGAGCTCGTTCGAATCCATCACCCGCTCGGCCACCTGCTGGTTGGCGCGGAAGGTGCCGGACTGCTTCAGGAGCTGGTCGACCAGCGTCGTCTTGCCGTGGTCCACGTGGGCGATGATGGCGAGGTTGCGAATGTCGGAGCGCTGAGCCATGGGCGAGTTTCAAGAATCCTTGTCAGACGAAATCGGCCAGCACCTGCTCGGCCAAGGGCACTTCCGGCCGGCCGCCCAGATGCTGGATCACCTCGGCCGCGGCGTGGCTGGCGAGCCGCCCGCAGCCGGCAAGCGAGCGGCCGGTGACGAGGCCGTAGAGGAAGCCCGCGGCATACTGGTCGCCGGCCCCGGTGCTATCGACGACCCGCGAGACCGGGACGGGATCGATGATGTGGACCTCGTCGCCGGCCAGCACGACCGAGCCCTTTTCGCTGCGGGTCAAGGCCGCGACCTGGGCCTTCCCGCGCGTGGCCTGCAGCGCCTCGTCGAAATCCTCGACCTGCCAGAGCGAGCAGATCTCGTGCTCGTTGGCGAACAGGATGTCGATATGGTTCTCGACCAGCTGCTGCAGCTCCGCGCGGTGGCGGTCGACGCAGAAGGGATCGGACAGGCTCAAGCTGACCAGACGGCCGGCGCGGTGCGCCGTCTCGGCCGCCTTGAGGAAGGCGAGCTTGGCGTGCGGCGGATCCCAGAGATAGCCTTCGAGATAGGTAATCTTGGCGCGTGCCACAAGGGCCTCGTCGATATCCTCCTCGGTCAGCTCGAGGCAGGCACCGAGATAAGTGCACATGGTGCGCTGGCCGTCCGGGGTGACGAAGACGAGGCAACGCGCGGTCGGTGCGCCCCGGTTCGCTGGCAAGGTGTCGAAATGGATGCCGAGCGACTTGATGTCGTGGCGGAAGACGCCGCCGAACTGGTCGTTCGAGACCTTGCCGATGAAGCCCGCGCGCGCGCCCAGCATGGCCAGCCCCGCCACCGTGTTGGCGACCGAGCCGCCGGAGGCTTCGAGCGCGGGGCCGGCGGCGCGGTAGAGGAGGTCCGCTTCGTCGGCGGCGATGAGCCGCATGCTGCCCTTGATCAGCCCGCAGCGATCGAGGAAGCCGTCGTCGGCGTGGCTGAGCACGTCCACGATCGCGTTGCCGATGCCGAGCACGTCGATGTCGCCCGAAGCCTGCGCTGCTGCCATGACACGATCCTCGATGCGGGCGAGCCCGCGCCGCCCCCTCATCCTCTAGAGCATGTCCCGTTTGAATCGAGCATCCCTTCGTCGCCCCCGCGAAGGCGGGGGCCCAGGGCAGCCACTCGTCACTTGCCCCTGGGTTCCCGCTTTCGCGGGAACGACGGCGGTTGTGATTCCAACCAAACGAAATCCGCTCTAAGCGCCATCGCCCGCTTTGCAAGGGCCACGGCCTCGAACTTTCGCCTGAAAAAGCTGGCGCCGCCCGAGGGTCCGTGACGCTTGGCCGAACCGGCCCTAGGGCGGCGCGCGGGGGAGTATAGCGGGCAAGCCCGGCTTCACAAGCACAGTCGCTGGCCGGTGCGGGGCCTGCGGGTTCCCGGCTGCCAGCGGCGCTCGAGCGAGCGCCGGCGCCTTCGCCCAACACCTTGAAAAACCAAGTTGATCGCCCTACCGGCGGCCGGCTAAATGACCGGCGACGGTCATCGCCCCTTTTCCGGAAAGGCCCGCCGCCCCATGGTCAAAGCCCTCCTCGCCGCCTTCGCCGACCTGGGAGACCCGGCCGTCCGGCGGGTGCTCTGGAAGAGCCTCGGCCTGGCGCTGGCCGTCCTGATCGGGCTTGCCGTCCTGCTCTGGTGGCTCGCCGCCTGGCTGGCCGATTTCCAGATCGGCTGGCTCGACACCGTGGTGGAGTTCGCCGCCGGCTTCGGCGTGATGGTGCTGGCCTGGCTGCTGTTCCCGGCCGCCGTCACCGGCACGCTCGGCCTCTTCCTCGACGAGGTGGCCGCGGCGGTGGAGCGCCGCCGCTATCCCGGGCTGCCGCCCGCCCGCGCGCAGCCCTGGGGCGAGATCTTGCGCCAGACGCTCGCCTTCGCCGCCGTGGCGCTCGGCCTCAACCTGCTCCTGCTGCCGCTCTATGTCCTGCTGTTCTGGTTCCCGCCGGCCTATGCCGCGCTGTTCTACGGGGTGAACGGCTATCTCCTGGGGCGGGAGTATTTCGAGCAGGTGGCCGCGCGCCGGCTCGATGCCGCGACGGTGGCCAAGCTGCGCCGCGCCCATCAGGGCCGCATCGTGCTGGCGGGCGTCGCCATCGCTTTTCTCCTGACGGTGCCGTTCCTGAACCTGATCGCCCCGGTGCTGGCCACCGCCTTCATGCTGCATCTGTCCCTGGCCATGACGGGAGCGTCGGCGCCGGCCCGGGTCTGATCCGCGCCGCTCGGTTCTGCAAGAGGCGCGGCAGCGGTCCCGAGATCGCGCGACTTATAGGAAAATTTTCCGATAACGCCGTGAACCCGGTGACGAATCGATAACGATCGTGTCATAAGGTTGCCGGGCGAAGACGCTCGCGTGACCGGGACGCTGGGCGCGCGAAAAACGGGAAGACGACGGTCTGCCGCGGGGAGCCGGGATGCCGGCAGCGACCGATCATATGTGGAAGATCAATAGGATAACGGGGGTCGCCGTGGCGGGCGCCCTGGCCGCTCTGCTGGCGGGCTGTGCCACGCGCATGCCGCCGACGGCGGCTGCGAGCCGCGATGGCGCGGACGGTGCCCCGGCGCAGGCCGCGACGGCGCCGACCCCTCCGGCACCGGCCTCGAGTTCGACCGAGCGCAGCGCCGCGTCTTCGGTCGCGCCGGCGGCGCCTGCCGAGCCGGCCGACGACAAGGACGTGGTGGGGCTTTCGCCCGACGAGCTGCAAAGCCTCTTGGGCCAGCCGCAGATGGTGCGCGACGAAACCGGCGCCGAGGTCTGGCAATACAGGGCCCGGGCCTGCGTGCTCGATCTCTATCTCTATCCGCAAGAAGCCCAAGGAGGGGCGGCGGGCCTGCGCGTCGCCTATCTCGAGGCGCGCGACCGCTCCGCCGCGAATTTTGCCGCCGCCCGCTGCGTCACGGCGCTCATGGCCGAGCGGCGCGAGCTGCCGACGAGCTGAGCCGCTTTCCAAGGGCGCGGGATCAGCGCCCCTTCACGGGCTTTTTCGAACCCTGGCCCTTCGCCCCATTGGCGCTTCTTGGGCGCCCGCGGGCGCCCGCCCTGGCCGCCTTTGGCCTGGATAACCCGGCCTTGCCCGCCGCCTCGGCGGCGGTCTTGTTCTTGAAGGCGCACAGGTCCCGGATCACGCAGTTCGGGCAGTCGGGCTTCATCGCCTTGCACACATAGCGGCCGTGCAGGATCAGCCAGTGATGGGCATGAAGGCGGTAGCGCGCCGGCACCACCTTCATGAGGCGGTCCTCGACCTGGCGCGGGGTCTTGCCGGGGGCGAGCCCGGTGCGGTTGGCAAGCCGGAAGATGTGGGTATCGACCGCGATGGTGGGCTCGCCGAAGGCGGTGTTGAGCACCACATTGGCGGTCTTGCGGCCGACCCCCGGCATGGCCTCGAGCTTCTCGCGCGCGCGCGGCACTTCGCCGCCATGCTCTCGCACCAGGATCTCGGAGAGCTTGATGATGTGCTTGGCCTTGGTGTTGAAGAGGCCGATCGAGCGGATGTAGCGCTTCAGGCCCTCCTCGCCCAAGGCCAGCATCTTCTGCGGCGTGTCCGCCACCTTGAACAGGGGCTCGGTCGCCTTGTTCACGCCGGCATCGGTCGCCTGGGCCGAGAGCACGACCGCCACCAGCAGCGTGAAGGGATTGATGAAGTCGAGCTCGCCGCGGGGGATGGGCATCTTGGCTTCGAGCCGGCGGAACAATTCCTCGACTTGCTCGGATTTCACGGACTGTCCTCCCCCAAGGCCGCCCCTTCTATATCAGGCGGGCGGAGCGGCCGGGAGGTGGGGCGCGAACCGCCCAGGGTGGCCCCGCGCGGAGCGGTTCGTCATGATTGCGTCACTTTGCGGGATCGCTTCTTGCGTCCTATAGTCATTTTCATGAGCAGCACGTCTGAACACCCCGCACCCGATGCGGCCGGCGCCTCGGACAGGCGGAGCCACATTGCCGAAGGCGCGGTCGGCGAACCCGTGCTGTTCGACGCGGTGCTCACCCCCTTCCGCAGCCTGCCGCCGGCGGGCTTCGCCATCCTGATGACGCTGGTGGGTGCCGTCGGCTTCATGGGCGGCGTCGCCTTTCTCACCATCGGCGCTTGGCCGGTGAGCGGCTTCGGCGTGGTCGAGGTGGGACTGTTCTACGCCCTGTTCCGGCTCAACTACCGCAGCGCCCGCGAGTTCGAGCGGGTCAGGCTCACCCGCGAGGCACTGACGGTCGAGCGCCACGATGTGCGCGGCCGGGTGCAGCGCTGGAGCTTCCAGCCCTATTGGCTCCGGGTGCAGCTCGACGAGCCGATCGAACCCGACACGCCGCTGACGCTGCGCTCGCATGGGAAGGCGCTGGTGATCGGGCGCTTCCTCTCGCCGGCCGAGCGGCTCGATTTCGCCAACGCGCTCAAGGCGGCGCTGGCGAGCCTGCGGCAGTAAGGCGGTTCAGCCCTGCACCGAATAGCCGCCGTCGACCGGGATGGCGGCGCCGGTGACGAAGTCCGAGGCCGGGGCCGCCAGGAACACGGCCACACCGGCGAGATCGGCGGGCACGCCCCAGCGCCCGGCCGGGGTGCGGGCCTGGACGCGCGCTTCGAGGCCCTCGACCTGCCGGCGCGCCTCGCGCGACAGCTCGGTGTCGATCCAGCCCGGCAGCACGGCGTTGACCTGGATCCTGTCCTTGGCCCAGGCGGTGGCGAGCGCCTTGGTGAGCTGCACGATGCCGCCTTTGCTCGCCGCGTAAGGCGCGGCGAAGGAAGCGCCGAAGATCGACATCATCGAGCCGATATTGACGATCTTGCCGCCGCCCGCCCGGCACAACTCGGGATAGGCGGCTTGGCTCGCCAGGAAGGCGCCGGTGAGGTTGGTGTCCATCACCTGGTGCCACTCCGCGGCCGTGTAGGCCTCCGGCATCTTGCGGATGTTCGTGCCGGCATTGTTGACGAGGATGTCGAGCCGGCCGCAGCGCGCCACCGCCGCCGCGACCATGGCCCGGCACTGGGCCGCGTCGGTCACGTCGGCCGCGACGAAGGCCGCGCGGGCACCATTGGCGCTGAGCGCCGCCGCCGCGGCCTCGCCCTTGGCACGGTTGCGCCCCGCGAGCAGGACGGCCGCGCCCGCCTCGGCCAGCCCTTCGGCCATGCCGAGCCCGATGCCGCTGGCCCCGCCCGTGACGATCGCCACCCGGCCGGCGAGATCGAAGAGCTTGGCACTCACAGCCCCAGCACGTCCTTCATGCCGTAGAGCCCGGGCGGCTTGCCGCGGGTCCACAGCGCGGCCTTGATGGCACCGCGCGCGAAAATGGCGCGCGAGGTGGCGACATGGGCGATCTCGAGCCGCTCGCCCTCGGCAGCGAAGATCACGCGATGCTCGCCCACCACGTCGCCGCCCCGGAGCGTGGCGAAGCCGATATCGCCCGCCTTGCGCGGGCCGGTGATGCCGTCCCGCACGCGCTGGGAGACATCTTCCAACCCGACGCCGCGGCCCTTGGCGGCGGCGCGCCCCAGCCCCAGCGCGGTGCCCGAGGGCGCATCGACCTTGTGGCGGTGATGCATCTCGAGAATCTCGATGTCCCAGTCGGGATCGAGCGCCTTCGCCACCTGCTCCACCAGCAGCAGCGCCAGATTGACGCCGAGGCTCATATTGGGCGCGAGCACGATCGGCGCTTTGCGGGCCGCCGCCTCGACGGTGGCGAGCTCGGGCGCTTCGAGCCCCGTGGTGCCGATGACGTGGGCGCGGCCATGCTTGGCCGCGAGCGCCGCATGGCTGGCGGTGGCCGAGGGGGCGGTGAAATCGAGCACCGCGTCCGAAGCGGCGAAGAGCGCGTCCGGATCGTCCCCGAGCGCGATGCCGAGGGGCTCGATGCCGGCGAGCCTCCCCAGGTCCTGGCCCAGCGCCGGGCTGCCCGGCCGCTCGGTGCCGCCGGCGATGGCGCAGCCGGGCGTGGCGGCGACGGTGGCGATGAGCATGCGCCCCATGCGCCCGGCCGCGCCCACGACGCCGATCTTGAGGTCGGACATGGCTCTTCCCTTTCGCCCGATGACTTGGCTCGGCATTTAGCCGGGCGGGGCGAGGGTGTGCAAGGCGGAGCGGCGACGGGGGATGGGGTGGATGAGGCACCCGAGGGAGTAAGGCGGCTTGATCCCAAATGTATTCTATAGGATACTATCGGCTCTATGGTCGAGATCAGGCAGACGGAGACCTTCGCCCGCTGGATCTCGCGCCTCAAGGATCGCGTGGCCAAGCTCACCATCGCCAAGCGGATCGATCGCCTCGCGGCCGGGCACTTCGGCGACGTACGGGTGGTCGGCGAAGGCGTGAAGGAGCTGCGTATCCATTTTGGCCCCGGATATCGGGTCTATTTCATCGAGCGGAGCAGCGTCGTCATCGTTCTGTTGTGCGGTGGCGACAAGCGGACGCAATTCCGCGATATCGAAGCGGCCAAGAAGATGGCTCGCGAGTTGCAGGAGTAGAAGCAATGGCAGTCAAAACGCGGAAATTCGACGTTGCGGTGTTCCTCGAGACCGACGAGGACGCGGCCGCATATCTATCCGAAGCGCTCGAGACCGGCGACGCCGCCTATGTGGCCCATGCGTTGGGGGCCGTGGCGCGCAGGCGCGGCATGACGACGTTGGCAAAGGCGACCGGGCTGGGTCGAGAGAGCCTGTATAAGGCGCTCAGCCTGGAAGGCAATCCGGAGCTGGCGACGGTTCTTCGCGTCGTTCAGGCGCTCGGTCTCAAGCTGTCCGCCAGTACAGATACGACCGGCGTGCGCAAACGCAGAAAATTCGCCGGAGGCAAGACCGACGCGCCGCGCGCCGCCTAGAGTCCGATCGTCTCAAGCCGGCCCGGCTTGAGGCGATCGGGCACCAGAAGCGGGCGAAGCGAGAGCGACGTGAAGGCGCCGGCCTGACGCCCCCTACTCCTTCAGCTCCTGCCAGAATTCCTTGACCTTGGCGAAGAAGCCTTCGGCCTCGGGGCTGTGCGACTTGCCCCTGGTGCCGGCCTTCTCGAACTCGCGCAGCAGCTCCTGCTGCTTCTTGGTCAGATGCACCGGCGTCTCGACCGCGAGATGGACGAAGAAGTCGCCGCGCGCGGGCGAGCGCAGCACGCTCATGCCCTTGGCGCGCAAGCGGAACTGCTGGCCCGACTGCGCGCCCGCGGGGATGGCGAGGCGCACGCGCGTGCCGTCGATGCCGGGCACCTCGATGGTGCCGCCGAGCGCGGCGGTCGTCATCGGGATCGGCACCTTGCAATGGAGGTCGGCGCCGTCGCGCTCGAACAGGCGATGCGGCTCGATCGAGAGGAAGATGTAGAGATCGCCCGGCGGCGAGCCGCGCAAGCCCGCCTCGCCCTCGCCCGCCAAGCGAATGCGCGTGCCGTCCTCCACACCCGCCGGGATGTTGACATTGAGGCTCTTGTCGCGCCGCACCCGCCCCGAGCCGCTGCAGCTCTTGCAGGGCTTCTCGATAGATTCGCCAGTGCCCCCGCAATGGGTGCAGGTCCGCTCCATGGTGAAGAAGCCCTGCGTCATGCGGGTGCGGCCGGCGCCATGACAGACGGGGCAACGGATCCGCTGGGTGCCCCTCTCGCTGCCGTTACCGCCGCAATCCTCGCACTTGACCGAGGAGGGCACGCGGATGGTCGCGGTCTTGCCGGCGAAGGCCTCCTCGAGCGTGATTTTCATGTTGTAGCGCAGATCGGCGCCCCGCGCGTGGGCCTGCGCGCCCCGCCCGCGCCCGCCGCCCATGAACTCGCCGAACATCTCCTCGAAGATGTCGGCGAAGCCGCCGGCGGCGAAACCTGCGCCGAAGCCGCCGGCTCCGCGCGGGCCGGCGCTGCCGTTCTCGAAGGCGGCATGGCCGTAGCGGTCGTAGGCCGCACGCTTCTGCTCGTCCTTGAGGACGTCGTAGGCCTCGTTGATCTCCTTGAACTTGTGCTCGGCCGACTTGTCGCCCGAATTGCGGTCGGGGTGGTATTTCATGGCGAGCGCGCGATAGGCCTTCTTGATGGCCTCCGCGCTTGCGTCTTTGGAGACGCCGAGGGTCTGGTAGTAATCCTGCTTGGCCATGGGTCAGAGGTCAGGTATCAGGAATCAGATGCCAGATACCAGAAGCGGGAACCATACCTCCACTCCGATATCTGGCATCTGTCATCTGATACCTGTCTTCTGGTCTTACGCCTTGCCCTTGCGGTTCTCGTCGACCTCCTCGAACTCGGCGTCGACGACACCTTCCTTGGCGCCGCCGGTGCCGGCACCCGCATCGCTGCCGGCGCCGGGGTTCGCGCCCGCGCTGGACGCAGCCTCGGCCTGACCCGTTTTGTACATGGTCTCGCCGAGCTTCATCGAGAGCTGCAGCAGGCTCTGCGTCTTGCTCTCGATGGCGCCCTTGTCGTCGCCCTTCATCGCCTCCTTGAGCTCGGCGATGGCGGCCTCGATGGCGCTCTTGTCGGAGGCCGGGACCTTGTCGCCGGCCTCGGCCAGCGTCTTTTCGGTCGTGTGCACCAGGCTGTCGGCGTGGTTGCGGGCTTCGATCAGCTCCTTGCGCTTCTTGTCCTCGGCCGCGTGCGCCTCGGCGTCCTTCACCATCTTCTGGATGTCGGACTCGCTCAAGCCGCCCGAGGCCTGGATGCGGATCTGCTGCTCCTTGCCGGTGGCCTTGTCCTTGGCCGAGACCTGCACGATGCCGTTGGCGTCGATGTCGAAGGTGACCTCGATCTGCGGCACGCCGCGCGGCGCAGGCGGCAGGCCCACCAGATCGAACTGGCCCAGGGGCTTGTTGTCCGCGGCCAGCTCGCGCTCGCCCTGGAACACGCGGATCGTCACCGCGTTCTGGTTGTCCTCGGCGGTCGAGAACACCTGGCTCTTCTTGGTCGGAATCGTGGTGTTGCGCTCGATGAGCCGCGTGAACACGCCGCCCAGCGTCTCGATGCCGAGCGACAGCGGCGTGACGTCGAGCAGCAGCACGTCCTTGACTTCGCCCTTGAGCACGCCGCCCTGGATGGCCGCACCCACGGCCACGACCTCGTCCGGGTTGACGCCGCGATGCGGCTCGCGCCCGAAGAAGCTCTTCACCGTCTCGATCACCTTGGGCATGCGGGTCATGCCGCCCACCAGGATCACCTCGTTGATCTCCGAGGACTTGAGGCCGGCATCCTTGAGCGCAGCCCGGCAGGGCTCGATCGTCTTCTGGATCAGATCGTCGACCAGCGCCTCGAGCTTGGCGCGCGTCAGCTTGATGTTGAGATGCTTCGGCCCGGTCTGGTCGGCGGTGATGAAGGGCAGGTTGACCTCGGTCTGCATCGAGCTGGACAGCTCGATCTTGGCCTTCTCGGCCGCCTCCTTGAGGCGCTGCAGTGCCAGCCGGTCCTTGCGCAGGTCGATGCCCTGCTCCTTTTTGAACTCGTCGGCGAGATAGTCGATGATGCGGGCGTCGAAGTCCTCGCCGCCGAGGAAGGTGTCGCCGTTGGTGGACTTCACCTCGAACACGCCGTCGCCGATCTCGAGGATCGAGATGTCGAAGGTGCCGCCGCCGAGGTCGTAGACCGCGATCGTGCCGGAGCCCTTCTTCTCCATGCCGTAGGCGAGCGCCGCGGCCGTCGGCTCGTTGATGATGCGCAGGACCTCGAGGCCGGCGATGCGGCCCGCGTCCTTGGTGGCCTGGCGCTGCGAATCGTTGAAGTAGGCGGGAACGGTGATGACGGCCTGGGTGACCTTCTCGCCGAGATAGTTCTCGGCCGTCTCCTTCATCTTCTGCAGGATGAAGGCCGAGATCTGCGAGGGCGAGTATTTCTTGCCGTGGCACTCGACCCAGGCGTCGCCATTGTCGCCGGGAATGATCTTGTAGGGAACGAGGCCCTTGTCCTTCTGCGTCATCGGGTCGTCATAGCGCCGGCCGATCAGGCGCTTGATGGCGAAGAGCGTGTTCTCGGGGTTGGTCACCGCCTGGCGCTTCGCGGCCTGGCCCACCAGGCGCTCGCCGGAATCGGCGAAGGCGACCATCGACGGCGTGGTGCGCGCGCCTTCGGTGTTCTCGATGACCTTGACGTCCTTGCCCTCCATCACGGCGACGCAGGAGTTCGTCGTGCCGAGATCGATGCCGATAACCTTGCTCATGTTGTCCTCGTTCCTGTGGCAGGTCCGCCCGCAGCCCTCTCAGGATTCGGCGAGGCGCCGCTCGGGACCCCCTACCTCGGGTTCTGGTCGCGGCCGGCAAGGCCCGGCGCCGATTGGGAAAATGACCTTGTGGCCCGACGGGATATATAAGCGCCACCAAGGCCGGCGCAAGCACCCGTTCCGGAGATTTGCCACCATAAGCCGCCGTAAGCGGTCCCGACCGACCCCGTCCGAGCCTCCGCTCGCCTCAGGCCCGGCCTCTGGCCTATGCTGCCGCCCCGGCAGAACGAAGGCGGACCATGACACGCAGCGAGCGACAACATCCCGAACGCGACGGCATCTACCGCGCGATCCACACCCTCTTTGTCGCCGACATCGCGCTCGGCCTGGCGCTGGGTGCCGTCGGCAAATGGCTGCTCGGCCTGCCGGTCGTCGCCTGGACCGGGCTGGGGCTTGCCGCCACCGGCCTCGTGCTGCTCCTGTTCTTCCGCTATCTGGCCCGCCGCGCGGCGGGCCGACCCCGCCCGTGATCGTCTCGGCCAGCTATCGCACCGACATCCCGGCCTTCTACGCCGACTGGTTCCGCCGGCGGCTCGCCGAGGGTTACGCGCTGGTCGCCAACCCCTATGGCGGCCCGCCCTACCGCGTCGATCTCAGGCCCGAGGCGGTAACGGGCTTCGTGTTCTGGACCCGAAACCCGCGGCCCTTCCTCCCCGTGCTGGAGGAGCTCGCGGCCGCAGGCCGGCCCTTCTATCTGCAATTCACCATCACCGGCTATCCGCGGGCGCTGGAGCGCGCCGTGCCGGCGCCCGGGCGCGCGGTCGCAGCGGCGCAGGCGATCGCCGAGCGCTTCGGCCCCAAGGCCGTGGTGTGGCGCTACGATCCGGTGCTCTGGAGCGACCTCACCGAGACGGCTTGGCATATCGAGAATTTCCAACGCCTCGCCCGGACGCTCGAGGGTTCGAGCGACGAGGTCGTGCTTTCGGCCGCGCAGATCTACGCCAAGACCCGGCGCAATCTCGATGCGGCGGCGCGCCGCCATGCGTTCGGATGGCGCGATCCCGAGCCCGCGGAGAAGACCGCGCTTCTTGGCCGCCTCGCCATGATCGCTGCCGGCCACGGCATGCGGGCCGCGCTCTGCGCCCAGCCCGAGCTGTCGGCGGCCGGGCTGGAGCCGGCCCGTTGCGTCGATGCCGAACGCCTCGCGGCCATTGCCGGCCGGCCGATCGCGGCGCGCGAGAAGGGCAATCGCCCAGGCTGCTTCTGCGCCGAGAGCCGCGACATCGGCGCCTACGACACCTGCCCGCATGGCTGCGTCTATTGCTACGCGGTCGGCTCCGAGACGCGCGCCCGCGCACGCCACCGCGCGCACGATCCGGCGTCGCCCTTCCTGGCCGAGCCGGCGGTCATGGCTCAATGACGGGTCCATAACGCCATGCGTTATATAACGCATGGCGTTATAGTGGCGGCATGATCCGGGGCTTCGCCGATCCGGAGACGGCGCTGATCTGGAGCGGGCAACGGAGCCGGCGGCTGCCGCCCGATATTCAGGCCGTGGCGCTGCGCAAGCTGCGTTTGCTGAACCAGGCACGCGTCCTCGCGGATTTGAGAGTGCCGCCCGGCAGTCGGCTCGAAGCGCCGAGAGGCGGCCGCGCCGGCCAGCACAGCATCCGGATCGACGATCAGTGGCGTATCTGCTTTCGTTGGATCGACGGAGGAGCAAGCGATGTCGAGATCGACTACCACGGCCAAGCGTGATCGCCTGCCCAACCCGCACCCGGGGGAGATCCTGCTGGAGGAATTCCTGAAGCCGATGGGCTTGAGCCAGAACCGGCTCGCGCGCGCGATCCATGTGCCGCCGCGCCGCATCAACGAGCTGGTGCTGGGCAAGCGCTCGGTGACGGCGGATACCGATCTGCGCCTCGCTCGCTATTTCGGCCTGTCCGACGGATTCTTCCTCGGGCTGCAGGCCGATTACGACCTCATGGAGCGGCGCCGGCAGATCGAGCCCGAGTTGAGGACCATCGAGCCGCGCGCCGCTTGAAAGTCGACGCCGATTTGAAAGCGCAGTGTCCGCCTAGCGGGTTATGCGAGAACGTTACGCCACCGTGTCGATGCGGCTGCCGGGCGGCGGCGTCTCGCCGCTTGCCGGCCCTTGCGCGGCCGCCGGCGCTTCCGCCTTGGCGACGCCGACGAGGGCCGCGCGCAGCAGGCGCTCCTGGATCAGATAGCCCGGCTGCAGCACCTGGACGATCGTGCCAGGCGGCTGGCCCGAGCCCGGCACCTCGAACATGGCCTGGTGCAGGTTGCTGTCGAACTTCTCGCCCATGGGATCGATGCGCTTGATGCCATGGCGCTCGAAGGTGCCGAGCAGCTGACGCTCGGTCGCGCTGACGCCGTCGAAGAGGTTCTTCAGCGCCGGGTCGCTCTCGAGCGCGTCGGCCGGGATCGCGGCCAGCGCGCGCCCCAGATTGTCGGCCACCGCCAGCAGGTCCTTGGCGAAGTTCGAGATGGCGAAGCGCTGCACGTCCTCGCGCTCGCGCTGGGCGCGCCGGCGCACATTCTCGGTCTCGGCCAGCGCGCGCAAGAGCTGGTCCTTGAGCCGCGCGATCTCGGCCTTGGCCTCCTCGAGCGGATCGGGTGCGGGCGTCGGCGCGGGCTCGGCTCCCTCGGCCTGCGCCGCCGGCGTGGCGTCGATGTCGTTGGCAGGCGCAGCTGCGCCCTCTTCCTTCTTCTCGTCCGTCATTGATCTTCCCGTTTGAAGCTGAAAAAACCGGGCTACCTGATCAAGGCAGGGCTCGGGCCGAGCACGCGCCCGATCACCTTGGCGGTGTAATCGACCATGGGGATGATGCGCGCATAGTTGATGCGCGTCGGGCCGATCACGCCCACGGCGCCCACGATACGCTCCTCGGCGTCGCGATAGGGCGCGATCACGACGGAGCAGCCCGACAGGCTGAAGAGCTCGTTCTGGGCGCCGATGAAGATCTGGATGCCCTCGGCCCTGTCGGCCGCGTCGAGCAGTCGCGCCAGCGCCTCCTTGGTCTCGAGCGCCGCGAAGAGGGCGCGCACGCGCTCGAGATCGGCCAGCTCGTTCACGTCCTCGAGCAGGCGCGCCTGGCCGCGCACGATGAGCGCGCCATCCTTGTTGCCGCCGGCCCAGCTCGCGAGCCCCGCCGCCACCACCTTGGCGGCGAGTTCGTCGAGCTCGGCCTTCTGGCTCTCGATCTCGGCCAGGATCTCGGCGCGCGCGGCGTCGAGCGTGCGCCCGACCAGGCGCGCCGCCAGATAGTTGCCGGCCTCGATCAGCGAGGAAGGCGGCAGGCCGATCGGCAGATCGATGAGGCGGTTCTCCACCACCCCGTCCTCGGTGACGAGCACGGCCAATGCCCGGCCCGGCCCCAGATGGACGAACTCGATATGTTTCAGGGGGCGCTGCGACTTCGGCGCCACCACGAGGCCGGCGCAGTGCGAGAGGCCCGAAAGCATCTGCGTGGCCTGCTCCAGCACTTCGGGCAGGCTGCGGCCGGAGGCGGCGCACTGGCTGTCGATCGACTGGCGCTCCTCCTCGGTCAGGCCCCCGATCTCCAGGAGCCCGTCCACGAACAGGCGCAGGCCCAGCTCGGTCGGCAGCCGCCCGGCCGAGGTGTGCGGCGCGTAGAGCAGCCCCGCCTCCTCGAGGTCGGCCATCACGTTGCGGATCGTGGCCGGCGACAGGGTCAGGCCCAGCCGGCGCGAGATCGTGCGCGAGCCCACGGGCTCGCCCGTGTCGACATAGGCATCGACGATGTGGCGGAAGATCTCGCGCGAGCGCTGGCTGAGCTCGCCGATGACGGCGTCCGGCCGGCCGGGCGCCTGGATCGTCCGCTTGGCCGAAAAAGGCGTGGTCATCGTTTGTTCCTGAAACTGCCTGTGAAATTTAGTAACGCTCCCCAGATGCGTCAATGAACCAAGTCCGGCCCCGAAGCGGCCGGGATGACGGCGCCAACCGGGCTCTCGGGGGCCGGCCGCGGCGAACTGGACCCGTGCCCTCCCTCCCGCTAGGTTGCCGGCCAAGCCCAGAGCATGTTTCGCTCGGTTGGAATCGCAATAGGTCGTCGTTCCCGCGAAAGCGGGAACCCAGAAGCAAGCGACGAGAAGCACCCCTGGATCCCGGCTTTCGCCGGGATGACGACATAGGGGCATCCACCCGACCGGGATGTGCCCTGATACCGTAAACCTCAGGTCCGTCGAACATCCCCATGCGCCCCTCCGGCCGCGCTCCCGATGCGCTCCGCCCGATCCGCCTCGAAACCGGCGTCAGCAAATATGCCGAAGGCTCCTGCCTCGCCCGCTTCGGCGACACCCATGTGCTGTGCCTCGCCACCGTCGAGGACAAGGTGCCGCCCTTCCTGCGCAACACCGGGCGCGGCTGGGTCACGGCCGAGTACGGCATGCTGCCGCGCGCGACCAACGAGCGCACCGAGCGCGAGGCGGCCAAGGGCAAGCAGAGCGGGCGCACGCTCGAGATCCAGCGGCTGATCGGCCGGTCTTTACGCGCCGTCACCGACCTCGGCGGCTTCGGCGAGCGGCAGATCCGGCTCGATTGCGACGTGCTCCAGGCCGATGGCGGCACGCGCACCGCCGCCATCACCGGCAGCTTCGTGGCGCTCCATCTCGCGTTTGCGCATATGCGCCGGCTGGGCGCCATGCCGGCGATGCCGCTGAAAGATCATGTCGCCGCCATTTCCTGCGGCATCTAT
The DNA here is from genome assembly GCA_049323455.1 of Pseudomonadota bacterium. Lineage (GTDB taxonomy): Bacteria > Pseudomonadota > Alphaproteobacteria > Dongiales > Dongiaceae > Hypericibacter. Next base: position 215,435 of record JBMONF010000038.1, on the reverse strand, counting down.
CAGGGCGCGCCCGTGCTCGATCTCGATTATGCCGAGGACAGCACCGCCGAGGCCGACGCCAATTTCGTGCTGACGGGCTCGGGCCAGATCGTCGAGATCCAGGGCACGGCCGAGCAGAAGCCCTTCAGCGAGGGCCAGTTCGCCGAACTCTTCGCGCTCGCGCGCAAAGGCATCGGCCAGCTGGTCGAGCTGCAGCGCGAGGCGATCCGGAAGGCCGGATGAGCCATCGCCGCTTCGCCGGATCCCGGCTGGTGGTGGCGAGCCACAACCCGGGCAAGGTGCGCGAGATCGCCGAGCTGCTGGTGCCCTATGGCGTCGAGCCGATCTCGGCCGCGAGCCTGGGATTGCCCGAGCCCGAGGAGACCGGTGCCACCTTCCGCGAGAACGCCCTCATCAAGGCGCGCGCGGCGGCGCTGGCGGCCGATCTGCCGGCCTTGGCCGACGATTCCGGCTTGGCGGTCGATGCGCTGGGCGGCGCCCCCGGCATCCACTCCGCGCGCTGGGCCGGCGAGGGGCGCGATTTCGCGCTCGCCATGAAGAAGGTCGAGCAGGAGTTGCAGGCGCTGGGTGCCACGCGCGCCCAGGATCGCCGCGCCCGCTTCGTCTGCGCGCTGGCCCTGTGCTGGCCCGACGGCCATTGCGAGGTCTTCGAGGGCAAGGTCGAGGGCAGCCTCGTCTTCCCGCCCCGCGGGACCCATGGCTTCGGCTACGACCCGATCTTCGTGGCGGAGGGACGCACCCTCACCTTTGGCGAGATGGCGCCGGCCCGGAAGCACGCCATCAGCCACCGCGCCGACGCCTTCCGCCAGCTGGTCGCGGCCTGCTTCGCTTGAATTCCGCGCTCGCGGCATAAGATCGAGGGCGATGAGGAATCCCCTTCCCGCCTCGCCGACCGCCCGGCCCGCCGCCGGCCGCACCGAACGCGATGCGCCAGCCGCTGCGCCGCGCCTCGCTCCCGCCCCGACGCCCGGCGGCTTCGGGCTCTATGTCCATTGGCCCTTCTGCAAGTCGAAATGCCCCTATTGCGACTTCAACAGCCATGTGCGAGCCGGAATCGACGAGGCGCGCTGGCGTCGCGCACTCCTGGCCGAGCTCGACCATTACGCGGCCGAGACGCATGGCCGGCGGCTGATGAGTCTCTTCTTCGGCGGCGGCACGCCCTCGCTCATGGCGCCCGAAACCGTCGCGGCCCTGATCGAGCGCGCCAGCACCCACTGGACCTTCGCCGAGGACATCGAGATCACGCTCGAGGCCAACCCGACCTCGGTCGAGACGGCGCGCTTCCGCGATCTGGCCGCGGCCGGCGTCAACCGCCTCTCGATCGGCATCCAGGCGCTCGACGACGAGGCGCTCCGTTTCCTCGGCCGCCAGCACAATGTCGCCGAGGCGCTCGCGGCCTTCGAGACGGCTGCCGCGAACTTCCCGCGCTTCAGCTTCGATCTCATCTATGCGCGGCCGGGCCAGACGGCCGCGCGCTGGCGCGCGGAGCTGGCCCGCGCCCTTTCGCTGGCTGGCGGCCATCTCTCGCTCTATCAGCTCACCATCGAGCCCGGCACGGCCTTCGAGGGCTCGCTCGCGCGCGGCGACTTCGCGCTGCCCGACGAGGCCACGCAGGCGGCGCTCTACGAGATCACGCAAGAGCTGACCGAGGAAGCCGGCCTGCCGGCCTACGAGATCTCGAACCACGCGCGCGCGGGCGAGGAATCGCGCCACAACCTCGTCTATTGGCGCTATGGCGACTATGTCGGGGTCGGGCCCGGCGCCCATGGAAGGCTGACGCTCGACGGCCAAAAATGGGCCACGCGCCAGCACCGCGCGCCCGAGGCCTGGCTCGATCTCGTGGAGCGCCAGGGCCACGCCACGCGCCAGCGCGATCGGGTCGGCGAGCGCGCGCGGCTCGAGGAGATGGCGATGATGGGCTTGCGGCTCAAAGAAGGCATCGCGCGGGCGCGTTTTCGCGAGGAGCTCGGCCGCGAGCCCGAGGCCTTGTTCGACGAAGCGCGCCTCGCGCGCCTCGTCGAGGGCGGATTTCTTCTGCTCGATGAGACGCGCCTCGCCGCCACGCCCGAAGGCCGCCAGCGCCTCGACGCCCTGCTGCCGGCGCTGCTGGGGTAGCTGGTTTCGGATGATGTTTTTTCTCTTGTCGCCACCGCGACAGCTGCAAGGGCTGTGCCTATTTCGTCGTCCCGGGCAAGCGGCGAAGCCGCGCGACCCGGGATCCATGCCGATGCCGAGTTTGCTGGCGCCATGGGTCCCGGAGCGCAAGGCTCGCAATCCCGAAGTCCTCACGGACTTTGGGCTCGCCTAGCGTCCGGGACGACGAAGACTGGAAACCCCGCCACAGCTTATCGACCTGCCTCGAATCGAAAGGGCCTGCCGCGGCGGGCAGGCCCTTGGGTCGTCTCGGTCATCGTCGGCTCGAAGCGAACGGCGTTCGCTCCCGCCCCGCTTCGATCATCACCCGCAGCCGGCGTGCCGCGGACGGTGCGGCGTGTGGCGGGCGCGATCCCAGGCCGCGGCGAGCGCCGTGACAGCCTCGTCGATGCGCTCGATCAGGCGATAGGTCACGGCCGCGATGTCGAGGGCGAAGGCGTCGTCCTCGGCCGCCGGCCGGTCCGGCCTCGTCTCGACCCGCCCGAACCAGCCTTGCACCAGGCCGTCGAAGAAACGGTCGATCATGGAAACCTCCATCTCTTTGGCCCCCGACCGATATCTGTCAGTAAAGATTTTCTTTATCGGTAAGACGGCTTCAGGAGCGTCATGATCGAAAAAATGGCGGTTTTCCTGCCGTTTGACAAACGAGGACTTCTTGGTCATATCATTAGAAAATCTATTCTGAAGGCACCCCATGATTCCCTTGCCCCTCAATGCCTTGCGCGTGTTCGAGGCGGCGGCGCGCCATCTTTCCTTCGCCAAGGCGGCCGAGGAGCTGAACGTGACGCCGGCCGCCGTCAGCCATCAGATCAAGGCGCTCGAGGCGCGCATCGGCCGGCCCCTGTTCCGGCGCTTCAATCGCCGGCTGATGCTGACCGACGCGGCGCAGCTCTGCCTGCCGGGCATCCGGGACGGCCTCGACCGGCTCGCCGCCGCGCTCGCGCTGGCAAGCCGATCCACGCGCAACACGCTCACCGTCTCCTCCGCCCCCACCTTCGCCGCGCGCTGGCTGGTGCCGCGCCTCGAGCGCTTCCGCGCGCGCCATCCCGAGATCGAGATCCGCATCGACGCCACCGAGCACATCGTCGATTTCGCGGCCGAGCCGATCGACGTGGCGATCCGCTACGGCGCCGGGCCCTACCCTGGCTTGCGTGTCGACCGCCTCTTCGGCGCGCCCGAGTTCCCGGTCTGCAGCCCCAAGCTCCTCGAAGGGCCGCACCCTCTGCGCCGCCCCGAGGATCTGCGCTTCCACACGCTGCTCCATAGCGACGTGGCGCCCGACAACGATCTCTATCCCAACTGGCGCATGTGGCTCCTGGCCGCGGGCGTCAAGAATGTCGATCCGACGCGCGGGCCCCGCTTCTCGCCCGAGACCATGGCGCTTGACGCCGCCATCAAGGGCCAGGGCGTGGCCTTGTCGAGCGCGGTGCTGGTGGGCGACGAGCTCGCCGCCGGCCGGCTGGTCAAGCCCTTCGACGTCGTGCTCAAGCTCGACTTCGCCTATTTCGTGGTGGCGCCCAAGGCCAGCGCCGACCGCCCAGCGGTCAAGGCCTTCCGCGAATGGCTCCTCGACGAGGCGCGCCCGATGCGCGAGGCCGAACAAGGGCAAGTTTGACTCGGGAAATCGGGGCGCGATCCGCCGAAGCCGCGGCGAAGGCGGATGCGCGAGGCCGAACAAAAGCAGGGCTAGACGAAGTTTTGCTGCGGTAGAGTTGTTTTTCATTCGTCATTGCCGGGCTTGACCGGGCAATCCATGTCATGGACGCCCGGGGTGACCAGAAGAGAAGCGATCTCGTCCAGCGAAATTGGCTCTGATCCGGCGTGGCGGGCACCATTCGCCCGGTTCGACGCCGGGCGTTTCTCCGGCGCCGTCCGAGGACTATGATCCTCGTCGGGGTCGCGCAGGGCGCGACCCCGCGGTTCTCGCGGGGAGACAGGCGATGACGCTCATCGATCGATGGGGCGAGCCGGCCGGCACCGCCAACCGCGCGGCCCTCGAGGCCTATGAGCGCGCGGTCCAGGGCCTCGTCGTCATGGTGGGCGATCCGCTGGCCGAGGCTGAAAGCGCCGGTGCGGCCGATCCGGGCTTCGTGTTGGCACCCCTGCTGGAAGCGATCTTCAATCTCTATCCCATGACCCGCGCCGGGCAGGAAGCGGCGAAGACCTGCCTGGCGCGCGCGGAAGCCGCCTTGCGCCCCGACACGCCGGCGCGCCTGCGCGGCCATCTCCATGCCGCGCGCGCCTGGGCCAGCGGGCACTGGGCCGATGCGGCGGCCGCGTGGGAAGCGGTGCTGCTCGACCATCCGCACGATCTGCTCGCGGCCAAGGTCTCGCAGGATGTCTATTTCTTCCTCGGCGACGCCGCGAACCTGCGCGACGGGCCGGCACGGCTGCTGCCGGCCTGGCGCGAGGAGGAGCCCGGTTACGGCCATCTCCTGGGCATGCTCGCCTTCGGGCTCGAGGAGTGCGGCGACTATGCCGCGGCCGAGCGCGCGGGCCGCGAGGCCATCGCGCGCGACGCCTACGACGCCTGGGCCCATCACGCGGTCGCGCACGTGCTGGAGATGCAGGGCCGCATCGCCGAGGGCATCGCCTTCCTCTCGGGCGGCGCGCCCTACTGGGCGCCGAGCTATTTCGCCGTCCACAACTGGTGGCACCTGGCGCTCTACGAGCTCGATCGCGGCGACGCCGACGCCGTGCTCGAGCTCTATGACGGCGCCATCCGCGGCGGCGTCTCGACCCAGCCGCTCGATCTGGTGGACGCCTCGGCGCTGCTGTGGCGCCTCAGGCTGGCCGGCTTCGAGCCCGGCCATCGGCGCTGGCAGGCCTTGGTGAAGCTCTGGCGCCTCTATGCCGAGGACGCGGTCTATTGCTTCAACGACGCCCATGCGCTGATCGCTTTCTTGGGCGACGAGGACTGGGCCGAGGCCGATCGGCTCAAGGCGCGGCTTGGCGCCCGCGCGCTCGGCCAGGACAGCAACGCGACGATGACGCGCGCGGTGGGCCTGCCCTTGGCCGAGGCGCTGATCGCCTTCGCCCATGGCGATCATGCGGCGGCCGCGGACAGGCTCCTGGCGCTGCGCCGGCACGCCCATCTCTTCGGCGGCAGCCACGCGCAGCGCGACCTGATCGAGCAGACGCTGCTGTCGGCGGCCCTCCAGAGCGGGCGCAAGAGCCTCGCCCGCGCGCTCGCCGGCGAGCGGATCGGGCGCAAGCCATCGAGCCCCGGCAATTGGCGCTGGCTGGCGCGGGCCTGGCGGCTGGCGGGCGAGGGGGCGCGCGCCGACGCGGCCGAGGCCAGGGCCGCCGAGCTGGCGCGGCTGGATTAGAGGGAGTTCTTCCGCTCGGCTCGAAGCACAACCACCGTCGTCCTCGCGAAAGCGAGGACCCATGTCGATGCCGAGCTCGATGTCGCCCTGGATCCCAGATCGCAAGGCTCGCAAATCCAAAGCCCTTGCGGGCTTTGGGCTCGCCTAGCGTCTGGGATGACGAACGAAGAGAGCCAACGAGATCGAGCGCCCGCTCACATGCCCGCGGGCACGAAGCTCTGCGGGGCGGGATCGATGACGGTGACGCTGCCGTTCCCGATCTCGTAGACGGCGAGCCCGCGCTCCACGCCGCCGTCGGTGCGGAAGCGGAAGATGCCGTCGATGCCGGCGAAGCCGTCGGGCGTGGTGAGCGTCTCTGTGCCGAACGGGCTGCCGCCGGTCGGCGTCGCCGCCTCGGCCGTGCCGACGAGCGCGCCGCCGGAAGCGGTGGCCTCGGCGGAGGTTTTCGCGGCGGGCCCGCGCGCCAGGGCCGCGGCGAGCGCGGTCGCGTCGTAGGCGAGGCTGGCGATGCGCGGCGGCACGCCGCCGTAATCGGCCCGATAGCGCGAGGCGAAGGCGGCCCATTCCTCGCCCGCGGGGGCGGCGAACCAGCCGCCGGCCATCGCCGGCTCGCGCAGCAGCGCCGGATCGTTCCACAGCGCGGTGCCGAGCAGGCGCGTGCGGGTCCGGTCGACGCCGAAATAAGCGAGGAGGGGAACCGCCTGCCGGGCCGCGTCGCCGCCTTCGGGTATCAGCACCGCATCGAAGCTGTCCTTGGCGTCGGCCAGGCGCTGCACATAGGACGAGAAATCGGTGGTGCCGGGCGGATAGAACTCGACCACCGAGACCGCGCCGCCGGACGAAAGCGCGCTTTGCGGCAGCTGGCTCGCGACCGCGCGGCCGAAGGGCGAATCGGGCAGCAGGGCGGCGATACGCTTGGCGCCGTGCGAGGCCGCGAAGCGCACCACGCGATCGACCTGGAGCTGGGGCAGGATGCCCATGACATAGACGCCGCTGCCCGCCACCGCGCGATCGGTCGAGAAGGAGATCATCGGCACCTGCGCCGCGCGCGCGGCGGGTGCCGCCTGCGCCACGTCGGCGGCGAAGATGGGACCGAGGATGAGCTTGACGCCCGCGGCCACCAGCTCTTGCGACGCGGCCGCAGCGCCGCCCGGCTCGCCGGTGTCGCGCACCACGAGCTGGATGTCCGCCGCGTTGGTCTCGAACAGCGCCATCTCCGCAGCCTGCAGCAAGGCCTGCCCCAGACCGGCATTGGCGCCGGAGAGCGGCAGCATCAGCTCGATCTTGACCGGCCCTGCGGGCGCCGGTGCCGGGGTCGGCAGGATTTCCGGCGTGGTGACGGGAGCGGGTGCGCTCACGGCCGGCGGTGCCGGCGGGGCCGCTTGCTCCGCCGGCGGCGCGGTCGTTACAGTCCGGGGGGCGCAGCCGGCGAGAAGGACCGCCACCAGCAGGGCTGGCACCGCGAGGCGAAGGGGGGAAAGCCGTGGCCAAGCGGGCCGGAAGCGGGCGAGGAGGAATGACAGCGGCACGGGGCAGGAGCTCCGGCGTCGACAGGAAGGGAAGCGCCGAGCCTAGCGAGGCACTCCCATCAAGTAAACCCGAGGCCCATGAGCCGGAACCGAGCGGACCGGCGCGCGGCGGAGCCGAGCAGCGCCTCACGGGTCTCTATCTCGTGGCGACGCCGATCGGCAATATGGGCGACATCACGCTGCGCGCGATCGAGACCTTGCGGCGGGTCGATCTGGTCGCCTGCGAGGACACGCGCGTCACCGCGAAACTGATGGCGCGCCACGGCATAGAGGCCAGGCTCGTGCCCTATCACGAGCACAATGCCGAGCGCATGCGCCCCGAGCTCCTGCGCCGGCTGGCCGAGGGCGAGGCGATCGCACTCGTGAGCGACGCCGGCACGCCGCTCGTCTCCGATCCGGGCTACAAGCTGGTGCGCGCCGCGATCGAGGCGGGCCATCCGGTAACGGCGCTGCCGGGCCCGTCGGCGGTTCTGGCGGCCTTGCAGCTCTCGGGCCTGCCGCCCGACCGCTTTCTCTTCGCCGGGTTCCTGCCGGCGAAAGCGGGCGAGCGCCGGCGCACGCTCGGCGAGCTGGCGGGCGTGCCGGCGACGCTGATTTTCTACGAAAGCGCCCAGCGCCTGGCCGAGAGCCTCGCCGACATGGCCGAATGTCTGGGCGACCGGCCGGCGGCGGTGGCGCGCGAGCTCACCAAGCTCTACGAGGAGGTGAGGCGAGGGGGCCTCGCCGATCTCGCCCGTCACTATGCCGAGGCGGGGCCGCCCAAGGGCGAGATCGTGCTGGTGGTGGGGCCGCCATTGGCCGAGGCGGTCTCGCCCGAGGATCTCGACGCCCGGCTCAAGGCGGCGCTCATGCGCATGAGCCTCAAGGACGCGGTGGCGGCGGTGACGGCCGCGACCGGCCGGCCGCGGCGCGAGGTCTATGCCCGGGCGCTGGCGCTGGCCGGCAGCGCCGAGGATCAGTGAGGCCGCGCTCCGTGAGGCCGCAATCGTGAAGCCATCCGGGCAACGCGACCCTCGGCAGCGCAGTGGGGAGCAACGCCGCCAAGCGCTGGATCGCGGCCGGCTGGCCGAGACGCTGGCGGTGTGGCTGCTGCGGCTCAAGGGCTACCGCATCCTGGCGCGCGATCTGAGGCTGGGGGTGGGCGAGATCGACATCCTGGCCCGGCGCGGCCGCGTGCTGGCGGCGATCGAGGTCAAGCGGCGCGAGGACCTGGCCCAGGCGGGCGAGGCGGTGACGGCGCGCCAGCGCGCCCGCGTCACACGCGCGCTCGAGCGCGTGCTGGCCGAGCGGCCGGCGCTGGCGGGGCTCGACCTGAGGTTCGACGCCATCCTGGTCGTGCCCGGCCGCTGGCCGCGCCACCTGCCCGACGCCTGGCGGCCGGAGGCACGGTAGGGGCAATTCCTCTCTTCGGCAAAATCTTCGGCAAAACCACCTTCTTCTTGCGCAATTGCTTGCCGGAAGGGTGGGGCTCGGCGCTAGAATCGCTCCCGATTCGCATGGTTGCGCCGGCCCACGCTCCTTCGCCCTGGCCCAGGCCGCCGCGCGCGCCCGTCGCGCCCGGGCCGGCCGCCTTGCTGCTGCTGCTGGCGCTGGTCGGGTGCAGCCCGGTCGGGCTTGCGGTCGGCGCGGGCGCGGCCGTGGGCGTGCAGGCCTCGCAGGAGCGGGGCTTGGGCACGGCGCTCTCCGACGACCGCATCTGGACTGAGATCCAGGCCGACTGGCTCGATCATGATGCCGACATGTTCCGCAAGCTGCAGCTGCAGGTCCACGAAGGCCGCGTTCTCGTCACCGGCGTGGTGCAGAAGCCGGAGATGCGCATGACGGCGATCCGCATCGCCTGGGCCGTCGAAGGCGTGAAGCAGGTCATCGCCGAGATCAAGGTCGCCGAGGCGCCCGATCTCGGCCAGGACGTGGAGGACGAGTGGCTGGCGCAGAAGCTGCGCACCAGGATCCTGTTCGACAGCAAGGTGCGCTCGATCAACTACAGCGTCGAGGCGGTCGAGGGCACGATCTATCTCATGGGCATCGCGCAGAGCGAGGCCGAGCTCAAGCGCGTGATCGACCATGCGCGCGACATCGCCTATGTGCGCAAGGTGGTGAGCTATGTGCGCATCAAGGGCGAGCCCGCGCCGCCCGCGCCCGGCGAGACCGAGCCCGCCCTGAGCGGACCCGCCCAGACCGAGCCCGCGCCGACGGAGCCGACGCCGCCCGCGCCGGCCGACGCAGCGCCGGCGTCGACGCAGCCCCCGTCCGCGCCGCTGTCCCCCGGGCCGGTCACGGCCGTGCCGTTGCCGGCCTCATGAGCGGGGAGGCGGACCCCGTGACCCAGCCCCGCCCGACCGAAGGGTTGCCCTGGCCTGCGGAGATCGGCCCGCGCGGCTATCTGGCCGAAGTCGGCCGTCGCCCCGAGGACAAGATCGACCTCGCCATGGCGGCGCTGGCGCTGGCCGCCCTCGACCGGCCCGAGGCGCCCCTGGGTCCCGCGCAGGCCCATCTGGCCGCGCTGGGCCATGCCGTGGCGGCCGCCTTCGACGCCGTCGGCCGCGACGATCTCGGCGCACGGGCCTTCGCGCTGGCCGCGGTGATGGCGAAGCAGGAGGGCTATGACGGCGACCGCGACCACTACGACGATCTCGCCAACGCCAATCTGCTCTCGGTGATCGAGCGCCGGCGCGGCCTGCCGGTGGCGCTCGGCATCCTCTATATCCATGCCGCGCGGGCGCAAGCCTGGCCCGCGGTCGGGCTCGCCCTCCCGGGCCATTTCCTGGTCCGGATCGAGCATGAGGGCGGGCGCGCCATCCTCGATCCCTTCAACGGCGGCGCCTCCGTGGAGGTCGCGGATCTGCGCCGGCTGCTCAAGCTCGCGCACGGGGCCGGCGCCGAATTGGAGCCCCGCCACTACGCGCCGCTCGCCGATCGCGGCGTGCTGCTCCGGCTCGAGAACAACATCAAGCGCCGCCTGATCGCGGCGCGCGCCCTGCCGCAGGCGGCCGAGCATGTCCGGCGCATGCTGCTCATCGCGCCGGCCGAGACGGCGCTCTGGCGCGAGCTGGGGCTGATCGAGGCCGAGGCCGGCAATCTCAAGGCGGCGGCGGCGGCGCTCGAGCGCTTCGCGCTCGCGGCACCCGGCGAGGCCGAGCGCCGGGAGGCGCGCAAGCTGATCCAGGAGTTGAAGGGCCGGCTCAACTAGCGCGGTGTCGGCAGGGCGGCTTATAGTCGCGTGCTCGGATCTCGCGCGGAGCGGGACGCCCTCTCCGGATCGCCTTTCGCTCGGGTGGGGCCTTTCAATAGTCGTCATTGCCGGGCGCGACCCGGCAATCCATGCCATGGACCCCCGGGTCTAGCCCGGGGGTGACGACGGGGGAAGCGGCACCATCCAGGCAATGGCGGCTCCCACGAGTTGCGTCCGCCTCGACTGCCAGTGCTTCGGAAGGAGTGTCGCGTCAAAGATGAGCCTCGCCGTCGCCATTCAGATGGACCCGATCGAGGGGGTCAACATCGACACCGACAGCACCTTCGTGCTCGGGCTCGAGGCGCAGCGCCGCGGCCATGCCCTGTTCCATTACCTGCCGCGCCAGCTCTTCTTCCGCGAGGGCCGCGTCTATGCGCGCGCGCGGCCCCTGCAGCTGCGCCGCCAGCGCGGCAATCACTTCACGCTGGGCGAGGAGCAGACGCTCGATCTCGCCACGCTCGACATCGTGCTGATGCGCCAGGACCCGCCCTTCGACATGGCCTACATCACGGCCACGCATCTGCTCGAGCACATCCATCCGGCGACGCTGGTGGTGAACGATCCGGTCCATGTGCGCAACGCGCCGGAGAAGCTCTTCGTCACCCACTTCCCCGGGCTGATGCCGCCCACCCTCATCACCTCGGACAAGGCCGAGATCCTGGCCTTCCGCAAGGAACATGGCGACATCATCATCAAGCCGATCTACGGCAATGGCGGCGCCGGCGTGTTCCATCTGGTGCCCGCCGACGAGAACCTGAACGCGCTCCTCGAGCTCTTCACCCAGCTCTACCGCGAGCCGGTGATCGTGCAGCGCTATCTGCCCGAGGTGCGCGAGGGCGACAAGCGCATCATCCTGGTCGACGGCGAGCCGGTGGGCGCCATCGCGCGCGTGCCGCCGCCGGGCGAGGCCCGCTCCAACCTCCATGTCGGCGGCAAGGCGGTGAAGGCCGGCCTCAGCCCGCGCGAGCGCGAGATCTGCGAGGCGATCGGGCCGGCCTTGAAGTCGCGCGGCCTGGTCTTCGTCGGCATCGACGTGATCGGCAGCCATCTCACCGAGATCAACGTCACCTCGCCCACCGGCATCCAGGAGATCAACCGATTCGACGGCGTGCAGATCGAGGCCAGGATCTGGGACGCGATCGAGCGCCGCTACGCCGAAGCCGGCGACCATCGGCCGACCTGAGGCGGGACAGGCGGGGAACGGGGACATGAAGACGCACTATCGGGTCGCGGTCGTCGGCGGCGGGGTCGTGGGCGCGTCGGTGCTCTATCACCTGGCGAAGCTCGGCTGGAAGGACCTGGTCCTGATCGAGCGCGAGGTCCTGACCGCGGGCTCGAGCTGGCATGCGGCCGGCGGCTTCCACGCCCTCAACGCCGACCCGAACATCGCGGCCCTTCAGGCCTACACCATCGATCTGCTCTCGGTGATCGAGAAGGAGTCCGGCCAGAACATCGGCATGCACATGACCGGCGGGATTTCCGTCGCCTCGGCACCCGAGCGCTGGGAATGGCTCAAGGCCACCTACCGCGTCTTTCAGACCATGGGGATCGAGGACGTTCGCCTGGTCGGCCCCGACGAGATCAAGGCGGCCTGCCCGATCATCAGCACCGAGGGCGTGCTCGGGGGCTTGTACGCGGACCGCGAGGGATACATCGATCCTTCCGGCGTCGTCCACGCCTATGCCAAGGCGGCGAAGCGGCGCGGCGCCGAGCTGGTCGAGCACAACCGGGTGCTGGAGCTGAAGCCTCGCCGCGACGGCGGCTGGGACGTGGTGACGGAGCAGGGCACGATCGCGGCCGAGCATGTCGTCAACGCCGGCGGCCTCTGGGCCAAGCAGGTCGGGCGCATGGTCGGCATCGAGCTGCCCGTATCGCCCATGGCGCATCACTATCTCGTCACCGATACCATCCCCGAGATCGAGGCGCTCGGCCGCGAGCTGCCGATGATCGTCGATCTCGAGGGCTTCACTTATACGCGACAGGAGCAGAAGGGCATCCTCGTCGGCATCTACGAGAGGAACTACAAGCACTGGCACATGGACGGCGCGCCGTGGGACTACGGCTTCGAGCTGATCCCGGAAGACCTCGACCGCATCGCGGACGAGCTCGCCATGGCCCATCGCCGCTTCCCCTGCCTCGAGACCGTCGGCATCAAACGCTGGATCAACGGCGCCTTCACCTTTTCGCCCGACGGCAATCCGCTGGTGGGCCCGGTGCGCGGCCTCTCCAACTACTGGCTCGCCTGCGGCGTCATGGCCGGGTTCCTCCAGGGCGGCGGCGTCGGGAAATCGCTCGCCGAATGGATGGTCCATGGCGAGCCCGAGGCGGACGTGTTCGGCATGGACATCGCCCGCTACGGTCCCTTTGCCTCCAATCGCGAATACATCCGGCAGACGACGGGGCAGTTCTATTCGCGCCGCTTCGTCATGAGCTATCCGAACGAGCAGCTGCCGGCGGGGCGTCCCTTGCGCAAGGCCCCGGCCTACGACGCGATGACCGCGGCCGGTGCCCGCTGGGGCTGCTCCTGGGGGCTCGAGGTGCCGCTCTATTTCGCCCCCGACGGCTTCGAGGAGCGGCCGACGCTCAGGCGCTCCAACGCCTTTGCCATCGTCGGCGAGGAATGCCGGAAGGTGCGCGCCGGCGTGGGCCTGCTCGATATCGCCGGCTTCTCCCGCTACGAGATCACGGGCCCAGGCGCCGAAGCCTGGCTGGATCATCTGTTGGCCTGCCGGCTGCCGAAGCCGGGGCGCGCGCGGCTGGCGCCCATGCTGGCGCCCAACGGCAAGCTCAAGGGCGACCTCACGCTCTTCAACTGGGGCGACGGCACCTGGTGGCTGATGGGCTCCTATTACCTGCGCCAGTGGCATATGCGCTGGTTCGAGCGCCATCTGGAGCCCGGCGTCGAGGTGCGCGACATCTCCGACACCGTCATGGGCTTCTCGCTAGCGGGGCCCAAGTCGCGCGACCTCTTGCAGCGCCTCACGCCGCGGAACATCGGCCCGGAAAGCCTGCCCTTCATGGGCTGCGTCGAGATGGATGCAGGGTTGTTCCGCACCAGGGTCGGCCGGCTCTCGGTCGCGGGCGAGCTCGGCTACGAGATCCATGTGCCCGCGGTCGAGCATGCGGGCCTGCGCGAAACGCTGCTCGCCGCCGGCCGCGATCTCGGCCTCGTCGAGTACGGCTACTACGCGCTCAATTCGCTGCGGCTCGAGAAGAGCTTCGGCATCTGGTCGCGCGAGTTCACGCAAGGCTACACGCCGGGCATGACCGGCCTCGACCGCTGGATCGCCTTCGACAAGGGCGACTTCGTCGGCCGGGATGCCGCGCTCCGGGAAAGAGAGACGGGGAGCGCGCGCCTCGAGCTGGTCACGCTCGAAGTGGATGCGACCGACGCCGACGCCTCGGGCTACGAGCCGGTGTGGAAGGAGGGCCGGCGCGTGGGCTTCGTGACCTCCGGCGGCTATGGGCATTGCGTGGGCAAGAGCCTGGCGCTCGCGCTCGTCGAGCGCGACTGCACGGGCATCGGCACCGCGCTCGCCACCCATATCGTCGGCGTCGAGCGGCCCGCGCGCGTGATCCAGCCTTCGCCCTACGACCCCGCCGGCCGCGCCATGCGCGGCTAGCACCCGCCGTCGCGGCAAGGCGATTCATGGGAATACGCATATGACGCTCGCCGGCGGGTACCATCATCCATGAGGATGTGCCAGCTTTCTATGAAAGCTGGCACCAGGAGGCTGGACCGATGGTCGACGACCTGGCACGGGAAAGCCGGCGCGAGCGTCGCCGCCCCGGCCGCTCGTCGCGCAATGGCGCCGAGGCGCGCCGGCCCGACTACCGGGTGCTGCGCAATCCCTTCCGGCCCCAGCCGGCCTTCTCCGACGACCAGGTCGCCCAGATCCACGAGACGGCCCTGCGCGTCCTGGAGGAGCTGGGCATCAAGGTCCTGTCGCCCGAGGCACGCGCCCTCTTCCAGGCGGGCGGGGCGCTGATCGATGAGACGGCAGAGACGGTCCGCATCGGCCGCGACATCGTGGCCGAGGCCCTGGCCGCCGCGCCCAAGTCGTTTGTCGCGCGCGCGGGCGACCGCGGCCGCGACATCCTGTTCGAGCCCGGCGCGCTCACCTTCATCGCCGGCGCGGGCGCCCCCCATGCCACGGATATCGAGCGTGGCCGGCGGCCCGGCAGCCTCGCCGACTTCGAGGAGCTGGTCCGGATCGTTCAGAGCTACGACGTCCTCCACATCCAGAGCTCCTATGTCGAGCCCCAGGACGTCGAGCCGCGCTTTCGCCACTATGCGATCACACGCGCCCAGCTGACGCTGTCGGACAAGCTGCCGTTCCTCTATGCCCGCGGCACGCCGCAGGTCGAGGACGGCTTCGAGATGGTCCGGCTCGCCCGCGGCCTCACGGAAGACGCGTTCCGCGCCGAGGCCCATTGCTACACGGTCATCAACACCAACTCGCCGCGCCAGCTCGACCGGCCGATGTCGCAGGGCATCATCGATTTCGCGAGGTGGGGCCAGGTCTCGATCATCACGCCCTTCTGCCTCGCGGGCGCGATGGCGCCCATCACGGTCGCCGGCGCGCTCACGCTCCAGCACGCGGAGGCGCTGGCGGGCCTGACGCTGGCGCAGCTGGCGCGGCCGGGCGCGCCCGTGATCTATGGCAGCTTCTCCTCCAACGTGGACATGAAGTCGGGCGCGCCCGCCTTCGGCACGCCCGAGCATGTCAAGGCGACGCTCGGCGCCGGCCAGCTCGCGCGCCTGATCGGGCTGCCCTGGCGCGCGGGCGGCGGCAGCGCGGCCAATGTCGCCGATGCCCAGGCGGCGCACGAGACCCAGTTCGCGCTCTGGGGCGCGGTGCTGGCGGGCACCACCGTCCTCATCCATGCGGCCGGCTGGCTCGAGGGCGGCCTCAGCGTCTCCTACGAGAAGCTGATCACGGACCTCGAGGCGCTGCAGACGGTGGCCGAGCTTTGCGTGGCCCCGCCGGGCGACGCGGACGCCATCGGCTTCGAGGCGATCGCCGAGGTCGCACCCGGCGGCCATTTCTTCGCCGCAGACCATACGATGGCGCGCTACCGCACCGCCTTCTACGAGCCGCTCGTGGCCGACTGGTCCAATTTCGGAAACTGGACGCAAGCCGGCGCCAAGACCGCGACCGAGCGCGCGCTCGGGGTGTGGAAGCGAACGCTGGGTGAGTTCCAGGCACCCGCCTCGGCATCGGCTGCCGCCGAGCCGCTCGACGCGTTCATCGCCAGGCGGACAGCCGAAGGCGGCGCGCCGCCGGCGTCGTAGGAGGGCGACGGTCGGGATCGACGCCGAGGCCCTCACCCCTGCGGCACGGGCGCTTCGCGGCGCTGGCGGCCGAGCTTGGCCTCGCGCTGCAAGATATAGATGCCGCTCGCCACGACGATGGCGGCACCCGTCAGCAGCCAGAGATCCGGCAGGTCGCCCCAGACCAGATAGCCCAGCGTCATGGCGAAGACGAGGCCCAGATAGTCGAAAGGCGCGATGACGGCGACCGCGGTGCGCTTGAAGGCGGCCGTCATGGTGAACTGGGCGGTGCCGCCGAGCAACCCGATCGCGACCAGGAGCGGCAATTCCTCGAGGCGGGGCATGACCGCGTCGAAGGGCAGGCTGGCCGCACCCGCCAGCGTGGCGATGAGCGTGAAATAGAACACGATCGCCGTGCTCTTCTCGGTGCGGCTCAAGCGGCGCACCTGGATCATGGCGAGCGCGTAGCAGAGCGCGCCGGCGATGGCGAAGAGCGCCGCCGGATCGAACACGCCGCTGCCGGGCCGCGTCATCACCAGCACGCCCGCGAAGCCGACGATCACCGCGGTCCAGCGGCGACGGCCGACCTTCTCGCCCAGGAGCGGCACCGACAGCGCCGTCATGAAGAGCGGTCCCGAGGAGCCCAGCGCCACCGCCTCGCCCAGCGGCAGCAGGGCGTAGCTGGCGAAGAACGCGGCCATCGCCACCACCCCGATGGCACCGCGCAGGACATGGCCCCGGATATTGCGGCTGCGGATCGCCTCGAGGCCGCCCGAGCGCATCACCACCAGGCCCAGCGGCAGAAAGGCGAACAGATTGCGGGCGAACAGGACCTGGCCGACCGGGAAGCGCTCGGAAGCGAGCTTCACCAGCATGTCCATGACCGAGAACAGGAACACGGACAGCACCATGAGCCCGATGCCGGCCAGGGCCGGGCTGCGGCGGTCCGCGATGGCGGCAGGAAGGCTCATGAAAGGGGATCGGAAGGACGTTCCAACGGCCGGAGCGAGGCAGAGAAGATCGCCACTCTAACCGGACGATCAAGAACAAAGGATGAGCGCTATGCGCAGGGCTGGCCCGCTTTTCCAAGATCGGTTCGCCGCCGACGCCGGTTCGCCTCCCCGGCCCGACCGTTTCCTCCAGGGCAAGATTCGTTCGGAATCCCCCTTGGCGAGCGCACAGATTTTCGCATAGCTTCGCCAGCGATCATTTTCTGACCAATTCCCGACAAGGGGGTGCTGTGACGCGGCAGGTAGCGGTCGAAGCGAGAGGCGCGACCAAGATTTTCGGCTCGGGCGAGGAGGCCGTCCGCGCTCTCGACGACGTTTCCGTGGCGATCCGCGAGAACGAGTTCTTCACCCTGCTGGGCCCTTCGGGCTGCGGCAAGACCACGCTCTTGCGCCTGATCGCGGGATTCGAGCTGCCGAGCGCCGGCGACATCCTGATCGCCGGCGAATCCGTCGTGGCCCTGCCGCCCTATCGGCGCCCCGTGAACACGGTGTTCCAGTCCTATGCGCTGTTCCCGCACATGACGGTGGCGCAGAACATCGCCTTCGGGCTCGAGATGCGCGGGATCTCCAAGGCCGAGACCGCCAAGCGCGTGGAGGAGATGCTGGCGCTGGTGCGGCTGGGGCGGCTCGGCGGAAGGCGCCCCTCGCAGCTCTCCGGCGGCCAGCAGCAGCGCGTGGCGCTGGCCCGCGCGCTCGCCAACCACCCCAAGGTTCTGCTGCTCGACGAACCCTTGTCGGCGCTCGATCTGAAGCTCAGGAAGGAGATGCAGATCGAGCTCAAGCGCATCCAGCTCGATACCGGCATCACCTTCATCTTCGTCACGCACGACCAGGAAGAAGCCCTCACCATGTCGGACCGCATCGCGGTCATGAGCCAGGGCAAGATCCTGCAGATCGGCACGCCGACCGAGATCTACGAGCACCCGACCAGCCGCTTCGTCGCCGATTTCATCGGCGAGACCAACCTGATCGAGGTCGGCGTGGGACAGCGCATGAACGGCGAGGTCAAGCTCGAGCTGCCGGCCGGCGGCGAGATCGCCGTGGCGCTGCCGCAAGGGCTCGCGGTCGCCGACAAGGCGACGATCGCGATCCGCCCGGAGCGGGTGTCGCTCACCAAGGGCGCCGACCGGCTGGTCGGCGGGCGCATCGACAACATCGTCTATTTCGGCACCGACACCAGCTATTTCCTGACATTGGCCGACGGCAAGCCGTTCCTCGTGCGCGTGCAGAACCGCGAAGGCGCGCGTCTCGGCTTCGCCACGGGCGAGGAAGTCGGCATCACCTTCCGGCCCGACGCCGTGCAGATCTTGCGAGACTGACCCGCGATGGCCCGAATCGAGACGAACGCCGGCACCACGGACGTGCTCGCACGGGCGAGCGAGCAGATACGCCGAAGCGAAGCGCTGCGGCGCGTCGGGCTCGTGGGCCCCGCCATCTTCGTCATCGGGCTCTTCGGCATCTGCCCGCTCGTCATCACGCTGATCTATTCGTTCCTGGTGGCCGGCACCTATGGCGGCGTCGAGTGGCAGTTCACGACCGAGGCCTATGTCTCGTTCCTGTTCCAGCGCGACTTCCTCGACGAGACGCTGCAGTTCGTCCCCGACTATCTGCAGATCTATTTCCGCTCCTTCTGGCTCGCCGGGCTCACCACCGTCGCCTGCCTCATCGTCGGCTTCCCGACCGCCTATTTCATGGCGACGCGGCCGCCCTCGCAGCGCAATTTCTGGGTCTTCCTGATCACGCTGCCGTTCTGGACCAACCTCCTGATCCGCACCTACGCGATCATGCTGATCATCCGCGACGAGGGGCTGATCAACGACTTCCTGCGGTGGCTGGGTCTGATCGACCAGCCGATCCACATCCTCTACACCAGCTTCGCCATGCTGCTGGGGCTGCTCTACAGCTTCCTGCCCTTCATGATCCTCCCGCTCTATTCGAGCCTGGAGAAGCTCGACTTCCGCCTGGTCGAGGCCGGCTTCGATCTTTACGCGACCCGCGGCCAGGTGCTGCGCCGGATCGTGATCCCGCTCGCCATGCCCGGCATCGTGGCGGGCTGCATCCTGGTGTTCATCCCGGCGCTGGGCGCCTATGTCACGCCGCTCATCCTGGGCGGGGGCAAGCAGCACATGATCGGCAGCCTGATCGCCACCCAGTTCGGCACCTCGCGCAACTGGCCCTTCGGCTCGGCGCAGGCCTTCATCCTGATGGCGGTGGTGTTGCTGGCGCTCATGGCCTATGCGCGCAGCTCCATGGGCAAGGCACGGATGCATCATGGCTGACCAGACGCTGCCGGCCTCATCCGCCTTCGAGCCGGTCGGCCGGCCCGCGAGCCGCCCCGGCAAGGGCTTCGATCTCAAGCGCCAGCCGGGCTTCGGCGTCGTCGCGGCCCTCTGCCTCGCGGCACTCTATGCGCCGATCCTGATCGTGGTGGGGTTCGCCTTCAACGCGAGCCGCTCGGTCACGCGCTGGTCGGAGTTCAGCCTGGCCTGGTTCGAGAAGGTGCTGGCGAACGACGACATCCACAGCGCCGCCGCCAACACGCTCATCATCGCCGCCTCGGCCACCGTCGCCGCGACCATCATCGCCACGGCGGCGGCGCTGGCGACCACGCGCACCAAGCCCTGGCCGGGCCAGAGCATCGCCTACATGATCATCAACCTGCCGCTGATGGTGCCCGAGATCGTGACCGCCGTGGCCACGCTCTCCTTCTTCGCGCTGCTCGCGTCCCAGGCCGGCATCAATTTCGGCATCGGCAATCTGATCCTCACCCATTCGGTGTTCTGCATCCCGTTCGCGTACCTGCCGATCCGCGCCCGGCTCGAGGACATGGACCTCACGCTGGAGCAGGCGGCGGCCGATCTCTACGCGACCCGGTGGCAGATCTTCCGGCGCGTGACGCTGCCCCTCCTGATGCCCGGCATCTCCTCGGGCGCGGCGCTGGCCTTCATCATCTCGTTCGACGATTTCACCATCACCCAGCTCGTGGCCGGGCCGGGACAGACGACGCTGCCGCTCTATATCTGGGGACAGCTGCACAAGACCGGCGTCACGCCCGAGGTCAATGCCATCTCGGCGGTCCTGCTCGTGATTTCGATATGTTTCGTGAGTTTGTCGTTCCTCATCGGGCGCAAGCACCGATAGGGAGACTGGCGGAGGCAACTGGGAGGCGATCATGAAACTGCGATGGTTCGGGGCGGCCGCGGCCGCTCTGCTGCTCGCGGGCGGCACGGCTCGCGCAGACGGCGAACTGCACATCTTCAACTGGGGCGACTACACCAGCCCCAAGCTGATCGAGAAGTTCGAGAAGACCTACAACGTCAAGGTCACGCTCGACGATTACGACTCGAACGAGACCATGCTGGCCAAGGTGCGCGCCGGCGGCACCGGCTACGACATCGTCGTGCCCTCCGACTACACGGTCAAGATCATGATCGAGGAGGGCATGCTGGCCAAGACCGAGCCCAACAAGATGCCCAATTTCAAGAACATGGATCCCAAGATGGTGAACGTCTATTGGGATCCGGGCCGCAACTACACCGTGCCGTGGCAGATCGGCTACACGGCCTTCACGGTCGACACGGCGAAGTACAAGGGCGACATCAACACCTACGCGCTCATGTTCGATCCGCCGCCGGAGCTGCAGGGCCGCATCAACGTGCTGGACGACATGAACGCGCTGTTCAACGCGGGGCTGCGCTATCTGGGGCTGCCGCGCTGCAACGGCAATCCGGCGGACCTGAAGAAGCTGCGCGAGCTGCTGCTGAACGCGAAGAAGTCCTGGCGCACCTTCGACTACGACACCATCGGCAAGCTGACCTCGGGCGACGTCGATCTGTCGCAGAACTGGAATGGCTATTCGTGGCGCGCCCGCCAGCAGAAGCCGACGCTCGCTTTCGCCTTCCCCAAGGAAGGCGTCGAGGGCTTCGTGGACAACGTCGCCGTCCTCAAGGACGCGCCGAACATGGAGAACGCCAAGCTGTTCCAGAACTTCATCATGGATCCGGAGAACGCGGCGCTCATCACCGACTTCGCGCGCTACCGGGACGGCATCATCGGCAGCGACAAATACCTGGCGCAGATGGATCCGGATTTTGCCAAGGCGCCGGAGATCAATCCGCCGCCGGGCGCACCCGAGCCGGAATTCGTGCCGCCCTGCCCGAAAGAGGTGACGGACAAGTACAACAAGCTCTGGACCGAGCTGAAGAAGTGATCGCGAGCGCCCGGCCCGAGGACATGGGCCTGGCGCCGGAGCGGACGGTGGTCGCTCTCTGCGCGATGCACCGATAGGAAAGCAGGCGGAGGCAACTGGAGAGGATCATGAAATTGCGATGGCTGGGAGCGGCGCTCGCCGCTCTGCTGCTCGCCGGCGGAACCGCGCGTGCGGACGGCGAACTGCACATCTTCAACTGGGGCGACTACACCAACCCCAAGCTGATCGAGAAATTCGAGAAGACCTACAACGTCAAGGTCACGCTCGACGATTACGACTCGAACGAGACCATGCTGGCCAAGGTGCGCGCCGGCGGCACCGGCTACGACATCGTCGTGCCCTCCGACTACACGGTCAAGATCATGATCGAGGAGGGCATGCTGGCCAAGACCGAGCCCAACAAGATGCCGAACTTCAAGAACGTGAATCCGAAGTTCGTCGACATCTATTGGGATCCGGGCCGCAACTACACCGTGCCGTGGCAGTGGGGCACCACCTCCTTCGCCGTCGACACGGCGAAGTACAAGGGCGACATCAACACCTACGCGCTCATGTTCGATCCGCCGCCGGAGCTGCAGGGCCGCATCAACGTGCTGGACGACATGAACTCGCTGTTCAACGCGGGGCTGCGCTATCTGGGACTGCCGCGCTGCAACGGCAACCCGGCGGACCTCAAGAAGCTCCGCGACCTGCTGGTCAATGCGAAGAAGTCCTGGCGCACCTTCGACTACGACACCATCGGCAAGATGACCGCGGGCGACGTCGATCTGACGCAGACCTGGAACGGTGCGGCCCGGCGCATCCGCCTGCAGCGGCCGACGGTCGCCTACGCCTTCCCCAAGGAGGGCATCGAGGGCTGGATGGACAACGTCGCCGTCCTCAAGGACGCGCCGAACATCGAGAACGCCAAGCTGTTCCAGAACTTCATCATGGATCCGGAGAACGCGGCGCTGATCTCGGACTTCGCCAAGTACTCGAACGCCATCCTCGGCAGCGAGACGTACATGGCGCAGATGGATCCGGAGTTCGCCGACTCGCCCGAGTTCAAGATCCCGGCCGGGCTGGAGCCGGAGTTCGTGCCGCCCTGCCCGAAAGAGGTGACGGACAAGTACAACAAGCTCTGGACCGAGCTGAAGAAGTGATCGCGAGCGCGCGCGGCTTCGCCCACCCGAAAGGGCGGTTGAACGGGACGCGAGCCCGCGAGTAACCTCCGGGGCCGGATGGCGCGAACGCGCTTTCCGGCCCTTTCCTTTTTCCGGCCTGCCATGGTCGGACCTGCGCCAGCAAGGAGCGTCGCGAGACCCGATGCAGAGCCTGACCGTCGCGCTGTGGGCCGCCAACCTCGCCAGGCCGCTGAACGGCATCGGCGCCTGGGCGGCGCTGGTGGACCAGCAGATGGCCGAGGCCAAGGCGCAAGGGGCCAGGATTCTGGTCATGCCGGAGTATGTGTCGGCGCACTGGCTCGCCTTCGCGCCGGCAGATCTGCCCAAGACGGGCGAGATCGCCTGGATGGCCGAGCAGGGCGAAGCCGCGCTCGCGGCGATCCGCCCGTTGGCCCGCAAGCACGATATGGCGCTCCTCGCCGGCTCGATGCCGGTGAAGGCGGAGCGGCCCGGCGAATATCTCAACCGCGCCTGGCTGCTGCTGCCCGATGGCCGGACCTGTTTCCATGATAAGCTCGTGCTCACCCCCGGCGAGAAGGACCCCGATGGCTGGAGCCTTTCGACCGGCGACCGCTTCACCGTGGTCGAATGGGAGGATCTCAGGCTCGGCATGCTGATCTGCCTCGATGTCGAGATGCCGGCGCTCGCCGCGAAGCTCGCCCCGGCCGATCTCGATCTCCTCATCGTGCCTTCCATGACCTCCTTCCGCTCCGGCTACCACCGCGTCTTCGACTGCGCCAAGGCGCGCGCGGTCGAGCTGCAGGCGATCGTCTGCACGGTCGGCGCCATCGGCGTGCCGGGGCCGCTCGTGGGCCGCGACACCAACTGCTCGGGTGCGGCCGTGTTCCTGCCTTGCGAGCGGCCGCTGGGCGAAACCGGCACGGCCGCCTCGATCGGCCCCTGGAGCGAGACCGAGGGCGCCGGGCCCATGCTGGTCGCGCGCGATTTGCCGGTGGCCGAGGTCAGGCGCTCGCGCCGCGGCGCTGCCGAGGTCTGGCCCGGCGGCTGGGACGCGGGCCATGTGACGATTTCGGAAGGCTGACGCGAAGGCGCCGGCTTCCGCTCGACGCAATCGATATCGAAAGAGGTTCACCGCCATGAAGACGGTCTATTCCGACGATCACCGCCTGCAGAACGGCAAGGCCGAGCTGATCGACGGCAAGCTGCAACCCTGCTTCGAGATGCCCAGGCGCGCCGACATCGTGCTGGCGCGGGTGCGCGACCGCAAGCTGGGGCCGGTGCTGGCGCCGGAGCGCTTCGGCACCGATCCGATCCTGCGCGTTCACAAGCCCGACTTCGTGAAATTCCTCGAAACCGCCTGGGACGAATGGGTCAAGGCGCATGGCGCCTACGATGCGCTGCCGCTCAACTGGATGGCGCCCGGGATGCACCGCAGCTTGCCCGAGACCATCGACGGCAAGCTCTCCTACTATTCCTTCGACGCCGGCACGCCGATCACGGCGGGCACCTGGCGCGCGATCGTCTCCGCCGTCGACGTGGCGATGACCGGCGTGAAGCTGGTCAAGGGCGGCGAGCGCGTCGCCTTCTCGCTCTGCCGTCCGCCGGGGCACCATGCCGGCAGCGACTTCTATGGCGGCTACTGCTTCTTCAACAACGCGGCCGTCGCGGCGCAGGCCTTTCGCGACGGCGGCGCGGGGCGCGTGGCCGTGCTCGACGTCGACTACCACCACGGCAACGGCACGCAGGAGATCTTCTACAGGCGCGACGACGTGCTGACGATCTCGATCCACGCCGATCCCAGGCAGGAGTTCCCCTTCTTCATCGGCCATGCCGACGAGCGCGGCGAGGGACGCGGCGAGGGCTATCACATGAACCTGCCCTTGCGCTGGGGTGCGGCTTGGGACCAGTACGGGCCGGCAATGGACAGCGCCATGCGCCGCATCGCCGAATATGGCCCCGACGCCATCGTCGTCTCGCTCGGCGTCGACACTTTCGAGAAGGACCCGATCTCCAAGTTCAAGCTCCGCCACGAGGACTATCTCGAGATCGGTGCCGCCATCGCCGCGGCCGGCAAGCCGACCCTGTTCGTGATGGAGGGCGGCTACGCGGTCGAGGAGCTCGGCATCAACGCCGTCAACGTGCTCGAGGGGTTCGAGGGCGCGGTGAAGTGAGCATGAGCAAGGTGTCGGCCGTTCTCTCGGTCGTCATCCCGGCGCCCGCGGGCTTCGCCCGCTACTCTAAAGTTTGCCGGCGAAGCCGGCCGCGGGATCCAAGCGTGAAACGGCCGGGCGCTGCGCCATGGACCCTCGCTTTCGCGAGGGTGACGATTTATCGGGTGGCGACAACTGGTGGAACAGAAAGCACCCCATCATGAAAACCGTCGCCAGCGAGGACCACAGGCTGCACGCGCCCAAGGGCGAGCTCTCCTTCGGCCGCTTCGTGCCGCCCTTCGAGAACCCGCGGCGCGTCGACAGCATCCTCGCCCGCATCGCCGAGACCAAGCTCGGGCCCGTGCTCGAGCCCGAGCGTTTCGGCCTCGAGCTCGCCCGGCGCGTCCATCGCGCGGGGCTGCTCGATTTCCTCGAGAGCGCCTGGGCGCGCTGGACCCGGCGTTTCGGCGCGGATGCGCCCGAGGCCATTCCCCTGAGCTGGCCGGTGGAGGGCATGCGCCGGATCGAGCCCGAGAGCGTCACCGGCCGGTTCGCCTTCTACGCGCTCGACGCGTCGGCCGCCATCACCGCCACCACCTGGACGGCCGTGCGCGCGGCGGTCGATGTGGCGCTGACCGCGCAGAAGCTCGTCGCCGGCGGCGAGCGGGCCGCCTTCGCGCTCTGCCGCCCGCCCGGCCATCACGCCACGCCCGACCACTACGGCGGCTACTGCTTCCTCAACAACGCCGCGATCGCCGCCGAGGCCTTTCGCCAAGGCGGGGCCGATCGCGTCGCCATCCTCGATGTCGACTATCACCACGGCAACGGCACGCAAGCCGTCTTCTACCGGCGCGCCGACGTGCTGTTCGCCTCGCTCCATGCCGACCCGCAGCAGGAATATCCCTATTTCTCCGGCTATGCCGACGAGGCGGGCGAGGGGCCGGGCGAGGGATTCAACGCGAACTACCCCTTGCGCTGGGGCACGGGCTGGGAGGCCTACGGCGCAGCGCTCGATCACGCGCTCGCGCGCATCGCGGCCTACGGGCCCGACGCGCTGGTGGTCTCGCTCGGCGTCGACACCTTCGAGAAGGACCCGATCGCGCAGTTCAAGCTGCGAAGCGAGGACTATATCCGCATCGGCGCCAGGATCGCGGCGCTTCGGCATCCGACCCTGTTCGTGATGGAAGGCGGCTACGCGGTCGAGGCGCTGGGCCTCAACGTCGTGAACCTGCTCCAGGGCTTCGAAGGCGGGGCGGCATAGGCGCCTCTGGGGCGACTTTGCTTCGGGCGGAAGCCCGGGGCCGCTCGGGCCGCCGAGGTGCTGCGGCCCCGAAAGGCCGGCGGTGGCCGGCTCCTCCCCCTTCCGATCGGTGACGGCACGATCGAAGCCGGTTATCCTCTTGCGCAAAATCAAGCAGCGAGTCGGCGCGGGCGGCGACGCGCCGGGTCGCGGGAGGGCAGCGCATGGCGATTGCCGACCTACCCCGGGAGGGGATGCAGGCGGCCCAGACGGAGCTGCAACAAGCGCTCTACAATCACGAGCAGTGGTGCGAGGCGCTTTACGCCACCTTGATCTGCAGCTTGCCGCCCGACGAGCGGGATATCGACAAGGAGGCCCACCGGCAGTGCCGGTTCGGCCAATGGCTCTACGGTCCGGGACCGGCGTCGATCCGCAGCCACCCCGGTCTCGAGCAGATCGAGACCGAGCATCGGCGCATGCACGAGCAGGCTGCGCTCCTGCTGCTGGCCTCGAAGCGGCGCGTGCCCGCTTCGGTGCAGAACTACGAGCGTTTCCTCAGCGCGCTCAAGCGGATGCGGCTGGAGATCCTCACCATCCTGCGCGAGCTCGACGACGCGCTGCAGAATCTCGACCCCTTGACCGGAGCCGCCAGCCGCACGGGGCTCCTGACCAAGCTGCGCGAGCAGCAGGAGCTGGTGAAGCGCAAGGTTCAGTCCTGTTGCCTGGCGATGATGGATCTCGACCGCTTCAAGGCGGTGAACGATGCCTACGGGCACGTTGCCGGCGATCGGGTCCTGGTCGCGTCCGCGCGCCTCGTGATCAAGCAGATTCGCCCCTACGACAAGCTGTTCCGATATGGCGGCGAAGAGTTTCTGATCTGCCTGGCGAATGCGAACATCGACGTCGCCCGCGAGGTGGTGGAGCGGCTGCGCGAGGCGCTCGTCGCCATGCCGATCGAAGGCGAAGGCCATCCGCCGATCCATGTCACCGCGTCGTTCGGGCTGGCGCCGCTGGACCCCGACATACCGGTGGAGGAATCGATCGATCGCGCGGACAAGGCGGCCTATGCGGCCAAGCTCGGCGGACGCAACCGCACCGTGGTCTGGGATCCCTCCCTGGACTGATCGCGCCGGCGCCGGCCGAGGCCGCTATCGACGCACCGCCAGCCACGCCGCCAAGGCCGTCTCGACCCGCTGGAACAGGCCCGGCCAGTCGCCGAACGAGGCCTGCCGGAACAGGCGCAGGCTCGGGTACCAGATCGTGCGCGCCGGATCGAAATGCCACATCCAGCCGGCGCGATGGGGCAGCAGCACCCAGGCCTCCTTGCCGAGCGCGCCCGCCAGATGCGCGACCGCCGTATCGATGGTGATGACGAGATCGAGCCGGCTGATCGCCGCGGCCGTGTCGGCGAAATCCTCGATCAGGGGCGAAAGGTCGGTCACGCGGGCGCCGCCGTCGCGGGCGAGATCGGCCGCGGCGGGTCCGATCTGCAGGCTCCAGAGCTCGAGATCGTGGCGCTCGGCCAGGCGCAGGAACGGCTCGAGCGGCGCGCTGCGGTGGCGATCGGGCAGCCGGTTGCCGCTCCAGACGATGCCGATGCGGGGCTCGGGCGCCGCCTCCAGCCTGGCCCAGCGCCCGTCGGCGGAGGGCGGCGCCAGATAGGGGATCGGCCCGGGCAGCGCCGCCGCCTCGATCCCCAGCGCCAGCCCCAGATCGAGCAACGGATATTGCACGCCATAGGGCGGCAGGGGTGCGGCGAAATCGATCGCCTGCGTGACCGCGGGCATCGCGCCCAGCAGGCGCAGCAGCGGCGTCTGGCAGGCCAGCAGCAGACGCGGTGCGCGCGCGGCCGCTTGCGGCAGGAAGCGCGCGAACTGGATCACGTTGCCGAAGCCCTGCTCGCCCCAGACCAGCAGCGGCCGCTCGGTCGGCCGGCCGTCCCAGCGCGGGCCCGGCGGCGGCACCAGGGTCTGCTTGCGCTCGAAGCGCCGCGCATAGCGGGGCCAGGCCTCGCCGAAGCGCTCGAGGCGCATCAGCGAATGGGCGAGATTCCAATTGAGGGACGGGTGATCGGGCGCGCGGGCCAGGGCGCGGCTCAGCAGATCGACGGCTTCGGCTTCGCGCGCAGGGTCGCGCCCTGCCAGCGCGCCCGCCAGCGCCAGCGACGCCTCCGGCACGACCGGCGCCAGCGCCAGCAGCGCGCGGCCGTGCCGCTCGGCCTCCTCGAGCCGGCCGCGGCGCGTGAGCAGAAGCGTCAGGTTGTTGAGCAGGCCGGGGTGGCTCGGCGCCAGCGCCAGGCAGGCACGCAAAGCGGCCTCCGCCTCGTCCAGATGCCGGGTTTCCTCGGCCGGATCGGCCTCGGCCCAGGCGATCTCGAGATCGGCCAGCAGGCGCAGCGCCGGCATCCGCTGCTCGGCCGGCGCCGTTTCCGGCACGGCCCGCAAGAGCTCGACGGCCCGCGCATAGTCGCGCGCCGCACCCAGCAGACGCGCCAGCTCGAGCCGTGCTGGGACCTTGGCGGGATCGAGCGCCAAGGCCTGCTCCAGGGGCGCGCGCGCCGCCGCACTGTCGCCTTCCGCCATGAAGATCCGCCCCAGCAGCAGATGGATCTCGGCATCGGCCTTGGGCTCGGCGATCAGGCTCAAGAGCAGCGGCTTGGCTTGCGCGAAGGCGCGCTGCTCGGCGTAGAGCAAGGCCAGGTTGTAGCGCGCGGCACGCGCCTCCGTGCCCTCCTCGATGGCGCGGCGATAGAGCCGTTCGGCGGTGGCGTGGTCGCCCGCATGATGCGCGAGGAGCGCGGCTTTGAAGGCGGAGGTCATGGGCAACGTAAGCCGGCGAAAAAGGATCCGTGCGAATACCGGGCTCCATCATGCCCGGCCGGCCTGGCTTGGCAATCCCGGACGGCGGGCGGTGATCGCGCCCCGGGATGGAAGACCGGCTGGGCCGATCCGCGGCCGAACCCCCTGGACAAGCCGCCAATGGCGCGATACAACTTATATGAGAATAAACTATATTCTTTTCTCCTTCATCGCCAAGGACGCCGCCCTCGCAGCGCAGGCCGGACCATGAATGCATCCGCTTCATCCGCAAGGCTCGATTTCTCTGCTGCCGCGCCGGCGCGAGCGCCCGTCGCGACCGTGGCGTCTTCCTCGGCGCGCCCCGCCTCGCGCGTCGCGAGCGTGGCCTTTCAGGGCATCGAGGTGCTGGAGGTCGATGTGCAGGTGCAGATGGCGGCGGGCCTGCCGGCCTTCGCCGTGGTCGGCCTGCCCGACAAGGCCGTGGGCGAGAGCCGCGAGCGGGTGCGCGCCGCCCTGGGTGCGCTCGGCTTGGCGCTGCCGCCCAAGCGCATCGCGGTCAATCTGGCGCCGGCGGATCTCCTGAAGGAGGGCAGCCATTTCGACCTGCCGATCGCGTTGGGGCTGCTGGCGGCGATGGGCGTGCTGCCGGGCTCGGAGTTGGCCCGCTACACGGCCTTGGGCGAGCTGGGCCTGGACGGGCGCATCACGCGGGTGGCGGGCGTGCTGCCGGCTGCGATCGGCGCGGCCGCTGCGGGCCGCGGGCTGATCTGTCCGGCCGAGCAGGGCGGCGAGGCCGCCTGGGCCGGCGAGATCGAGGTGCTGGCGGCGCCGAGTCTGCTCGCGCTCGTCAATCACTTCCGGGGCAGCCAGGTGTTGCGGGCGCCGGAGCCGCGGCTGGCCGCGCTCGAGGGCGCGCTTCCCGACCTGGCCGACATCAAGGGGCAGGAGAGCGCCAAGCGCGCGCTCGAGGTGGCGGCCGCCGGGGGCCACAATCTCCTGATGGTCGGTCCGCCCGGCGCCGGCAAGTCGATGCTGGCGCAGCGCCTGCCCGGCATCCTGCCGCCGCTCGACCCGGCCGAGGCGCTCGAGGTCAGCATGGTCCATTCGGTCGCGGGCGCGCTCGCCGACGGGCGGCTCATGCGCCGGCGGCCCTTCCGCGATCCGCACCATTCGGCAACGCTGGCGGCGCTTACGGGTGGCGGCCCGCGCGCCAAGCCCGGCGAGGTATCGCTGGCGCATCTGGGCGTGCTGTTCCTCGACGAGCTGCCGGAGTTCCAGCGCGCGAGCCTCGAGGCGCTGCGCCAGCCGCTCGAGACGGGCCGCGTCACCGTGGCGCGCGCCGCCGCGCACGTCACCTACCCGGCGCGTTTCCAACTGGTGGCGGCGATGAATCCCTGCCGCTGCGGCCATCTGGGCGATCCGAACCAGGGCTGCCATCGCCAGCCGCGCTGCGGCCAGGATTATCAGGCGCGGCTCTCGGGGCCGCTCCTCGACCGCATCGACCTCGTCATCGAGGTGCCGCCGGTGACCGCGGCCGACCTCGCCCTGCCGCCACCGGCCGAGCGCTCGGCAGACGTCGCGGCCCGCGTCGCCGCGGCGCGGACGCGCCAGGCGGAGCGGCTGCGCGGGCTTCTGCATACGAACGGAAACGAGAGCGACGCGGGCGCCGACTCTTCCGTCGCGCCATCGCGGGACGATACCGTCGCTTCGCCGTCGCTGCCGACCGAGCGCGCCGCTCGCGGGCGGCATATCCCGCGCACCAATGCCGAGGCGGACGGACGGCTGCTCGAAGCGATCGCGGCCCCCGACGCCGAGGGACGGCGTCTTCTCTCGGACGCGGTCGAGCGCTTCCGCCTCTCTGCGCGCGGCTATCACCGCATCCTGCGCGTGGCGCGCACGCTGGCCGATCTGGAAGGCGCCGACGGCGTGCGCCGGCCGCATATCGCCGAAGCGCTCAGCTATCGGCAGGCGACGACGGTGGGCTGAGGATGCCACCTGTGGGTAGATGCATCGGCTTTCGATAAGGGACTAGGAGTGCCTCTTCGGCAACCGCCCTTTTTCTTTGAGGTGGGCGATGATCAATCGTTCAAGGTATTGGCTGTCTGATCTGCCGTCTTCCTTTGCAAGTTTGACCAGCGCCTCTTTAATAGCGCGTTCCACTCTCGCGGTAATCGCTGCGTCGCGGGCCATTCGCAAATCCTGTACCTCTTGCATTTGATTTGACAGATTTTCTTGACCGCTGCAATATGAATCATTCTGAATCGGATCTAATCATCTGCGCCGCAATCAAAGGGGTCACCTTGCTATGCTCGCGCCTGCGAAGCGACTCGCTGTAGAGCCTGACGGGGTGAGGCAAATCGATGTGGCGGTGACGGCGCGGAGCAGGGCCAAGCCTGTCAACCGGCTGAATGATCTCGTTGCGAAAGAATGGATACCCGAAACCGTATCTGTCTGGATACAGCGCGGCCTTGGGAAGGGGCACGAGCACGCTCAGATTGAGAAGCTTCATCCCGCCCCATTTTCGTTTCAGGACGTTGCCCGCCTGGTTCGGTTCTTCAGTAAAGCCGGAGAAACGGTGCTGGACCCCTTCGTTGGTATCGGTTCCACTCTCAAAGCTGCAGCCCTCGAGGGTCGACGCGGTATCGGCATAGAGCTAAACAAGAAATATGTCGAACTTGCAAAGGAGCGTCTTACGAAGGAAGTTGACCACAGCGTGTTGCGTTCCCACCCGCAACAAGTAATCCATGGCGATGCGCGGACGGCGCTGCTAAAGATTCCGAAACATTCAGTAAAACTTGTCGTTACGAGTCCGCCCTATTGGAATATCCTTCATAAGAAGGATCACAAGGCCAAGCAGGAGAGAATCGGGAACGGGCTCGACACGCAGTACAGTAATGACACGGCAGATCTAGGTAACATCGCAGATTATGATGACTTTGTGCGTGAGCTCGCCGACACGCTTGCGCTTACTCGGAACTGTCTTGCTGATGGTGGTCACATGTGCATCGTCGTCGGCGACTTTCGGCATAAGTCAAATTATTACATGTTTCATGCGGACATCGCGCACGAAATGCAGAAACGGGACTTCACGTTGAAGGGCCTCAAGATACTCTATCAACGCCATAAGCGGGTGTTCCCCTACGGTTTTCCATATTCCTACGTGCCAAACCTGCATCATCAGTACATCGTCATTCTGGCGAAATGATTCGCGAAAACTGCATCTACCACGGTGATGCGCTGACGTTCTTGGAGTCGCTTCCAGACGCCTGTGCTGATCTGATCATTGCCGACCCTCCATACAGCTTGGAGAAAGATAAGGAGTTCGGCGATGGCGCATTCTTCGAGACGCGCGAAGAGTGGTTTTCTTGGTGCAAGCTCTGGTTAGCGGAATCGAAGCGGCTGCTAAAGCCATTAGGTAACCTATTCGTCTACGCCATCCATCACAATGCCTGCTTCTTACAGGTCCATATGTACGAAATGGGCCTGAAGTATCGGCGTCAAATCATCTGGAACTATGAGAATGGCTGGTCAAAATATCGTCGATCGCCAGCCTGCCACTACGAGCCAATCCTATGGTTCGCCAAGTCGCAGGACTCTACGTTCCACGTCATTCGCGAGCCCTACAAGAGCACGGAGCGGCTCCGACACACGATCACAAAGAATGGCAAGATCTGGACGCCTCATCCCGAGGGAAAACAGGGCGGTGACGTCTGGCGCTTTCCTACCCTGGCCGGTCGGCGGTTCGCGAAAGAGCGGACCGAACATCCAACACAGAAGCCGATGCTTCTGTCCCGGAGGTTAGTTGAGCACTTCTCCAACCCCGGCGATCTCGTTGTGGTGCCATTTGTCGGCTCCGGATCGGAATGCATCGCGGCCTTAGAGACCGGCCGACGTTTTGCCGGAGCAGAAATCAACGCTCGGTATGTCGAGCTTGCGCGATCACGGCTTGACAACGTCGCGCCCGAACTCCTTCACATGCCGGTCAAGAAAGCTGCGCGCTAGGTCGTCGCAAGCGAATTTGCCACCTACCTTCCAGACCGTGGCCACGCTGTATCCGTTCAGCCATTCCCGGTGCTTATCGCTGATATTCGCCTCGAAGCACGCAATCTTGCGAATCGGCGCTTCGCCTGCGACTGGCCCGGTCAGGAATCCTTCATAGTAAAGCAACTGGCCGAGTGCATCGCGGACGCGCTCGCGTTGGTCCGATTCGGTGCCATCGAGAGTCTTCACTTCGACAAGAATCCCGAGTTCACCCAGGATAGCGAGGATATCGAATGGATCTTCATACAGCTTGGCTCCAGCCTTTGTGAACAACGCGGCGAACTCCCGGACCAGCAGATTATGTCGTCTCAGCCGGTCGCCCCTCGCTTCGATCGCCGCCGCGATAGCACCTGGATCGCCAGGAGGTGGGATCGAGACCTCATCCGACCGCTCGGCGATGCCAGCCTTGCCAATTGTCTCTGGTGTCACCTCTCGCGAGCTTCGTGGCGCACGCGGCGCCGCTGCCCTCTGCTGGCCGGCCCCGCGCGGCGCGACGACGGGCCCGGCGTCGGCGCGGCCGGGCGCGTCGGCCAAGACGTAGGTTCCCTTTGTGTGAATGACATCGTGTAGTTGCTCAGCGAAGCGCGGCAGCACCTTCTTTGCATTGTCCCAATTCGGCTTGGTGACCCCGATTTTTTCGATGATCTCGCCTTCAGACAAATCGGCGAGCTTAGCGATCCGATCGAGCTCTTCTGGAGAGTCGTTTCTGGCCTCCAGTGCGAGGGCGCACTTTGCCCGCGTGATACCTGGCTTCCTTGCGACCAGCCGCAGGAGCACTTGGTATGGATACGATGCTCCGTAGACATCGCTATGGATAATGTTACCGATCACGCGCCGCCAGAACTCAATCTGCTGCTGATTCATCGCCTTGCCGGCGAATGCTGCCGCGAGTCGCCCCAAGTTAGTTATAGTCAGCTCCGGGCCGGAATCGTCGATGAACCGCATCAAGCGAAAGAGTTCGCGCAGACCTCTGGCTGTGGTGCGATAACTCCGATTGCTTGGCGTCTTTTTTAGCTGCGCCTGGAGGTACTCCTCGATAGGCATTGGCTTATGCCCGGTTCCGGCTACGCCAGCTCGCACCAAAGCTTCACCAAATACGCCGTCGTCCTTGCCGTTCTTACCGGCGCGCTCAATATTCACAAGGCAGCGCATCGCTACCGCGAGCTTTGGGAGTTCAGCGACTTGATTCGGGAATCCCTTCATGCACCACCGCAAACTACTCAGAAGTTACTGTGGAAATTCAATGAAGCAATTGCCGGCAATTTTGTAGGACCGCGGCCGCCGACGGGTCTTTCCGCGACCTGCACCATTCAGCGATCATTCGTCGAATGCTTAGAGCACATTCTGGCGAAACGGGAACGAGTTCGCCGTAGAAAAATACGCTATCAGCAAAGAAATCTGTTGCGGAACTACGCTTCGATTTGATCGAGCGGCGAATCCGATCCGCTTCAGACGGGAACGAAGCCGATCGGCGATTGGGCGCCTTACCTCTGCCGCTCCACGCAGATCATGCGGCCGACCTTCTGGCCGCCGAAGATGTGGACATGGAGGTGCGGCACCTCCTGGTGCGAATCGGGCCCGTGATTGGCGAGCATGCGGTAGCCGCTGTCCTTGACGCCCGCCAGCTCGGCCGCCTTGGCGATCGCGCGGATGAAGCCCGCGATCTCCTTGTCGCCCGCCTTGGCCGCGAAATCGGCCATCGAGACATAGGCGCCCTTGGGGATCACCAGCACATGCACGCGGGTCTGCGGGTTGATGTCGTGGAAGGCCAGCGCATGCTCGTCCTCGTAGACCTTCTTGCAGGGGATCTCGCCGCGCAGGATGCGCGCGAAGATGTTGTTGCGGTCATAGGCTGCGGTGCTGCTGCTCATTTGATCAGACCTCTCGCCTTCTTCTCCTCGATGCCGGAGATGCCCTCGCGGGCGGCGAGCGTGGCCCACACCTCGCCCGGCTTCAGGCCCCGGTCGGCCCACAAGACCAGCAGGTGATAAAGCAGGTCGGCGCTCTCGGCAGCCAGGTCCTTCTTGCGGCCGCGCACGCCCTCGATCACCGCCTCGACCGCCTCCTCGCCCAGCTTCTGCGCGATCTTGTCGGTGCCCTTGGCGAAGAGCCGGGCGGTGTTGGACTTGGCGGGATCGCCCCCCTTCCGGCTCTCGATCACCTTGTAGAGCCGGTCAAGAATGGTGGCATCCATCGTCGTCGCAGCCCGGGCCATGGCCGATTCCCTCGCAGAAAACCTAGAGCAAGATCGGGCCAGCTTGAAACAAGCTGGTCCGCGAATCTTGCTCTCATTCAATAAGCTAGAGGCCGATTCACGCCTCAAGCCAATCTGGCTTGAGGCGACCGGACTCTAGGGGGAATCCACCCTACACCCCCCAAATGTTGCGGGCAATGTCACGCAACCTTCACAATATATGGATCCGGGGCGCCATCGACTGGAAATGATCGACTGACACGCCCGGATAACCCTCCGCAGCCCTCTCGACGCAGGCATCGAGCCGATACCGGCTCGGCCCGTATCGGGTTCTAGTGCTCAGCCCACCGGCCGGACGGGAATGCCGGCCGCCGCCAGCCGCAGTTTGGCTTGCGCGATCGAGTAGGTGCCGAAATGGAAGATCGAGGCGGCCAGCAGCGCACTGGCATGGCCTTCGCGCACGCCCTCGACCAGATGATCGAGCGTGCCCACGCCGCCCGACGCGATCACCGGCACCGGCACCGCATCCGCCACCGCGCGCAAGAGGCCCAGATCGTAGCCCTGCTTGGTGCCGTCGCGGTCCATCGAGGTAAGCAGGATTTCGCCTGCACCCGCCTCGGCCATGCGGCAGGCCCATTCGACCACGTCGAGGCCGGTGGCCTTGCGCCCGCCATGGGTGAAGACCTGCCAACGGCCCTTGCCGTCCGGACCGATCCCATCGGCCTTCGCGTCGATCGCCACCGTCACGCATTGCGCGCCGAACTTCTCGGCCGCGGCCGAGACCAGCGCCGGGTTCTCCACGGCCGCCGTATTGACCGAGACCTTGTCGGCGCCGGCCAGGAGCAGCTTGCGGAAATCCTCGACCTGGCGCACGCCGCCACCGACCGTCAAGGGCATGAAGACCTCGGACGCGGTGCGCGCCACGACGTCCAAGATGATGCCGCGCTGCTCGTGGCTCGCGGTGATGTCGAGGAAACAGAGCTCGTCGGCGCCGGCCTTGTCGTAGGCGCGCGCCTGCTCGACCGGATCGCCCGCATCGACCAGATCGACGAAGCGCACGCCTTTGACCACGCGGCCTGCATGCACGTCGAGGCAGGGAATGATGCGGACTTTCAGCATATCTGCGTCTCGCGCGGGTCGCGGCCTGGCTGCCGCTGCTGGCGTGCTGCACGCAGCAGCGCCAGCGCCTCGCCCAGATCGAGCCGGCCGTCATAGAGCGCGCGGCCAACCACCACGCCGGCGATGGCGCTAGGGCCCCCGTCGGGGCCCGCCGCCAGCAGGCGCCTGAGATCCTCGAGGCCCGCCACGCCGCCGGACGCGATCACCGGTATGCGGATGGCCCTCGCCAGCGCCGCCGTCGCCTCGACATTGACGCCCTGCAACAGCCCGTCGCGATCGATGTCGGTATAGATGATCGCGGCCACGCCCGCATCCTCGAACCGGCGCGCCAATTCCTCGGCCGTGAGATCGCTGGTCTCGGCCCAGCCCTCGACCGCGACGCGCCCGCCCTTGGCGTCGATGCCGACGACGATGCGGCCGGGAAAGAGCCGGCAGGCCTGGCGCACCAGATCGGGATCGCGCACCGCCACGGTGCCGAGGATCACGCGCGAGACCCCGCGCGCGAGCCAGTTCTCGATGGCGCCGAGATCGCGGATGCCGCCGCCGAGCTGGCAGGGCAGAGGGGCCGCCTCGAGGATCGCCTCGACCGCCCGGCCGTTGATGGCGCGGCCGGCGAAGGCGCCGTCGAGATCGACGATGTGGAGCCACTCGGCGCCGGCCGCCTTGAAGCGGCGCGCCTGATCGGCCGGATCGGCGTTGAACACCGTCGCCTGCGCCATGTCGCCCTGGCGCAGCCGCACGCATTGGCCGCCCTTGAGATCGATCGCGGGATAGAGGATCACCGGGAGCCTCGCGGCAGCAGCGGCGTGCTCTCCCCCTCACCCTTCCCTCTCCCCCACAAGGTGGGGGAGAGGGTTGTGAAGGGTTGGCGAGGCGCCTGCGCCGAGCCTACCCGAAGCTGGGTGAGGGGGAGGCTGTTCGCCAAGCGCATATCTGGAGAGCGTCCGTTCACACCAGGTCCTTGTAGAAGAACAGCCCCGCCACGCTCTTGCCGTTCACCTTGGCGTAATGCGGGTGCGTGCCCCAATGCACATAGCCTTGCGACTGGTAGAGCTGGATCGCGGCCTCCTGCGTCTCGCGCACGTCGAGATTGAGCACGGCGGCACCGGCGCCGCGCGCCGCCGCCTCGACCGTCAGCAGAATCGCCTTGGCGAGCCCGTGGCCGCGCGCCCAAGGCGCCACGAAATGCGTCGTCATGGTGGCCCAATGGGCCTGCGCCTCGTTGTTCTTGTTGGGGCGCACGAGTTGCGCCGAGCCGACGATGGTGCCGTCGAGCCGGCCGACGAAGAGCCGGCGTTCGGGCACCAGCAGCACGCCCTTCCAATAGGCCTCCATGGTCTCGCGTTGCGGCGGCGTCAGCCAGCCGAACCCGCCGCCGGCGCGGATGCCGTCCTCGGCCGCGTCGCACAGGTCGGCGAGATCGGTGCCCGCGAACTTCTTCAGCTCCTCGACCGCGGTCTTGGCCATGGCGTTGGTTCCCGATTGCTGCGAGACGATTCCGGTCCGAACGGCTTCAGATCCGGTCACGGCCTCCAGGCGAGAAAATTGGCGAGGAGCCTCAGGCCCACCGCCTGGCTTTTCTCCGGATGGAATTGCGTGCCGACCATGTTGGCGCGCGCGATGGCGGCCGTCACCGGCCCGCCATAGTCGCAGGCGGCGAGCAGATCGGTCGGATTCTCCAGCTTCATATGATAGCTGTGGACGAAATAGGCGTGGGCGCCCGTCTCGATGCCGGCGAAGACCGGATGGGCGCGCGCCATCACGAGCTCGTTCCAACCCATATGCGGCACCTTGAGCTGGCGGCCCTGGGCATCTCGCCCCGGCGCCAACACCGCGACCTCGCCCCGGATCCAGCCCAGGCCCGGTGTGGTGCCATATTCGCGCCCGGCGCGCGCCATGAGCTGCATGCCCACACAGATGCCGAGGAAAGGCTTGCCCTCCCGCCGCACGGCGCGCTCCAGCGCCTCGATCATGCCGGGCCGCGCCTCCAAGCCCGCCTTGCAATCGGCGAAGGCGCCCACGCCCGGCAGCACGATGTGGCTGGCCTCGGCCAGCGCCGAGGCCTCGCCCGTCACCGCGACCGAGCAGCCGGGCGGCGCCGCATGCTCCAGCGCCTTGGCCGCGGAGCGCAGATTGCCGGAGCCGTAATCGATGACGACCGCCTTCACGAGAGCGAACCGCCGAGCGTGCCCTTGGTCGAGGGCACCTCGCCGGCCTTGCGCGTGTCGATGGCGATGGCGGCGCGAAGCGCGCGCGCCAGCCCCTTGAAGCAGCTCTCGACGATGTGGTGGTTGTTCTCGCCGTAGAGGTTCTCGACATGGAGCGTGAGGCCCGCATGTTGCGCGAAGGCCTGGAACCATTCCTTGAACAGCTCCGTGTCCATCTCGCCGAGCTTGGGCTTGGTGAAGGCGACCTTCCAGACCAGATAGGGCCGGTTCGAGGCGTCGAGCGCCACGCGCGTCAAGGTCTCGTCCATCGGCACGGTGGCCTCGCCCCAGCGCGCGATGCCGCGCCGCTCGCCGAGCGCCTTGGCGACCGCCTCGCCCAGCACGATGCCGCTGTCCTCGGTGGTGTGGTGGAAGTCGATATGGAGGTCGCCCTTGGCCTCGAGCCTGATGTCGATCAGGCTGTGGCGGGCGAGCTGGTCCAGCATATGGTCGAGGAAGCCGATGCCGGTCGCGATCTCCGACCGGCCCTGGCCGTCGAGATCGATCTCGGCCTCGATCTGGGTTTCCTTGGTCTTGCGCGAGACGCTGGCGCGGCGCATGGGAGCGCCTCCTTCGGGGTCGATGCTGGCGGCCGGAACGGGTCACTCGGGGGAGCGCTGCTTCCCCGTGGGCCTCACCGGCCGGCGGTCTTTTACCAGTATCGCTCGGACGGGGCCAGCCCGCGTATACCGGGCAGGCCGTGAGGCGGGACCGGCCTCCCGCCGGACGTCCAGCGCCGGCCGGCCAGGACTTCGCGGCGCGTCAAGCCGACATCGCGCAGCAGCCGGTCGTCCAGCGCCAGAAGCGCCTCGCGCTGGCGCCAGCGGGATTGCGGCGAGCCCTGCAGATACCGTCCGAGCTCCGTCAGGAACGCCGCGATCGGCCTTCGCCGTGCCGCGACCACGAGGCCATCTCCATTGCCGCTCCGGCCAGACCGGGCCGAGCGGCTCTCGCGCCGGGGCCGAAAGGGCGGTGAGCGTCGGGGGCGGCATCCGTTGGCAAATTTTGCCATAGATGCTAACCTGCGGGCCGTTCGAGAAGCCGCCTTCGATGCCGACCCGCAACATCAGCCTCACGCCCGAGCAGGACGCTTTCATCGAAAAGGCCGTAAGGTCGGGCGAGTACCAGAACGCCAGCGAAGCCGTGCGCGACGCCTTGCGGGCCTTGCAGCAGCGCCGCCGCGAGGACGCGCTCAAGCTCAAGGCGCTGCGCATGCAGATCAATGCCGGCGTCGAGGCGTTCGGGCGAGGCGAGTTCACGGAAATTGCCGACACCGACCTTGACCGTTATCTCGAAGGCTTAGCGACCACCGCTGGTAAGCGAGCGCGCTGACGCATGATGCGCTATCGCCTCTCGCGGCTCGCGGAGAGCGATCTCGCAAATATCCTCGAGGCCAGCGAACGGAGATGGGGAGCGGAAGGACGACGCCGCTATTCGGCGATCCTGGCGGCCGCCACGCGCAAGGTGGCGACCGATCCGCAAGGCCCCGCGACGCGGGACCGCACCGAGCTCGCAACCGGTATCCGCAGCTTTCCTATCCGGCATGCGCGCGCCGACGATCCGAAGGCGAAGGTGAGGCGGCCCGTGCACATCCTCTATTGCCGCACGGTCGCACCGAACCTGATCGAGATCGTTCGCGTGCTGCATGAACGCATGGAGCCGAGCCGGCATTTCGGTCCGCGCACGAAAGGCAAGGACTGAGCCTGGAGGCGTGTTTCGTTCGGTTGGCATCGCTTCTTTCCGAGCCATCCCCGGCCCCGAGGTCCGGCCAAAGGCCGGCTCGGAGACAAGCTTGAACTCCCCGAACCCATGGCGTGGATTGCCGGGTCAAGCCCGGCAATGACGTCCGAAGAAGCGAATATTCCTCGTCGAAACCCGCCTAGAACGACAGCGCCGCGGCCTGCATCACGTCGGGGATCTGGCGGATGCGCTCGAGCAGCGGCTCGGTGACGACCTGATCGACCTCGATGAGGGCGATGGCGTCCGCACCCGGCGCCGAGCGGCCCAGATGGAAGGTCGCGATGTTGACGCCTTCATTGCCGAGCAGCGTGCCGAGCCGGCCGATGAAGCCCGGCTTGTCGCGGTTCGTCACATAGAGCATGTGGCGGCCGAGCTCGGCCTCGATGGCGATCCCCTTGATCTCGACCAGCCGCGGCTTGTCGCCGCCGAAGAGCGTGCCGGCCACGGCGCGGCTCTGCCGGTCGGTCGTGACCGTGAGGCGGATCAGCGTCTGATAGTCGCTCACGCGGCTGTGCTTGATCTCGCTCACCTCGATGTTGCGCTCGCGCGCCAGCACCGGCGCGTTGACCATGTTGACGCTGTCGAGCAGAGGTGTGAGCAAGCCCGCCAGCGCCACGGCCGTCAGGGGCCGCGTGTTGAGCTCGGCCGCATGGCCCTCGTACTCGACCGTCACCGCCTTGAGGGCCGAGCGGGTGAGCTGGCCGGCGAAGGAGCCAAGCTGCTGGGCGAGCTTCATGTAAGGCTTCAGCTTCGGCGCTTCCTCGGCCGTGACCGAGGGCATGTTGAGCGCGTTGGCGACGGCCCCCGTCAGCAGGAAATCCGCCATCTGCTCGGCCACCTGGAGCGCCACCTTCTCCTGCGCCTCGGCGGTCGAGGCGCCGAGATGCGGCGTCGCCACGATCCGGTCGGAGCCGAAGAGGATGTTGCTCTTGGCGGGCTCTTGGGCGAACACGTCGAGGGCGGCCCCCGCCACCTGGCCCGCCTCGATCGCGGCCTTGAGGTCGGCCTCCACGACGAGCTCGCCGCGCGCGCAATTGATGAGGCGCACGCCGCGCTTCATCTTGGCGATGGCCGCCGCGTCGATCAGGCCGCGCGTGCCCTCGGTCAGGGGCGTGTGCAGCGTGATGAAGTCGGCGCGGGCGAAGAGCTGGTCGAGCTCGACCTTCTCGACATTGAGGTCGCGGGCGCGGTCGTCCGAGAGATAGGGGTCGAAGGTGACGACCTTCATCTTGAGGCCGTGCGCGCGGTCGGCGACGATCGAGCCGATATTGCCGCAGCCGACGATGCCGAGCGTCTTGCCCATGAGCTCGACGCCGACGAAGCGCGACTTCTCCCACTTGCCGGCCTGGGTCGAGTGATCGGCCGCCGGGATCTGGCGGGCGAGCGCCATCAGCATGGCGACGGCGTGCTCGGCGGTGGTGACCGAGTTGCCGTGCGGCGTGTTCATCACCACGATGCCGCGCTGGGTCGCGGCGGCGAGGTCGATGTTGTCGACGCCGATGCCGGCGCGCCCGATCACCTTGAGCCGCTCGCCGGCGGCGATGATCCTGGCGGTGGCCTTGGTTGCGGAGCGCACCGCGAGCCCGTCATACTGGCCGATGCAGGCCTCGAGCTCGGCCGGGCTGAGGCCTACGCGCACATCGGCCTCGATGCCGCGCTCGCGGAAGATCTCGGCGGCGCGCGGGCTCAAATCGTCGGCGATCAGGACGCGGATCATGCTGCTTCTCTCTCGCTGAGGATCATCCATATCTACCGGGCTTCGGCGCGGATCGCCGCATAGGCCCAGTCGAGCCAGGGGAAGAGCGCGTCCAGATCGGCGGTCTCGACCGTGGCGCCGGCCCAGAGGCGCAAGCCCGGCGGCGCATCGCGATAGGCGCCGATGTCGTAGCCCGCCTGCTCCTGCTCGAGCCGGTCGGCGAGCGCCTTGGCGGCCGCCGCCTGTTGTTCGGGCGCCAAGCCCAGGAACCAGGGATCGACCAGCTTGAGGCAGACGGAGGTGGTCGAGCGCGTGGCCGGGTCCTCGGCCAGGAAATCGACCCATGGCGTGCGCTCGACCCAGCCGGCGATGGCGGCGAAGTTGGCGCGCGTGCGGCGGATGAGGGCCGGCAACCCGCCGATGCTCTCGGCCCAGTTGAGGCCGTCGATCGCGTCCTCGACCGCCAGCAGCGAGGGCGTGTTGATGGTCTCGCCCTTGAACAGGCCCTCGTTGAGCTTGCCCTTGGCCGTCATCTGGAAGACCTTCGGCAGCGGCCAGGCCGGCTTGCAGCTCTCGAGGCGCTCCACCGCCCGCGGGCTCAAGACCAGCATGCCGTGCGCGGCCTCCCCACCCAGCACCTTTTGCCAGGACCAGGTCACCACATCGAGCTTG
Organism: Pseudomonadota bacterium; assembly: GCA_049323455.1. Taxonomy (GTDB): domain Bacteria; phylum Pseudomonadota; class Alphaproteobacteria; order Dongiales; family Dongiaceae; genus Hypericibacter. Next base: position 173,715 of record JBMONF010000038.1, on the reverse strand, counting down.
GCCCAGGGCAGCTCCATCGCGAACACGGCCGAGGTGGCATCGCAGATGACGAGGCCCTCGTGGCTCGCCGGGATCCAGTCGCCGTCCGGCACGCGCACGCCCGAGGTGGTGCCGTTCCAGGTGAAGACGACATCGCGCGCGAAATCGACCTGCTCGAGATCGGGCAGCCGGCCGTAAGGCGCCTCGAGCTTGCGCACGTCCGCAAGGCGGAGCTGCTGCACCACGTCGGTGAGCCAGCCCTTGCCGAAGCTCTCCCAGGCGAGCATGTCGACGCCGCGCGCGCCCAAGAGCGACCACAGCGCCATCTCGACCGCGCCGGTGTCCGAGCCCGGGACGATGGCGATGCGGTAATCGCCCGGTATCCCGAGGAGGGCGCGGCTGCGGTCGAGCACCGCGGCGAGCTTGGCCTTGCCCGCCTTGGAGCGGTGCGAGCGGCCGAGACAAGCGCCCGCGAGCGCCGCCGCCGACCAGCCCGGCCGCTTGGCGCAAGGGCCGGAGGAGAAGTTCGGGCAGGCGGGGCGCGCGGTCGGCTTCGGCGGCAGCGTCGCGGGCATTGGCGTCATCACTCGCGGAACTCCTCAGGCCTGTAGCCTTGCAGATAGAGCAGGCCGGTGAGATCGGCATGGTCGAGGCGGAAGCGCGCGGCGGCCGCGACCGCAGGCTTGCCGCGAAAGGCGACGCCCAGGCCCGCCGCCTGCAGCATCGGGATGTCGTTGGCCCCGTCGCCGACCGCCGCCGCGTCTTCGAGTGCCAGCCCGCGCGCGGCCGCCAGCTCTTTCAGAACAGCCTGTTTGCCCGTGCGGTCGAGGATCGGCTCGACGACCCGGCCTACGAGCCGGCCGTCCGCGATCAGCAGGCGGTTCGCATGGTGCTCGTCGAAGCCTGCAGCTTTGGCCGCCAGCGCGGTGAAGCAGTCGAACCCGCCGGAGACGAGCGCGGCATGGGCGCCCTGCGCCCGCATGGTCTGCACGAGCCTTCTGGCGCCCGGCATGAGTTCGATCCGCTCGGCGACGCGATCGAGGATCGTTGCCGGCTGGCCTCGGAGCAGCGCCACCCGCTCGCGCAAGGCGCCGGCAAAGTCGATCTCGCCGCGCATGGCGCGCGCCGTGATCGGCCGGATGCGATCGGCCAGTCCGATCATGGCGCCGAGCTCGTCCAGCAGCTCCCGCGTGATGATGGTCGATTCCATGTCGGCGACCAGCAGCTTCTTGCGCCGGCCTCGGGCGCGCTGCGCCGCCAGATCGACGGGTGCGCCATCGAGGCGCCCGCGCACCGCCCGCTCGGCCGTCGCCGGCTCGATGCCCTCGAACGGAATGTCGCAAGCTGTTCCGGGTGCCAGCCACAGCGGCGCGCCAACCTGTGCACCCGCCTCGCCGAGGGCCGCGATGGCGGGAGCGACGACGTCGTCGGCGATGCCGGCGCCAATGCCGGCAATCAAGGTCAGGATCGATGTCATCGGCGGGCGCGGCAGGCAATCGTATGGCGACCGGCAGAATAAACGAACCGCGCCGGATTGCAGGAGCCTTTCGTTTACTCCGCCGAAGCGCAAGGCGGTCTATGATTGAATGGCCGAAAAACGCATTGGCTGCCGAGGATGCCCCTCGAACGGAGGCCGCGCATGGCGACATCAAGCGAATCCCGCAAGCAGGATTTCTTCGAGACCGACGTCAATCTGCAACGCATCCTCGAACGCGCTCTCGGCGCCACCGCCTTTGCGCGCTGGCGCGACCGGCTCGCAAGCTTCGGCCGCTGGGTCGGGACCGAGGTCGACGCGGCCGCGGCCTTCACCGACCGGCAGGCCCCGCCCCGGCTCGAAACTTACGACCGCGAGGGCCGCGTCGTGAACCGGATCGGCCACGGCCCGGCCTGGAACGCGGTGTCGCGCGAGGCCTATCGCCGGGGCGTGGTCGGCCTCAACTATGGCCAGGACCCGGCGCCGTTCCTCGTCACCTTCGCCATGGGTTATCTGCTGTCGCAGGCCGACGTGTCGCTCCATTGCCCCGTCACCATGACGGGTGCCGTCGCCTATGTGCTCGACCGCCACGCGCCCACAGCCGTCAAGGCGCGCTATCTGCCGGAGCTCGCGCGCATGGACGGGCTTGCGCTCACGGGGGGCACCTGGGCCACCGAGCTTCATGGCGGCAGCGATGTGGGTGGCGCCACCACGCGGGCACGGGCCGAGGGCGATCACTTCCGGCTCGACGGTCTCAAATGGTTCGCGAGCAATGCCGATGGCGGGCTGGCGCTCGCCACGGCCCGGCCCGACGAAAGGGTCGCCGGCACCCGAGGCCTCGGCCTCTATCTGGTGCCGCTTACCCTGCCCGACGGTGCGCCCAACCCGATGCGCTTCCGGCGCTTGAAGGACAAGCTCGGCACCGTCGGCATCGCCACCGCCGAGATCGATCTCATCGACACGTGGGCCGTCGAGGTGGCGCCGCCGCCCGAGGGCTTCAAGCTGATGATGGCGGCGCTCGAGATGAGCCGCATCCACAACGCGGTCGGCTCGGCCGGGGTGCAGCGGCGAGCCTTCGTCGAGGCCATGGATTTCGCTTGCGCGCGCCAGGCCTTCGGCGACGCGATCGCCAACTATCCGATGGTGCAGGACGCGCTGATGGCGATGCTGTCCAATCTCGAGGCGGGTACGGCGCTGGCCTTCGAGGCGGCGCGGGCCTTCGACCTCGCCGACCGCGCGCGGGCCGCAGACATCGACGAGCGGCGCGTCTGGCTCAGGCTCGCCACCGCGCTCGCCAAATACGAGACGGCCGAGCAGGCGATCCGCGCCTGCCAGAGCGCCATCGAGATCATCGGCGGCAACGGCTACACCTACGACTACGTCACGCCGCGCCTCCTGCGCGACGCGCAGGTCCTGACCGTGTGGGAAGGCCCCGCCAACATCCAGGCGCTCGAGGTCTTGCGCATGATGGCGGGCCGCTATCCGGGCGAGCGCGCCTTCCTGGCCCGCATCGAGCCGGTGCTGGGCGCGCTCCCGGCGAGCCTCGACATCCTCGCCGAGCCGGTGCGCCGGGCGCTTGGCGACTGGCGCGAGGCCCTGGCCTTCATCCGCGCCGACGGCACGCAAGCCCAGCGTCACGCGCGCCGGCTGATGGGATTGATGGCCGACATCCTGGGCGCCACGTTGCTGCTGGAGGAGGCGCGCGCCGCGCTCGACCAGGGCGACGAGCGCAAGGCGCTGGTGGCGCGCTTCTTCATCGAGGCGCGGCTCGACCCCCCGGCCCGGCGCGGCATCCTGCCCGGGCAGGACTGGATGCATCGCCGCTTCCACGGGATCGCATCATACGCGCGGATGGCGGTGGGGTAGCAGCACCGCCGCCGCATCGAACGTCACCCTCGCGAAAGCGAGGGTCCATGGGGCAGCCATCCGGGCGCTTCAGGCTTGGGTCCCGGATAACGGCTATCGCCGTTTCCGGGACGACGAAAGAGACTGAAGGTCAATTTCCCAGATTGTCATCCTCGCGAAAGCGAGGATCCATAGCTGCCGAATGCCCGGTTTCTACGTTTACATCCTCGCCAGCGATCGAAACGGCACGCTCTATATCGGCGTGACGAACGACATCGTCCGTCGCGTATACGAGCATAGGGAAGGAGTCGTGCCGGGGTTCACGAAACGATACGGCGTCAAGAAGCTCGTGTATTTCGAGACCTATGACGATCCGGAAACGACAATCCAACGGGGAAAGCATCTCAAGCAGTGGCGGCGGTCGTGGAAGATCGACCTCATCACGAAAGCAAATCCCGACTGGATCGATCTCTATCCGAGCCTGACCCGCTGAGGACCCGTTCTTCCTGAACGCCAGCCTCGCGAAAGCGAGGATCCATGGCGCAGTCGTCCGGGCGCTTCAGGCTTGGGTCCCGGATAACGGCTATCGCCGTTTCCGGGACGACGTGTGGGAGGCATGCCGCGCTGACTGCCTTTCTCCAGCCCGCACCTTCTTCGACTCCGGCGTCACCCTCGCGAAAGCGAGGATCCATGGGGCAGCCATCCGGGCGCGTCAGGCTTGGGTCCCGGATAACGGCTATCGCCGTTTCCGGGACGACGACCGAGGGTGGGGCTGACAGCGGAGAGCCGAGACGACGGAGCAGAAGTCGAAGTCACCGCCAGGGCTTGAAGTGCTTGGCGAGGGTCAGGCCCTGGTTCTGATAGTGCGAGCCGAGGTCGCGGCCATAGAGCTTCTCGGGTGCCACCATCAGCCGCTCGTAGCGCAGCCAGCCCACGATCTGCTCGTGCTCGAGCAGGAACGGCACCTCGTGCGAGCGCACCTCGAGCACCGCCTTGGTGCCGCCCGGCCCCTTCGCGGCCGCGTGATAGCCGAAGCCCGGATCGAAGAAGCCGGCATAATGCACGCGGAACTCGCCCACCATGGTGTCGTAAGGCACCATCTCGGCCGCGTGGTCGGGCGGCACCGTCACGCCCTCCTTGGTGGCGAGGATGTAGAAATCGTCCGGGTTGAGGACGATGCCGCGCCCGCGCTTCGGCGTATAGAGCGGATCCCAGAAGTCGCGCGGGTCGTAGGCGTCCTTGCGGTCGATATCGATGACGTCGGTGTGTTTCTTGGCGCGAAAGCCCACGAGCCCCGTTTCGGGATCGCCGGCCAGATCGAGCGTCAGGCCCAGATTGTCCTCCCTGAGCGTGACGCGCTCGGGCGTGTCCACCAGCGGCACCTGCTCGTGCAGCCGCTTGAGTGCCGCCCCGCTGGTGGGCGGCGAGCCGCGGCGCAGGCGAAGCTGGTTCAGCCGCGAGCCCTGGCGCACCAGCACCGAGAAGGTCTTGGGCGCGATCTCGGCATAGAGCGGCCCGCGATAGCCGGGCTCGACGCGATCGAAGGCGGTGGCGCGATCGACGATGAGGCGCGTGAAGATGTCGAGGCGCCCGGTCGAGCTCTTGGGGTTGGCGAAGGCCGAGAGCCTGGAGCCCAGCGCCACATGCTCCAGGAGCGGCACGATATAGACGCAACCCCGCTCCAGCACGGCGCCTTCGCTCAAGTCGACCGGATACATGCCGAAGCTCTCGAGCTTCTCCATGACGCTCGCTTCGGGGCCCGGCAGGAAGGAGGCGGGGATGCGATAGGCGGTGGCGCCCAGCCGCAGATCGAGGCTCGCCGGCTGGAGCTGGTCCTCGGTGATCTCCACGAGCGCGTCGATCTCGCGTTCGCGCACGAGCTCGCGGATCGCCTGATAGGGCAGGATGCCGGTCGAGTAGGCGGGCTTGCTGCCCGCCTCCGCCGGCTGCACCGGGAACAGGGCCATGGGTCGGTTCGAGCCTTCGCTTCAAAGCGCGGGGGACGGCGTCTCGTCGCCCGATCGGGCAGAAGAGCGCGCCGGCGCCTTGGCTTCGCAACCTAGCAAGGGCCGGCACCGCCCCCAAGCGCCAAAACCGCCCCCGCTGAGAGCTTACGAACCCACCGCCTTATCCCCAACGGCCTGCTCCGTCAACTCATTGGCAAAACACGGTAATATCACTCCATCCCGGGAATTCCGGCGGCCGTCCCCCGGCTTGTCCACAAAGGCCCTACGGAACAGCAGCGGATGCCCGCCCTGCAGGCTCGCCTTGCGAGGCGCCCCGCCATCGCCTATTTGAGCGCCATGTCCCCCGACAACATCTCTTCCTCTTCGAGCTTGATCTGGCACGGCACGACCATCCTCTCGGTGCGCAAGGGCAGCGAGGTGGTGGTGGCCGGCGACGGCCAGGTCAGCTTCGGCAACACCGTCATGAAATCGAACGCGAAGAAGGTGCGAAGGCTGGGCCAGGGCGGCGTGATCGCCGGCTTTGCCGGCGCCACCGCCGATGCGCTCACCCTCTTCGAGCGGCTCGAGGCCAAGCTCGAGCAATATCCGGGCCAGCTCGCGCGCGCCTGCGTCGAGCTTGCCAAGGACTGGCGCACCGATCGTTACCTGCGTCGGCTCGAGGCGATGATGGCGGTGGCCGACAAGAGCGTGAGCCTGGTGCTCTCCGGCAATGGCGACGTGCTCGAGCCCGAGGACGGCCTCATCGGCATCGGCTCGGGCGGCTCCTTCGCGCTCGCCGCCGCGCGGGCGCTTTACGACCGGCCGGAGCTCACGGCCGAGGCGATCGCGCGCCGGGCCATGGAGATCGCCGCCGACATCTGCGTCTATACCAACCGCAACGTCACGCTGGAGCGCCTATGAACGCGCCGCAGCCGGCCCGCAAGCCGGACCCCGCCGCCACCGCGGGCAGTTTCAGCCCGCGCGAGATCGTCTCCGAGCTCGACCGCTACATCGTCGGCCAGCAGGAGGCCAAGCGCGCGGTCGCGATCGCGCTCCGGAACCGCTGGCGCCGCCAGCAGCTCCCGCCCGATCTGCGCGAGGAGGTGCTGCCCAAGAACATCCTGATGATCGGGCCCACCGGCGTGGGCAAGACCGAGATCGCGCGCCGGCTCGCCAAGCTGGCGCAGGCGCCCTTCCTGAAAGTGGAGGCCACCAAGTTCACCGAGGTCGGCTATGTCGGGCGCGACGTCGAGCAGATCGTGCGCGATCTGGTCGAGATCGCCATCGGCATGACCAAGGAGCGCCTGCGCCGCGACGTCTCGGCCAAGGCCGAGATCCTGGCCGAGGAGCGGGTGCTCGACGCGCTGGTGGGCGAGGGCGCCTCGGCCGAGACGCGCGCCAAGTTCCGCCGCATGCTGCGCGCGGGCGAGCTCAACGAGCGCGAGATCGAGATCAAGGTCAAGGATTCGGGCGGGTTGCCGACCTTCGAGATTCCGGGCATGCCGGGCGCGCAGCTCGGCATGATCAATCTGGGCGACATGCTGGGCCAGGCCTTCGGCGGGCGCTCCAAGACGCGCCGGCTGAGCGTGGCCGAATCCTACGAGGTGCTGATGGCCGAGGAGAGCGACAAGCTGCTCGACCAGGAGAAGGTCGTGGGCGAGGCGATCCAGGCGGTCGAGCAGAACGGCATCGTGTTCCTCGACGAGATCGACAAGATCTCGGCGCGCTCGGAGCGCGTCGGCGCCGACGTCAGCCGCGAGGGCGTGCAGCGCGACCTCTTGCCGCTGATCGAGGGCACCACGGTCTCGACCAAGCACGGGGCCGTGCGCACCGACCACATCCTGTTCATCGCGTCGGGCGCCTTCCATCTGGCCAAGCCCTCGGACCTGCTGCCCGAGCTGCAGGGCCGCCTGCCGATCCGCGTCGAGCTCAAGGCGCTCACGCGCGACGATTTCAAGCGCATCCTGGTCGAGCCCGAGACGAGCCTGATCAAGCAGTACAAGGCGCTGCTCAAGACCGAGGAGGTCGAGCTCGACTTCACCGAGGACGGCATCGACGCGCTGGCCGACCTCGCCGCCGAGATCAACGCCTCGGTCGAGAACATCGGCGCGCGGCGCCTCCACACTGTGATGGAGCGCGTGCTCGAGGAGATCAGCTTCACCGCCCCCGACCATGCCGGCGCCAAGCTCAGGATCGACGCGGGCTATGTGCGCGACCGCCTGGCGCCGCTCGCCAAGAACGCGGATCTGAGCAAGTTCATTCTGTGAGAGCGCTTGTCCCCTCTCCCTCACGAAAGTGAGGGAGAGGGCTGCGAAGGCTTAGGCGAGACGAAGTCGAGCCTTAGCCGAAGCTGGGAGAGGGTGCGCTCGACAGAGAAACCCACCTCTCCCAGCTTCGGGTAGGTCTCCGCTTCGCTCCGACCAACCCTGCGCAACCCTCTCCTCCCGCTTCGCGGGCGGAGAGGGTGAACCTCTCTGAGCGATGGCTCCCGTGCGAAGCGCCAACGGCGCCCTTCGCCTGTCATTCTTCCAGCTTCCTTCTGATCTCCGCGATCGTCGCCGGATCGAGATCGCGAATGCGTTCCGCCAGCCGGTTCGCCAGCTCGGTCGCCTCGGGCGACAGTCCGGAGGTGTCGATGGTGACGCGCGGGTCGGACAGCTCGGCCAGGCGCTTCAGCTCGTCCACGTCGTCCCAGGCGAGGTTGAAATAGGCCGAGATCTGCTGCACCAGCCCCGAGGAGGGCTTGCCGCGGTGGCCATGCTCGAGCGCCGAGAGATAGGCCGGGCTCACCTTGAGCGCCGCCGCCATGTGTTTGAGCGCGAGCTTGCGCTGGGCCCTGAGCTCGCGTAAGCGCCGGCCGAAGGGCGTCACGGTGCCGCCCGCTTGCGCTTGAGCAGGACATAGAGGGCGCCGGCACCGCCATGGCGGGCCTGCGCGCCCGAGAAGGCCAAGAGATGGCGGCGCAAGGCCGGCTCGTTCAGCCAGCGCGGCACCGATTCGCGCAACACGCCCCAGCCCCCGGCCCCTTTGCCCGTGATGACCAGCACGCAGCGTTTGCCCGCCGCGGCCGCCTGGGCGAGGAAGGCTTGCAGCCGGTCGTGCGCCTCGGCCTGGGTCAAGCCATGCAGATCGATCTTGGCCTCGATCGCCATCTCGCCGCGCTTGAAGCGCTCGGCCGTGCGCTTGTCGAGATCGGCGATGCGGCCGGCCTCGAGCGGGCGCGGCGCCGGCGGTGCCGGTGCACGGGCGCCGCCTTTGTCTTTGTCATTCTCGCGAAAGCGAGAATCCATGGGGCCGCCACCCTGGTTAGCTGACGCTTGGGCCCCCGCTTTCGCGGGGGCGACGACAGAGGTTGAGGCGCCTTTCTTGCGCGCGAGCGGCTTGGCGCCCCGCATCGCCGCACGAAAAAGCTCCTGCTCCTCAGCGCTGGGCTTGCGTGTCGTCATCGACCAGCAGCACATGCAGCCGGCGCGGCCCGTGCGCGCCCAGCTGCGGCACCAGCCCGATATCGGCACTGCGCGAGGGCCCGGTGACGAGATTGACCGTGCGCGGCAGCGCCTCTTCGCCGGCTGCGGCCCGCAGGCGCGCCCAGGCCTCCTCGAAGGGGCCGACCAGGCGCGAGAGCGGCAGCACCACGATATGGTCGTCGGGCAGGAAATTGAGCGTGGTCGGCGTCTCGGGGCCCGAGATCAGCATCAACGTCCCGGTCTCGGCGATGCCGGCGAAGGCGGGCGTGAGGGAGACCAAGTCGCTGCCGTCGCTGGGGCCGGCGGAGAGCTGCAAGAGCGGCTCCTTGGTCCAGTCGAGCTGCGCCAGCATCGGCGAGGGGGCAAGCCTGAGCGCGGCCGGCAGGTTGTGGCGCGCCAGATAGCGCGCGACCGCCGACGGCACTTCGTCGAGCCGGCCCAGCCGTTCGACCGTCCCGGCCACGCCCTGGAGCTTGTCGGTGAAGAGCCTGACCAGCCCCTCCCGATCGAGCCGGGTGCGCGCCGGGATCGGCCCGGGCGCATGGGCTTTCAGGCGCCGCTCGATGCCGGATGCCGCGGTGGCGTCGAGCGGCCCGCGCTTCAGGGCGCGGCGCAACCGGCCCAGGATCTCGGCGCGCGCATCAGCCATGGCAGTCGTTCTTGTCGGTGGTGGCGAATGCGGGCCAGCTTGCCGCCCGATCGCGCCGCGCTCAAGAGCGGAAAGGGGCGGCCGCTGCCTGCACGGCCACCCCGTTTCGATCGGTCAGTCGGTCAGATCCGTGGTCCAGTCGCGATTGTCGCCCACATCGACCTCGAAGAAGCTGATGGCGTAATAGCCGCGCGACTTGCAATCCGTGTCGCCGGAAATGGTGAACTCGTCGTCCGATGCGCAAAACGGATAGTCGCCGTCCCAGACATAGTCACGGTCGACCGACTCCGCATAGACGTAATATTTCTTCTGGTCCAAATTCGCCTGGTAGACCGTGGCGCAGTCGCCCTTCTCGAGGGTCCACCAGCCCTCCGAGGTCCAGGCGTTCTTGCTCGCGTCCCAATAGCCGAACGCCACATAGACCTTGTAGGAGCTCTTGTTGCAAACCTGATAGTCGGCCTGTGCCGGCGTCGCCGCGAACAGGACCACTGCGGCCGCGAACGCCAGCCCCAGTAGGCGCATCACACCCGTCATCGTTCGATCTCCCCCCGCACGCTTCGCCCGAAGCGCCCATCCGCCCCGATTTTCGTCAAATGCCGGCCCGAGCACAATCTCCTCGCCGATCGCTAGAGCAGATTTCGTTTGGTTGGAATCACAACCGCCGTCGTTCCCGCGCAAGCGGGAACCTAGGGGCAAGTGGCGAGTGGTTGCCCTGGGTCCCCGCTTGCGCGGGGACGACGAGGAGGATGGCTCCGACCAAACAGAAAATGCCCTAGAGAGCGGCGAGGCCTTGCGGGGCCGGCGGGGGCCGGTTCCTTCTCGGTTGAGGGGGGTCTGTCTCAGCCTCGCTGCTGGCGGCGCCACTGCTCCTGGAAGGTGCGGCCGGCGGGTGCGGGAAAATCCCGGGTCCGGGTCCAGCCGGCGCCGAGCGGCAGACGGCGGATGCGGCCGGTGGCGGGCCGCCTCAGAAGGCGGGCCGCCAGACCCGTGGCCAGACGGTAGAGCCGCGGCCGCTGCGCGAGCCAAGCCCAGGCCTTGAGCGCCCAGCGCTCGCGCGCCGGCGGCAGGTGGCGCTCGAAGCTCAATTCGCGCCAGCGCCGCAGCATCTTGGGCAGAGGGATGCGCATCGGGCAGACGCTCTCGCAGCGCCCGCAGAGCGTGGAGGCGTTGGGCAGGTCCGCGGCCGTCTCGAGCCCGAAGAGCGCCGGCGTCAGCACCGCGCCGATCGGGCCCGGATAGACCGAGCCATAGGCGTGGCCGCCGATCGCGTGATAGACGGGGCAATGGTCCATGCAGGCGCCGCAGCGGATGCAGCGCAGCACCTCCTCGAACTCGGTGCCGAGCACGGCGCTGCGGCCGTTGTCGAGCAGCACGACATGGTATTCCGCCGGCCCGTCCGGATCCTGCGCCCGGCGCGGGCCGGTCGAGACGGTGGTGTAGACGGACATCTCCTGGCCCGTGGCGGAACGCGCCAGGATCCTGAGGATCGCGGTCGCGTCCTCGAGCGTGGGCACCACCTTCTCGATGCCGGCCAGCACGATATGGACGCGCGGCATGATCTGCGTGAGGTCGCCATTGCCCTCGTTGGTGACGATCACGCTCGAGCCCGTCTCGGCGATCAGGAAGTTGGCGCCGGTGATGCCGACGTCGGCGGCGAGGAACCTGGCCCTGAGGCGCCCCCTCGCCTCGGCCAGCATCGCCGTGATCTCGCCCAAGGGCCGCTCCGGGTCGAGATCGGCGTGGTGCGCGCGGAAGGTGTCGGCCACGCCGTCTTTGCTGACATGGATCGCGGGCGCGATGATGTGGCTCGGCGTCTCGCCGCGAAGCTGGATGATGTATTCGCCGAGATCGGTCTCGACCGGCACGATGCCGTGGGCCTCGAGATGGGCGTTGATGGCGATCTCCTCGCCCACCATGGTCTTGCCCTTGGTCACCGTGCGCGCACGGGCGCGCCGGCAGATGGCGAGAACGACCTTGCGGGCCTCGGCCGCGTCGGCGCACCAATGCACCTGGCCGCCCGCCTCCTTCACCTTGGCCTCGAAGCGCTCGAGGTAATAGTCGAGGTTGGCGAGCGTGTGCTGCTTGACCGCCTTGGCGTGGTCGCGCAGCGCCTCGAACTCGGGCAAGGCCCGGGCCGCCGCCTGATGCCGGCCGCGGAAGCTCGAACGCATCTCGGCCAGCGCCTCCTGCAGCTTGGCGTCGGCCAGCGCCAGCGCCGCGTTCTCCTTGAAGCGGTGGCTCATGCCATGCCCGACCGCCGACGGGCTGCGGGGCCCGAGCTCTGGATCGGAGATGGCATGACCGGGGCGGATCGGCGCCGGCGCCTTGGGATCGGCCGCGCCCACGGCAGACAGCCCGGCAGCGGCTTCGCTCATAGCGGCTCCACGATGCCGTGCCCGATCGGCGGCTCGTCCGTCATGCCGGCCAGAACCTCGGCGACATGACGGCAGGCGACCCCGCGGCCCTCGCGCGAGAGCTTGCCCGCCATGTTCATGAGGCAGCCGAGATCGCCCGCCAGCAGCAGCTCGGCGCCGGTCGAAACGATGTCGGCCGTCTTGTCGGCCACGATGCGGTCGGAGATGCCGGCATATTTCACGCAGAAGGTGCCGCCGAAGCCGCAGCAGACCTCGGCCCCTTCGAGCTCCTCGAGCCGCAGCCCCTCGACCGTCGCCAGGAGCTTGCGCGGCTGCTCGCGAATCCCGAGCTCGCGCAGGCCCGAGCAGGAATCGTGATAGGTGGCGACGGCCTCGAGCCGGGCGTCGACGCGGGCCAGCCCGCGCACATCCACGAGGAAGGAGACGAGCTCGTGGGTCTTGGCGGCCAACGCATGCGCGCGCGCCCGCCAGGCCGGGTCCTCGGCGAAGAGCGCCGGATAGTGGACCCGGATCATGCCGGCGCAGGAGCCCGAGGGCGCCACCACATAATCGAAGGGCTCGAAGGCGGCGATCACGCCGCGCGCGATCGCGCGCGCATCCTCGGCATCGCCGGAATTGTAGGCGGGCTGGCCGCAGCAGGTCTGCGCCGCCGGCACCGCGACGCGGCAGCCGGCTCGCTCGAGCAGCTTGACCGCGGCAAAGCCGATCGCGGGGCGGATCAGGTCGACCAGGCAGGTGACGAAGAGGCCGACATGCGGGCCCGCGGGCGGGGCGGCGCGCCCGCGCGCAAACGGTGGAGGCGGCGGCGGAGTTTCGGCCATCAATTCTTCCTCAAATGATCCCGCCGTGCGCCCGATGTTGGGGCCCGCTCTCGCTTCTCTCCTTGTCACCCCCGGGCTTGACCCGGGGGCCCATGTCCTGGATTGCCGGGTCAAGCCCGGCAATGACGAACGAGGAGAACGAGCCCCCGCGACTGAAAATCAGCTCAGCTCGTGGCGGCGCGGCGCTCCGCGACCGTGCGCGGCAGCAGCAGATAATAGCGTCCCGTCTGCCTCATGCGACCGGCATAGTCGAGCGCCGGCTCGCCCGTGCCGAAGAAAACGTCGCCGCGCACGGCACCCCGGATGGCGCCGCCCGTGTCCTGCGCCACCATCAGGCGGCGCAAGGGCCGGCCGGCTTCGGGCGTCTCGTCGGGCCATGTGGTGTCGAGCCAGAGCGGCACGCCCAGCGGCAGCAGCTTGCTGTCGACCGCGAGGCTGCGGCCCGGCGTCAGCGCCACGCCTTGCGCGCCGATCGGCCCGTCGCCGTCGATGGGCCGGTAGAAGATGTAGGAGCGGTTCAGATACATGACCGACGGCGCGCGGTCGGGATGGGCCTTGAGCCAAGCGCGGATCGTCTGCATCGAGGCCTGGCCCTGCGGGATTTCGCCATCCTCGACCAGCGCCTTGCCGATGGCGAGAAAGGGCCGGCCGTTCTTGGCGGCATAACCGACGCGCATGGTGGTGCCGTCCGCGAAGCGGATGAGCCCCGAGCCCTGGATGTGCAGGAAGAAGGCATCGACGGAGTCGGCGACCCAAGCCAGCTCCAGCCCGCGGCCGGCGAGCGCGCCCTTGTCGATCTCCTCGTAGGTGTAATAGGGCTTGAGCTTGCCGTCGATCACGCGCCCCGCGATGGATTCGCCCTGGAGGTCGGCGCGGAAATCGCCCAGGTCGACCGTCACCAGATCGTCGGGGCGCTTGTAGAGCGGAACGCGGTGGCGCGCGTCGGGCGTCTTTGCGCCGTCGAGCTCCGGCTCGTAATAGCCGGTGAAGAGGCCGTCGCGCTCATCGCCATTGCCGACGGCGAAGGGCACGAACTCGTCCTCGAAAAAGCGGCGCGCCGCAGCCCTGTCGCCGGCGGGCAGCCGCTCGGCCTCAGCGCAGAGCGGCTGCCAGTCCAGGACCGTGCCGGCCAGCCCTTGGGGGCCCACCGGCTTGTCGGTCGGCTGCTTCGAGAGACGCCGGCAGCTTTTGAGCAGCGCCGGCAGGGCCGCCGCCTGATCGTCGTCGCTCCAGCCCGGCAGCCGGGCGAACTCGACCCGCGCCAGCGTCAGTTGCGGCGCGGGTTTGGGCGGTTTCTCGGCGCAGGCCGAAAGCAGAAGCGCCGCCGCGAACAGAGCGAAGCGCGAGGGCGCGGAGGGCAGTCGCATCGGGCGGACGCCCGGCTCAGCTCGGGCTGCGGGTGGCGACGAGCGACCAGTTGGGGTCGCGCGAGCGCGTATTGCGCGCGAAGCTCCAGATATCGGTGACGGTCGTCACGCGCGATGGATCGCCATCGACGACCTTGCCCGAGGCATTGCGCGTGACGTTCACCTGCTCGGAGACGAACTTGACCGCCACCACGGCAAGACGGCCTTGCAGATCCGCCTCGAGAATCTCGGCCGACTTGATCCCGACCAGCGTGGTTTCGAGCGTCTCGCCGGCCTTGCGGCGCTGGTCGATCGCGCTTTTGAACCGCTCGAACACCTCGCCCGACAGCAGGGGCCTGAGCGTGGCGATGTCGCCGGCCGCGTAAGCCTGGACGATCATCTCGAAGGCCGCGCGCGCGCCGGCCAGGAAGGAGTCCTTCGCGAACGCATTGTCGGCGGCCTTGATGCGCGCCAGCCCGGTTTCGAGCGGTCCCACGCTCGCCCCCGTCGCGTCTGCGCCCGTCGGCCCGGCGGTGCTCTCCGCCGGCGCCTCAGCCGACCGGTCGGGGCGGGACCCGCGGTCGGGGAGTGCGACGACTTTGCCGTCCTCCTCGTGCGTCGTATCGTTGGCCGCGCGGTCGTTGGCCGGCTTGCTGGGGTTGAGGCGGTAGTCGGCATAGCGGCGCGCGTCCTTCTGCTCGTGCCCGATGCGCTTGCCGAGCACGCTTCTGAGGCGAAACACCAGGAACACGGCGATCGCGCCGAAGAACAGGATGTCGAGAAACTGAAAGCCGCCGCCCATAAAGCCCGCCCTGCGGTGCGAAGGATCGCGCCGGTCCCCGGCGCATGGGTCGAAGCCCTCGGGATCGAAGCTTCTGGGGCCGCTGGACCGCGGACCGGGTGCCGGGCTACACCACCCGGCATCATCCGGTCGGCTCCCTCGAGGAGGAGGAGCTGGCCGACCCGTCTTTGTTAGATAGGAAAATTGCCGGGCGAGGGCAAGGCATGACGCATGGCAAATCCTTGACGGCGCGCTCGATTTCCCAGACTTTCCGGCGTTTTTCCCGGGTCCGCCCGCAATGATCTTGATCCGCCACGGTCAATCCGAGTTCAACCAGGTCTATTCGCGCACCCGGGTGGACCCTGGCATCCCCGACCCGCGGCTGACCGAGGAGGGCCGCCGCCAGGCCGCCCTCGCCGCCGAGGCGCTGGCCGCACGCAAGCTCAAGCGCATCCTGGCGAGCCCCTATACGCGGGCGCTCGAAACCGCCCATATCATCGCCGATCGCCTGAGCCTGCCGGTCGCGGTCGAGCCCCTGGTGCGCGAGCATTGCCGCTTCAATTGCGACATCGGCAGCCTCAGAAGCCGGCTCGCCCGCGCCTGGCCCTGGCTCGATTTCGCCCATCTCGACGAGCGCTGGTGGCATCAGCGCTTGGACGAAAGCGAGGCGGAGCTGGCGGAACGCAGCGGCCGCTTTCGCGCGCGCATGGCCGAGCAGGCGGATTGGAGCGAGGTGGCCGTGGTGACCCATTGGGGCTTCATCCGCAGCCTGACCGGCACCGAGGTCACCAATGGAGCGCTTCTGGCCTACGACCCGGTCGAGGGCCTGGCCAGGGCCCTGGGCGCCGCCCGGACTGCGCCGGCGCGAGCGTCCTCGACCTAGCGCCCAAGAAGCCCCATTGAGCCCCGGCATCCTTCCGTGCTACCCCGCCGGCATCCGGAGCGGGGTTCGCGGGGGTGAAATACCCCTCGTCGCCCCCCGCGAAAGCCGGCCCAGGGCGACGACCGGTTGTTTGCCCCCCTGGGTCCTCGTTTTCGCGAGGGTGACGATGCGTTGCGATACCAGCGCGTCGAATGCCGCTCCACAGCACAAGGCCGCTACGACGCCTCGTCCGGGCGTCGGCGCCGCTATCCGCAAGCTTCGTCCGGAGAGGCACCCACGATGGCCGACGAGCCCTTCCAGCCCGTATCCGACCCTTTCGGCCCGGCCCATGCGCCCGGGGCTGCGCCGCTCACGGTCGTGGCGCAATATCTCAAGGATCTCTCCTTCGAGAGCCCGCGCATGCCGGAAATCCTGGAGCAGGCGGGCCGCGTGCCGCAGGGCCTGATCAAGGTCGACGTCAACGCGAAGAAGCTCAAGGAGCGGCAGTACGAGGTCGTGCTCGCCATGCGCATCGAGGCGCGTCACGAGGACCAGATCGCCTATATCGCCGAGCTGCAATATGGCGGCGCGTTCCAGATCGGCGACGTGGCGCCGCGCATGCTGGAGGCGCTGCTGCTGATCGAGGCGCCGCGCCTGCTGTTCCCCTTCGCGCGCGAGATCATCGCCAACGCGATCCAGCAGGCGGGATTCCGCGCCATGCTGATCCATCCGATCGACTTCGCGATGCATTTTCGCGAGCAGCGCCAGGGTCCGGCCAGTCCCGGCGCAGCGGCGCCGGGCGCCGGCCTCAACTGAGGCGCTGCGGACCGAGGAATTGCGGCTCCTCTTCCGAGCAAGAACGGCTCGTCGTCCCGGAAGCCGCGCCAGCGGCTGTCCGGGACCCATGGTTCGGACAAGTTAGATCTCGCATCGTTTGCCAATACCATGGGTCCCGGCTCGCGGCACCTTCGGTGCCTTGGCCGGGACGACGAAGACAGAGACGCCTCTCGGCGGGCGGTTTCAGCCCTTGAGCCAGACGGGATCGTTGAGGCTCTTGAGCAGCTCGGCATGGGCGGCGAGCTCCTCGGCGCTGGGCGCATGCGGGCGCGGCGCGCGGGCGGCAAGCTTCGCCGCGGGGCCCGGCTCGCCCGAGGCCGGAGGCCCGCCCACGGGCTCGGCCACCAGCGCCAGGCCCGCCTGGCGGCCGCCCACCAGCTCGAGATAGACCTCGGCCAGAAGCTCGACGTCGAGCAGCGCGCCATGCTTGGCGCGCGCCGAATTGTCCACGCCGAAGCGCTTGCACAGCGCATCGAGGCTCGCGGGCGATCCCGGAAACTTGCGCCGCGCGATCTGCACCGTGTCGATCGCGCGCGTCGGATCGAGCGGCGGCCGCTCGAGGCGGGCCAGCTCGGCATTGAGAAAGCCCATGTCGAACTCGGCGTTGTGGATCACGAGCGGACTGTCGGCGAGAAAGCCGATCAGCTCGTCCGCGATCTCCTCGAAGCGCGGCTTGTCGGCGAGAAACGTGTCGGAAATGCCGTGGATGGCGAAGGCGTCGCTCGAGACCGGGCGGCCCGGATTGAGATAGCGCTGGAAGTGGCGCCCGGTCGGGATGTGGTTCAGGAGCTCGAGGCAGGCGATCTCGATGATGCGGTCGCCGCCCATGGCATTGAGCCCGGTCGTCTCGGTGTCCAGCACGATTTCGCGCATTGGCCTTGCGTCAGCTCCTGCAGTCCCGTCGGCGGCCGCGCCGCTTTCCACGGCGCTTGCCGCGCAACAGTCTGACGATCCGGTGCATCGCCCGCAAGCTCAGGCGCCGGCCGAGGCCCGTCTGCACCACGAAATCGGCCCGCCGGCACTTCTCCGTGTCCGACATCTGCCGCGCCTCGATGCCGGCGAGCCGCTCGCGGGTCATGCCGGCGCGTTTGAGCACGCGCGCGAGCTGGACGCGCCGGGGTGCGGAGACCACCACGACCCGGTCGCAGCGCGTTTCGGCGCCGGTCTCGAAGAGGAGCGGAATGTCGAGCGCCGCCAGGCGCCGGCGTTCGGCGCGCGCGCGCGCGAGGAAGCGTCGCTCCTCGCGACGGACCAGCGGATGCAGGATCGCTTCGAGCCGCTCGAGCGCGGCCGGATCGGCGAACACGATGCGCCCCAGCGCCCGACGATCGACCGCGCCGTTCTCGACCACGCCGGGGAAGGCCGCGGCCACGAGCGGCACGGCCAGCCCGCCTCTTGCCAGCAGGCGGTGGACGGCCGCATCCGCGTCGTGCACCGGCACGCCCAGCCGGCGCAGCAGCGCTGCGGCGGTGCTTTTGCCCATGCCGATCGAGCCGGTAAGGCCGAGCACGATCATCGCCCGCGCGCCTTCAGCCACCGAGCACGAACGCGCGCAGCGCGTCCGTGACCTTCGGCTCGACCCCGAACCAGGCGGCGAAGCCGGGCCGGGCCTGATGCAGCAGCATGCCGAGCCCGTCCACCACCTTGTTGCCGCGCGCGCGCGCGGCGGCCAGTAGCGGCGTTTCCAGCGGCGTGTAGACGATATCGTTCACCACCGCCGTCTTCGGCAGGCGGTCGAGCGGCAGGTCGAGCGCGGGCTCTCCGGCCATGCCCTGGGTGGTCGAGTTCACGAGCAGCGCCGCGCCATCGAGGGCGGCAATGCGTTTCTCCCAGCTCACCACCCGGATGGGGCCGCCGAGCGCGGCGGCGAGCGATTCGGCGCGTTCTCGCGTGCGGTTGACGAGACGGATCTCCGGCACGCCCAGGTCGGCCAAGGCCACCAGCAGCGCGCGGGCCGCGCCGCCGGCGCCGATCACGACCGCGGGGCCTGCGGCCGGCCGCCAGCCGGGAGCACCTTCCTTCAAGTTCTCGATGAAGCCGAAGCCGTCGGTGTTGCGCGCCTCGATGCGGCCGTCCTCGCCCACGACGAGCGTGTTGGCGGCACCGATGCGCTTGGCCTCGGGCGACACGCGATCGGCCAGCACGAGGGCCGCCTCCTTGTGCGGCAGCGTCACGTTGGCGCCGCGAAAGCCCAGCGCGGGCAAGGCCTTGAGCGCGCGCTCGAAATCCTGCGGCCGCACGGCGAGCGGGACATAGGCGCCGTCGATGCCGTGGAGCGCCAGCCAGTAGCCATGCAGCCGGGGCGAGCGCGAATGGCCGATGGGCCAGCCGATCACACCGGCGAGCTTGGCCTTGCCGGTGAGGAAGGACGGGATCGGCAGAGCGGCGCTCATGCCGGCACCAAACCATGCGTGCGCAGGAAATCCAAGAGCGGCAGCAGCGGCAGCCCCAGGATGGTGAAGTGGTCGCCCTCGATGCGGGCAAAGAGCTGCGCGCCCAGCCCCTCCAGCTGATAGGCGCCGACCGAGCCCAGGATCGCCGGCCCGGCTTGTGCCAGATAGCGGTCGAGAAAGGCGTCGGAGAAGGGCCGCATCGTCAGGCGCGCGCGGCCGACATGGTGCCAGAGCCGTTTGCCGTCGCGCACCACCACCGCCGCCGAGACCAGCTCGTGGGTGCGGCCCCGGAGCGCCAGGAGCTGCGCCCGCGCCGCGGCGAGATCGGCCGGCTTGTCGAAGCGCCGGCCGTCGCAATCCAGCACCTGGTCGGCGCCGATCACGAACGCGCCCGGGTGACGGCGCGAGACGGCGCGCGCCTTGAGCTCGGCCAAAGCCTCGGCGATCGCCGCCGCGTCGGCGCCTTCGGCTTCGAGCGCGCGCTTGGCCTCCTCTTCGTCTACCGGCGCCGGCTCGGCCGCGAAAGCGAGGCCGGCATTCTCGAGCAGCCGGGCCCTCGTGACGCTGGCCGATGCCAGCCGCAGCCGCGCCGGCCGCGAGGCCGTCGATTCAGTCGCCGCCACCGAGCGTCTCGCCGTTGCGGTGCTGAGAAAGCATCTGCAGGATGGTGGCCGCCGTCTCCTCGATCGAGCGGCGCGTCACATCGATGATCGGCCAGCCATGCTCGGTGCAGATGCGCCGGGCCTGGATCACCTCGCGGCGCACCATCTCCGGATCCACATAGTCCGTCTCTTCCTCCTGCGAGAGCAAGCGCAAGCGGTTGCGCCGCACCTGAACCAACTGGGTCGGATCCTTGGTCAGGCCGATGATGAGCGGCTTCTTCGCGGCCAGAAGTTCGGCCGGCAGGGGAAAGTCCGGCACGATCGGCACGTTCGCCGCCTTGATGCCGCGATTGGCGAGATAGATGCAGGTCGGGGTCTTGGAGGTGCGCGACACGCCGACCAGGATCACGTCGGCCTCGTCATAGTCCCAGCTCGATTGGCCGTCGTCGTGCGCGAGCGCGAAATTCATCGCGTCGATGCGGCCGAAATATTCGGCGTCGAGCTCGTGCTGGCGGCCGGGCTGGCCGCGGCTCTGGCGCTCGAAGTAGGCGCCGAGCGCGCCGATCACGGGATCGAGCACCGGAATGCAGGTGGTCTGCAGCCGCCGGCAGCCTTCCTGCAAGGTCGCGCGCAGCTCCTCGTTGACGAGGGTGTAGAGCACGAGGCCCGGATTTTCGCCGATGCCCTCCAGCACCTTCTCCATCTGGCGCGGGGTGCGGATGAGCGTCCAATTATGCTCGACCGGATCGACCCCCTCGAACTGCGCCAGACACGCGCGGGCCACCGAGGAGATCGTCTCGCCGGTTGCGTCCGATACCAGATGCAGATGATAAGTCCGTCCGTTCGCCATGGCCGCTCGCGTGTTTCAATGCGTAGCTTTTAGGCCGGCAAAACAGCGCCGGCAATGGCAGCGACCCACTCGAATGCTCGTCATCCTGTTTCAGGCTGGTTGACTGCCGGCGCCGCCCGTCTGGTTCGGATATATGGACCGAATCCTGCAGCAAGACACGAGACAAGCGGGGATAACCGGGGCTGCCGATCGGGCTGTCTGGATTCCATACCCGATCCCGGGGATTCGCTCTGCCGCTCGCCCTCAGGCGAAAAGCCGTCCAGAAATTTGGAGAGAAACGGGAACAGCCGCCCCTCGCAACCTCTTACCCACGGGATTCACAGCGTGGCGAAACGCTCCCGCTGGGCGGCATTCGCCCCAATGCCCCGTCTTTTGCCCCCGACCCCATTCGCCGCGACGAATGGCGCCGCATTTTCCTCGATCGGCTGTGGACAAAGATCAATCCCCGCCTTACACAGCCACCCACCACCTCCACTAATTTCCTTATTTTATGAAAGGTTAGAAGTAGGAAGAGGATGCGCCAACAAGCGAGCCCTGCCGCCGCATCGCCGAGAAAGCCCTTGTTGCGCGTCTTGTCGGGCGAAAGGCTGACGCGCCCGCCGTTCTGGCTGATGCGCCAGGCGGGGCGGTATCTGCCCGAATATCGCGCGGTCCGTGCCAAGGCCGGCAGCTTCCTCGATCTCTGCCTGACGCCCGATCTCGCTTGCGAGGTGACGCTGCAGCCGATCCGCCGTTACGGCATGGATGCGGCGATCCTGTTCTCGGACATCCTGGTCGTGCCCTATGGGCTGGGGCAGAGGGTGACCTTCGAGGAGGGGCGCGGGCCCCTGCTCGAGCCGATATCGGCTGTCGGCGATCTCGCGGGGCTGGAACTCGGCCGCATGAAGGACCGGCTGGCGCCGGTTTATGAGACCGTGCGACGGGTGCGCGACGCCCTGCCGATGCCGGCGGCCCTGATCGGTTTTGCCGGCGCGCCCTGGACCGTTGCGAGCTACATGATCGAGGGCGGCTCGAGCGAGGACTTCGCCAAGGCGAAAGGCTGGGCGCGCCGGGACGCGGAGGGCTTTCAAAAGCTGATCGATCGGCTGATCGAGGCCACGATCGAGCATCTGTCGGCCCAGGTCGATGCCGGCGCCGAGGCGCTGCAGATCTTCGATAGCTGGGCCAATGCTTGGGCCCGCGCCGGCGAGACCGCAGCCTTGCGACGTTGGTGCCTGGAGCCGGTCACCCGCATCGTCGCTGCGCTCAAGCTGCGCCATCCGCAGGTGCCGGTGATCCTCTTTCCGCGCGGGGTCGCCGGCTATTACGCGATCTATGCCGCCGAGAGCGGTGCTGCGGCTCTGTCGCTCGACGACGGCGTTCCGCTGGCCTGGGCCCGCGCGGTGCTCCAGCCCACAATCGCCTTGCAGGGAAACCTGGCACCGCGCCTCCTGATCGACGGTGGCGTCGCCTTGCGGGAGCAGGTGCGGCTGATTCTGGCGGAGCTGGGCCAGGGTCCGTTCGTGTTCAATCTCGGCCACGGCATCCTGCCCGAGACGCCGCCCGAGCATGTGAGCGAATTGGCCGCGCTCGTTCGCGAAGGGGTGCCAGAGGGGCCGGCGCCATGAAGACGGCCATCGTCCTGTTCAATCTGGGCGGCCCGGACGGACCCGAGGCGGTCGAGCCCTTCTTGCGCAATCTGTTCTCGGATCCGGCCATCCTGCGCGTGCCGGGCTTCATCCGGCCCTGGTTGGCAAGCTTGATCGCGCGCCGGCGCGCCCCCGTCGCGCGCGCGGTCTATGCCAAGCTCGGCGGGGGCTCGCCGCTGCTGGCCAACACGCAAGCGCAGGCGCGTGCGCTGGAGGCGGCGCTGGCGGATCGGGGCGAGGTGCGATGCTTCGTCGCCATGCGCTATTGGCATCCGCTCGCTGCGGAAGCGGCGCGGGCGGTGAAGGCCTTCGCGCCCGACCGCATCCTGCTGCTGCCGCTCTATCCGCAGTTCTCGACCACGACGACGGCCTCCTCGCTGGCCGATTGGCGACGGGCGGCGGCGGCCGTCGGTCTTTCGGCATCCACCGCCACGATCTGCTGCTATCCGACCGAGCCGGGCTTCATCGCAAGCGTGGCCCGGCTCACCGCCGAGGCGCTGGCAGAGGCGCGAAAGCTCGGCCGAGCCAAGGTGCTGTTCTCGGCCCATGGCCTGCCCAAGCGGATCGTCGAGGCCGGCGATCCCTATGCCGAGCAGGTGGGCGAAAGCGTGGGCGCGGTCGTCGGGCGCCTGGGCCTCGCGGCCGAGGACTATGCGGTCTGCTTCCAGAGCCGGGTCGGGCCGCTCGAATGGCTCGGCCCCTATACCGACGAGGAGATCGCACGCACCGCCGAAGAGGGCCGGCCGATCGTGCTGGTGCCGATCGCCTTCGTCTCGGAGCATTCGGAGACGCTGGTGGAGCTCGATATCGACTATCGCCATCTGGCCGCGGCGAAGGGCGCGCCCGCCTATCTGCGTGTGGCGACGGTCGGCACCGCGCCGGAATTCATCGCCGGCCTCGCCGATCTGGTGCGCCATGCGCTGGATCGAGGCCGCCCGGTCTCGAGCGATCGCGGGTCCCGGCGCTGCGCGGCGGGACGGACCTGCTGTCAATCGGAGGAGAAAGCCGCATGAGCACATTGGCCGACTGGCAGCCCTGGCTTCGGGCGCTGCATGTCATCGCCGTCATCGCCTGGATGGCGGGCATGCTCTATCTGCCGCGCCTCTACGTCTATCACGCCGACGCCAAGCCGGGCTCGGAGCTGTCGGAGACCTTCAAGGTGATGGAGCGCCGGCTTCTGAGGGCGATCATCAATCCGGCCATGATCGCAGCCTGGGTGCTGGGTCTGACCTTGGCGACCGTCGGCGGCTACTGGGGCCAAGGCTGGTTTCACGCCAAGCTGGCGCTGCTCTTGGGCATGCAACTCATTCACGCGGCCTATGCGCGCTGGCGCCGGCGGTTCGCCGAGGATCGCAACCGCCATCCGGCCCGCTTCTATCGCGCCATGAATGAAATCCCGACCGTGCTCCTGATCGGGATCGTGATCCTGGCGGTGGTGCGGCCGTTCTAGGAGCCCATCCGGGACGTCCTCGCGCGCCGAAAGCGGCTTAAGCGTTCTTAACCGTCTTGACGGCAGGGATCGATCAACGGACGATTGACTTGCCGGAAGCCTTTCGTTAAAGATCGGGCCCGTTCGATAGCGGCTGCTGTTTCCAAGCCCCGCACCTCCGCACCCAACCGAACCGCAAGGGCCCTTTCGAGGTCGGCTTTCGCCCGACCGCCGGTTCGCCGACCCGGCTCCTTCCGGCCTTACGGTTCGTTCCTTCCCGCCGACGCTTTCCCGGTTACGCCATGAATCTACAGGAACTCAAGAAGAAGAGCCCCCCGGAACTCCTCGCCTATGCCGAGGAGCTTCAGATCGAAAACGCGAGCAACCTGCGCCGGCAGGACATGATGTTCGCGATCCTCAAGCAGCTCGCCGAGAACGACACCGCGATCTTCGGCGACGGCGTGCTCGAGATCCTGCAGGACGGCTTCGGCTTCTTGAGGAGCCCCGAAGCCAACTATCTGCCGGGGCCGGACGACATCTATGTCAGCCCGAGCCAGGTGCGCCGCTTCGGGCTTCGCACCGGCGACACGGTCGAGGGCCAGATCCGCTCGCCCAAGGAAGGCGAACGCTATTTCGCGCTGCTCAAGGTCAACAGCATCAACTTCGATCATCCGGACAAGGTCCGGCACCGCATCAATTTCGACAACCTGACGCCGCTCTATCCGGACGAGCGGCTCAAGCTCGAGGTTCAGGACCCGACCAAGAAGGACCTGACCACGCGCGTGATCGACCTGATCGCGCCGCAGGGCAAGGGCCAGCGCGCGCTCATCGTGGCGCCGCCCCGGACCGGCAAGACCGTGATGCTGCAGAACATCGCGCATTCGATCTCGGCCAACCATCCCGAGTGCTATCTGATCGTGCTCTTGATCGACGAGCGCCCCGAGGAAGTGACCGACATGGCGCGCTCGGTCAAAGGCGAGGTCATCAGCTCGACCTTCGACGAGCCGGCCCAGCGCCACGTGCAGGTGGCCGAGATGGTGATCGAGAAGGCCAAGCGCCTGGTCGAGCACAAGCGCGACGTGGTGATCCTGCTCGATTCGATCACGCGGCTGGCGCGCGCCTACAACACCGTCGTGCCCTCGTCCGGCAAGGTGCTGACGGGCGGCGTGGACGCCAACGCGCTGCAGCGCCCGAAGCGCTTCTTCGGCGCCGCGCGCAACATCGAGGAGGGCGGCTCGCTCACCATCGTGGCGACCGCACTGATCGACACCGGCAGCCGCATGGACGAGGTGATCTTCGAGGAGTTCAAGGGCACCGGCAACTCCGAGATCATTCTCGACCGCAAGCTCTCCGACAAGCGCACCTTCCCCTCGATCGACATCACCAAGTCCGGCACCCGCAAGGAGGAGCTTCTGGTCGACAAGGGCACGCTCTCCAAGATGTGGGTGCTCCGGCGCATCCTCATGCCGATGGGCGTGGTGGACGCGATGGAGTTCCTGATCGAGAAGCTCAAGCACGCCAAGACCAACAACGATTTCTTCAGCTCGATGAACCAGTAGCGCGACGATGCGCGGCTGTGCCGGCACGCGCCGACCCCGGCTTCGCAGCCGGGCCGCGGCGTCTCGCCGGGCAAGGATGCCGGCTCTTCTCGCGACGTCGTGAATATCCGGGACGGGCGGCACCGCTTGTGCCGCCCGTTCGCGCTTCGTAGCATCGGGCTCGAGGCCGGCCCCGACCCTCATGCCCGTCGGGACCGCTCCCTCGAGGGGCCATGGAGTGCCCGCGCTGCCGCGCCGAGAATCCGCCGGGCCACCGCTTCTGCAGCGCCTGCGGCCACAAGCTCGCGCGTGGCTGCGCGCATTGCGGCTTCGACAATCCGGCCGAGGCGCGCTTTTGCGGCGGCTGCGGGCAGGCGCTCACGACGCCACCCGGCGCCGCAGGGCCCGATATCGCTGCCGCGCCGACCGAGGGCGAGCGGCGGCCGGTCGCGATCCTGTTTGCCGATCTGGTCGGCTTCACCGAGCTCTCGACCCGGCTCGACGCCGAGGATTTGAAGCGCCTGGTCGAGCGCTTCTATGGCTGTGTCGACGCTGCGATCGGCGATCACGGCGGCACGGTCGACAAGCATATCGGCGACGCGGTGATGGCGCTATTCGGGGCGCCGGTTGCCCATGGCGACGATCCCTTGCGCGCCGTGCGCACGGCGCTCGCGATTCATCGCCGGCTGGCGGAGGGGGACCCGGCGCAAGGTGCCTTGCGCGCCCACATCGGAATCGCCGCGGGCGAGGTCGTGGCGGGCGGCCTCGCGGGCGGCTATACGGTCTTGGGCGAGAGCGTGAACCTGGCGGCCCGGCTGGTGGAAGTCGCCGGCTCGGGCGAGACCGTGATCGCGGAGGACTTGCGCCAGGCGCTGGGCTCGCGCGTGGCCGTCACCGCGCTGCCGGCGCGGCCGCTCAAGGGGATCGGGGGACCGGTCAAGGCTTGGCGCGTGGAGGGCCTCATCGAGGCGGCCATGCCGGCCACACCCTTCGTCGGCCGCGTTCAGGATCGCCGGCTCCTCTCGGGCATGGTCGCGGCGACGCTCGCCGGCGGCCGGGGCCGACTGGTGGTGCTGCGCGGCGAGGCCGGGATCGGCAAGAGCCGGCTGCTCGAGGAAACGGCGGCCGAGGCGGAGCGCCAGGGCTTCGCGCCGCACAAGGCCTCTGTGCTCGATTTCGGCGCCGGCAAGGGCCAGGACGCGGTGCCGGTGCTGATGCAGAGCCTGCTCGGGCTCGGCCCCGGCAGCGACGAGCCTGCCCGTCTTGCAGCCGTCGAGCAGGCGAGGCGCGACGGGCTGATCGAAGCCGGCGAGCTGGCGCCGCTCGAGGATCTGCTCGCTCTGCCGAGCGAGGGCGAGCGGCGCCTGATCTACGAGGCGATGGACAATGCCACGCGGCTTTCGCGCAAGCAGAGCCTGGTCGCCGCGTTGATTCGCCGGCTCGCCGTGCGCCGGCCGTTATGCCTCGCGATCGAGGATCTGCACTGGGCCGACCCGACCACGCTGGCCTATGTGGCGGCCGCGGCGGAAGCGACCGCGGGAGCGTCGGCGCTTCTTCTCGTCACCACGCGGCCCGAAGGCGACCCGCTCGACCGCGCCTGGCGGGCGGGATTGGTGGAAGCCGAGGTCAGCACGCTCGATCTGGCGCCGCTGCGCGCCGACGAGGCGACAGAGCTCGCGGCGGCGATCATGGCGCCGGGCGACGATCGTATCGCGGCCTGCATCGCGCGCGCCCAGGGCAATCCGCTTTTCCTCGAGCAGCTCTTGCGCCATACCGCCAGCGCGGCGGCCGAGGCCGTTCCGACCTCGATCCAGAGCGTCGTGCTGGGGCGCGTTGATCGCCTCGCGCCCGAGCACAAGGCGGCACTCCAGGCGGCCGCGGTGCTGGGCCAGCGTTTCGCGCCGGCGGCGCTCGCGCATCTGCTCGACCGGCCGCGCGCCGAGGTGGCCTCGCTGATCGAGGCGCGGCTGCTGAAGCCCGACGGCGCCGACCTCGCCTTCGTCCATGCGCTCATTCGCGATGGTGTCTATGCCTCGCTGTTGAAGTCGCGCCGGCACGCGCTGCACCGCAAGGCCGCGGCCTGGTTCCACGGTCGCGACGCAGTGCTCGAGGCCGAGCATCTCGATCGCGCGCAAGACCCCGGCGCGGCGGCTGCTTATCTCGCGGCGGCGACGGCTCATATGGCGCAGTTCCAGTTCGAGCGGGCCCGGATGCTTGCACGCCGCGGCCTCGAGCTCGCGCAGGAGCCGGGTTTGCGGGGAAGCCTCGCCGCGGTCGTGGGCGAGGTGGCGCAAGGGCTTGGCGACACGCAGGGCGCGCTCGAGGCATTCCGGCTCGCCGCCGAGTTGCTTCCGGCCGGGCCCGAGCGAATGGCAGCCGTGCTCGGCGTCGCCAATGGGCTTTCGGTGCTCGACCGGCTGGATGAAGCGCTGGCTCTTCTGGACGAGGCGCAAGCCGAAGCCGAGCGCCTCGGGCTGACGGTCGTGCGCGCGCGCATTCACGGGCTGCGCGGCAACATTCTCTTTCCGCGCAGCGAGCTCGATCGCTGCCTGGCCGAGCATGCGCGTGCGCTCGAGCTGGCGGTGGCTGCTGGCGCGGTCGAGGAGGAGGCGCGCGCCCATGGGGGTCTGGGCGACGCCCATTACCTGCGCGGCGATGTTCGCCGCTTCTTCGAGCATTTCGACCGCTGCGTGACGCTGGCGCGCAAGCATGGCTTCCGACGCATCGAGGTCGCGAACCAGCCCATGCGCGCGCTCGCGGCCATGTTCAAGATGGATTTCGCGGCATCGCTCGAAGATGCCGAGGCGGCTGTCGCTCTGGCCCGGCAGGTCGGCCATCGGCGCGCCGAGATGATCGCCGAGCATATGCGGTTCTGGGATCTGATGGAGCTCGGTGAGCTCGACGGTGCGCGGAACGCGGCGGAGTGCGCGCTTGCCATCAGCCGGCTCTTGGGCGCACGCCGGTTCGAGGCCGAAGGGCTGATGTTCCTGGGGCAGGTGCATTGCGTCAAGGCCGAGGGGTCCGGGCTCGGTGTTCTGCGCGAAGCGATCGCGATCGCCCGCGAAACGCCCAGCTACATGCTGCCGGCCGCGCTCGGCGTTCTGGCGAGCGAGACGGACGACCCGCAGGAGCGGCGGGCGGCGCTGGCCGAGGGCGAAGCGCTGCTGGCGGCAGGTGCGGTCTGGCACAACCACACCGTTTTCAACCGCAACGCGCTTGAGGCGGCGCTCAGGTCGGGCGATCCCGAGGCGGCCGAGCGCTATGCGGCCGCGCTCGAGCAGGCTGCAGTCAGCCCCGTGCCCTATCTCGATTTCCTCGCCGCGCGCGGGCGCGCTCTGGCCCGATGGCTCCGCGGCCGCGGCGACAAGGCCGAGCTCGAGCAGCTGCTGCGACTGGCGGCGGCCCAGCGCTGGCGCGCTGTCATGCCCGCAATGGAGGCGGCGCTGGCGTCATAGGGCCGAAGCCGCAAAGGAGGGCCGAGGCCGCGGCTTCGCGACCGCCGCCGACGCGGCGCGGCGAGACGGGGGAGGGCACCGGGATCCAAGCCCTCGACGAAAACGAGCCGCGAGCCCCTCTCAGCGCGGGGCCAGGCGCCGGAAGATGCCCGGATAGTCGATCACCAGCCCGTCGGCGTCGAGCTCGAGATCGGCCTTGAAGCCGGTGGAAAGGCCCTCGTAGGTGACGAGCTGCCGCCCGCTCTTGCGCTCGCGGCAGCGATAGCGCTGCTCGGCCGGCTTCGCCGTGAGTGCCGGCACCGCGATATAGACGACGCGGAGCTCGGCCGATCGGCCGGGCTCGAGGTCGAGCCGGCGCACCGGCAGCGTGTTGGTGAAGGGTGTGACGGAGATATCGACATCGAGACAGCTGTCGAGCTCCGGCAAGGGATCGCCATGCTCGTCGCGCCAATGGCCGCGCCCGTCGCTCTTGAGGCTCAGCTCGCGCACGCCTTGCAGCGTATGCAGTTCCAGCACGAC
Organism: Pseudomonadota bacterium; assembly: GCA_049323455.1. Classification (GTDB taxonomy): domain Bacteria; phylum Pseudomonadota; class Alphaproteobacteria; order Dongiales; family Dongiaceae; genus Hypericibacter. The sequence continues at coordinate 144,919 of JBMONF010000038.1, read as the reverse complement.
CTTGCGGGTGTGCCAATCCGCGCCCCACTTGATCTTGTAGTGAAGACGAAAGGGCAGCCCGTCGGCCACACCCATGACCAGGCCGTGCGCGACGCTCTCCGTGGCATCGAGGCGCAGGCGCATCTGCTCCAGGCCCGGCCCTTCCCAGGACGCCCAGAAGTAGCTGCGCTCGGGCGCGCCCAAGCCGAAGGCCGAGAGGCTCATGGCAGCAGCACCGTCGAGCCGGTGGTGCGGCGCGCCTCGAGATCGCGGTGCGCCCGTGCCGCCTCCTTCAGCGGATAGGTCTGGTTGATGCGGATCTTCACCGCACCGGAGAGCACCACGTCGAAAAGAGCGTTGGCGCTGGCGAGCAGCTCCTCGCGCGTGGCGATGTAGTGGAACAGGGTCGGGCGCGTCAGGAACAGCGAGCCCTTCTGCGACAAGAGCAGCGGCTCGATCGCCGGCACGGGGCCGGAGGCATTGCCGAACGTCACCATCATGCCGCGGGGGCTGAGGCAATCGAGCGAGCCCATGAACACGTCCTTGCCGACACCGTCATAGACCACCGGCACGCCCTTGCCGCCCGTGATCTCCTTCACGCGTTCGACGAAGTTCTCCTTGCGATAGTTGATGGTGTGATGGCAGCCATGATCGCGCGCAAGCTTGGCCTTCTCCTCGGAGCCGACCGTGCCGATCACGGTGGCGCCGAGATGGACGAGCCACTGGCAGGCGATCAGCCCGACCCCGCCGGCCGCGGCGTGGAACAACACGGTCTGGCCGCGCTCGACCGGGAAGGTGCGGCGGATCAGATATTCGACCGTCATCCCCTGCAGCATCATGGCGGCCGCCGTGCGGTCCTCGATGCCGGGCGGCAGCTTCACCGCGCGAGCGGCCGGATAGACGCGCCGCTCCGCATAGGCGCCGATCGGCGCCGAGCAATAGGCGGCGCGGTCGCCCGGCTTGAAATCCGTGACGCCGGCGCCGACCGCCTCGACCACGCCCGCCCCCTCGACGCCCAACCCCGAGGGCAGCGACATCGGATAAAGGCCGCTGCGATGATAGGTGTCGATGAAGTTGAGGCCGCAGGCGGTCTGGCGCAGCAGGAGCTCGCCGGGGCCGGGGGCGGGCAGGTCGATCTCGACCCATTGCAGCTTCTCGGGCCCGCCGAACTCGGCGATGCGGATCGCATGGGTGGTGGCCATGATCGGGTTCTCCGGGAAATCGGGGACGTCGCGGAACAGAATAATGGGCGTGCCGGCTCCGGCATAGGGCGGCACCGTCGGCAGCGGTCGACCGAATCCGTCAAAGCAGTCGAGGCGTGCGCGCTCCCTCAAGTTCGAGCAGGAAGGATTTGGTGTCGCGCCCGCCGGGGGCGGAGAAGCCGCCGAGCCGTCCGTCCTCGGCCAGCACGCGATGGCAGGGCACGATGATGGGGATGGGGTTCGATCCGCAGGCCTGGCCGACGGCGCGCGCCACGCCATCCACCTGGCGCGCGATCTGGCCGTAGCTTTTCGTGGTGCCGTAGGGAATCTCCCGCAGCGCTTGCCAGACGCGAAGCTCGAAGGCGCTGCCTGCGGGCGCCAGCGGCAGATCGAAGTCGCGGAGCTCGCCGCGGAAATAGGCCTCGAGCTGGTCGCGGGCGCGATCCAGGAGCGGCGAGCGATCCGATGCGTTTTCGCCCTCGGCCGAAGCCCGCGTTCGCCGACCGATATGGGCGCTGACCAGCCGCCCGTCGCTCTCGGCAAGCGTGATCGGCCCCACCGGCGAGGCGACGGTCAAGCGGCGTGGGGGCGATGGCGCGTCCATCGGCCGGTCATCCGAACTGCAGCGCCGCTGCCAGCGCCTTCGCGTCCGTCAGCGGCAGCGAGCAGGTCTGGCCGCGGCAGACGAAGGCGGCGGCCTGACCCGCGCTGGCGCTCTTGCCGGCGGCCGGATGGTCGGACGGCAGGTCGGCGCCCGACGCCACGGCCTGCAGCACGAGGTTCGGCAGAGAACGCTCGCGACAGGCACGCCGCATGGCGGCGATCTCGACCGAGGCGGGATCGCCCACCAGCACCACCTGCACCGCGTTCTGCAGCAGGTCGTTGGCATTGAGGAGTGTGGCCAGCGGGAAGAAGTTGCGCTCGATCTCGCCGGCGAAGGCGCCGACGACGGCTTCGGCACGATCGCGATAGGCGGGCCTGCCGGTCAGGTAATGGAGCCGCGCCAGTACGCCGACCATGGTGCCGTTGCCCGAGGGTGTTGCATGGTCTTGCGCGTTCTTGGTGCGATGGACCAGATCGGCGGTGTCGTCGGCGGTGAAGAAATAGCCGCCGGCCTCGCGGTCCCAATAGTGCCGATCGAGGATCTCGACCCAGCGCTCGGCTTGCGCCAGATAGACGGGGTCCGCCGTGGCCTCGAACAGCAGGAGCGCGGCGCGTGCGTTGTTTGCATAGTCGTCGAGCGTGGCCGGGTGCTGCAGCCGGCCGGCGCGGTAGCTGTGCCTGAGCCGCTCGCTCTCGCTCATATCGGCGGCGACGAAGCGGAAGGCCTCGGCCGCGGCCTCGATCCAGGACGGTTCCTCGAAGACCTGGCCGGCGAAGGCGAGGCCTGCGATCATGAGGCCGTTCCAGTCGGCGAGCGCCTTGTCGTCGAAGCCGGGCCGCACGCGGGCTGCGCGTGCCGCCAGGAGCTTCGCCCGCGCTTCGGCAAGTTTCGCCTCGGTCGCCTCGTCGAGCGGGTCGGGATGGGCCGAGCGGTTCAGGATCGTCTTGTGCTCCCAGTTGCCTTGCGGGCGGACGTCGTAGATCGTCTTGAAGAGCGCGGCATCCTCGCCCAGCACCGCGTCGATTTCCGCCTCGGTCCAGACGTAGAACTTGCCCTCCTCATGCTCGCTGTCGGCGTCGAGCGAGGCGGCGAAGGCGCGATTGCCGGAAGGGCCCGCCGCGGCGCGCATCTCGCGCAAGGCCCAGGCGACCGTCTCGCGTACGCGCGCCTCGTAGAGCGGCGTCCGGGTCTCCTGCCAGACCAGCGCGTACTGCTCGATCAGCAGCGCGTTGTCGTAGAGCATCTTCTCGAAATGCGGCACCAGCCATTCGGCGTCGACGGCGTAGCGCGCGAAGCCGCCGCCGAGATGATCATAGATGCCGCCTTGCGCCATGCGCGTGAGCGTCAGCAGGACGGCATCGCGCATGTGGCTGTCGCCGGTGCGCTTCCACGAGCGCCATAAGAGCTCGAAGATGGCTTCTTGCGGGAACTTGGGCGCGCCGCCGATCCCGCCGTGGCGGTGATCGACCTCCTGCAGCAAATGCTGGGCGATGCGGTCGGTGAGTGCCATCGAGATCGCGCCGCCGGCTCGCGGGCTCGAAAGCTTGCCCAAGGCCTCCCCGATCGCTGCCGCGTTCTTCGCGACCTTGTCTTTCTCCTGGGCGTAGATCTGGGCGATGCCCTTGAGGACGTCGGGAAAGCCGGGCCGGCCCCAGCGCTCGGTCGGCGGGAAATAGGTGCCGCCCCAGAACGGCTCGCCTTCGGGCGTGAGGAACATGGTGAGCGGCCAGCCGCCGGGCTGGCCCAGAAGCGCCAGGGCTGCCTGGTAGATCGCATCGATGTCGGGACGCTCCTCGCGATCCACTTTGATGTTGACGAAGAGCTCGTTCATCAGCGCCGCGACGGCCTCGTTCTCGAAGCTCTCCTGGGCCATCGCGTGGCACCAGTGGCAGGCGGCGTAGCCGACCGAGAGCAGGATGGGACGGTCGAGCGCCTTGGCCAGCGCCAGTGCTTCCCCGCCCCAGGGCTGCCAGTGCACGGGGTTGTCCTTGTGCTGCAGCAGATAGGGGCTGGTCGTCTCGCCAAGGCGGTTGGCGGTCGGGGCGGGATCGAGCTTTCTCGGCATGGCTGGCGCTCGCGCTCCCGGGATGGTGTAAGAGTGAGGCTTGCGGGCAACCGCAAGGGCGCCGTTCTGTCCTGGCGCCTGGACCTATATATCGAGAGGGTTGACCGAGCGCTCAACCACAAACTGCGTCGGGACAATCCGTTGGGCGCCGCCACGATCGGCGAAGGAGGACATCATGAAAGTCAGGATCGACATCGATTGCACGCCGGTCGAGGCACGCGCCTTTCTGGGCCTGCCCGATGTCGGGCCGCTGCAGGAGACGCTGATGAAGGAGGCCGAAGCGCGCATGATGGCGGCGCTCAAGAGCATGGATGCGGACACCCTGCTCAAGGCGTGGATGCCGGGCGGGCTGGAGAGCCTGGAAAAGATCCAGAAGGCGTTCTGGGAGGGGCTGGCGGGCAAGAAGGCCGGCGAATGACGAAGATCGAACGCGAGGAAACCGAGCGCGACAGGGGCGCGATGGAGGGGGACCCGCCGCTCTATTACCGCGCCCATGTGTTCTGCTGCACCAACGAGCGGCCGGCCGGCCATCCGCGCGGCTGCTGCAAGGCCAAGGGATCGGAAAAGCTGAGGGATTACATGAAGGCACGGGCCAAGGAGCTCGGCCTCACGGACGTGCGGATCAACGCCGCCGGCTGCCTCGACCGCTGCGAGCTGGGCCCCACCATGGTGATCTATCCCGAAGGCGTCTGGTATCGCTGCCGCAGCCGGGAGGAGATCGACGAGGTGTTGCAAAAGCATCTGGTCGAGGGCGGGCGGGCCCGGCGGCTGATGCTCCGGCCCGAGGACGGCCCGCCCGTTGCCAAGTAACTGGGGTCGCTCGGAAAAGAGGGTGGCCCGCCCAAGCAAAGTCGCGGCGAAACGGCTAAAATGTGGGGCATGAGCCCAGCCGCCCCCTCGATCAGGCACCATGTCTGACGACAAAACCATCTACGCTCCCGCCACGGCGCCGGGCCGGGCGGGGCTCGCCATCCTGCGCCTCTCCGGGTCCAAAGCGGGCTGGGCGCTGGAACGCCTGACCGGACGGGTGCCGCCGCCGGCGCGCCGGGCCTCGCTGCGCCGGATTTCCGACCCCCGGAACGGCGAGCCGATCGACCAGGGGCTGGTGACTTGGTTTCCGGGCCCCGCCAGCTTCACCGGCGAGGACATGGCCGAGCTCTCGCTTCATGGCGGGCGCGCCGTGATGGCGGCGGTGCTGGAGGCCCTGGCCGCGTTGCCGGATTTCCGTCTGGCCGAGCCCGGCGAGTTCTCTAGGCGCGCCTTTCTCAACGGCAAGCTGGATTTGACCGAGGCCGAGGGGCTCGCCGACCTGGTGGCGGCCGAGACCGAGGCCCAGCGCCGGCTGGCCTTGCGTCAGCTCGGCGGCGAGCTGGGCCTGCTCTATCGGGACTGGAGCGAGGAGCTGACCCGGGCGCTGGCGCGGCTCGAGGCCGCGATCGACTTCCCGGAGGAGGATCTGCCTCCGGGCCTGATCGCTTCGGTCAGGGAGCAAGCTGGCCGGATCGCAGGCGAGATTGCAGCCCATCTGGCCGACGAGCATCGCGGCGAGCGGTTGCGCGAAGGGCTGTCGATCGCGATCCTGGGCCCACCCAACGCCGGGAAATCTAGTCTTTTCAATGCGTTGGCGAAGCGCGACGCGGCCATCGTCTCCGCTGTTCCCGGCACCACGCGCGACGTGCTCGAGCTGGCGCTCGACCTCGGCGGCTATCCGGTCGTGCTCGCCGACACGGCTGGCCTGCGGCCGACGCAGGACGAGATCGAAGCCGAAGGCGTCAACCGGGCCCGCCGCCGCGGCCAGGAGGCGGATCTGCGCCTGTTCGTTCTGGATGCGGAACGAATAACGGAACAGCTTCCTAACATCCTGACAATAAAGAAAGATTTTGATATTGTGATAGCCAACAAAATGGACTTGGTGAAGGGCCGCAGCCCGGCGGCGCTGCCCTGCGCGGTGCTGCCTCTGTCGGTTCGTACCGGTGCCGGAATGACAGAGTTACTAACTCGGCTGAAGGCGGCGGCGGCCGAGCTGATGGCGGTCGGCGCATCGCCGGTTCTGACCCGGGCCCGCCATCGCGCCGCCGTGGAGGAGAGCCTCGAATCTCTAAGAAGAGCCAATGAAATCAAGGCACCCGAGCTGATGGCCGAAGATCTCCGCCTGGCCCTTCGCGCGCTTGGCCGCATCACGGGCAAGGTCGACGTGGACGATATCCTCGACCGAATCTTTTCCGAGTTCTGCATTGGGAAATAAAAGCTCGGGACCGCATTGTTTCACGTGAAACAGGAAACCGCCTTGATCTGCGCCGCTTTGACAGGGATCGAGCTCCGGGACTAATGTCCGCCGCCATGCGCGACAATTACGATGTTGTGGTGGTGGGCGGTGGCCATGCCGGCTGCGAGGCCGCTGCGGCTGCTGCGCGGATGGGCGCGCGCACCCTGCTGCTGACCCACCGTCGCGATAGCATCGGCGAGATGTCCTGCAACCCCGCCATCGGCGGCTTGGCCAAAGGGCATCTGGTGCGCGAGATCGATGCGCTGGACGGGCTGATGGCCCGCGCGATCGATCGCGGCGGCATCCAGTTCCGCATCCTCAACCGGAGCAAGGGGCCGGCGGTCCAGGGGCCGCGCGCCCAGGCCGATCGCAAGCTCTACAGGGCTGCAATTCAAGGGCTCCTGGCGGAGACGCCCGGCCTCGATATTGCCGAGGGGACGGCCGAGGACATCGAAGCCGACGCTCATGGCCGCGCGGCGGCGGTGCTGGCCGGCGATGGCCGGCGCATTGGCGGCGGCGCCATCGTTTTGACCACCGGCACTTTCCTGCGGGGCCTGATCCATATCGGTACCGAGAAGCGGCCGGCCGGCCGCGTGGGCGAGGCGCCGGCGGTGGGCTTGGCGCTGACGCTCGAGCGGCTGGGCTTTTCCATGGGCCGGCTCAAGACCGGCACGCCGCCCCGGCTCGACGGCCGGACCATCGACTGGGCGGGGTTGGAGCGCCAGCCAGGCGATCGACCGCCACAGCCCATGTCCTTCCTGACGGACCGCATCGAGACGCCGCAGCTCGACTGTCATATCACCGCGACAGGGCCCGCAAGCCACACGCTGATCCGGGCCCATCTTCATTTGTCGCCGATCTATTCCGGCCAGATCGAAAGCATCGGCCCGCGCTACTGCCCGTCGATCGAGGACAAGGTGGTTCGCTTCGCCGATCGGGAGCGCCATCAGATCTTCCTCGAGCCGGAAGGGTTGGACGATCCGACCGTTTATCCCAATGGAATCTCGACCTCGCTACCGGCCGAGGTGCAGGCCGAGCTGCTGAAGACGATCCCCGGCCTGGAGCGGGCGCGAATGACCCGGCCGGGCTATGCGATCGAGTATGATTTCGTCGATCCGCGCGAACTCAAGCCGACGCTGGAGACACGCCGCCTGCCGGGGCTGTTCTTGGCCGGACAGATCAACGGCACGACCGGCTACGAAGAAGCGGCCGCGCAGGGGCTGGTGGCTGGAATCAATGCGGCCCTCGCGGCCGGCCGCGCGGGCCGGGACGAGGGGGCGGCTTTCCTTCTGGATCGGGCCGACGGCTATATCGGCGTGCTGATCGACGACCTGGTGACGCGCGGCACGTCCGAGCCTTATCGGATGTTCACCTCTCGGGCGGAATACCGACTGATCTTGCGCGCCGACAACGCCGATCTGCGGCTGACGGAGAAGGGAGCGGCCGTCGGCTGTGTCGGCCCTGCGCGGTTCGCGCGCTTCAGAGCCAAGAAAGCGGCCTTGGCTGCCGCGCGGGCCCTGCTCATGCGGCTGAGCGAGACTCCGAGCCGCCTCAGAGCGGCGGGGCTTCTCGTCAATCAGGATGGGATTCGGCGCAACGCTTTGGCGCTCTTGAGCTATCCGGGCATGAGGCTGGACGCGCTGGCACGCATATGGCCGGAGCTGGGCGCCATCGCGCCCGACATCGCCGAGCAACTCGAAATCGAAGGCCGCTATGCCGGCTATCTCGAGCGCCAGGAGGCGGACATTCGCGCCTTCCGGCGCGAAGAGGCGCTGCATCTACCGGAGGACTTGGATTATGCCGCAATCGGCAGCCTCTCAAATGAGATCCGTGACAAGCTGGCCCGGGTTCGGCCCCTGACCCTCGGCCAAGCAGGGCGGATCTCCGGCGTGACCCCGGCGGCCCTCACGGCCCTGCTGCGCCATGTTCGGTCGCGCCAGCCCGGACCGCGCGATCAGCGCGGGCGCAGCCCTCGGCCCAATGATGGCGAAAGCGATCCCGCCGCTTACGCCTGAGGAATTCGCTGCCGAAGCCGGTGTTTCACGTGAAACATTGAAGCGGCTGCGACTTTTTGCCGAGCTGCTCGTCAAATGGCAGCGCGCCGTCAATCTCGTCGCGACCGACAGCCTGCGCGATCTCTGGCGTCGGCACATGCTGGATTCGGCGCAGCTCTACCGGCTCCTTCCTTCCGGCTGCCGGCGCGTTCTGGATATCGGCAGCGGGGCAGGGTTTCCGGGCCTCGTCCTGGCGGCGATGGGGGTGCCGGAAGTCCATCTCGTCGAGTCGGACCAGAGAAAATGCGCTTTTCAGCGCGAGGTCGCCCGAGTCGCAGGCCTCTCCGTCACCGTCCATGTCGTGCGCATCGAAAAGCTGGCTCCCTTCGCGGTTGATGCCATTACGAGTAGGGCCTGCGCCGAATTACCCCAATTGCTTGATTATGCGGCGCCTTTTCTCGGCTCCGAGACGGTCTGCCTTTTTCTCAAGGGCAAGCAGGTCGAGCGCGAATTGACCGAAGCGGGCAAAGGCTGGAAGATGCAAATTAAGCGTTTCAAGAGCCGCTCCGACCCAACCGGAACCGTCCTGCGATTGAGCCATGTCGAACCTGTCCGACCTCACCGCGACGAATGATAACCCTTTGAAAAAAGCCAGAATTTTGGCTATGGCGAACCAGAAGGGCGGGGTCGGCAAGACCACCACCGCCATCAATCTGGCCACGGCCTTGGCCGCCTGCGGCAAGCAGGTGCTGATCGTGGATCTCGACCCGCAAGGCAACGCCTCGACCGGTCTTGGCATCGACCGCGCCCGGCGCAGCATCACGTCTTACGATCTGCTGGTCGGCGCTGCGGCCGCGCGCGAGGCGCTGCTGCCGACCCTCGTGCCCGGCATGGCGATCATTCCGGCCTCGGTCGATCTGTCCGGCGCCGAGATCGAGCTGGTGAGCGCCAGCCGGCGCGAGTTCCTGCTGCGCGACGCGCTCAAGCCCGTGGTCGGCTCCTATGACTACATTCTCATCGACTGCCCGCCCTCGCTCGGGTTGCTGACCTTGAACGCGCTGGTGGCAGCCGACGCCGTGCTGGTGCCGCTGCAATGCGAGTTCCTGGCGCTCGAAGGCCTGAGCCATCTGATGATGACGGTGCAGCGCATCAAGGAAGCGCTCAATCCGGCGCTCGAGATCCAAGGTGTTGTGTTGACGATGTTCGATAAACGCAACAGCTTGAGCGACCTCGTCGCTGCCGATGTGCGCGGCCATCTCGGCCGCAAGGTCTACGACACCGTCATTCCGCGCAATGTGCGCATCTCCGAGGCGCCCTCGCACGGCAAGCCGGTGCTGCTCTACGATCTGAAGTGTCCCGGCGCGCAAGCCTATATCCATCTCGCCAGCGAGATGCTGCGCCGCGAGCAGCGGGAGCCCGAGGCGGCTTGACCGACGACGGCAGCAAGAAGTTGGGCCGCGGTCTCTCGGCCTTATTGGGAGCGGAAAGCGCCGACTACGCTTCGCTCGATCGGGTTCGCCTCTCGAAGATGGTGCCGATCGAGCAGCTGCAGCCGGGGCCGTTTCAGCCGCGCCGCCTGTTCGTCGAGGAAGAGCTCGAGGCGCTCGCGGAATCGATCCGCGCCAACGGCATTCTCCAACCAATCCTGGTGAGGCGACGGCCGCAGCAACCCAATATCTATGAAATTGTCGCCGGCGAGCGGCGCTGGCGCGCGGCGCAGCGTGCCCAGCTTCACGAGGTGCCGGTCATCATCCGCGATCTCGGCGACCGCGAGGCGCTGGAATTGGCGCTGGTCGAGAACCTGCAGCGCGAGAACCTGTCGCCGCTGGAGGAGGCCGAAGGCTATCGCCGGCTGCTCGACGAGTTCAGGAACACCCAGGAGGATCTGGCGCAACATGTGGGGAAGAGCAGAAGCCACATCGCCAACATGTTGCGGCTCCTGGGGCTGCCCGAGGAGGTCAAGGCGCTCCTCGACAAGGGCCAGCTCACGAGCGGCCATGCCCGCGTTCTGGTGACCGCCCCCGATCCCGTGGCGCTGGCCAAGCGGATCGTGGCCCAGGGGCTCAATGTGCGCCAGGCCGAGCGGCTGGCGCAGCAGGCCAAGGGACCGAGCAAGCGCGCGGCCAAGGCCAAGGCACCGGCGCGCGACGCCGACACCGTGGCGCTCGAGCGCGACCTCTCCAACTTGTTGGGGCTCAAGGTTTCGATCAGCTTCGACGGGCAGGGCGGGGCCCTCACCATCCATTACAGCAGCCTCGAGCAACTCGACGATCTGCTGCAGCGCCTGACGCGCGCAGCCAGCACAACCACGTCTGAAAGCGGCGAAGGCTGAGCCGCCGCGCGCAAATCTCCGCCAATCTATTGAACTTCCTCGTTTTGCTGCGATCATGCTGCGCAGCATGAAAAACGCTACCGCCCTGGCTTCAGGCCGGCGATCTCGAGGAAAGTGCGCCGGCAGATGGTTTCGGCCGGCATGGCCGAGCGCTTGCACTGCGCCTCGGCGGCGAGCAGCCGGTCGAGCGCGGTGGCAAGGCCCGCCGCAGACCAGCGCCGGAGCTGGGCTCTTATCCGGTCCTCATATTTGAAGAAGACGGGCGGGCGCAGCGCCTTCACGGCCTCCTCGGCGCTGGCCCCTTGAGCCATCCGCCCCGAAGCCCAGTGCAGCCGCAAGAAGTGGCGCGCGCAGCCGCGCAAGAGCGAAATCGGCGCCGCGCCTTCGCCGAGGCTTCGCGCCAGACCGCGCTCGATCGCCCGCATATCGCCGTCGGCCACCGCTAGCACCAGATCCTCCAGCGCATGGGCGGCACTGTCGCCGACCACCGCCTCGGCGTCGGCGAGCTCGACCTTGCGCGCGGGCGTGGGGCTGTTCTTGCCGCCGGCGCCCATATAGAGCGCCAGCTTCTCGAGCTCGGACATCGTGATGGCCCGGTCGCCGCCCAGATGCGAGGCCAGAAAGGACAGGGCCTCGGGGGAGACGGCGAGCCCGCTCTGCTGCAGCCGCTCGCGGATGAGGCTCGCCAGGCCCGGGCCTTCGTCGCGGTAGCAGGGCAGGGCGGCCGCCCGTTCGGCCGTCTCGCACAGCTTGCGCAAGGCCGACCGGCTCGGCAGTTCGTCGGCCTCGAGCACGATCAGGCTGTCGCTGCCGGCGTCGGCCAGAAAGCGCTTGAGCGCGTCGACGATGTCGTCGTCGGCATCCTCGATCTTGACCGCGCGCCGGCCGCCCGTGAGCGACAGCGCCATCGCTTCGTCGGCGAGACGCGCCGGATCCTCCTTGATCGCCTTGCCCGTGAGCACGGAAACGCGGAACGGATCGTCGAGGCTGCCGGCCGTCGACTTGACGAGCTGGCTGGCGCGCTCGCGCACCAGCCCGCCATCGGCGCCATAGACCAGCACCGCCGCGATCTTGGGGTCGGGCTTGGCCAGAAAGCGCTCGACGGTCTTGCCGGTGAGCTTCATCCCTTCGCGAAATAGAGCGCGAGCCGCGTGCTGATGTCTTCGCTCAACTGCCTCGTGGCCCGATCGCGCGCATCCTGCTGCGAGGTCAGGGTGGCGAACTGCGACGTGACGACATCATACCCCACCGTGGCCTGACTGAAGCCCTTGAGCAGCGTCTCGCCGCTTCCGATCTGTCGCAGTTGGAACTCGGCGCGCAGGGTCAGATTGGTGCGCGACGCGGTCTGGTCGGGCTCCAGCAGAAGCTCCTGCGACTGCTCGTCGAGCTTCACCTCGAGCACGTAAGCTGGCTCGATCGGCTTGCCGCGCGGATTGAGCCGATCGCGCAGCTTGTTGTAGAGCAACTGGCCCGCGCGGTTGGCGATCGGCGCGACGCGGACCAGGGCGAGCGCCGCATTGGTATTCTCGCGGGTGCCGCCGTGATCGCCGTAGAGCGGCTCGAAGCCGCAAGCCCCGAGCGGTGCCGCGAGAAGGAGGCTCGCCCCGGCGGCGAGCAGGTTGCGCCTAGACCACGACATTCACGATCCGATTCGGCACGACGATGACCTTGCGCGGCGTCCTGCCCTCGAGCGCGCGCTGCACGCGCGCATCGCCCAGCGCCGTCTTCTCCGCTTCCGCGCCGTTGCAGTCGCGCGGCAATTCGACGGTCGCGCGCAGCTTGCCGTTGACCTGTACCGCCACCGTCACGCTGTCCTCGCGCAAGAGCGCCGGATCGGCAACCGGCCAGCGCGTGTTGCAGAGAAGCTCGGCATGTCCCAGGGCCTGCCAGATCTCCTCGGCCAGATGCGGCATCATCGGCCCGATCAGCAGGGCCAGCGTCTCGCAGGCCTCGCGCAGGGCCCAGGGCCGGCCGCCTTCGGGCCCGGCCTCGAAATCCTCGAGCGCGTTGGCGAACTCGTAGAGGCGCGCCACCGCCTTGTTGAAATGGAACGCTTCGATGTCCGCGCCGACCGCGGCGATCGTCTTGTGCGTGGTGCGCCGCAAGGCCGTGGCGGCCGCGTCGAACGACGCCGGCCGGGCGGCGCCCTTGGGCGTCATCGCCGGCAGCGCCTCGCCCGCCATGCGCCAGAGGCGCTGCGCGAAGCGCCAGGCGCCCTGCACGCCGGCCTCGGTCCATTCCAGATCGCGCTCGGGCGGGCTGTCGGAGAGCATGAACCAGCGCGCCGTGTCCGCGCCGTAGGCCTCGATGATGTGGGTCGGATCGACCACGTTCTTCTTCGACTTGCTCATCTTCTCCGAGCGCCCGATGGAAACGGGCCGGCCGTCGGCGACCGCGACCGTCTTGCCACCTTCCTTGCGCACCTCGCTCGGGAACAGCCACTCGCCGTTCTCGTCGCGATAGGTCTCGTGGCAGACCATGCCTTGCGTGAAGAGCCCGTCGAACGGCTCGTCGATGCCGAGATAGCCGCAGCGCTTGAGCGCGCGGGTGAAGAAGCGCGAATAGAGCAGGTGCAGCACCGCATGCTCGACGCCGCCGACATATTGATCCACCGGGAGCCAGTAATCGACCTCGGCACGGTCCATCGCGTTGGCCGAGCGCGGGCTGCAATAGCGCGCGAAATACCAGGAGGATTCGACGAAGGTGTCGAAGGTGTCGGTTTCGCGCCGCGCCGGCCTGCCGCAGGCCGGGCAGGCCACATGCTTCCAGGTCGGATGATGGTCGAGCGGGTTGCCGGGCTTGTCGAAGGTGACGTCGTCGGGCAGGCGCACCGGGAGCTGGCCCTTCGGCACCGGCACGATGCCGCAGGCTTCGCAGTGGATCACCGGGATCGGGCAGCCCCAATAGCGCTGCCGCGACACGCCCCAATCGCGCAGGCGATAGGCGACCGTGCCTTCGCCTTGGTTCAGCATCTTGAGCTTGTCGATGGCGGCGCGGATGGCATTCGGCACATCGAGCCCGTCGAGGAAGCCGGAATTGTAGATCGCGCCGTCGCCGACATAGGCCTCCTCGCCGATGGCGAAGGTCGCCGGGTTCTCGCCCTTGGGCAGGACCACGGGCTTCACCGGCAGCTTGTATTTGCGCGCGAAATCGAGGTCGCGCTGGTCGTGCGCCGGGCAGCCGAAAATGGCGCCGGAGCCGTACTCCATCAGAACGAAATTGGCGACATAGACGGGCAGCGCCCAGCCGGCGTCGAAGGGGTGGATCGCTTCGAGCCCGGTGTCGTAACCCTTCTTCTCGGCGGTTTCGAGCGCGGCCTCGCTGGTGCCCATGCGGTTGCACTCGGCGATGAAGCCGGCAAGCGCTTCGTCCTTTTCGGCGAGCTTCGCCGCCAGCGGGTGGTTGGGCGAGAGCGCCACGAACGCGGCACCGAAGAGCGTGTCGGGACGGGTCGAGAACACCTCGATCGTTTCGTCCGAGCCCTTGACGCGGAAGAAGAAACGCGCGCCCTCGGAGCGGCCGATCCAGTTCTCCTGCATGAGCCGGACCTTGGCGGGCCAGCGCTCGAGCCTGGCGAGCGCGGACAGAAGCTCGTCGGAATAGGCGGTGATGCGAAAGAACCACTGTGCCAGCGTGCGCTTCTCGACCGGCGCGCCCGAGCGCCAGCCGCGCCCGTCGATCACCTGCTCGTTGGCGAGCACGGTCTGATCGACCGGATCCCAGTTGACCATCGACTCCTTGCGATAGACCAGCCCCGCCTCGAGCATCTCGAGGAACATGCGCTGCTCGTGCTTGTAGTACTCGGGATGGCAGGTCGCGATCTCGCGGTCCCAGTCGAGCGACAGCCCCATGGACTTGAGCTGATCGCGCATGGTGGCGATGTTCTCGTAAGTCCACTTGGCCGGATGCACGCCTTCCTTGATGGCGGCGTTCTCGGCCGGCAGCCCGAAGGCGTCCCAACCCATCGGGTGCAGCACGTTGAAGCCCTGCGCGCGCTTGTAACGCGCCACCACGTCGCCCAACGTGTAGTTGCGCACATGGCCCATATGGATGCGCCCCGAGGGATAGGGGAACATCTCCATGACGTAGTATTTCGGGCGGGCGGGGTCGCGCCGGGCCGCGAACGCGTTGCGCTCGGCCCAGACCGCCTGCCATTTCCGCTCGGTTTCCTTGAAGTTGTAGCGTGTGGTCGTCATGCCGGTCGTGAGTTCGGGGCGCGCATGCAGGCCTTGGGGATCGAGGATCGAGGGCGACGGGGCGGGCCGCCCGCGCGAGCGCGCCCCGAAAATCCCATAGGGCAGGTAGCTTTAGCGAAGCCGTTCTGGAATGACAAGCAAAGCCGCGGCGAGGAGAACGCCGGAAAAGCCGGAAAATCCGGCGATTTCAACGAGGGTTTGCGGTCTTCCGCGGGCCGCCGCCCGCGAGCGCGGCGGCCCGCTCGGGGCCGCGCAGGAAGGAAAGCAAGGTGAAGCGGCGTCCTCGCATCACCGGCAGAGCTTCGTGCAGCAGCGAGCAGGAGAACAGGATCGCGCCGCCGGTGCCGGGCCGGTAGCGATGCGGTCCGTATTCCGGGAACAGCAGCTCGCCGCCCTCATACTCTTCGCTGTTGAGGTTGAGCGTCAGCGCATAGCGCCGATCCGCCGTGCCGGGGCTCGAATTGTCGCGGTGGCGGCGGAAATAGTCGCCGCGCTCGGCGTCGTAGCAGGTGACGATGAAGCGATCGAAGCGGAAGCTGCCGAAACCGAACGCCTTGTCGAGCTCGGGCGCGATACGCCGGCCGATCGTGGCCACCAGCGTCTTCAGAAGCGCCTCGTCGTGGATGGCGTGGTCGCGCCGCTTCTTCATGCCGTGATAGATGCGGCGCACTTCCTCGCCGTCGACGATCGAGCTGACGGAGCCTTCCTCGTGGCCGAGCCGTTCCCAGCGCTCGATCAGGGCGCGGCAGATGTCGCGGCCGAGCACGTTGGGCACGATCAGGACCGGCGCCGCCGAGCTCAAGCATTGCGCGGGCTCGGGCCGATGGAGTTCGATCAGCCGCTCGACCGCCCAGCCGGCCAGCCCGGCGCCCGCCCGCGCCTCGAGCAGACGCTGGTTGGGATCGAGCAGGAGCCAAAGCGCCGGCGCCGGCACGAGCCCCGCGGCCTTGGCGAGCCCGCCGGTGATGCTGCGCTTGGGATCCGACAGGACCGGTGCCGCCAGCCCGAGCCGTTCGGCGATGGCCTTGAGCGGCCCCGTCTCTTCCGGCGAGATCGCGATCAGGTCGATGCCGGCCGCCTCGCGCGCCGTCGTGCTCGCAGCCGCCCCTTCGAGCTCGGCCGCGGCGGCCTGGTCGGCCAGCACCACCAGGGCCAGCGGATTGCCGCGGGCGCGTTCGTAGAAGGCGCGGAAGGCGCCGCCCTGGTCGGGCAGCACGAAATTGGGGACGCGATCGCCGGGAGCCAGCGCGGCCGCGGGCGGGCCAATCGGGGCCGGAGCTTCGCTGGCGCTGGAGGGCATTCCTGTCGCGCCTTGCCAAGGGCTCGGACGCGAGGTCTCGCGCCCGGCGCTTCGCCCGCTACTCGCCCGTCTGCGCGATGCGCAATTGGCGGGCGCGTGTCAGGATCGCGTTCTCGAGATCGGTTGCCGTCGAGGGCGCCACCGGCGCGTCGATCCAGGCGGAACCCTGCAGCTCCTGGCGGAACACGGCCGCGCGGATGCCGTCGGCCCTGAGTGCGCGGCCGAGGATATAGACATTGACCTTGAAACGCTCGCTCGGCGTCTGCGGCGGCGAGTACCAGTCCGTGATGATCACGCCGCCGAACGGGTCCGCCGACACCAGCGGCATGAAGGACACGGTGTCGAGCGAGGCGCGCCACAAGAAGCTGTTGACGCCGATGCCGGCCCCGCCGCCGCTCTCGTCGCCGGGTTGCTGGGGCGTGCCGAGATTGAGCCCGCCCTCGCCGAAGATCGACGCCTGATCGCCATAGGCCGGCGTGGTCTGGCCCTTGCGACGCAGGCCCGGATACTGGGACTCGGGGTCGCCATAGGCGCAACCGAAAAGGCCCGGCGCCAGCAGCAAGGCGAACGCCGCGGCGACGGCGACGCGCCAGCCGCGCTTCCTGCCGGGGGCTTCGATCCGACCGCTCGCCATGGCAGCGATCCTTTAACCAGTTGCAACGGCGGGGAAGCTTAAAGCAGAGCCCCTATCGCGGGTCAAGGCTGGCGGGGCCTCCCCCGCGGAAATCGGCGGAAGGCGCCTGCGTCAGCCAGTCGCAAGCCGCGCCCTGCCGCCCCGCTCCGGAGCGGGCGGGGAGCGTCCCGGACCCTGGCGCCCCATGGGCGGCCGGGCGATTTTCCTTGGCGGCCCGAGCCGCGCTTGCCATATCTCCACGAGCGACATCCGTCCCGAGCGCCCGCCCAAGGGGGGTGTCCGGCCGTTCCACCACCTTCCACCCAAGCCGACCGACCGATGGGCAAGATCGTCTGGCTCGCCTCCTACCCCAAATCGGGCAACACCTGGCTGCGCGCCTTCCTGCACAACCTGTTCCGCGACCCGAACCAGCCCTACGACATCAACCGGCTGGTCGATTTCAGCACCTCGGATTCGGCGGCCGGCTGGTATCAGCAGATCGACCCGCGCCCCGTGACGGAGCTGACGCGCGAGGAGATCGCCCAGCTGCGCCCCAAGGTGCACAAGCTCCTGACCGGGGTCTTTCCCGACAACGTGTTCGTCAAGACGCACCATGCGCTGGTCGAGGCCCACGGCACGCCGACGATCACGATGGAATACACGGCCGGCGCGATCTATGTGGTGCGCAATCCGCTCGACGTCGTCATCTCCTTCGCGCACCACTTCGGCCTGAGCCTCGACGACGCGATCGCACAGATGAACCAGCCCGGCATGCAAAGCGAGACCACGGCCGCGCACGTCTATCACATGTACGGCTCCTGGTCCGAGCATGTCCGTAGCTGGACCGCGCGGCCGAACCCCGGGCTGCATGTCATGCGCTACGAGGACATGCTGGCCGAGCCCGAGCGCGCCTTCGCGGCGCTGGTGCGGTTCCTCGGCCTCAATCCGCCCCGCCACCGGCTGCTGAAGGCGATCGAGCAGAGCTCGTTCGACAGCCTGCGCAACCAGGAAGCCCGGAGGGGTTTCCGCGAGCGCAGCGAGAAAGCCGAACGCTTCTTCCGCGAAGGGCGCGCGGGACAATGGCGCGAGCTGCTGACGTCCGCGCAAATCGAGGCGATCGTCGCGGCGCACAAGGAGCAGATGGCCCGCTTCGGCTATTACCCGTTGCCGAAGCCGAACTGACCGGGCTCTAAGGCGTCGTTTCCGCCATAGCCGTGCCGAGCCATGAATGCGGCGAACCGCTCGAGCGCGCGCTGGCGTTGGGCGGGGCTCAGCGGGTCCCTGCCCGCGCCGCGCACGAAACGCAAACCGGCCGCGAGCGAAGCGCGCTGCGAGGGATCGAAGAAAATGCCCGGACGCGCTTCGGCGATTTCCTCCTCTTCGAGCGCGCGCATGGCTTGGAAGGACGAGCGTTCGATCGCCGCCCCGAGCGTGGCGTCGTCGGCCTCGATGCCGAGGAAGCGCACGACTTTCGCCATCGTGCCGGCGATGTCCGCGCGCATGTCCTCGTAGCGCAGGACGAGACGCGGATAAGGCAGCGCGCCCTCCGTCCAGCTGCCGACATTTTCCTCCCAGCTGCCGAACCCCATCTCCCGCCAGCGTGAATAGCCGCCCGCCGCGATGTAGTCGTCGATCCAGCGCCGCTCGAACGCTTGCCGCGCCTCCTCGCTCGCCAACTGCGGCGGCAGATTGCCTCGCAGCATCACGTAATTGAGGTTCGACACCAGCACGTCGAGGGGATGGCGGAGGATGTGGATCACGCCGATCGTGTCCTCGCGCAGCGGCAGGTCGGGCACGAAGCGCCAATGGGTCTTGATCAGCGTCTTGCGGTTCCCGTGGATCTGGCTCCCCGAGACGCCACGGTGGATGTCGGGCACGAGCTCTTGCAGCCGCACCGAGCTCTCGACGCGGCCGTAAAGCAGGTTGGCGAGCAAGAACCGCATCCAGGTGTGGCCGGAGCGGGGATATGAGGCGATCCACACGATCTTCGCCATCGCTGTTGTTTCCCCCACCGTTCGCCGGCCGCGGTTGTCCCGGCGCGAGCCCGTTCCATCCGACCGGGATAGGCTCTATAAGCCCAACCCATGTCCCGCACCAGCCCGCCCGGCCGGGGGTCGAAGGCGTCCGGGGTTCGAGCCGCCCCGCCCGGTCCGCCGCCGGAGTTTCTCGCCGCCGTCCAGCATCACCGCGCCGGCCGCCTGCGCGAAGCCGAAGCGGCCTATCGCCAGGTGATCGCGCGCTTCCCCCGAGCGGCCGAGGCCCACGGGCTGCTCGGCTTCCTGGCGCACCAGGCCGGGGAGCCGGAGGCGGCGCTCGCCCACATCGCGACGGCGCTCGCACTCAATCCGCGCTTCGTCGACGCCCATCTCTGGCAGGGCATGGCGCTGCAGGCGCTGGGCCGTTTCGCCGAAGCCGAAGCCGCCTATCGGCGCACGCTCGAGCTCAGCCCCCGGCATTTCGACGCCCTCAACAATCTCGGCACCGCCCTCTTGCAGCAGGGCCGCCCGGCCGAAGCGGCGACCCTGTTCGAGCGCGCGATCGCGGTCGTCGGCACCCGTGCCGAGGCCCATTACAACCTCGGCAATGCCTTGAAATCCCTGGGAAAGACGGAAGACGCGGCGACCCGCTACCGGCGCGCGCTGGCGCTCAAGCCCGACTCTGTCGAGGCGCAGACCAACCTCGGGGTCGCCCTCGTGGAGCTGCGCCGGCCGCAGGAGGCGCTCCCCTGTCTCGAGCGCGCGGTGGCGCTCGATCCGACGCGTCCCGAAAGCCACTTCAACCTCGGCCGGACGCTCAAGGATTTGGCCCGGACCGAGCAGGCGGAGGCCAGCTACCGCACGGCGCTGGAGCTCCAGCCGGAATATCCGGACGCGCGCATCAGCCTGGCGAGCCTTCTGATCGAGCTCGGCCGCCGCGAGGAGGCGGTGGAGCATCTGCGCTACACGGTCGAGACCTCGCCCGAATCCGTCGCGGCGGCTTCGTCCTTGTTGATGATGCTGAACTACGATCCCGATCTCGATCCCGCCGCCGTGGCGCAGGAGCACCGGCGCCTGGGCGCGGCCATCGTCGCCCGGGTCAGAGCGAGTTCCGATAAGGCGGAACGGCCTCCCGTCGCCCCCGCAAAAGCGGGGGCCCAGGGCCATCGCACCTCGCCTACCCCCTGGGTTCCTGCTTTCGCCGGAACGACGGCATGGAACCAGCGGTCGCGCGATCCGGAGCGGCGCTTGAAACTGGGCTATCTCTCGCCCGACTATCGGGCCCATTCCTGCGCCTTCTTCATCGAGCCGCTGTTCGCCGCGCACGACCGCGCGCAGGTGGAGGTGATCGCCTACTCCAATACGCCGACCGAGGACGGCGTCACCGAGCGCATCAAGGGGCTCGTCGATGGCTGGCGTCCGGTGCGCCATCTCGACGACGATGCGCTCGCGCGCCTCGTCGCCGGCGACGCCATCGACATCCTGATCGATCTCGCCGGCCATACCGATGGTGGCCGCCCCTCGCTGCTCGCCTTGAAGCCGGCCCCGATCCTGGTCGCCTGGCTGGGCTATCCCAACAGCACCGGGCTTTCCACCGTCGATTGCCGCATCACCGATGCCGTGGCCGATCCGCCGGGTGCCGCCGATGCGCACCACACCGAGCGGTTGCTGCGCCTGCCGCGCTGCTTCCTCTGCTATCGCCCGCCGGCCGACGCGCCCGATCCGGCGCTCACGGGTCCGGCGGAGCAAGGCGCGCCGGTGTTCGGCTGCTTCAACACGGCGCCGAAGCTCAATCCGGCCGTGGCGCGGCTCTGGGCGCGTATCTTGAATGCGGTGCCCGGCGCCAGGCTCAAGTTGCGGGCGCTTCAATTCCGTTATGCGGCTGCGACAGAGGCGGCCCGCGCGATGTTCGCCGGGGCGGGCGTCGATCCGGCGCGCCTGGCGCTGTCGGCCTGGCGCCCGACGATCCGCGAAGGCCTCGCCGATTACGACGGGATCGATGTGGCGCTGGATCCGTTCCCCTACAACGGCACCACCACGACCTGCGAGGCGCTGTGGATGGGCGTGCCGGTGGTGACGCTCGAGGGCCGGGCCCATGCAGGGCGCGTCGGCGCGAGCCTGCTCTCCGCGCTCGGGCTCGCGGACGCGCTCCTGGCGCGCGACCCGGACGACTATGTCGCGAAGGCGGTGGCGCTGGCCCAGGACCGCGCCCGGCTCCGGCGCTGGCGGGCCGAGCTCAGGGCGCGCATGGCGGCCTCGCCGCTGATGGACGGGGGAGGATTTGCGCGCGCGCTCGAGGCCGGCTACCGCGAGGCCTGGCGGCGTTGGTGCGAAGGCAGCGAAGATTGCGGATCATGACGGCCCTCGCGTCCCGTTCGCTGACAAGCTGCGGCGTCGCATGAGCGAATTGCCTGTCCTGCGCCTCGTTCACCACATGGCGCGCACCGGCGGCACGGCGATCTGCAAATGCCTGGCCGTCATGCCCGGCGTCGCCCTCTTGAGCGAGATCCATCCCCTGGGCGTGGAGAAGTTCGATCCTCTGCGCCAGGCGAAGGACTGGTTCGAACTGGTGGGGCCCGAGGACATCGCGCGGCTCGGACCGCACCCGGATTTCGCCGACGCGATCCGGCTGATCGCGGCGCGGGCGGAGGCGCGGGCCTTGCGCCTCGTCATCCGCGATTGGAGCCATCTCGATTTCACCGGACCGCCGCTGGTGGAGACACCGTCCTGGCGGCTCGTCACGGCGGAGATGCTGAAGCCGCATTTCCGGCTGTTGCAGATCGCGACCGTCCGCCATCCGATCGATCAATGGCAGAGCCTCCGGCGCCTGCCGGTCATGCGCGGGCGGATCGATCTCGGCCGTTTTCTCGAAGGCTATCGGCGCTTCGCCGAGATTGGCGCCGGGATCGGCTTCGTGCGGTTCGAGGATTTCTGCGCCGACCCCGATGCGGCGCTTCAGCGCCTTTGCGCCGCGCTCGACATTCCGTTCGATGCCGGCTGGCGGGCGCGCTGGGCCGGCTATGACCGCATCACGGGCGACGAGGGCGCGAAGCGCGAGGCTGGCGAGCTGGCCTTGCCGCGCCGCCGGCCGCTGGAGCCGGGGCTGGCCGATGCCTTCTTGAAACACCCCGACTATCGCCCGGCGCTCGAGCTGCTGGGCTACGGCCATCCGATCTGATCCGCGCCTGCCGATTTCCGATCCCGGCACGAAGCTTGCGAAGGCGCTGGACCGGAAGGACGGCGCGCCCGCATAGCGGGCTATTCCTGCGGCCGGGCCGCCGACAGCTCTCGGAATGTCGATTTTCATAATGCCGCGGTTGAAACGGGTGGCGGCTTCTGCATCGAATTCCGACCTCGGCAAGGACGGAAGACGGCACTATGGCTTTTTCGCAACAGCGTGAAAGAAAAGACATGATTACATCCAGTTAATTTGATCGGCGCCGGGGTTCGGCGGGATAAGCGTGGCACCGGCTATGGCGTCGATATCGCTCTTCTTCGTCGCGCGGGAGCCCTTCCGGGGGCCCGGCACGACGGAGAGACGATGGCGGGGGCCCGAACCATGGACCGGAGCCGAGGACGGCAAGCCGCTCTCGGCCGGAACATTCAGATCAAGATAGGGCCGACTGTCATGAAAAACGTTCTTCTCGGTACGACCGCGCTGGTCGCGGCCGGGCTCGTGGCGAGCAATGCCCATGCGGCGCAGGGCGTGCAACTCGGGCTCGGCGGTTACTACGCGGCAGCGGCTGGCGAGCTGTTCAGCCAGGATAACGGCACCGGCGATCCGGGCCACAACACGCGCAACACGGTGTTCCGCCAGGATGTCGAGATCCACTTCAAGGGCGAGACCACGCTCGACAACGGCCTGACCGTTGGCGCCGTGATCCAGCTCGAGGGCCAGCAATCGAACGATCAGATCGACGAGGTGTGGGCCTATTTCAAGGGCGGCTGGGGTCAGATCCGCTTCGGCGACGACGACGACGCCATCGAGCAGCTTGCTTACGCGATCCCGTCGGCCTCGAACATCTTCGGCGTCGATACGCCCTATTTCGAGTTCGCCAACAATCTCGGGCCCGCGGGCTTCGGCAACGTCGCGCAGACGAACACCACGATGAGCGAGCTGTCGGGCGACGCCACGAAGATCATCTATTTCAGCCCGACCTTCGGCGGCTTCAACTTCGCCGTGTCCTACGCGCCGGACCGTCGCGGCGAGGACACCTACAGCGGCTTCTCCACCGCCAACGGCCCGGGTGGCACCAGCTTCAGCAACAATGCCGGCCAGATTCAGGATGTCGTCTCGGCCGCGGCCAACTATCAGCGCGACTTCAACGGTGTCGGGCTCGTCGTCGGCGGCGGCGGCGGCCACGGCAAGTGGGAGAACCCGCTCGCCACCCAGGACGATTCGGTGTGGAACGCCCGCGGCCATGTGCAGGTGAGCTTCGACGGCTTCACCATCGGCAGCGCCGGCGAGTACACGCACAATTACGCGTCCTTCACGCCCGACGTGAATCAATGGGTCTACGGCGTCGGCGCGACCTACAACTGGGACGCCTGGACCGTGGGCCTCGCCTGGTCGCACGGCACCTACGAGGTCGCCTCGAACGCGGACAAGGACAATCTCGATATCGTCGAAGCCACCGGCCGTTACGATCTGGGGCCCGGCATCTCGCTCGACGCCATGGTCGGCTTCAACGACTACAACAACGACAACGGCAGTGGCACGCCTGGCGGCGGCGGCGACAACAAGACCTGGGAGGCCGGTCTGGGCTTCTATATCGGGTTCTGACCCGACGGCGCTGGTTAGACAGTCAGAGTTCCTAGAGGGGCGGCTTCGGCCGCCCCTTTTTTTCGCCTCGATCGTTCGATCGGTTTGGCTCTGTGGCACCGCCGCCACGCCGCCCGTGCCTGAACAAGCCCGACGGGTTTCGGTGTTAACCAATTCGAAGCATCGCATCGTGGCGTCTTCGCCATTTGTGGCCTTTCCGCAACAGTATGGCGAAAAAGCCATATTCGGGCGGCCCTTTGCTTGACCGTTAAGGATGCGGGCGGGATAAGGATAACGCCGGAGAATGGCGTCGATGCTGCCTTTTTGTCTCGGGGGCCTTGTCTAGGGGGCTGGCGCGACAGAGGGGTGGTTCCCAGGGGCCGAACCGGCGAATGGGGAGTCGGGGGTCGCTAGCGCCCTCGACTAGAACTCTAAAGATAGGAACCGACTGTCATGAAAAACGTTCTTCTCGGTACGACCGCACTGGTTGCTGCCGGGCTCGTGGCGAGCAATGCCCATGCGGCGCAGGGCGTGCAGCTCGGGCTGGGTGGTTACTACGTGGCGGCCGCCGGCGCGGTCTTCAGCCAGGATGACAATGCCGGCGAGGCGGGCCACAACACGCGCTCGATCGTGTTCCGCCAGGATGTCGAAGTCTACTTCAAGGGCGAGACCACGCTCGACAACGGGCTCACCGTTGGCGCCACGATCCAGCTCGAGGGCCAGCAGTCCGACGACCAGATCGACGAGGTGTGGGCCTACTTCAAGGGCGGCTGGGGTCAGATCCGCTTCGGCGACGACGACGACGCCTACGAGCAGCTCGCTTACACGATCCCGTCGGCCTCGAACGTGTTCGGCGTCGACACCCCCTTCTTCGAGTTCGCCAACAACCTCGGTGGCGCCGGCAACACCGCGCAGACCAACACCACGATCCATCGTCTGTCGGGCGACGCCACCAAGATCATCTATTTCAGCCCGGCCTTCGGCGGCTTCACCTTCGCGGCGTCCTACGCGCCGGATCGCCGCGGCGAGGACACCTACTCGGGCTTCGCCACGGCCAACGGCCCGGGCGGCACCAGCTTCAGCAACAATGGCGGCCAGGTGCAGGACGTCGTTGCGGCGGCCATCAACTTCGAGCATGACTTCAACGGCGTCGGCCTCGTGGCGGGCGTCGGCGGCGGCGAGGGCCAGTGGGAGCAGACGACCCCCGCCGACGACCAGACGACCTGGAACGTCCGCGGTCATTTGATCGTGAGCTTCGATGGCTTCACGATCGGCGCCGCGGGGTCCTACCTCGACAACTATGCTACGGGCCGCGTCGGCGAAGTGGATCTGTGGACGGCCGGCATCGGCGGCACCTACAACTGGGATGCCTGGACGGTGGGCCTCGCCTGGTCGCACGGCCGGTATGAGGTGACCTCCGACAACGACACCGACACGCTGGACGTGGTCGAGCTTACCGGCCGCTACGATCTGGGCCCGGGCATCTCGCTCGACGGCATGATCGGCTACAACAACTACGAGAACGAGAGTCTGAACACTTCGGACAACCAGACTTGGGAAGCTGGCGTGGGCTTCTACATCGGGTTCTAACCCGAGAAGCCTTGGGGGCCAGAATCCAGAGGGGGCGGCTTCGGCCGCCCCCTTTTTTGTTCTCCTTTCGCTCGCTGGAGCATTTCCCGTTTGACTTGGGCATCCCTTCGTCGTCCCCGCGAAAACGCTCGGGCATGCACGCAACATCTTTCCTTATTCGTCATCCCGGACGCTAGGCGAGCCCAAAGCCCGCGAGGGCTTTGGGTCTGCGAGCCTTGCGATCCGGGATCCATGGCGCCACCAAGCTCGGCATCACCATGGATCCCGGATAGCTCGGTTTGCCGACGAAATCGAAGATTTCGGGCAAACCGGCTTCCGGGATGACGACTTATGGGCATGCCCTAGCGCTTTCGCGGGAACGACGAAGAGATACGATTCAAACCAAACGAAATTCGCTCTAGCCCTTCTCGTTTTGCCGATGACCGATCCCGCCGCCCTCTCCATTGCCGACCGTCTTGGCACCATCAAGACGCGCATCGATACGGCCGCGCGCGCGGCGGGGCGCGACCCCGCTTCGGTGACGCTCGTCGCCGTCAGCAAGACGCAAGGGGCCGAGGCTTGCGGCGAAGCGATCGCAGCCGGCCAGCGCGCCTTCGGCGAGAACCGCGTGCAGGAAGCGCAAGGCAAATGGCCGGCGCTCAAGGCGCGCCATCCCGATGTCGAGTTGCATCTGATCGGGCCGCTCCAGACCAACAAGGTGGCGGACGCGGTCGCGCTCTTCGACGTGATTGAGACGCTCGATCGCGAGAAGCTGGCGCGCGCGCTCGCATCCGAGCGGGCCAAAGGCAAGCGCCTGCCGCGCCTCTGCATCCAGATCAACACCGGCGAGGAGCCGCAGAAGGCCGGCGTCCCGCCCGCCGCGGCCGCCGCCTTCATCGAACTCTGCCGCGGCGAGCTGGCGCTTCCGGTCGAAGGCCTCATGTGCATTCCGCCGATCGACGAGGAGCCGGCGCCTCATTTCGCCCTCCTCGCCAAGCTCGCGCGCGAGCACGGGCTCGAGGTCCTGAGCATGGGCATGAGCGCCGACTTCGAGACCGCCATTCGCTTCGGCGCGACCCATGTCCGCATCGGCACCGCCATCTTCGGCGAGCGCCCGAAGCCGGCCGCGTGAATTCCGTCAAACCCGATTAGAAAGATCCGATCAGGTGAAACCGTTTCTTCTTTCGTCATTGCCGGGCTTGACCCGGCAATCCATCGATGGACCCCCGGGTCAAGCCCGGGGGTGACGAGAAGAGAAGCGGTTCCATCTGCGCGAAATTGGCTCTAATGGAGGATGACGGGCGGAGCGAGGGCAGGATCTCGGCCGAATATGCCGGTGGTGCGCAGAAGGGACGGGTTCGGCCGCGCGATCCGGCGTCGGACCAGCCGATAGCCGCGTTGCGCCATGCGCAGACGGGCGGAGCTTCGGCGGGGGTGGCGGTTCCGTCGCATCGCCGTCAGCTCTGGAAATCGAGGCCCGGCACCGGCACGGCGGCGCGATCGCGCTCCTCGAGCAGCTTGCGATAGCTGTCGAGTGCCCGCGTCATCGCGGCCGGGATGGCGCTCGGCCGCTCGGCGTCGATCGCCATGGGCAGGCTCGCGCTCAGACCGCTGGTGTCGATCGGCGGCGGCTGCCTCAGGCCGGTCGTCGGCGGCAAGGGAGGCGGCAGCGGCTTTAGGCTGCGCGCCGGTTGAAGCCCGGCCGTCGGGGCGGGTGCGGCGATCTCTCCGGGGGTGGTCGGCATGGTTGCGGGGAACGGCGTTGCGGGCAGGGTCGGCGGCCGCAGCGTCAGGGCCGCCGCTGCGCTACCGACCGGAGCGGCGCTTGTCTGCACCGCGGCGGGTCGCGTTTCGCCGGGCGCCATGGCCAGCAAGGTTGCCGTCGCCAGCCCGGCGCCCCGGCTGCTTGCCGATCCGCCGGCTTCGCTTGGCGCGGCGGCGGACTGCGCGGCGGCTGGCGAAGCGGCCTCGGCCAGGTCTTCCGTGCCGCCAGGCCCGTCGCCACTGCCGTCCGGTGCGCCGGCAGGCGAAGGGCCGAACAGGGCCACCATGACCTGCTGATCCGTCTCGCCGCCCGTCAGGCCATCGAGGACGAGGCTTCCGGCCGCGCCCGCCAGGCCGATGGCGCCCCCGAACAGCGCGCCGCCGGCCAGCTCGGCAGCGGGCGAGATCTTGTCGCCGGTCAACCAGCGATAGACGGTGCTGACGATCGGGATGTGTTGCAGCGGATTGATGACGTCGATGACGTCATCGAAGGTGAGACCGTCCTCGCCGAAGGGATGGAAGCCCGTGCCGTCCGGCTGCGGGCGCCAGTCGCGCTGGGTGAAGGCGCGCGTGCGCTCGCGCGGATCGAGCATCGAGGGATCGGGCGGTGCAGGCGCGGCTCGATCGGCCGGCGACGATGTTGCCGGGTCGGCGGGCAGTGCGGCCACCGGCGGCGGCGCTCCCGCTTGCGCAAAGCCCGATTCGGCGGGCAAAGCCGGCGTGGAGGCGGTTCCATCGGAGGGATCGACGACGCTCGAGGCATCGGCCGGAACGGCCGTCGTCGATGCCAAGGCGGCTCCGAAACCGTCCGAGCCGGCGGCAGGCGGGCCGGCGGGAAGGCCCGCCGCCGCCGACCGGGAAGGAGCGGCCGGCAGCGGCGACAGGAGAGATCGGAACTCGATTGGCATGAAAAGGGCGCCCTCTAAAGCGGACTCCGATCGAGCGGACACCCTTTCGTCGCCCCCGCGAAAGCGGGGCCCAGGACCGGCCCTGGTCACTGGTGGCTGGGTTCCTGCTTTCGCAGGAACGACGATGAGTTTCGATTCCAACCGAGCGGAGCCTGCTCTGGCCCCTGCCATGCAGGCACGATGCCAAGGCCGGGACTTGCGAAAATCGAGGCAGCGCCCTCGTTCCCCACGTGATAGGGGCAACCGAAGGCCATCGGAGGCTGCCGGCCGGCAATTCTTGCCGGGATAATCGGACGCGACCGCTTGCCCGGCCGCTCTGAACGCTCAGAACATGTGGCCGAACTTGCGGGCCTTGGTCGAGAGATAGTCGCGGTTGAAAGGGTTGGCCGGGATCACCAGCGAAACCCGCTCCACCACGGCGATGCCGAGCCGCTCGAGGCCCGCCACCTTCTCGGGGTTGTTGGTCATCAGCCGGACCTGGCGGAAACCCAGCCGCTTCAGCATTTGCGCCGCCGGCAGATAGATCCGCTCGTCGGCTTCGAAGCCCAGCTGCTCGTTGGCGTCGGCCGTGTCGGCGCCCTGGTCCTGCAGCCGGTAGGCCCTGAGCTTGTTGACGAGGCCGATGCCGCGCCCCTCCTGGGCGAGATAGAGGAGCACGCCCCCGCCCTGGCGCGCGATCTCGGCGATGGCGCCACGAAGCTGCTGGCCGCAATCGCAGCGCAGGGAGCCCAGCAGATCGCCCGTGAAGCATTCCGAATGGAGCCGCGCCAGGACCGGCTTGGCCGGGTCGGGCCGGCCGATCAGGATGGCCAGATGCTCGATGCTGCCGTCGCTGGGGCGAAACGCCACGATGCGCGCATCCTCGGCCCCTTCCAACGGAACCCGTGCCTCGCCGACCGGCTCCAGGCTGATGGCCGCGGCGACCTCGTAGGCCGCCGCATCCTCGGCCTGAACGGCGAGAAGGCCGTCGCTGGCCGCGGCCGCCCGATGGTCCTCCGCGCGCCCGGCCGGCAGCGCCGCCACCACCGCCGCCGGCAAAAGGCGCGCCAGCTTGGCGATATGGATGGCCGCCGCCGCCAGCTCGGCCGGGAACTCGGGCGCTGCGGCGCTCGACGGAAGCGCTGCCGCCACCGCCGTGGGGTCCGCCAGACGCAGCACCGCTTGCGCGTCGGCGCCGGCCGGCAGCGGCGTCAGAAAAGGCCGTTCCCGACCTCCTGCCGCTCCATCCGGGGCCGTGGCGGCCGGCTGCGGCGCCAATCCCAGCAGCGCGGCGCGCCGCGCCGTCAAGACCAGCAGCGGCGGCCCCGCCCGGCGCAACTGTTTCAAGGCTGCGGCGCTGACCGTCTCGGCGGCGGCGGCGAGGCAGGCGGCTCCCTTCGCCGACAACACCAGAACGGGCTGGCCGCGCCGGAACTCGGCGCTGGCACGGTCGACCGCGATCGCCGCCGCGGCCGAAAGGCCGGCCGCCGCCGCAGGACCAAGGTTGCCGACAAGAGGCTCGGTCATCGGTTCCAACTCAATCGGCCGCCAGGCGGCCACCCCGTCTCGGGTTAGGGGCCGGCATTAGGCCGACCCTGGCAGCCGCGGTCAAGGCGGCGTGGTGCTCCGCTGGCCTGCAAGGAAATCATAGCCCGATCAGGGGCGTAGGGCTGCAGGCCCGAGCGCGCCTGTGTCCGCCGCCCGGCTTGCGGCCTCGGCCTCGCGGTGATATTGAGCGCTGGGAGCGCTCTCGCCAAGCTTGCTTGGCCCGAGGTCGCTCCGACCAGGGGACAGCCCGGAAATCGTTCCGGGGACGGATTCGGCCAGTGAATCCTCTGCATCTCAAGGCACCATGAAGCCGCGCCGCAAGATTCTGCTGGTGGACGATGACGAGGCGCTGCGCCGCTCGCTCGGCGAGCAGCTCACCCTGCATGAGGAGTTCGACGTCGTCGAGGCCGGTACGGCCGAGGCGGCGCTCAAGACGATCAAGGACGAGACCTTCGACTTGGTGCTGCTCGATGTGGGCCTGCCCGACATGGACGGGCGCGAGCTGTGCCGGCTCATGCGCCGTGCCGGCGTCAAGGCGCCCGTCATCATGCTGACGGGTGCGGCCGGCGATGCGGACACCATCCTGGGTCTCGAATCCGGCGCCAACGACTATGTGACCAAGCCCTTCAAGCTCGCGGTTCTGCTCGCGCGCATCCGCGCGCAGCTGCGCCAGCACGAGCAGAGCGAGAATGCGAGCTTCGCCATCGGCCCCTATCTCTTCCGCCCGGCGGCCAAGCTGCTCCTGAACGAGGCCACCGGCAAGAAGGTCCGTCTCACCGAGAAGGAGACGTCGATCCTGAAATATCTCTATCGCGCCGGCGATCAGGCGGTGAGCCGGGAAACGCTGCTGGGCGAGGTGTGGGGCTACAATGCGGGCGTCACCACCCACACGCTCGAGACGCATGTCTACCGCCTGCGCCAGAAGATCGAGAAGAACCCCTCGCAAGCCGAGCTGCTGATCACCGAGCCCGGCGGCTACAAGCTGGTGCCGTGACAGTCCGCGCGAGCCCGCGCGTCAGCGCCGATCGCGTCTCAGATGCAACAGAAGCGCGGCCAGCGCGGCTACCGTGGTGGTCGCGCCCAGGATCGGCACGGCGACATCCCAGCCGCCGCTGCGTTGCTGCAGCTCGGCCAGCAGGATCGGGCCGATCAGCACGCCGACATTGCGCCCCGTCATGAGAAGCGCGAAGGCGCGCGGGCCCGCGGCGCGACCCAGCACCGCACCCGGCAGCGCGAACAGGCAGGTCGGCGTCACGCCGGCGCCGATGCCGTAGATCACCAGCAGGACCAAGCCGGCAGCGTCGGAGCCGGCGAAGGGCGTCAGCCACCAGGTCGCGGCTTGCGACGTGACGCCGGCCAGCAGAAGCGACGTCACGCCCAGCCCCCGGCGCAGCGCCTCGCCGGTGGCGAGATTGAATCCGAGCAGCACGACCACCGGCAGCAGATAGCCGAAGACGGCCGTGATCGGCCCCAGCGCGCGCGCCTCGACCAGATATTGCGGCAGCCAGGTCATGTAGGCGAAATACTGACCGGACCAGAGCAGGAAGATCGCGGCGCCGATCAGGATGGCTTGGCGCTCCCTGGGCGCCAACGGCGCCTCGGCGAGCCGGTGCGTGCCGCCCATGCCGGCGAAGGCGCCGCGCCGGGCGAGCCTGCGGCTCCAGAGCCAGAGCGCCGCCGTCGCGGCGATGCCGGCCAGCCACAGCCATTGCCAATGGCCCGCCGCAAGGGCTGCGGGCGCCGCGAGACCGGCCACGATCTGTCCGATCGGAATCCAGGCCGAGACCAGCGCCATGGCGAAGTGGCGATGCTGCGGGCTGGCGCTGGCGCCGGCCAGTGCGGGTCCGACGATGGCGCCGACCGCGAAGGAAAGCCCCTCGAGCGCGCGACCCACCAGCATGACCCAGCCGCTCTCGGGCGCTGCCAGCGCCATCGCGTTGCCGGCGAGCATGATCGGCACCGCCCGCGCGATGCCCCGTGCGAAGCCATGCCGCTCGAGCCAGCGGCCGATCGGCACCGAGAACAGCAGGCCCGCCGCCGCATAGACCGACATGAAGCCCCCAGCCAGCGTGCGGTCATAGCCGTAGCGCTCGAGCAGGGCGGGCAGCACGGGCGGCAGCTTGAATTGCTGATAGGCCACCAGCGATGCGAGCGCCACGCCGAAGGCGACGCCGGCCCAATCGGTCGCCCCGCGTTTTTCTGCGGTGCGTTCGGTCCTCGCCCGCCCGCCCGGCCGTTCGCTCTCCGTCCCAGCCACTTTTTGCCGCCCCGCCCTGTTGGTGCCTCGCCGGCATCCCGCTTGCGCGGCCATAGCCGCTTCGGCGCGGCGAAGGCCCGCACGCCGAGCCATAGCCGCAATGGGCGAGCCGGCGCAAGGCGAAGGGGTTCAACCATCGGACGCGACGCGTAAAACCGCCCTCTTCCGCCGCGCTTCGTGCCGCGAATGTGAGCGGGCCGTTGCCGGTTTACGGCTTGAGGGCCGGCCGGCTTTCTGGTTGGTTGGCAGCAGGAAGAACGATCGGCGGCGCCGGAGGCTCTTGCAGGTGGCCGAGGCCGAAGAATTCTACGTCCGGTTCTGGGGCGTGCGCGGCAGCATCGCCTGCGCTGGCCACGATTTCGAGCGCTATGGCGGCAACACCTCCTGCGTCGAGGTGCGCTGCGGCCGGCGCGTGCTGGTGTTCGACGCCGGCACCGGCATCCGCGCGCTGGGCGCCGCGCTCAAGGCCGAGGAGCCGGTCGATCTCGATCTCTTTCTCTCGCACAGCCATTTCGACCATATCGTCGGCATCCCGTTCTTCAGCTGCCTGTTCAAGGCCGAGAACAAGGTGCGGCTGTGGGCGGGCCATCTCCTGCCCGAGCGCACGCTCAAGGACGTGCTCGGCAAGATGATGGCGGCCCCGCTCTTCCCGGTGCCGCCGGAAATCTTCGCGGCGCAGACCAGCTTCCTCGATTTTCGCGCCGGCGAGAGCTTCGAGCCCAGACCCGGCATCCGCCTCGTCACCGCGCCGCTCAATCACCCCAACCACGCGACCGGCTACCGCGTCGAGTTCGCCGGCAAGTCGATCTGCTATGTCACCGACACCGAGCACAAGCCCGGCCAGCCCGACCCGCATGTGCTGGGCCTGATCCGGGGCGCCGACATCGTCGTCTACGATGCGACTTACACCGACGAGGAATTTCCCTGCTATGTCGGCTGGGGCCACTCGACCTGGCAGGAGGGCGTGCGGCTGGCCGATGCGGCCGGGGCCAAGCGGCTCGTCATTTTCCACCACGATCCCAGCCACGACGACGATGCCATGGATCGCATCGCCGAGGCGGCAGAGAAGGCGCGCCCCGGCACCTTGGTTGCGCGCGAAGGCCTCACGCTCGGGCCATGATGCGCCGCTCCTTCTGGCGGCCCCTGAGACGACGCCTTGCGCTCGGCCTGCCGACCGTGCTGGGGCTGGCGCGGCGGGGTTTCTTCATCCCCTACCGCTATGCCGGCA
Source organism: Pseudomonadota bacterium (assembly GCA_049323455.1). Taxonomy (GTDB): domain Bacteria; phylum Pseudomonadota; class Alphaproteobacteria; order Dongiales; family Dongiaceae; genus Hypericibacter. The sequence goes on along the minus strand of JBMONF010000038.1, from coordinate 112,377 downwards.
TGCTGGAGGGGCGCCGCGGCCGCGACACCCATCCGGTCGCAGCCGCGCTGCTCGCCGCCGAACAGGATGCTTTCGCCGCCGCCCTGGACGCGCTGGCCGACTTCACCGCCGCCTTCGCGGCCATCGCCGCCGATCGCAAACCGGGCGCACCGCGCTTCGACCAGGACTGGTTCCCGCGCCTCGATGCGGCCATGGCCTATGCGATGGTGCGCCAGCGCCGGCCGCGCCGCCTGGTCGAAATCGGCTCCGGCCACTCGACGCGCTTTTTCGCTCGCGCCGTCGCCGATGGCGGGCTCGATACCGTCATCACGGCCATCGATGCGAACCCTCGCGCCGACATCTCGCGGCTGCCGATCACGGTCTTGCGCGAGCTGGTGCCGCGCTGCGGTTTTGGCCCGTTCGAGATCCTCGAGCGGGGCGATCTGCTGTCGATCGATGCGAGCCACATCCTGATGCCGGGAACCGACGTGGATTTCATGCTTTGCACCGTGCTGCCGCGGCTACCGGCCGGTGCCGTGGTGCAAATCCACGACATCTTCCTGCCGGACGGCTATCCCGCCGAGTGGGCGTGGCGGGGCTATAACGAGCAATTGGGCATCGCGGCGCTCGTTGCCGGCGGCGGCTGGAGGCCGCTCTTTTCGAGCCATTGGGTGGTGAGCCGCATGGCAGACCGCGTCGCCCGCAGCGCGGTGTCCGGCCTGCCGCTCGTGCCGGGCGCCCGGGAATCGAGCCTCTGGCTCGAACGGCGCGGATGAACCCTGCTACTTGTAAGGGTCGGCCGCGTCCCTGAGGCCGTCGCCCAGGAAATTGAAGCTCAAGACCACCAGGATCACCGGCAGGACCGGGAACATCAGCCAGGGATAGAGCGCCACCACGTTGATGTTCTGCGCCTCGTTGAGAAGCACGCCCCAGCTCGTGATCGGCGCGCGCAAGCCCAGCCCCAGGAAGGAGAGCGCCGTCTCGCCCAGGATCATCGAGGGGATGGCGAGCGTGGCCGAGGCGATCAGATGGCTCATGAAGCTCGGGATCAGATGGCGCCAGATGATGCGCCTGGGCCGCGCCCCCATGAGCTCGGCGGCGAGACAGAAATCCTCCTCGCGCAGCGCCAGAAGCTTCGAGCGCACCGCGCGCGCCAGGCCCGTCCACTCGAGCAGGCCCAGGATCAGGGTGATGCCGAAATAGACCAGGATCGGGCTCCAGGTCACCGGCATGATGGCCGAAAGCGCCAGCCACAAGGGCACATGCGGTATCGACCGCACGATCTCGATCACGCGCTGCACGATGGCGTCCGTCCAGCCGCCGTAATAACCGGCGAGCCCGCCGAGGCCCAGCCCCAGCGCGAAGCTGACGGCCACGCCGATGAGGCCGATGGTGAGCGAAATGCGCGCGCCATAGGTGATGCGCGAGAAGAGATCGCGGCCGAGCCGGTCGGTGCCGAGCAGGAACAAGGTGCCGCCCTCGGACGGGCAGGCGAGGTGGACGTCGCTCTCGAAGAGGCCCCAAAAGCGGTACTTGTCGGCGCGGCAGAAGAAGCGGACCGGCTCGATCCGGCTGCGGTCCTCCGTATATTCCCGCTTCAGGTTCTGCATGTTGAGGCGGTAATCGAGGCCGTAGACGAAGGGCCCGACGAACTTGCCGTCGTGGAAGAAATGCACCGTCTGCGGCGGCGCGTAGATGTGGTCCACATGGCGGGTCTGCAGCGCGTAGGGCGACAGGAATTCCGCCATGAGGATGGCGAGGTAGCAGAGCAGCAGGAAGATGCCCGACGCCACCGCCACCCGGTGGCGCCGGAACTTCCACCACATCATCCGCCATTGCGAGGCCAGGTAGTAGCGCTCCTGCTCGGCGCTCATGCGCTCGACCGAGTAGGGATCGAAGGGGGCGGTCGAGACCTGATGGGGCAGCGGCGTGCGGGCGGCGCGCGTGCCGGGCGGGGTTCCAGCGATATCGGCGGGCGTGGTCATCGGAACCTCGGCCGGTTGCCGGTTGCGCGCCTCTTCTTGCTGTCATCTCCGCAGAAGCGGGGATCCATGAACACGGGCCGCGCCCGCTTTGCGCCGACGGTGTTCATGGATCCCGGCTCGCGGCGCGTTTCGCGCCTTGGCCGGGATGACGGTTGAAGAAGAACCGCGAACCGTATCATCGCCGTCATCGTCATTTCGCGGCCGTTTCTCCCAACCGGATGCGCGGGTCGAGCATGGCCAGCGCCAGGTCGGACAGGAACATGCCGACCACCGTCAAGAGCGCCAGGAACATCAGGAACGAGCCGGCGAGATACATGTCCTGGCTCCTGAGCGCATCCAGCAGCATCGGACCCGTGGTCGGCAGCGACAGCACCACCGACACGACCACGGCGCCCGACACCACCTCGGGCAAGAGGCCGCCGATGTCGGCGATGAAGGGGTTGAGCGCCATGCGCAAGGGGTATTTCCACAGGAGCCGGCCCGGCGGCAGCCCCTTGGCGCGGCCGGTGACCACATATTGCTTCTGCAACTCGTCCAGGAGATTGGCGCGCAGCCGGCGGATCATGCCGGCCGTGCCGCTGGTGCCGATCACGATCACCGGCACCCACAGATGCTCGAGCACGGAGCGCAATTTGGCCCAGCTCCATGGCTGGTCGATGAAGACCGGATCCATGAGCCCGCCGATCGAGGTGCCGAAATGCACGTTGGCGAAATAGAGCAGGACGAGAGCGAGCAGGAAGCTCGGCGTGGCGAGGCCCAGGAAACCCAGGAGGGTCAGCATGTAGTCGCCGAGGCTGTATTGCCGCACGGCCGAGTAGATGCCGATCGGGAACGACACCACCCAGATGAAGACGATGGTCGCGAGCGAGACGACGACCGTGAGGGCGAGGCGATCGCCCACCACCTCGTTCACGGGCAACCCGTACTCGAAGGAATAGCCCAGGTCTCCCTGCAGCAGATTGCCGGCCCACAGGAGATATTGCTCGAGGAAGGGCCGGTCGAGCCCGTACTGGTGGCGCAGGAACTCGATCTTGCCCTGGTCCACCGCCTCGCCCTGGCTCTGCAGCTCGGCGATGTAGGTGGAGAGATAATCGCCGGGCGGCGCCTGGATGATGGCGAAGACGAGGAAGCTGATCACCAGCAGCGTCGGCACCATCACGATCAGGCGGCGGAGCAGATAAGCGAACATGGCGGTTACGGCTGTCCGGTATGGGGCTCGACAAAGAATGAAGGGCGGATTCTCAAACTGCTACAACAGAACCAACGTCATTCCCGCGCAAGCGGGAATCCATCCCGATGCCCGGACTCGCCCCCTCCCTGGACCCTCGCTTTCGCGAGGGCGACGGACAACGTCGCGCGTCGATGGATAGGACATTGAGACGTTCCGTGCCATTTCGAGCCCGTTCTCAATTGGTGGCGGCGCTGGTCTCGCCGGCGTTGTCGAGCCAGAAGGTGTCGGGCTTGTAGATGCCGAACTGGGCGCCCGGATCCCAGTTGTAGATCGCGCTTTCCGGCACGTTGTGCAGATGATTGCTCACCACGACCGGCTGCGGCACGCCGTTGACCGTGCCGATCACGAACACCTGGTCGGCATAGATCCGAAGCATCTCGTGCCAGACGGCGGCGCGCGCCTCGGTCGTTCCGGCCCGGCGCCACCGGTCCAGGAGCTCGAGCAGGCGCTTGGCTTCCGGCGTGTCCGGCGGCTCGCCCGATTCGCCCATGGTCTCGGCATACTGGCCCCATTTCGGCCACTGCAGCTGCTGCTGGCTGGTGGGCGCGAACTCCAGCGGGCTGGTGTCCGGCGTGGGGATCGCGTTGTCGAGCCCGGTCCAGACCGCCATGACGCTGTCGCCGGCAAAGATGCGGTTGCGGAACACCTCGCGCTGCGAGGGCTTGATGTAGAGGCGGATGCCGAGCTTGGACCAGCTGTCGCGGATCAGCTCCAGCACGTCGTCCTCCTCGGTGCTCTCGCCGGCGCTCTCGACCAGGATGTCGGCGGGCCGGCCGTCGGGCAGCAGCCGGAAGCCGTCCCCATCGCGTGCCGTGAGCCCCATCTCGTCGAGGAGCCGGTTGGCCTGGTCCAAATCGAACTGCGTCCACAGGCGCGCCAGCGCCGGATCGTAAAGCGGGCTCTCGGGCAGGACGCTGTTGCCGCTCTCCTGCGCCAATCCATAATAGATCACCTGGTTGATCTCGTGCCGGTCGATCCCGAGCGAGAGCGCGCGCCGGAACCGCACGTCGCGCAGGACCTTGCGCCAGACCGGATCGTTGGTGTCGAGGTTCGGATAGAGCGCCACCTGCGAGCCGGTGCCGCTCTTCCACAAGCGCACCCGGTAGTTGCCGCGCACCTCGCCGTCCTTGAGGAAGGTGTAGTTGTCGAAGCGCAGGTTGCGCGCCTGCAATGTCGCCTCGCCCGCACCCGCCTTGGCGGGGATGAGCTTGCTATCGACGATGTTGAACACGACCCGGTCGATATAGGGCAATTGGCGGCCGCGCGGGTCGACGCGGTAATAATAAGGATTGCGCTCGAACACGAAACGGTCCGAAGGCGGCTTGGTGACGAGCACCCAGGGATCGAGCGTCGGCAGCTTCGGATTGTCGTTCTTGTACATATTGTCCTTGCGATTGTGCAAGGCGGCCCAACTCGGTTGCTGTGCCTCGGCGACCTTCTTCTTCAGCTCTTCGGGGTCGGCATATTTGGCGTGGAATTTCTTCAGATAGGCGCTGGGCCGGTAGATGTAGAGCGGCGTGGTGGCGGCCAGCGCCGGCAGGAAGTCCGCGTTGGGCTTCGACCAGCTGTAGCGCACGGTGTATTCGTCGAGGATCTCCACCTTGGGCCACTCGCCGTCCACCATCAGCACCGAGGGCGGTCCGGTCGGCGACAGCTCGCGATTGTTGGCGACGTCCTCCCAGAAATAGCGGAAATCCTCGGCGGTGAACGGCTTGCCGTCGGACCATTTCATGCCGGGACGCAGATGGAAGGTGAAGATGCGCCCGTCCTCGACGTCGTAGGCTTCGAGGATGTCCGGAACGATCTTGTAGTCGCGGTCGTAGCAGACGAGCCGCGCATAGCTGTAGACGACCAGCATGCGGGTGTCCTTGGCCGAGCCCATGAGCATGTCGAGCTCGCCGCCATACTGGCCCGCCGTCGTCACCGCGGCGACGGCGGGACGCTCGGGCAGCCGCTCGAACACCGGCGGCAACTCGCCCGCGGCCACCTTCGCCGCCAGCGTCGGCGCTTCGGCGTAGCCCTGCTGGGCGCGGGCGGGGACAGCGGCGCCGGCGGCGATGCAAGCCGCCAGCGCGAATGCGCCCGCCACGAAGCCCGAGAGCCGGAGGGGCCGGGAGGCGCCCGCTCCGTGCCAGCGCATCGCCGTGCCCCGTTCCCGTATCCAGCCTAAGACGCGCATCGGAGCTCTGCCGGCGTCGCGCTGGCGCGCACGAAGTGGCCCGGCGCCACCTCGATCATGTGCGGGCGCGTCGTCGCATCGATGGTGAAGGGAGCCGGCCAGGCGGCCGGCACGGACGCGCGCTCCGCCATCAGCTTGTGGAAATCGAGCGGATAGAGCGGATCGGGCTCGGGCACGGCGGCCAGCAGCGTGCGGGTGTAGGGGTGGACCGGGCTGCGGAACAGGGTCGCCGACGGCGCCAGCTCGACCAGGCGGCCGGCGCACATCACGGCGATGCGGTTGGCGATGTAATCGACCACCGCGAGGTTGTGCGAGATGAACAGGTAGGTGAGGCCCAGCTTCTGCTGCAAATCCTTGAGCAGATTCAGGACCTGCGCCTGGATCGAGACGTCGAGCGCGGACACCGGCTCGTCGCAGATGAGAAGGTCCGGCTGCAAGGCGAGCGCACGGGCGATGCCGATGCGCTGGCGCTGTCCGCCGGAGAAGCTGTGCGGGTAGCGCTTGAGGTGGCGTATGTCGAGGCCCACCAGTTGCATCAGCTCCTTGACCGTCTCGGCGCGGCTTCTCTCGTTGCCGACGCCGTGGATCACCAGCGGTTCGCTGATGATGTCGAACACGGTCATGCGCGGGTTGAGCGAGCCGTAAGGGTCCTGGAAAACGAACTGGATCTTGCGGCGGAAGTCGAACAGCGCCTCGCCCTTGAGGGCCAGCACGTCGATCCGCTTGCCGGCATCGTTGAAGGTGATCGCTCCGGCGTCGGGCACCAGCGCCCGCATGATCATCTTGCTGACGGTCGTCTTGCCGCAACCGCTCTCGCCCACGAGACCCAGGCATTCGCCCCGCGCGATGTCGAAGCTCACGTCGTCGACCACCAGCACCTTCTCGGCCTGGCCGGCGAGCGCGCCCCGCCGGCGCCCGAAGCTCTTGCTCAAGTTGCCGACCGACAGGAGCGGTCCCGCCGCGTCGGCGCCCGGCGGCCATTCCTTGCGCCCGCGCAGGAGCCTGGCGTCGGCGGTTGCGATCTCCCGGATCGGCACCAGCCGCTCGCCGGGCTTCATGTGAAAACGCGGCACCGCGCGCAACAACGCCTTGAGATAGGGATGCCGCGGATCGGCGAAGATCTCCGCCAGCGGCCCGCTCTCCATGATCTGGCCGTGATACAGCACCACCACTTCCTCGGCCAGGTTGGCGACCACGCCGAGATCGTGGGTGATGACCAGAAGCGTCATGCCGAGCTCGCTCTGCAGGTCGCGGATGAGCTTGAGGATCTGCGCCTGGATGGTGACGTCGAGCGCGGTGGTCGGCTCGTCGGCGATCAAGAGCGCCGGCCGGCAGATCAGCGCCATCGCGATCATGGCGCGCTGGCGCAAGCCCCCGCTGAGCTCGAAGGGATAGGTCGAAAGCGCGCGCTTGGGATCGGGAAAGCCCACGAGGTGCAGCATTTCGCTCACGAGCTCGCGGCCGGTGGCGTCGTCCACGCGGCGGTGCAGGTGCAGCGCCTCGCCGATCTGGTTGCCGATGGTGTGCAGCGGCGACAGCGAGCTCATCGGCTCCTGGAAGATGATCGAGATGCGCCCGCCGCGGACCTTGCGCATGGCGGCGCTGTTCGCCGGCAGCTTGGCGATATCGATGACGGCGCCGCCTCCGGCCGGGTCGGCGAACAGGATCTCTCCGCCCGTGATGCGCGCCGAGGCGGGCAAGATGCCCATGATGGCCTGGCTGATGACGGTCTTGCCCGAGCCCGATTCGCCCACCAGCGCGACCGCCCCGCCCTGCGGCACGCGAAAGGAGGCGCCGCGCACGGCGTGAACCGGGCCGCCCGGCAGATCGAACGAGATCGCGAGATCGCGCACGGTGAGAAGATCGTTCATGAGCGCGTCTCGTCCTGGCGCGGCGCGAGGCCTCGCGCGTCGGCCGCGGGCGCGTCGGTCGGGACGCCGATGGCGGCGAAATTGGCGCGCGTCACCTCGTCCAGCCGAAGCGCCTTCCGTGAGGCCGCGAGAGCCGCGCAGCGCGCGATCTCGTCGAAGCCCTCGAGATCGGAATCGATCGCGATGCAGGTTCCGGCGCCGGCGAGCCGGAGCGTGAGCCAGCCGTCCTTGCGGCCCCGACGGCTCGAATAATAGCGGAGCTTAACGGCCACGATGTCGCGCCACGCGAGCGATCCCTGTCTGGACGAGGTCAGACCGGGCGATGTCCGCGAGATCGCCTCGTCGGAAAGCTCGATGCGCACCGCCTGCCGCCACGCCGTGCGTATGGTGAACAGGAGGAAGAGGAGCGTCAATCCACCGAACACGGCGTCGACGGCCGGCGACAGCGGCGGCAGCGCCAGCCAGATCCCGCCCGTGCCGACGAAACCGAGCCCGCCGCGCAGGTAATCGGCGATTAGCTTTCGGCGCAAATAACGATGCGCGCTCATGCGGCCCGATCGGTGTTGCGCCCGGCCGCGGCGGCCGGCCGGAATGCCTGGGCGGCGGCGACCCAGCGCCCGGCCGGATGAGCCGCCGTGACGTCGAGAAACCGCGCGATGAACTCCCAAGCGGCACGGTCATGAACCAGGTGATGCGTCATCAAGCCCGTCGGTTCTTTGGGGTCGGCGGCTCCCTCGCGTCGCGCCCGCAAATGGCGGATCGCCTGGCCCAGGACCGGCGCAGTCCCGGCGAAGCGGCGGCGCGCCCAATCCATCACATCGATGTGACAATTGACCTGCACGAGGCCAGGCGCGGCCAGCCGCGCCGATCGGGGCCCGAAGGTCGAGACGCCGGTGAATCCGCCGCGCGGCAGCGCCGCAACGATCCGGGCATCGATACGGTTCCAGGGCGGCACCATGATGGGATGAAAGCGTCGGCCGAACAGCCGCTCCAGCTTCTCCCGGCCGGCGGCGAGCTCCGCCGTGACGCGCGCCGGCGGCCGGTGGGGCCCCAGCTCGATCTTCTTCTCGTCGGCGGAGGCATGGTTGCGGTGGGCATAGCCGTGCTGCAGCAAGCTCAGGCGCCGCACGCCCGCCAGCCGCCAGAGCAGCGGCTTAGCCGTTCCGGCAGGCACGACCGCCAGCGCCAAGGGCAGGCCGCGGGCCTGGCGCAGGGCCAGCAGCCGATCGAGTGCTGGCGTCGGCGCCCCCACATCGTCGTCGCGCCACCAGAAGGCGGCGACCCGGCCGAGATCGCGCCAGCGATCGAGCTCCTCGTTGAGCGCCTTCCAACTCGTCATGCGCCGGATTCCCGCAACTCGCCCCTGTTGCCGACGCCGCGTCGCGTCGCGGCCAGGGTCATGAGCAGGGCCGCGCTGTGCGCGGCGCCGTCGAGATCGATGGTGACCCTAGGCTGTGGCCGCGCGGCGGCACGGTCGATCGCGGCTGCAAGCCGGGCGGGCTCCAGCGCGTCCGCTTCGATCAGGTCGAGCAGCCCCAGCGCGGCCAGCCGGCGGGCGCGCAAGGTCTGCTCGGTCTCTCGCGCCTCGGCGAAGGGCACCACCAGGGCGCGTGCGCGGGCGGCCAGAAGCTCCATCACGGTGTTATACCCGGCCTGGGAGACCGACAGGCGGCAGCGCGCGAAAAGCCGGGGCAGGTCCGCTCGCAGGCGATCGAGTGCCACGCCCTCCGGCAGCCCGGCCCGCAAGGCCGCGACATCGCCCTCGGCCATGCCGGGGCCGGCGACGATGCGCCAGGGCCGGTTCTTGAATGACGTCAAGGGGCGCGCCGCGAGCGCCGCCTCGATCAGGGGCCGCCCGACCGCGCCGCCCCCGGCCGAAACCAGGATCTCGCCCGAGGGCGCCTCGACCGGCGAGGAAGCGTGGCTCGCGGCCGCGCCATCGAGCACATAGCCGGTATAGACGAGCCGGTCGGCGATCTCGGCCGCAGCCGGAAAGCTCGCTTCGAGCGGGATCACGGCAGGGTCGCCATGCACCAGCACGCGATCGAAGAAACGGCGCGTAAGCGCGATCGTCTCGGCGATGCGTTCGGGATCGGGCTTGGCCACCAGGATGTCGCGCAGCGAGCAGGCGATGGCGGGGCGCGGGATTCGGGTCTGCGCCGCTTCCAACAGCGCCAGCAGCTCGAAGCGGAACGCGCGCCGGCCGAAGGGGAATTGCTCGATCAGCAGCAGGTCGGGCCGGGCTTCGGAGAAAGCGGCGAGCAGCGCCGCCCGGCGGCGCGCGCGCCACGCCTCGTCGATGGGCCGGCCGGCCTCGTCGAGGATGGTGGCGAAGCGGCTGTCGGCGGCTTCGGCGGGCGGCAGCTGCAGCAGGCGGCCGGCCAGCGGGATGCCCGGCACCGGCCGGCCGCCAGAGGCCACGGTCACCGCCATCCCGGCCGCCTCGAGGGCTCGGGCCAGCGCCATCGCGCGCCGGAAATGCCCGATGCCGAGAAGATGCTGCACATAGAAGAGAACGCGCAACGTCAAGGCCGCTCCGCGCTGTTAGATCCAGAGCTCGGGCAAGAGTCCGAGATTGAGCCGCTCGAGGGCGAGGCTGCCGTCGGCCGCGACCAGGAAGAGATGGAGGGCGGCGTCGCGAAGCTTCACCGGCGGCTTCGCGATCATGTCCCAGCCCGTGGCCTGCGCATAGAGGGCGCGCATGATCCCCTTGTGGGTGACGGCCAGCACATCGCCGCCGGCCGCACCGATCTCGGCGAGCCAGGGCCTGAGACGGGCTTGCACCTCGCGCGGGCTCTCCCCGCCGGGCGCCCGATAATCGAGCCCGCGTGCCTCGCGCGCGGCCATGTCGGCTCCGAGCCGGGCGCGCAGATCGGCGAGCCGTTCCCCCTCCCATTGCCCGTGATCCATCTCGATCAGACGGGGCTCGACCGCGATCGCTTCGCGACGGCGATGGCTGCCCGCGAGCAAGAGCGCGGTCTCGCAGCAGCGTCGCAGCGGGCTCGTCACCCAGACGGCTGCGACGAATTCGGGCGGCAGCCGCCAACGGCTCACCTCGGCCCGGCCCTCGGCATCGAGCAGCTGGTCGCTCAAGCCCTGAATCCGCTTGTCGCGGCTCCAGGCCGTGGGACCGTGGCGCAGCAGGGCAAGACGCGTGGCCATGGCCGGCCTCTCCGTCACGACCGAGGTCAGCCGGCCGCCGTCAGCGGCGCCGGCGACGCGGCCTCGTGCCGCGCCCGCTCGCAGGCCGCGGTGAGCAGCCGGTCGAGCGTGGCCGCGGCCACGGCAAGCCGGTGATCGGCCGCGACCTTGGCCAGGGCCGCGTGGCGCATCTGCTGGCAGCGCCGCGGCGCCTCCAACAACAGGCGCACGGCGCGGGCGAAGGCGGCCGCATCGCCGGGCGGCGTGAGCAAACCGGTGGCGCCGCTGGCCACGATGGTGCCCACGCCCGCGCTGTCGCCGGCCACCACCGGCAGGCCCGCCGCCTGCGCCTCCAGAAGCGCCATGCCATAGGCCTCGTTGATGGCGGGCCAGACCAGGAGATCGGCACCGGCATAGGCCTCGGCCAGCCGGTCGCGCGCCAGCAGCCCCGCGAACCGCAGCCGGTCCTGGCCCAGCGGCGCCAAGGCGGCCTCGACTTCGCGGCGGGCCGGTCCGTCGCCCACCACGAGCAGCTGCCAGCGCCGGTCGGCAAGCGCGGCCAGCGCCTCGCCCAGCACGCGGTAGGAGGCGAGCTTGTCGCCCGGCCGCATCATGCCGACCGCGAGCAGCCAGGGCTGCCCGGGATCGAGCCCGTGCGCCAGCGCCAGCGCGCGGCGGTGCCGGGCGCGCTGGGTGGCCGCCGCCTGGAACGGCGCGTCGTCGAGGAAGGGCTTGACGAGGACGAGGCGATCCTGCGCGGCCAGAAGCGGGCACACGCAACCGAGATCGGCGGGGTTGAGCGCGATCACGCCGTCGGCCCGGCGGATCGCGGCCTCCACGGCGGCGTGGCCCTCGGCCCAGGGCCCGGCCGCGCGCTTGGGCGCGTGCGAGGCCTCCGCCACGACGTAAGGAATGGCCAGCGCGCCCGCGACCCGCGGGCCGATCCAGTCGGGCGCCTTGTAATAAAGGTGGTAGGTCAACCACAACGAAGGGCGCCGCGGCGATGGGAGCGCCTGCCAGCGGCGGATCAGCCGCTCGGCCTGCTGCCGGCCGATAGCGGCGATCTGGCCTTGCGCTTGCGCGTCGCCGGCTCCTTCGCGCGCGCGCAGGCGGCTCGCCACCTCGACCTCGTGGCCGGCGCGCTCGAGCGCGGTCATCATGAGCCGCGCCATCGCGCGATCGCCCGAGGGCACGGGGTGGCTCGGCGGCTTCAGCGGCGCGTAGAAGGCGATCTTCATGGCGTGTCGCCCACCGTTCGCAGCGCCAAGGCAGGCGCCGCCGCGCGATCCGCGGCCGCCGGCATCGTCTCCCTGCCGGCCTCGACCGGCCGGATCTCCCGGCCCGCTTGTTCCGGCAGGCCGAAGCGCTGGGCCAGCCGCGCGATGGCGAGCGTCATGTCGAAGTCGCGGCGCAGCCGCGCGAGGCCCGCTTCCGCCAGCGCCTCGCGCAAGGCGGGCGCGCGGATCAGCCGCTCCAGGGCCGCCGTCAGCGCCGACGCGTTGCCCGGGGGCACCAGGAGCCCGGTTCGGCCGTCCTCGATCAGTTCGGCGATGCCGGGCAGCGCGCTCGAGATCGCGGCCACGCGCTGGCTTTGCGCTTCCATCAGCACATTGGGCAGGCCATCGCGATCGCCATCGGCAGCCACGAGGCTCGCCAACACGAAAAGATCGGCGGCGCGATAGGACGACAGCACATGCTCCTGCGGCTGAGCGCCCTGCCACTCGATCCGGTCGGCGATGCCGAGGTGCCGGGCTCGTGCCTCGAGCGCTTCCCTGAGCGGTCCGCCGCCGATATGGACCAGGCGCCAATGCAGGTCCTTCGGCAGCTTTGCCAAAGCCGCCAGCAGCACCTCATATCCCTTCTTCGGCACCGCGCGGCCGACCGACAGCAGGCGCACGGGCGCTTGCGCATCGCTGCCGTCGCGCGGCCTCCGGGCGCGCGCCTCGCCGTCGCCGCGCGGCGGTTCGGGAAAGCGCGCGAGGTCGAGGCCGTGATAGACCAGCGCGACCCTGGCGGGATCGGGCGCCAGGGCCGCCAGATGATCGCGCCCCTGGGCCGTGCAGGTGACGAGCCAGTCGAGGCTCTGGAGCTTCTCGCGCTTGTCCCAGTCGGGCGTGGTCCAGATGTCCTTGGCGTGCGCGGAAGCGCTCCAGGGCAGGCTCAAGAGCAGGCTCGCATAACGCGCGACCGAAGCCGGCGTGTGCAGGAAATGTGCGTGCAGATGCTGGACACCCGCCGGCAGTTCCGCCGCCAGCACCAACGCCTGACCGAAGCGGCGCAAGCGGTTGCGGGTCGGATCGCGCACGAGGTCGGCGCGAAAGGCGGCGAAGGCGCGCGCATAGCCGGGTAGGCGGCGCCTCCGCCGCCAGGCGGCGAGCACGCGCAACGGCTCCTCGTGCAGATATTCGGGCAGGTAGAGCACGGGCGCTTCGATCTCGCGATGCACCGGATGGCGGGCGCGATCGGTCGGGCGGCGCAGCGAGACGATGCGGATGTCGAGGCCGCGTTCCTCCAGCGCGCGGATCTCCTGCGCGATGAAGGTTTCCGACAAACGCGGATAGCCCTTGAGCAGGAAGGCGACGGTCGGAGCCAAGACGGGCTGATCCCTCGAGAAGCGTGAGCGGACGCGCCCATCGCGCCCGCCTCCGGGCTCAATTCACCGCGATGAAACCGCTTCTCATCCGGTCGCCCCCGGGGCTTGACCCGGCTCCAAGGCGTGGATTGCCGGGTCAAGCCCGGCAATGACGGAAGACGAAACGGTTCCACCTCATCGAAATTCGCTCTGGCGATCATGGCCGAGCCCACCGCGGCCTGTCGAGCCGGGCCTCCCGCGGGTCATCGCGTCCGAGGGCCGGAAATGGGCCGGCTTCTCTCAGCCGAGGCCGAGCGCGCTGCGGCGTCCCCGGCGGAGCGCGGGCCGGCGACCGCGCGCGAGCCATTGATGGGCCAGCCGGTTGACGTTGTCGAGCCCGTCGAGCAGGCCCGGCACCACCACTTCCGAGGGCAGGCGCTGCTGCGGCAGCTGGCGCAGCGCCGTCGCCATCGTGCGCGGGTCGCGGTTGCTGCCCTCCTCGGCCAGAACTTGCACGAGGCCGAGCTCGGCCGCGCGTGCGGCGCGAATATATTGCTCCATGCGCGGCTCGGTGCGCGGCACGATCAGCGCGCGCTTGTCGAAGGACAGGATTTCGCAAAAGGTGTTGTAGCCGCCCATCGCCACCACGCCGATGGCGCGCGCCATCAGATGCTCGATCTGCGCGTCGAAGGTGATGGCCTCGACGTCGGGCAACAGCGCCGCGCGCGCCAGGAACTCGGCCTGGCGCTCGGACTGCATGAAGGGCCCCAGCACCAGCAGCGCCGGATAGGGCATGGCGCGGTCCTGCTCGTAGGCCGACAGCACCCAATCGATCACGATCTCCCCGTCGCCACCCCCGCCGGTGGTCACCAGCAGATAGGGAGCCGAGATCTTCTGCAGATGCGTGGCCTGGCCATGGCCGGCCGAGAGCGTGCGCGGCAGATAGCCGGTATAGGTCATGCGCTTGCGCACCGACCAGGGCACGTCGATGCCGGCGAGCGGATCGCAGACCTGCGGCAGGCCGTAGACCCAGATGTCGTCGTAGAGCTCGGCCAGCGCCGGAACCACGCGCTTGCGCTCCCATTCCGGCGCCAGGGCGGCGGGCTCGTCCATGACGTCGCGCAAGCCCAGGATCAGGGGCGTGCCGCGCTCGCGCAGCATCTCCAGCGTTTCCAGCGCTTCGCCGCGCAGGCCCAGCGGCTCCTTGTCGACGATGAAGAGGTCGGGGTCGAAGATCGCCGCCGTATGGCGGATGATCGAGGCGCGCATGGCGAGCGTCTGCTCGATGTCGATCAAGAGGCTCAGCGAGGTGTAGGCGCCGTTCCTGAGCTTGATGACGCCGGGAATGCGGACGAAATCGACGCGCGCGCGAAAGTCGAAGGAACCGATGATCGGCGAGCCGGTGAGGATGAGGACCGACAGCTCCTTGTTGCGCTCGACCAGCGCGTGCGCGATCGCGCGACAGCGGCGAAGATGGCCGAGCCCGAACGTGTCGTGGCTGTAGATCAGCACGCGGGCGTCTCTGCGGGCTTCGCTCATCACAGCCGTCCGCCGAGCCTCGTTTTGGATTTCCCCGGTGCCGGACTATGCCACAGCGTCAAATCCCGGCAAAAGCGAACTTTTGGCGAAGAGCGCAGCGGCAGAACGCCGCCGCTGTTGCCCGCAAGAGCCTCTCGGCTATGGTAAGGCGAGCCTGAGGGCGGGCGGGCACCGGGTTCATGCCCCAGAGTCAGGGGATGGTGTGTGGAATCCAATCTTTTCAAATATATATGGCGACATAGCCGCGGCGAGCAGTTGGTGATTCTCGCCGTCGTGCTGGTGTCCCAGCTGTTTTATTTCCTGTCGCTCGATCTGCCCAAGGTGATCGTCAACCGGGCGATCGAGGGCGATGCTTTCACCAGTGGGCGTACCACCGCGGCCTTCTTGCGGGTCGAGTTCGGCGTGCCGGGCTTCCTGCAGGGCTTGCTCGGGCCGGGCCCGATCACCCTCTACGAGGGCCACCCGCTCGAGCGGGTGCCCTATCTGATCGCGTTGAGCCTGCTGTTCCTGTTGCTGGTGATCGTCAACGGCGCCTTCAAGCTGCAGATCAACACGCAGAAGGGGCGCATGGGCGAGCGCATGCTGCGACGCCTGCGCTACGAGCTGTTCGATCGCGTGCTGCGCTTCCCGCAGCTGCAGTTCCGGCGCGTCAAGCAGGCCGAGATCGCGACCATGATCAAGGACGAGGTCGAGCCGCTCGGCGGCTTCATCGGCGACGCCTTCGTGGCGCCGGCCTTCCTGGGCGGCCAGGCGCTGACGGCGCTTGCCTTCATCCTGGCGCAAAGCCTCTGGCTCGGCGCGCTCACGGTGGCGATCCTGCTGGTGCAGGCGATCGTCATCCCGAAGCTGCGCGTCAAGGTGCTCGAGCTCGGCCGCGAGCGGCAGATCACGGCGCGCCAGCTCGCGGGCCGCATCGCCGAATGCGTCGACGGCTCGGCCGACATCCACGCCCACGACACCTCGAATTACGAGCGCGCCGATATCGCCGCCAGGCTGGCGCGGATCTTCGACATCCGCTTCGCGCTCTATCAGCGCAAATATGCGGTGAAGTTCCTCAACAACATGCTGGCGCAGCTCACACCCTTCCTCTTCTACCTCGTGGGCGGCTATCTCGCCATCAAGGGCCATCTCAGCATCGGCGGCCTCGTCGCGGTGATCGCCGCCTACAAGGACCTGCCCGGCCCGGTGAAGGAGCTGATCGACTGGGACCAGCAGCGTCAGGCCGTGCAGATCAGCTACGAGCAGGTGATCGACCAGTTCCAGCCCGACGGCACGCTGGCCGCCGAGCTGCAGGCGATCGACGCGTCGGCGCCGCCGCTCGAGGGCGAGGTGGTGTTCGCCAACCTGACCGTCACCGACGAGGCGGGCGGCCGCATCCTCGACGGCGTCGGCGCCAGCTTTCCGCTCGACGCCAAGGTGGCCGTGGTCGGGCCCGGCGGCAGCGGCCGCGAGGGGCTGGCGATGGCCCTGGTCCGCCTGCTGCCCCCGGCCGCGGGCTCGGTCTCGATCGGCGGGCGCAGCCTCGCGGAAATGCCCGAGGCGGTGATCGGCGCCCGCATGGCCTATGCCGGCCCGGAACCCTATCTCTTTCCTGTGTCGGTGCGCGACAACCTGATCTACGGGCTCAAGCACCGCCCTCTCCGTGCCGCCGAGCAGGATGGCGAGGCGGAGCGAAGGCGCGCGGCGGCGGTGCGCGAGGCGCGGCGCGCCGGCAACCCCGATTACGATCCGAATGCCGACTGGATCGACTACGAAGCGGCGGGCGTGGACGGCCCGGTGGCGCTGGAGGCGCGGCTGGTCGATCTTCTGAAGATCGTCGAGCTCGACGAGGACGTCTATCAGCTGGGCCTGCGCGGCACGATCGATCCCCTGCTCAGGCCCGATCTGGCGGAGGCCGTCGTGGCGGCGCGCGCCGATCTCGCGCGCCGCCTCGCCGATCCGCAACTCGCCCCCCTGGTCGAGCCGTTCGATCCGGCCCGCTACAACAAGAACATGTCGGTGGCCGAGAACTTGCTGTTCGGCACCGCCAAGGGCGAGCTGGCCCCCGATCGCCTGGCCGAGAGCGCCTATGTGCGGCAGATCATGGAGCGGCTCGGCCTCGCCGACCCGCTGATCGAGATGGGGCGCCGGATCGCCGAGACCATGGTCGAGATCTTCGCCGACCTGCCGCCGGGCCATCCTTTCTTCGAGCAGTTCAGCTTCATCAGCGCGGAGGATCTGCCGCAATTCCGCGCCATCCTGGGTCAGGTCGGCAAGGCCGGGATCGCGGGGCTCGACGCCAAGGCGCGCGCCCGGCTGATGCAGCTGCCCTTCCCCTATATCGAGGCGCGCCACCGCTTGGGCCTCGTCGACGAGACGATGGAGCGCCGCCTGCTCGAGGCGCGGCGCAGCTTCGCCGAGCGGCTGCCCGACGCGCTCAAGGGCTCAGTCGAGTTCTACGATCGCGAGCGCTACAACGCCGCCGCCAGCCTGCAGGACAACATTCTGTTCGGACGTCTCGTCTACGGCCAGGCGCAGGCGGCACAGCGCATCGGCCGGGTCATCAGCGAGGTGCTGGATGCCCGGTCCTTGCGTGCCGCCGCGCTGGGCGTCGGGCTCGACTTCCATGTCGGCATCGCCGGCAAGCGGCTGACCGCGGCGCAGCGGCAGAAGATCGGGCTCGGCCGCGCGCTCTTGAAGCGCCCGCAGCTCCTGATCCTCAACGAGGCCACGTCGCTGCTCGACAACGCCACCCAGGCGCGCCTGATCGAGGCGATCCTCGCCGACCACGATGGACACGGCGTGCTGTGGGTGCTGCATCGCGCCGACCTGGCGCGCCGGTTCGACCGCGTGCTGGTCATGCGCGACGGCCGGCTGGTCGAGCAGGGCCGGCCCGCCGACCTCGATCGTCCCGGTACCGCCTTCCACGAACTCGTCAGCGCCGCTTGAGCCCAGAACAGGAGGCTGCCCATGAGCATCAACCAGGAAGTCGAGCTGCTTCGCCGCATTCCGATGTTCGCGAAGATCGATCCGGCCAAGCTGAGGCTCTTGGCCTTCGCCAGCGAGCGGATCACCTTCCCGGCCGGCGAGATCCTGTTCCGGCAGGGCGATCCCGCCGATGCCGCCTATCTCCTCATCGACGGCGGGGTTACGGTCACGGTCGATCTGCCGAGCGGCCCGCTGCTGGTGGCCCGGGTCGGCAAGGACCAGATCGTGGGCGAGATCGGCATCATCTGCGACGTGCCGCGCACCGCGACCGTCACGGCCGAAACCGAGACCGTCACGCTCAAGATCACGCGCGACCTCTTCTTCCAGATGATCAACGACTTCCCGGTGATGGGGGTGGAGATCATGCGCGTGCTGGCCCACCGGCTCGAGCACACCACGGTGCAGCTCCGGAACTGCCAGCAGCGCCTGAGCCAGTTCGAGCACGCGTGATGGAGATCGTATTGACCGCAGGGAATATCGTCTCAGACACTCGGCCGGCTTCGCCGCGAAAGGCTCTGGGCCTGCGCCCTGGCCCCTTCCCGCTTACGCGGAGAAGAAAGGTCCGCGCATGAGCCGGCTCGAAGCCTTCATCCGCCGCATGCAGGCGCAGAAAGGCTGCCTCGATCATGCCGCGCGCGAGGTCGGCCGCCGCCCCGGCCCCGTGCTCGAGCTCGGGCTCGGCAACGGGCGCACTTACGATCACCTGCGTTTCCTGTTTCCGGCGCGCGCCATCTACGTGTTCGACCGCGAGATCGCGGCGCACCCGGACTGCGTGCCGCCGGAGGCCCTGACGAGGCTCGGCGATTTCAGGAAGACGCTGCCGGCCTTTTTGGCCGAGGGTCACGAGCCGGCCGTGCTGATTCATGCCGATATCGGCAGCGCCGACAGGGCGGCGAGCATGCGGCTTGCCGCCGAGTTGGCGCCCACGCTGGCGCGTCTATTGACCGTGGGCGGGTTTCTCGCCGGCGACCAGCCGATGGCCGCGCCGGGCCTCGAGGCCTTGGCCCTGCCGGGCGGCATCGAGGACAGCCGCTATCACTTCTATCGCCGCGCGGCCTGAGGCGTCGGCGCGCTCGCCCCGGGGCCGTCCCTCACCCGACATCCACGATCACCGGCGCATGGTCCGAGGGCTGCGTCCAGCCGCGCGCCTCGCGCAGCACGGCGGCGCCCTTGAGCGCGCCCTTGAGCGGGCGCGTCACCCAGACATGGTCGAGCCGCCGGCCGCGGTCGGAGAGGTCCCAGTCGCGCGCGCGGTAGCTCCACCAGCTGTAGAGCTTGTCCTGGGGCGGGATGAAGTGCCGGACCGCGTCGGTCCAGCCCAGTCCCTCCTGCAAGGCGCCCAGCTTCTCCACCTCGATCGGCGTGTGGCTGACCACGTCGAGAAGCTGGGTGTGCGACCAGACATCGGTCTCGAGCGGCGCGATGTTGAGGTCGCCGACCAGGATCATCTTGCGCTTGGGCGTCCGCTCGGCCGCGAACCACGCGCGCATCTCGTCGACGAAATCGAGCTTGTGCGCGAACTTCGGGTTTTCCTTCGGATCGGGGATGTCGCCGCCCGCCGGCACGTAGAAGTTATGCAGCTCGACGCCGCCCGGCAGCCGCACGGCGAGATGCCGGCTGTCGCCCTTGCCGCACCAGTCGGGCCCCGGCACCTCCTCGAAAGGCAGGCGCGAGAGGATCGCGACGCCGTTGTAGCTCTTCATGCCGCGCCAGCGCCGGTGGGGAAATTGCCCCGGCAGCAGCTCGGCCGTCGGGAACAGCTCGTCCTGGACCTTGATCTCCTGCATGCAGATCACGTCCGGCTCCCAGCGCTGGACGAGGCGCGCGAGATGGTCGAGGCGCAGGCGGACCGAATTGACGTTCCAGGTGACGAGGCGCATGGGCGGGGATCGCGGGTGGTGGCGGGGCGAGAATCGAGGACCGCCGGTCTTATAGCGCAAACGGGCAGCGCGGTCGAAACGGCTGTTTCCCACGCCGCCTCCGTGAATTCATTCCTATTCATTCGCTTGCGGCGCCGGCCCCGCCGATACAAGCCGCACAGCCGGGATCATCGGCGGTTGCGGGTAGGCATGGGCCGAACGGCCGCGGTCGGAGGAGAGGATTTCCATCCTCGTCAAGCGGCGCTCCGAGCCGCTTTCGGTCGTCGGGATGGCGGCTGGAACCCGCAGATTTTCCGTGTTTTTCGAAGAATCGGGAGCCCGGAAAGGCGAACGCCCGGCCAGGGGGAGACCGGGCGTTCTCAGTTCCGTCTAGGAGCCCGTAACGGTAGGGGAGGCCGTTGCGGGCGACGGTCGCCATTGCGGCGCCCGCCACTGTTACGAGTCAGTTAGGACAGGCGGCCCCGCTTTTCAATGGGCGCCATGCCGCATCACCATGTCGTGACTGCAAGAGGGGGTTGCATCTATTCGGCAGCCCTGCCGGCCAGGCGCCGCCGCGCCGCCGCCCGCTCTCGGGCGGCAGCGCCGAAAGCGCGGAAAAGGGCAAGCGAAACAGGATTCTCGGCGGCACGATACTCGGGATGCCACTGCACGCCGAAAGCGAAGTTCTTGGCCCGCTCGACACGTACCGCCTCGATGACCCCGTCCGGCGCGCGCCCCTCGATGGCGAGGCCCGGTGCCAGCCGGTCGATCGCCTGCCAGTGCAGGGAGTTCACCTCGAACTCGGCGCAGCCGAGGATTTTTGTCATTGTTCCATTGGGATCGAGCGTGATCCTGTGCTGCGGTGCGTACTTCGCGTCGTAAGGCACGCCTTGCGGGCTGCGGTGGTCGAGCTTGCCCGGCAGCGTATGCACCTGCTGATGCAACGTGCCGCCGAGCGCCACATTGAGCTCCTGCAGGCCACGGCAGATGCAGAAGATCGGCAAGCCTGCCGCGATGGCGGCCCGGATCAGGGGCAGCGTCGTGGCGTCGCGCTGCGGGTCCTGCGGGCTGTCGGGGCGATCGGGCGGCCCGCCGTAATGATGCGGCTGAATATTGGACAGGCTGCCGGTCAGGAGCAGGCCGTCGAGCCGGTCGATCAGCGAGGGAAGATCGTAGGCCTCGCCCAGCACCGGCAGCAGGAAGGGCAGGCCCTCGGCGGCCTCGACGACGGCGGTGATGTATTTCTCGCCCACCGCGTGGAACGGCATCTCGTGCACCTGCTTGACGCAGGCCGGTACGCCGATCACGGGCCAGGACGCATCGATGGGGTACATGGCGAATCTCGAAACGACGATCGATCCAGGGCGTAGCACGATGCCCGGCCCGGTTGCAAACCGATGGTCTGCCGACGATCGCTATGGTGGCCGGCCGAGGCCCTAATTTGCCGGACGGAATATCGGCTCGATGGCCGCTTTCCGCCATATGTCCGAAAGGGATGCCTGCTTTGCCGGGAACGCGCATCGCGACCGGAGCCACGCGCCCCCCTTGTGTGCGGCGGTCATTCGCGTCCGGCGGCGCTGGCGCCGGTTTGCGCATGGGGGCCGCAGCTTGGCCGCCGCGACCAACCCTCTGGGTTTCAGCGCCCTTCGGACTGCCGTTTCGTGCTGGGGGTCGCGAACAGCGCGGGGGCCAGCGCGCCGCCGAGGCTGACGTCCTGCAGGCCCACGCGGATCCGGTTGCCCTGCGGGTCGAGCACGGTCCATTGCTTGAGCTCGAGCGGGTTGTCGGCGAAGACGAGCGTGATCTGCCCGCTCTCCGGCGAATCGGATTCGAACACCGAAATGTGCAGGACGCCGGGCCCGCGCTCGACCCCGCTCACCGTCACGCCCTTGCTGAAGCTCACATGATCGCGCAGCAGGAACCAGAGCGGCGAGGAGCCGATCGGCACCTGATTGATCTGATCGAGCTCGCCGTCATAGTAGGTCACGACCAGCCCGTCGGCGACGATCAGCGCCTTGACCGGCGGATCGTATTCGACGCGGATGCGCCCCGGCCGGCGCAGATAGATGCGGCCATAGGCCAGCCCGCTATTGTCGGAATATTGCTGGAACTTGGCGCGCATCGTGGTGATGCCGTTGAGATAGGCTTCGGCGCGCGCGATGTCGGCGCGGTCCTGCTCGGTGAGGTCCGCCGCCTGGGGCGTCGCCGGGGCCGCACCCAGCGCCCGGCGCGACAGCGCCATGCCCGCAGCCGCCAGCAGCGGCAGCATTCCCAGGCTCTTCAAGAGTTCGCGCCGGGAGCGCGCAATCGCGCTTCCTTCCGCCGTAATCCCCTCTTTCCTCGCCCCCTTTGCGTCGTCGCGATGGTTCATAGCTCTCCGTCGATGTTTCGGGCCAGCACTTCGCGCTTGCCGACATGGTTGGCGGCGCTCACCACGCCCTCGCGCTCCATGCGTTCGACAATGCGTGCCGCCCGGTTGTAGCCGATCTGGAGGTAGCGCTGGATGAAGCTGGTCGAGGCCTTGCGCTCGCGGCATACGAGCGCCACCGCCTGGTCGTAGAGCGCGTCGCCGCTGTCGCCGTCCGGGCCGTCGCCGATCTCCGCCGCTTCCGCCTCCTCGTCGCGGGTAACCTCCTCGATATAGGTCGGCTCGCCCTGTTTTTTAAGGAACCGCACCACGCCTTCCACCTCCTGGTCCGACACGAACGGGCCGTGAACGCGGGTGATGCGGCCGCCCTGGGCCATGTAGAGCATGTCGCCTTGGCCCAGAAGCTGCTCGGCGCCGGTTTCGCCCAGGATGGTGCGGCTGTCGATCTTGGAGGTGACGTGGAAGCTGACCCGGGTCGGGAAATTGGCCTTGATGGTGCCGGTGATGACGTCGACCGAGGGGCGCTGCGTGGCCATGATGATATGGATGCCGGCCGCGCGCGCCATCTGCGCCAGGCGCTGGATCGCGGCCTCGATGTCCTTGCCGGCGACCAGCATGAGGTCGGCCATCTCGTCCACCACCACCACCACGAAGGGCAGCGGGTCGAGCGGGATCTCCTCCTCCTCGTAGATCGGGCTGCCGGTCTCGGAGTCGAAGCCGGTCTGCACTTTCCGGCTGAGCTTCTCCTCCTTCGCGGCCGCCTCGGCCACGCGCAGGTTGTAGCCCTCGATGTTGCGCACGCCGAGCTTCGACATCAGGCGGTAGCGGTTCTCCATCTCCCGCACCACCCATTTGAGCGCCACCACCGCCTTGCGCGGCTCGGTCACGACCGGCGTCAGGAGATGCGGGATGCCGTCATAGACCGAGAGTTCCAGCATCTTCGGGTCGATCATGATGAACTTGCAGGCGTCGGGCGGCAGCCGGTAGAGCAGCGACAGGATCATGGTGTTGATCGCCACCGACTTGCCCGAGCCGGTGGTGCCGGCGATGAGGAGATGCGGCATGCGGGCGAGATCGACGATCACGGGCTGGCCGCCGATGTCCTTGCCCAGCACGAGGGCGAGCTTCGCCGCCGTGCGCTCATAGGCCTCGCAGGAGAGAAGCTCGCGCAGGATCACCGTCTCGCGGCTCTGGTTGGGCAGCTCGATGCCGATCACGCTGCGGCCCGGCACGACGGCGACACGCACGGAGACGGCGCTCATCGAGCGCGCGATGTCGTCGGCCAGCCCCACCACGCGGCTGGTCTTGGTGCCGGGCGCGGGCTCGAGCTCGTAGAGCGTCACCACCGGGCCGGGCCGGACCTTCACGATCTGGCCGCGCACGCCGAAATCCTGCAGCACGGATTCGAGCAGCCGCGCATTCTGCTCGAGCGCGCTCTCGGACATCTTCTGCGCGACGGCGTTGGTCGCAGGCTTGGCGAGGAGCTCCAGCGGCGGCAGGCTGTATTCCTCGTCGGGCACGAGATCGAGCGCGGGCTGGCGGTCGCGCTGGGCGCGCTTGCCGGGCTTGGGCCGCGCCTTGGGCGCCTCGATGCGCGGGCCCTTCTCGTCGCGCCCGCTTGCAGGAGCGGCCGTCGGCCCGCCGACCGCCGGTTCGTCCTCTTCTTCCTCCTCGCCGAAACGCGGCTCGATGCGCTCGCGCCGCGCGCGTGAGGCCTGCTCGGCGCGCCATTCGGCCGCCTCGGCGTCGACCTCGGCGGGCGCCAAGCGCCGGCGCAGCGCCAGGATCAGCCCATGCGCCCGCTCGCCGGCTGCGGCCAGGCGCCGCCAGCCCGCGACGTAGCCGCGCGCCGAGATGCCGAGCGCCAGATATCCCAGACCCGCCCACAGCACAAAGCCCGCGACCGCGACGAGGCTCGGGGCCACGCCGGCGAGGCCGGCCAGACGC
The DNA here is from genome assembly GCA_049323455.1 of Pseudomonadota bacterium. GTDB lineage: Bacteria > Pseudomonadota > Alphaproteobacteria > Dongiales > Dongiaceae > Hypericibacter. The sequence continues at coordinate 88,739 of JBMONF010000038.1, read as the reverse complement.
GGCAGCAGCACGTCGCCGGCATAGCCGCCGAACCCCACCGTGAGGAACCAGCTCCGGCTGGGGCCGATGGCCGCCAGCGTCGCCGCCAGCGCCAGGATCGCGAAAGGCAGCAGCGCCAGGCGCAGCCACCAGAGGCCGCCCGCGCGATGGCGCAGGATGCGCCAGCCCCACACCGCCGGCACCAGCACCAGCATCAGGCTGGCGAGCCCCAGCCCTTGCAGCAGCAGATCGGCCGCGACCGAGCCCGGATAGCCCATCAGGTTGGTGGGCGGCCGGTCGGACGCCGTGTTGAGCGAAGGGTCGCCCGCGTCGAAGCTCAAGAGCGCCAGCAGCAGCGCGCCCGCCAGCGCCATGAGCACAAGCCCGCCCGCTTCCTGGGCGCGCCGTTTCAAGAACTCGCGCCAGTCGTCGGGCAGGAAGGGGCTGCGGATCAGGCCGCCGGTCTCATCGGTCATTGGCGAACCTCCTTGGGTCGAACCTTCTCAGGCCGAGCCTCGTCGGGAAGGGTGCCGGGGCTGCCGGGCCGCTGGCTGTCCGGCGCCAGCACGCGCACGAGCCGCTCGAGCCCCTCGGCGGTCGCGGCCGTGTCATAGACGAGCGCCACGCGGATATAGCGCTGGCCGGGATTCTGCCCGTTCGCATCCGTCCGCGCCATATAGCCGCCGGGCAGCACCTTGAGGCCGGCCTCGGCCCAGAGCCGTTTTGCCGCCGTCTCGCCGTCGCCGACATCGAGCCACAAAAAGAACCCACCCTCGGGCGTGGCGTGGCCCAGCCGGTTGCCCAGGATGCGCCGGGCCAGGGCGAAGTTCTCGTTATAGAGCGCGCGATTGACGGCGACATGCGCCTCGTCGCGCCAGAGCGCGGTCGAGGCGGCGAGTATGGGCAGCGGCACGGCGACACCGCCGTAATTGACGAGCTGGGCGATGCGCTGGACGAGCCGCGGGTCGCCGGCGACGAAGCCCGAGCGCAGGCCCGCCCCGGCCGAGCGCTTCGAGAGCGAATGGAACACCATCAGCCCTTCGAGCGAGCCGCCGGCTTCGGCTGCCGCCTCGAGCGCGCCTTCCGGCGGCTTGTCGCGATAGATCTCCGAATAGCATTCGTCGAACGCCACCGTGAAGCCGTGCTCGCGCCCGAGCTCGAGCCAGCGCGCCAGATAGCGGCGGTCGGCGACGGCACCTTGCGGATTGGCTGGCGAGCAGACATAGGCCAGCGCCGTGCGCGCCAGCACCTCCCTCGGAACGGCCTCGGGATCGGGCAGGAATCCGGTCTCGGCCGTCGCCGGCAGGAACACGGGCTCGGCCCCGGCCATGGCCGCGGCACCGGCATAGACGTGATAGAAGGGGTTGGGCATCAGCACGGCCGGCCGGCCGGCCTCCGCCTCGGGCACGGCGGCGAGCGCGATGAAGAACAGCGCCTGGCGCGTGCCGGCGCAGGGCATGACGTGACGGTCGGGATCGACCATGCCGGCCGGCAGATGGAAGCGGCGCGCCAGCCACTCGGCCACGGCCTCGCGGAACGCCGCGGTGCCGAGGGTCGGCGGGTAGCGCCCCCAGTCGGCCAGATTCTCGGTCAGCAGCGGACGGATCAGCTCGGGCGGCGTTTGCTGCGGCTCGCCCACCGAGAACAGAAGCGGACGGGCGGCCGCCGGCTCGATCCCGGCCAGGAGCGCGTTCAGCCGCGTGAAGGGGTGGAATCGCTGCAGCGGGTCGAGACGGTCGCTCATCCTTGCCTTGGAAGCGTTGCGGGTGCCGGGGATGGAGGGGCGACAATAGCCGACAAGGGCTCCCGAGTCGCGACTCGGGGACAAAACATAAACAATTCTATAGCTTGTGGGGCGTTCTTACAAGCGCGCCTATAGAGCGGAGACGCTAGTAGCCAACGGCCAGCCCTTTGTTCCCATTTTGTTTTTGCCTATGCTGGCTGTCGATGCCGACTGGCCAATGTCTGCAGAAACCTGTGCGCGTCCGTAGCGATCGGTAAGGTTCCTGGAAGACCTCAGAAACTGCCGCAAGAGGCCGATATCTTTAGCTAAGGTGCGTTCTCTCTGCTGCCCGGGATGCAGTGTGGCGATTGGTCGGTTGACACCCTCTTTTAACGGACCATATGGTCTAATCCATTGGAGAGAGAGGAGCTATCCGTGCAGAGAAAGGGTACTTATCAGGTCGTTTCCGCGACCGAAAAGACGACTCGCTTTATCTCTGACGGCAGCAAAGACCGCGCCGGTCGCGAGACTTGGCATATCGCCGTTGACGGGCAGAGGCGGACGCTTGTAACGAGCTGTTCATCGGCGGCCGCCATGGACAGGGCCGTCGTCTCTCTCGGCCCCGCACTGAAGCGGCTCGCCGATAGGTAAGAAGCACTACCGCCTCACAATTGCGGATGCTCTCAGTGCCCACAAGCGGGCGCTGGAGTTCGGTGGCCGTGACGGGATCCCCAATCTTGGGCTGATCGCATCTGCAATCGAGCGCCCCTATACGGGCTATTATCGCCCGATAGAGCGCAAGGCGGCTGCATTGGTCGAATCCATGGCCAACAACCATGGATTCGCCGACGGCAACTAGCGGACAACCGTCATTTTAATGTCCACGCTTTTAGATAAGAGCGGCTATCGGCTTTGCCCCCTCAATCCTCAAGAAGAGATCAATGTCGCCATCGAAGAAATGATCCTCGCCGTGGTGACGAAGGCCATGTCTTTTGACAAGGCGGTCGAGTGGTTCAGGGTGCGCATCCGCAAAGCATAGGGACGGCACCTGCTATCGCGTGATCCCGCTACCTGCCTCCAGGGGTGTAATTCCAGGCCGTCGGAGAGCCCGCCCTTCCCCATTTCAGCCGCTCGGCTCAGGCGACCGATTCGCCGTGCAGCACGATGTCGAGGCCTTCGCGTTCCTCCTCCGAGGTCACGCGCAGGCCGATCACCCAGCCGACCAGCTTGAGGATCGCGAAGGTGACGACCGCGTCGTAGACGACCGTAATGGCGATGCCGTAGAGCTGCGTGCCGACCTGGGCGGCATTGCCGTCGATCCAGCCGACCGGCGTCTCGGAGCCGGTCACCGCCATGGTCGCGAACACGCCGGTCAGGATGGCGCCAACCATGCCGCCGACCGCGTGCACGCCGAAGGCGTCGAGCGAATCGTCGTAGCCCAGCGCGTTCTTGAGGCTCGAGGAAGCGAAGAAGCAGGCCACGCCGGCGACGAGCCCGATCCACAGGCCCCCCGAGGCGTCGACGAAGCCCGAAGCGGGCGTGACGGCGACCAGGCCCGCCACGGCGCCCGAGATGATCCCGAGCAGGCTGGGCTTGCCCTTCAAGACCCACTCCGACGCCATCCAGGAGAGCGCGGCGGCCGCGGTCGCGATCTGGGTCGCGGCCATGGCCATGCCGGCGCGTCCGTCGGCGGCCACCGCCGAGCCGGCGTTGAAGCCGAACCAGCCGACCCAGAGCAGGCCGGCGCCGATGGCCGAGAGCCCCACATTGTGCGGGGTGAAGGCGGTCCTGCCATAGCCGGTGCGCGGCCCCAGCACGAGCGCGGCCACCAGGCCGGCGATACCCGCGTTGATATGCACCACGGTGCCGCCGGCATAGTCGAGCGCGCCCTGGGCGCCGATCAGGCCGCCGCCCCAGACCATGTGCGCGACCGGCACATAGACGAAGAGCAGCCAAAGCGAGGCGAAGGCGATCACGGCCGAGAACTTCATGCGGTCGGCGATCGCGCCCACCATGAGGGCCGGGGTGATGATGGCGAAGGTCATCTGGTAGGTCATATAGACCGGCTCGGGGATGGTCGGCGCCAGCGCGTTGGCCGTGCCGGTGCCCATGCCGCGCAGCATGAAGCGGCCGAGATCGCCGATGAAAGCGCCGCTGCCGTTGAAGGCGAGGCTGTAGCCCGCGATCATCCACAGCAGGGTGACGAGGCAGGCGATGACGAAGCTCTGCGCCATGGTGGCGAGCAGATTGATCTTGCGCACCATGCCGCCATAGAAGAGCGCCAGGCCCGGCACCGTCATCATCAGCACCAATGCCGTCGATGTGAGCATCCAGGCGGTGTCGCCGCGATCGAGCTGGAGCTCGGCGGCGGCGGCAGGCGCGACAGCGACCATCGGGGTGGCGAGGAGCAGAAGCAGCAGGAAGAGCAGTCTGGACATCGAAAACCCTCCGGAGCGCGAATGGATCCCGTATCGATTCACCCGCAGCCCTAAACAGGATTCGTGCCAACTGCCCGCAGGGCCGGATTCCCGAGCGTTTTCGATTTTCGCGCAGCCGGCCGTGGCGAGGGCGTGAGCAATCTGGCGCGGATTTGGGCAGCGGCAGGGCGTCACGCCGGCCCTACAAGCCTCGTGTCCGCGGCGCTATGGTGAGTTCCATGAGCGAAAACGAGACTGAGCAGGCTGCCGCGCCCGCCGCGAACGCCCGGCGCGCCCCCGATGCCGATGTCGCCGTCGCCGGCGGCGGCATGGTCGGGCTGACGCTCGCCGTGGCGCTCGCCGATGCGGGGCTGTCGGTGGCCGTCGCCGACAGCCTGCCCGCGGCGGAGCGGCAGGCGGCCGGCTATGACGGCCGCAGCTCGGCCATCGCCGAGGGCTCGAAGCGGGTGCTGGAGGGGCTGGGCCTCTGGGCGGGCATGGCAAGGGCCGCCTGCCCGATCCTCGACATCCGCGTCTCGGACGCGCGCGTGGGCGAGCCCGCCTCGCTGCTGTTCCTGCATTACGATCACCGCGATCTGGCCGAGCCGGCGGCGGTTCGCGGTGCGGGGATCGGCCGACGCCGCGCGCCGCCGGCCAAGCCCGGCCCGATGGGCTATATCGTCGAGAACCGCGCCATCCGCATGGCGCTTCTGGCCGCTGTGGCGGCGCGCCCGCAAATCCGTCACTTGGCGCCGGCTGACGCGGTCGGCTTCGCGCGGCATGACGGCATGGCCGAGCTTCGGCTCAAGGACGGGACCTCGTTCTTGGCGCGCCTCGTGGTCGCGGCCGACGGGCGCGGCTCGCCGATCCGCGCGGCCGCCGGCATCCGCATCACCGCCTGGGACTATCCGCAAAGCGGCATCGTCTGCACCATCGGCCACGAGTTGCCGCACGGGCATGTGGCGCACGAGCATTTCCTGCCTTCGGGCCCCTTTGCCGTGCTGCCGATGGTGGACGACGAGAGCGGCCATCGCTCCTCGATCGTCTGGACCGAGACGCGCGAGCTGGTGCCGGCGATCATGGCGCTCGATCCTGACGCCTTCGCGCGCGAGATCGAGCGCCGGTTCGGAACCTCGCTGGGGCGCATCCGCCTCTTGGGCGGGCGCTGGGCCTATCCGCTGCGCCTCCAGCATGCCGAGCGCTATGTGGCGCCGCGGCTGGCGCTCGTCGGCGACGCGGCCCATGCGATCCATCCGATCGCGGGCCAGGGCCTCAATCTGGGCCTGCGCGACGTGGCGGCGCTGGCCGAGACGATCGTGGACGCGCACCGGCTCGGGCTCGATATCGGCGTCGGCGAGCCCTTGGCGCGCTACGAGCGCTGGCGGCGCTTCGACAACATGATGCTGATGGCGGCGACCGATCTGCTCAACCGGCTCTTCTCGAACGATCTCGCGCCCTTGCGCCTGGTGCGCGATCTGGGGCTCGGGGCCGTCAACCGCCTGCCGCCCTTGAAGCGCCTCTTCATGCGCCACGCCATGGGCCTCGTCGGCGACCTGCCGCGGCTCACGCGCGGGGAGAGGTTGTAGGACCCAGGACCTTATCGCTGTCTGGCGCGGTCAAACCTACAAGCGTTCTATTGTGCAGCAAGCCAGACGACGAAGCTGTCGAGATCGTGTGCCCAAACGAGATACAGACCGCTTTTTTGGGCGGCGCTCAGATTCTCGACCCCGAAGACACCCGAGAGGAGTGCAACGGGCACGAGCTGTTCTCCAGCCTTGACGCCCCAGGCCTTCGCTTTCGCAGCGGTGTCGTTCAGGACGCGCTTGACGCTGTTTACCACCGACGACGAATCTTTCGCCTCGACAGCGACGATGCGTCCATCCGGCAAGCCGATAAGAAGGTCCGTCTTTCGACCATAGACGGTGCATTCTCCGTAGAAACTTTTTGCCTTCGGGTAGTCCTTGGGTGCATTAACTTTTCCGCCTTTGGGGGCAGGCGTCTTCTGAAAACCTTCGATTTGCAGACGATTGCACAGCTGCGCCTCCACCTCGCGGCCATAGCGGCGACGTTCGGTTTGCATCGTCTGTGCGGCATGGAGAGCGGCCGTCGCGCGAATCGCCTGCTTGATCTCGTGCGCTCTGGGTTTTCGTTGTTCTCTTACCCAAGGCGCTCGTGAGGAATCAGCTATACGACAGATCAGTTTCAAGACGGCTTGGGCCAATGCTGGATCGTTCTTGATAGCCTTCTTTGTGAGACGCTTCGTCGAGCGGGTGACTACGACGCCAAGATCGTCCTCTGAGATCGGTGGCCCGGCCATATAGCGCAAGGAATCACTAAGATCGTCATCGAGAAGGATTGCCTGCACAACGGCTGGATCGGGATTCGTTGGATCGATTGGATTCAGGAGTTTGAACAGGCGCTCAATCGATTTTCGGCGCGCCGCGATGTGCTCGAGATATTTCGTCCCCGGCTCCGCAAGACGGCGGTCAACAAAAGCATGCAATGAACGTTCTGCGTGTTTCGTGAGTTCCTCGTCGGTCCATGTATTTGGAACCGGCGAGGTGTTAGGTAGAGGCATGCAGGTTGTCCGGATGCGGAATGATGAGGCGTTCGATCTCTTTGGGCTCGAACTTGGTTAGCCCACCCGCGTAGGTGCGGCCGGATTCCAGGCTCACATTCGCCCTGAGGAACCGGGCCACGCCCTCAAGGATCGAAGGCGCCAATGCTTCGCGAGGGTACAGGCCGTGAGCGATGTTGATATGTCTTACTCCAGCAGTGTTGAGCACGAAGGCGGGTGGTCGGCGAGCCATGTAGGTGCACAAGATCGGGGCGGCTTCTCGAAGCCCGACTGACCACCACCGCTTCCGATGTTGCGCAATGTAGCCTTGATCCGCTCCTTGCGCCTTGGCCCACTTGAGGAAGTCGTCGACGAGAGCGCGATCGTTCTCGTTGAGCCAGGCCAGATTCCCGGGAATATCAATGACGCGCTTGAGATGGGTCGCTCGGGCAAGCGCCGGCCCGGCGGCGAACAGCTCGTCGGCACGCGTGATCGTGGGAAACAACACGGAAGCCGGCAGCGAGCCTCGATAAGCTCCTTCGATCCAAACGCTGTTCTTACCCGTCACTTGGCCGCGATGCACACGAAACAATTCGCCGAGTTCAATATGCCCAGCCTGTCGTAGCTTTACACCGCGCATGAGACATGACCACCGGTGGGTTTGCTCCACGGTTTTCCAAGCAATCAGGTTTCCCTTATCCAGGCGACCCAGTGCATCGATCGACGTGACCGACCTCACCGTGAAAGCGTTCGGCCTATGACCGACGTGAAAGCAAGTAATGGCGCCTGTCGTTGTCGCGTCAAAGGGCATCGTATCGGGGGCGAGCACATGTAAGCCCGTGCCACCGAGTCCATCCATCAACATCTGCCGAAGGGTCGATCCATAGTTGACGTCCAGCCACTCGGCAGAAGTGATGAATGCGCCTAGATCGCCGGATTGGGCAAGCTGTCTGGTGCGGACAAAGAAATGAATATGCAAGCCCGCAAGGTTGCTGGCTTTTAGGCCGAGTCTCTTGGTGTTGTGCGCAAACCACGCCTTTCCTGCCGCATCGATATCGTGGTGGCGAACATAGGGTGGATTTCCGATAAACAACGACCGGCCGGCAATCGCAGGCAGATCGACTCGACGATAGTCTTCGCAGTGAACGCTGAGCCGCCCCTCCATTCCAAGCACAGCAGCATTGGCTCGAAGAATGAGAAGCGCTAGCGGATCGATGTCAATCGCGACAAGCTGAGCGCTGGGGAATTCCGCGCCGGCCCTTAGAAGGAAGCGGCCAGTACCGACACCGGGATCAATGATCCGGTCGGGCGCAGCATCTTGTGCTGCCGCCCATGCAACCATGCTTCGCACAATGGCGGTCGGTGTATAGATCGCGCCTCTGGCCCGTCGCTCTTGCTGTGTACGCAAGCGGCAGAGAACATCCCCCAAAGGGTCATCGCCTTGCTCGATCAACCTGCGAGCGGCAGCAACCTGTGCGGGGTCAGCCGGCCGCGCGGCCGCAAGTATCTCCTTCTCCATGGAAGAAAGCAGGGCTTCATGCGGCAGCAGAGCACGCAGGACGGAAAGAAGCTCGGTCTCGATGGGGATGATCCGCGATGCACCCCTGTCGCCTGTGCCAGGCTCCAGCAGGCTCACCGAAGATCCCCGGGGTATTCTCCGGGAAGAAGTCGCGTCAATAAGTGTCATCGCATGAACTCCAAGTGGAGTGCCCGGACAACCTGCAACCAGCGACTCGACATGCCTGTGACTCGACCCTTACCGCGGATCAATCTGTCGACAACCCGAGTCGCCGTCAAGTGTTCTCTTTATGTTCTTATACCAAAAATTGTATAAGTCTGCAAATATTCCCCGGCAAGCCGCGAACTCTACCTGCTCCATCCCTTCGCCTCCTCCACCGCCCTGCGCAGGTCGGCGAAGAGACTCTGGTCGACGATCACGCGCGGGACTTTGTGCTGGCCGCCGAGCCGGCCTCGCCCCTTCATCCAGCGCGCGAAGAATCCCGCCGGCACCGCCTCGATCTCGGGCGCGGCCATGCCGACATCGCCGGCGCGATGCGCGCGGTAGTCGTCGTTCAAGGCGGCGAGCCCGGCGTCGAGCGTCCTGGCGAAAGCGGCGAGCGGCGCCGGCGCGACAGGGGCCGCGAACTCGACAACGAAGAGATGGCGGCCGACCTCGCCCGGCCGCTCGGGGAAGAGCGCGCCCATGGCGAAGTCGCTGACGTCGGCGCCGATGGCGGCTGCGGCCTTGGCCACCGCCTCTTCGATCTCGGCCTCGATCAGATGCTCGCCGAAGGCGGACATCATGTAGCTGGTCCGCCCGGTGACGACGAGGCGCGGCGGCCGGCACGACAGGAAGCGCACGGTGTCGCCCAGGATGTAGGCCCAGAGCCCGGCGCAGCTCGTGACGAGGATGGCATAGTCAACCCCGCACTCGATATCCGCGAGCCAGAAGCGGCGCGGATGAGCGGCGCTGAGATCCTCGATCGGCACGAACTCGAAGAAGAGCCCGTTGTCGGCGAGGAGGCGCAGGCCATCCGTCGGGCCCTCGTCGGCGATGGCGACGAAGCCCTCGCTCGCGGGATAGACCTCGCGCAGCTCCGCATGGCTGCCGGCGAGGAAGGCCTCGAAGCGGGCGCGATAGGGCTGGAAGTTGACGCCGCCATGGACCAGGAGCTCGAGCGCGGGGTAGAGCGCGCGCGCGAGCGCTGGCTTGCCGGTTGCGGCGGCATGGCGGTCGAACAGGATCTGAAGCCAGCTCGGCGTGCCGGTGACGATGCGGATGTCGGCCGTGGGCGCGCCCGCGATGCAGGCCTGGATCTTGGCGTCCCAGTCCTCCATCAGCGCCACCTCGCGCGGCGGAAAGGCGAAGGGCCTGGCCCAGAGCGGCGTGCGGGCGACGGCGATGCCGGAGAGATCGCCGCTCCGGATGCCGGGCGCCTCTTCTTTCAACGCGGTCGAGCCGCCGAGCATGAAGATCCGGCCGCCGAGGGCGCGGCTGTGCGGGCGATGCGTGACGTGATGGACCAGGATGTCGAGGGCTGCGCGCCGGTTCGCGCGCAGCATCGCCGCGGAGACCGGGATGTATTTGGTGCGCCCGCTGCTGGTGCCCGAGGTGACGGCGAAGAAGGGGATGGCCCCGGGCCAGGTGACGTTGGCGAGATGGGGGAAACGCGGCTGCCACCAGTCGCGCCAGAAATCCTCGTAAGACCGCAAGGGCACGCGTGCCTGGAACTCGGCCACGTTGCGGATGCGCTCGAAGCCATGGGCGCGACCGAAGGGCGTCTCGGCCGCGCGGCGCAGGAGCCGCAGGAGCTGCGCCTCCTGCATCGCGACGGCGTCCTCGGCCGCCAGCCTCGCGCGGCGCCGGCGCGCATAGAGGCGCAGGAGCGGCGTGGCGTCGATCATGGCCGAGACGGTTTTCGCATCGAGCGAAGTGATACCCCTCCCCCTACCCCCTCCCGCAAGGGTAGGGCTATCGCATGTGGCTGCGGAGCGGATTTCCTCGCCCTTCGAGACGGGCCTTCGGCCCTCCGCGAGGCGTGAGGAAATCCGCGAGATTTCGTGAGACCCCCTCGTCCTGTGGAGGCCGCGAAGCGGCCGTCTCGAAGGATGAGGGCGTCACATGCGATACCCCTGCCTTGACGGGGGAGGGTAGGGAGAGGGTGACGGGCGCGATCTCGAAATGGGAAACCTGCCCTCACGGACTGAGATCGAGGCGGTGGGTGAAGCGGGCGCGCACGGTCTCGATCCGCAGCGGCACCTGGATCAGCTGACCCCGCATGAAGGGATCGACCTGGTCGAGGAAGTTGGCGCTGTTGAACCAGCCGTCCTGGCCGCCCAAGAGCACGAACCAGTTGGCGTCGGGATCGGCGAGGTCGGAGATGTGGCGCGCCTGCGTGCCGTAGCGCGTCTCGTTGCGCGCCGCGGTCAGCGCATGCGCGGTCTTGTCGAGGGTCTCGCTGCTGCCCGCGGCCGGCCGGTCGCCGAAGCGGTAGCGCCCGCCGATGAGCGGCAGCCCGCCCAGAAGATGCTGCAGCGGCAGGCGATGCATCTCGCCCCAGCTGCCATAGCGGGCCACGGCCTTCGCCGCGTCCGGCAGCGCCGTCCGCAAGGCTGCCGCGAGGCGCGCGTCGTCGATCTGCGGCAGGTCTTGAAGGAGGCTGTCGTAGAGATCGCCGCCGGCGTCGAGAACGGCGCGCGCGGTGTCGTCGTAGAGGACGCCGATGAACCCGGCCATCAGCGCCTCGAAGGCGACGGCCCCGCGCGAGGCGGTGTCGTAACGGCCATCCCAACCGGCGACGAGATCGAGCACGCGTTGCTCGTCGGCGTTTCTCGCCTCGAAGGCGCCGGCCGCCGCGAGCCGCGCCTTCAGCGCGTCGCGCAAGGCCACGGCCGAGCGGCTCCAGGTGTCGAGCTGCAGGCGCTTGAGATCCTCGACCGTCCAGCCGGTCTTGGCAGCGAGCAGCGACCGCAGGCGCTCGATGCGGTCGTTCCCTGAGAAGAAATAGCCGATCTTGATCGGGCTCTCGGCCGGCCGGTTGTTGGCCGAGGCGACGAAGCCCTGCGGCGGGTCGTAGATGCTGGGCAGGTCCTTCGAGGTTATGATGCGATCCCAGGCACCGGCGTCGGAGAGCGGGCGCACGATGTCGGGCGGCGGCGTGTTCGGGCGTGCCGGCAGTTGCGCCGCCGTGACCTGGCCGATGTTGCCGCGCGCATCGGCATAGATGAAGTTCTGCGAGGAGAGCGCAAAGCCGTCCAGCGCCTGCCGGAACTCGTTCCAGTCTTTCGCGCGGTTGACGCCCAACATGGCGGTCATCTCGTCGGTCGGCCGATGGCCGATCCAGCTCAGCGCCAGCGTCTCGCCCTTGCGCAGCGAAAGCACAGGCGCGTCGGAGATCACCGGTCCGTAAGGGCTGTCCCGCAGCTCGACCTCGCTGTCGAACCACCAGCGCACGCGGATCTTTTCCTTGCGCGCCGCGATCTGGTCGGCGGGCAGGCTCGAGACGTCGAAGAGATCGCTCGCGGCGGCGCGCAAGTTCGTGCCGCCCCAGGCGATCCAGGGGTTGCGCCCGACCGCGACGAAGGGCAGGCCCGGCACCATCAGTCCGACCGCATGATAGGAGGGCGACTTGATGCCGGCGATGAGCCAGAGATTGGGCAGCGAGATGCCGAGATGGGGGTCGGTGGCGATGAGGGCGCTGCCGGCGGCGCTGCGCGCGGCGGCGATGGCGACGCTGTTGCTGCCGGACTTGCCGGTGCGCGTGAGCAGGGTCTCGAGCGCGTTCAGGCTCGTTTGTGCCGGGGTGGCAAAGCTCGTCGCGGAGGACGCCGCGGCGCCGGCGATGCGCGCCCACAGCGCCGGCCATTCCGGTGTGTTGCGGTAAGGAAGCAGGCGGAACCAGATGAGCCAGGTGATGTCGACCGAGGCGAGGCGGCCGATGGCGACGATCTCCTCCGGCCGCCAGGGCTCGCGCTTCAGGCCCAGAAGCGCATATTCGTGCGGCAGCGGGTCCGCCTGCGCCTGGTAATAATTGATGCCGGCGACGAAGGCGTCGAGCCAGGCGCGGGTTGCGGGCGGCATCCGGGCCAGGATCGCCGGCGCCGCCTTGCCGAGGTCGAGGATGCGCAAGCTGCGGTCGATGTCGAGGGCGAGCGGCCCGCCCATCTCCGCCATGCGGCCCTCGGCGATGCGGCGCATGATCTCCATCTGGCCCAGGCGCAGATGGGCGTGGACCAGGCCGAGCGCGAAAGCGGCGTCGTGATCCGTCTCGGCCTCGATGAAGGGGATCTGGTGATCGTCCCAGTAGATCGCGACGGGGCGGTCGAGCGGAAGATGCGTGGTCGGGAACATCGCCAGGCGCTGTGCCAGCGTGGCCGGCTGAGGCAGGGGCGTGAACAGGGAGCAGCCCGTCAGCAGCAGGAGGGCGAGCGAGGAGGGCAGCAGCCTGACCATGCGCGGATGGTTCCCCCGGGGCGGTCTGCCAGATGAGATGGGCATGTCGGTGCCTGATTTCAGCAGGCTAAACCCCTTTCGTCGCCCTTGACTCCTTTGTCGCCCCCGCGCCCGCGGGCTTCGCCCGCTACTCTAAATTTCGCCGGCGAAGCCGGCCGGGGGCCCATGCTTCAGGCACCCGGACGCCTGGGCATGGATCCTCGCTTTCGCGAGGATGACGGACAGAGAAAGACCCGCCCCCTCACGTCATTCCGGCCAAGCGAGGCGAAGCCGAGCACGCCCACACCGCTCTCTTTCATTGTCATTGCCGGGCGTGACCCGGCGATCCAGCCTTTGTCGACGCGTCGGAGCCCTTGGCCCTGGATCGCCGGATCAAGTCCGGCGACGACAAAGAGAAAAAATCACGCGACGCGTACCTGATCACACCCACCGCGAGGGCAGCAGCGCCTCTTCGAAGGGGAAGGTCGAAAGCAGCTCGTAGCCGGTCTCGGTGATCAGGATCTGCTGCTCGAGCTTGACACCCTCCTCGCCGCCGACCTCGCCCATATAGCTCTCCATGCAGAGGGTCATGCCGGGCTCGAGCCGCCCGTCATAGCCGCCGGCCTCGTAATCCTGCGGATAAGCGCCGAAGGGGTATTCGTCGGCGAGCCCCACGCCGTGGAAGATGCAGGAATAGCGGTTGGGCGCGTAAGGCGCCGGCAGCGCCCAGCTCTGCTCGCAGAACTCGCGGAAGCTCACACCGGCCTTCACCTTGTCGAGATTGACGTGGATCTGCTCGAAGGCGAGGCCGTAGAGCTCGCGCTGCTTCGCGCTCGGCTTGCCCGGCCCGCAAAAATAGGTGCGCGAGATGTCGGCGCAGTAGCCGTAAGGCCCGATCAGGTCGGTGTCGAAGCTCACGAGCTCGCCCGCGCGGATGATGCGGTCGCTCGATTCCTGGAACCAGGGGTTGGTGCGTCCGCCCGAGGAAAGGAGCCGCGTCTCGATCCATTCGCCGCCCATGGCGATGTTGGTCTGGTGCAAGAGCGACCACAGCTCGTTCTCGCTCATGCCGGGCTCGAGCGCCTCGCGCATGCGCGCCATGCCCGCTTCGCACGCGGCGATCGACACGCCCATGAGTGCCACCTCCTCGGGCGACTTGATCGCGCGCGCATATTCGCAAGGCCCCTGGCCGTCGAGGATCTCGATGCCGGCCTCCGTCAAGAGATGCGTGCCGATCGGCTCGAGCTTGTCGACCGCGAGCCGCCGGTTGGCGCCGCCATGGCGCTCCACCAGATCGACGATCTCGCCGGCCCAGCGCCGGGCGAACTCCTCGACGCGCGGGCCGCCGGCGAAGAAGTACCAGGCCTTGGCCGGCCGCACCTCGGCGACGGTCTCGAGCCCGGCCGAAAGATGCGCGCAATTGTGGAAGTCGAAGAGCGTGATCGGCCCCTCGGTCGGCACGAAGGCGTAGCGCGCCGCGTTGTGCGCGGTCCAGACCGCCATGTTGCGGCTGCCGGTGGCGTAGCGGATGTTGATCGGGTCGTAGAGCAGGGCGCCGCAGCAGTCGAGCTTGCGAAGCTCCGCGCGCAGGCGGCCGAGGCGATAGGCGCGCAAGGCCCGCATGTCGACGGCGTTGCCGGTGTCGGCCAGGGCGGTGGGCGGCGTCTTGCGCGCGTGCCGCGCCGCGGGGTCGAGCGACTTGAGGCGGGATTTCGGCGGCGTGCTGTCGGGACCCATGGGCGGGCTCCTCCTTGCGAGAGGAACCCGGCTGCTCCCGGGCTCCTTCGTCGCCGCTTATTCAAGCCCGAAGCGCCGGCCCGGGTCGAGCGGCAAGGCGACGGCCGTTGGCGGAATCCCGCCGGCCATCGGAAGGGCCGGAGCGGCTCCCGCAGACAGGCTATCCGCGCTTCGGCGGCTTGCGCGAGAGGCCGCGCTCGGCCAGCGCCTCCAGGTAGCGCGCCCAGTTCTCGGCCTGCTTCTGCCCCAGCTCGTAGAGATAGGCCCAGCTATAGATGCCGGTGTCGTGCAGGTCGTCGAACTTGATGCGGATCGCGTAGTTGCCGACCGGCTCCAGCGCCAGGATGCCGACATGGGCGCGCCCCGCGACGATCTGCTTCTGGCCCGGCCCATGGCCCTGAACCTCCGCCGAGGGGCTCTCGACCCGCAGATATTCGGCCGGATAGCGGAAGGTGGTGCCGTCGTCGAAATCGATCTCGAGCGCCTTCTCCGCCTGCTTCAAGCGGATCTCGAGCGGCCAATGCTCGGTGCCGAAACGCTCGGCCATGGAGGATGTCTCCTCAGGAGAGTTTGTGAAGGAGCTGCACGAGCAGGGTTGCGTCCTTCGAGACGCGTCCCTGGCGGGACGCTCCTCAGGATGAGGTTAAGCCTTTATGGCACAAAGACCATTCCTCATGCTGAGGAGCGAGCGCGAGCGAGCGTCTCGAAGCACGCACACTGCCAATCCAGTATTTCTTCACGGAACCTGGAGCGCTGCCGAGCCTACCGCCGCGGCGCGTCGTCGAGAGCCCGCGCCTCGTCGGGCAGCATGATCGGAATGCCCTCGCGAATCGGATAGGCAAGGCCGGCTTGCCGGCTGATCAGCTCCTGATGCTCGCGGTCATATTCCAGCGGCCCCTTGGTGACGGGGCAGACCAGGATCTCGAGCAGCTTGGGGTCGACTTCGGGCTTGCGGTCGGGGGGGTTGCGTTCCGCCATGTCGGGGCGCCTCCTCTTCGAATCTGGCCGTCAGTGGCGCGCCGAATCGCCGCCGCCGCCGCTGGCGCCGCCCAAGAGCGCCATCTCGATCAGCGCCGTCAGCACGCGGCCGCGCTCGGTCGGGGTCGCGGCTTCGAGCAGCGCCTGCTTCTCCTGCGGCTCGAACGGGCAGACCATGGCGAGCGACGTCACCAGCGCGCCGTCGGCGCTGCGCTCGATCTGCTGCCAGTCGGCCTTGATGCCCTTTTGATGGAGATAGCCTTTGAGCGCGCGCAAGAGCCGCGCACGGTCGAGCTCGAGCGGCGGCGTCTCGGCCATGTCGGCGGCGAAGGGAGCGAAATCGGGGCGCACGCGCCGATAGCCCGAGACGGTGGGCAGCTCCTCGGCCACCCGGAAACGCGCGAGCCCCGCGAGCGTGATGAGATAGCGCCCGTCGTCGGTCTCGCTGAAGGCGGTGATGCGGCCCACGCAGCCCACGGCCCGCAGGGCCGGCACATGGCCGGGCCGCTCCGCTTCGGCCGGCTGGATCATGCCGATGAGCCGCTCGGCCTTGAGCGCGTCGCACGTCATGGCGAGATAGCGCGGCTCGAAGATGTTGAGCGGCAGGCGGCCATGCGGCAGCAGCAGCACGCCCGCCAGCGGGAACACCGGGATCGTCGCCGGCAGCTCCTCGAAGGCGGGATCGAACGGCCCGCGCGCCATGGCCTCGACTCAAGCGAACAGCAGCGAGGAAAGACGCCGGCGCGCCGAGAGCGTGAGCGGATCGGTCGGCCCGAGCGCCTCGAAGATCTTCACCAGCTGCTTGCGCGCGGCCTCCTCGTTCCAGCCGCGGTTGCGCCGCACCAGCTCCAGAAGCTCGTCGAGGGCGGTCTCGGTCTCGCCGCTGGCATAGAGCGCCATGGCGAGGTCGTAGCGCGCCTGATGGTCGTTGGCGTCCTTGGCGAGCCTCGCCTTGAGCTCGGCCAAGGCGCCCTGCTGCTTGCCCGCCTGCTCGGCGAGCTCGAGCGCCGCGCGCGCCGCCGCGATCGCCTTGTCGGCCGCAAGAGCGGCCGGGACCTTGGCGAGCTCAGCGCGCGCACGGGCCAGATCGCCCGCCTTGACCAGGCAGCGCACCAGCCCGCCGATCGCGGTCGGGTTCTGCGGCTCGTGCTGCAGCACCTGGCCGAAGAGGGCGCTCGCCGTGGCGGCGTCGCCCGCCTTGAGCGCGGCCTCGGCATGCTCCAGCGCCTCCTCGACCGGCGAGGGGCCGGCCTTGCCGCCGGCCGCCTTGATCAGGCGCTGCACGAATTGCTTGATCTGGCTTTCGGGGATGGCGCCCATGAAGCCGTCCACCGGGCGGCCCTGGAAGAAGGCGTAGACCGCGGGGATCGACTGGATGCGCATCTGCGCCGCCAGCTCCTGGTTGCTGTCGACATCGATCTTGACCAGCCTGACCGCGCCCTTGGCCTCTTGCACCGCCTTTTCCAGCATCGGCCCCAGCTGCTTGCAGGGGCCGCACCAGGTGGCCCAGAAATCGACGATCACCGGCACCGTCATCGAGGCGTCGATGACGTCGGCCATGAAATGCTCGGTATCGCTGTCCTTGATGACGGCCGCGGCACCGCCGGCCCCGGCCGGCGCCTTGCCCTGGCCGATGAGGGTTTCCATGGGCGAATTTCCTGTCATTTTGGATTGGCCAAGATAAATGGCGGTTTAGGGGCCGTCTGGCAACCCCGCTTTCGGCCAGGCGTCCGCGCCAGCCGTCGGGAATGGCGGTTTGCCTGCCTTTGGGCGCCGAGCCGCCCAGGCCGGCGGGGTCTGGCGAAGGCCTTTGGGGGTGGGCTTCGGGCGGCGCTTTGGCGCCGGAGGCTCACAGATCGATGAAGCGGGGCTTGTGGCCGCAGGCCTCGATGAAGTTGAGCAGCCCCTCGGGCGAGAGCGCCACCGTCATGTCGTTGGTCAGGGGGTGGCAGTGGAGCGGGTTCATCGCGAGCAGCGCGCGGTCGAGCACGATCTCGACCTTGCGGTCCTTGTCGTTGATGATCGCCAGAGGCGTGACCGAGCCCGGCAGCACGCCCAGATGGGTCATGAGCCGCTCCGGGCTGCCGAAGGAGAGCTTGTCGGCGCCGATCAGGGGTGCCAGGGCCTTGAGGTCGATGCGGCGGTCCTCCTCGGCCACCACCAGCCACATGCGGTCGCCCTTCTTGTTGCGCAGGAACAGGTTCTTGATGTGGCCGCCCGGCAGCTCGCCCCGGAGCGCCTTCGATTCCTCGACCGTGAAGACCGGGGCATGGCGGTGGACCTCGATCGCGATGCCGAGCTCCCGCAAACGCCGGATCACGGCTTCGGGGCTGGTCGGCAGGGTTGCGGTCGAGGGGGCGGCGGAAGCGGCGCTGGAATCGGTCATGGCGTTTTTGCGGGCGGTTGATCTCAGGCTCGGGCATCGGGTCGGGCCGGGCGCCAGTCATAAGGGCCGAGAAAGGCCGAGGCAACCCTGGCGACGCCTGGATTCGGCGGCGCTGCGACCTTATATACGCCGGAGATCGCTGGGGGATTCCGTCCCGGTCAGGGCCGTTAAGGCGGCGGCAACCGCAGGCTTGCAATGCTGAGGCCGCTGGCTATGATCTGGCGCCTTCCGGCCGGGCCCTTCCGCGGGTTTCGGTCGGGATACCCAGCGGATGCGGGCGTAGCTCAGGGGTAGAGCACAACCTTGCCAAGGTTGGGGTCGAGGGTTCGAATCCCTTCGCCCGCTCCAGTTTCTCGATTGTCCGACCTGGACAGATAGGTGACAGCACGCACCTAAGACATGGGTGACATCCCTGTCTCAGGTCGGTCATCAATGTCCTGCCCTCGACACTGGGCTAAGCCGCTCTCCCGGACCTATAGGGCCGCACGAGGAGATCGGCCGGAATTTTCCAAGCCTCGCCGATCTTGCGAATCATATCGACCGTGAGCGTGCGTCGGCGCGAGAGAATCTCAGATGCGCGCGAGCGCGAGCCCAAGATCTCGGCCAACTCGGCCTGGTTGTGCCCAAACTCCTCGATCGCAAAGTGAAGAACGTCGACCGGATCGAAGCTCTCATCGGCCTCGAGCGGCCAGCGCCGGGCTTCGTAGCTCTCGACCAGCGCGACCAGCACCTCGAGCTTGTCGCCTGCCTCGGTGCCCTCCGGCGCGCCCCAGCATGCCTCGATCTCTGCGAGCGCCGCGCGGTGATCTTCGTCGTTGTGAATGGGTCGGATATCCATCGGGAGCTCCATCAAAATTGAGATACGGTCAGCGCGTCGACCTTGTCATATTCGGCATGCGTGCCGACGAACTTCACGAAGGCTATCTGACGGCGGAAATCGAAGGCGACCACGAGGCGATAGTTCCCGCCGGCAACCTCAAAGCGAGCGCGCTCGCCATTCAACGCTTTGGCTTTCGGGGCCGCTCTTTGGACGTCGTCCATCGATGTCCAGTGCGCAGCCTTGGCCATCTTGTACCAGCGTTCTAGCGGGGCCTTTGTATCCGGATGGCTTGCCCAGAAAGCTACAAGTACATTTCGAGCAATGATCCGCATAGTTCTTGATAGCATGTTCCCAATATGGGAACAAGAGTTTTCACTTGCAAGTGCGACATCGCGAGGTCTGGCTGGGATAGGCGGCATCACCGAGGGGGTCGATATAGAGGCCGAAAATGTGGCCGCGAATGAAATCGCATTTGTGCAGATCAAGAGTGCAGCCAACCAGCAGGTCCTTGACGATTACATCGAAAGATTCAAGGCGCGAAGGGAACGCGATCATCGCATGATCTTTGCGGTTCACTCGCCAAATGGTCCCTTGAAGCTGCCAGAGAATCTACCCGTGCAAATCTGGAGCGGCGAGCGGATCGCCCAGCTCGCTGTGCAGCTTGGCCTGAGAGAATGGATCGCCAATCGTGTGTAGGGGTACAGAGACGGTGGCTGACATTGTCGCCTTGGCGACGGGCCCCTTGCCGCAATGGCCGCTTTCGTGCGAGGTCCTTCGCCTTCACCACGGGGATAGCAGGGCGAAGGCAGAAGTATGGCGGCGCAACGGCAAGAGTCTCACCTGCGGACCTACGGCGTCGGCATCATCGGGCTCGGCGTCATGGGCCGCGCCATGGCCGAGGCGATGGCTGCGCATCCGCGCTTTCGCGTCGTGGCCGGCTTCGATCCGGCGATCGGGCCCGAGGATCCGATCCGCGATCGCGTTGCGCTCTGCGCCGATGCGGCGAGCGTCGCGGCCGATCCCGCGGTCGACTGTCTCTATGTCGCCTCGCCGCCCGCGCGCCACGAGGACGCGGTGCGGCTCGCAGTCGCGGCGCGCAAGCCCCTGCTCTGCGAGAAGCCGCTCGCGGCCACGACCGAGGCCGCATGGCGCTCGGTCGAGGCCGTCGAAGCGGCGCGCCTGCCGGCGGCGGTGAACTTCATCTTCGCCACCGAGCCGGCGGCGGTGCGTCTCGCCGCGCTGGCGCAGAGCGGCGCGCTCGGCCCGGTCGAGGCCGCGCGGCTCACCTTGCGTTTTCGCGCCTGGCCGCGCGGCTGGCAGCGCCGCGCCGGAAGCTGGCTGGCCGGGGCCGCCGAAGGCGGCTTCACGCGCGAGGTCGCCTCGCATTTCCTGTTTCTAGCAAACCGGCTCTTGGGCCGGCCCCGGATCGACCAGGTCTCGGTCGAGCGCGGGTCCGCCGGCACCGAAACGAGGCTCGGGGCCCGTCTCGTCTATCCCGCCGCGACCCTGGAGATCGACGGTGCCGTTGCCGGCGAGCGCGAGGACGAGAACCGTTTCGAGCTGATCGGCAGCAAAGGCACGGTGGCGCTGATCGATTGGGAGCGGCTCGAGCGGGACGGCGCGCCGGTGGCGCTCGAGCCCGCGCCGGCGGGCCAGCTCGACGGGCTGGCGGCTCTCCTGGATGGCAAGCCGCATTCTTTGTGCAGCTTCCGCGAGGCGGCCGAGGTCGTCGATCTCGTGGAAGCCATGCTGGCCGCGCGAACGGGATCGCCGTTCGCCGGAGGTGGGCCGGCCGCCCAGCCGCGCTAGATCCCGCCCGGATTGGCCTTGAGGAAGGCGTGCACCTTCCAGACGTCGTCGGGCGTGAGGCGCAAGCCGAAGGCCGGCATCAGGGTGTCCTTGCGCCCGTTGATCACGGTCTCGAGGAAGCGCTCGTCGCTGAGCTTGGTCTGGAACAGGTTGGGTCCGCGGCCGCCCGCGTTGCCATGGCAGATGTAGCATTTGCTGCGATAGATCTGCTCGCCCGCGGCGATGGCGTCCGGCTGGCCGAGATAGGGGTCGGTCAGCGGCGCGTCGGCTCCTCTCGCGGATGCGACGAAGACCATCACGCTGGCGAACCCGAGCGCGATCGCGAGGCCGGCGCTCAGAAAAACCGGAAAAAGAGGGAGAAGCGTGGCGAGGCGGCTCATCGACACCAACGATCGTCTCGTTCTCATCCTCGCCACGCTTCCCGTTCGGGTCGAGTTATTGCGCCTTGAAGGTCGGCAGCGCCTTCTCGATCACCTGCTGGTTGTAGCCGGGCGCGTCCTCGACCTTGCCGTCGACCGAGAACACCCAGAGCATGCCGCCCTTCGGCGCCGAGTAGTAGAAGCTCGGATCGCCGCCGAGACCCGACAGGATCGCCACATACTGCTTGCCGTCGAGCTCGTAGGTGATCGGCGAGGCGTTGATGCCCGAGCCGGTCTGGAAGCTCCACAGCGTCTTGCCGGTCTTGGCGTCGAGCGCGATGACGCGCCCGCGCTGGTCGCCGGTGAACAGGAGGCCGCTCTTGGTCGCCAACATGCCGGCGAAGACCGGCAGCGGGCTCGCCACGTCCCAGACGACCTTCTTGTTGGCGACATCCAAGGCCCTGATATGGCCGATCGTGTCGCCCATCCGGTACATCTGGTAGTCGACGCCCATATAGAGGTCGCCGGGCTTGTAGACCAGCTTCGACTTCTCCCAGGCCGTCAGCCCCATGCCCCACTGGTTGACGGCGACGAAGGCATAGCCGAGGTCGGGGTTGTAGGCCGGCGGGAACCAGTTGGTGCCGCCCTCGAGGCCGGGGACGATCGGCTCCACCGTCTTGCCGCCGGCCTTGGGCACCATCGCCTCGTTGATGGTGGGGCGGCCCGTCTGGGGATCGAGGCCGCTGGTCCAGTTGATGCCTTCGACCATCGGCAGGGCATAGACGAACTTTCCGCTCGCCCGATCGAGCAGGTAGAAGAACCCGTTCCGGTTCGAGACGAAGGCGGCCTTGATCGGCTTGCCGTCGACGGTGACGTCGGCGAGGATCGGCGTCGCCATGCCGTCATAGTCCCAGGCGTCGTTGGGCGTGTACTGGTAGTGCCACTTGATCTTGCCGGTGTCGGGATCGAGCGCCAGCATGCTGTCGGTGAAAAGATTGTCGCCCGGATGCTGCTCGGCGATCCACGAGCCCGGATTGCCCACGCCCCAATAGAGCGTGTTGGTGTCCGGATCGTAGCTGCCGGTGAGCCAGGTCGGGCCGCCGCCCGTCTTCCAGGCGTCGTCCTTGGGCCAGGTCTCGCTGCCGGGCTCGCCCGGTGCGGGAATGGTGTAGGTGGTCCATTCGAGCGCGCCGGTCTCGGCGTTGTACGACTTGAGATAGCCGCGCACGCCGTACTCGCCGCCCGAGACGCCGATGATCACATGGTCGCCGACCACGAGCGGCGCCGAGTTCGTCGTGACGCCGTTCTTCCACTCGTCGATCTTCTGCTCCCAGACGACCTTGCCGTCGGCGCGGTTCAGCGCCACCAGCTTCGCGTCCAGCCGCGCGACATAGACGAGATCGTCCTTCAGCGCCACGCCGCGATGGATCGGGCCGCAGCACAGCATCGCCTCGAAGCCCTCTTCATATTCGGGCTCGTAACGCCAGAGGATGAGGCCGGTGCGGGCATCGACGGCGAAGACGCGGGCATAGTCGGCGGAGAAATAGAGGACGCCGTCGCGGAACAACGGCGTCGCCTCCAGCCCGCCGAACTTGCCGCCGGTCGACATCGCCCACACGGGATGGAGCTGGGCGACGTTCTCGGGCGTGATTCCCGTGAGAGGGCTGAACCGGAAGTTCCGGTAATCCCGCCCGTACATCAGCCATTCGCCGGCATTGCCTTGCGCCTTGAGGAGATCTTCGGTGGTGACCGGTCCGCCCTGCGCTGTGCCGGCCTCGAGCAAGATCGCCGTGACGGCACAGAAGGCGGACGCGACAAGCTTCCGCGATATCTTCATGGGCTGCCTCCCGCTGTGTAGGTTTTTGTTCCTCCTTGGTGACGAGCCCGCCTTCCGGCTCGAAGGCGGGCCAGAGCCGCGGAAATGTTAAACCTCCTGGGAGCGGGAACAAGCCCGCCGCCTGGGGGAGGCGGCGCCGTCCGCCGATGCGAAGGCGTTTCGTGTCGAGCGGGGTCGCCCCCTCACCCAGCTTCGGGTAAGTTTCGGCTTTTCGTTCGCATGACCCCTCATCCCGCCCTCTCCCCGCCTGCGGGCTTCGCCCGCAACTTTTTGGATTTGCCGGCGAAGCCGGCGGCGGGGGCGAAGGCGAAAAATTTTACCCTCGCCCCCACGCCAGTGGGGGAGAGGGAAGGGTGAGGGGGAGGTTTCGGGTCGAGCTGAATTCGCTCTGAGGCCTGCGCCGCGACGTCCGCGCCGCGCGCGAGGCTCACCGTGCTTGCATATGGGCCCTGTGCCGGGACGGGGCGGCTGGTCAGGCGGATCGGGACGGCACCGGCTTGCGGCAGACGAACAGCTTCTCGCCGCGAAGCAGGCTGTGGGCGGAGACCTCCGGCTCCATGGCCGTCTTCTCGATCAGCTCGAAGCTCGCCGCGGCGATCCGCTGGCGCAGATCGGCGCCGTAATAGCGCACATGGTCGTGCTGGCCGAAATGGGCCTCGCGCCCCTCGGGGTCGGTGATGGCGGGATTCTCGTAAGTGGTCGGCCAGCCTTCGACGATCGGCACCATCACCACGGCGAAGCCGCCCGTGGCGAGCACGCGGCGAAGCTCCGCCAGGGCCTTGCGGTCGTCCACATGCTCCAGCACATGCGAGCACAGAATCACGTCGTAGCTCTCGTCGGGAATGTCGATCGCTTCGATGTTCTGGACCAGGTCGGCATGGCACGGGTCGATATCGGCCGTGTGGTAGGACTTGACGAGCGGGCGAAGGAACTCGCCCACGCAAGGTTCGGGCGCGAAATGCAGCAGCCGGGCATGACGCAGCAGGTCCGCGTTCTCGTCGACCCACAGCTTGAGCAGCCGCTGGCGCTCGAGCGAGCCGCATCCGGGACAGGCGGCACCGTAGCGCGGCGGCTGGCCGAAGGCGAGGAACGGCCCGCTATAGCCGCAGATGTTGCAATGCGCGGTCCGGCCCGGCTTGACCAGCTTGACCGTCACCTCGGTCACGTATTTCGCATAGCGAAGGCGGCGGTAGCGTCTGTCGCCGACGAGCTTCGTCACGACCTGCTTGACCCGGCCGTTCATGGCGCCTCCGTCCCTCGAGCTGCCGCGACCCCATGGGCCGCATGCCGGTTGCACAATCTCGACGGCGGCGGTCTCGCCCCGATCTTATGAGAAGGGGACGACCTCCCCGGCGAGGCGACAAGCTGCCTCTGGCGCGTTCACGGCCCCGAACGAACTCGCCGGCGGAGTCCGGTCACAATGCGGTTGGAGGTAAGCGCCCTCGCCGTCGCGTCAAGCGGTCGGACGGCATGAATAATTCTTTAGGTCAGTGACACGATTTTGCCCTGTGGTGTCTGGCCCGGCTCGGATCGAGGCGCCGGGCCCGTCTCCCGCCCGCGCATCGCTCGCGACAGGGCTTCGAGCGGCGGCGCCGGCGCGGTGGCAGTTTCGTGGCGCAACCCGGATCGTCACCGCACCCGCTCGAGGATGCTGCAATAGTTGGCGACCCCGGCCCCGCCCATGTTGAAGAGGCCGCCGAGCCGCGCCCCCTCGACCTTGGCGCCCAGAGGCTCGCCCGCGAGCTGGCGCGCCGCGATCACATGCATGGAGACGCCGGTGGCGCCGATCGGGTGGCCCTTGGCCTTGAGCCCGCCCGAGAGGTTGACCGGCAGCCTTCCGCCGAGCTCGGTCGCCCCCTCCTCGACGAGAGCGGCGCCGCGCCCGTAAGGCGCCAGCCCCATCGCCTCGTATTGCATCAGCTCGGCGATGGTGAAGCAGTCGTGGCTTTCGGCGAAATCGAGATCGTCGAGCGTGAGCCCCGCGCGCTCCAAGGCCAGCGACCAGGCGCGGGCCGCCCCCTCGAACCGGGTCATGTCGCGCCCGCTCATGGGCAGCGCATCGTTGACCTGCGCCACCGCGCGGATGCGGATCTCGCGCTCGCGGCCGAGGGCCGCGTCCGGATGGGCCAGCACCAGCGCCGCCGCCCCGTCCGACACCATCGAGCAGTCGGTGCGGCGCAGGGGCGGGGCCACCAGCGGATTGTCGGCCGAGACCGCGCGGCAGAATTCGTAGCCCAGATCCTTCTGCAGATGCGCCAGCGGGTTCATCGCGCCGTAGCGATGGTTCTTGGCCGCGATCCTGGCCAGCGCGTCCGACTTGTCGCCGTAACGCTGGAAATAGAGCCGTGCGATCTGCGCGAAGATGCCGGCGAAGGAGGCGCCCTCGCCGCCCTCCTCGGCGACATAGCTGGCCGAGACCAGCGCCTTCTGCACCTCGGGGTTGGGCGTGGCCGTCATCTTCTCGACGCCGACCACCAGCACCAGGCGCGCGGCACCCGCCGCGATCGCCTTCAAGCCCTGATGCACCGCGGCCGAGCCCGAGGCGCAGGCGTTCTCGACCCTGGTCGCGGGCTTGTAGCGTAAGGCCGGCAGCGCCTGGATCGGCAGCGAGGCCGGGAAGCCCTGCGGATCGAGGCCCTGGTTGAAGTGGCTCACCACCACCTCGTCGATCTCCTGCGCCTCGACGCCCGCATGCATGAGCGCCTCGCGCGCAGCCGCACCCATCAGGCTCTCCAGCGTCTCGCCGACGAGCTTGCCGAAGCGGGTATGGCCCCAGCCGAGAATGACGGCGCGATGGCCGTGGTTCGTCGATGCCGCGCTCATGCCGGTGGCTCCGAATCCGGGCGCATGGTTCCGCCGATCATACCCCTCGGGCCGCCCCGCGATCAAAGCGGCGCTGTAGGCCCGTGCGAGCTGAACGGGTTGTTAACAAGACCGATCCAGATTCGGCATGACGTAGGCCGGCGACATGGGGGCGCCGGCACCAGCTTGAATGGAAGGTCCCCATGGCCGAGCCGGCCTTTTCTCTGGATGCCGCGCGCGATCGGCAACGTGTGCGCGACCTCGACGCGCCGCCACGGATCGATATTGCCGCGCATGTTCGTGCCGCGGCGAAGCAGGGCCGCGGCGGCTTCGGCCTGGGCCGCGAGATCTGGCGGCTCCATCGCGGCGCCGGCAAGCTCACCACGGCCGAGTATTTCTACTATCGGCTCTACGATCCCGCGCTCTCCTTCGAGGAGAAGCGCCGCTTCATCGGCAAGCGGGCGCAGGCGCGCATGCATCAGGCCTGCAACGACCCGGCCTGGTTCGCGGTCGCTCACGACAAGCTGCTGTTCGACGCGGTGATGCGCGGTGCGGGGCTGCCGGTCCCGCGCCTGCGCGCGGTCTATCATCAGGGCCCGCGCCGCGCGCCGGTGGCGCTCCTCGCCGACGCCGCGGCGTTGGAGCGTCATTTGAGCGATTCCGGCAGCTATCCCTGCTTCGCCAAGCCGATCGACGGCATGTTCAGCGTCGGCGGGCTCGATCTGGCCGGCATCGCGGAGGGCCGGGTCCGGCTCGGCATCGGCGCCGCGGTCGCGCTTGCAGCGCTCGTTCGGTACATGACCGAGCTCGGGACGGCCGGTTATCTGCTGCAGGACCGCCTGCGCCCGCACCCGACGCTCGCGCGCGCCTTCGGCCCGACCTTGGGCGCCTTGCGCTTTCTCGTGCTCGTCGAGCCCTCGGGGCCGCGGGTCCTGAGCGCCGTTTGCAAGATTCCCTCGGTCGGCAACATGGCCGACAATTTCTGGCGCAAAGGCAACATGCTGGGCGCCATCGACCTCGGCAGCGGCACGATCCGTCAGGCCGTCTCGGGTGTCGGCGAAGGCCGCATGCTGCACGAGCGCCATCCCGATACGGGCGAGCCGATCGTCGGCCTGGCGTTGCCCGACTGGCGCGAGGCGGTCGATCTCTGCCGCACCGCGGCCGGCGTCATGCCGGCCATCCGCACGCAGTCCTGGGACATCGCGCTCACCGATGCGGGCCCCGTGCTGCTCGAGCTCAATTTCGGCGGCGACCTCAATCTGCATCAGCTCGCCCATGGCAAGGGACTGCTCGAGGGCGGCTATGTCGAGCATCTCGGGCGCTGCGGCTATCGAGTGAAGTAAGGCGAGGCGGGCCGGCGCCGGGACCGTATCCGCCGTTTCTCGGCCGAGCCCGTCACGAAGCGCGCAAGCCCGCGAGCCCCGGCGGCCGCTATCTCTGTTGGCTTTTGACTTCGACCGCCCTTTTCCTGCGCCGCTCGCGTGCTAGATTCTGGGTCGCCAACGGTTCCGATCCGTCTTCGGCGCATCGCGGCGAGGTGCGGATCCATGCGATATCACGAGGCCCATGTCGGCGAAGACCAGCAAATACACCATCGGCCAGATCGTCCGGCACCGCCTGTTTCCGTTCCGGGGCGTGATCTTCGACGTCGATCCGGAGTTTGCCAACACCGAGGAATGGTATCGGGCGATCCCGGCCGAGATTCGTCCGCGCAAGGATCAGCCCTTCTATCACCTGCTCGCCGAAAACGCCCAGACCACCTACGTCGCCTACGTCTCGGAGCAGAACCTGTTGCCCGACGAGGCCAACGGCCCGGTGCGCCATCCCATGGTGAAGGAGATGTTCGAGGGCATCGTCGACGGGCGCTACCAGCTCAAGCGCGCCCGGGCGAATTAGCGCAGTTCTGTGTTGAGCGGGGCCGCCTCCTCACCCTTCCCTCTCCCCCAACAAGTTGGGGGAGAGGGCTGCAGAGGGTTGGCGAGGCGGAACGCCGAGCCTTGCCCGAAGCTGGGTGAGGGGGAAATGCTTCGAATCGAACTGGAACTATCCTAGAGTCTGGATGACCGATCGCTTCCCCGCCATCTTCGCCGAGCTTTCGGCCCTCGACCGGGGCGCGCTCGTCTGGTTCCTGGTCGCTTGGGGCGGCTACACGCTGGTGGCCGACCACCTGCTCGACCGCCCGCTCGGCCTCAACCAGCATATGAAGCGGGTGCGCGAGCAATGGTTCCGCCGCATGATCGAGCACCCGGAGCGGCTGCTCGACGCCAATCTGGTCGGCCACGTCATCCACTCGGTCTCCTTCTTCATCTCCACCACCATGATCGTGCTGGCGGGGCTGATCGGGCTCCTGGGCGCGTTCAAGCAGGCCTACCAGGTGGCGATGGGGCTCGCCTTCGTCGCCGAAACGAGCCCCGCGCTGTTCGAGCTCAAGCTCTTGCTGCTGATCGCCATCTTCATCTACGGCTTCCTGCGCTTCACCTGGGCGATCCGGCAGCTCAACTATGCCTGCGCCATGATCGGCGCCGCGCCCTGGCCGCCGGTCGAGGAGGCGGTGAAGGCGCGCTATGCGCGGCAGATCGCGCAGGTGCTGACGCTCGGCATGGTGAGCTTCAACGGCGGCTTGCGCGCCTACTACTTCGCGCTCGCCGCGCTCGGATGGCTGGTCCATCCCTGGCTCTTCGTCCTGCTGACGACGGTGATGTTGCTGGTGCTGCTGCGCCGCCAGCTCTATTCGCGCACCTATCGCGCGATCCGGGAACTGACCGGGGAACCGTGAGGCGCTAGGCGATCGCCAGCGCGCCGCCGACGAGCAGGATCAGCAGCACCGCGAGCATGCCGAGGAAGACGATGTTGCCCGCGGTGCCGAGCGGGCGAAGCGCGCGCTCTTCGCGCCGGCGGGCGAACGAGCGCTGCTCGCGCCCGGCCAGCACCGTCAGATAGAGCCCGCCGCCGGGCCAGGGCAGCGTAGTGCGGATGTCGATGGGGTGGCGGCCGGTCATGACGCTGGCGACGGCGCGGCGGATCGCCTGCGCCTGCTCGTCGGACAGGCTCGACCTGATCTCCGGCGGCAGGCGTCGCAGCACCTGCTCGCCGCGGGCTTCGCTCATCAGCGTCATGGCCTTCGACTCCTCCCGGAACCGGCCCGTTCTACAACGGCGGGACGACGCCTGCCGCCGCGTTTTCTGCCGGTCTCGGCCCGTCACATTGCCGCTCCACGGTAAGGGCGCCCGCGTTAAAATCCGCTTTACCGCTGGCGGAGGAGGCTTGCCCTTATTTCCCAAAGGGCTAGCGTGTCGCTCCCCGGCTGGACCGGTTCGGTCCGGTCGCAGCCGCCAGACCGCAATGCTTCAAAAGGATGGATCATGCCAACCAAGGCCGAGCAGGCGAAAGCGGATCTGATCGAGCGCATCGCCCAGACGGTCTCGCAGCGCCTCGAGCGCAAGCGCGCCGAGGGCGTCGAGCGCTTCGTGCGTCTGTTCTACGCCAACGTGCCGCCCGACGACATCCTCGAGGACGAGGTCGACAATCTTTTCTCGGCCGCCCTCGCGCTTTGGAACTTCGGCCTGGCGCGCCCGCCGGCCACCGCCAAGGTCCGCGTCTACAATCCGCGCCTCGACGAGCATGGCTGGCGCTCGCCCCACACCGTGGTCGAGATCGTCAACGACGACATGCCGTTCCTGGTCGATTCGGTCACGGCCGAGCTCAACCGGCGCGAGCTCACCGTCCATCTCGTCATCCACCCGATCCTGAAGGTCAAGCGCGACGCCAGGGGCCAGCTCGTCGGCACCGGCGATCGGGGCGCCACGGCCGAATCCTACATGCAGATCCGCATCTCGGAGCAGACCTCGCCCGAGGCGCTCGATCACATCAAGCAGGGGCTCGAGGCGGTCCTGGAAGAAGTCCGCGTGGCCGTGCGCGACTGGGCCAAGATGCGCCAGCGCATCGCGGACATCGCCGCCGGGCTCGCCAAGTCCAAGACGCCGCTGCCGGCCGACGAGCTGGCCGAGGCGCGCGATTTTCTCGAATGGGTGGCGGACGACCACTTCACCTTCCTGGGCTATCGCGACTACGACTTCTCGGGCGAGGGCGACAACGCCACGCTCACGGTCAGGACCGGCAGCGGGCTCGGCATCCTCGCCGACGACAACTATTCCGTCTTCGACCGGCAGAAGAACTTCGAGCGCATGCCGGCCGAGGTGCGCGCCTTCATGCGCCAGCCGCGGCTGCTCGCCATCATGAAGTCGAACAAGCGCGCCACCGTGCACCGTCCGGTGCACATGGACACCATCGGCATCAAGCGCTTCGACGCGGACGGCAATCCGACCGGCGAGCAGCTCTTCATCGGCCTGTTCACCTCGGCCGCCTACAACAAGAGCCCGCGCGAGATACCGCTCTTGCGACGCAAGGTGGAGCGCTGCATCGCGCGCGCCGGCTTCGATCCGGCGAGCCACGACGGCAAGGCGCTGCTGCACATCCTGGAGACCTATCCGCGCGACGAGCTGTTCCAGATCTCGGACGACGAGCTGTTCGAGACCGCGCTCGGCATCCTGCATCTGCAGGAGCGCCAGCGCACCGCATTGTTCCTGCGCCGGGACCCCTTCGAGCGCTTCGTCTCCTGCCTCATCTACGTGCCGCGCGACCGCTTCACCACCGAATTGCGCCTGCGCATGCAGGAGATCGTGGCCAAGGCCTTCAACGGCCGCATCTCGGCCTTCTACACCCAGATGACGGATGCGGCGCTGAGCCGGCTCCAGCTCATCGTCGCCACCACGCCCGGCGCCATCCCCGAGGTCGACCCGGCCGATCTCGAGGCCAAGCTGGTCGAGGCCGGACGCTCGTGGTCCGACTATCTGCAGGAGGCGCTGATCGAGGCCAAGGGCGAGGAGAAGGGCCTGGCGTTGCTGCGCCGCTATGCCGACGCCTTCCCGCTGGGATATCGCGAGCGTTTCAACGCGCATGCGGCGGTGTTCGATATCGACCGCATCGAGAGGGCGATCCAGCGCAACCGGCTGACCATGAACCTCTACCGCCCGGCGGAGGCGGCGGCCAACGAGCTGCGCTTCAAGATCTACAACGCCGCCGACCAGATCGCGCTCTCCGACGTGCTGCCGATGCTGGAGCATATGGGGCTCAAGGTGATCTCCGAGATGCCCTATCTGGTCCAGCCCGCGGGCCACGCGCGGCCCGTGTGGATCCACGACTTCACCATGGCGACCGCCGACGGCAGCGAGGTCGATATCGGCGCCTGCAAGGAGAATTTCCACGAGGCCTTCGGGCGCGCCTGGCGCGGCGAGATCGAGGACGACGGCTTCAACCGCCTGGTCATGCTGGCGGGCCTCTCCTGGCGCGAGGTCGTGGTCTTGCGCGCCTATTGCAAGTATCTGCGCCAGACCCAGGTCGCCTTCAGCCAGAGCTACATGGAGGAGACGCTGGCGCGCAATGCCGGCATCGCCGCGCTCCTGGTGAAGCTGTTCCATACGCTGTTCGACCCGACGAGCGGCGCCGACGTCGAGGCGCGCGCGCAGGCGATCAGGGCCGAGATCGAGAAGGCGCTCGACAAGGTCGCCAATCTCGACGAGGACCGCATCCTGCGCCGCTTCCTCAACCTGATCCTGTC
Organism: Pseudomonadota bacterium; assembly: GCA_049323455.1. GTDB lineage: Bacteria > Pseudomonadota > Alphaproteobacteria > Dongiales > Dongiaceae > Hypericibacter. The sequence goes on along the minus strand of JBMONF010000038.1, from coordinate 57,786 downwards.
GACGCTCCGGACCAATTACTTCCAGGCCGGAGCCGACGGCGGCCCGAAGCCCTATCTCTCCTTCAAGCTCGACAGCCGCGCGGTGGAGGACCTGCCGCTGCCGCGTCCGCTGGTGGAGATCTGGGTCTACAGCCCTCGCGTCGAGGCGGTGCATCTGCGCGGCGGCAAGGTGGCGCGCGGCGGCATCCGCTGGTCCGACCGGCGCGAGGATTTCCGCACCGAGATCCTGAGCCTGATGAAGGCGCAGATGGTCAAGAACGCCGTCATCGTGCCGGTGGGCTCGAAGGGCGGCTTCGTGGTCAAGCGTGCGCCCGCGGGTGCCGCGCGCGACCAGCTCATGGCCGAAGTGATCGAATGCTACAAGACCATGATGCGCGGGCTTCTCGACCTCACCGACAATCTCGCGGGCAGCGCCGTGGTGGCGCCGCCCGACCTGGTGCGGCGCGACGGCGACGATCCCTACCTGGTGGTCGCGGCCGACAAGGGCACGGCGACCTTCTCCGACATCGCCAACTCGGTCTCGGCCGAATACGGCTTCTGGCTCGGCGACGCCTTCGCCTCGGGCGGCTCGGCCGGCTACGACCACAAGAAGATGGGCATCACGGCGCGCGGCGCCTGGGAGTCCGTCAAGCGGCACTTCCGCGAGATCGGCACCGACGTGCAGACGACCGATTTCACGGCGGTCGGCATCGGCGACATGTCCGGCGACGTGTTCGGCAACGGCATGCTGCAGTCTCCGCACATCCGCCTGGTCGGCGCCTTCAACCATCTGCACATCTTCGTCGATCCCGAACCGGATCCCGCCAAGAGCTTCGCCGAGCGCAAGCGGCTGTTCGACCTTCCGCGCTCCTCCTGGAGCGACTACGACCCCAAGCTGATTTCCCCCGGCGGCGGCGTGTTCGACCGCAAGGCCAAGCGCATCGCGGTGAGCGCCGAAATGAAGAAGCGCTTCGGCATCGCCGTCGACAGCATCACGCCCAACGACCTGATCCGGGCGATGCTGAAAGCGCCGGTCGATCTGCTCTGGCTGGGCGGCATCGGCACCTACGTCAAGGCGGCGGCGGAGAGCCATGCCGATGTCGGCGATCGCGCCAACGACGCGCTTCGCGTCGACGCGGAGGAGTTGCGCTGCAAGGTGGTGGGCGAGGGCGCCAATCTGGGGTTCACCCAGCGTGGGCGCATCGCCTACGCGCTCAAGGGCGGCCGGCTCAACAACGACGCTGTCGACAACTCGGCCGGCGTCGACTGCTCCGACCACGAGGTCAACATCAAGATCCTGCTCAATGGCGCGGTCGCGGCCGGCGACCTCACGCTGAAGCAGCGCGACAAGCTCCTGGCCGAGATGACCGACGAGGTGGCAGCACTGGTCCTGCGCGACAACTATCTGCAGACCCAGGCCATTTCCATCGCCGAAGCGCAAGGCTGGCTCCGGCTCGATCAGCAGGGCCGCTTCATGCGCGTGCTCGAGCGCGCCGGCAAGCTCGACCGCGCGATCGAGTTCCTGCCCGACGACGAGACGCTCGCCAACCGGCTGGCGCAGCGACACGGGCTGACGCGCCCCGAGCTGGCCGTGCTGATGGCCTATGCCAAGATCTCGCTCTATGACGAGCTGCTGCCCTCCGATCTGCCGGACGATCCGCAGCTGGTGGACGATCTCAAGCGGTACTTCCCTACTGCCCTCAAGGAGCGCTTCGTCGAGCAGATCGCGCAGCATCGCCTGCGGCGCGAGATCATCGCCTCGGTCGTGACCAACAGCCTCGTCAACCGCGCCGGCATCACCTTCATTCACCTCATGAAGGAGAAGACCGGGCTCTCGGCCTCCGACATCGCGCGCGCCTACGCCGTCACGCGCGGCGTGTTCGATCTGCGCGACCTCTGGGCCCAGATCGAGGCGCTCGACAACACGGTGCCGGCGCGTCTGCAGGCCGAGATGGTCGACGCCACGGTGCAAGCGGCCGAGGCGGGCACGCTCTGGTTCTTGCGCAACGGCAAGCTGCCGCTCGATATCGCCGCCCATATCGAGGCGCACCGCGGCGGCGTCGCCAGGCTCTCCGCCGAGCTCGACGAGCTTCTGACCGCGGCCGAGCGCCAGAGCCTCGCCAAGCGCGCCGACGCCCTGACCAACGGCGGCGTGCCCGAGGCGCTGGCGCGGCGCGTGGCGCGGCTCGACCTGATGGCGCCGGGCCTCGATATCGTGCGCATCGCCGAGCGGACGGCCAAGCCGATCGAGCGCGTCGCGCGCACCTTCTTCGCGGTCGGCACGCGCTTCCACTTGAACTGGCTGAGGAACGCGACTGCCGGCGTCAATCTCGACAGCCATTGGGACCGCATGGCGGTGGCGGCGGTGCTCGACGACCTCTACGGCCATCAGCGCCTGCTGACGGAGCGGATGCTGGCGGCGGCCGGCAGCGGCGACGGCCTGGCCGAGAGCGAGGCGATCGAGCAATGGGCGCAAGCGCGGGGGCCGGCGGTCCAGCGCATCGAGATGCTGTTCGCCGACCTGCGCCAGCTCGGCGGCCTCGACCTCGCCAAGCTCGCGGTCGCCAATCGCGAGCTGCGCTCGCTGATCGGCGGGTAAGGTGGGGCCGGTGCGCGCGCCTTCGGCCACCGCGCCGGCCGCGAACTTCCGGGGGAATCCAAAGTGGAGCGCAGGGCGGCGGGCCATTCTCGCCTGGTGCTTCTACGACTGGGCCAACTCGTCCTTTCCGACCATGGTCCAGACCTTTCTCTTCAGCGCCTATTTCACCACGGCGGTGGCGCCCAACCCCGAGGCCGGCACCGCCGACTGGGGCCGCGCCACCGGCTGGGCCGCGGCCCTGATCGCGCTGGTGAGCCCGGTGCTGGGCGCCATCGCCGATTGCGGCGGGCGGCGCAAGCCCTGGCTCGCCGCGCTGACGCTGCTTGCCGTCGCCGCCACCGCGGCGCTCTGGTTCGTGAAGCCCGATCCCGCCTTCGCGACGCTCGGTCTCGTCGCCATGGCGCTCGGCACGATCGGGTTCGAGCTCGCCATCGTGTTCTACAACGCCATGCTGCCGGAGCTGGTGGCGCCCTCGCATATCGGCCGCATCTCCGGCTGGGCCTGGGGGCTGGGCTATGCCGGCGGGCTCGCCTGCCTCGTCCTGGCGCTCGTCTTCCTGGTGCTGCCCGCGGCACCGCTTCTCGGCCTCGACAAAGCGGCGGACGAGCCGGTGCGGGCGTCCATGCTGCTGGCCGCCGCCTGGTTCGCGCTGTTCGCTCTGCCGCTCTTCGCTCTGGTGCCCGACCGGCCGGCCACGGGGCTAAGCCTCGCCGCCACCGTCAAGAGCGGCCTCAAGCAGCTCCTGCGCACGCTCAAGGACCTGCGCCGTCACCGCAACGTCGCGCGCTTCCTTCTCGCCAAGATGATCTATATCGACGGGCTCAACACGCTGTTCGCCTTCGGCGGCATCTACGCCGCCGGCAGCTTCGGCATGACGATCGAGGAGGTGCTGATCTTCGGCATCGCGCTCAACGTCACCGCCGGGCTGGGGGCGGCCGCCTTCGGCTGGGTCGACGACTGGCTCGGCGCCAAGCCCACCATCCTGATCTCGCTGGGGGCTCTGACCCTGCTGGGACTCGCCATTCTGCCGGTGGAGAATCCCACACTGTTCTGGGTGCTGGCGCTTGCCATCGGTGTTTTTCTCGGGCCCACCCAGGCGGCGAGCCGCTCGCTCATGGCGCGCCTCGCCCCGCCCGGCCTCTCGACCGAGTTCTTCGGGCTCTATGCGCTGGCCGGCAAGGCGACCGCCTTTCTCGGTCCCTGGGCGCTGGCGGCCGCCACCGACGCCTTCGGGAGCCAGCGCGCCGGCATGGCCACGATCCCGCCCTTCCTGGTGCTGGGTTTCCTGCTGTTGTGGCTCACGGTGAAGGAGCCGAAAGCCCGGGGATCGAGGCTTGCGGAATCGAAACCGGGTGCGAACTGACGGCTGCGCGTCGCTCTCGCCAAAGCATAGCGCGGCTTTTGCGCCAGAAGGTCGATCATGATCGACGAAGGAGAACGGATCTTGCGGGCGCCGCCCGTCTTCGACGAGGCCTTCCGCGCGAAGCTGGCCGATCTCATCTCCTGGCGGCGCGACGTGCGCCGCTTCCGGCGCGATCCGGTGGCGGCGGCGCTGGTCGAGCGGCTGCTCGATCTGGCCTTCCTGGCGCCCTCGGTCGGCAATGCGCAGCCCTGGCGCTTCGTCCTGGTCGAGAACGCCGAACGCCGCGCCGCGGTCATCGCCGATTTCGACAGGGCCAATCGCGAGGCGGCGCAGCGCTACAAGGACGCGCAAGCCGCGCTCTACGCCCGGCTCAAGCTCGAGGGCCTGCGCACGGCGCCGGTGCATCTCGCCGTCTTCTGCGACGAGACGACGGCGCAGGGCCACGGGCTCGGGCGCCAGACCATGCCGGAGATGCTGCGCTACTCGGTGGTGGGCGCGATCCAGACGCTGTGGCTCGCGGCGCGCGCGCAGGGGATCGGCATGGGCTGGGTCTCGATCCTGCATCCCGAGCGCATCAATGCGCTGCTGGACGTTCCGGCCGAGTGGCGCTTCGTCGCCTATCTGTGCCTGGGCTATCCCGAGGAGGAGCATCTCGACCCCGAGCTCGAGCGCCATGGCTGGCAGTCGCGCACCGAGCAGGGGCGGACGGTGATCAGGCGGTGATCTCTCCGCTTCCCCGGACCCTTTTTCATCGTCGTCCCGGGCAAGCGGCGTAGCCGTGCGACCCGGGACCCATATTTGCCGCAGGCCGGGAAGTGCCGAGCTCGCCGGAACCGTGGATTCCGGATAGCCGCTTGCGCGGCTTCCGGAATGACGCAGAAAAAGAGGCGCGGGCAGAGGAGGCCGGAAACCACCTCAATGCCGGAAATGCCGCATGCCGGTGAAGACCATGGCGAGGCCCGCCTCGTCGGCGGCCGCGATCACCTCCTCGTCGCGCATCGAGCCGCCGGGCTGGATCACGGCGGTGGCGCCGGCCTCGGCGGCGGCCAGGAGCCCGTCGGCGAAGGGGAAGAAGGCGTCCGAGGCCACCACCGAGCCCTTGGCGCGGCTCTCGGCTTCGCCCGCGGCCGTTGCTGCTTCGCGCGCCTTCCAGGCGGCGATGCGGCTCGAATCGACCCTGGACATCTGGCCGGCGCCGATGCCGACCGTGGCCCCGTTCCTGGCGTAGACGATCGCGTTCGACTTGACGTGCTTGGCCACGCGAAAGGCGAACAGCATGTCGGCCAGCTCGCGCGGGCTCGGCTGGCGTTTGGTCACGACCTCGAGATCGCCGGCCGATACGCGGCCATTGTCTCGGTCCTGCAGCAGAAAGCCGCCCGAGAGCAGCTTCAGGGCCAGGCCCGGCTCGGCCGGATCGGGCAGGCCGCCGGCATCCAGCAGGCGCAGGTTTCCCTTGGCCGCGAGCCGCTTTGCCGCGTCGGGCTCGACCCCGGGCGCGATCACCACCTCGAGGAAGAGCTTGGTGAGCTCTTCGGCGAGATCCGCGTCGAGCGGGCGGTTGACCGCGACGATGCCGCCGAAGGCGCTGACGGGATCCGAGGCGAGCGCGCGCGGCCAGGCCTCGACGAGGCTCTTGCCCACCGCCACGCCGCAGGGGTTGGCATGCTTGATGATGGCGACTGCCGGCTCTCCGAATTCCGCCACCAGCTCGTAGGCCGCGTCGGTGTCATTCAGGTTATTGTAGCTGAGCTCCTTGCCCTGGAGCTGGCGCGCGGTGGCGACGCCGGGGCGCCGTTCGGCCGTGGCGTAGAAGGCCGCCTGCTGGTGCGGGTTCTCGCCATAGCGCAGCATCTGGCGCCGTTCCCCCGCCAGCGCGAAGCGGCGCGGGAAGCGGTCCTTCTCCTCGCTCTGCATCCAGCGCGCGATCGCGGCGTCATAGGCCGCGGTGCGGGCGTAAGCGAGGCTCGCGAGCTTGCGTCGCAGGGCCGGCGAGGTGGCGCCGCCATGGGCTTTCATCTCCTCCATCACCGCGTCGTAATCGGCCGGATCGGTCACCACCGCGACGAAATCGTGGTTCTTGGCGGCGGCGCGGATGAGCGCCGGCCCGCCGATGTCGATGTTCTCGACGCAAGCCTCGCGGGTCGCACCCTTCGCCACCGTGGCCTCGAAGGGATAGAGGTTGATCACGACGAGATCGATGGGCGCGATGCCGTGCGCCGCCAGGGCCGCGCGATGCTCGGGCAGGTCGCGGCGGGCCAGGATGCCGCCATGGATCCTGGGATGCAGCGTCTTGACGCGCCCGTCCATGATCTCCGGGAAGCCGGTGTGGGCCGCCACCTCCTTGACCGCGAGGCCTGCATCGACGAGCGCCTTGGCCGTGCCGCCGGTGGAGAGGATCTCCACGCCGTGCCCTGCGAGGAAGCGCGCGAACGCGACGAGGCCGGTCTTGTCGGAAACGGAGACGAGGGCGCGGGCGATCTTGACGTCGGCGGCGGATGGCGAGGCGGTCATGAGGCGTGGCACTCCGGTGGGCGGCACGAGGAGAAACGCGGTCGTCTCTCGGAGCGGCTGTCGGCCAAATGGAGTGGCAACTCATCGTCGTTCCTGCGAAAGCAGGAACCCAGGAGCGAGCGACGTGCCGTGGCCCTGGGCCCCCGCTTTCGCGGGGGCGACGAAAAGAAGCGCCTCCCTACCGAAGCCTGCTCCGGAAAGCCGCAGGGAATATCACGAGGCGGCCTGGTTCGAAAGCGCCGCTCCGCCGCGTTCCGCCCGGTCGGAACGCGGGGCAGCCAGCGCCCCTTGCGGCCGGTATTCGGGCACGAGGCCCTTGAGCGCCTCGAGCAACGGCTCGGTGCGGCCTTCGCGGGCGGCTGCCGCCAGCCGGTCGATGCCGGCCTCGAGCTCGATCAGCGAGCGGGTCGCCGGCTCGGCCTGCAGGATGCCGGCCACCGCCGTTGGCACTGGCCGCTCGCCCGGATCGAACAAGGCCTCCGTCCGCTTCTCGCCGGGCCTTAGCCCCGTGAAGCGGATCTCGATGTCGCGCCCGGGCCTCCGCCCCGAGAGCCGGATCATCTGGCGCGCGAGATCGAGGATCTTCACGGGCCGGCCCATCTCCAGCACCAGCACCTTGCCGCGCCCGTCGCCTTGGAGCGCCAGCGCCGAGGCCTGCAGCACCAGCTCCACCGCCTCCGCCGTGGTCATGAAGAAGCGCGCGGCTTCCGGATCGGTCACCGTCACGGGCCCGCCCATCGCGATCTGCTGCTGGAACAGCGGCACCACCGAGCCCGAGGAGCCCAGCACGTTGCCGAAGCGCACGGCGACGAAGCGCGTGGCGTCGGGCCCGCCGGTGCGGTCGAGCGCCTGGCAGTAGCTTTCCGCCAGCCGCTTGGTGGCGCCGAGCACGCTTTCGGGCTCGACCGCCTTGTCGGTCGAGATCAGCACCATCGCCTTGGCGCCGGCCTTGCGTGCCGCCGCCGCCATGTTGCGCGTGCCGACCACGTTGGTGAGCGCCGCCTCGTCGGGATGAAGCTCGCACAGCGGCACATGTTTCAGCGCCGCCGCGTGGAACACGATCTCGGGCGCGGCGGCGGCCACGCCGCGCTCGAGCCGCGCGCGGTCGCGCACGTCGCAGAGCGCAAGATCGAGCGTCAGGTCCGGGCGCGCGTGCGCGATCTCGGTGGCGATGGCGTGGAGCAGCGATTCCGAGTGGTCGAGCAGCGTGAGCCGGGTCGGCGCCAGGGCGGCGATCTGGCGCGCCAGCTCCGAGCCGATCGAGCCGCCGGCGCCCGTCACCAGGACGCGCCGGCCGGCGACCAGCCGCTCCACGGCCGCGCGATCGAGCACGCGCTTGGGCCGGCCCAGAAGGTCCTCGAGCGCGATCGGCCGGGCCGCGTAGCGATCCTCGCCGATGCCGGGCTTGAACTCGGTCAGGCGCGGCAGCTTGGCGAGCGTGAGGCCCTTGGCCTCGGCCAGATCGAGCAGCCCGGCCAGGGCCGCGCCGTCGACCGCGTCGTCGGCCACGATCAGGCGCTGCGGCGCGCGGCCCTGGGCCGCGAGCCGGTCGATCGCGGCGGCCGCCTGGCCAAGCCCGCCCAGCACGGCCACGCCCTGGATGTTGCGGCCGATGCGCGCGGCCGCCGGATCCAGCATGCCGACGACGCGATAGGGTGCGGCCCGGTCGCGCGCCATCTCGCGCACGAAGAGCTCGGCCGCGTCGCCGGCGCCGATCAGCAGCACCGCGGCGCGACCGCCGGTCTCGCGCTCGAGCAGATGCTCGAGGCTGCGGTCGCGCCAGATGCGATAGGCGAAACGCGGCGCGCCGAGCAGGAACAGCAGCAGGAACCCGTTGATGACGAGGGCCGAGCGCGGCAGGCCGTCGAGCCGGTTGACGAGAAACAGAACCGGCAGGAACAGCAGCAGCGTCATCGCGACCGCGCGCAGGATCGCGACCATGTCCATCATCGAGGCGTAGCGCCACACGCCGCGATAGAGGCCGGTGGCGACGAAGACCGTGGCGGCGATCGCCGTGAAGAGGGCGAGCCCGGTGAAGAGATAGGGCTCGGTCTGCCAGGCGAAGCTGCGCCCCAGCCGCAGATAGAGCGCCAGCGGAAAGGACAGGGCCGCCATCGCCGTGTCGTGAGCCAGGGCGATGCCGGCCCGGCCTGCGAGCGGAAATCTGCCGGCAAAGGGGAGTTTCACGGCCATGTGCCCGAGCCGAATCGCTGATTGAGCCCCGCTCAGGCAGCGCCAACGCTGCCTGCCGCAGTATAAGAGCCTGAACGAAAATGAATGCGGATTCTTCAGTCTCTTGCGACCCTTTTTACCGTCATTCCCGCGAAAGCGGGAATCCATGGCGACGCCGGATCCCGATGCCGACATGGACCCTCGCTTCCGCGAGGGTGACAGCTAAACAGTTTCGATATCGGGGTTCTCTTCGAGTCGGCCGCCGAAAGCCCGAGCACTGCCGACCGGAGCCGGGATGCCTGCGCGGCACCGTCAACTTGCCCGCGGCGGGCGCTTGAGCCGGCGCGTGAGCAGCCAGACCGTGGCCGCGGCGCCAATGAAGCCCACCAGCCGCTCGCCGCGCTCGGCCCCGACCGCGAGGACCATCAAGGCGAGATTGGCGGCGAGCGCGAGCAGGGCCACATAGGCGTGGCTGTGGCCGAGCTTGATCGCCTGCTGGTTCGAGTGCTCGGCATGCGACTCGAGGAGCGGCGCATGTTTGAGCGCGCGTCGCGCCAGCGTGATCGTGGTGTCGGCGAGGAACCAGGCCGGCAGGATCAGAGCCGCGGCCCAGGCGCCTCGGCTCGCGGCCCAGAGCAGGAGCCAGCCGATCAGATAGCCCAAGGGAATGCTGCCGACATCGCCCAGGAAGATCTTCGCCGGCGGCCGGTTCCATGAGAGGAAGCCCAGCGCGACGCCGGCGAGCGCAATACCCTGATAGGCGGTCAGGTCCAGCCAGCCTTGGTCGAGCGCGATGGCGGCGATGCCGATGCCGATGGTGAGCGCTTGCCCGCCCGCCACCGCGTCGCTGCCGTCCATGAAGTTGTAGAGGTTGAGGAACCAGAGCCACAGCAGCGCGCCCGCCGCCAGATCGAGCGGGCGCGGCAGCCAGCCCTGGAACAGCGGCGGCAATTGCGCCAGCGCGACGAGGCCGATGAGGACCGCGACCGCCTGCACGCCCAGGCGCGGCAGCGCCGGCAGCCCGGCGAGATCGTCGCGCCAGGAGACGAGGGCGACGAGGACGGTGCCGGCCAGGACCGGCCAGGGCAGGGCCGCGGCCTCGGGATCGATCCATGGGGCCGCCAGCCAGAGCAGCAGCAGGATCGGGACCAGCGCCAGGCCGGCGCCGCGCGGCACCGGCGCCGCGTGCACGCTGCGCGCCACGGGGCGGTCCAGCACGCGATGCCTGAGCAAGAGCCGGCGCACCTGGCCGCAGGCGAGCGCGCTGGCGGCGAAGGCGGCGGCAAAGAGCAGCGCCATGGCGATGAGGTCCATGACGGCGCTTATACCTGCGCGATGCCGTGCGGGATAGCCGGGGCCGAAGGCGGGGAGCGGCGCCCTTGCGCGCCACCCTGTCCGGTTGACATTGCGGGAAGGCTGCGGGAAAGAGGGGGCCCGATCGAACGAGCGCGACCCAGGCCGCTCCCATGAGTTTCGCCGACCCCTCACCGGGCGACGAGGTCGCCATCATCGGCCTCGGCTATGTCGGCCTGCCGCTGGCCGTGGCGCTGGCGCGCGGCCAGAACGGCCGTGGCTCGGTCACGGGCTTCGACATCGACCAGCGGCGGATCGAGCGCCTGCGCCAGGGCCGCGATCACACCGGCGAGGTGGGGGAGGACGCGCTCAAGACGGCCCCCCTCCGCTACAGCGCCGATCCGGCCGATCTCCTGAACAAGGACGTCTACATCGTCACCGTGCCGACACCGGTGGACGCGCAGAGCAAGCCGGACTTGCGCGCGGTCGAGCGGGCCTGCCATGCCGTGGGCGAGGCGCTCGGCAACTCGGGCCCGCGGCCCCGCGGCGTGCCGGTGGTGGTGCTCGAGAGCACGGTCTATCCGGGCGTCACCGAGGAGTTCTGCGCGCCCATCATCGAGCGCCGCTCGGGCCGGCGCGCAGGCCAGGGCTTTCTCCTGGGCTACTCGCCCGAGCGCATCAACCCCGGCGACAGGACGCACACGGTCGAGCGCGTCACGAAGGTGGTGGCGGGCCAAACCCCGGCGGTGGCCCGGCGCCTCGAGCGGCTCTATGGGCAGGTCACCGCCGGCGGCGTGTTCGTCGCCCGCGACATCCGCACCGCCGAGGCGGCGAAGGTGATCGAGAACGCGCAGCGCGACATCAACATCGCCTTCATCAACGAAGTGACGATGATCTTCGGCCGGCTCGGGCTCTCGGTCTACGACGTGCTCGAGGCCGCGCGCACCAAATGGAACTTCCTCGATTTCCGCCCCGGCCTCGTCGGCGGCCACTGCATCGGCGTCGATCCCTTCTATCTCGCGCACTGCGCCCAGGCGCTGGGCCATCCTGCCGAGGTGATCCTCGCCGGCCGGCGCATCAATGACGGCATGGGCGACTATGTCGCGGGCCGCATCGACGAGGCCTACCGCGCCGGCGGCGGCAAGCCCGCCTCGGCGCCGCGCACGCTGGTGCTGGGCCTGACCTTCAAGGAGAACCTGCCGGACCTGCGCAACTCCAAGGTGGCCGATCTGATCCGGGGCTTGCGCGCGCGCGGGCACGCGGTCGAGGTGCAAGATCCGCGCGCCGACGCGGCCGAGGCCGAGGCGCTCTATGGCGTGAAGCTTCTGGCGAAGCTGCCGACGAACGGTGACGGCGCGCCCTTCGATTGCCTGGTCGGCGCGGTCGCGCACGACGCCTACAAGGCGCTGGCACCTGCGGATTTCGCCGGGCTGGTGCGCGCCGGCGGCCTCGTCTGCGACATCAAGGGCATGTGGCGCCGCCTCGATCTGCCCAAGGGCCAGCGCCGCTGGGAGCTTTAGACACGACGGTCGAGCGTGGTGCTTCGTCGGCGATCGAGAGGATCCCCCCTCCCGCGCCAAGGTTGCATTTGTTAATCTGTTTTGCGTGGCGAGTCGGTTGGCAAAGCGCCGCCAGCACTCGTGACGAGGGGGCCGAACTACAATGGCGTCCAGGGCGACTTCCGCGCGGCGCGTTGAACGACGAGCTAGTACACCGCTGAACGATCGACTTCTCGCGTCGGTGCGATCGGAAGCGCACAGCCTCGCATCTACCGCTGCGGAAGAGTCGCGGATCGCCTTTGCGCGGTCATTCTGCGATTCGGCTGTCCGCACCTATTGGTCAGAAGCAAAAATAGAAGCAGCGCTCCCGGCCGCGCCCAAGCTGTATCGGTTGAGCCGCCCTGCGGCGCTTGACGGTGCTGCGGCAGAGATCGCAAGCCGGCTGGGCGCGTTACTGGCTCTCCTAAGACCCGCCGAAGTCGCGTATCAGCTGGGGTCGCTCTATTGCACCATGCTTCCGCCCGAACTCCGGGCGCGTCACGGCATCTTTTATACCCCGCCCGCGTTAGCCGAGCGACTGCTGGATCAAGCGGAGACGGAGGGGCTCGATTGGAGAACTGCTAGGGTGCTCGACCCTGCGACTGGTAGCGGTGCATTTTTGATCCCCGCAGCGCGGCGGATGGCGCAAGCAATGGCCGGCGCGGATGCCCCCATCATTGTTCAAAGTGTAACTTCTCGCCTTCGCGGCCGAGAGCTCGATCCATTTACTGCATGGCTCGCGGAGGTGTTTGTTACCAGCGAGTTGAGAGCGATCATTGCTGAAGCGCGGCGGTCATTGGGACGGATTGTCGATCACTGTGACAGTCTGGACACGGCAATACCAGTTGATCTCTTCGATCTAGTCGTAGGAAATCCACCTTATGGCCGTGTGCGCTTGACAGCAGAGAAGCGCGCTCGGTATGAGCGCAGTCTTTATGGCCACGCCAATCTGTATGGCCTTTTCTTGGATTTGGCGACGCGCTTGACACGCGGCGGAGGCTTGATTTCGTACCTGACCCCGGCGAGCTTCCTTGCGGGCGAGTATTTCAAGAATCTGAGAGCCGTCTTGTGGCATGACGCGCCACCTTGCACCATCGAGTTTGTGGCCCTGCGCAAGGGTGTCTTCGAAGGCGTTTTGCAAGAAACCATTCTTGCGACTTATCGCCGAGGTGCGAAGCGCAGGCTGGCGAGCGTTAACTTCCTCGAATGGGAAGATGGCACCGGCATTCAGGCGCGACCAGCGGGCAAGTTCGATCTCCCGGAAGAACCGAGCGCCCCATGGCTGCTTCCGCGTGAAGCCGGTGCAGAGGAGCTATCCGCTAAGCTGCGCCGAATGTCTCATAAGCTGGCTGACTGGGGCTATAGTGTCAGCACCGGTCCGCTGGTCTGGAATCGGCATAAGAGCCAACTACACGACAAGCCGGGTCCGAACCGTATTCCGCTCATCTGGGCCGAATCAGTTACGAGCGATGGGCGATTTGTGTTGCGCTGCGAGAAGCGGAACCACAAGCCCTATTTCGAGCTCAAGGCCGGCGATGAGTGGCTGGTAGTCCGCAGGCCCTGCATCCTGCTGCAGCGAACGACAGCGAAGGAGCAATCCAGACGTCTCATCGCGGCTGAAATGCCGAGAGAATTATTGAAACGTCACGACGGTGTCACTGTCGAAAATCATCTGAACATGTTGCTCCCCCTTTTGGAGCAGCCGCCTGTGTCTCTTCCAGCCCTTGCGGCGTTTCTCAATACGAAGGCGGCAGACCGGGCATTTCGCTGCATGAGCGGAAGCGTGGCGGTTTCGGCTTACGAACTTGAATCGCTGCCCCTCCCGCCGCCATCGGCATTGAAGAGACTGGAGAGGATGCTCGCAAAGAGCGCGACCCCAGCCGCGATTGAGGTGGAAGTCGGGCGCCTATTTTCCTGTCCGTCGGTCGAATGACGCTTCTTCCGCTCCTCAATCGCGACGTCATAAGAGAACGGCTTTTCGTCATCTTTCCGGAGGGCGCTCCGGAGCGCGACAAATGCGTGCGTGGAGCTGCGGCCGCGACGGTATTTGCTCTGCTCTATGTGGGTGCGGTCGAAGGTGCCGACCGCTGGCTGGGGCCGGTTCATGTCGTGAGAATGAGCGACGCACAGGCACGCAAAGATACCGATAAGGAGCGGCTCGACTATTGGCGCCATCCCAAGCTGATAGGGGAACGTTGGTACCAGGAGAACAGCCGCGAGCAGGTACGCGATGAGGTGCTGCGGCAGGGGCTCATTCCCAACAACGCTGTCGTCGAACGAGCAGGACTGCCAACCACCTCGAGCGCCCCTCGCTACGCTTTGAGACCCGGTTTCGCTGCCTTATTCGATCCGTCGCTGGATAATGAGGCTCTCTCGAAACAGGCCGAGAAATGGCGTGCTGTCAATATGGCGGCTGCCGTTCTCGCCAGGATCAAGCTTCTTCGCAGAGGTGCGGCCGCCAACACCGAGGGCGTGTTGGTTCGTTTTCCCAACGGTGAAACGCGGCGAATGGCCGCCGGTCTCAGTTCGGAAATATCCCGCGCGGTCATAGAGGAATTTGCGCCGAGATTTCTGGTGAACCCCGCGGTCTTATGGCTAAGCGAGAGTCGCGAAAAAGTCGTGGCGCGTGATGATCGGCTTGCAGCGGATCTCCGCCTTGAGATCGACCCCGGCAGAAATCTGCCAGATGTCATACTGGTCGATCTCGGACAGGAACCGGACGATTTCCTCATCGTTTTCGTTGAAGTCGTGGCGACTGACGGTGCGATGACGCCGCAACGCGTAAACGCACTGCTTTCCATGGCAACGGCTGCGGGCTACGGCCCCGACCAGGTCGCGTTCGTCACTGCTTACTTCACTCGTTCTCGTACCGAGTTCAAGAAAACAATTCCATCCCTCGCATGGCATTCCTTTGCTTGGTTCGTTGCGGAGCCAGATCAAGTAATCGTCTTGCATGACGGATCACGCGCTCCCGTTCATCTCAAGAAGCTCTTGCGGTTCTGATGCGCCTCGAGCGCATTGGTGATCGCCCTCGCCGCGTGGCGCATTTCGTTGATCGTCGTTGATGTCAAACGACGATTCCGAAGGAAAAGAGCCCTCCTCGGAAAGGAGAAAGCGCCCCCAATCGCGCGCTATGTCTTGGTTTTGCAGAACTGGCCCGGCGATCGCTGGCTCGCGCGTCAGCCGTCGGTTGCCGAAGAGGCGGTCGTCTACGATACCGGCTTCGCCTTCCTTCGCTGCTCGCGGCCGAGCGCCCAGCGGATCGAGGTTTCGCCGCCCGCATGGCGGCCCTCGACGAGGATCTGCTGGCTGCGGCGGATCTGCCCGCGCCGGCCGCAATAAACGCTGTCGGCAAGGCTCATCGCGCCGCCCTCGGCGCGCAGGCGCCAGCCCAGGCCCGAAGGCAGGCGCAGCAGCGCCGCGCGCCCGTTCTGCGCCAGCGTCGCTTGCACCTCGGGATGGAGGTGGAAGCGCAGCGCGAAGGGCACCGGCGCGGGCGCTGCGTTCCCGCCGCGCGGGTCCGGCGCGCGCTCGCCGGCAAGGGGCTCGAGCCGGTCCTCGCCGCGCAGGTCCTCGCCGCTGCCTGCGAGATAGAGCCGGCGGCGATGGACGAGGCCGAAGGCCTCGCCATAGCCGTCATGCGCCATCTCGAGCCAGACATTGCCGTCCTGCTCCTCGCGCTTGCAGCTGACATAGCCGGGGCGATGGCCGAGCCCGTCGCCCGGCAGCAGCAGGCTCGAATTGGTGTCGGCCAGCGTCAGGGTGGAATGGGCGGCGGTCGCGCGCAGCGCCTCCTCCCAGCGCGGATCGCCCGGATGCGCCCCGCAGCCGGTGACGATCCGCTCGCGCCCGTGGCTGATCTCGATGGCGAAGGTGCCGGCATGGGCGCCGAGATCGTAGCCGGGCGCCGCCGGCCGCCCGGATTCGACCAGCAGAAGCAGCCGCCCGGCAGCGGCGCGCTGGAAGCCCGTCTGCGGCGCCTGGGTCGGCGCTTGCGGCGTCTCGCCGACGGCCGTCAGCACGGTCTCGATCAGCCCCGCCGTTTCCTCGTTGCTGCCGTTGAAGAGCGCCAAGCCGCCATCGCCATGCTGAAGCAGCCGCAGCAGCGGCGTCAGAGCGCGCGCTGCGCCGAGGATCGTTGGCGGCACGTCCTGCCCGGCCCGCAGGAAGGCGATGGCGACATCCGCCAGATCGCGCAGCAGCTGGAGCTGGCGCGACGGGCTGCGCTCGACATGGCCGCCGTCGGGCAGGATCTGGCGCTGAAGCTCGCGCTCGACGAGCGCCTCCGCCTGCTTGCGCCAGCGCTCGGCATCGGGCAGCGCCAGCCCAGCCAGAGCCAGCCCCTTGACGGCGCCGATCAGGGTGCTGCCGGGGAGCCCGCCCGGAAGCATGCGAGCGAGCCCATCGGCTTCCTCGGCGATGCGCCGCCGGAACCGTTCGTCGAAGCTCGCGTCGCCGCCGCCGAGCAGCCGGTCGGCCGACTGCAGCCAGCGCGCCAGGCGCGGGCCGGCAATGGCGGGATGCAGGACCCTGCGTGTCCGGCTTTCCGGCGCCGCGATCCATTGCGCCACCAGGCGGCGCGCCAGCGCGACGCCGGGCTCGCCAGCCGCGACCAGATCGGCGAGCCAGGCGAAGCCGTAGAACTCGGCCGCAAGATGCGGATTGTCGAGCGCGAGGCCCCAGAACGGATCGGACACCGGCAGCCTGCGGCCGAGCAGCTCGATCTCGCCGGCCAAGAGCGCGCGGCCGCGCTCGGGGATTCCCGGCCAGACGCCCGGACCCGGCGCGGCGAGCGCGCCGGCGTTCTTGCGAGAGGCTGCGCGCGGCAGCCGGCTCACCAGCGCGTAACGCAACCGCTCGATCGGCAAGCCCTCGGGCAGGGCGCGCAGGCGCTGCCAGCGCGCGAGGAGGTCGCGCAAGGGCCGCGGCATCGTCATGCGGCCGCGCACCCGCCTCAGCGAGGCGGCGGCCGCATGGCGGGCCTTGTCGATCGCGGGGGCCATCGCCGTCCCGCCGCCCGTTTCAACCCGCCTGACGCAGCCGGCGGATATTGTCGGCGTAGGCCGCGGCACCGCCGTTGAAGGTCGCCGTGCCGGCCACCAGCAGGTCGGCGCCGGCCCGGACCGCGTCCGCCGCCGTGATGTCGTTGATGCCGCCATCGACCTCGAGATCGATGCTGCGCCCGGGCGTGCCGGCCAGGACCGCGTCGATCATGTGCCGGAGCGTGGCGATCTTCTCGAGCTGGCTCCGGATGAACTGCTGGCCGCCGAAGCCGGGATTGACCGACATCACCAGCACCAGGTCGATCTCGGCCAGGACCGGCTCGACCGCCGCCACCGAGGTCGCGGGATTGAGCGCGACACCGGCCTTCTTGCCGAGCGACTTGATGAGCTGGATGGTGCGGTGGAGATGCGGGCCCGCCTCGGGATGCACGGTGATGATGTCGGCGCCGGCCGCCGCGAACTCGGGCACGTAAGGGTCCACCGGCGAGATCATCAGATGCACGTCGAAGGGCCGCTTGCTGTGCGGCCGGAGCGCCTTCACCACCTGAGGCCCGATCGTGATGTTGGGCACGAAATGGCCGTCCATCACGTCGACATGAATATAGTCCGCGCCCGCGGCGTCGAGCGCGCGCACCTCCTCGCCGAGGCGCGCGAAATCGGCGGACAGGATCGACGGCGCGATGCGGGTGGGCTGACGCATGAAGACCTCGCGACGGGTTCGTTGGTGCAACGTCAGTTGGGCTCGATGCACCGCCCCCTCACCCAGCTTCGGGCAAGGCTCGGCCCTCGGCCTCGCCGACCCTTCTCAACCCTCCCCCCACGCAAGTGGGGGAGAGGGAAGGGTGAGGGGGTGTTCGACTCTGCTTAACGTGAGGATGCACTAGCAGGCGCCGGCCGGCTTGGGAAGGCGGCGAAGGTCGCGCCCCGGCTTTGTCCCGAGTCGCGGGTGACGGGCCGATCCGATTCGCGACTCGGGCGGCGAGCGAAACGCCGGCTATCGCCGCCTGAGCTTGACCGCGTAGAAGCCGTCCATGCCGCCCTTGTCGGCCCAGTGGCACGGCAAGGTGCGCAGCTCGCCCGAGCGCGTGATGGCGTCGGGCGGCGCGCCGATCTCGGCCGCGCGGACGGGCACGCGCTCGACCGGCGCGCGCTCGGCCAAGAGCTTCGCCACCAGCCGCTCGCCTTCTGCCGGCTCCAGCGAGCAGACGGCATAGACGACGAGGCCGCCCGGCCGCGTCATGGCGATCGCGGCCTCGAGCAGCCGGCGCTGCAGGGCCGGCAGGTCGGCGATCTCTTCCGGCCGCTTGATCCAGGGCAGGTCGGGATGGCGGCGGATGGTGCCGGTCGCCGAGCAGGGCGCATCGAGCAGCACGGCGTCGGCGGGCTCCGGCGGCTGCCATTCGGCGGCATCGGCCGCGACGCAATCGGCGGCAAGCCCGGTGCGCGATAAATTCTCGGCGACGCGCTTCAGACGCTCGGGCGAGCGATCGAGCGCGGTCACGCGGGCACCGCTTGCCGCAAGCTGCAGGGTCTTGCCCCCGGGTGCCGCGCAGAGATCGACCACATGCCGGCCCGCGACATCGCCCAGGAGGCGCGCCGGGAAGGCGGCCGCCGCGTCCTGCACCCACCAGGCGCCTTGCGCGAATCCCGGCAGGGCCTCGATGGCGCCGGCCTCGCGCAAGCGCAGGCTGCCGCTGGGAAGGATCTCGGCGCCGAGCCGGTCGGCCCATTGCGCGCGCTCGGCTCCGTTCTTCAGGGTGAGATCGAGCGGCGGCTCGATCAGATGCCGGGCGGCGATCGCGCGCGCGGTCGCCTCGCCATAGGCCGCGATCCAGCCCTGCCACAGCCAGGCCGGCGTGTTGGTCGGGATCTCGGGGATGTCGCGCAGCATCGTGGCACCCTCGCGCGCCAGCCGGCGCAGCACGGCATTGACGAGGCCGCGATAGGGTGTGGCCGCGGGCGGCAGGATCGCCATGGTCTCGGCCACCGCGGCGTGGGCGGGCGTGCCGAGGAACAGCAACTGGCAGGCGCCGAGCCTGAGCGCGTCCTGGGCGGCCGCACCTTGCGCCGGCAGCGGCCGCTCGAGGCAGCGCGCGAGCACCGCATCGATCTGGCCCAGCCGGCGCAAGCTCGTGGCGGCGAGCGTGCGCGCGAAGGCGCGGTCGCGCGGCTCCAACTGCGAGAGCGCCGGATGCGCGCCGAAGGCCTCGTCGAGCGGGCGGCGCCGGCGCAAGGCCCCGGACAGAAGATCGAGCGCGACGCGGCGCGCCGACGGCGAGGGTGTCGGTGCCGGATGCTGCGGGCTGTCCGACTGCGTGCCAAGCGCAGGTGAGCCGGCGGACCTTGCGCCCTTCGGCTTGCCTTTAACAACTTTCGCTTCGGGTTGGCGCGGTCGTCGCGGCGGTCGGCTCATGGGCGGCTCTTTTGCCCTAAGCCGGCCCGATCCGTCACAAGAAAATTGCCGTCACACGAGAAACGAATCGAGCGGCACCGGCTGAGCGGGCTGCCGCCTTTTACGAATTAACCCCAGGGGCCGCGCCGCCCCCAGGGCGAGGGCGCGGCACCGGCAGCGGGCACCGAGCCTTGCGCGGCGAAGCCGGCACCGCCGCGCCTCTCCCCCGCCATGGCTTCGAGGCGCGCGATGCGGTTCTCGAGGCTCGGGTGGGTGGCGAACAGATTGTCGACCGCATGCTCGTGCAGCGGGTTGACGATGAAGAGCGGGGCCGTCGCCGGATTGGCCTCGGCCTCGCGGTTGGAAATTCGCCCGCTCGCTTGACCGAGCTTGCCGAGCGCCGAGGCGAGCCAGAGCGGGTTGCCGCAGATCTCGGCCCCGCGCCGGTCGGCCTCGTATTCGCGCCCGCGGCTGATGGCGAGCTGCACCAGCGTGGCCGCCAGCGGCGCCAGGATCATCACCATGAGGATGCCGAACACGCCCAGCGGGTTGTTGCGGTCGCGCCCGCCGAAGAAGAAGGCGAAGTTGGCGAGCATGCCGATGGCGCCCGCGAGCGTCGCGGTCAGCGTCATGGTGAGGGTGTCGCGGTGCTGGATGTGCGAGAGCTCGTGCGCGATGACGCCCGCGATCTCCTCGCGGTCGAGCAGCTTGACGAGACCGGTGGTGACGCAGACCGCGGCGTTCTTCGGGCTGCGGCCGGTCGCAAAGGCGTTGGGCTGCGGGTTCTCGACGATGAAGACGCGGGGCATCGGCAGGCCCGCGCGCTGCGCCAGTTGGCGCACGATGGCGAGCAGCTCCGGCGCCCGCGCGTCGTCGACCTCGCGCGCGCCATAGAGCGCCAGCACCATGCGGTCGCTGTTCCACAGCGCGAACAGGTTGAGGCCCAGCGCCACCAGGAAGGCGATCGCCATGCCGTTGGGGCCGCCGATGAGCCAGCCCACGGCGAGGAACAGACCGGTCATGGCCGCCAGCAGCAACGCGGTGCGGAAATAGGGCATCGTTTTCTCTCGGCTCCCTCACCCTATTGGGCGTCGACACAACCGCCTTTCACATATGGATTTTCGCCACCGGTTCAAGCCGATGCGGCACCGGCCGCTGGCCCCGCTCCAATCGGCGGCCGGCTGCTTCCCGCGCGGCGTCTTCCGCGTTTCGGGCTCGGAATTCCATCAGCCTGTGAGAAATCCGGGCCGGGCGGTGCCGCCCTTGCCGCCCCTCCTCGCCCTGATTAACCTGGCGCCATCATGGTGAAAATGCCTCCTCCCGATCCGACGGCCAAGCCGGCCGCCGGGCCCGCGCCCGCGGCCGGATCCGCGCCGAACGCGAAGCCGCCGGAGAGCGCCCGCCCGCGCGAGATCGGCGGCCCCAAGGGCCCGGAGCCCACGCGCTATGGCGACTGGGAGGTGGGCGGGCGCTGCACCGACTTCTGAACGCGCTTCCCGCGCGCCGGGAAGCGAGAGCGCCCGACGGACCCCGGCTTCTGTTTGAGAGCCACTTGATCCCGGCCTGATGCGGGCCGATCATAAGCTGTGAACAAATATAGAACATCAATCGCCGGTTGGCTCTGTCGGATGCGGCCCGGCCGGGTCCGGTTCGTTCTGTGCAGCTGGCGCGGCCGGGCCCTCGTTGCGCCGCCGCTCTCGGCCCCGGCTTTTTTGCCGCCGGCTCTCTTGTTCTTGTTGCTGGCGCTTGCGCCTCGGGCGCTTGCCGGCGAGCGCAGCCTGCCCGGGCCGGTCCCGGCCGACCTGATCGAGGTGATCGACGGCGACACGATCACGGTGCGCGCCCATGTCTGGCTCGGCACGTCGGTCGAGACCTCGGTGCGGCTGGCCGGCATCGATGCGCCCGAGCTGCACGGCGCCTGCCGCGCCGAAAGAGAGAAGGCCGCCGCCGCGCGCGAGCGTTTGATCGCGTTGCTGCAAGGCCGCAGCCTGCGCCTGCTCGACATCGCCTACGACAAATATGGCGGGCGCGTGGTCGCCCGGGTCGAAACCGATCGCGGCACCGATGCAAGTGCGGCCCTGCTGGCCGCGGGGCTGGCGCGAACCTATGGCGGCGGGACCAAGGCCGGCTGGTGCGATTAGAGCGGGTTTCGTTCGGCTTGAATCTCACCCCTCGCCGTTCCTGCGCCCGCCGGCTTCGCCCGCTA
Source organism: Pseudomonadota bacterium (assembly GCA_049323455.1). Lineage (GTDB taxonomy): Bacteria > Pseudomonadota > Alphaproteobacteria > Dongiales > Dongiaceae > Hypericibacter. The sequence continues at coordinate 36,730 of JBMONF010000038.1, read as the reverse complement.
CTGTTTGCCGGCGAAGCCGGCCGGGGAACCCGGAGGCCAGCGACGTGCGGCCGTCCCGCGCCCCGGCTTTCGCCGGGGCGACGAAGGAAGGCTCAATTCGAATGGGAAATGCTTTAACCCCTCACGCCCGGTTCATCCGGTTGTCGATCAGGTCCTTCACCACTCCCGGGTCGGCGAGCGTCGAGATATCGCCCAGATTGCCGTAGTCGTTCTCCGCGATCTTGCGCAGGATGCGGCGCATGATCTTGCCCGAGCGCGTCTTCGGCAGGCCCGGCGCGAACTGGATCATGTCGGGGCTGGCGATCGGGCTGATCTCCTTGCGCACCCAGCTAACCAGCTCCTTGCGCAGCTCCTCGCTCGGGTGCTCGCCCGCCTTCAGCGTGACATAGGCGTAGATGCCCTGGCCCTTGATCTCGTGCGGGAAGCCCACCACCGCGGCCTCGGCCACCTTTTTGTGCGCGACCAAGGCGCTCTCGACCTCGGCGGTGCCGAGCCGGTGGCCGGCCACGTTGATGACATCGTCCACGCGCCCCGTGATCCAGTAATAGCCGTCCGCGTCGCGCCGGCAGCCGTCGCCGGTGAAATACTTGCCCTTGTAGGTCGAGAAGTAGGTGGCGGCGAAACGCTTGTGGTCGCCATAGACGGTGCGCATCTGCCCGGGCCAGCTGTCGGCGATGCAGAGATTGCCCTCCGCGGCCCCCTCGAGCGTCTTGCCCTCGGCGTCCACGATCACCGGCTTGATGCCGAAGAGCGGGCGCGTGGCCGAGCCCGGCTTCAAAGGCGTGGCGCCTGGCAGGGGCGAGATCAGAATCCCGCCGGTCTCGGTCTGCCACCAGGTGTCGACGACCGGACAGCGGCCCTCGCCCACCACGTTGTAGTACCAGAGCCAGGCCTCGGGGTTGATCGGCTCGCCGACCGTGCCGAGGAGGCGCAACGACTTGCGGCTCGTCTTCTTCACCGGCCCGTCGCCCTCGCGCATGAGCGCGCGGATGGCGGTGGGGGCGGTATAGAAGATGTCGACCTTGTGCTTGTCGCAGACCTGCCAGAAGCGCGAGGCATCGGGATAGTTCGGCACGCCCTCGAACATCAGCGTGGTGGCGCCGTTGGCGAGCGGTCCGTAGACGATGTAGCTGTGGCCCGTGACCCAGCCCACGTCGGCGGTGCACCAGTAGATATCGCCGTCGTGATAGTCGAACACCTGTTGGTGGGTGAGCGAGACATAGACGATGTAGCCGCCGGTCGTGTGCAGCACGCCCTTGGGCTTGCCGGTCGAGCCCGAGGTGTAGAGGATGAAAAGCGGATCTTCCGCGTTCATCTCCTCGGGAGCGCAGTCGCGCGACACGCTGGCGCACTCCTCGTGATACCAGTGATCGCGGCCCTCGACCCAGTTGATCTGGCCGCCGGTGCGCCGCACCACGATGCAGGTCTTGACCGACGGGCAGCGCGCCAGCGCCTCGTCGGTGTTGGCCTTGAGCGGGATCTTGCGGCCGCCGCGCACACCCTCGTCGGCGGTGATGATGCAGTTGGAATCGCAGTCCTGGATGCGGCCCACCAGGCTCTCCGGCGAGAAGCCGCCGAACACCACCGAATGGATCGCGCCGATGCGGGCACAGGCCAGCATGGCGTAGGCCGCCTCGGGGATCATCGGCATGTAGATGGTGACCCGGTCGCCCTTCTTGACGCCGCGCTTCTTCAGCACGTTGGCGAGCCGGCAGACGTTCTCGTAGAGCTCGGCGTAGGAGATGTGCTTGTGCTCGGAGGGGCTGTCGCCCTCCCACAGGATCGCGGTCTGGTCGGCGCGCGTCGGCAGATGGCGGTCGATGCAGTTGGCCGAGACGTTGAGCGTGCCGTCATAGAACCAGCGGATGCGGATATCGCCCGTGAAGTCGACGTCCTTGATCTTGCTGTAGGGCTTGATCCAACTGATGCGCTTGCCCTGCTCGCGCCAGAACCCCTCCGGATCGTTGATCGATTGCTCATAGAGGCGGAAATATTTCGCTTCGTCGATCCAGGCGGTCCGGGCGAGGTCTTCGGGCACCGGGAACAGGGTCGGGCTGGTCATGGCGCTTCCTAATCTCCCAAGCGGTGTCTGGTCTGGTTTTCCGCGCGGGGCGCCCTGGTCGCGGCGCCCGGCTCGCGGGCGACGGACCGTTTCCGCCGGCTCCCCAAGGGTTTGGAAGAGGGATTATTGACGGAACCCGGGCTTCGGAACAAGCGCCGGGTCCCGCGGGCGAAGAGCGCTGGCGCAAACCCGCGCCAGGGCCTGACTTTTGCCCGACCGCTCGAATTTAGAGGGCGTTTACTCGCCCTTCCTATGGTCCGGGCGACCCGCGTACAACCGCGATCACAGGGGGCATATCAGGCATGGACGCTCGGCTTTCGCTCGGTCGAAAATTCTATTTCGTGAGCGCTTTCAGCGCATTGCTGCTGGCTTCGGTCGGCGGCGTCGGGCTTTGGGTCTCGACCCAGCAGCAGGCGCAGTTCGCCGCCGTCGTGACCACCTCGACCGCGCTCAGCAACACGCTCCGGATCGACAAGGTCCGCCACGCCCTGCGCACGGACCTCGTGGCGGCCATGCGCGAGGGCGCGCGCGGCGGCTATGCCCAGCGCGAAGGCATCGAGAAGGACGTCGGCAAGCAGATCGGCATCGTCAAGGCGGCGATCGAATCCAACGCCAGGCTCGATCTGGCCCCGGACATCGCGGCGTCGCTGGCCGATCTGACGCCGCGCCTCGAGGCCTTCGCCAAGGCGACGCAGGAAAACGTGGCGCTGGCCTTCGACGATCCGATCCAGGCGGACAACAATTTCCCCGGGTTCGTGAAGGCGTTCGACGACATCGAAGCGGCCATGGCGGCCGTGGACCGGAAGATCGAGGCCTCGGTCGCGGCCGCGCAAGGGAATGCAGGTAAGATGGCACGCATCGCCATGACGGCGATCCTGATCGCATCGGGCATCGGCATCGTGCTGCTGCTGCTGTCGGCTGCAGGCCTGGTGCGCACGGTGGTGCGCCCGACGGTGGCCATGACCGAGGCGATGGGCAAGCTCGCCGGCGGCGACGTGACGGTCGAGATCCCGGCGCGCGAGCGTCGGGACGAGATCGGCCGCATGGCCGCCGCGGTCCAGGTGTTCAAGGACAACGCCGTCCGCGCGGCGGAGCTGGCCGAAACCACGCGGCGCGAGCAGGAGGCCAAGGCGGCGCGCGCCCAGCGCCTGGAGGCGTTGTCGCGCCGGTTCGACGAGAACGTTACGGGCCTGCTGCAGGAAGTGAACGCCGCGACCGACGGCATGAAGGCGATGGCCGAAGCCATGACGACGGCCACAGCCGAGACCTCCGCCAGGTCCGCTGCCGTGAGCGAGGCGGCGCAGTCGGCGGCGGCCAATGTCGGCACGGTCGCGAGCGCCGCCGACGAGCTCGCGGCCTCGGTGGGCGAGATCGGCACGCGGGTGCAGCGCTCGACCGACATCGCCCAGCAGGCGGTCGAGGAGGCGAGCCACACCAACGGCACGGTGCAGGGCCTGGCCGCGGCAGCGCAAAAGATCGGCGAGGTGGTGAACCTCATCAACGATATCGCGGCGCAGACCAACCTGCTGGCGCTCAACGCCACGATCGAGGCGGCGCGCGCGGGCGAGGCCGGCAAGGGCTTCGCGGTGGTGGCGTCGGAGGTGAAGAACCTGGCCAATCAGACCGCCAAGGCGACCGAGGAGATCGCGGCGCAGATCGCCGACATCCAGACCGTGTCGGGCGAGGCAGTGACGGCGATCGGCGGCATCGGTTCGACCATCGGCAAGATTTCGGAGATCGCGACCGAGATCGCGGCGGCCATCGAGCAGCAGAGCGCCGCGACCCAGGAGATCGCGCGCAACGTGCAGGCGGCGGCCACGGGCACGCAGGCCGTGACGGGTCACATCGGCGGGGTGTCGGCGGCGGCAGGGCAGACCGGGCAGTCGGCGCAGCAGATGCTGGCCTCGATCGAGCGGCTGGCCGAGCGTGCCGGCGCGCTGGGCCAGACCGTCAGCGCCTTCCTCGAGGAGGTGCGGGCGGCGTAAGGGCTGGCATCCGTCACGGGACCACCCCCACCCGGCGCTACGCGCCCCGTCAAGGGGGAGGTGTGAAAGAGCATGTGGTCGCCCTTCGCCTCCCCCCTTGAGGGGCAGGGGTATCGCATGTGACGCCCTCATCCTTCGAGACGGCCGCTTCGCGGCCTCCTCAGGACGAGGGGGTCTCACGAAATCTCGCGGATTTCCTCACGCCTCGCGGAGGGCCGAAGGCCCGTCTCGAAGGGCGAGGAAATCCGCTCCGCAGCCACATGCGATTGCCCTGCCTTGAGGGGGAGGCCGCGAGCGATAGCGAGCGGGTGGGGGGTGTGGTGCTATCGTGCCGCGCCAGCGGGAAGCACCACCCAGCCTTCCTCGAGCCTCACGGGCAGGGGCTCGAGCGACTTGCCCTTGCAGGGGCCCTTGGTGCAGAGCCCGTCCTCGATGCGGAACTGTGCGCCATGCGTGGTGCAGAGGAAGCGAGTCCCATCGACGGTGAGGAAGCGGTCCGGCACGGTCTCGAGCGGCGTGCCCTGGTGCGGGCAGGCGTTGCGATAGGCATGGAGCCGCTCGCCCCGGCGATAGACGAAGAGGTCGAGGCGCGCCGGCCCTTGGCCGAAAAGGAAGCCTCGCGCCGTGCCGTCGGGAATCTCTTCGAGACGGCACAGACGAAGCGCCTGTCCGGCCATCGGCGTCTCGCGGCTCGTCTCAGCGCGCATTCACCGCGCCGGTCTTCTCGCTCGCGCATCTGGCGATCACGCCGGCACCCCGCCCATCTTGCAGATGAGTTTCCAGTGCTCCGGTGCGATCGGCATGACCGAGAGCCGTGACTGGCGGATCAGCGCGATGGTCCCGAGCTTCGGCTCGGCCTTGATGGCGGCGAGCGTGACCGGCGTGTTCAGGCTCATGACCGGCTTGACGTCGACCATCACGAACTTGCCCGTCTCGTCCGACGGATCGGGGTAGGCAGCCTTCGCGATCTCGCAGATGCCGACGATCGCGAGCCCTTCGTTGGAGTGATAGAAGAAGGCGCGATCGCCGGCCTTCATGGCCTTGAGGTTGGCGGCGGCCTGATGGTTGCGCACGCCGTCCCAATGGGTGCGCCCCTCCTTCACCAGCCGCTCCCACGAATATTTGAACGGCTCCGATTTCACCAGCCAGTAGGCCATGTCCCTCCTCCTCGTCCCCGAAGCCCCGCGACCCCACCTGCGGCTAGCTCTGCCAGATCGCCTTGCGCCAGGGCCGGACCTCGACCGAGCGGAACAGCCCGGCCTTGGCATAGGGGTCGCCCGCAAGGAACGCGTCGAGCTCGGCGCGGCCCTCGAACTCGAGGATCAGCAGGCTGCCGACCATCTGCTGGCCGTCGTCGAGCAGCGGCCCCGCCGCCGCCACGCGCGATCCGAAGCTCTTCAGATAATCCAGGTGCGCGGCGCGGTTTTCGGCGCGAAGCTGGGCGTGGCCGGGCTTGTCGAGGCAGTAGATGGCGAAATACATGGCGCCTCCTGGATCTCCGATCTAATAGAACTGTCCCGGCCGCGGCTTCGACCCTGCGCCGGGCGGGGTCGCGAGCCTAAAGCCTAACCGTGCCGGATGGAACCGGCAGGGCTGCCAAACGGTCGCAGATGGCGCTGCGAAAAAGCGACAAATTGTTAACGAATCAAAACGGAAAATAACGATTCAGGCCGATTCTCCTGGGGAATTGGCCCTGCTGACCGCGGCGACCGAGTCGTCCTCGCCGAGCGGGCAAAGGAGAGAGACCCGCAACCTCGATGTCCGCCACCTCTCCCTTGATTCGCAGGTCGTTCCTCCTGCTTTGCCTGGCGTTCGCCCTGCTGCTCGGCGTGGCGGCGGTCTCGACGGTCGTGGCGGAGCTGCAGCGCCGGAAGGCCGAAGAGCAGATCGCCACGGTCAGCGACAGCGCCCGCCAGAGCCGCCTGGCGCTGGAGATCGTGCTGCTCGCCCAGCGCCTCGGCAGCGCCGCCGACCCGCGCGAGCAGACCGATCTCCAGGCACAGCTACGCGCCGATGCCGACCAACTGGCCGAGACCCATCGCAGCCTGACCGAGCGTGCCCAGGCGCTGGGCGCGGACGCGCGCGAGCTCGCCCTGTTCTACGGCACCGACGAGGTGGCGCTCGAATTCACGCTGCAGCGCTTCGTCGCCGACGCCCGCGTTCTCGCCGCATTCCCCGCGACCATGCTCGGGCCCGGCCGCAGAGAGATCTCGGCCCTTCTCGGCAGCTACCCTCAGCTGCTGGCGGCGTTCGACGCCGAAACCGGCGCCTGGCAGCGCTACGAATCCCGCCTGCATCGCCAGCTGGGGCAGTTGCAGCGGCTCGAGCTGGGATTGTTCCTGGCCGTCCTGCTCGGGATCGTCGTCTTCGTCTTCCGGCCGATGCTGCGGGGCTTGCGGCAGCAGATGGGCGCGCTCGAGGAGCTCAACGCCACGCTCGAGCATCGCGTCGCGGAACGCGCGGCGGTGGCCGAAACCAAGGCGCGCGAGCTGGCCCAGTCCGAAGCGGCCACGCGCGAGCACGAGGCGCGCCTGCGCGGCATCCTCGAGAACGTCGCCGACATGGTGGTCACCGTCGACGGCTGGGGCCGCATCGAATCCTTCAACCGCGCCGCCGAGCGCGGCTTCGGCTACAGCGCGGCCGAGGCCATCGGCAGCGACGTTTCGATGCTGTTGCCCGATCGCCCCGGCGGCGCCGGCGGCATCCAGCTGTTGCGCCGGCTGGCGGCGCCGGAGAGCGAGCATGGCGCCATCCCGCTCAACGAGCTCACGGCCCGGCGCAAGGACGGCTCCCTGTTTCCGGTCGAGCTTGCGGTGGGGCGCGTGCGGCTGGGCGACCGCCAGCTGATGATCGGCACGCTGCGCGACGTCTCCGCGCGCAAGGAGGCCGAAGCCAGCCTGCGGCTGGCGAAGGAGGAGGCGATCATCGCCAGCCGCGCCAAGTCGCAGTTCCTCGCCAATATGAGCCACGAGCTCAGGACGCCGCTCAACGCCATCATCGGATTCTCCGAGATCCTGAAGAAGGAGATGTTCGGACCTTTGGGCGTGCCCGCCTATGCCGACTATGCGAAGGACATCTACGAAAGCGGCGCGCACCTGCTGGCCATCATCAACGACATCCTCGATCTGTCGCGCATCGAGGCCGGCAAGATGGAGCTGAGCGATCTGGAAGTCGATCTCGAGGCGCTGGTCACGAGCTGCCTCAGGATGGTGAGCGTGCGCGCCGAGGAGCGCGAGATCTCGATCGCGACCGAGCTGCCGTCGCAGCCGACGTCGGTGCGTTGCGACATGCGCTCGCTCAAGCAGGCGCTGCTCAATCTGCTGACCAACGCGGTCAAGTTCAACAAGCGCGGCGGCACCGTCGTGATCCGCGCCGGCGTGGCGGCGGACGGTTGGCTCGAGCTTTCCATCCGCGACACCGGCATCGGCATGGAGCCCGAGGACATCCCGCTGGCCTTCACGCCCTTCACCCAGGTCAGCGGCTCCCTGTCGCGCCGCTACGAAGGCACCGGTCTCGGTCTGCCGCTGGCCAAGTCGCTGGTGGAGCTGCATGGCGGCCAGCTCACGATCCGGAGCGCGCGCGACCAGGGCACGACCGCGACCATCCGGCTGCCGCCCGACCGCGTGGCCGACGGCAGCAAGGACGAGCCGCCCGCAGCGGCCGCCAACGGGTAGCCTTCAGCCAACGCCGAATTGCGACTGAACGAAGCGCCGGCAGGGCTCTGTCCTCGGATCGTCCAGCAATTGTGCCGGTGGTCCTTCTTCCTCGATCACTCCCTGGTGCAAGAACACGATATGCGACGCGATTTCGCGCGCGAAACGCAGCTCGTGGGTGACCAGGATCATCGTCGTGCCGGTCAGCGCGAGGTCGCGGATGACCTTCAGAACCTCCGCCACGAGTTCGGGGTCGAGCGCGGAAGTGGGCTCGTCCAGAAGGATCGCCTTCGGCTCGATAGCTAGCGCTCGGGCGATGGCAGCGCGTTGCTGCTGGCCGCCAGAGAGCTGGGCCGGATAGCAATAGCGTTTCTCCGCGATGCCGACGCGCTCGAGTAGGGCTGTGGCGCGCGCCTCTGCCTGTTCTCGCGGTTGCTTCAGTACATGAACGGGGGCCGCCACCACGTTCTCCAGGACCGTCATGTGATGCCAGAGATTGAAGCTCTGGAACACCATGCCGAGACTCGATCGCAGCCGGCGAATCTGGGAGAAGTTGAGGCTGCCGCCCGGTCGCGACCGGTCGATATGAATCGTCTCGCCGTCGATCGCGATATCGCCCTGGTCGGGCACCTCCAGCAGGTTGATGCATCGCAGCAGGGTGCTCTTTCCGGATCCTGAGGCGCCGATCAGTGCCACGACGTCACCTCGCTGCGCAGTTAGGGACACCGACCGCAGCACATTGATGCCGTGGAAGCTCTTGTTGATGCCTCGCACGGCGATGCGGGGAACCGAACACCTCTTGTCAGTTTGCGCTGGGAGCATCATCGCCGCGACCAACGCAAACCGACCCTTCGAACGAGAGAGCCGGCGCCGGGCCGCCGCTCCCGCGTCCAATCGAAAGATGCCTCGACGCGCTGCTGCACCAGCGTCAGCAGTCCGACAATGGCGAGATAGTAGAGCGTGGCGATCAGATAGTACTCCTTGAACTGAAACGACGTCGCGACCGCCTGGCTCGTGACGGTCATGAGCTCCTGCAGCGAGATCACCGATGCCAACGACGTCGCCTTGAGCAAGGTGACGAACTCGTTGATGGTCGGCGGAAGAGCCACGCGCGTCGCCTGCGGCAGCACGATCAGCCGGAAGGATTGCAGCCGACCGAAACCGAACGCCGCTGCTGCCGCGATCTGGCCCTTGTCCACCGCCTTCAGGGCCGCCCGGTTGATCTCCACCTGATAGGCCGCCTCGTTGATCGTCAGCGCAAGCCAGGCGGCCAGGAACGGCGTATACCAGTGGGAGCGGAATATCGGATGGAACTGCGGCAGCGCGTTCCAGAAGAACAGCAGCAGAAGCAGGGTGGGAATGGCGCGAAAGACGCCGACATAGCCTTTCACCATAGCCCGCACCAGCTGGCGGCGCGACTCAAGCGCCAGGGCCAGCGGCAGCGACACCAGGATCGCCGCCAGATGCGCCACGAAGGTCAGCGCCAAGGTGACGCCGGCCGCCTTGAAGAAGACGGCCGACGTCAGCCCCGACCAGAAGACGTCGGCATCAAACCCCATCGGGCAGGTCTCGATTCGATGCCGGTATTATTGCGCGGCGGCGTCGATCTGCGAAGTCGAGAGCTTCCATCCGCCGGCGATCTGACCGAGCTTTCCGCTTTCACGAAGCGCTTTGACAGCGGCCAGAACGGCGTCCAGGTCAGCCGGATCCTTGCGCAGATAGATCCCGAAGGAGCTTTTCTCCGGAAAGGTATAGACCGTGGTGAGCTCGCCCGGATTCTGCAGATCGCGATAGGAGATCTCGGTGTCCTGGCTCGAGCCGGCGAACGCCCGCCCGATCACGACCTGTTGGAACACATCGGTTGCCTTGGGGTAGAGTTGAATATTGAGTGGCTCCCCCCCTTTGGCCACGACTTGATCGCTCAGCGCTTGAACCCGGTCAACATAGGTGGTGCCGGTCTGGACGGCGATGGTTTGGCCGGAGAGCGCTGCAATGTCGCTCACCGGTTGGGTGCCCGCTTTGCCAAAAAGGATACCGAAAGTCGCCATATAGGGCGCTGCGTCGAACTTCTTCGTGCGCTCCTCGGTCACGAGAATGCCGCTGATGACCATGTCGCAGCGCTTGGCCTCGAGCGACGGCAGGAGACCGGCGAAGTCCATCGTGACAAACTTCGCGGCCACGCCCCAGTGTTCGGCCAGCGCTCGCGCCAAGTCCGCATCGAAGCCGGACGGCTCCGTATCGCCGGCCTTTGCCATGAATTCCATCGGCGGAAAGGTGGGATCCTGACAGACCGTCAGGGTCTTCGATTGGACGAAACTGGGGCCATCCGCTGCCGCGATTGCTCCAGAGTGCAATGTGGCCATAGCAAGAGCGCCTGCCAGGATTGCCGAAGATATCAATGCTGATCTTGACATGAACGTCCTCCCTTGAATTTCACGGGCGTCATTTTTCGTTTGGCGGCATCGTCATCGACCCGCTCCGGCCGTCGACGCATCAGGCCAGGAAAGCCGCATCCTCTCGAAGGTGAATGACCGTGGGGTGGTCACGGCGGAATGCCATGCGCAAGGCTTCGGCGATCTCGTCGATCGAGCCGGGCACGCAAGCTGCACAACCATAGGCGCGGGCGAGCGCGACGAAATCCGGGTTGCGCAGGCGCACGCCGATCTCCGGAATACCCTCCACCCGCATCGCCTCGGCGATCGCACCGAAACCGTCGTTGTCCCAGATCAGGATCGGGATCGGCAGTTTCTCGCTGACGGCGGTGGCGAGTTCCTGCAGGGTGAACTGGATCCCGCCGTCGCCGACGATGGCGAGCGCGTCGCGCTCTGGTGCCGCCAGCTTGCCTCCGATCGCCGCCGGCAGGGCGTAGCCGAGGCTGCCGAAGCCGTTGCCATGGAGATAGCTGCATGGCTTGTCGATCCAGGCGTGCAGATTGGCGCTGTAGCCTATCTCGGTGGAATCGACCGCAATGATCGAATCGCGCGCCAGCGCGCCGCGCAGGCCTTCCAGAACTCGGCGATGGCGCAATTGCATCGGCGTCCATGCCTGTCTGTTCTCCTCCCGGGCATGGCCCAAACTCTCAGGCTTGAACCGCCGCGGCCGGACCTGCTCGGTGAGCCGACATAAAATAGTGCCCGCGTCGCCAAGGAGTGCCACGTCTGCATGCCGGTTCCTCTGCAGCGTATCGCGGTCGATGTCGATCCGGATCAGCTGCCCGCCAATGGCGATTTCGGAGGACCAACTGTCCGTTTCGGCCAGTTCGGTGCCGACTGCCACGACTAGATCAGCATGAGCCAGGAGCCGCTTGGTGCCCGACAGTCGCAGCGTCGTGCCGAGCGACTGCGGGTGACTTTCCGGTATGACGCCGCGCCCGTTGACCGTTGTAACAAGCGTCGCGCCCACCTTCTCGACGAAGGCGAACACAGATTCGCTGGCGCGCGCCGCGCCGCCCCCGGACACCACCACGACGGAACGTGCAGCATCGATCAGTTCCACGGCACGGCTGAAGGTCGACTGCGTCGGTTGCGGTGGTATCCGCTCGGCAAAATCTTCCACTTCGAGCGTCAGTTCGCGCAGAACATCCAGGGGAAACTCGATGACTGCCGGCCGAGGCCGTCCTCCGAGCATCGCCTCGAACGCCGCCTGCAGCACATTCTGGACCTCGTCGGCACTCCAAACAGTCCGACTCAGAGCGGTTAGAGGCTCGATCATTCGCCGCTGGTCCCTAATCTCGTGCAGCCGGCCGCGCTCGTGGCCGAGATCGCATCGGTCGCGCACCGTGGTCAGCACCAGCATGGGAATGCTGTCGGAGTAAGCCTGGCCGATCCCGGTCGCCGCGTTCGTCAGGCCGGGCCCGGTGATGACCAGAACCACGGCCGGGCGCCCGCTGACGCGGGCAAAACCGTCGGCCATGAAACAGGCGCCCGTCTCGTGCCGAGCGAGCACATGGCGCAACCGCGACCGCGCCAGGCCGCGGTAAAGCTCGAGGGTGTGGATGCCGGGGATGCCGAAGACGGTGTCGATGCCGCGGCGCTGCAGATATTGAAGAGCGGCATCGGCAACCGGGATCATCGGGTGGCGGTCCCCTGGGTGAGCATCGAAAAGATGAAAATATTTTCCATCTATTCGCTAGAAAAACTCAAATAGACCGCACGTGTATATTTTATATTGTTTTGGTATTTACAGATCTATTTGCGGCTTGTAGTCTACCTTGAAAGGTATATTATAAATCCTTATCGATACAAGTCAGTTTTCGTGGGGTTTTCCGTACAGAAATTCTAAACGATTCCGATGACCCGCCGATTGCCGCCGCTCAACGCCTTGAAAGCCTTCGAAGCCGCTGCCCGCGCCGGCCATATCGGCCGCGCGGCCGAGGAGCTGAAGGTGACGCGCGGCGCCGTCAGCCAGCAGATCAAGATTCTTGAGGAGCATCTCGGCGTCGTGCTGTTCGATCGCGTTTCGAACCGGCTGTGCTTGACGGCTTCCGGACAGGCATTCCTACCCGTCGTTAGCTATGCGCTCGATGCCATCGCGAACGAGGCGCTCAAGCTGCAGCGGCCCAACTTGCAGGGACGGTTGACCGTCGCCGCCGCGCCGGCTCTGGCGTCGAAGTGGCTGCTGTTCCAGATCGACGAGTTCTGGGCCGCTTATCCCGATATTGACGTCCGGGTGCGCGTCATCGCGCCCCACAGTCGCGAACTGCCGGAGGATTGCGACGTGGCGATCGAATATGGCCATGGGAACTGGCCGGGCCGTTGGGTGCAGGCCTTTGACCCGGCGGATCTGACGCCCGTGTGCAGCCCCAAGCTCCTGAACGCCAGCTCCTACCGTCTGCACGCGCCCGCCGATCTGGAGCGGTTTCGCCTGATCCACGACGACGACGGCACGATGTGGCGGCGATGGCTCACGGCCGCCGGTGCCGCCGGGCTCGACGCGCGCCGCGGGCTGTTCGTGGACAACTTCGTCTATGCGCTCGATGCGGCCGTCGCGGGATTGGGCGTGGCGCTCGCCGACCGGGTCACGACCGCCTTCTATCTCAGCAGCGGCGCGCTGGTTCGCCCGCTCGACTACGTCTTTCCGGGCACCGGAAGCTACTACATCGTCGTCGATCCCGCGCGTCGGGAGCTGCCGCTGGTGAAGGCCTTCGTGTCCTGGATCATGACGCCCCACGCCCTGCTTCCCGAAGAGCCGGCATGAGCCGTCACCCCGTCCCATCTTCTTGGAGGAACCGATGAACAAGCCCCACGGCAATCTGCGGCCGGTCTCTGGCATGGATCTGCCCCGCTATTCCGGCATTTCCACCTTCATGCGGCTGCCGATCCTGCCTCTCGATCGGGCCGGCGAACTGGATATCGGGCTGTTCGGATTGCCCTGGGACGGCGGTACGACGACGCGCAACGGCTCGCGCTACGGCCCGCGGCAGATCCGGGAGATGTCCACGCTGTTGCGCAGCGTTCATCCGACCTTCGGCATCGATCCCTACGTGATCGCAAACTGCGCCGACCTGGGCGACGCGCCCACCAATCCGGTCGACCCGATGCGCTCGCTCAAGATGCTCGAGGAGTTCGCGCGCTCGGTCGCCTCGAAGGGCGTCTTGCCGCTGGCCTTCGGTGGCGACCACCTGGTTTCCCTGCCGGTGCTGCGCGCCATCGCCGGCGACAAGCCGCTCGGACTGGTGCATTTCGACGCCCATACGGACATGTACGACTCTTACTACGAGGACTCGCGTTTCACGCATGGAACGCCCTTTCGCCGCGCCATCGAAGAGAAGCTGATTGATCCCAAGCGCGTGGTGCAGATCGGCATTCGCGGCACCATGTTCGCGACCGACGAGCACAAATGGACATTCGGGCAAGGGGTGCGCCACATCACGGTCGACACCATCCGCGACCGAGGCTGCGACGCGGTCGTGCAGCAGATTCGCGAGATCATCGGCGACGGCGCCGCTTATTTCAGCCTCGACGTCGATGCCATCGATCCGGCCTTCTGTCCGGGCACCGGAGTTCCGGAGATCGCCGGCATCACCACTTACGAGGCGCAAAGGATCATCCGGGGCCTGCGCGGCCTGAACATCATCGGAGCCGATTTCGTCGAGGTCTCACCGCCCATCGACCCGAGCGGGATCACGGCGCTGGTCGCCGCCAATCTGGCGTTCGACCTGCTCTGCATCCTGGCGGAGACGGTGCAACGAAGGGCGACCCACGCCTAGCACGCGCTGCTTCGTTTGGCGGAGCCGCGGGGCCTTCCCGGCGACCTCCCAGCCGAGGCCGGGATCGGGCCCGGAGGCGGCCGAGGGAGGAGCGAAGCGCCTCGGCCGGATCCATCACCCCTCGGCGCGGAAGGGGCGTGCCAGCAGCGCCTCGACGGCGGCGTCGATCGCGGCGCCCCGGTTCAGGATGTCGTCCACGGCGGCGGCGATCGGCATCTCGATGCCGGCGGCCTCGGCCATGCGCCGCAAGGCGGAGGCCGTCCACAGGCCCTCCGCCACGCTGCGCCGGCGCGCGAGGTAGGCCGCGAGGCTCCGGCCCTCGCCGAGCGCCATACCCAGCGACAGGTTGCGCGATTGCCGGCCGCTGCAGGTCAGCACCAGATCGCCCAGGCCCGACAGCCCCATCAGCGTCTCGGGCTTGGCGCCGCGCGCAAGCGCGAAGCGCATCATCTCGGCGAGGCCCCGCGCGATCAGCGCCGCGCGCGCATTGTCGCCGAGCTTCCTGCCGATCACGATGCCGCAGGCGATGGCCAGCACGTTCTTGATGGCGCCGCCGAGCTCGACGCCGATCACGTCGCCCGACCAATAGAGGCGGAAGCGCGGCAAGGCGAGGGCTGCCACCAGCGCACGCCCCAGCGCCGGGTCCGTCGCCGCGACGGTGGCGGCCGTCGGCAGGTCGGCCGCGACCTCGGCGGCGAAGGTGGGGCCGCTCAGGACCGCCGTCGGCCGGCCGGGCAGCGTCTCGGCCAGCACCGCGGTCATGGTGAAGCCGGTCGCCTGCTCGATGCCCTTGGCGCAGACCACGAGCGGGCGATGCGCCGGCCAATGGGCGGCGAGCCGCACCGTCACCGCGCGCAGATGCTGGGCCGGCACGGCCAGCAGCAACCCGTCGCAATCGGCGAGCCGTGCCAGATCCGCCGTGGCCGCGATGCCGGGGTCGAGCGCGATACCCGGCAGATAGTCCAGGTTCTCGCGCCGCGCCATGATCGTCGCCGCCACCTCCGGCCGGTGCGCCCAGATCACCACCTCGCGCCGCGCTCGCGCCGCGACGACGGCAAGCGCCGTGCCCCAGGCGCCGGCCCCCAGAATGCCCCAGCGTTGAAAGGGTCCGGTCATCGGATGGGTCTCGTCTCGCGGTCCGTTGCCGTCATGCCTTCGCGCCGGCGCCGATCGCCTTGGGTGCGGCCGGATCGAGCGGCCAGCGCGGCCTTGCGGCGAAATCGAGACCGTCGCGGGCGCCCGCCTTGAGCCGCTCGATCCCGGCCCAGGCGATCATGGCGGCGTTGTCGGTGCAGAGCCGCGCCGGCGGCGCCACCAAAGGCAGGCCGTGCGCTTGCGCCACCGCTTGCAGCGCCTGCCGGATGCGGCCATTGGCCGCCACGCCGCCGGCGACGACGAGGGCGGTCAAGGCCGCCGATGCGGACTCCTCCATCTCGAGGGCCCGCCCCGTGCGGTCGGCCAGCACGGCGGCGATCGCTTCTTGCAGCGCCAAGGCCAAGCCGTCGCGATCGCGCGCCGACAAAGCGCCGCTGCCGGCAAGTTGCTCGGCACGGTGGCGCAGCGCGGTCTTGAGGCCGGAAAAGGAGAAGTCGCAGCCGGGCTTGCCCAGCATCGGCCGCGGCAGGTCGTAAGCGGCCGGGTCGGTCCCGGCGGCCGCGGCGCGGGCTGCCGCCGCTTCGATCGCGGGGCCGCCGGGATAGCCCAGGCCCAGAAGCTTGGCGCCCTTGTCGAAGGCCTCGCCGGCGGCGTCGTCCACCGTGGTGCCGAGGCGCCGATAGCGGCCCACGGCCTCGACCCGCAGCAGCTGGCAATGGCCGCCCGAGACGAGCAGCAGCAGGTACGGGAACTCGACGCCCGGATCGAGCCGGGCCGAAAGCGCGTGGCCTTCGAGATGGTTGACCGCGACAAAGGGCTTGCCCGAGGCCAGCGCCAGCGCCTTGGCCATGGTGACGCCGACCAAGACGCCGCCGATGAGGCCGGGGCCGCCGGTGGCCGCGATCCCGTCGAGCTCGGCGAGCGTCGCCCGCGCTTGCTCGAGCGCGCGGCCGACCAACTCATCCAGATGCTCGAGGTGGCTGCGCGCGGCGATCTCGGGCACCACGCCGCCATAGGGCCGGTGCTCGGCGAGCTGGGAGAGCACCAGATCGGCCAGGCGCTCGCGTCCGTCGGTCACGATGGCGACCGCGGTCTCGTCGCAACTGGTCTCGATGCCGAGCACGCGCATGGGCGGGCGGTCTTCGTCTCCGTGGCCGGGCGCGCGCGATCCTAATCGTCCGAGCGGCGCCTCGCCACCCGGACGATGAGGACGGCCGGCCCTCCCCGAGTCGGCAGCCCTGCCTCGAAATTGCCACGCCGGAGTTCATGGATTCCGCGGCTTTTGCGCGGCTTGCCAGGGCCGGACGCAGGGCCTAAAGCTGGCTTGGCGACAAGGCGCGGGTATAGGGAATCGGGAGCGGCCGATGGCGGCAGGGGAGGGACGGGCGGAGACGATCCTGCGCGTCGGCACGCGCGGGAGCCCGTTGGCCCTCGCCCAGGCACACGAGTTGCGTCGCCGCCTTGCGGCTGCACACGAGGCGCTGGCTCGGCCCGGCGCGATCGCGATCGAGATCATCAAGACCACGGGCGACCGGGTGCAGGACCGGGCGTTGGCCGAGATCGGCGGCAAGGGCCTGTTCACCAAGGAGATCGAGGAGGCGCTCATCGACGGCCGCATCGACCTCGCCGTCCATTCCATGAAGGACCTGGAAACCCGGCTGCCTCCGGGCCTCACGATCGGCGCCATGTTGCCGCGCGAGGACCCGCGCGACGTGCTGATCGCCCGCGAAGGAACCTCCATCGCCACCTTGCCCAAGGGGGCCGTGGTCGGCACGGCCTCGCTCCGGCGCCAGGCGCAGATCCGCGCGCAGCGCCCCGATCTCTCGGTCGTGACGTTCCGCGGCAATGTCGGCACGCGGCTGCAAAAGCTGAAGGAGGGGCAGGTGGACGCCACGCTCTTGGCGCTCGCCGGCCTGAGGCGGCTCGCGATGGAGGACCGCGCGACGGCGGTTCTCTCGATCGACGAGATGCTGCCGGCCGTGGGGCAGGGTGCGATCGGCGTCGAGATGCGCCGCGACGACGTCCGCGCGCAAGGCTGGCTCGAGGCGCTCGATCATCGCGAGACATCCCTCGCGGTCGTGGCCGAGCGCGCCTGCCTTTCCGTGCTCGACGGCTCCTGCCGCACGCCCATCGCCGCCCATGCGACGCTGGCCCGAGACCGCCTCAGGCTGCAGGCGCTCGTCGCATTGCCGGACGGCTCCGAATGCCATCGCGAGACGATCGAGGGGCCTGCCGGCGATGCCGAACGGCTGGGGCGCGAGGCGGGCGAGGCGCTCAGGCGCAGGGCCGGCCCCGCCTTCTTCGCGAAGCTCGCATGAAGCGGGAAAAACCATCGGAGAGACGATCATGGCGCTGACCGCTCTCATCACCCGTCCCGACGACGACGCCGAGCCGCTGGCCGCCGCTCTCATCGCGCGCGGCATCACGGTGGCGCGCGAGCCGCTGATCGCGATCAAGCCGATTGCCAACGCCAGCGTGGATCTCGAGGGCGTGCAGGCGCTGCTCTTCACCAGCGCCAACGGCGTGCGCGCTTTCGCCGGGCTCTCGCCGCGCCGCGATCTCGCGGTGTTCGCGGTCGGCGACGCCACCGCGCGCGCGGCGCGCTCTGCCGGCTTCGACAGGATCGAGAGCGCGTCGGGGGCGGTCGAGGACCTGGCGCGACTGGTCGCGGCCCGGCTCGATCCCAAGGACGGCGCGCTGTTTCACGCGGCGGGCTCGGCGGTGGCGGGCGATCTCGCCGGGCTGCTCGGGCAGAAGGGATTCGATCTGCGCCGCGCCATGCTCTACGAGGCGGAGACGGCGACGGCACTGGGCGAGGAGACGAAGGCGCGGCTGGAGCGGGACGAGATCGGGCTGGTGTTGTTGTTCTCGCCGCGCACCGCGGAGACCTTCGTCAAGCTGGTGCGCGAGGCGGGCGATGCGACCGCGCGCGGCGTCGAGACAGCAACCGCGCTGTGCCTGAGCCCGGCGGTGGCGAAGGCGGCCGAGGGGCTCGCTTGGCGCCGAATCCTGACGGCGGCCAAGCCGGACCTGCCGGCGCTGCTGGCCCTGGTAGATCAAGCCGTCGAAGCGGAGAGACCCGTGGCAGAGACGACCGATAGAGCTGCATCCGAGAGCGCCGGCGCAGCGGCGACGCCGGCCCCGGCCGAGATCGAGGCGGCACTGAAGCGCATGGCGCGCCGGCCGGCGCCGGCGCGCCGCTTCGTCCTGGCGGCGGCGCTTCTCATTCTGATCGTGGCCGCCCTCGCCTCGCGCCCGATCTGGCAGCCCTTCGTCGATCGCCTGACCGCGCCCGGCGAGATGATCGAACCGGTCGCCACCGGCGAGACGCCGACGCCGCCCCCGGCTCCGAGCGGTGTCGAAACGGCGGCCACGGCGCCCAGCGGCGGTGCGCCGCCTTCGACCGCCGCACCGCCTTCGACCGCGACCAGCGAGCCGCCGCCCACGATCGACGCCAATGCGGCCGGCGTCACGCCCGAAGCGATCGATGCGCTGAAGATGCGCTCGGCCCAGCTCGAGAGCGATCTCGCCCTGACGCGCGCGGCGATGGAGAAGGCCGCAGCGGAGCGTCGGGCGCTGTGGGAGCGCGTCGGCGCGCTCGAGAGGCAGCTGGGCGAGATGCAAGCCAGACTGACCGAGCTCGCGGATGCGCAAAGCGCGGCGAGCCAGGCCGCTGTGCCGGCATTGCCGGACAACATCGCGGCGCTGCCGGCCGAGGTCGAGGATCTGCGCAGCAAGGTGGAAGCGCTGACGGCGGCGCCGGCACAAGGGCCGGCCGAAAGCGGCGCCATCGAAGACTTGAAAGCGTCGCTCGACCGGCTCGCGAACGAGAATGCCGCGCTCAAATCGACGCTCGACCAGACCGCGCAGCGCCTGGCCTCTCTCGAGGCCCGTGCTGCCGGCGGCGTGGAGGCCAGGGATGCGGCCCTGCTGCTCGCAACGGCGCGGCTCAGGAGCGCAGTCGAGGCGGGGCGGCCATACGCAACGGAGCTTGCGGCGCTGGACAGCCTTGCGGCAGGCGAAAGCGAGGTCGCGGGCGCGCTCGCCGCGGCGAAGGCGAGCCTGGCGCCCTCGGCCGCAGCCGGCATCCCGACCACGGCGGCGCTGCTGCAGCAGTTCCCCGCGGTCGCGCAGGCGGCGCTCGCCGCCTCGGGCGGCGCCTTGGCCGAAGCCGCCTCGGGCGGAGGCTGGCTCGATCGTCTGCTGGCTCGGCTCTCGCGCCTCGTCATGGTCAGGCCCAGCGATGGCTCGGCAGCCGGCGACAGCGTCTCGGCTCGCATCGCGCGTGCGGAGACGAAAGCGGCGGCGGGCGATCTCGCCGGCACGACGGCCGAGCTCGACGGGCTCGGGGACGGGGCGGCCGAAGCGGTCAAGGAATGGCGCAGCGCGGCGGCAGCGCGGCTCGCGGCCGAGCCGGCCCTCGACAACCTGGAGCAGGCGGCGCTGGCGCGCGTCGCACAGCCGGGCGGCGCCGGAGCGGACTCCGGCGGCGGCTGACACCGGCGGCATAGGGGGAGAGCGCAAGGCCCATGCGCGGTACGTTCTGGTTCCTCTTCAAGCTCGCGGTCCTGGTCGCGGCCGCCGTCTGGGTTGCGGATCGGCCCGGCCATGTGAGCTTCGACTGGCTCGGTTGGCGCATCGACACCACGGTGGGCGTGCTGCTCGCGGGCGTGCTGCTGCTGATGGCCGTGGCGGCGGTGCTCTATCGCCTCTGGGGGCTGATCGTGGGCGGCCCGCGCCGGCTGCGGGAGCGGCGCGGCGAGCGCCAGCGCCTCAAGGGCTATCGCGCCCTGACGCAGGGCATGGTCGCGGTCGCGGCCGGCGATGCCGAGGAGGCCAAGCGCCAGGCGCGCATCGCCCATGGCCTCCTGCCCGAGCCGCCCTTGACGCTGCTTCTGGCGGCGCAGGCGGCCCAGCTCTCGGGCGACGAGACCGCGGCGCGGCGCTACTTCACCGCCATGCTGAACCGCCCCGAGACGGCGTTCCTGGGGCTGCGCGGCCTCCTCAACCAGGCGCTCGCGCGCGGCGACACCGCCGAGGCGCTGAGGCTCGCCGCCAAGGCCCATGCCGAGCGGCCCGATGCCGGCTGGGCGGCGAAGGCGCTTCTGGATCTCGAGCTCAAGCAGGGCGAATGGATCTCGGCGCGCCGCACCGTCAAGGCGGTGGAGAAGCTCAAGAGCATCGGCCGCGAGGAGAGCCGGCGCATCGAGGGCGTGACGCTCCTGGAGCAGGCGCGGCTCGAGCCCGAGCCGGTGCGCGCGGCCGCACTGGCGCGCGATGCGGTGAGGCTCCTGCCCGAATTCGTTCCGGCCTTGGCGATCGAAGCGCGCGCGCTGGCGCGGGCGGGCCGCGAGCGCGAGGCGGAGAAGCTGTTGGAGAAGGCCTGGGGCCGCGGTCTCGGCCATCCGATGTTGGCCGCCGCCTATGCCGCGATCCGTCCGGGCGAGACGGCGCTCGAGCGCGCGCGCCGCTTCGAGAAGCTGGCGGGCACCCGGCCCGATCACGGGGAGAGCCGCCTGGCGCTGGCCGAGACGGCGCTGGCGGCGGGCTTGTGGGGGCCGGCGCGCAAGGCGCTGGAGGCGGCCGAAACTGCCGCCGGGGACGCGCCCTCGGCGCGGCTGTGCCGGCTCATGGCGCGGCTCGAGGAAGGCGAGCATGCCGATCTGGCGCGCGCCCGGCGCTGGCTGATGGCGGCGACCGATGCGCCGCCCGATCCGGCCTGGCTCTGCGGGCGTTGCGGCGCCGTCGCCGCGGACTGGAGCGGGCGTTGCGGCCATTGCGGCGCTTTCGACAGCCTCGCCTGGAAGGAAGGCGCGCGGGTCGCGCCCTCGATGCTGGCCGGCGTCGGCGAGGCGCGCGCGCTGGCGCAGGAGCCGACGCCATCGCCCTCGCCGGCGGCGGGCGGCGCGCCGGCCGGCGGCCCGTCCCTGCCCGAAGCGGCGCCGGCGCCGGTGGACGCGGCGCGGCTGATCACGTGATCCATGCGGGGTTGGCGAAGCCGGTTGCGCGCGGCTGCGGGACGGGCAGGCGCCCGCGCGTCACGCTCTTCTGATGAAGCGATAGCCCACTAGCAGCACCAGCGAGCCGATCACGGCGATCACGATGCTGTGCAGGTTGAACCCGGTCACGCTGCCGAAACCGAGCGCCCTGCCGATGAAGCCGCCGATGACCGCGCCCACGATGCCGATGACGATGGTGACCACGAGCCCGCCCGGATCGTTGCCCGGCAGAATGGCCTTGGCGATCGCGCCGGCGATCAATCCCACCACGATCCAAGTCAGAATGCCCATGATCGCCGCTCCCTCCCTCGCGCCGCGCGCCACCCGACGCTTGCGGGCGGCAGTGTAAGGCGCACGCAGGCGCGAGAAAACGGGCTTCCGCCCCTTGCGAGCCGCGAAGCGCGGCCGCGTCTTCGCGTTCGCGTGGAGGCCAAGGCCCTCCAGCGAGACCCGCGCCGTGACGTCGGTGTTTTCGAACGCCGCCGGCCCCGCCACGCGCTCCGCGTCCTCGATGCTGTCGCTGGCAGTCGTCGCCGATCGCGTGCGCCGGTTGCCCACGGCCATGCTCGGGCGACGCCAAAGCTAAGGCTCCGTTGAGGATTTCCGCGTCAGGATGCGAGGGTTCGGCGGGCTTCGGCCGGGGGCCAAGGCCGGGCCGGGAAGTCGGGCCCGCGGCCGGGGCCGCCGGCCTTTACCATGGTTGACGCGGGCCGGGCGGCTGCTCTAGCGTGCCGCCTCTCCTCGAGACCCTGGTCGCCGCAGTAGCTCAGGGGTAGAGCAGCGCATTCGTAATGCGCGGGTCGGGGGTTCAATTCCCTCCTGCGGCACCACTTTCTTCGGCCATGACCGTTTCTGTCAGTCCCCGGGTGGGCACGAAACCGGGCGCTACTGCGGACCGCTTCGTCTGCGCAAATCCGCCTCGCGCGCTATAGTGCCGCGGGCCTGAACGCTTCATGCCGGCCGCCTCCTTCGGCGCGGCCGGTCTTCGGGGCAGATCGCGGATCGACCATGGCGAACCCGCCGGCGCGCAAGATGATCCTGGTGGCGGGCATGCACCGCAGCGGCACCTCCGCGCTCACGCGGGTGCTGAGCCTCCTGGGCTGCGATCTGCCGGCCCATCTGATCCCGCCCCAGCCCACCAATCCGCGGGGCTTGTGGGAATCCGAGATCGTCACGGCGCTCGACGACGAGATTCTCGAGAGCTGCGGCACGCGCTGGGACGACTGGCGCGCCATCGAGCGCGGCTGGTTCGGCTCGGAGAGCGCAGGCCGTTTTCGTGCGCGCGCCGTCGATATCTTGGCCGCCGAGTACGGCGCCTTCTCGCTGGGCCTGCTCAAGGATCCGCGCATCTGCCGCCTGCTGCCTTTCTGGCTCGATGCCGTGCGGGCGCGGGGCGCCGAGCCCGCGATCGTTCTGCCGCTGCGCCATCCGCTCGAGGTGTGCCGCTCGCTCGCTCGGCGCGACGGTCTCGATTCGAGTCAAGCGCGGGTCATGTGGCTGCGCTATACGCTCGATGCCGAGCTCCACTCGCGCGCCCTGCCGCGAGTCTTCACGACCTACGAAGGGCTGCTCGAGGACTGGCGGAGCGTGGCGGACAGCATCGCATCGCGGCTGGCGCTCGCCTGGCCGCGCTCTGGCGATGACGCGCGCGCCGATATCGAGGCGTTCCTCTCGCCGCGCCTGCGCCACCAGCGCGTCTCCGAGCGAGCGCTGACGGAAGACGCCGAGCGCGGTGGCTGGATCGAGGAGGCCTACCGCGCCTTGCTGCGCCTCGTCGGCGATCCCGCGGACGCGCAGGCGACGGCAGCGCTCGATGGGGTCCGCGAGCGGTTCGATGCGGCCGCTCGGCTGTTCGGGCCGGCCTGCGCTCTGCGGCCCTCGCCGGCGCGCGGTCTGTCCCTGTGGCGGCGCGCAGCCGACAAGCTCGCCGGATTCCTCCTCCGGCGCCCTCGCACCGGGCTTCGAGCGCGCCCTCGGCGCGGTTGACGGCGCTCCCGATACGATGGCGGGATAGCGCCATGAGAGCCGCGGCCGTGCTCTGCGCGCGCAACGAGGCGCTGCATATCGAGAGCTGCCTGCGCGATCTCCTCCGCGAAGGGCTGGAGGCCGTGCTGATCGACCACCAGTCCGAGGACGACACCGTCCGGCGGGCGCGCCCGTTTCTGGGCCGGGGCCTGCTCGCGATCGAATCCATGTCCTGGCGCGGCCGCTTCTCGCTCAGGGCCCAGCTTCGCCGCAAGCGCGAGATCGCGGCGGCGCTCGATCACGACTGGGTGCTCCATGTCGATGCGGACGAAGGGCCCTGCTCGCCGCGCGAAGGCGAGACGCTGGCCGAGGCGCTGGCCCGCGCCGACGCCGCCGGCTCGACCTGCGTCAATTTCGACGAGTTCGTGTTCCTGCCCGGGCCCGGCGAGCGCTTCGAGGGCACCGACTATCGCCGGCTCATGCTCGGCTATTATTTCTACGAGCCCAGCCGGCCGCGGCTGCTCAGGGCCTGGCGGCGCGACGCCGGGCTCGACAACCTCTCGAGCGGCGGCCATCTCCTGCGGGGCGGGCCTGTCCGCATCTTCGCGGAGTCGTTCACGCTGCGACACTACATCTGTCTCAGCGAGGCCCATGCGCGCGCCAAATATCTCGGGCGCCGCTACAGCCGGATCGAGCGCTGGCGCGGCTGGCACGCGAACCGGGTCGGCATCACCGAAGCGGCGTTGCGCTTGCGCCCCTCGCCGGCGCTGCGGCGATTGCCCGAGCCGGATTCGCGCGCCTTCGATCGCAGCCGGCCCATCGACCGGCATTTCTGGGAATGGCCGCCGGCCCCGGAGGCTTAGCGCGACAACCGCCGGCCCAGCGCCTCGAGCAGCCTGACGGCCCGGCCGGCAAAGGGCCCGTACCGCCAGACTTCGGGCGCGCGGCGAGGGCGTTCGCGCGCCGCCGCGACCAGCGCCGCCTTTTGCGGAGCGGGCAGGTCGAGTGCGTCGATCGCGCGCAGGAGCGCCTCCAGATGGGCTTGCCAAGCTGCCGCCTTGCGCTCGCTGGGCCAGCGCTCCCAGCCTCGCACCACCGATCCGGCGCGAACGCGCTTGCGGTAAAGCGGCTCGGGCAGCGCGAGGCAGGGCCCCAGGCACAGAAGCTCGAACACCCAGAGCTGGTCGGTGAAGAAGCCGTCGAAGCCGTAGTCGCGCAGCCGCAGGCCCCGGGCCAGCGCCTGCGATCGCACCAGGCCGCGAAAGGGCAGCGCGTGCAAGGGCCCGCCGAGAAAGGCCAGCGCCCGCTCGAACGACGGCCCCGCCAGCAGCGGCGCGCCGGTCCGGCCCTGGTTCAGGCCGAAACGTTCAATGTCGCTATAGGCGGCGACGGCCTCGGGCGCGGCGTCGAGGCGCTGGAGCAGCCGCTCGAAATAGACGGGCTGCAGCAGATCGTCATGCGGCAGGATCGAGAAGAACGGCGTGGCCACGCGGTCGAGCAGATGATTCACATTGCCGAGCCAGCCGAGCCGCTCGGCCTGCACCAGCACCTCGAAGCGCGGATCCTCTTGCGCGAAGTGTCGGGCGATCGCGGCCGTCCCGTCGCCGCTCCTATCGACCGAGACCAGGACCTTGAGATCGCGGTGGCTCTGCTGGCGCACCGAGGCCAGGGTCTCGGCCAGAAACGGCTCGGCCTGGTAGGCCGGGATGCAAACGGTGATGGCCGGCGACAAGGAGCCTCGCTCAATGTTCTCTTGGAGCAGTGACAATCTCACTCGACACGCGCCCCTCGCCCAGCTTCGGGTAAGGCTCGGCTTTCGCCCTTGCCGGCTTCGCCGGCATCTCAATCAAAGAGCCGGCCTTCGCCCGCGCGCCAACCCTTCGCAACCCTGTCCCCGCCTGCGGACTTTGCCCGCAAATTTTGAATCTGCCGGCGAAGCCGGCGGCGGGGCGAGGGAGAAAAAATCTTACCCTCGCCCCCATGCCATTGGGGAGAGAGGAGGGTGAGGGGGCTTCATCTGTTTGTCGATGCGAAGGCGCATCAGCCGCAGATGCGCTCCGTCACGGTCCGTGCGAAAAGCGGCGCCATGCAGTATTTCCCCGTATCGATCGAATGGTGGTTGCCGGCGCTGCGGACGCCGATGTCGAAGCGGTTGTGCAGCTCGCTGCCGCGGTCCTCGATGTCGCTCTCGCCCCAGGCGAAAATATAGCCGCCGCGAACCTCGACGCGCGCGCGGGCGAGATCGAGCTCCGCCACCGCCGGCACGACGGTGGCGAGGCCGGCCAGCGTCTCCTTCAGGATTCGCCGCCGCATCCCGTCCGTCACGTCGGCTTCGAAATCGGGCGGCGCCAGCAAGGTCGACGTGCCGATGCGGCAGCTCGGATACCAGGAGAGGTAATAGCGGCCGTCGCCGAAATTCACCACGTCGCCGAAGGAGCCCAGCATGATCGTGGTGGAGGGCGCCACGCCGCCCGCACCTTCGGCGTGGATCGCGAGCTTGTAGCGATGGAGCCAGGCGCGGCCGGGCTCGATGCCGAGACCGGCATCGATGCGCAGGCGATCCTCCCAGAGCGCGTTGACGACATGATCGTAAGGGCCGTGCCGGGATCCGGTTCCGGCCTCGTGGACGAGGAAACGGCCGGCCGCGTCGCGCGAGAGCCTCTCGATCCGGCGCGAGCCGAGGAATTGCAGGCCGGGGCAGGCGCCGACCGCATCGGCGAGCCGCCGTGCGACGATGCCGGGATCGACCGACCGCTCCACCGTTCGGAAGGCGGCCGCGCAACGCGCGGCATCGTATGCCTCTGGCAGTTCACGCCGGGCGATCTCCTCGAACACGAAATCGCTACGTTCGCCCAGATAGCGCTTGCCGAGGCTCCGCCTGAGATCGCGATAGCGATCGGCCACGAGCCGGAAATGCGCGCGGACCTCCTCCGGCGCCATCATGCCGCCGCGATGCACGATGTAGGTGAAGCGCTCGGACAGCACCGCGTCGTCCAAAGGCCGCCCGGTCAGCTCTTCGAGGATGTCGGCGAAATGGAGCGAGCCCTGCAGCATGGCAAGCGCGGTGCGTGCGCTCGGATCCCTGGCGAAGACGAAGCCCAGATGGATCTTGCCCTCGTTCCAGCGGCTGGCACGCATTAGCGGCGCCGGCTCCTGGTCGAAGAGATCGACCGTCGAGCCCCGCCGCGCCAGCAGCAGGCCCGCGCAGGCACCCTGAATCCCCGCGCCGAGGACGGCGATCCTGCGTGTCATCGCTTGCTTGTTAGCTTTGTCATGGGCTCGGCTGCCAGGCCAGGGCCGCGGCCTCGGCGGCGTCGATCTCCTCGCTCGTGAGCATCGGCGCGATCGCGTCGATCGCCTGCAGCGCATCCTCGTCGCCGCGATTGGCGGCAAGCCGGAACCACCTATAGGCGGCCTCGAGATCGACCGGCACGCCTTCGCCGCGCGCATAGACCAGGCCGAGATTGTACTGCGCGGAGGAGAATCCCTTGTTCGCGGCGGCGGTGAACCACTTGAGCGCCTCGGCCGGGTCGCGCTCCATGCCGTCGCCATTGCTGGCCATGGCGCCGAGATTGTTCATGGCATTGACGTTGCCGTGCTCGGCCGCCTTGCGATACCAGCCTGCGGCCTGCTCCAAATTCTTGTCGACGTCCTGGCCGCGGGCATAGAGGTCGCCCAGCGCGAGCTCGGCCTCGGGCAGCCCCTGCGCGGCGGCCTTCTCGAACCAGCCTCGCGCGACCTCGTAGTCCTGCGCCACGCCGTCGCCGCGCCGGTACATGGTGCCGAGATTGAATTGCGCCGTCGGATTGCCGGCCTCGGCCAGGGGTTCGAGTTCCTCGAGCGCCGTCGCCCAGTCCCCCCGCGCGAGGGCGGCGGCCGCCTCGTCGAACCCGGCCTGGACCGGTCCGGCTCCTCCGGCAGCCAGGGCAAGAATCGCCAGTGCCGCTGCCGCGCCGGCCGCCCGCCGCCGAACCTGTCGCATAATGCCCCTCGGATGTCCCCCGGATGGCCGCCACTCTACCCCAGCCTTTCCGCGTCGGGCCAGGGCAGCCGTTGCCTGCGAATCGCAAGCAATATCAAGCCCTGCGCGGCGACCGGCCGCGGGCGTGCATTGCGGCATAGGCATGCTAATTTGGCGTCCTGCGGTCCGGCGGTGCCGCATCGGAAGGACGGCGTTGTCGACCTTCGGGAATAAGGAAGCCGCCCCGTTCGTTGTGACATTGTCGAGGCCGGCAGGAGCGCGAAGCGCAAGTGGACGACGCCGTTCGCAAGGAGTTGGTCGCGCTGCTGCCGCGATTGCGCCGGTTCTCCTATGGCCTGACCGGGTCGATCGCCGACGGTGACGATCTGGTGCAGAGCGCGTGCGTGCGTGCGCTCGATCGCATCGGCCAATGGCAGCCCGGCACGCGCCTCGACAGTTGGATGTACCGGATCGTGCAGAACCTCTGGATCGATCAGTTGCGGGCGGGCCGGTCACGGGAGGTGACGATGGAAGACGAAACGATGGCGGCCATGCCAGGTGGCGATCAGGCGCGCGAGATGGAGGCGAAGCTGAGCCTCGCCGACGTCCGGCGCGAGGTCGGCCGGCTCCCGGCCGAGCAGCGCTCGGTGCTGCTGCTGGTTTCGGTGGAAGGGGTCTCCTACAAGCAGGCGGCAGAGATTCTCGATATCCCGATCGGCACGGTGATGAGCCGGCTGGCGCGGGCGAGGCTCGCGCTGGGGCGCGCGCTCGGCGCGGAAGGCGAGGGCGTCGCGGTCCCGGCGGGAGCCGCTCGAGCGAGGTGATGGCGATGACGAGCGAACGAAATCCGATGTCGCCGGTCGCGGCCGAAGGTGGCGACCGGCCGGGCGGCGAGCGCTCCGGCGGCGATCGGTTCTGGGACGAGGCGACCCTGGTGGCCTATGTGGACGGCGAGCTCGATGCCGCGGCTTCGCGGCGGGTCGAGGCGCTCCTGACGCAGGATGCCGGGGCGCGCGCCAAGGTCGAGCTGATGCGCAGAAGCGCGCGCGCGCTGCGCGGCGCCTATGACGAGGCGATGTCGGCACCCTTGCCGGCGGACCTTGCCGCGCTGGTCGCCGAGAAGGGCCGGCCGGGCGGAGCGGCGGCTCACGCGGAGGCCAAGCTTGCGGCGCGGCGTCGCCGCACGCCGACGCAGGAGCGGCCGGGCCTCGTCTGGCGCTGGCTGCCGCTGGCGGCGAGCTTGCTGCTGCTCGCGATCGGCTTTGCCGGCGGCATCGCCTGGCGCGACATCGGCAGCTCGTCGTCGCTCAAGCTGGCGGGCGGCAGCAGCGGCGATCCCGCCGGGCCGGCCTACGAGGCCGCGCTCGTCGCTTTGCTCGACGGCGGGAACGTCGGTGCGAGCCGGCCTTACGCCGATGCGGCCGACGGCATCGCCGGGCAGGTCACGCTGGTCGGCGATTTCACCGCCAAGGGCGGCATGGCCTGCCGCGAGTTCCGCCACGAACGAGCCCAGGCGGGAGCGGCCCCGGTGACCGAGGCGGGTATCGCTTGCCGTCGTGCGGATGGCGGCTGGGAAGTCCTCACTCTGCCTGCCGGAAGGAGCGGATAGACGGCGACATGTCGGACCGCATCCCGTCTGACGGACAGCTCGACCCTGCCGTCCGCCGCACGACCCTGCGATGTCGCATCGCGGGGTCGTTGCTTTTGGCATTGCTGGCTTTGGGCCAGCCGCTCGTTCGCGTCGTGCCAGGACTTCATCTCGGGCCAGCGCCGGCTTTGGCCGACGAGGGCGGCAGCGACGGTGGTGGGGGTGGTGGCGGCGATGGCGGCCATGACGGCTCCGGCGGCGGTTCGGGCGGCGACGACGGCGGCGGCTCGGGCGGCGACGATGGCGGCGGTTCGAGTGGCGACGATGGCGGCGCGAGCGGATCGGACGGCGAGAGCGGCGACGACAACGGCCAGGACGGCGAAGCCGGCGATGAGTCTTCCGGCGGCGGAGGCGGCGCCGAAGGCGCGCACCGCGCGGTCGAGCACGAGCTGGTGGTGGTCGGGCCGGCCAAGGACCTGCAGCAGGCCGTGGCCCCGCTCGGCATGCGCGTGGCTGAGGAGACGCCGTTTGCGGCCTTGGGCCTGAGCGTCGCGCGCGTCGCGCTGCCGCAGGGCATGTCCTTGGCCCAGGGAAAGGCGTTGCTGGAGGCGCGCGTTCCCGGCATCCAGGTCGACGTCAACGCGCTCTACTCGCCGATGGCGAGTTTGTCGCTGCCGCCGGCCGACTATGGGCCGCAGATGATCGGCTGGACGAAGCCGCCCGCGGGCTGCGGCAAAGGCATTCGCCTCGGCATGATCGACACCGGCGTCGACACCCGGCAGCCGGCGCTCGCAACCCGCCATATCCGGCAGAAGAGCTTTCTGGCGCCGGGCGCCGTCGCCGCGCCGCTCGAGCATGGCACCGCGATCGCCGGCATTCTGGTCGGGGCGCCGGTCGAAAACCAGATGGCCGCCGCGAGCGGGGGCGAGGCCACCGCCGCGGACGTGCCCTCGACCGGCGCCGGTCTGCTGCCCGAGGCCGAGCTCTATGCCGCGTCGATCTTCTCGAGCGATGCCGCGGGCCAACCCCAGGCCACGGCGCTCGCCTTCGTGGGCGCGCTCGACTGGCTGGTCGGTGCCGGCGTCAGGGCGATCAATGTCAGTCTCGCCGGCGAGGACAATCTGCTGATGGACCTCGCCGTCAAGCAGGCAACCGAGCGCGGCGCGGTGCTGGCGGCGGCGGCCGGCAATGGCGGGCCGGGAGCGCCGCCTGCCTATCCGGCGGCGTTGGGCCCGGTGATCGCAGTGACGGCCGTCGATGCCGACGGCCGGCTCTACGATCAGGCCAATCGCGGCGACTATATCGACGTCGCGGCGCCCGGTGTGCGCGTGCACTCGCCGGCCGCACCCGGCAGCGGCTTCGAGACCGGCACCTCCTTCGCCGCACCCTTCGTCACGGCGGTGCTGGCGGCCAGGATCGCCGCCGGCGCGCCGGACGACGCCAAGGCGCTGCACGCGCTTCTGGCCGAGACCAGCCGCGATCTGGGTCCGCCCGGCCGCGATCCCGAGTTCGGCTGGGGCCTGGTGCAGAGCAAGGGGCTCTGCGGGGCCGGCTGAGGGCGTCAGCTCTGCCGCTGGCCGGGGCGCAAGATTCGGAGTGCCGGCCCGGGCGCGAGCGTCCACTCTGGGGTTCGATCCGCCG
Source organism: Pseudomonadota bacterium (assembly GCA_049323455.1). GTDB lineage: Bacteria > Pseudomonadota > Alphaproteobacteria > Dongiales > Dongiaceae > Hypericibacter. The sequence continues at coordinate 6,573 of JBMONF010000038.1, read as the reverse complement.
TCTCCGAGGAGCGCCCCATGAACTTTCGCATCACCGGCCTGCCGGCCGCCGAGTTCGTCCAGCTCTTCACCTTGTCCGAAGAAGAATTGGCTCGGCGCCACGCGACCCGCGTGACCGCCGACGCGCCCTCGAGCTATCCCTGCCGCGTCAGCCTTACCGATGCCGAGCCCGGCGACGAGCTCCTGCTCGTGCACTACGAACATCACGCCGTGGCCTCGCCCTATCGCGCGAGCTTCGCGATCTATGTTCGCGAAGGCGAGGCGACCTACGACGCCGTCAACGAGGTTCCGGAGCAGCTTCGCCGGCGCATGCTGTCGGTGCGCGCCTACGACCGCGACGGCATGATGGTCGGCGCCGATCTCGTGGACGGGCGCGAGCTCGAAGGCGCCATCGAGCGCCTCTTCGCCGAGACGCGCGCCGACTACCTGCACGTCCACTTCGCCAAGCCCGGCTGCTACGCGGCGCGCGTCTCGCGGGCATGAGCCGGCGGTTCGGCGCCGACCGGACGGACACCGACTTTATCGTCGCCCCGGCGAAAGAGCCTGTGAGGGAATTGCATCAGCGCCGTGCGTCCTTCGAGACGCGTCCCTGACGGGACGCTCCTCAGGATGAGGTTAAGTCTTCATGGCACAAAGACTATTCCTCATGCTGAGGAGGCCGCGTCAGCGGCCGTCTCGAGCCACGCACACTGTCAATCCAGCATTTCTTCACAAGCTCGAAAGCCGGGGCCCAGGGGCCACCGCACGTCACTTGCCCCTGGGTCCCCGCTTTCGCCGGGGCGACGATCCAAACTTACGGCATGCCCGAGCGTTATTCCGCCGGCGCCGGCTTGTGCGCGGCGGCGCCCTCTTCCGCCGCCCGTGCCGCGGCTTCGGCCGCGTCGGCTTCGTCGTGGAGGCGGGCCGCCTCGATCACCGCGTCCGGCATTTTCTTCGGCGCCAGCAGCGTGTAGGCGACCGGCACGACGAAGAGTGTGAGCAGCGTGCCCAAGGTCATGCCGCCGACGATGACCCAGCCGATCTGGTGCCGGCTCTCGGCGCCGGCGCCGCTGGCAACGGCCAGCGGGATCGCGCCCAGCACCATGGCGCCGGTGGTCATCAGGATGGGGCGCAGGCGCAAGGTGGCGGCCTCGATCACGGCCTCGAATTTCCCGCGGCCGCGCGCGCGGAGCTGGTTGGCGAACTCGACGATCAGGATGCCGTGCTTGGTGATGAGTCCCACCAGCGTGACCAGGCCGATCTGGCTGTAGACGTTGAGCGAGCCATGGGTCAAGACCAGGGCCGCCAGCGCGCCCGTCATGGCGGTCGGCACCGTCAGCATGATGATGAAGGGGTCGGCGAAGCTCTCGAACTGCGCGGCCAGCACCAGATAGATGAAGATCAGCGCCAGCGCGAACACCACATAAAGGCTGCTCGAGGCCTGCAGGAACTCGCGCGACTGGCCGGCATAGTCGATCGAGACCGGGGTGGTGGCCACGCGCGCGACGGTCTGGCGCAGGAAGTCGAGCGCCTGGCCCAGGCTGTAGCCGGGAGCGATGCTGGCGGTGATGCGCGCGGCGCGCAGCTTGTTGAAGTGGTTGAGCTCGCGCGGCGCCACCGTCTCGTTCACCTTGACCAGGTTCGCGAGCGGGATCATCTCGCCCGAGCGGCCGCGCACATAGATGGCCCCGATGTCGCCGGGGCGCCGGCGTTCCTGCTCCTCCATGCGCAAGATCACGTCGTACTGCTCGCCCTCGAGCTTGAAGCGCGTGACCTGGCGGCTGCCCAAGAGCGTCTCCAGCGTGCGGCCGATGGTCTCGACCGAGATGCCGAGATCGGCCGCCTTGTCGCGGTCGACCTCGATCCTGAGCTCGGGCTTGTTGAGCTTGAGGTCGGTGTCGAGGTTGGTGAGGCCCGGATTCTTGGCCGCCTCGGCCATGATCTGGTCGACGAGCTGTTGCAGCTCCTCGTAAGAGCCGGTGGTCTCGACCACGAACTGCACCGGGGTCTGGTCGAACTCCTGGCCCAAGGGCGGGAACATGATCGGGAAGGCGAGCAGGCCGGGATTGGCGAACATGGGCCCGGCCAGGCTCTGCACGATCGCGAAGGCCGAGCGCGAGCGCTCAGACCAGTCCTTGAAGCTCATGAAGCCGATGCCCTGGTTCACCACCGGGAAGCCCGCCACGGTGAAGTAGGCCTCCTTCTCCGGCACCGTGTCCCAGAGCTGCTCCACCATGCGGATATAGCGGTCGGTATAGGCGGCGGTGGCGCCCTCGGGCCCGATCATGATGGCGAGGATCGAGCCGCGATCCTCGTAAGGCGCCAGCTCCGAGGGCAGCAGGCGGAAGGCGAAGACGCCGCCGGCGGCGACGAGAAGGAAGACCAGCACCACGAGGATGCGCAAGCGCAGCAGGCCGCCCAAGAGGCGGCGATAGCCGTTGGTGACGCCGTTCAGCACCGACTCGATCGCGTTGTAGACCCAGCCGTGGCGCTCGGCGTGCTTCAGCATGCGCCCGCACATCATGGGCGAGAGGGTGAGCGCCACGAAGCCCGAGATCAGCACCGCACCGGCGAGCGTGAGCGCGAACTCGACGAAGAGCCGCCCGGTGCGCCCGGTGGTGAAGGCGAGCGGCGCGAACACGGCGGCGAGCGTCAAGGTCATGGCCACGACCGCGAAGCCGATCTCGCGCATGCCTTTGAGGGCCGCGTCGAGCGGCCTCATGCCGGCCTCGATGTGGCGGAAGATGTTCTCGAGCACCACGATGGCGTCGTCGACCACGAGCCCGATCGCCAGCACGAAGGCGAGCAGGGTCAGCGTGTTGATCGAGAAGCCGAACAGGAACATGAGGGCGAAGGCGCCGACGAGCGACACCGGGATGGTGACGAGCGGCACCAGCGTGGCCCGGAGCGAGCGCAGGAACAGGAAGATCACGCCCACCACCAGGGCCACCGCCTCGGCGATGGTCTCGTACACGGCCTCGATCGAGCGGTCGATGAAGATGGCGGAATCGTAAGCCATGTCGATCTTCATGCCGGGCGGGAGCTGGGCCTCGATCTCGGGGATGGCGGCGCGCACCGCCTTCGACACTTCGAGCGGGTTGGCGACCGACTGCTTGACCACGCCCAGCGCCACCGCGCTCTTGCCCTGGAAGCGGGCGATGACGCGGTCGTCGGCGGGGCCGATCTCGACCCGGGCCACGTCGCGCATGCGCACCAGATATCCCTCGGCGTTCTTGAGGATGATGTTGCCGAACTCCTCGGGCGTCCTGAGGTCGGTCTGCGACACCACGGTGAACTCGCGCCGGCTGCCTTCGATGCGGCCGGCCGGGATCTCGGCGTTCTGGGCGATCAGCGCCGCTTCCACGTCCTGCGTGGTGAGGCCGTAGGCGGCGAGCCGGTCGCGGTCGAGCCAGATGCGCATGGCGTAGCGCCGCTCGCCATAGATCGGCACGTCGGCCACGCCCGGCAGCGTCTGCAGCCGGTCCTGCACCACGCGGTCGGCGAAGTCGGTGATCTCGAGGTCGGAATGGCGGTCGGAGGAGAAGGCCAGGTAGAGGATCGGCTCGGCGTCGGCCTCGACCTTGGAGACGACCGGCTCGTCGATGTCGTCCGGCAGGTCGCCGCGCACGCGCGCCACGCGGTCGCGCACGTCGTTGGCGGCGGCGTCCACGTCGCGGTCGATGCGGAAGCGGGCGGTGATCTGGCTCTGCTCCGAGCGGCTGATCGAGGTGACGTACTCGATGCCCTCGATGCCGGAGAGCGAGTTCTCGATGATCTTGGTGACCTGGCTCTCGACGATCTCGGCCGAGGCGCCGCGATAGGTGGTCTCCACCGTGACCACCGGCTCGTCGATGTTGGGATATTCGCGCACCGTCAGGCGCGAATAGGAGACGAGCCCGATCAGCGTCAGCACGATCGAGAGCACGGTCGCGAAGACCGGTCGCTTGATGCAGATGTCGGAAATGCGCATGGGCGGCGGCCGCGGCTAGAACAATTTCGGCAATGCTGGAAACAAACCCCTCGCCCGCCCGCTTCGCTCGCCTCCCTCTCCCGCAAGGGGAGAGGGATAAAGAAAGAAGCTGACCCCCTCCCCTCGCGGCAGGGCAATCGCATGTGGCTGCGGAGCGGATTTCCTCGCCCTTCGAGACGGGCCTTCGGCCCTCCGCGAGGCGTGAGGAAATCCGCGAGATTTCGTGAGACCCCCTCGTCCTGAGGAGGCCGCGAAGCGGCCGTCTCGAAGGATGAGGGCGTCACATGCGATACCCCTGCCTCGCGGGAGGGGGTAGGGGGAGGGGGTGCGGATGCCGCGTCTCACGATCTGCTCCAGACGCTCTGACAGGCTCAGCCGCCGCCCGCGGGAGCGGCGGCCTCGCTCGCGCCGGTCTCGGCGCCGCCGGCCCCGCCTGGCGCGATCGGATTGACCGGCATGCCGTTGGCGATCTTGAGCTGGCCCGCCGTTACGACGATGTCGCCGGCAGCGAGGCCCTTCAAGACCTCGACCTTGCCGGCGACATATTCGCCGAGCTCGACGGCGGTCTGCGCCGCTTTGCCGTCGACGACGCGGAACACGAACTTCTGGTTGCCGAAGGGCACGACCGCCTGCTCGGGGATCAGCAGCGCCTGGTCGTGCACGGCATAGACCAGCGAGACGCGCGCGAAGAGGCCCGGGCGCAGCTTGTCGTCCGGATTGGGCACGCGCGCACGCAGTACGATCGAGCGCCCGGCGGCATCGATCAGCGGATCGATCGCGTAGATCGTGCCTCGGAACGTCTCGCCCGGCAGGGCATCGACCGTGATGTTGATGATCTGCCCGATCTTGACGGTGGTGAAATAGACCTCAGGTACGCGGAAATCGACCTTGAGCGGATCGACCTGCTCGAGGTTGATGATGGCGTCGCCGGCATCGAGATAGTCGCCGACGCTGACGCGCCTCAGGCCCAGCACGCCGTCGAACGGCGCCTTGAGCTCCGTCTTGGCGAGATTGGCCTGGGCCACCGCGATGTCGGCCAGGTTGGTGCGCAGCGCCGCTTCGGCACGCTGCATCGTCTGCTCGCTGGCGACCTCGCCGGCGCGCATCTTCTGGTAACGCTCCACATCGGCCCGAGACAGTTCGAGATTGGCCTGAGCCTGCTGCAGCTGGGCGCGATAGACCGACTGGTCGAGCCGCGCAACGGTCGTGCCGGCGGAGACCTTGTCGCCTTCCGCGACCAGGACCTCGGCCAGCCGCCCCGCGATCTCGGGCGCGATCACGACCGATTCGTTGGAGCGCAGGCTCCCGACCGCAGGGATCGTCAGCTCGATACGGCTGACCTCGACCGGAGCTGCCTCGACCGGCAGAGCGAAGCCGCCTCCAGCGGCGCCCGGCTCGCCGCCGGCCGCGTGCTCGCCGTGGGTCTGATCGCCGCCGGGCGCGCCGCCCTGGCGGCTCATCCACCAATAACCGCCCGCCACGGCGGCTGCGGCCAGCAGGACGCCGATCAGGATGATCCTGCGCATGAAGTTGGATCCTTGCGAACGAGAACTCGAGTTTGGGGAAGCATATAAACCGAACCTGACGGCTTGGCCAACCCCGCGGCGGGAACCGACCGGTATTGCTGCCGTCATGCCCGATCGGAGTTTCGATTCGATAGCGTCTTGGTCGCTCGTCCAGCGGTTCGGTGGCACGGATTGGCCCGGCAGCGGCACGGCGCGATCCGATCCTGATTGTCGCGCCGGCGGCGCGGTTATGGATGGAAGATATCGAGCAGATGACCTCGGGCTGGCTCATGCCGAGCCCGGATCAAGACGGCATTCCTCGAAATAGGGACTTTTCAGAACGAGGACATGGGCTCGGCGAGAAAGGCCAGCTCCTCCGGGCTGCTGGCGCGGCCGAGAATCGCGTTGCGGTGAGGGAAACGGCCGAACCGCTCGATGATCTCCTGGTGGCGCAGCACGTAGCGGAACTGGTCCTCGGCTTGCGCGCGCGCCGGCCCTTCGTGCGCTTCCACCCAGCGCCGGAACAGCGCCACCGATCTGCGCTGCTCTTCGAGGCTCTCGCTATGCTCGTAGGGCAGATAGAAGAAGAAGCGGTGAGCGAGAGCCACGGCCCGGTCGTGGCCGCGCTGGATGGCGCGATCGGCCACGGCGCGCGCGGCCGCGTCCTGCATGAAGGCGCGCGGGCTGCCGCGAAAGATGTTGCGGGGGAACTGGTCGAGCAGCACCACGAGGGCGAGCGCGCTGTCGGGCATGTGCTCCCAAGCGGCGAGCCGTCCTTCAGCGCCGGCCTCGATCCAACCGCCGAAGCGCCGGCGGATCTCCTCGTCGAAGGCCGCGTTCTTCTCGAACCAGAGCGGCCGCGCGCGCTCGGAGAGCCAGAAATCCAGAAGGTCGTCGGGGTTCATGACATGCGAGGGAGTTCAGATGCCCTCGGAAGACCTCCCCCTCTCCCAGCTTCGGGTAGGCTCGGCCTTCGGCCGCGCCAACCCTCCGCAACCCTTGTATCTGAAGGGATGAGTGGCGGGGAGCAGCGAATCAGAGTTGATTTGCCGGAGCGGCGGCGCCGCCGCTCCGGCAGTCGCGGGCCGGTGACCGTAAACCCTCTGGTGGCAAGCACCGC
>JBMONF010000037.1:0-60904 GCA_049323455.1 Pseudomonadota bacterium | reverse complement strand
TTCCCTCTCCCCCAACAAGTTGGGGGAGAGGGTTGACGAGGGTCGGCGAGGCCACCGGCCGAGCCCCGCCCGAAGCTGGGTGAGGGAGCGGACGTAATCATGATCATGCCGGTGCATGGGCCCTTAGAGCCCCCGCCGGTCCTCCCAGTCGAACTTGGCGACCGCCAGCGGCCGGAACCAGGGCCAGCCGCGGTAGTAGAAGCGGCTCTGGAAGAGGTGCGCGTCGAAGACGGCGGTGGTAACGCGTCTTGCGTCTGTGTGCTTGCCGGTTGATTCATTCATCGCGGATCTTCACGCCATTTGGGTATGACAAGGGGAACCGCAGCGATCTTTCAATGCGATCTCGGTGCCACGCCAATTCGCCATTGCTGCGCGCTACCGGCTTCCCCATTGTATTCGCAAAGCCACGCAAATCCGATGCTGCGGTCTCAAGTTCGTAGCCTTTGCAGCTCAGCGCGCGACGTATGTATGGATGGTTAGCGGCCAGCGCGTGAAGCTGGGATGCTAACTCACGTAGTTTGCCATAAGCTTCTACGAAGCGTTCCCAATCGGGATGATCCTTTGGTGAGCGGCCCAGATCAGAGCTTTCGTACACCGGGGACACATTTGCATACAGAACAAGAGCCGAGTGAATTTCGTCTCGCAGTTGGTAGAATTGTATGAGTGGATTTCCGAGGAAGTTCGTGCTGGCCCAACTCAAAATCCCGCCAATCGCTCCCATAATGGCCGGTACCAAATAGCTCGTCATGAATCTGTCTCCATCTAACACAGCTCAAAGCCCCCGCCGATCCTCCCAGTCGAACCTGGCGACCGCGAGCGGCCGGAACCAGGGCCAGCCGCGGTAGTAGAAGCGGCTCTGGAAGGGATGGGCGTCGAAGGCGGTGGCGGCGTCGTTGGCCCTCAGGATGCGCTGCGCCAGCTTGTAGCCGAACCAGCTCCCCATCGGCACGCCGGCGAAGCAGTAGCCGAGGCCGTAATGCATGCCGTCATGGCTGCCGATATGGGGCCAGAGATCGAAGCTGGCCGAGCACTGGCCGGTCCAGACATGGCTGAGCCTGATGCCTTCGAGGTCGGGGAAGAGCTGCACCAGGCGGCCATGGAGCCGGCGCGCCTTGGCCTCGAGATCGGGCGTGGGGCTCCCGGTGCGCCATCCCAGCAAGAGCCGGTCCTGGTCCGGCGCGCGGCGCCAATAGGTGAGATTGTTGTTCCAGTCGTGGCAGGTGCGGTTGGTCGGCGCCACGCGGTCGATGAGGTCCTTGGGCAAGGGCTCGGTCGCCACCATGAAGCCGTTGAAGGGAATGACGCGACGCCGGAGCCAGGGCGTGGCCTTGCCGGTATAGCCGTTGGTGGCGATGGCGACCTCGCGCGCCGTCACGACCCCACGCGTCGTCTCGAGCGTGAAGCCGTCGCCCTCGCGCCGGATCGCGCTCACGCCGGCGCGGTCATGGAGCCCGGCACCGGCCCGCTCGGCCGCCGCGATCAGCCCGTTCACATAGAGGCCCGGATGAAGCGAGCCCATCTCGGGGATCATGGCACCACCGTGAAAGAGATCGGAGCCGGTCTCGCGCGACTGGCCGGCCCGCGGCACCATCTCGAACGCGTCGCCCAGATGCCGGTACTTGATCTCGAGCTCTTTCGCCATGCCGTCGTAGTGGTGTGGGCTAAGCGCCGCCATGAAGCGGCCGCAGCGGGCGAGATGGCAAGAGATGCCTTCGCGCTCGACCAGCTCGTAGACGAAATCATAGGCCGCCCGCGCCTCGCGATAGATGGCGAGTGCCGCCTCGATCCCGCGGCTCTCGGTCAGCGAGCCGAAGCTGTGCTTCAGCGTGCGGCCGACATAGCCGGCATTGCGCGAGCTCGCCCCCTCGCCCAGGCGCTGGGATTCCAGCACCGCCACGCTGCGTCCGGCACGCGCCAAGGTGAGGGCGGCGACGAGGCCCGTGAAGCCGGCGCCGACGATGGCGACGTCGACCTTGGCGGGCAGGGGCCGGGGCGCCCGCTCGGGCCGCGGGGCCGCCTCCCACCAATAGGGCGTCTCCTTGAAGCCGGCCGCGAAGATGCCGTCATCCGCCATGGCGCTCGTCCCCCTGCTGCTCCCTTCTTTCTAGCAGGGTGACGCAAGAACGGTCCACGCGCCGGCGCCCTCCCCCATAAGATCCGGCGCGTTCCGCGTCGACGGTTGAGCTATGATCCGGCCGCTCGGGTTCGGCGGCTCGAGCCCTGCGCGCGATGCCTGCGCCATCTTCCGCCGCGAGATCGGGGAGCCGGCCGGATCATGGCGTCGGGTACGCTGCACCACCGCGACTATGCCAAAGGCGTCGTCACGGTCCTTCTGGCGACGGTCTTCTGGAGCCTCTCCGGCCTCTTCGTCCGCACCATCCCCGACGCCAACGTGTGGCAGGTGACGGCTTGGCGCGCGTTCGCCATGTCCTCGGCGCTGCTGGTCTTCCTGCTGGCGCTTTACGGGCGCGGCACGGTGCAACGGTTCCGGATGCTCGACCGCTGGGCGCTCGTCGGGCTGGCCGGCTTCTTCGCGGTAGGCTCGACGCTCTATATCGTTTCGCTCACCCTTACCAGCGTCGCCAACGTCGCCTGCCTCTCCAACCTGGCGCCGATCTTCGCCCCGGTCCTGGCCCGGCTGGTGGCGGCCGAGCGGACCGGCCCCGCGGTCTGGCTCGCGGCCGCGCTCGCCGTCATCGGCGTGTTCGTCATCTTCGGCACCGATTTTGCGCAAGGCAGCGCGCTCGGCAACGCGCTCTCGCTGATCGTGGCCTTCTGCTTCGCCGGACAGACGGTGTGGCTCCGGCGCTACCGCGACATCGACATGGTGCCGGCGGTCTGCATCGGCGGTTTCGTGGTGTTCGCAACGGTCGCAGTCTTGCGCGGCGGCCTCGCGGTGCCGCTCGAAACGCTCGGCCTGATCGCGCTCATGGGCGCGGTGCAACTGGCCCTGCCGCTGATCCTCTATTCGCGCGCAGCGCGCTGGGTCCCGGCGGTCCAGCTCACGCTCATCGCGCTCCTCGACGTGATCCTCAACCCCTTCTGGGCCTGGCTTGCCGTCGGCGAAACGCCGACGCGGGAGGCCTTCTGGGGCGGCGGGCTGATCGCGGCAGGCGTGCTGGTCAGCGTCACGGTCGGCCGGCGCCCGCAGCCGGCTGCCGTGCCGGCGCCGGTCGGCGAGCGCTGAACCTCACCGCTTCGGCGCCGGCGCCTCCACATGCGGCAGGCGCGAGCGATATTCGAGATCGTCCAGCACGAGGTGGTTGCGCATGTAGCTCAGCGAGGCGTCGCGATAAGGCTGGAAATCCCATGGCCGATGCTTGCCTTTCATCAGGGCCTCGAACACCAGCCGGCGTCGGTGCTGGCTGGCCAGGACCTGTTCCTTGAGCCGGTCGACATTCCAGCGCCTCGCCACCTCGGCGCGATAGGCTGCGACGGCGCCGGCCTGGGACGGATCGGCGGCGAGGTTGCGCCGCTCCTGCGGGTCGGCGGCGAGATCGTAGAGCTGGTCCGGGTCGGGGGCGGTCGTGACGAACTTCTGCGCGGCCCGCCGGATCATGAAGAGCGGCGCCAGCGCGCCCTCGCCCAGATATTCGCCGATCACCTCGTCATGGCCGCCGGTCCCCGAGAGATGCGGCAGCAGGCTGCGCCCGTCGACGGGCGCCGCATAGTCCGGCGCCTTGCCGTCGTTCCCCAGCTCCGCCAGGGTCGGCAGCAGATCGACCAGCGAGACCGACGCCGCCACGCGCCGCGGCCGGAACATCTTCGGTGCCGAGACGATCAACGGGATCCGGCAGGCGTTCTCGAACCAGGTCATCTTGTACCAGAGCCCGCGCTCGCCCAGCATGTCGCCATGGTCGGCGGTGAAGAGCACGATGGTGTCTTCGGCCAGGCCGACCTCCTCCAGCGCCTTCACGAGCGCGCCCACCTGGTCGTCGACGAAGGCGATCGCGCCGTAATAGGCCCGGCGCGCGTTGCGGATATGCGCCTCCGTGACCTCGTAACCGTCCATGTCGCAGACGTAGCGCAGCCGCTTGGCATGCGGGTCGAGCGGCACGTCGCCGGCTGCCACCGCCGGCAGGTCGATCTCCCCGGGCCGGTAGCGGTTCCAATATTCCGGCAGGATCGCGTAAGGATCGTGCGGATGGGTCATGGACACCACGAGGCAGAAGGGCCGCTCGTCGGTGCCCCGCGCCGCGTCGTGGATGAAGCGGCGTGCCGCATAGACCACCTCCTCGTCGAAATCGAGCTGGTTGGAGCGCACGCAAGGCCCCGCCTGCACCACCGACAGCATGTTGTGGTACCAGCTCGGCCGCGCCTCGAAATTCTCCCAGTCGGGCGTCCAGCCATAGTCGGCCGGATAGATATCGGTGGTGAGCCGCTCCTCGAAGCCGTGGAGCTGATCGGGCCCGCAGAAATGCATCTTGCCCGACAGCGCCGTGCGATAGCCCTGCTGGCGCAGATAGTGCGCGAAGGTCGGGACGTCGGCCGGAAAGTCGGCGGCGTTGTCGTAAGCCGCAATGCGCGAGGGCAAGGCCCCCGCCATCATGCTGAAGCGCGAGGGGGCGCAGAGCGGGCTGTTGCAGTAGAAGGAATCGAACACCACGCCGCGCTCGGCCAGCGCCGCGACATGGGGCGCTTGCACCACCTTGTGGCCATAGACCGGCAGGAAGGGTGCCGCCAGCTGATCGGCCTGCAGGAACAGAATGTTGGGCTTGCGCTTGGCCATCGCTTCCTCCTTCGTCTCGGCCCCTGGACAGGCTCCGGGCCGCCGATTTCCGCCATCAATCAGATTCATGGCTAAAATCGTTGGCGCGTTGAAGTGAGGCCACTGTAGGATGGCAGCGGCCGGCTCCGGAACCGCCGGCAAGATGATAGGGTCATGACGAAAAATAATAACGAGGGCGGCGGCCGGCTGCCGCCCCTGCGCGGGCTCGTGACCTTCGAGGTAGCGGCCCGGCTTGGCAGCTTCACCAAGGCGGCCGACAGCCTCGGCCTGACGCAGCCGGCCGTGAGCCATCAGATCCGCCGTCTCGAGCAACATCTGGGTCGGCCGCTGTTCCGGCGCGACCATCGCGGCATCGCGCTGACCGAGGCGGGGGCGGCCCTTTTCGTCGCGGTGCAGCGGGGCTTGACCGGCATCACCGAGGTCGTGCGCGAGATTCGTGGCATCTCGACGCAGCGTGTCGTGACCATCGCCACCGACGTGGCCTTGGCAGGTCTATGGCTGGTGCCGCGCCTGGCCGAGATCAAGAAACTGCTGCCCACCGTCGAGCTTCGGCTCATCACCGCGCAATGGACGCAGAACATCGCCGAGACCGGTGCGGATCTCGGCATCCTGTTCGGTGATGGTGCCTGGTTCGGCACGCGCGCCGAGCTGCTGGTGCCCGAATACGCCTTCCCTGTCTGCGCGCCCTCGCTCCTGCGCGAGAGCCGGCTCTTCACGCTCGAGGAGCTGCAGCGCTTTCCGCTGCTTCACCTCGACATGCCGGCGCGCGGCAAGGGTGTCAGCGAGCCCTGGTTCAAATGGGAAAGCTGGTTCGCCGCGGCAGGCGCGCCCTTTCATCCCGAAGCGCCGGGCCTCACCTTCAACAACTACACGCTCGTGATCCAGGCCGCGATCGCGGGCCAGGGCATCGCGCTCGGGTGGCGGCCGCTGGTCGAGCACACGATCGCCGCGGGCCAGCTCGTTCCCGCTTCGGACAAGGTCTGCGTCTCGGGGCGCGGCTATCACCTGCTGCTGCCCGGGCGCGGCACGCCCGGCCCCGAGATCGAGCGGCTCTGCGCCTGGCTGCGCTCGGCCGTGGCGGCGCCGGGCCCCACCGGGGCACCGCGCATGCGTGGTGCAGCCTGATCGACGGCCAGTCTCAGCCGATCGCCAACACCACGCGGCCGACGATCTGCCCCTTGCGCATCCGCTCGAAGATGCGATTGACGGCCGGGAGCGGCTGCTTCTCGATGCGCGCCTTGACCAGGCCGTTCGTGGCGAAGGCGACGGCCTCGGCAAGATCGAGGCGCGTGCCGACATTGGAGCCGCGCACCGACAGCTCCGAGCCGACGATCGCGGCGATCGAGCTGCGGACCGCGTCGGCCTTGCCGCCGGGGACGCCGATATAAACGGCCGTGCCGCCGGCGCGCAGCATGCCGACCGCCTGCTCGAAGGCCTTGGTCGCGACCGCCGTGACGATGGCGCCATGCACGCCGCCGAGCTTCGCCTGGATCGCCTTGGCCGGATCGGCCTCGCGCGCGTTCACGGCGAACTCGGCCCCGAGCCTCTTCGCGAGCCTGAGCTTCTCCTCACCCACGTCCACCGCCGCTACGCGCATGCCCATCGCGCGCGCATATTGCACGGCGATGTGGCCGAGGCCGCCGATGCCGACGACCGCGATCCACTGGCCGGGGCGGGTCAGGCTGCGCTTCAAGCCGCGATAGGTAGTGACGCCCGCGCACAGGATCGGCGCCACCTCGTACATGTCGATTCGGGGCGAGAGGCGCGCCACGAAAGCCGCCGGCGCCACCATGTACTCGGCATAGCCGCCGGGCTTGGAGTAGCCCGTGGAGGCGCCGTTCTTGCAGATCGTCTCCATGCCCGCGAGACAGAACTCGCAAGCGCCGCAGGCGCTGAACATCCAGGGCACGCCGACGCGATCGCCAAGCTTGAAGCCGGTCACGCCGGACCCGAGGCCCGCGACCGTGCCCGTGACCTCATGGCCCGGGATCAGCGGCAGCTTGGGCAGGGGCGTCCAATCGCCGTCGACCGCGTGCAGATCGCTGTGACAAACGCCGCAGGCGGTCACCTTGATCAAGATTTCGCCGGCCTGGGGCTCCGGGATCGGCAGGGTTTCGATCTCGAGCGGCCGCCCGATCTTCCTCAAGACCGCCGCTTTCATGCTCCCCGTCTTTGCTGCCTTCGCCATCGGAACGCGCTCCTCTCGTTACGCTGTCGGCTCTCGCCGCCTCTCCGGTCCGACGCGGGGCCGGCCAATATTCATCTTCACCAGGTCGATGATGTCGCGCCAGCCTCTCGCGGTCGGCGGCAAGCCGGTGTAGAAACGGCGCCGAGGGTCGCTCGCAAACGGCAAGAGGCTACGTCCTCATGAAGGTCGTCGAACGCTTTCCGCGCGCAGTGCGGGAGATCGAGAACGCCTGGATCGAGCTCAAGGACGGCTGCCGGCTGGCCGCGCGCATCTGGCTGCCCGCCGACGCCGAGGCCAAGCCCGTCCCGGCTATCCTCGAATATCTGCCCTATCGCAAGCGCGACGGCACGGCCGTGCGCGACCAGCTCACCCATCCCTATTTCGCCGGCCACGGCTATGCCTGCCTGCGCGTCGACATGCGCGGCAACGGCGAGTCCGACGGGCTCATGTGGGACGAGTATCTAAAGCAGGAGCAGGACGACGCGATCGAGGTGATCGACTGGATCGCGCGCCAGCCCTGGTGCAGCGGCAGGGTCGGCATGATCGGCATCTCCTGGGGCGGCTTCAACGGGCTGCAGGTGGCCGCGCGCCGACCCGAGCCCTTGAAGGCGGTGGTCTCGATCTGCTCCACCGTCGACCGCTACGCCGACGACATCCATTACAAGGGTGGTTGCCAGCTGGCCGAGAATCTGGGCTGGTCCTCGACCATGTTCGCCTATTCCTCGCGGCCCCCCGACCCCGCGCTGGTCGGCCGGCGCTGGCGCGAGATGTGGCTGGAGCGCCTCGAGAACGAACCGCTCCTGATCCAGAACTGGCTCGCCCATCAACGCCGCGACGAGTTCTGGAAGCATGGCTCGGTCTGCGAGGACTGGAGCGCGATCGAGGCGGCCGTGCTCGCGGTCGGCGGCTGGGGCGACGCCTATCGCAACGCGCCGCTGCAGCTCGTCGCCAACCTGAAGGCGCCCTGCAAGGCCGTCATCGGCCCCTGGCTGCACAAATATCCGCATTTCGCCGTGCCGAAGCCCGCGATCGGCTTCCTGCAGGAGTGCCTGCGCTGGTGGGATCATTGGCTCAAGGGCATCGACACCGGCGTGATGAAGGAGCCGGTGGTGCGCGCCTATATGCAGGAGAGCGTGCCGGCGCGGACCTTCTATACCGAGCGGCCCGGCCGCTGGATCGCCGAGCCGGCCTGGCCTTCACCCAACATCCGCACCATGGCGCTGGCGATGAACGCGGGCCGGCTCGCGCGCGAAGCCGGGCCGGAAACCGCCTTGCAGATCTGCTCGCCCCAGACCACGGGCTCGGCCGGCGGCGAATATTGCGCAATCTGGCTGGGGCCGGAATGCCCGGGCGACCAGCGCATGGACGACGCCGGGTCGCTTTCGTTCGACAGCGCCCCGCTCGAGGCCCCGCTCGAGATCTTCGGCACGCCCGAGATCGAGCTCGAGCTCGCCATCGACCGGCCGCAGGGCTTCGTCTGCGTGCGGCTCTGCGACGTCTGGCCCGACGGGCAGTCGGTGCGGGTGAGCTACGGCCTTCTCAATCTCGCCCATCGCGACAGCCACGAGCGCCCGAGCGAGGTGCCGGTCGGCCAGCGCCTCAAGGTCAAGGTCAAGCTCGACGACTGCGCCCATGCCTTCCGCAAGGGCAACCGGCTCCGGGTCGCCGTTTCGACCGCCTATTGGCCGATGATCTGGCCTTCGCCCGAGCCCGTGACGCTGACGCTTTATGCCGGCAAGTGCCGGGCCCTGCTGCCCGAACGGCCGGTTCGCGCCGAGACGCCGCCGGAATTCGCGGCGCCCGAAGCCGCGCCGCCGCTCGAGCTCGAGACCATCCGCGCCGGCTCCAATCAGCGCCGCATCGAGCAGGATCTGGGCTCCGGCGAATGGAAGCTCGTGATCGAGGACGATTTCGGCGAGGCGCGCGACGCCAGGCACGGATTGGTCAGCGGCGGCATCGGCCGCGAGGTCTGGCGCATCCACCCCGAGGACCCGCTCTGCGCCTCGGGCGAGACCCACTGGACCATGACGTTGTCGCGACCCGGCTGGTCGGTGCGCACCGAGACGCGTTGCCGGATGTGGGCAGACCGCACGCACTTCTTCCTCGATGCACGACTCGAGGCTTATGAAGGCGGCCGGCTCCTGCTCTTGCGCAACTGGAGCTCCAAGCATCCGCGCGACATGATGTGAGCCGCTGGCGCCAGGGGGCTACGCCCGCGCGCGGGCTCTATCCCGCCATCGTCGCCGCCTCGCGCGCGATCCAGTCGCGCAACAGCCGCGTCGGCGCCGAAGCCGGTCGGTTCATCGGCAGCAATTGGTAATAGCCGCCGGCGGCAGGAATGCCGGCAGGGACCGCCGGCACCAACATGCCGCGCGCCAGATGCTCGGCGATGAGCCTTCGCCAGCCGAGCACCACGCCATGGCTCTCCACCGCGGCCTGCAATGCCATCATGTAGTTGTTGAAACGCTCCGCTCGGCCATAGGCCGGCTCGGTCACGCCCATCTTGGCAAACCAGATCGGCCAGGTTTCCCAGGTGCGGTTCTCGCTTTCGACATGGATCAGCCGCTCGCCGAGCAGATCCGCCGGCCGGGCGAGGCCGGGACGCTCGGCACGATAGATCGGGCTGCAGACGGGGATGATCTCGTCGCCGAACAGCAGGGTCGCGACATAGCCCGGCCAATGGCCATGGCCATAGAGCACGACGAGATCCAATTCGTCATCCAGCCGATCGATCAGGGTGTCCGCCACGACGTAGCGCAGCCCGATATCGGGATTGGCCGCGCTGAAGCTCGGGATGCGGGGCATCAGCCAGAGCGAAGCGAAGGCGATCGTGGACCCCACCGTCACTTGGCGCGCATCGGTGCCGGCCGCCAGATCCCGGCAGGCGAGCCCGATCGCGCCGAGCCCTTCGGTGAGCGCCCGCTGCAGCATGGCGCCCTGTGGTGTCAGCCGCAGGCGGCGGTGCAGTCGTTCGAACAAGGCACAGCCCAGATGCGCCTCGAGCTTGCGCACCTGCCGGCTGACGGCGGCGCCGGTCACGTGGAGTTCCGCCGCAGCCAAGGTGATCGATTGATGGCGCGCCGCCGCCTCGAACGCCACCAGGCTGTTGGCAGGGGGTATTTGCGGCTCGATTGCGGTCATAAATTCAGATCAATCAAACATTGATTTTTTTTCGAGTTTACTGCGGAATACCCACCATGCAAGTTTGACATAATTGCAAGCGTCTCCTTTCGCCGGAACCGGCGCGTTGAGCCCGGGACAGGGCTGCTTGGCCCACCGCCTTCCTGCAGTCCTGGGCGCCGCCGGACCGGCGGCCCCGGGGGAAAGCGATGTTTGCAAACTTCGTGCAAGGTGCGGCAACCGCCCGTAAGCCGCCCTGCGCTCGCACAGGCCGAAATGACAGCTTCGATATCGCGCCAAAAGCTTCAGTGCCGACACAGGTCGGCGCAGCTTGCCGCCCCGACGCCGCGCCCATCGCTCGATCGATGTGCACGCGCTCGATGGCGGCCGGCGCGCGCTGGCGGGCCTTCGAACGTTTTCACCTCCATGACGCTGTGCGGCGACGCGGCGTTCATGAACTTCCACCGCTGGACGGCCGAATGGCTGTCCGCGCGGTCAGATGACCCCGTCGGCGCTATGGCTATGGGAGGGCCCGTGGCATAATTCGCTGACAAAAGACCGCGAGTGGGAGCGCGGCGTGTGAGACACCCCACGAAGCAAGGGAGGCTTCAGAATGAGCGAACTCGACTATTGGAAAACGCAGCTCGCGCGCGGTCGGATCACCCGCCGCGAGTTCATGGGTCGCGCCGCCGCGCTCGGCATGACCACGGCGCTCGCGACCACACTGGCGAGCAAAATCGCTGGCGCCGAGCCCAAGAAGGGCGGTTTCGCGCGGTTCGGTCTGGCGCATGGCGCAACCACGGATTCGCTCGATCCCGGCACCTGGCCCGACACCTTCACGCAGACCGCCTTCTGGGGCACGATGTGCAACAGCCTCACCGAAGTCGACGCCAAGGGCAACATCGTCGGCGACCTGGCCGAGAGCATGGAGCCCAGCGACGGCGCCAAGAAGTGGGTGTTCAAGCTCAGGAAGGGGCTGACCTTCCACAACGGCAAGGACGTGACCTCGGACGACGTCTTGGCATCCTATCGCCACCATATGGGCGCGGATTCCAAGTCGGCCGCGAAATCGAACCTCGCGTCCGTTGCGGACATCAAGACCGACGGGCCGCAGACCGTGATCTTCACGCTGACCGGCGGCAGCGCCGACTTCCCCTACCTCACGAGCGACTACCACATCCCGATCATGCCGGCCAAGGACGGCAAGATGGATTGGCAGGCCGGCATCGGCTCCGGGCCCTTCGCCCTCGAGAAGTTCGAGCCGGGCGTATCGGCCAAGTTCAAGCGCTTCGCCAACTATCACAAGTCGGGCCTGCCTTATTTCGACGAAGTCGAGTATCTGGCGCTGACCGACGTGACGGCGCGCACCAACGCGCTGACGACGGGCGAGGTTCACTGGATCGGCCGTTGCGACCTGAAGACGCTCAATCTGCTTCAGCGCAACAAGGACCTCGAGATCGACGAGGTCACCGGCTACGGCCACTACGTGCTGGCCATGAATTGCACGATGGCGCCGTTCGACAATGCCGACGTCCGCAACGCGCTCAAGTACGCGCTCGACCGCGACGACATCGCCAAGAAGATCTTCCTCGGCCACGCCACGGTCGGCAACGACAATCCGATCGCGCCCGCAGTCAAGTACGCGATCAATCCGGAGCCGATCCACAAGTACGACGTCGACAAGGTGAAATTCCACCTGAAGAAGGCGGGCCTGTCGTCCCTGAAGGTCGACCTTTCGGTTGCCGACGCGGCGTTCGACGGCGCGGTCGACACCGCCGCGCTTTACAAGGAGAGTGCGGCCAAGGCCGGCATCGACATCAACATCGTGCGCGAGCCAAACGACGGCTACTGGGACAATGTGTGGCTGAAGAAGGCGTTCTGCGCCTCCTATTGGAGCGGCCGCCCGACCGCCGACTGGATGTTCACCACGACCTACGCGAAGGGCGCGGCCTGGAACGAGACGTTCTGGGACAACGCGCGCTTCAACGAATTGCTGGTGACCGCCCGCTCGGAGACCGACGACAAGAAGCGTGCCGCCATGTATGGCGAAATGCAGCAGCTCGTGCATGACGACGGCGGCGTGATCGTGCTGGTGTTCAACAACTACGTCAGCGCGCACACGAAGAAGCTGGCCCACGGGGAGCTCGCGTCCAATTGGGAGAACGACGGTCTCAAGATGGCCGAGCGCTGGTGGTTTGCCTGAGCGTGGTCTGAGAGAGCGACGGGCCGCCGAAGGCCGGCGGCCCGTCGTTTCTGTTTTGAAGGTTCGATGAATCGTAGATTGTTGAAGTCACGAACCCGGCGGATGGCCGCGAGGCTGCCTGGTCACGGGGGATAGGTGCGTGAATCCCGTCTTAAGAACCGTTTTGCAACGCCTCGGGCTGGGGCTGGTCACCCTGTTCGTCGTCTCGATCATCATCTTCGCGACGATCGAGATGCTGCCGGGCAACTTCGCCCAGGCCATTCTCGGCCAGGCCGCGACCCCGGAGACGGTGGCGGCCTTCGAGAAGCAGATCGGCCTGGACCGCCCGCCGGTCGAGCGCTATTTCGCCTGGATCGGCGGGGTGCTCCAGGGCGATTTCGGCAATTCCTTCGCCAGCGCGGGCGCGCTTGGCGGCGGCCACGAGCGCACCGTGCTCTCGCTGATCGCGCCGCGCCTGAAGAACACCCTGTTTCTCGCGGGCCTCACGGCACTGGTCGCCGTGCCGCTGGCGCTGATCCTGGGCATGCTGGCGGCGCTCTACCGCAACAGCCTGTTCGACCGGCTCGTCAACGTGGTGACGCTGACCTCGATCTCGGTGCCGGAGTTCTTCGTCGCCTACATCCTGATGCTGTTCCTGGCGGTCAAGTTCCAGATCTTCTCCTCGCTGGCCAACGTGTCGCCGGACATGCCGCTGCTCGATCGCATCGAGAAATGCGCCCTGCCCTCGTTGACGCTGGTTCTCGTCATCGTCGCGCACATGATGCGGATGACCAGGGCCGCGATCATCAATCTGCTGGCGAGCCCCTACATCGAGATGGCACGTCTCAAGGGGCTGTCGCCGGCGCGGATCATCTACCACCATGCGCTGCCCAATGCGTGGGCGCCGATCGCCAACGTCATCGCCGTCAACCTCGCCTATCTGGTCGTCGGCGTGGTCGTGGTGGAAGTGGTGTTCGTCTATCCCGGCATCGGCCAGCTGATGGTCAACTCCGTGTCGAGCCGCGACATTCCGGTCGTGCAGGCCTGCGCGCTCCTCTTCGCCGCAACCTACATCCTGCTCAACCTTCTGGCCGACATCGTGTCCATCGTCACGAATCCCCGGCTGCTGCATCCGAGATGACGGCGACATCGCAGGAGAAGCGCGGCATGGCTACACAACCCCTCACGACCGAGCCCGAAACCGTCCACCCGCACCGCAACCGGTGGCAGTTGGCTTGGCGCGAGCTCAAGCGGGCGCCGATCTCGGCCTGGTTCGGTCTGATCGTCATCGCGATCTACGTCTTTCTCGCGCTTTTCGCTCATCTCGTGGCGCCCTATGGCCAGAACGAGCTGGTCGGCAACCAGTACGAGCCCTGGAGCGACCAGTTCATTTTCGGCACCGACCAGTTGGGGCGGGACATGCTGTCGCGGCTGATCTTCGGCGCCCGGAACACCATCGGCATCGCGTTCGTCACCACCTGCCTCGCCTTCCTCCTGGGCGGCGCCATGGGCCTGCTTGCCGCCGTGCTCGGCGGCTGGATCGATCAGCTGTGCGGGCGTCTGGTCGACGTGCTGATGGCGATACCTCAGCTCATCTTCGCGCTCGTGCTGCTCTCGATCTTCGGGGCGTCGATACTCAATCTCATCCTCATCATCGCGGTGCTCGATTCGACGCGTGTGTTCCGGTTGAGCCGTGCCGTCGCCATGAACGTCGTCGTGATGGATTTCGTGGAAGCGGCGCGGCTACAGGGCGAGAAGCTCGGCTGGATCATGTCGCGCGAGATCCTGCCCAATATCCTGCCGCCGATCGTCGCCGAGTTCGGCCTGCGCTTCTGCTTCGTTTTCCTGACCATCAGCGCCCTCTCCTTCCTCGGCCTGGGCATCCAGCCGCCGACTGCCGATTGGGGCTCGATGGTTCGCGAGAACGCCACCTTGATCAATTACGGCGACATCACGCCACTGCTGCCGGCGGGCGCGATCGCGCTGCTCACGGTCGCGGTCAACTTCGTCGTCGATTGGTTCCTCCACAAGACGAGCGGGCTCAAGGAATGAGCGTGAACCCGAAGATCGCCGGGAACCCCGCCCCGGAGGCGGGCGAGATACTCCTCGAGATCCGCGGCCTCAGGGTCGAGGGCGAGAGCGAGGGCACCTGGCACGAGATTGTCAAGGGCATCGACCTCGCCCTGCGCCGCGGCGAGGTGCTGGGGCTGATCGGCGAATCGGGCGCCGGCAAATCCACCATCGGGCTTGCCGCGATGGGCTATGCGCGACCGGGCTGCCGCATCACGGCCGGGACGATCATGTTCGGCGGCGTCGATCTCGCCAAAGCCGACGAGGCGGCGAAACGCAAGATCTGGGGTGTCAGGACCGCCTATGTGGCGCAGTCGGCAGCCGCCTCGTTCAACCCGGCGCACCGCCTGATCGATCAATATGTCGAGACGCCTCTGAAGCACGGCGTCATGGGCGAGGCCGAGGCCAAGCGCAAGGCGGTCGATCTGTTCCGCCGCCTGCGCCTGCCCGAGCCCGAGCATATCGGCCTGCGCTATCCCCATCAGGTCTCGGGCGGCCAGCTGCAGCGCGCCATGACCGCGATGGCGATGTCCTGCCGGCCCGACCTGATCGTCTTCGACGAGCCGACCACGGCGCTCGACGTGACCACCCAGATCGAGGTGCTGGCCGCCATCAAGGACGTCGTGCGCCAGTTCCACACGGCGGCCATCTACATTTCGCACGATCTCGCCGTGGTGGCTCAGATGGCCGACCGCATCATGGTCTTGCGCTATGGCGAGCTGGTCGAAGAGGCGCCGACGGCGCAAATGCTGTCAAACCCGCAGCAGCCCTATACCAAATCGCTATGGGCCGTCCGCTCGCTGCACAAGAAGGAAGAGCCCAGCGAGGACAAGCTGCTGCGCGTCCAGGGCGTGGATGCCGGCTACGGCAATGCCGTGAAGGTTCTCCACGACGTCAGCATCGATGTTCCGCGCGGGCGCACCGTCGCGGTCGTGGGCGAATCGGGCTCGGGCAAGTCGACCCTGGCGCGCGTCATCACCGGTCTGCTGCCGCCGACGAAGGGGAACGTCCTGTTCGACGGCAAACCCTTGCCGCCGGCGCTCAAGAACCGCTCGAAGGACATGCTGCGCCGCCTGCAGATGATCTACCAGATGCCGGACACGGCGCTCAACCCGCGCCGGCGCGTGCGCGACATTCTCGGCCGGCCGCTGCAGCACCATCTGGGCCTGTCGGGCGCGGCGCGCGATCGCCGGATCGCCGAGCTCCTGGAGATGATCGAGCTCGACAGCCGGTTCATGGACCGCCTGCCGGCGGAGCTCTCGGGCGGCCAGAAGCAGCGGATCTGCATCGCGCGAGCGCTGGCGGTCGAGCCGGATCTGATCATCTGCGACGAGGTCACCTCGGCGCTCGACCAGATCGTGGCGGAAGGGATCTTGAAGCTGCTGCTGCGGCTGCAGAAGGAGCTCAACGTCTCCTACCTCTATATCACGCACGATCTCGCCACGGTGAAGGCCATCGCGGATTGGGTCGTGGTGATGCATCAGGGCAAGGTGGTCCAACAGGGCTCGAAGGAGCAGGTGCTGACCCCGCCGCACCATCCCTATACCGAGCTGCTGCTGTCCTCGGTGCCCGAGATGGATCCGCGCTGGCTCGACGGGCTGCTCGCGCGGCGCGCAAGCGCTGCCGTCCTCGCGCAGGGCGCGGCCATTTCCTAGCGGCTGGCTGGCTCACGAGTTGGGCCACGCGCGATCGCGACCCGGATCGTCGTTCGACCTTGCAGCAGCTAAGGCCGCTTGGCTTTGCGAGCGCCGCCCGTGACGCAGATTTGCCACAATTTGCGCAAGACTGGGGCGCCGGAGTGGGAGCGCCGGATCTGAAACACCCACATCCCAGAGGAGCTTCAAGAATGAGCGAGATCGACTATTGGAAGCAGCAGCTTGCCAATGGCAAGGTCGGCCGCCGCGAGTTCATCGGCCGTGCCGCCGCGCTCGGCCTGACGACAGCGCTCGCCACGACGCTTGCGGGAAAGATTGCCAGCGCTTCGCCCAAGCGGGGCGGTTATCTGCGCGTTGCGTTGGGTTCGGGCGCGACCACCGACACGCTCGACCCCGCGACCTACCCCGATTCCTTCAATGGCATGGTCGGCTGGGGCTCGCTCGGCAACGGCTTGACCGAAGTCGACGCGAACGGCGAGATCCAGCCCGACCTGGCCGAGAGCATGGAGCCCTCGGACGGCGCCAAGACCTGGGTCTTCACGCTGCGCAAGGGCCTGACCTTCCACAACGGCAAGACCGTGACGCCGGAAGACGTCATCGCCTCTTTCCGCCATCACATGGGCAAGGATTCCAAGTCGGCAGCGAAATCGATTCTCGAGCCCATCACCGACATCAAGGCCGACGGCAAGGACAAGGTCGTCTTCACGCTCTCGGCCGGCAGCACCGACTTCCCCTACCTCACGAGCGACTACCATCTGCCGATCATGCCGGCCAAGGACGGCGACGTCGATTGGCAGTCGGGCATCCGGACCGGCCCGTTCGTCCTCGAGCAATTCGAGCCCGGCGTGCGCGCCAAGATGAAGCGCTTCGCCAACTACCACAAGTCGGGGCAGCCCTATGTCGATGAGTGCGAGGTTCTGAGCATCATCGACGTCACGGCGCGCACCAACGCGCTGGTCACGGGAGACGTGCACTACATCGATCGTTGCGACCTCAAGACGCTCGGCCTTCTGCAGCGCAACAAGAACATCAAGATCCTCGAGGTTACGGGCTACGGCCACTACGTGTTCCCGATGCTCACGAACGTGGCTCCCTTCAATGACAACAATGTCCGCTTGGCGCTGAAATACGCGCTCGACCGCGACGACATCCTGAAGAAGGTGTTCCTGGGGCACGGCACGGTCGGCAACGACAACCCGATCGCGCCTTCGATCAAGTACGCGATCAACCCCGAGCCGATCCACAAGTACGATCCCGACAAGGCGAAGTTCTACCTGAAGAAGGCGGGGCTCTCGACGCTCAAGGTCGATCTCTCGGCGGCGGACGCGGCCTTCGCCGGCGCCCTCGACGCGGCGGTGCTCTTCAAGGCCCATGCCGCCAGGGCCGGGATCGACATCAATGTGATCCGCGAGCCGAACGACGGCTATTGGGACAATGTCTGGATGAAGAAGCCCTGGTGCGCTTCCTACTGGAACGGCCGCCCGACTTGCGACTGGATGTTCACGACCGCCTATGCGGCCGACGCGGCGTGGAACGACACGGCCTGGAAGAACCCGCGCTTCAACGAGTTGCTCCTGCAGGCCCGCTCGGCGCCGGACGGAAAGGAGCGCGCGGCGATGTATGCCGAGATGCAGCAGCTGCTGCACGACGATGGCGGTGTCGTCGTCCTCGTGTTCAACGCCTATGTCGACGCCTATTCCGACAAGCTCGACCATGGCGCCGTCGCATCGAACCTCGAGGACGACGGCTTGAAGTTGCCGGCACGCTGGTGGTTCGCGTAAGACTGTCATGATGGCGCCGCCGTCGGGGAGACCCGGCGGCCCGCTTTCCCATCGCCACCCGGCTTCGGGCCTCGGGGCGGCGGCGAATCTCGTTGCGACAACAGGCCCGCGCGAGATCCCGGCCTTGAGTGCGAAGCCGCTCGATCCCGTCATTGGAACCGTCTCGCAGCCCAAGGCCAGGCCATGACGCGACCGGATGTCCGGCGCCGCCTCGATCCCGAAATGCTGGCGGCGATTGCCGAAAGCCAGCGCCTCCACGGCGCCGAGACGGTGAACTGGACGGATCTGCCGGCGGCGCGTAAGGCCTACGAGCGCGAGCGGCGCTTCTGGAACCGCGACGGGCCGAAGCTTCAAGAGGTGCGCGAGCTCGCCATTCCGGGGCCCCACGGCCCGATCCCGCTCAGGCTCTGTTTTCCGATCGCAGGCCGGCCGCTGCCGGCCCTCGTCTATCTCCACGGCGGCGGCTATGTGCTCGGCAATCTCGACACGCACGACCGCATCATGCGCATCCTGGCCGAGCGCGCCGGCGTCGCGGTGATCGGGGTCGATTACCGGTTGGCGCCGGAGCATAGATTTCCGGTGCAGATCGACGAGGCCGCGGCCGTGCTCGACTGGCTGGACGCCGAAGGCGCGGCCCACGGCATCGATGCGGCACGGCTCGCCATGGGCGGCGATTCCGCGGGCGCCCATCTGTCGGTGGGCGCCGCCCTCGCGCGCCAAGGGTGCCGGCCGGCGCTCAAGGGGCTGCTGCTCTACTATGGCAGCTACGGCCTGATCGACTCGGCCTCGATGCGCCTCAACGCCAACGACCTGGACGGTGTCGCGCGCACCGACATGGCCTTCTATCGCAACAGCTATCTCCGCTCGCCGGCCGATCTGGAAGATCCGCGATTCGACTGCCTGTCGGCGGACCTCGGCGGTCTGCCGCCCGCCTTCGTGCTGGCGCTCGATCTCGATCCCCTGCGCGACGACAGCCTGGCTCTCGCCGATCTGCTGGTCGAAGCGGGCGTGCCTTGCCGGCTCGTGCGCTATGGCGGCGTTCTTCACGGCTTCCTGCATTACAGTCGCGTCCTGCCGAAATCGATGCAGGCGCTCGACGAGGGCGCTGCCGCCCTGCGCGACTGGTTCGCCTAGCCTCTTTCGCTGTCCGGTCGCAGCATCGAAGCCTGCCAAACGCCGCGCTGGCGTTGGCGTCGCGTCGCCGCGTTGTCGCACGGGTTCGCCCGCGGCCGATTCCTCGTTTTCTAACCATGCCTTCCGGGGCATAATCCCGGCCGCGCCGACCGCGTCCGCTCTTGTTTTCGTGGGAATCGACGAATTATGACCAGCCCTCGCGTCCGCCTTTCGCGACAGGCCGTCCCATCGCTGCTGGCCGCAGCGCTGATCCTGCCGATTGCCATGGTCGCAACCCCGTTTCTGGCGCGCACCGCCGCCGCCGAGACGCTGACCGAGGCGCTGGCCAAGGCCTATGACAACAACCCGCAGCTTCTGGCCGCCCGTGCGCAATTGCGGGCCACTGACGAGGGAGTGCCGAAAGCGCTCTCCGGCTGGCGGCCGACCGTCACGGTCAATGGCGATGCCGGCCCGGCCTGGTCCGACACGCATCCCGGAGGGACCGCCAACTATACCCCGCGCTCGGCGAGCCTTCAGGTGACGCAGCCGCTCTATACCGGCGATCGCACGAGCTCGGCCGTTCGGCAGGCCGAGAGCCTCGTGCTGGCGCAGCGCTCCGCGCTCAGCTCCGTCGAGCAGAATGTCCTGCTCTCGGCGACGACCGCTTATATGGACGTGGTGCGCGCCCAGGCCGTGCTCGAGCTCAACCGCAAGAACGAACAGGTCATCGCGCGCGACCTGGAGGCGACCCGGACGCGCTTCGAGGTGGGCGAGTTGACCAAGACCGATGTCGCGCAGGCCGAATCGCGTCTGGCCGGTGCGACCGCGGCGCGGATCCAAGCCGAGGGCCAGCTCGAATCGGCGCGCGCAACCTATGCCGCCGTCATCGGCGACAAGCCGGGCACGCTCGAGACGCCCCTGCCGCCGACCGACCTGCCGGGCACGCAGGACGAGACGGTCGCCGGCTCGGACAACTCGCCGAACGTCGTTGCGGCGCAGTACAACGAGCGTGCCGCGCGCGACGGGGTGGATGTCGCCTTCAGCCAGTTGCTGCCCTCGCTCGCTCTCGTCGGCGAGGCGACGACGGCCGACGAGACGCAACAGCCGGGCATCGATCGCGATTCGGCCAGCATCCTGCTGCAGCTCACCGTGCCGCTCTATCAGGCCGGCGCGCCCGAATCGGACGTCCGGCAATCGAAGCAGGTGGTGGGGCAGCGCCAGCAGGAGCTGGAGAACGAGCGGCGCACCGCCGTGCAGACGGCGATCAGCGCCTGGCAGGCGCTGGCCACCGCGCGCGCCCAGATCAAGTCGTTCGAATCGCAGGTCGAGGCGGCGCGCGTGGCGCTGGAAGGCGTTCGCCTCGAAGCCGAGGTCGGGGCCCGCACGGTCCTCGACATCCTCGATGCCGAGCAGGAGTATCTCGACGCTCAGGTGAGCCTGGTCGGCGCCAAGCGCGACGAAGTGGTGGCGAGCTACCAGGTGCTGTCGGCCGTCGGCCGGCTCACGGCGCGCGATCTGGCGTTGCCGGTGCAGTATTACGACGTCGAGTCCTATTATCGCGAGGTCCGGAACAAATTCTGGGGCACCGGCCCGTCCCTGCAGTAGCCATCGCCAGGACAGACGGCCGACCGGGTCTGCGACTTAGGATCGAGCATCGGTCCCGCGCTGCACCCGCCGGCAAGGCCCTGGCTACCCGGGCATAATTCCCGCCGCGCCGCTATCGCGCCGCCCTTGTGGCATTTGGGTGACCGCCCTGGCGCGGCGCTGCTGCTGAGATAGGATGCTTCCTTTGCCGGCGAGTGGCCGGGTGCGGTGGCACCCTTTCTCGCGGCGCGAGTCGCAACAGGAACCGAAGCGGAGTCAGACCCATGTCGAAGCGGAATCTCTCGAGGAAGTGCGGGTCCCTCGCCCTTGCCATGCTGATCGGCGGGGCGCTGGCGGCGGCGCCGATCGTCATCGACGCCTCGGGAACGATCCACCAGCCCGTGGCGGCAGCCAAGGGTGGCGGCGGCAACGGCGGGGGGAACGGTGGCGGCAATGGCGGCGGTCACGGCGGTGGCCAGGGCAATGGTGGCGGCAACGGCGGCGGTGCATCGGCGTCGGCAGCCGGCAACAGCGCGAACGCACCCGGTCAGAACAAGACCGATGGCACGGCCGCCGTCGGCTTCGGCAACAGCCAGGTTGCTGCCAGCAGCTCGCTCAGCCCGAGCGCGCTGGGGCGCCTCAATGGCTATATGAACTCTTCCCCGGTGGCGCATGCGCGGACTTCGCCCAACTCCGCCATCGGCGTGATCTCCAAGACTTATGCTGACCAGCTGTCCGACTATATGGGCGCTACGCCGACGGCCACGATCGACGACCTCGCCGAGACCATGGCGCTCGCCGCCAACAAGCCGCTTTCGCCCGAGATCGTCGCCGCGATCAACGAGAAAGTGGCCGAAGAGAACCCGGACGATCCGGCTCTTGCAGGCTTGGCCAACCCGACCGACGATCCGGCGGTGGATGCGGCCAATGCGGCGCTCGCGGCCGACATCGCGACACGCGCCAACGAAATCCAGGAAACGGAGACCAGCCAGGGTCTCGGGCCGACCGAGCAAAGCCTGGGCTTCAAATAGCCCCTGGCATAGAGCCCCTTGGCGCACCCGTGAGCGAGATGGGTGCGCCGGTGCGGCAGCCAGACGGCCGAAGCGGCATCGACCCGCCGCTTCGGCCGTTTTTTTTCGCCTGATGCGCGGGCGCAACTCGATGATGTCGATATTCGTGGAGGGAGCTGGCGCACCTGTTGGCGGCCTTCCGTTTGCCACAGCCTGACCGTTCGTTTCCGGACGCGATACATCAGGCAACGCTCTGGATTTTCGCGCTTAATTCTCTGCCGCCGCCGCCGTGGCAATTGGGTGTCTCGTCTTCGCTCGCACTGAAACGGGGAAGGGATTTTGCCCATTTCTACGGCGGCATAGGCGCGCGCGATGCCGTCCGTTGCCGCATCGAATGCGATCAACAAGCAGACATGGAGATATGCTCATGGTGCAGAAGCCCTTCTCTAAGGCTCATTTCTCGCTCCCGCTGGCCATGTTGCTCGGCGGCGCGCTGGCGACGGCGCCGGTCGTCGTCGACGCGTCAGGCAAGATCCATCAGAGCGTGGCAGCGGCCCAGGGCGGTGGCGGCATCGGCGGTGGACTCGGAGGCGGCCTCGGAGGCGGCCTCGGGGGCGGCCTTGGCGGCGGTGTCGGGGGCGGTGGCCTTGGTGGCGGCGCCAGGGGCGGCATCGGTGCTGGCGCCGATAGCGGCACGGGCTCGGGCGATGCCGGCATATCGGCATCGGTCGCCGGCAGGAGCGCCGCGAAGGTTGGCGCCAACACGTCGAACGATGTTGCCGCCACGAGTATCGGCGGCGGCGGGGCCACCGCAGACAGCGCGGTCAGCCCGAGCGCGCTCGGTCGCCTCAATGGCTATATGAATTCCTCCCTGGTCGCGCATGTTCAGGCGTCGTCCAATTCCGCGATCGGCGTCGTGTCCAAGACCTACGCCGGCCAGCTCTCGAGCTATCTGGGTGGCACGGCGACGACGTCGAGCGCCTCGGCGACGCTCGACGATCTTGCTCAAACCATGGCGCTCGCCGCCGACAAACCTGTCACGCCTGAGGTGGTGGACGCCATCAACGAGCGGATCGCGGCGGAGAACCCGGATGATCCGGCTCTCGCCGGCCTCGCCAACCCGACAAACGATCCGACGGTCGCAGCCGCCAATATGTCGCTCGCAACCGAGATCGCGACGCGCGCGAACGACATCCAAGGAGCCGAATCCGCTCAAGGCCTCGGCAACCTCGGCCCATCCCTCGGCGGCGCGGCCGCAACGGGCAGCGCTGCCGGTACCGCCACGGGCATCGTCGGCGCTACAGCTACGGCCGGCACCACGAACACGACCGCGGGGACGACGAGCGCCAGCGATATGTCCACAGATAGGGCGGGGGATGCCGGCGCAGCCAGCATGACGACGGCGAGCGGTACCGCCACCACGACCGCCGAGACATCCCAATAGAGGGTGACGTCCCGGTAGACCTTCGCCGGCATCTTATCGGCCGCAGGGCTCGTCGGTGCGGCCGAACGCGGAAAACTCGGCCGAGGCGGCGCATCGTCGCCCCGGCCTTTTTCCGTGCCGCTTTCGCGCAATGGCGGTTTCGACGACCGTCGGTGCAAGAGGACGGGCTCATTCGGTCGGGGGATGCGCCCTCCCCCTTCGGTGGAGGATTTGCGCTAGATCAATCAAATCACACCCCGGCTTAGCCATTATGTCGCTAGATTAGATGGGGGGCCGATTCGCGGCGCCGGGACAAAAAACGGCCCGGCAAGGACTCCCCGATCCGGGTGCTGACGTAGCGGAGGGCTTCCATGCCGAAGAAAATCCTGTGCGCAACCGATGGCTCCAACTCGTCGAAACAGGCCGTGGCCTGCGCCATCGACCTGACCAAAGCGACCGGCGCCAAGCTGGTGGTCTTGACCGTGAACATGGTTCCGACCGAGCGCGTTCAGCGCTCGCCTTTCTGGGACAACGAGTTGATCGATGCCGCCAATGCGCAGCTGCACGCCCAGCTCGGAACGGCCGCCAAGGCGGTGAGCAAAGCCGGCCTGAAGGATGTGGACTGCATCGTCATCAATGGGCACAACGCGGCCGATGCGATCGTCGCTTATGCCGATGCCAACAAGTTCGATCACATCGTCGTGGGTTCCTCGGTGCGCAGCGCCGTCGAACGCCTGCTGGTCGGCTCGACCGCGACCGCTGTCGTCGCACGCGCCCATTGTCCCGTGACGGTGGCTCGCTAAGGAGCGAGTGCCACAGAGCCGGCATCCCCCTTGCCGGTTCGACGAGAGGGCCCGCCCGCGATCGGCGCGGGCGGGCCGTTTCCGTTGCGGGACACGGCTTCATGCCGGAGCAGGACAGGGACGCCGCGGCCGGCGAAGCACTCGCGCCGGCCCGATCTGCCTCGGCGCCTCCATCGCCATAGCGCCCAGGGCATTTCCCATTTGATCGCAATCGCCCTCCTCGTCGTTCCCGCGCAAGCGGGAACCGGCCTAATGCTCGACCAGCTTGGCGCGGGCCATGCGGTAGCGCAGCCGCGCCCAGTCCTTGGATTCGCGCAACAGGCGTTGCGCCAGGACGCGGCGGCCCTTCTCCAACGCCGCGGCACGGGGATCGTCTGGATGGTGCTCGAGCCACCAGGAAAGATCGTTCAGCATGAAATGGGCATGGCCGATCCGCGCCCAAAGCCGCTTTTCCTCGACGCGCATCGCCGTGGCTTCGTCGGCGGCGTTGCGGCGCTGAAGCGCCGGGCTTCGGTTCATGCCGTGATGGCGCCATTTCACCAGAGGCTCCGGCATCAACTCCAAGCCGCGCAGTAGCAGCGCGCGGAACGACACGATCTGATCGATCCGGCGCGTCGGTGGATCGGGCTCCGGAAAGGCCGCGAACAGCTCGCGCCGCCAGGCGAGCACCGCACCGAGCTGCGCCGGGTTGGCACCCTGCCGGAACAAATGATCGAGCGACACGGAAGCGGGACCGTCCTTCGGCAGACGCAGGCCCTGCTCGCGGCCCCGCTCGTCGATGATCGTCGCGTTGCAGGCGACCGCCGCCAGATCGCGCTCGATCATGCGTTCCACCTGCATCGCCACCCGCTCCGGATGGAACAGATCGTCGCCATGCCCCAGCACGCAGAACTCCGTTTCCACCAGCGGCAGCAGGTCGCGCACATGGCCGATGGCCACATTCTTCGGGTTGCGATGGAGGCGAACCCGATGCGGGCCTTTGTAGCCGGCGATCACCTGCTCGATCCGGGCATAGGTGTCGTCGGTCGAACAGTCGTCGGAGATGATGACCGTCAGCGGCGTATAGGTCTGGGCCAGCGCGCTCTTGACCGACTCGACGACGAAGTCGGGCTGATTGTAGGCGGTGAGAAGAAAGGTGACCGGCGGGCGGTCCATCGCTGCGGGCCGTGGGCGCTTGTGAGGGCGGTATGGTAAGGGAACCGCACCGCCATCATCAACCCGCATGACCCGGGCTTGCCTGCGGTCGTCAGCCGCGATAGCGCACCACCTTCTGTTCGATCGCACCGAAGATCGAGCGCCCTTCGGCGTCGCGCATCTCGATGCGCACGCGATCGCCGAAGCGCAGGAAAGGCGTGCGCGGCGCGCCCTTGAGGATCGTCTCGACCATGCGCTGCTCGGCGATGCAGGAATAGCCGAGCCCGCCCTCCGAAACCGGCCGGCCCGGGCCGCCGTCGGCATCCCGGTTCGAGACGGTTCCCGATCCCAGAATGGTCCCGGCACGCAGCGCGCGCGTCCTCGCGGCGTGCGCCGCCAGGGTCGGGAAGTCGAAGGTCATGTCGACGCCCGCGTTCGGGCGGCCGAAAGGCGCACCGTTGAGGAAGCTCAGGAGCGGCAGATGGAGTTTGGCGCCGTCCCAGGCCGTGCCGAGCTCGTCCGGCGTTACCGCCACGGCCGAGAAGGCCGAGGAGGGCTTCGACTGGAAGAAGCCGAAGCCCTTGGCGAGCTCCGCCGGAACGAGGTTGCGCAAGGAGACGTCGTTGACGAGCGTCAGGAGCCGGATCCGCTCGCGCGCCTGCTCGGGCGCCGCTCCCATCGGCAGGTCGTCCAGCACCACCGCGACCTCGCCCTCGAAGTCGACGCCCCAGGCCTCATCGGCCATGCGGATCGGATCACGCGGCCCCAGGAAATCGTCCGAGCCGCCCTGATAGATCAGCGGGTCGGTCCAGAAGCTCGCCGGCATCTCGGCCCCGCGCGCGCGGCGCACCAGCGCCACATGGTTCACATAGGCCGAGCCGTCCGCCCATTGATAGGCGCGCGGCAGAGGCGACGCGCAGGCGCTCTCGTTAAATGCGAAAATGCCCTGCGCGTGGCCAGCCTCGAGCGCCCGATACTCCGCCTCGAGCCGGGGCGCCGTCCCGGCCCAATCGTCCAGCGCCGCCTGCAGCGTCGGCGCCGCCTGCGCCTCGACGGCGCGGGTGAGATCGCGGCTCACCAGAACGAGCCGCCCGTCGCGAGCCTCGGTCTTCAAGGTGGCGAGCTTCAAGCGGGACGCTCCTCATCCGGCGCGGGATCGCCCGCATGGTAGACGATCGGCGTGCGGCGAGCGACGCCGCCCTGCCCGCCCTTCCCGCGCTAAAGCCCCGCGATCGGCCTGGGCTTCGATCCGTCCGTGAAGCGCGTGAAGCGGAAGGGCGTCGGATCGACAATGGGCTTGGCACCGGTGACGAGGTCGGCCATCAGCCGGCCGGCGGCCGGCCCGATGCCGAAGCCGTGGCCGGAAAAACCCGTGGCGACGAAGAAGCCGAGCAGCGCATCTACGGCCGAGATCACCGGCACCGCGTCGGGCGTCACGTCGATCAGGCCGGCCCAGTGCTGCGCTACGCGCGCCGAGGCGAAAGCGGGAATTGCCCGCGCGAGCCGCGCCAAGGCGGCCACGGTCTGTCCGGCGCGCGGCACGGGATCGAGGATGCGCACCCGCTCGAAGGGCGAGGTCTCGTCCAGCGACCAGCGCCGGGGCGTGCGCCATTCCTCGACGAACCGGCGGCCGATCCGGAAGGAGAGCGAGCGCCATTCCATGCCGAGGGCGGGCAGGAAATCGGCGAAGTAGCGGAAGCTGTCCGGGACGATGTCGGCCACGCTGCCATGGCCGTTGGCGACAGTATAGCCGCCGTCGAGCCGCTTCCTGAAGGCGTAACCGTCGGCCCAGACGGCCGTGGTAGGCGGGCCCTCGATCGGCTCGGTCCTGAGCACCGAGCCTAAGACCTTGAGCTGCGGCAGGCGCAAGCCGAGGCTGGCGCAGAAGAGGCTCGACCAGGCGCCGCCGGCGAGAACCACCGACGAGCAGGCGATGCGGCCGCGCTCGGTGACGACGCCCGAGATCCGGCCGCCCGCCTGTTCGACGCCGCGCACCGCGCAATGGAGGAGGATGGCCGCACCCCGCCGCCGGGCGGCACGCGCGATCGCGGGCGCCGCCTTCTGCGGCTCGGCGCGTCCGTCCGAAGCCGTATAGAGCGCGCCCTTGAAGCGGCGGTTGGCACCGGGCAGCAGGGCCCTCGTCTCCTCCGCGCTCAGCATGCGCGTGTCGAGTCGATAGGGCCGCGCATGCTCCAGCCAGGCTTCGCGCCGCGCCAGGTCGGCGTCGCTGTCGCAAGCATAGAGAATGCCGCTCTGCCGGAAGCCGACATCGGCGCCGATGCGCGGTGCCAACCCCTCCCACAGGCGCAGCGATTCGATGATGAGGGGAAGCTCGCGCGGATCGCGCCCCATTTTGCGTACCCAGCCCCAGTTGCGGCTCGACTGCTCGGCCGCGATGCCACCCTTCTCGCACAGCGCCACCGCCACGCCCCGCTCGGCCAGCTCGAGCGCCGTCGCGCTGCCGATGATGCCGCCGCCCACCACGACGACATCGGCACGTGCGGGGAGCTTCTCGTCGCTTTGGACGGGATCGACCGTCGGGCCCATGGAACTCGTCCGCCTTCGCTCTGAATTAGCCGGCGATCTTGGCCGGCCGAGGGCACCCGGGCAACTCGTCCGGCGGCTCGAAGCTGCATCTGGACCGGTCGCAAGACCTGTCGCCATTGGCGCAGGCTCGCCGGTCTTCGGATCCGGGATCAAAGCCTGCGCCCGCTGATGGCGGAACCGAACGCCCGTTCGAGCGGGCCGGATGAGTGCCCGGCCCAGGATTGCGGCATCGGCCCGGCCGCGATGTTCGGCGCGACATCGCCGACTGGACGGGCGTCGGAAGGGGGCTGCTCGGATGAGGCGATTGGCCGCACCGGGCGCCCTCGTCGGCACGCCGAAATATCGGCCGCCGCCTTGGCGGCAAGCGCCCCAAGGCCGTCGATCCGGCCCGGGTTGAGAGAGCCGAAAGCGCCGGACAGGCGCCCCGGTGCCTTGTGCTTTCCCTGTGGCGGGGGCGGGTCGAGTCGTCCCCCAGGGGACCCCTTAGACCCTTGGGGGTGCCATTGCCGCCGGCCCCGGCCGCCCGTCACCCTGCAAGCGGTCGGCCAGCCGCTCTGCGGCCATTTCCGGGCATTCGAGCCGAGAATGCGACCCTGTCGGGGCAAGATTCCGCTCCCCAAAGCCCCTTCCGATGTTAACCTTCTTTATTAACCATTAACTATTTGCCAGCATCGTTGAACACATCCGGAGGCACTGTCGGGACATTCCCGGCCGAAGGGCGAACCGGAAGGGAGCGAGGCCTGATGCCGTTTATCGGCTTGGCCAGGAAGACATTGCTCCGCGGGACACGGGTCCAAGGACCCGAGACCGATGAAAGCGCACGGACGTTGCGCGGGCGGCCAAAGGCCAACAAGACCCATCGATCACCACGCCGCAGACGGCATCGCCCTTCACCACCGAGCCCGCAGCTTGACTGCCTCGAGACTGGTGATCTGAGGAGAAACCGATGGGCGTAGTTGAGAACATCTTTTCCCGTTCCATGCAGAGCTACGAGAGCCGGCGCGAATTCGAGATGCCGTTGCTCGACTATCTCGAACTGTGCCGCAACGATCCGATGGTGCACGCGACGGCGGCCGAGCGGATGGTCGCCGCGATCGGCGAGCCGGAGATCGTCGATACGGCGAAGGATGCGCGCCTCGGCCGCATCTTCATGAACCGCACGATCAAGACCTATCCGGCGTTCGCGGAATTCTACGGCATGGAGGAGACGATCGAGCGGATCGTCAATTTCTTCCGCTTCGCCGCGCAGGGCCTCGAGGAGCGCAAGCAGATCCTCTATCTGCTGGGCCCGGTCGGCGGCGGCAAGTCGTCGTTGGCCGAGCGGCTGAAGCAGCTCATGGAGCGCCAGCCCATCTACGTGCTCAAGGCCGGCAACCAGCTGAGCCCCGTGTTCGAGAGCCCGCTCGGCCTGTTCGACCCCGACCAGATGGGCCCGCAGCTCGAGGAGCAGTTCAACATTCCGCGCCGGCGCCTCACGGGCATCATGTCGCCCTGGGCGGTCAAGCGGCTCGACGAGTTCAGGGGCGACATCTCGAAATTCACGGTCGCCAAGCTCTATCCGTCCCGGCTGCGGCAGATCGCCATCTCCAAGACCGAGCCCGGCGACGAGAACAACCAGGACATCTCGAGCCTGGTCGGCAAGGTCGACATCCGCATGCTCGAGCTGCACAGCCAGAACGATCCGGACGCCTACAGCTTCTCGGGCGGCCTCAACCGCACGACGCAGGGCCTGCTCGAGTTCGTCGAGATGTTCAAGGCGCCGATCAAGATCCTGCATCCGCTGCTCACCGCGACGCAGGAAGGCAATTACGTCGGCACCGAGAACATCGGCGCCATTCCGTTCCAGGGCATCATCCTCGCCCACTCGAACGAGGCGGAGTGGCAGTCGTTCAAGAACAACAAGAACAACGAGGCCTTCATCGACCGCGTTTGCGTCGTCAAGGTGCCCTACTGCCTGCGCGTGACCGAGGAGCAGAAGATCTATCAGAAGCTCATCCGCTCGAGCGACCTGGCCAATGCGCCCTGCGCCCCGGCGACGCTGGAGATGCTGGCGCGCTTCTCGGTGCTGTCGCGCCTGCGCCCGCACGAGAACTCCAACCTGTTCTCGAAGATGCGGGTCTATGACGGCGAGAGCCTGAAGGAGACCGATCCGCACGCCAAATCGATGCAGGAATATCGCGACGCCGCCGGCGTCGACGAAGGCATGGACGGCATCTCGACCCGCTTCGGCTTCAAGGTGCTGTCGGCGACCTTCAATTACGACACCCAGGAGGTCGGCGCCGATCCGGTCCATCTCATGTACATGCTCGAGCAGGCCATCAAGCGCGAGCAGTTCGGCGAGGATCTGGAGAAGCAGTATCTGGAGTTCATCAAGGCCGAGCTGGCGCCGCGCTATGCCGAGTTCATCGGCAACGAGATCCAGAAGGCCTATCTCGAATCCTACAACGACTACGGCCAGAACCTGTTCGACCGCTACGTCGACTATGCCGATGCCTGGATCGAGCATCAGGACTTCAAGGATCCGGACACGGGCCAGCTGCTCAACCGCGAGCTCCTGAACCAGGAGCTGACCAAGATCGAGAAGCCGGCCGGCATCGCCAACCCCAAGGACTTCCGCAACGAGGTGGTCAAGTTCGCGCTCAGGGCCAAGGCGGCCAACAACGGCAGGAACCCGTCCTGGACCTCCTACGAGAAGATCCGCGAGGTCATCGAGCGGCGCATGTTCAGCCAGGTCGAGGACCTGCTGCCGGTCATCAGCTTCGGCAGCAAGAAGGAGACCGAGACGGAGAAGAAACACAGCGAGTTCGTGCAGCGGATGACGGCGCGCGGCTACACCGAGCGTCAGGTTCGTCGCCTCGTCGAGTGGTATATGCGCGTGAAACAGGCCGGCTGACCGGCGGGCAGGTAGCCTCGTGAACATCATCGATCGGCGGCTCAACCCTCGCGGCAAGAGCCTCGCCAACCGCCAGCGTTTCATTCGGCGGGCACGCAAGCAGATCGCTGCGGCGGTTCGAGAATCTTCGGGCAAGCGCGCCATCGCCGACATGGGCGGCGGCGACAAGATCACCATAACGCCCGACGGGCTCAAGGAACCGCAGCTGCACCATTCCGGGACGACGGGCGAACGCACGCATGTCTTCCCGGGCAACAAGGAATATGTCGAGGGCGATCGCATCCCCCGCCCCTCGGGCGGTGGCGGGGGACGCAGCCGCCAGGGTTCTCCCGACGGCGAGGGCGAGGACGCCTTCCAGTTCGTCCTGTCGCAGGAGGAGTTTCTCGACATCTTCCTCGAGGATCTCGAGCTGCCCGACATGCTGCGCAAGCAGCTGAAGAACGCCGAGAGCTTCACGCCGGTCAGGGCCGGCTATTCGGTCAGCGGCACCGCCACCAATCTCAATCTGGTGCGCACCATGCGCAACAGCCTGGCGCGGCGGATCGCGCTCAAACGCCCCCGTCCCGCCGATCTCGCGCTGCGCGAGGCCGAGATCGAACGGCTGCGCAGCCAGGGCGAGGTCGAGCGAAGCCAGGTGCTGGCAGCCCAGCTCGAGGAACAGCGCCGGCGCAGCCGCCGGGTTCCCTTCATCGATCCGGTCGACGTCCGCTACAACCGGTTCGAGGCCGTGCCGCAGCCGGTGGCGAGCGCCGTGATGTTCTGCCTCATGGACGTCTCGGGCTCGATGACGGAGCACATGAAGGATCTCGCCAAGCGCTTCTTCAAGCTGCTCTATCTGTTCCTGAGCCGGCGCTATCGCAACGTCGACATCGTGTTCATCCGTCACACGCACATGGCCCGCGAGGTCGACGAGGAGACCTTCTTCACCAGCCGCGAGACCGGCGGCACGGTCGTCTCGACCGCGTTCGAGGAGATGCTGAAGGTCCTGGCGACGCGCTATCCGCGCGACCAGTGGAACATCTACGGCGCGCAGGCCTCCGACGGCGACAACCTGTCGAGCGACAACGCCAGGACGGCGGCGCTGCTCGAGCGCAGGATCCTGCCGCTGTGCCAGTATTTCGCCTATCTCGAGGTGGGCGAGGAGGGCGACGGGCTCAATCTCGGCAGCGATCTCTGGCGCACCTACGAGCAGCTCAACCGGAGCGGCCATCCGATCGCGATGCGCAAGGTGAACCATCGCAACGAGATCTTCCCGGTCTTCCGCGAGCTGTTCGCGCGCGATCCGGCAACGCGAAGGACGGTCACATGAGCCCCGACAGCGGTATCGGCGATGCCCACAGCCGTTTCGACTGGGACTTCGACGGCCTGCGCCGCGCTTACGACCGGGTCAACGAGGTCGCGCTGGGCGAGCTCGGCCTCGACATCTATCCGAACCAGATCGAGGTCATCACGGCCGAGCAGATGCTCGACGTCTATTCCTCGATCGGCATGCCGCTCATGTATCTGCACTGGTCGTTCGGCAAGCATTTCGCGCGCGACGAGACGCTCTACCGCCGCGGCATGCGCAACCTCGCCTACGAGATCGTGATCAATTCGGACCCCTGCATCAGCTATCTCATGGAGGAGAACTCCATGACGATGCAGACGCTGGTGATCGCGCATGCCGCCTTCGGCCACAACCACTTCTTCAAGAACAACCACCTCTTCACGCAGTGGACCGACGCGGGCGGCATTCTCGACTATCTCGAGTTCGCGAAAGGCTACATCTCGCGCTGCGAGGACCGCTACGGCGAGCTCGCGGTCGAGCGCGTGCTGGACGCGGCGCACGCCTTGATGACGCAGGGCGTCAACCGCTATCCGCGGCGCAAGAGCCTCGACCTCAAGGCCGAGGAGCGGCGAACCGCCGAGCGGCTGGCCGAGCAGGAGCGCTCCTACAACGACCTCTGGCGCACCGTGCCGCAGACGGGCGCCAAGCCCAAGCGCTCCACGACCGAGGCCGAGCGGCGCACGCTCCTGGGCCTGCCCGAGGAGAACATCCTGCGCTTCCTCGAGAAGAAGGCGCCGCTGCTGAAGCCCTGGCAGCGCGAGATCCTGCGCATCGTGCGCAACGTCGCGCAGTATTTCTATCCGCAGAAGCAGACCAAGGTGATGAACGAAGGCTGCGCCACGATGGTGCACTACACCGTCATGGACCGGCTGCACGAGACCGGTTTCCTCTCCGACGGCGCCATGGTGGAGTTCCTGAGCTCGCACACCAACGTCGTGCTGCAGCCGGACTTCGACGATCGCCGCTTCGCCGGCCTCAACCCCTATGCGCTCGGCTTCGGCATGATGCAGGACATCCGGCGCATCTGCGAGGACCCGACCGAGGAGGACCGCGTCTGGTTTCCGCAGATCGCCGGCAACCGCGATCCCTGGGGCACGCTCAAGGACGCCTGGGCCAACTATCGCGACGAGAGCTTCATCCGGCAGTTCCTGAGCCCGGCCTTGATCCGCAAGATGCGCCTCTTCGCCCTCTACGACGACGGGAAGTCCGATCTGGTCGTGAAGGCGATCCACAACGAGCGCGGCTATCAGGCGGTCCGCAGCGCGCTGGCGCGCCAGTTCGACACGGCGCAGAAGGAGCCCGAGATCGAGATCGTCGATGTCGACCTCGACGGCGACCGGCGCCTGATGCTGCAGCACCGCGTCCACGACAACGTCGTGCTCGAGGAGAAAGA
Source organism: Pseudomonadota bacterium (assembly GCA_049323455.1). Classification (GTDB taxonomy): domain Bacteria; phylum Pseudomonadota; class Alphaproteobacteria; order Dongiales; family Dongiaceae; genus Hypericibacter. The sequence continues at coordinate 27,952 of JBMONF010000037.1, read as the reverse complement.
GATCGAGCCGGTCCTGCGCCACCTCGCCGATCTGTGGGGCTACGAGGTGAGGCTGGCCGAGGTCGCGGCCTCGAGCGAAGCGGTCCTCAAGCAGCACAGCGCCGCGCCCACCGGCCGGCTGGCGGCGACATGAGGTCGGTGGCGTCTTCCTCGCCGCGCGCGGCCGGCGCCGCGCCAGCGCATTTTCCGTTTGGTCGGAGTCATCCTCCTCGTCGTCCCTGCGCAAGCGGGGACCCAGCGGCAAGCGACGTGCAGCGGCCCTGGGCCCCTGCTTGCGCAGGGGCGACGAAGGTGTGTTCGGGGCAAACGGGAACCGCGCTAGTCGCCGCCACAGCTCCGCTCGGCCGGCGGCGAGTCTTGCGCCTCCTGACATGGAGCCTCCTGCCGCCAGCGGCGTTGTCGCTGGCCGGCTGCGAGAAGCCCACCTTCGACCGCGACCGCGGCGTGTTCGTGTTCCGCCGCCGGCCGGACAAGTGAGCGTAAGCAGCGCCAGCTTTCGCCGTTCGCCGCGATAACGCCGGCGAAGGTGGCGCTCACCTTCTCTCCCAACCCCTGACCGCCTCGAGCGCGGCGGCCTCGGGCTCGGCGGCGGGTGCGACCGCCTCGGCCCGCAAGCCGCCCGGCCCGAACCCGCCCGGCCCGAACCCGCCCGATTGGCGGCGCCAGAGCCTTGCATAATGGCCGCCCGCGGCCAGCAGCGCCGCGTGGGTGCCCTGCTCCACGATGCGGCCGCGATCGAGCACCACCAGCCGGTCCATGCGCGCGATGGTCGAGAGCCGGTGGGCGATGGCGATCACGGTGCGCCCCGTCATCAGCGCGTCGAGCTGCTCCTGGATCGCCGCCTCCACCTCGGAATCGAGCGCCGAGGTGGCCTCGTCCAGCACCAGGATCGGCGCGTTCTTGAGGATCACCCGCGCGATGGCGATGCGCTGGCGCTGCCCGCCCGAGAGCTTGACGCCGCGCTCGCCGACATGGGCGTCGAAGCCGCGCCTTCCCTGCCAGTCCTCGAGCTGCTCGATGAAGTCGAGCGCGTGCGCGCTGGCCGCGGCCGTGCGCAGCTCCGTCTCGCCTGCCCGGGGCCGGCCGTAGCGGATGTTGTCGCGGATCGAGCGGTGCAGGAGCGAGGTGTCCTGCGTCACCATGGCGATATGCGCGCGCAGGCTGTCCTGCGTCACATGGGCGATGTCCTGCCCGTCGATCAGGATGCGCCCTGCCTCGACTTCATAGAAGCGCAGCAGCAGATTGACGAGCGTGGACTTGCCGGCGCCCGACTGGCCCACCAGCCCGACGTGCTCGCCGGGCGCGATGTCGAGATCGACGCCGTGCAGCACGCCCCGCGCGGTGCCGTAGCCGAAATGCACGCCCTCGAAGCGGATGCGGCCTTGCGTCACGCGCAGCTCGGCCGCGTCGGCGCGATCCGGCATCTGGCGCGGCACGGCGATCGAGCGCATGCCGTCCTGCACCACGCCGACATTCTCGAAGATGGCCGTGACGTTCTGCGCCACCCAGCCGGCGATGTTGGCGATCTGCCAGGTCAAGGGCAGCGCCATGGCGACGGCGCCGAGGGCGATGCGCCCGTCGTTCCAGAGCAGGACCGCCACCGCGGCCATGCCGACGACCATCGCGGCATTGAGGGTCGTCAGCGTCAGGCCGAAGAGCGTGATCAGCCGCTGCTGGCGATGGAAGCTGCGGGTATGCTCGTCGACCGCCTCGCGCACGAAGGCGTCCTCGTCGCTGGGCCGCGCGAACAGCTTGACGGTCAGGATGTTGGTGTAGCTGTCCACCACGCGCCCCGTGAGCGCCGAGCGCACCTCCGACATCTCGCGCGAGCGGTTGCGCAGGCGCGGCACGAAATGGCGCAGGAAGATCGCGTAGCCCGCGAACCAGAGCAGGACCGGCGCCGAGAGGCGGATGTCGTTGACGGCCATCAGCGCGACGGCGCTGCTGCCATAGACCAGGATGTACCAGACCGCATTGGTGCCGGCGACCACGCTCTCGCGCAAGGCCGGGCCCGTCTGCATGACCCGGTTGGCGATGCGCCCGGCGAAATCGTTCTGGAAGAAGCTCCAGCTCTGCCGCACCACATGCCAATGGTTCTGCCAGCGGATCAGATTGGTGAAGCCCGGCACGATCGCCTGGTTGGTGACGAGGCCCTGCAGGAACAGGGCCGCCGGCCGCGCGATCAGCAGAACGGCCGCCATGCCGAGGAGCTGCGGCCAGGCTTCGCGCAAGAGCGCGCCCGGCGCGTGGCTCGAGACCAGCGTCACCACGCGGCCGATGAAGACGGGGATCAGGGTATCGAGCACCGCCACCATGAACCCCGCCACGAACAGAGCCGCCACGAGGCCGCGCGCCTGCCGGGCATAGTGCCAATAGAAGGCGGCCAGCCCTGCGGGCGGCGGTGCGTCGGCCGGCAAGGCCGTGGGCTCGAGCAGGCGCTCGAAAAATCGGAACAGGCGCATGGCTGACGCCTTTCACAGGTCTCGTCTTTTCGAAGCCCCGACCTCGCGCCGGGCCGGCAAGACGGCAAAGCGCTTGCGCCCGCACCCGACCGACATCACCGTCGGCTCGCCGGGCCGTTCGCCACGAAGCGGAAAGAAGTCGATTCTGCGGATCGATCTCGGAAAATCTACTGCCGCCACGCCGATCGCACAACAGCACGGGCCGGCGCGGACGAACCGCCGCTCGACGCGCGGCAGCGCATCTTCATGTTGAGGCCTCCTCACCCTTCCCTCTCCCCCAACTTGTTGGGGGAGAGGGTTGCGGAGGGTTGGCCGCGGGCGAAGGCCCGCTCTTATGTTTGTTCGCCAGCGAAGCCGGTCTGCGAAAGCCAAGCCTTACCCGAAGCTGGGTGAGGGGGCAGCACAATCGAAATGAACTGAAATTGCTCGATAGGAGAATGCACGCACTTCGTGATTTGCGCCGCCAAGACACAACGGGTCCAATGCGGCATGGAGATGGACGAGACTGATATGACCGCCCGCTCGCACAGGATCGCCCCGCCACCGCTCGGCCGCCGCCATGTGCTTGTCGGAGGCCTCTGCCTCTGCTGCCTGCCCTCTCTGGTCAGGGCCGAGACGGCGCCGGGGCCGCTCGCGACCGAGGAGGTGGCGCCCGGTATCCACATCCGGCGCGGCGTCGATCAGGATGCGAACACGGACAACCAGGACGCGATCGCCAATATCGGCTTCGTCATCGGTCGCGAGGCGGTGCTGGTCGCCGATCCGGGCGGCAGCCTCGCCGACGGCGAACGATTGCGCGCCGCCATCCGCGAGAAGACGGCCCTGCCGATCCGCTATGTGGTCATGAGCCATGTCCATCCCGACCACATCTTCGGCGCCGGCGCCTTCCGTCAGGACGATCCGGTCTTCGTCGGCCATGCGCGCCTCGCCGATGCGCTGGCGCAGCGCGGGTCCTATTACCAGCGCAGGCTCGAGGAGATCCTGGGTCCCGGCCGGGCGGGGCCGGTGGTGATGCCGACCATGACCGTCGCGGACAAGGCCGAGATCGATCTCGGCGGCCGCGCGGTGGCGCTGACCGCGCATGGGGTGGCCCATACCGATAACGATCTGAGCCTGCTCGACCGGCTGACCGGCACGCTGCTGCCGGCCGACCTGCTGTTCGTCAAGCGCATCCCCTCGCTCGACGGCAGCCTCAAAGGCTGGCTCCAGGAGCTGGCCGCCTTGAAGGCGACAAGGGCCGCGCGCGCGGTTCCCGGGCACGGGCCGACGAGCGTAGAATGGCCGGGCGCCGCGGCCGATCAGGAGCGCTATCTCGGCACCCTGCTGCGCGAGACGCGGCAAGCCGTGGCACGGAACGTCGGGATCGAGGCGGCCGTGACGACCGTCGCCGCATCGGAGCGCGGCAAGTGGGCGCTCTTCGACGACTATAACGGCCGCAACGTGACCATGGCCTATAAGGAGCTCGAGTGGGAGTGAGGCGGGTTGCGCGACGTCTTGCTGAATGAGATTCGATACCCCTCCCCCTTCCCCCTCCCTTGCGGGGCAGAGCAATCGCATGTGGCCCAATTTTCGCGGCTCGGCGCACGTTTGGAATCCGCAGAGCGGCCGCGGAGCAATTTTGGAATCCGGAAGATCGGTGCGGCGCAAGATCGGAATCCGAAATTTCCATATGCGATACCCCTGCCTTGATGGGGGAGGGTAGGGAGGGGGTGTTCGACGAGCCCATACTCGAAGCTGACCGACGAACACGTGCATCAGATCGAATGCAATCGCGTTCGCCCCGAGGAGAGATCGAAATGAGGACATCGTTTCTGGCGCTGGCCTTCTGCAGCGCGATCGCCTTCGCCCCTCTCGCGGCGCAGGCGACGGAAAGCGACGCCGAGCGCGCCCAGCGCTGGCACGAGCTGGCGCAGTCGATCTTCGGCGACAAGGCGATTGCGGACGGCGCCGGCCTGATCCAGCTCGAGGCTCCGCCGCGCGCGCTCGATGCGGCCCTCGTGCCCGTCACCGTGACGCTCACGGCCGACAAGCCGGTCAAGGGTGTCTATCTCGTGATCGACGACAATCCTGCGCCCTTGGCCGCTCACGTCACCTTCGGCCCGGCGGCCGATCCGCACGTCCTGAAGTTCAGGGTGCGCGTCGACCAATACACGCTCATGCATGCGGTGGCCGAGACCGCCGACGGGCAGCTCTACGGAGCCGAGAAGTTCGTGAAGGCGGCCGGCGGCTGCTCGGCGCCGGTCGGCGCCGACGCGACCGCGGCGCTCGCGGACATCGGCCGCATGAAGCTGCGCCTGGCCGAGGATTTCGCGCTGGGGCGACCGGCCGAGGCCCAGCTCATGATCCGGCACCCCAACTTCAACGGCATGCAGATGGATCAGCTCACGCGCAACTACACGCCGGCGCGCTTCATCCGGACCATCGACGTCACCTACAACGGCGAGCAAGTCTTGCATCTCGACGGCGACATCTCGCTCTCGACCGACCCGGCGATCGGCTTCGGATTCCTGCCGAAGGAAAAGGGCCGGATGAAGGTGATCGCGCGCGACAGCGACGACACGGTCTTCGAGCACAGCTTCGATGTGCCGCCGCAGGGAAGCTGAGCTCTCGTCGCGACTGACCGACGATCGAAGGCTCAAGATCGATGCGTCTTGATGCTGAGCGAAATCCACACCCCCTCACCCTTCCCTCTCCCCGCTGGCGCGGGGGCGAGGGTTGAATTTTTCCCCTCCCCCGCCCGCCTCCACTGGCGTGGGGCGAGGCAATCGCTGGGCGTGGCGGAGGGCGACGCGGCGCGCCCGCCTCCACTGGCGTGGGGCGAGGGCTTATATTCTTCTCCTTCTCCCCGCTTGCGGGGAGAGGGCGGGGGTGAGGGGTCATGCGGGTCGGCAGCCGCGCCTACCCGGCGCTGGGTGAGAGGGCGATGCACCGCGTCATGCTGAAACGCCATTCGATCTCGATCAGGAAATGCGCCCTGCTCTTGCTCGCGCTGCTGCTCGGGCTCGCCGCCGACCCGGCTTACGCGCCCGAGCCTGCCGGCTTCTGGACCGGGCCGATGCAAGGTGCGGTGCCGGCGACCCTCGCCGGCGGAACCGTGATCCATACCGAGGATCTTCAGGCGCTCTTGCGGCGCGGCGATGTCGTGCTGGTCGACGTCGCGCCTCTGCCGCGCAAGCCCGAGGGGCTCGCCGCCGACGCGTCGTGGACGCCGCCGCCCCATCGCAGCATCCCCGGCAGCGTCTGGCTGCCGGACGTCGGGCGCGGCGAGATCGAGCCCGCCTACGATGGCTGGTTCCGCGCGCGCCTGGCCGAATTGACGGAGGGCGGCAAGGAAAGGCCGGTCGTCCTCTACTGCCATCCTCGTTGCTGGGCCAGCTGGAACGCGGCCAAGCGCGCGATCGGCTATGGCTATCGGCAGGTCTACTGGTATCCGGACGGCGTGGAAGGATGGCAGGACGCGGACCTGCCGACCGCCACGATCAAGGCCGAGCTGCCGCCCTCATAACGGTGGCGGCGGGAGCCATCCTGTCGCCCATCGATGCGCCGGCCGCGCATCACTTCAGCGCGGCGCGCACCCGCTCCGAAGGCTCGAAATCGATGCGCGGGTGAGGGAACGGCACCCAGTGGAACCGCTCGCGAAAGAGCCGGCCCGGATGCGGCGGCGCCGCGTAGTCGTGGGCTGGGAGCGGGCGCAAGCTCTCCACCTCCGCGCCGATATGGGCGAGATTGCCCTGCTCCGAGCGGTAAAGCGCCAGCAGGCCGCGTTTCGTCGCCGCCTCTTCGGGCGTGAGTTGCAGCACGGTCTCCGCGCCGGTCTCTCGCGGGAAGCGCTGCGGTCTCACCCGGCCGCCGGCGAAGTTGTATTCGGCAAATTCCGTCACCGGCATGCGATCTCGGAAGCGGGCCGCGAGGAAGTTCGCGACATCGTGGTCCTGATGCCCGCCCTCCCAGGCCGAGACCCAGAGCCCATCGGCGCTCGTGCGTGCGATCGCGGCTTCCAGCTCGGCCAGCGCCTCGGACAGGTGCGACTTGAGCTGGCGCGACGGCCGATCGGCGAAGGCGACGGGCTCGATGCCCAAAGCGGAGGCGGCCGCCAGCGCCTCGCGGCGGCGCTCGGCGACGCGCGCCCCGTGGCCGCGACGTTGCCATGGCCAGAATGCCTCGCGCGCGGGCACGCCGGTCGTGAGGTAAAGACCGAAGAAGGCCGTGCCTTGCGCGCGCGCCCGGCCGATCGCCGCGGCGCACCCCACCACCTCGTCGTCCGGATGCGGGACGATCAGCAGGACGCGCCGCGCGTTCATGCGGCGACGCCGGCCACTTGCTGGCGCGGCAGGAACGCGGCCTGCCGCCACCAGGGCAGCAAGTCGCTGCGCAAGACCTCGGCCCAGGACGGGTAGGTCCGTTCGGCGTGGCGCCGGGCGGCGCGGCTCATGGCGTCACGGCGTTCCCGGTCGGCGGCGAGCGCGGCCGCCGCTTCGATCCACGCTCGCGTCTCGCAAGGCAGCACGAATCCCGTTTCGCCCTCGAGAATGGCGCGGCCCATGCCGCCCTCGCGCGCGACCAGCGCCGGCAGGCCCGAGGCGGTGGCCTCGAGCACCACATTGGCCGATTCCTCGATCTGCGACGGGAAAGCGAACAGATCGGCGCTGGCATAGAGCCGCGCCAGTTCCTCCGGCGTCACGCTGCCGGCGCAGGTGGCACGGGTCCCGAGCCGACGGAGGATCGCCGCCCGCTCGTTGCCGTCGCCGACGCAAAGGAGCTGCGCGTCGGTGCCCCGCTGGATCAGCCCGGCCATCGCCTCGGCGAGGAACGGAACATTCTTGGCGCGGTTGAGCCTGCCCACGAAGATGACGACGAAGCGCTCCGGCGGGATGCCATGGGTAGCCGCAAGCCACGCACGGTCGCGCTTTTCCGGCGTGAACAGCCGCTGGTCGACGCCGCGGCGGAGCAAGCCCGCGCGCCCCGGCAGCCTTGCCCGCAGCGCCTCGAGCTGATCGGGGCGGGATACCAGCGCATAGGCGCAACGGCTCTGATAGTCGGCAAGCCGCCTCAGCATCGCCGCCTCGATCCGATCGGCGATCCGCAGCCGCTGCAGCAGTAAGGTCGAGACGAGGCTGTGGCCGAACAGCCGTTCCACCATCTGCACCGTGAAGACGCGCGCGACCTCCGGCGTGTTGGTATGGACGGAGTTCACGATCGGGATCCCGTAGCGCTGCCCGACGCGCATGGCCGTGCGCGCATAGGCGAAATAGGCGTCGGTCGTGTGGATGACGTCGTACTGCCGCAGGAAACGCGCGATCCGCCCGTGCCAAGGCGCCAGATCCGTGTGGTCGGGAGCGAGCGACAGGAAGCGCAGCCGCTCGGTGCTGAAGACGGGCGGTTCCACGATGTAGCGCACCGTCTCGCCGAGCGCGCGCCGCTCGGGTGCGGGCCCCATGAAATGCACCGTCAGGTCGAGCGTGTCCGCAAAGCCGAGCGCCGCCTCCGCCAGGCGCTCCCAGCAGCGCACATGGCCGCCCGAGCGCGGCCCCGAGGACAAATCGACCAGGACGCCGACGCGAAGCCTGCGGCGCACGGCGCCCGTCGCGGTTGCGCGTTCCCGCCCGCCGGCGCTGTCAATCGCCAACGGAATGTCTGCTGCCGAGGTCATGGCGGCCACCGCGCCGCGGAGGGCACGGCATCAAGGCCGGGTCGGGCGCGAGGAATTCTGGGCCTGGGCACATTCGACTTCACTCGTGAGGTCGGCGAAGACGGTTTCGTTTCTCCCGAATTCTGATTGCCTCGCTCTCCCACCGGACTCACGCGCCGGCATTGCCCCACAGCCGGCGCGCAACTCGATGAGAAGATTAACATTTTACGCAATTGCCGTCGAGCCCGGACGGCGCGGCGATGCGGGTCGATAGAGGCCGCGGCTCGCCTCGAAGCGATTGCGCCGCTTGCCGAAATCGAGCCGCGTCCTCTACCCGGGCTTGCGGTGCGGCGGCTCGTCGCACGCGGAAGCGGCAAGACCGAACGCATTGCCGCGCCGCCCGGGCAAGGCCCGGCGGGGAAAATGATTTCCGCGGGCAAAACAGCTATAAGGGCATGAGCTTGCTCGCGGGAGTTCCTCGACCGACATGACCGTGCTCGTGACCGGCGTCGCCGGCTTCATCGGATTCCATGTCGCGCAAGCTCTGTTGAACCGGGGCGAGCGCGTCGTCGGCGTCGACAACCTCAACGACTACTATTCGGTGGCGCTCAAGCAGGCGCGGCTCAGCCAGCTCGAGGAGCGGGGAAATTTCGCCTTCCACCGGCTGGAGCTCGCCGAGCGCGGTGCCATCGAAGCGCTGGTCGCGGGCGAGGCGGAGATCGACCGCGTCGTGCATCTGGCGGCCCAGGCGGGCGTGCGCTACTCGCTCCAGAATCCCCGCGCTTATGTCTCGGCCAATCTGGTCGGGCATCTCGAGGTGCTGGAGGCGTGCCGCCGCCTGCCCAATCTCCGGCACCTCGTCTTCGCCAGCTCCTCTTCGGTCTATGGCGGCAACACCAAGCTGCCCTTCTCCGAGACGGATCCGGTCGAGCATCCGCAATCGCTCTATGCCGCGACCAAGCGGGCGGACGAGCTCGTCTGCCATTGCTACGCCCATCTCTACCGGCTGCCGACGACGGGCCTGCGCTTCTTCACCGTCTACGGCCCCTGGGGACGGCCCGACATGGCGGCCTGGCTCTTCACCGAGGCGATCCTTCGGGGGCGGCCGATCAAGCTCTTCAATCACGGGCGCATGCGGCGCGATTTCACCTATATCGACGACATCGTCGCCGGCGTGATCGCGGCCATCGACCGCCCGCCCGAGGATCGGGGCGCCAACGCGCCTTACCGGCTCTACAATCTCGGCAACCATCGGGCCGAGGAGCTGACCCGTTTCGCCGCCGTGCTCGAGAGGGCGCTGGGGCGGAAGGCCGCGATCGAACCCCTGCCGATGCAGCCGGGCGACGTGCCAGAGACCTATGCCGACATCGCCGCCGCGCAAGCGGATCTCGGGTTCGCCCCCAGGACGACGATCGACGAGGGGCTGCCGCGCTTCGTCGCCTGGTATCGGGATTATCACGGGCTGCGCTAGCCCGGAGATCGGGGCGAGGGAACGGCCCCGGCCCCGCGACAGAGCGCGGGCGTCCTTCGAGCGCGGCCGGCTGCTCCGCCGATATCACAAAAAAGCCCACCTCGCTCGGGTAAGATCGAGGCGGCCGCCGGCAAGAGGCGGCGGTTCGGGGCGCGGCAGGAAAGCTGCTCGAAAGCCGGCTCGCTCGCGGCAGGAGGAGACGTCATGCGCGTTCTCTTGGTGCATCCCGGCCCCTTGATGTACAGCGAGATCTATCTGCGCCTCGAGCCGCTTGGCATGGAGCGGGTGGCCCAGGCGGTGCGCGCGGCCGGGCACGAGGTCCGGCTGCTCGACCTGCAGACCTTCGGGCAGGAGGACTTGGCGCGCGAGCTGGCCGCATTTCGCCCGCGCGCCCTCGGTTTCTCGCTCAACTATCTCGCCAACCTGCCCGAGGTCGTCGATCTGGCGAAGCAGGCGAAGGCGTTGCTGAAGGAATGCTTCGTCTTCGTGGGCGGCCACAGCGCGTCCTTCATCGCCGAGGAATTGCTGGAGCATGGCGCCGGCGCCATCGACGCCGTGCTGCGCGGCGAGGGCGAGCTCTCGACGCCGCGCCTCCTCGCCGCGGTCGAGGATGGTGGGTTGATCGAGGTTCCGGGCATCGTCACGGGCGCGGGCCGCGGCCCCGCGCCGGTGCTGCTGGACCACCTCGACCGCTTCCCGCCGGCGCGCGACCTGTTGCGCCGGCGCCGGCGCTACTTCATCGGCGAGCTCGATCCCTGCGCCTCGATCGAGTTCACGCGCGGCTGCCCCTGGGACTGCTCCTTCTGCAGCGCCTGGACCTTCTATGGCCGCAGCTACCGCATGGCGAGCCCCGAGGCCGCGGCCGAGGAGCTGGCGCGGGTCGCCGAGCCCAATCTCTTCATCGTCGACGATGTCGCCTTCGTCCATCCCGAGCACGGGCTCGCGATCGGCCGCGAGATCGAGAAGCGCGGCATCCGCAAGCACTATTACATGGAGACGCGCGCCGACGTGCTCTGCCGCAACCGGGAGGTCTTCGCCTATTGGCGCCGGCTCGGCCTCACCTATCTGTTCCTGGGCCTGGAGGCGATCGACGAGGAAGGCCTCAAAGCGCATCGCAAGCGCGTCTCGCCGGGCGTCAATTTCGAGGCGCTCGCAGTCGCGCGCGCCCTGGGCATCAATGTCGCGATCAACCTGATCGCCGATCCCGACTGGGACGAGCGCCGCTTCGAGATCCTGCGCGAATGGGCGCTCTCCATCCCCGAGATCGTGCATCTGACGGTGGCCACACCCTATCCTGGCACCGAGCTGTGGCTCACGGAATCGCGCAAGCTCGCCACGCGCGACTACCGCCTGTTCGACATCCAGCATGCGGTGCTGCCGACGCGGCTGCCGCTGGCCGAGTTCTACCGCCAGCTCGTCGAAACGCAGCGCGTGATCGCGCGCAAGCATCTGGGTGCCGCCGCCTTGCGCAAGGCCGCGGGCCTCATGCTGCGCCTGGCGCTCCGGGGCCAGACCAACTTCGCGCGCTCGGTCTGGAAGTTCGACCGGGTCTACAACGCCGAGCGGCAATATGCCGATCACCAGCGGCCCGTGACCTACGCCATCCGCCCGCCGCCGGCGGCGAGGCCCGCCGCCAGAGACGCCGCGGCGCTTTACGTCCATCCCCGGCGCGAGCGCGAGCAGGCGCGGCGGCAGGGCGTGGGGTGAGCGGCGATGGAGGAGAATAGGAGCAGCGCGTGATGGCGCGCTCTAACCGGGCCCGAGGCGGCAGCGGCAGTGGCGTCCCCTAGGGGATTCGAACCCCTGTTACCGCCGTGAGAGGGCGGTGTCCTGGGCCACTAGACGAAGGGGACCCATGTCGGCGGCGCCGGTCCATGGAGGGGCCTTGGGCGGCCCGGCCGGCGCGAGGCCCTTTGAATAGGGGAAGGTGCGGCGCCAATCAAGGCTTTTGGCGGCCCCCGCCGGTGGCCTCGGGAGCCGAGGCCAAACCTCTGAAACGTTTGGCTCCCGCCCGCCGCGCCCTTGTCCGCCGTAGCCTCTAGCGAAGGCAGAACCCGCCTGTCCCAGCTTTGGCGAAGGCGGACGGGTCCGCCGAAGCTTCAGCGAAGGCGGATTAGGCCGCGCTCGCCGCCAGTTGCCGCTTGGCCGCGGCGAGGAAGCGCTCGACCGCCTCGGCGCCCGTGTCCCAGGCGGTCACCAGCCGCAGGAGCTGCGCCCCGTCCCAGCGATAGAACAGGAAGCCCTCGCGCTCGAGCCCCTGGATCGCGAGCTCGGGCAGGCGCAGGAAGATCTCGTTCGCCTCGACGGGATGTTCGAGGCTCGCTCCCGGCAGCCGCGCGAGCCCGTCGGCCAGGCGCCGCGCCATGGCGTTGGCGTGGCGCGCATTGGCGAGCCACAGATCGCCCTCGAGATAGGCGTCGAGCTGGGCCGAGAGGAAGCGCATCTTCGAGAAGAGATGGCCGCCGCGCTTGCGCCGGAAGGCGAATTCCTGCGCCAGCCTCCTGTCGAACAGCACCACCGCCTCGGCCGCCAGCGCCCCGTTCTTGGTGGCGCCGAAGGCGAGCGCGTCCACCCCCGCGCGCCAGGTGAGGTCGGCCGGCTGGCCGCCGAGCGCCACCAGCGCGTTGGCGAAGCGCGCCCCGTCCATCTGGAACTTGAGCCCGCGGCGCCGGCAGACCTCGCCGATCGCGGCCACCTCCTCGGGCGCATAGACCGTGCCGTATTCCGTCGCCTGCGTGATGCTGACGGCCGCCGGCTGGACGTGATGCACCACGCCCTTGCCCTGGGCGGCGCGCTCGTCGAGCAGGGCCGCCGCGATCTTGCCGCCCTCGCCCGGCAGATCGATGAGCTTGGCGCCGCCGGTGAAGAGCTCGGGCGCGCCGCACTCGTCGACATTGATGTGCGAGACCTCGTGGCAATAGATGGCGCCCCAGGGCGGCGTCAGGCAGGCCAGCGCCAGCGCATTGGCGGCCGAGCCGGTCGCCACGGGAAAGACCGCGCAGTCGGTCTCGAAGATCGCCTGGAGCTTCTGCTCGACGCGGGCGGTCAGCGGGTCCTCGCCATAGGAAGAGAGCGTGCCGGCATTGGCCTTCGCCAGCGCCTCGATCACCTTGGGGTGCGCGCCCGTCACGTTGTCGCTGCGGAAATCCATCGCTGTCTCTCCCTTGGGCGAGCGTCGGGCCGTTCAGCCGGGGCCGCCCGGCCTGAAAGCCTGATCGAAAACGAATGTGGATTTCTCAAATCCTGCGATCCCCCATACCGTCATTCCTGCGAAAGCGGGAATCCATGGCAACGCCACGCTCCAATGCCGGCATGGACCCTCGCTTTCGCGAGGGTGACGAATAAACAATTTCAATATCAGAGCTCATTTCGAGTCAGGCTCTGAGCCGGCCCACGACCTTGGCCGTCGCCGGATCGAGGATCAGGATGTCGGCGCAGGCCGCGCCCGTCTCGCCGCCGGTCACGGGCGCCAGCCTCAGCCAGAGCCGCCCGCCGGCGGCCGTCATCTCCGCCACGCGGCAGCCCGCCGGCAGCGGCAGCGCGACGTCGCCCGGCTCGGCCGCCGTCGCGGCCGGCGTCGATGTCGCGCTCGTCGAGGCTGTGGGCGCGCTCGCCATCCGGCTCGAGAGCCGGCTGGCGATCGTCGCCACCACCACGACGAGGCCGGCGACGATGAGCACGCCCATCACGATGACGAGTGTCTTGAGGCCTCGCATGGTTTCGGTCCAGTCTCGGGCAGCGATGGTGGAGAACTCGGGCGAACGGCGCGTGGAGGTCACGATCGACGCCGACCAGGGCGGCGAACGGCTCGACCGGGCGCTGGCGGCGCGGCTGCCGGATCTCTCGCGCAGCCGCCTCAAGGCGCTGATCGAGGAGGGCCGCGTGCGCAGCGGCGAACGGACCATATCCGACCCCTCCCAGCGGGTCAAACCCGGCCAAACTTTCGCCATCTTCCTTCCCGAGCCTCGAATGGCGGAACCCAAGGCCGAGGCCATTCCTCTGGTCATCCGCTACGAGGACGATGCGGTGATCGTGATCGAGAAGCCGGCCGGCATGGTGGTTCATCCCGCCCCCGGCAGCGAGGAAGCGACGCTGGTGAACGCGCTGATCGCCCATTGCGGCGCGTCGCTCTCCGGCATCGGCGGCGTGCGCCGGCCCGGCATCGTGCATCGCCTCGACAAGGACACGAGCGGCCTCATCGTCGCCGCCAAGCACGACGCCGCGCACCGCAAGCTGGCCGAGGACTTCGCCCAGCGCCGCATCGAGCGCGCCTATCTGGCCCTGGTCTGGGGCGTGCCGGCGAAGGCGTCGGGCGAGATCGCGGGCAGCATCGGGCGCCATCCGACCCAGCGCAAGAAGATGACGGTCCTGACGCGCGGCGGGAAGCCGGCGCTGACGCGCTACCGGGTGCTCAAGCGCTTCGGCAACGCCGCCAGCCTAGTGGAATGCCGGCTCGCCACCGGCCGCACCCATCAGATCCGCGTGCACATGGCCTCGATCGGCCATCCGCTCCTGGGCGACCCGGTCTATGGCCGCGCCACCCCGGCCCGTCTGGCCGCCCTGAATCCCGCCCAGCGCCAGGCGGTCGCTGCCTTCAAGCGCCAGGCACTCCATGCCTATCTGCTGGGCTTTCATCATCCGGTCACCGGCGAGGCGTTACGCTGGGAGGCCCCGCCGCCCGTCGACCTGCAAAGCTTGATTTCTTCTTTAGAACAATTATAATTTTGTGCTCGGCACCTAGAGGTAACCTCTTGAAATTTCGAGGGGTGAATCGCCATTTAGCACTCTGCGTGTGCAAGTGCTAACGTTTCAGGGGTTTCGAGGGGCAACGGGGGCGAAAGACGGAGGCAATGACATGGCGACCATAAGGGCATCGCTGCCGGTGCTGGCCCCAGACAGCAACCTCGGCCGCTACTTACAGGAAATCCGCAAGTTCCCGATGCTGGAGGTCGACGAGGAGTACATGCTCGCCAAGCGTTGGCGCGAGCATGGCGACGCCGAGGCCGCCCACAAGCTGGTGACGAGCCATCTGAGGCTCGTGGCCAAGATCGCCATGGGCTATCGCGGCTACGGGCTGCCGGTGAACGAGCTGATCTCCGAAGGCAATGTCGGAATGATGCAGGCGGTCAAGCGCTTCGATCCGGATCGCGGCTTCCGCCTCGCCACCTATGCGATGTGGTGGATCCGCGCCGCGATCCAGGAATATATCCTGCATTCCTGGTCGCTGGTGAAGATGGGCACCACGGCCGCGCAGAAGAAGCTCTTCTTCAATCTGCGCCGCATCAAGGGCCAGCTCAAGGCGATCGAGGAGGGCGATCTCAGCCCAGAGAACGTGAAGAAGATCGCCACCCAGCTCGGCGTGCCCGAAGAGGACGTGGTGCAGATGAACCGCCGGCTCGCCGCCCCGGATCACTCGCTCAATGCCGCGCCCCGCGCCGATGGCGACGGCGAATGGATCGACTGGCTCGAGGACGAGAGCGAGAGCCAGGAGACCCGGCTCGCCGAAGGCGAGGAGCTCGGCAAGCGCCAGCAGCTGCTCGAAACGGCGATGAAGAGCCTCAACGAGCGCGAGCGCCACATCCTGACCGAGCGCCGCCTCAAGGAGGAGCCGACCACGCTCGAGGATCTGAGCAAGGAATACGGCATCAGCCGCGAGCGGGTGCGTCAGATCGAGGTGCGCGCTTTCGAGAAGCTCCAGAAGTCGATCAAGCACGCCGCGATCGAGCAGCGTCTGGCGAATTGACCCGCGGTTCCGCGGGCACGAGCGAACCGCGCCGAGCGAACCAGCGCGAACCCGTTGCGCTGCAAACAAGGGCCTCCTTCTCCCGTTGGGAGAGGGAGGCCCTTTCCGTCTCGGCGGGCCGAACGGACAACCTGCTGAAAGCTCGCATCTAGCCAGCCCGGGAAAGATCGTTATATCCTGAAAAACAGGGAGGTGCCGGATCACCAGGAAAGCGGGTAATGGCGCGCCGGGAGGTGCGCCAATGGAGCCGCAAATGGGAGGTCCGATCGTGAAGCGCAGAGAGCTGGGAGAGAAGTTGCGGGCCGGTGCGCTGGCCCGGCGCGACGTCAACAAGCTTATCATTGCAACGGGCGCGACGCTGTTGGCGGCGCCTTACATCGTGCGGCGTGCACAGGCGGCCCCGGCCGATCAGCCGATGTATTTCGGCTGGTCGGGTTATGACGACCCTAACCTGTGGGTCGCCTATAAGGAAAAATTCGGCGAGCTGCCGCGTTTTACCTTCTTCGGCGACGAGGAAGAGGGCATCGCCAAGATGGTCGCCGGCTTCAAGCCGGACGTCGTCAATCCCTGCAGCTACAACATCGAGAAGTGGTGGAGTGCGGGCCTGCTCGAGGAGATCGACGTCTCGCGGCTCAAGCACTGGCCCGACATCATCGACAGCCTCAAGACGCTGGGCGCCACCATGGTCAACGGCAAGCATGTCGCGGTGCCGGTGGACTGGGGCCAGACCTCGGTGACCTACCGCACCGACCTCGCGCCCGAATACGTCAACAAGGAGAGCTACGAGATCCTGTGGGATCCCAAGTACAAGAAGCGGGTCGCCGTGTTCGACAGCCTGATCGACGGCGTCAGCATCGCCGCCATCATGGCCGGCGTCGATCCCTTCAAATACACCGACGATAGCATCGCCAAGACCAAGAAGAAGCTCGAGGAGCTGGCCCAGAACGTTCTCTACTTCTCCAACGACACCACCACCATGGAGCAGGCGCTCGCGAGCGGCGAGCTGGTCGCGGCCACGACCTGGAACGATTCCTGGAATCGCCTGAAGAAGCAGGGCCTCAAGGTCCGCTTCATGGACCCGAAGGAAAAGCGCGAGACCTGGGTCTGCAATTTCTGCATCGCCAAGGGCACCAAGCTGCGCGACCGCTCGCACGACATGATCGACGCCTTCCTCGACCCGCGCTCGCGGGTCTGGGAGATGGAGAACATGAGCTATGGCGGCTCGACCAAGGCCGGGTTCGCGAAGATGACCGATCAGGAGCTGGCCGATGCCGGGCTCACCCGTGACCCGGAGAAGTTCCTCAAGAGCGGTATCTTCCAGTCGCCGATCGAGAACCAGCCCAAGCTCGAGGCCATGTTCAACGAGGTCAAGGCCAGCATGGGCCAGTAGGACTTGGCTTCTTGTTGCGTATCTCCCGCCCCCGAGGCGCGCACGGCCGCGCGCGGGGGCGGGAAACTCCATCGCCCCGGACCTATCCAGAGCGAAAGAGAAGGGAAGGTTGCGTTCCGATGAGCGCGATCAAGGATAGCCAATCCGCGTCCCGGCCGGCCGAGGCGGGGGCCGCGATGCACCGAGCCTATGCCGGCGCGCCGCCTTCGCCCTTGCGGGCGCGCTTCGAGACCTGGCTGATGCGCCGGCCCAACCTCGCCGGCTACGGCCTGCTGTCGCCGACCGTCCTGCTGATGATCCTGGCCTTCGTCACGCCGGTGGTCGTGCTGTTCCTCCTGAGCTTCTGGACCAGCTATCCGTTCCAGCCGGACGCGACCAAGACGCTCGCGCATTACAGCGCCTTCTTCGACAACCCGATCTACCGGCGCCTGCTGATCAAGTCGATCCGGATCTCCGCCATCGTCACGGCGGTCACGGTGATCCTGGCCTATCCGGCCGCCTATTTCATCGCCTTCCGTGTCCATCGCAACAAGCTGGTCTGGCTCATCCTCATCACCATCCCGTTCTGGACCAGCTACCTGCTGCGCGTGTTCGCCTGGAAGGTGGTGCTGGGCTACAACGGCCTGGTCAATTCGAGCCTGATCGGCATCGGCGCGATCGAGCAGCCGCTGACCTTCCTGCTTTACAACGAATGGGCCGTCACCATCACGCTGGCCCACGCCTGGGCCGCCTTCGCGATCCTGCCGATCTACGTCTCGCTCGAGAAGATCGACCGCTCCCTGCTCGAGGCGGCCTACGACCTGGGCGAAGGACCGGCGATGACCTTCCTGCGCGTGACGCTGCCGCTCTCCGCCCCCGGCGTGATCTCGGCCGCACTCCTCGTCTTCATCCCGACGGTCGGCGAGTACGTGACGCCCAAGCTCGTCGGCGGCACCACCGGCATCATGATCGGCAACATCATCCAGTCCATGTTCGGGCGCGAGGCGAACTGGCCGATGGGGGCCGCGATCTCCTTCATGTCGCTGCTCGCCATCACGCTGATCGTCTGCGCCTTCCTCTGGGGCACGCGCTGGACGCGCAAGGCGGTCGCATGAAGCGCGCACGCCGCCTCGGCCTCGACGGCCTCGGCCTCTATACCGGGCTCTACCTGGTGTTCATCTACCTGCCGCCCTTCCTGCTGCCGTTGTTCTCGTTCAACGATTCGATCTACATCGCCTTTCCCATCCGGGGCTTCACGCTCCAATGGTACGAGAACATGCTGAGCAACCCGGCGCTGATCCAGGCCTTCCAGAACAGCATGAAGGTCGGGCTTTCGGTCGCGGTCTTGAGCACCATCTTCGGCACGCTGGCGGCGAAGGCCGTCACCCGGTACCGCATCAAGGGCGAGAAGCCGGTGATGTTCGTCATCATGCTGCCGCTGGTGATCCCGCTCATCATCCTCGGCATCTCGCTGCTGACCGTCGTCAACCAGCTCGGCATCCCGCTCTCGCTCTACACGATCGGGCTCGCCCACACGGTCCTGTCGGTGCCGCTGTCGATGCTGGTGATGATCTCGCGCATGGAGGGCTTCGACCGCGGCCTCGAGGAGGCGGCCCTCGATCTCGGCGAGACGCCCTGGATGGTGTTCTGGCGGGTGACCTTCCCGCTGGCCTTCCCGGGCATCCTGTCGAGCTTCCTGCTCTGCTTCACCACCTCGCTCGACGAGTTCATCGTCGCCTTCTTCCTCGCCGGCGACCAGGTGACGCTGCCGATCTACATCTGGAGCCAGCTCCGCTTCCCGCAGAAGCTGCCCGAGGTGCTGGCGCTGGGCGCCACGATTCTCGTCGTCTCGTCCTTCCTGGTGACGTTCGCGGAGGTCGTCCGCCGCCGGGGTGCCAAGACGACCCTGACAGGAGTCTAGAATGACCGACGCCGGTTTCATCTCGATCCGCAACGTCTCGATGGATTACGGGCCGGTCAGGGCCTGCAACGACATTTCGCTCGATATCCGCCGCGGCGAGTTCTTCGCCCTGCTGGGGCCTTCGGGCTGCGGCAAGACCACGCTGCTGCGCCTGCTCGCGGGCTTCATCTCGCCGACCGAGGGCGAGATCTTCATCGACGGCCAGCCGGTCGCGGGCATGCCGCCCTATCGCCGCCCGGTCAACATGGTGTTCCAGAACTACGCCATCTTCCCGCACCTCGACGTGCGCCAGAACATCGCCTTCGGCCTGCGCAAGGAGCGATTGCCCAAGGCCGAGCTCGACCGGCGCGTCGAGGAGGTGCTCGAGCTCATCAAGCTCCCCGGCTACGGCCACCGCGGCGCCAACGAGCTCTCCGGCGGCCAGCGCCAGCGCGTGGCGCTCGCCCGCGCCCTCATCAAGCGCCCGAAGGTGCTGCTGCTCGACGAGCCGCTGGGGGCGCTCGACAAGAAGCTCAGGGAGAAGATGCAGGTCGAGCTGCGCCAGCTGCAGAAGACCGTCGGCATCACCTTCGTCTTCGTGACGCACGACCAGGAGGAGGCGCTCACGCTCTCCGACCGCATCGCGGTCATGAAGGACGGCAAGGTGCTCGAGGTGGAGACGCCCGGCGTGCTCTACGAATCGCCCAAGACGCTGTTCTGCGCCGACTTCCTCGGCACCATGAACTTCTTCGAGGGCGTCGTGCGCGGCCGCGAGAACGACCGCGTGGTGGTCGAATCGCCCGAGCTCGGGCGCGTGCTTGCCGGGGATCCGGGCCTGAAGGTGGCGCCCGGCAGCGCCATCACCATCGCGCTCAGGCCCGAGAAGATCCGCCTCGCCCCGGCGCGGCCGGCCGATCCGGTCAACGTCGTCGAGGGCCGCATCGGCCCCTCGACCTATCTGGGCGACCGCAGCCACTACTTCATCCATCTGCCCCGGCGCGAGGCGCCGGTCGCGGTGGCGGTGCAGAATCTCGACCGTTCGCTCGCCGACGCTACCGGCGGGCAGGAGCGCGTCTGGCTGACCTGGTCGCCGGGCGCCACTGTTCTGCTCCCGGCGGAGCGGCCGGCCGAGGGCTGAGGTTCAGAGCAACCTCGGCGCAACCGGGGATAACCCCTCACCCGCCCCGTCATTCGCGTGACGGGGCCCCACCTTCTCCCGCAAGGGGAGAGGGACGAAAAAGCTTGACCCCCTCCCCTCGCGGGCCTTCGCCCGCCGAAGGATTCCGTTGGAGAAACACTCCGACCAGAAAGCTTCGGCCCGCAGGCGAGAGGGGGCAGGGGGAGGGGGCGCCTCCGATCTTGATGAATTCGCTAATCCGCAAACGGATTGCGCACCAGGATGGTATCGTCGCGCTCGGGGCTGGTGGAGAGCAGCGCCACCGGCGCTTCGATCAGCTCTTCGACGCGGCGGATATATTTGATCGCGGTCGCCGGCAGCTGCGCCCAGGAGCGCGCGCCGCGCGTCGATTCCCGCCAGCCTTCCATCGTCTCGTAGATCGGCTCGACGCGCGCCTGCGCCGCCGTGCCGGCCGGCAGATGATCGATCGTCCCGCCGTCCAGGCGATAGCCGACACACACCTTGAGCTCGGGGACGCCGTCGAGCACGTCGAGCTTGGTCAGCGCGATGCCGTCGATGCCGCCGGTCTTGACCGCCTGGCGCACCATGACCGCATCGAACCAGCCGCAGCGCCGCTTGCGGCCGGTCACCGTGCCGAATTCGTGCCCGCGCTCGCCCAGAAGCTGGCCGGTCTCGTCCGTGAGCTCGGTCGGGAACGGGCCCGCGCCGACGCGCGTGGTGTAGGCCTTGGTGATGCCGAGCACGTAGGAGACGGCGCCCACACCCAGCCCGGCCCCGACCGAGGCCTGCCCCGCCACCGTGTTCGACGAGGTGACGAAAGGGTAGGTGCCGTGATCGACGTCGAGCATGGCGCCCTGGGCTCCCTCGAACAGGATGCGGTCGCCGCGCCGACGCGCTGCATCCAGGCATTGCCAGACGCTGGCCACGTAGGGCGCTACGCGAGGACCCACCTCGATCAACTGCTTCAGAAGCCCGTCGCGATCGACCGGCTTCGCTCCCATGCCCTTGAGCAGCGCGTTGTGGTGGATCAGCAAGGCATCGACCCGCTCGCCCAGGGTCGCGGGATCGAGCAGATCGCAGACGCGGATGGCGCGACGCGCCACCTTGTCCTCGTAAGCCGGGCCGATGCCGCGCCCCGTGGTGCCGATCTTGTGAGACCCCCGCATCTCCTCGCGCAGGCGATCGAGCTGGCCGTGCAGCGGCAGGATCAGAGCCGCGTTCTCGGCCAGCTTCAGCATGTCGGGCGTGACCGTCACGCCCTGCGTCTTCAAGGTCTCGATCTCGGCGAGCAACGCCCAGGGATCGACCACCACCCCGTTGCCGATGATCGACAGCTTGCCGCGCACCACGCCCGAGGGCAGCAGGGAGAGCTTGTAGGTGTGGTTGCCGATCACCAGCGTGTGGCCGGCATTGTGCCCGCCCTGGAATCGCACCACCACGTCGGCGCGCTCCGACAGCCAGTCGACGATCTTGCCTTTTCCTTCGTCGCCCCATTGGGCGCCGACGACGGCGACGTTGGCCATGGCTTTCCTTTCTCTCGAACGCTCGGCGGACGGCGCCGTGCTAGACCCGATTTCGCGCAGGCCTTGCCGCTTCCCTTCCGGTCACCCCCGGGCTTGACCCGGGGGTCCATGCCATGGATTGCCGGGTCAAGCCCGGCAATGACGAAAAAGGAGATGGGCCCATCCGATGAAACTCGCCCTATCGCCCGCCCGATCTTACCGCGCGGGCGCGGCCGCCTCGCCAATAATGGCTGCAACCGAGGCGGCGCGCCTCGGCCTCGGCGTCTTCGCTCCCGTCGAAGCCGCCGACCGTCACCCAGCCCTGGCGCCTGAGCTTGGCGCCCAGCCCGCGCGCCGTGCCGAGCGGCAGGAAGATGCGCCGGACCTTGGGCGGCGCCGGCAGTGCCTGGATCACGCTGTCGAGATAGAGGCTGAAGCCGGTCGAGGGTTCGCCATCGCCGCTCATGTAGCGCCCGCCGCGACCAAGCTCGTCGCGGGCACCCTTCGCGAACAGGCTGAAGCTGACGCCGTTGTGATATTCGAAGCCGCGATGCTCGGCCGGGTCGACCGTGAGCTTCAAGCCCGGCATGCCACGCAAGACCAGCGCCACGACGTCGGCCAGACGCCGGCGCTCCTCGGCAGCCTCGGCCGGCAGCTCGATGCGATCGAGGGCGGCGACCGCCCGCTTGGCAGGGCCGGCGGCGGCGATCAGGCTCTGGAACAGCGGCGCATGGGCGCCGGCGCGCTCGGCCACCGCGGCGGCATCCTTGCGATCGAGCGCCTGCACCAGGGCTCGCGTCGCCGCCGCCTTGAAGCCCAGCGCCCGCGCCGCCGCCGGCACCAGTGTCGGCAGGCTCAGATCGATGGTGAGGCCCGCGACGCCCAGCGCCTGCAACGTATCGGCGGCGAGCAGGATGGCTTCGGCGTCGGCGGCGGGGCCGGCCGCGCCGATCAGCTCGATGCCGGCCTGGCCCAACTGGCGCGCCGGCTTGAGCTCGGTGCCCTTCACCCGCAACACCTGGCCGGCATAGGAGAGGCGCAAGGGCCGCGGCGCGTTTTTCAGGCGCGTCGCGGCGATGCGCGCCACCTGCGGCGTCATGTCGGCGCGCAAGCCCATCATCCGGTGCGACACCGGGTCCATCAGCCGGAAGGTGTGGTCGGCCATGGCCGCACCGGCGCCGGCCAGGAGGCTGCTCTCGAACTCGAGCAGCGGCGGCTTGACCCGCTCATAGCCCTGGGCCGCGAACAGCGCCGTCAGCCGCTCGACGACGGCCGCCTCGAAGGCGGCGTCGGGCGGCAACAAGTCGCTGAGCCCGGCGGGCAGCAACGCGATCTCGGCGGAACCCTGCAAGGAAATGACCCCAACGCGGCTGGGAAAATAGCCGGGGGTGAATAGCCCGATTGGCCCCCGGGAGCAAGTCCGGGAGAAAGCCGGCCTTCTCCGACCGATCGAAGCCCGTCAGAGCGTCAGAACGAACCGATCGATGCCCTGGGCCGCGCTGACGGCCGGCCGGAACCCGAGGCTGGCGTAAAGGGCGCGGGCGGCGGTCATGCCCGGGAGGGTTTCGAGCGCCAGTTCCTCATGGCCGGCGGCCCGTGCCGCGGCAATCGCGGCCCGGGCAAGCGCCCGGCCGAGCCCGAGCCCGCGCGCCGTCTCCACCACATAGAGCCGCTTCATTTCGGCCCGCCCCTGCCCCAGCGGCTTGACCGCGACGACGCCCACGTCCTCGCCCGCACGCTTGGCCAGCAGCAGCGCCCCTTGCGGCGGCGCATAATTACCGGGCAGCCGCGCCAGCTCCTGCTCGAAGGACCTGAAGCAGACCGCGTAATGCATCGATTCCGCATAAGCGCAAAAGAGGCGGCGCACGGCATCGAGATCGGCGGCGCCGACGGCCGGTGCGATGACGCAATCGTTCGAGGTCGTGGCGGTGACAGCCATGTGACGGAGCTTAGCCGAGAGCCACGCGCAGGAAAACTGCCCCCAGCGCGCCTGGACCTTGGGTCAAGCGATTGCGGCTCCTCCGGCGGCTCCGTTCGACGACGGGCGCCAACCCTCGACCAACTCGCGCTTCAGCCGCCTATGAAAACGTTGGCCGACGACCTTGTCGTAAGTCACGAGGAAAGGCGGCCGGAAGCCGATACCCAGCATGTACTCGGCCCTGATCAGGTGCAGGACGGCCCGCATTCGCTCCTCCGGGAGCCGGTCCGGATAGCCCTGCCCGCGATAGCCATCGAGGAAGGCGGCCGACAGGCGCGCCACGAACGCCGGCCTGAACAGCGGGTAGTACCTGATGACGCTCTCGAGATTGAGCAGGAAATGCGCGACGTCGTGCCAGCGGGTCTCGCCGGGCCGCTGCAGGGAATCGCAGTCGACCACCGTGATCGATCCGTCCGGGCGCAGGATGACGTTGCGCATGGTCAGGTCGTTGTGACTGCGCGTGAGCTGCAGATCGGTGTCGCGGCCGACGACATCGCCCACCCGCTCGGCATTGGCGATCGCACGGAGCCGCTCGTCGGCGTCGAGGCAGGACGAGGCGGCGATCGCCTCCCTGAGACGGCCGACGATGGCCGCGAGGTTGCGGACGGCTGGCATGGCCAGCACGTCGTGGAACGAGCGCAGCCTTGCACCGAAGGCGAAGAAGAGCGCGCGCAACCGCTCGTGATCGTTCGTCAGCGCGCCGAGCAGCACCGCGCGGCGCATCGTGATGCCGGGCACATGCTCGAGGCCGACGACGCAAACGGCTTTGTCCTCGGAACGATGGAAGAAATAGGGGCGCGGCAAAAAGCTGCGATCCCGGCCCATCGCTGCCCACGCCAGGCGATGGTTTTCGAAGGAGGCCTCGAGCCCGGGCCTGAACTTGAGCCAGACGCTCAGGCTATGCGCGCCGCTCTCGTCCTCGTATCGAATTTTGGCAATGCGGTGATGGCGATCGTCGTTCACCAGAAACGGGGCGCTCACACTCACCGAAGTAAGACGAGCGAGGCCGGCCTCCGCGCCCAGGATCTCCGGCAGATGCTCGGCGACGATGGCGGGGAGTTCGTGCTTGAAGGCTCGATCGAATGGACGATCGTCGGCGAATGAGGCGGTCTTTTGTTGGCTGACCATCTTTATGCCTGCCCCACGGGGAACAGGCCGCGCTGCCCGCGTGCCCTGCCCCTCGCGGCCAGGATGGCCGTTTTGCAACAAGAGCGCCGTGCGTCAAGTTTGTGACAGCAGGCGCCGAGCGGCCTGCGGCCTGCACCATGTCGCCGCACCCGTTTCCGGAATTGCGTCTAGCCGATCAGACCGCGCAACAGAATTGCCGCCCCGACGCCGCCGGCGACGGCGACGAGCATGGGCAGTCTCGCGGCCATCAGCACCGTGACGAGAGCCGCCAGCCCGTCGGCCGGGCCCGCCGCCAGCACGGCCGGGGCGATGATCGCGGTCAGGATCGCGACCGGCACCGCCTCGAGACCGGCCTTGAAGCGGCCGCGCACCGGCAGCCGGCGCATCAGCACATAGCCGCCGATGCGCGTCGCATAGGTGACCGCGCCCATGCCGAGGATCGTCGCCAGCATGATCGGATCGAAGCTCATCGCTCGTCTCTCGCCGTCATCGCGCCGGCGAGCGCTCCGGCAATGCCGCCGAGCAGAATGAACCACACGCCCGGCAGCCACGCATGCGCAGTCAGCGCCACGAGCGCGCTCGCGGTCACCGGCGCGACGCTGGCTCGCCCGCGCCAGAGGCCCGCGATCAGCACGAGGAAGACCGCCGTGAAGGCGAAGTCGAAGCCGTAGCGCGCGGGATCCTCGATGACGCCGCCCGCGATCGTGCCGAGACCGGTCCAGAAGAGCCAGCTCAGATAGAGCGAAAGGCCGAGCCCCGCATAGTAGGCGGGCCCGAGCCGGCCTTCGCGCGCGCGGCGCAGCGCCATGGCCCAGACCTCGTCGGCGAGAAAGAACAGCGCCAGGGGCGCCTGCACCGGGCCGAAGCGGCCCATGGCCGGCGCCACCGCCGCGCTCATCAGCACATGGCGCAGATTGATCAGGGCCGTCGCCGCGACGATGGCAAGCCAGGGAACGGGATCGGCCCAGATCTCGACGGCGACGAACTGCGAGGCGCCGGCGAAGACCAGCGCGCTCATGGCGATCATGTCGAGCGGCCCGAAGCCCTTCTGCGCCGCGAGCGCGCCCAGCAGGAGCCCGAACGGCACCACGCCGATCATGAGCGGCGCCATGTGCCAGGCGCCGAGCGCGAAATCTCGGCTCCAACCGGCGGCCGATGCGGGTGCCGCCGCGTCGTCCGATCCGTCAGTCGACATGGATGCGTCCTTCGAGATAGAGGGCGCAGCGTCCGGCGATGTCGACGCGCTCGCCCTTGAGCTCGCACTCGAAGCTGCCGACGCGCCGGGAGATCTGGCGCGCCGTGAGCCGCGTCTTGCCGAGCCGCTCGGCCCAATAGGGCACGCAGATGCATTGCGCCGAGCCCGTGGCCGGATCCTCGGGGATGCCGGCATGCGGCGCGAAATAGCGGCAGACATAGTCGCTGCTGCGGCCCGGCGCGGTGGCGATCACGCCGTCGCGGCCAAGCGCCAGGATCGCGGCCGCGTCGGGCGTGACGGCCGCCACCTCCTCCTCGCTTTCGAACACCGCGAGCCAGTACTCCGCGGCGAGCATGGCGGCGGGCCTCGCTCCGAGCGCGCGCTCGATACCGTCCGGCATCGCCACCTGTTTCGGCGGGCGCGCCGGGAAGTCGAGCGCGTAGAGGTCGCCGCGCCGCTCGACGCCGAGCGTGCCGCTCACGCTGCGAAAGCTCATGCGCGTGCGGCCGGGCTCGAGATAGGTCGAGATCACGAAGCCCGAAGCGAGCGTGGCATGCCCGCAGAGCTCGACCTCCACCGTCGGCGTGAACCAGCGCAGATGGAAGCCGTCGCCCTCGCGCACGAAATAGGCCGTCTCGGAAAGATTGTTCTCGGCCGCGATCGCCTGCAGCGTCGCATCGGGCAGCCACGCCTGGAGCGGCACCACGGCCGCGGGATTGCCGGCGAAGCGCCGCTCGGCGAAGGCGTCGATCTGATAGATCGGCAGTTCCATCACATCTTCCTCCCTGGGTCGTCGCAGCGCCGGCATGCGATGCGGACGGTGACAATCTCGATTGCGTGCCGCCATAGGATGAATACAATCGACCATATTTCTCCGTCAATGTATGGATTGTCACCATGACACAGTGGCATCCCGATCTGTCTGGAAGATCCGGCCCGCGCTACATCGCCATCGCCGATGCGCTGGCGAGCGACATTGCCGCCGGCCGGCTCGGCGCGGGCGAGCGGTTGCCGACCCATCGCGCGCTCGCCGACCGGCTCGGCGTCACCGTCGGCACCGTCACGCGCGCTTACGCGGAAGCGGCGCGGCGCGGCCTCGTCGGCGGCGAGGTCGGGCGCGGCACCTATGTGCGGGGAAACGTCGAACGGGCGCCGGCGAACTTCAGCCACAGCGAGCGCGCCGGCGAGCGCCGGGCCTCGCCGCTCATTGCCGATCTGCGCCTCAACTTCACGCCGCCTCTGCCGCATGACGACAGCATCAATCGCGCGCTCGCGGCGATGGCCGGCGAGAATCTCGGACGCTTCCTCGACTACCAGTTCCACGAGGGCATGGCCGAGCACCGCGCCGCCGGCGCGGAATGGGTGGCGCTTTCGGGCCTGCCGGCCGAGACCGACCGCGTGCTCGTGACCGCCGGCGGCCAGCATGGCATCGCCGTCTCCTTCGCCGGCCTGCTCGAGCCGGGCGATCTACTGCTGACCGAGGCGCTCACCTATCCGGGCGTGCGCACGCTGGCGCGCATCCTGCGCCTGCGGCTGCAAGGCCTTGCCATGGATTCCGAAGGGCTGGTGCCGGAGGCGTTCGAGGCGGCCTGTCGCCAGGGCTCGCCGCGCGCGCTCTATTGCATGCCGACCTTGCAGAACCCGACCGGCGCGGCGATGCCGCTGGATCGCCGGCGCGCCATCGCCGAGATCGCCGAACGCCATGGCGTGCCGCTGATCGAGGACGACGTTTACGGCTTCCTCGCCGACGCGTCGGCGCCGGCGCTGGCGAGCCTGGCGCCGACGCAAGGCCATTATCTCACCAGCCTCTCCAAGAGCATCGCGGCGGGTCTGCGGATCGGCTTTCTGGTGGTGCCGGAGGGTCGGGCGGAGCATTTCGCGCCCGCGATGCAGGCGACGGTCTGGATGGCGTCGCCGCTCCTGGCCGAGATCGCACGCCGCTGGATCGCCGATGGCACGGCGCGGCGTATCGCCGATCAGCGCCGGCAGGAGGCGCGCGCGCGCCAGAACCTCGCCCGCCACGCGCTCGGATCGGCGAACTATCGCGCCCATCCTGCGGGCTTCCATGGCTGGCTCAGGCTGCCCGAGAGCTGGCGCGCGGAGGATTTCGCCGCAGCCGCGACGCGCCGCGGCGCGCCGGTGACGCCCATCGGTGCCTTCGCGGTCTCGCGCACCAAGGAGCAGGCCGTGCGCGTCTCGCTCGGCGCCGCCCCCGACCGCGCCAGCCTCGCCCGGGCGCTCGGCGAGCTCGGCTCGCTCCTCGCCGCGACACCGGAACCTTATCTGTCGGTGGTGTGAGGAAAGCCGACCTCATCCCGAGCTTTGTATGGGGCTTTTTTTGTCAAGCGAGTATATGGCGGTGCGCGTTCTGATTTTGGCGAGCGCATCGAGGGCGAGCGAGGGGAGCCTGCCGGCGGGCGCGATGCATCGCGCCGCA
>JBMONF010000036.1:0-61399 GCA_049323455.1 Pseudomonadota bacterium | reverse complement strand
GAAAGGGCAACCGGCGCTGCCCCAGAGGGGCAGCGCCGTTTTTGACTCCGGCCTGGCGGTTTTCTCCGCGCTCGCTTTTTCTTTCCTCGCCCTCACGAGGCGAGGGAGAGGGTTGCGCAGGGTTGGCGAGACGAACGTCGAGCCTTACCCGAAGCTGGGAGAGGGTGCCTCTTCGCCCCCCTCACCCTGCCCTCTCCCCCTGCTGACGCGGGTGGAGAGGAAAGAAAAATCCTCACCCCAGCGACTTGACGATCTCCTCGCAGACCTTCTTGGCGTCGCCGAACAGCATCATGGTGTTGTCGCGGAAGAAGAGCTCGTTCTCGACGCCGGCATAGCCCGAGGCCATCGAGCGTTTCACGAACAGCACGGTCTTGGCGCTCTCCACGTCCAGGATCGGCATGCCGTAGATCGGGCTCTTGGGATCGGTCTTGGCCGCCGGGTTGGTCACGTCGTTGGCGCCGATCACGAAGGCCACGTCGGTCGAGGAGAACTCGCGGTTGATGTCCTCGAGCTCGAACACTTCGTCATAGGGCACGTTGGCCTCGGCGAGCAGCACGTTCATATGGCCCGGCATGCGGCCGGCCACCGGATGGATGGCGTAGGAGACCTTCACGCCCTCGGCCTTGAGCAGATCGGCCATCTCGCGCAGCGCATGCTGCGCCTGCGCCACCGCCATGCCGTAGCCCGGCACCACGATGACCGAGGCCGCGTTCTTGAGGATGAAGGCCGCATCCTCGGCCGAGCCCGATTTCACGGGACGCTCGGCCTTGGCGCCGGCCACGGCAGCACCGCCGCCCGTGCCAAAACCGCCCAGGATCACGTTGAAGATCGAGCGGTTCATCCCCTTGCACATGATGTAGCTGAGGATGGCGCCGGACGAGCCGACGAGGGCCCCCGTCACGATCAGGAGGTTGTTGCCGAGCGTGAAGCCGATGCCGCAGGCGGCCCAGCCCGAATAGGAGTTCAGCATCGACACCACCACCGGCATGTCCGCGCCGCCGATGGGCAGGATCAAGAGGAAGCCCACCAGCAGCGACAGCGCCACCAGCAGCCAGAAGCTGATCGGGTCCTCCGTCACCACCAGGACGACGATGAGGCCGAGGATGGCGACGCCGATGAGGGCGTTGAGGAGATGCTGGCCCCTGAACACCAGCGGCGCGCCCGAGAGCAGCGCCTGCAGCTTGGCGAAGGCGACGATCGAGCCGGTGAAGGTGACGGCGCCGATGGCGACCCCCAGCCCCATCTCGATCAGGCTCTGGGTCTTGATGTCGCCGATCGTGCCGATGCCGTATTCCTGCGGCGAGTAGAAGGCGGCCGCCGCGACGCAGACCGCCGCCAGGCCGACCAGGCTGTGGAAGGCGGCCACGAGCTGCGGCAGGGCCGTCATCTGGATCTTGCGCGCGATCACGGTGCCGACGGCGCCGCCGATCACGATGCCGGCGATGATGATCGGGTAGGAGACGACGCCGGGCGAGGCCAGCGTGGTGGCGACCGCGATCGCCATGCCGACCATGCCGAAGCGATTGCCGCCGCGCGCGCTCTCGGGGCTGGAGAGGCCCCTGAGCGCCATGATGAAGCAGATGGCGGCGGCGAGATAGGCGTAGGCCGAAAGTTCTTCCGTCACGGGTTTCCTCTCCGTCCCTCGCCTATTTCTTCGGCTCTTTCTTCTTGAACATGGACAGCATGCGCTGCGTGACGATGAAGCCGCCGAAGATGTTGACCGAGGCCAGCGCCACCGCGATGAAGCCCATCACTTGCGAGAAGTTGAACTCGGCCGGTCCCGCCGCGATCAGCGCGCCCACGATGATCACGCTCGAGATCGCGTTGGTGACCGCCATCAGCGGCGAGTGCAGCGCCGGTGTGACGCGCCAGACCACGTAGTAGCCGACGAAGCAGGCCAGCACGAAGACGGTGAAGAGCTGGACGAACGGCGCGTGCCCCTGGGCGAGCGTGTCTTCCATCTGTCAGACCTCAGAACCGTATGTGAGGGTGCCACCCTCTGTGCGTGTGGAGGCACCACCCCCTCCCCGACCCTCCCCCGTCAAGGGGGAGGGTGTATTTTTCGTTCCCTTCCCCCCTTGCGGGGGAGGGTTAGGGTGGGGGGTATGAAACAGAACCTCGATGATCGGCATCGCGGCCCTCATCCCGCCAGCGCCGGATGCACGACCTTGCCGTCGCGCGTGAGGGCGGTGCCTTTGACGATCTCGTCCTCCCAGTTGATCTTGAGGCCCTTGGTCTCCTTGTCGATCATGAGGGTGACGAAGGCGAGCAGGTTGCGGGCATAGAGCGCGCTGGCGTCGGCCGCGAGCCGGCTCGGCAGATTGAGATGGCCCACGATCTTGACGCCGTGCTTCACCACCACCTTGCCGGGCTCGGCCAGGGGGCAGTTGCCGCCCTGCTCGACCGCGAGATCGACGATCACGGAGCCGGGCTTCATGGTCTTGACCATCTCCTCGGTCACCAGCACCGGCGCCTTGCGGCCGGGGATGAGGGCCGTGGTGATGACGACGTCCTGCTTCTTGATGGTTTCGGCGATGAGCGCCGCCTGCTTCTGCTTGTAGGCATCGCTCATCTCCTTGGCGTAGCCGCCGGCGGTCTCGGCCTGCTTGAACTCTTCGTCCTCGACCGCGACGAAGGTGGCGCCCAGGCTCTCCACCTGCTCCTTGGCGGCCGGCCGCACGTCGGTGGCCGAGACGATGGCACCCAAGCGCCTCGCGGTCGCGATCGCCTGCAGGCCCGCCACGCCGGCGCCCATGACCATGACGCGCGCGGGCGCGATGGTGCCGGCTGCCGTCATCATCATCGGAAAGGCGCGGCCGAACTCGGCCGCCGCGTCGATCACGGCCTTGTAGCCGGCGAGGTTCGACTGCGAGGACAGCACGTCCATCGACTGCGCGCGGCTGATGCGCGGCATGAACTCGACCGCGAAGCTGATCAGCCCCTTGGCGGCATACTGCTGTGCCGTTGCCTTCGCGCCGTACGGGTTGAGGAGCCCCACCAGCACCGCGCCCGACTTCATCAGGGCCAGCTCGTCGGGCCCGCCTTCGGCCGCGGTCAGCGGGCGCTGCACCTTGAGCACCAGGTCGGCGTCCTTGAGCGCCGCCGCCTCGTCGGGAACGATCTCGGCGCCGGCCGCCCGGAAGGCCTCGTCGGGGAAGTTGGCGCCGGCACCGGCCCCGCTCTCGATGGCGACGCTCAAGCCCAGCCCCACATATTTCTTCACGGTGTCGGGCGACACCGCCACGCGCGCCTCGTTGGGGCGGCGCTCCTTGGCCACGCCGATCTTCATGTCGGAGATTCCCGCTCGATGCCCCCTGTATTCGGGCTCACACAATGCCGAAGCATGGGCCGATAGACAAGCGGGCGAAAACGTCGCGCCTGGGCTCGATCCCTGTCGTCTCGGGCGAGAGCCCGAGCCCGCGCCCGGACCGGTCGTGGACCGCCATGGAAAAGCTCAGTCGATGCGCTCGCCGGTTGCGAGCCAATGGGCGCAAGCCTCGCCCAATTCGCGGCGCGCCCGCTCCTCGTAGGCACGGACGTCGGGCTCGGCGAGTTGGTCGCGCCAGCGTCCGTTGGTGCCCTTGTGCACGAAGGTCTCGGCCCCGCCCTCCCAGAAGGCGCCGCCCAAAGGCACGCTCTTGGTCGCGTGCGCCTTCATATAGTCGAAGCTGCAATGCTCGAGGATCGCGGGCCAGCGTTCCTCGTCGATCGGAATCCCGAGAAAGGCGGCGATGCGGCGGATCTCGCCGCTCATGCCCGCCTTGAGCCCGGCATAGTGCAGCAGCATGACGTTGGGCAGCGCGCGAATCTCCCACCAGGAGCGGATGTTCTCCCAGAAGGGCCAGAAGGGGTGGCCGTCGCGCTCCAGCCAGTCGAGGAAATACTGCCGGATCGAGGCCGGCGGCTTCTCGATCGGCGGGCCGACGCGGCCGGGCGTATCGTTCAGGGCTTGGTACCAGAGCTCGTTGGCATTGGCGTGGTGATTGTACATGCTCCACACCACGTCGCGCCCGTCGCGGCCGATATAGACGTACTTGGCCTTGGGCGAGAAGACCAGCGCGTCGACCGGCAGATGGGTCTTGAGGAATCGGCGGTGCGTCTGCGCCTCCACCGCCGGCAGCTTGATCTCCTTCGGCGGCACGCGCAGGTCGAGCCAAGGCGACATCTCGGCGACCTCGAGGCCTTCGGCGCCGGCGAAGAGAAGCTGCGAGACGATCTGCTGCACCCAGGTGGTGCCCGACTTGGCGTAGGTGGCGATGACGATGTCGTCGTCGCGGAAGCGGAAATCGTTCCAGATCGTCGAGTCGAAGTGATGGTTCTGGAACTCGCGCCGCTTGCGCGGCCATTCCACCCGATCCATCGCCATAGCCCCTTTGTGACGGCGCCTCGGCGCCGTGGCTCTTTTCTCTGCGAACCTAGCACCCGTCCGCCGGGGCGATGAAGAATTTTGCGGCGGCACGCGCCCCCTCTCCCTTCTCTCTCCCCCACTTCGTGGGGGCGAGGGTTTTCTTCCCTCGCCTCTCCGCCCGCGTCAGCGGGGGGAGAGGGATGCGAAGGGTTAGGCGATACGAGCGTCGAGCCTTACCCGAAGCCGGGAGAGGTGGGTCGCGAACCGCCAGTTTCCTGACGGTTGCCTGTCGCCGGGATGACGGGTCTTTCCGATATTGCGCTACACGGGTGGTGTCGCAAAAAAGGGCGGGCGCCGGCCTCCGGCACGGGGGCTCAGCCGGGCGGCGGCACTCCCGCGGCCTTGAGCGCCCTGGTCTGCCGGCGCTGCAGCACCTTGGGATCGAAGCCCTCGATCAAATGGTGGAACAGCCGGTGCCAGTTGATCTCCGCCTTGAGATGGAGGAACACCGAGCCCAGTCCCACCGCGGCGCGGTCCATGATCAGGAATTCGCGCGGCGGCTTGACCGGCCCCAGCCGGCTCAGCTCGGCATGGACCTCCCGGGCCACCTCGCGGCCATAGGTGCCCGAGCCTTTCTCCTGGATCGGCCGCGTGCGGTCCTCCAGCAGGGGGCCGTAAACGAAGGCGGCCCAGCGGTTGAGCACGTCGATGATCTCCGGCGTCAGCCCCTCGAAGCCCCAGCTCTCGTAGGCCTCGACGGCGAGCTTGCGGTTGCCGGTCTGGAGCGCGCGATAGAGATCGATCACGCCGGTGACGAAGATCGGCCGGAACACGCGGATGCAGCCGAAATCGAGCAGATTGACCGTGCCGTCGGGCCTGACGGTGTAGTTGCCCAGATGCGGATCGCCGTGGATCACGCCGTAATTGTAGAAAGGCGCGTACCAGGCGCGGAACATGGCGTGAGCCACCCGATTGCGCGTCTCCTGGCTCTTGTGGTGCGCGATGAAGGTCTTGAGCGGCTGGCCCTCGAGCCAGGTCATGGTGAGAAGCCGGTCGGTCGAAAGCTCCGGCAAGGGCTCCGGCACATGCACCGACTTCTCGTCGGCCAGCATGACGCGGTAGAGCGCCATGTGCCTGGCCTCGCGCCGATAATCCAGCTCCTCGCGCAAGCGCGTCGCGATCTCGGCATGGATGTTGCTGCTGTCGATGGCGCGGTCGTAGCGCCCGTAGATGGCCAGGATCAGCTTGAGCTGCCGGATGTCGGCCTCGACCGCGCTGGCCATGTCCGGATATTGCAGCTTGCAGGCGAGCCGACGCCCGTCCTTGGCGATGGCGCGGTGCACCTGCCCCAGCGAGGCCGCGGCCGCCGCCTCGGGCTCGAAGCTCTTGAAGCGCGCTTGCCAATCCGGCCCCAGCTCCGCCGCCATGCGCCGCCTGACGAAGTTCCAGCCCATCGAGGGTGCATTGGACTGGAGCGCGGCCAACTCGGCCGCATACTCGTCCGGCAGCGCGTCGGGAATGGTCGAGAGGAGCTGCGCCACCTTCATCAGCGGGCCCTTGAGCCCGCCCAGCGCCGCCTTGAGATCGGCCGCGTGACGCGCGCGATCGAGCGGCAGGCCCAGCAGACGCTCGCCCGCAAGCCGGGCCGCGGCCCCGCCGATGGCGCCGCCGACCTTGGCGTAGCGGCGCACGCGTCCGGCAAGGTGATCGCGTTCGGTATCGCGTTTGGAACGCTCGTTCATGGTCGCACGGCCCGCGGTTCGGCAAGCGGGCCGTTCCTCGCTATTGCCATGCCGCTCGCCCTCTCCTTCCGCAACGTTGTCGGCAAAGCCCCGCCTCTGTCCAGCGCCGCGATTCCGCGCCTTGCGGTTGCGATCCGGCCATGCCAGCCTGCTCGGACAGCGCCGTCTTGCCGCCCGGTTCGATGACCGATCTTTCTCCCGCCTGTGCGCCGGTCCCCTCGCCCGCTCCGGCGCGGGACGGCCGCCTGCGCCGCTTCGATCTCTTGTGGATCGTGGCCATCATCCTGGTCGCCGAGGCCGCGGCCTTTCTTGCCGCCCTGCTGATCGGTGTCGGCGTCGGTCTGTTCTACGGCTACGTCCTGCAGCGGCCGATCGATGCCGCCATCGTGCAAGCGGGCGACCTCACGCAAGGTGCCATCGTCGCCGGCCTCCTCGCCACGGCGGCGATCCTGGCTCTCGGCAGCCTGTGGCTGGCGCGCCGCCGCGGCATCGATCGGCCGACGCTGGGACTTCGCGCCAGCGCGGCGCGCTGGTATGGCGCCGGCGCCGGCTTCTTCGTCCTGTTTCTCCTCCTGGATTGGGCGCTTTCGAATTGGCTCGACCCGACCGGCGAGTTGCAGCGGCAGATGGTCGGCCGTTTCTTCGTGAAGACCGATTCGCCGATCTGGGCCACCACGCTCTTCCTCGCCATCGGGCCCGTGACGGCGACGGCCGAGGAGATGCTGTTCCGCGGCCTGCTCTATCGCTGGTTTCGCGAGCGCGGCGGCATCGCGATGGCGGTTCTGCTCAGCGGCGCCGTTTTCGGCCTGGCCCATCTCTACTTCCTGACGCCGGGCGGCCTCGCCGGCATCGTCTTCACGGCGGAAATCACCCTTTTCGGTTTCGCCGCGGCGCTGCTCTACCAGGCGAGCGGCTCGCTCTGGCCGGCGATCCTCTTCCACATGCTCAACAACAGCGTGGTGGTGCTGAGCGCCTATCACTCGGCCTAGGCGTCAGCCCCGCTCCAGCTCGCTGATGAAGCCGGCGATCAGCCCAAGCCCCTTGCTCCAGAAGGCGGGATCGGCGGCATCGAGCCCGAAGGGCGCCAGAAGCTCGCGGTGGCGCTTGCTGCCGCCGGCCGCGAGCAGCTCCAGATATTTCCCGGCGAAGCCCTCCGGCCGCTCGCGATAGACCGCATAGAGCGAGTTCACCAGGCAGTCGCCGAAGGCGTAGGCGTAGACATAGAAGGGCGAGTGGATGAAGTGCGGGATATAGGCCCAGTAGACGCCGTAATCCGAATCGGGCCCGAGCCTGATCCCCGGCCCCAGCGCTTCGCGCTGGGTGTCGAGCCAGATCTTGCCGATCTCCTCGGGCGTCAATTCGCCCTGGCGCCTCGCGTCGTGCAGTCGGCGCTCATATTCGTGCATGGCGATCTGGCGCACCACGGTGTTGAGCATGTCCTCGACCTTGGAGGCGAGCAGGATGCGCCGGCGCTCCGGGGAGCTCTCGCGCTGCAGGAGCGCCTGGAAGGCCAGCATCTCTCCGAACACCGACGCGGTTTCGGCCAGCGTCAGCGGCGTGTCGGCGAGAAGATGGCCCTGGGGTGCGGCCAGGATCTGATGCACGCCATGGCCGAGTTCGTGCGCGAGCGTCATCACGTCGCGCGTGCGGCCGCGGTAGTTGAGCAGCAGATAGGGATGGGCCGAGGGCACGGTCGGATGCGCGAAAGCGCCGGGCGCTTTGCCGGGCCGGGGGCCGGCGTCGATCCAGGGCCGCTCGAAGAAGCGCCGGCCGAAGCCACCCAGATCGGGCGAAAAGGCCTGATAGGCGTCGAGCACGAGGCGCTTCGCCTCGCCCCAAGCGATGTGGCGATCCTCGTCTTCGGGCAAGGGCGCGTTGCGATCCCAGTAGTCCAGCGCGGCTTGGCCGAACCACTTGGCCTTGAGCGTGTAATAGCGGTGCGACAGCGCCGGGTAGGCGGCTTTCACGGCCCCGATCAGCGCATCGACCACCTCGTCCTCGACCTGGTTCGCCAAGTTGCGCGAGGAGATCGGCCGCTCGAAGCGCCGCCAGCGATCCTCGATCTCCTTGTCCTTGGCGAGCGTGTTGGTGACGAGGGCGAAGGTCTTGAGGCGCGCGCGGAAACCCGCGGCCAGCGCCTCGGCCGCCGCCTTGCGCAAGCGGCCGTCGCGCTCGACCAGGAGCGCCAGCGCGGCCTCGCTCATCAGCTCGCGGCCGTCGACGGTGAAGCGCATCTCGGCGATGGTCTCGTCGAAGAGGCGCGTCCAGGCTGCCGCGCCGGTGATCCGCTTCTCGTGCAGCATCCGCTCGAGCTCGTCGGAGAGCTGATGCGGCCGGAAGGCGCGCACCACCTCGAGCCAGGGCCTGTAGCGGGCGAGCCCCGGCGCCTTCAGTTTCCCGGCGAAGGCGGCGTCATCCAGCCGGTTGATCTCGAGCGTGAGAAACAACAGCTCGGCCGAGATGTCGGTGGTGCGCTCGTCGATGGTCTGGTGAAAGCGGGCGATCTCCGCATCGCTCAGGTCGGCTGCGTAGCGCAGCTGCGCATAGCTCTGGAGCCGCGCCAGGCGCTCCTGGAGCGTCTCGTACTCGGCGATGGCCGCTCCCAGCGCCGCTCCGTCGAGCGCCGCCACTTTTCCTTCGAAACGCCCGCGGAACTCCTTTGCCTGGCGCGCGGTCGACGCCAGATCTTCGGTCAGGCGGGGCGAATCGGGCGCCGGATAAAGATCGGCCAGGTCCCACACGGGCAATTCGGCACTCTCGCCCGGCTTCGCGCTGTCGTCCGCCATGCTTCGCCTCCCGCGACAAAAGAGGCCTGCGGCGCGATTGGCGCGGCAGGCGCCCCAGGGATATAAGGGCTGGGGGCGACTCCGCCAAGCGCCGATCACAAGGCGTCGGCGCAGCGAGCATCTGAGGAAGGGGGTCGGTTTGGAGCCGCGCGCGCCAAGCAACTATGAGCGCTGGTCGAGCTTGCCGCAGATGTTTCTCGAGCAGGCGGCACGCCATGCCATGGCCCCCTTCCTGTGGCGCAAGCAGAACGGTGCGTGGCGGGCGCTCACCTATGGCCAGGTGGCGACCGCGGTGCGCCGGCTCGCGCGCGGACTGGCCGCGCTGGGCCTCAAGGCCGGCGAGCGCGTGGTGCTGGTGGCCGAGAGCCGGCCCGAATGGGTCATTGCCGACCTCGCCATCATGAGCGCCGGCGGCATCACCGTGCCGGCCTATGCGACGAACACGCCGGCCGACCATCAGCATGTGCTGACCCATAGCGGTGCTGCGGCGGCGATCGTCTCGACCAAGGCGCTGGCCAAGCGGCTGCTGCCGGCGGCGATCGAGGCGCCGGAACTACGCTGGGTGATCGCGATCGAGGATCTCGATCTGGCGCAGCGTCCCGCCAAGGCCATCTTCGGATGGGACGGCGTGCTGTCGGCCGGCGATGCGGCTCCGGATCTGGTGGCGCAGCGCGTGGCCCAGATCAAGCGCACGGACACCGCCTGCTTCATCTACACCTCCGGCACCGGCGGCACGCCCAAGGGCGTGATGTTGAGCCACGGCTCCATCCTCGCCAACTGCCGCGGCGCGCACGGCGTGCTGGCGCAGCTCGGCCTGGACCGCGAGGCGTTCCTCTCCTTCCTGCCGCTCTCGCACGCCTACGAGCACACGGCCGGCCTCTACTTTCCGATCTCGATCGGCGCCGAGATCTACTATGCCGAGAGCGTCGAGAAGCTGATGGAGAACATCGCCGAAGTGCGCCCCTCGATCATGACCGCGGTGCCGCGGCTTTACGAGGTGATCCATCAGCGCATCCTGCGCGGGTTGGCCAAGGCCAAGCCGTTCCAGCAGCGCTGCTTCGAGCTGGCACTCGATCTGGGCCGGAGGAGATACGAATATCCGGGCAGCTTGACGCCGATCGAACGGCTGCTCGACAAGGCCGCGGAATTCCTGGTGCGCCGCAAGCTGCGCCAACGCTTCGGCGGCCGGCTCAAGGCGTTCGTCTCCGGCGGGGCGGCCCTCAACGCGGAGATCGGCACCTTCTTCCTGGCGCTCGGCGTGCGCATCCTGCAAGGCTACGGCCAGACCGAAGCCGCCCCCGTCATCAGCGTGAACCTGCCCAAGCGCGTCAAGATCGATACCGTGGGCCCGCCCATGGACGGGGTCGAGGTGCGGATTGCCCAGGACGGCGAAATCCTGGTGCGCGGCGAGATGGTGATGCAGGGCTATTGGCGCGATCCCGAAGCCACAGCCAAGGCGATCGACGGCGGCTGGTTGCATACCGGCGACATCGGCATGCTCGACGCGGACGGCTATCTCAAGATCACCGACCGCAAGAAGGACATCATCGTGCTGACGGGCGGCGACAATGTCTCGCCCGCGCGCATCGAGGGATTCCTCGTGCTGCAGCCGGAAATCGGCCAGGCCATGGTGTTCGGCGACCGCAAGCCCCATCTGGTGGCGCTGCTGGTGCCGGAGGCCGAGTTCCTGGCCGCATGGGCGCGGAGCCACGGCCGCTCCGACGATCTGGCGCAGGTGCATGACGATCCCGACCTGCTGCGGGCGATGGGCGAGGCCGTCGACCGCGTCAATGCCAACCTGTCGCCGATCGAGCGCATCCGGCGCTTCGCCGTCGCCTCCGAGGCCTTCACCATCGACAACGCGATGCTCACGCCCTCGCTCAAGATCCGTCGCCACAAGATCCGCGAGCGCTTCGGCCCCCTGTTCGAGGGGCTCTACGAGCGGTGAGGCTTCTCGAATCCTCTGCCAGCAGACCAGGGTAGGCACACAGGTCGTCGTCCCGGAAGCCGGTTTGCCCGAAATCTTCGATTTCGTTGGCAAACCGAGCTATCCGGGACCCATCCCGATGCCGAGCTCGATGTCGCCCTGGGTCCCAGATCGCAAGGCTCGCAAGTCCAAAGCCCCAAGGGACTAAGCCCTTTGGGGCTTTGGGCTCGCCTAGCGTCTGGGACGACGAATGAAGAAGGGCGTTGTGCATGCCCTAGGTCAGCGGAAAGGGTTGCCGAGGGGCGGCCGAACTTGCGTCAATCCTGCAGCACCGGCTCCAGCTCGTCGTGGAAGATACCGAGCCAGCGCTGCATCTCGGGATCGCCGCAGCCTTTCTTCGCCTTGAGATCGCGCACGTCCCGCTTGGCCTGCTCGATCAGATGCAGGCGCCGGCCGGCGCTGATCTGGTCCTCGATCTTGGGGTCGATGGCCTCGGCCAGCTTCTCATGGGCGGCCGCGAGCTGGGCGGCATCGGGATCGTCGACTGTCGTCTGCTCGAGATTGCGGTGCTCGCACAGCACCGCGGCATAGATCGCATGGTGATAGTCGAGATAGCGGACCTCGATCTCGGTCTGGGACCGGGCCTCGCTCGGGCCCAGCAGGAGGAACGCGGAAAGCAGGGTGCCTGGCAGCGCTTTGGCGATGGTGCGTCGCATCGGTCGAGGATCCTCGTTCGCGGTGTCTTTCGAGCGGGCGGGCCGGAGCGGAAGCGCCCGCATCTTGCGGCACTCGACGCTGGCGGTCAAAAGCGGCATTTCTGGGGTGGTCTTGGGGGCCTCTCACCCCACCACCGGGATCGGACGACCCGAAGGCGGCCCCTTGCGCCTCGCCGCGCCCCATGGCCGCCGTCCCTTGGGCCCCGCTATGCTGCCTGGCGACGAGGCGTCATTGCCCCCTGCCCCTTCCGGGAGAAGCCGATGAAGCGCACCACCCGCTTTCGCCTGCTGATCGAGGCGCCGGAGATCCTGCTGCTGCCGGGCATCCACGATGCCCTCGCCCTCAGGCTTGCCGAGCGCGCCGGCTTCGAGGCCGTGACCTGCGGCGGCTACGCGGCAACCGCGAGCCTCCTGGGCGCGCCCGACGTGGCCCAGCTCGGCATGAGCGAGATGGCGGAGACGTATGCGCGGCTCTGCGACCTGACCGAGCTGCCCGTGTTCGCGGACGCCGACACCGGCTACGGCGGGCCCGCCAATGTGGCGCGCACCGTGCGCGCCTACGAGCGCGCCGGCGTGGCCGGCCTTTTCATCGAGGACCAGGTGGCGCCCAAGCGCTGCGGTCACATGGAGGGCAAGCGTGTGGTGCCGCCCGGCGAGATGGTGGCCAAGCTCAAGGCGGCGCTCGATGCGCGCGAAGATCCCGACCTCGTCGTCATGGCGCGCACCGACGCGCGCGCGGTCGAGGGCCTCGATGCCGCGATCGAACGCGCCCAGATCTACCGCGAGGCCGGCGTCGACCTGCTGTTCGTGGAGGCGCCGCTCTCGGTCGAGGAGATGCGGCGCATCTGCTCCGAGGTGCCCGGCCCCTGCATGGCGAACAATGTGGAAGGCGGCAAGACGCCGCTGCTGCCGGCCTCCGAGCTGGAGGCCATCGGCTACGCCATGGTCGCCTTCCCGGTGGCGGCGAGCTACGCCATCGCCCATGCGGTGGGCGAACTCTACGCCGCGCTCAAGCGCGAGGGGACCACCGACGCCATGCGCGAGCGCATGCTGGATTTTGCCGAATTCAACGAGCTGGTCGGCTTGTCGCGCCTGCGCACGCAGGAAGCCGCGTATGAGGAGCAGGCGCGCGAGATCGTCGCCGCATTCGCGGCCAAGCAGGAATGAGGATGCCGGCGGTCGGGACGGGCAGCGCCCCCGGCGTCAATGCAGGTTCCTTTCGCGCCGTCGGCCCGT
Source organism: Pseudomonadota bacterium (assembly GCA_049323455.1). Lineage (GTDB taxonomy): Bacteria > Pseudomonadota > Alphaproteobacteria > Dongiales > Dongiaceae > Hypericibacter. The sequence goes on along the minus strand of JBMONF010000036.1, from coordinate 48,644 downwards.
GAGGCGCGGCACGGGGCCGCAAGGCGCGCCGTCGACCCGCCGGGACGTACCGGGCTCCTTGCTGTCCGCGCCAAGTGGGATTACCTTGCCGCTTGTTTAGACCTGCTAAACGCCGGCGACCTTGCCCGACCTTGCTCCCGTTCTGCCGCCGCTCACCTGGCTGCGCGCCTTCGAGGCGACGGCCCGCCATCTGAGCATGGCGCGTGCGGCTGCGGAGCTCGGCGTGACGCCCTCGGCGGTGAGCCAGCAGGTCAAGCATCTCGAGGAACTTCTCAAGCGGCGTCTGTTCGTCCGGCGCGCAGGCACGCTGCAGTTGAGCGAGATCGGGCTGATCCTGCTGCCCAAGCTCACCGCCGGCTTCGGCCTGCTGCATGAGGCCCTGGCCGATGCGCTGCCGGCCCGCGGCCGGAGCGCGCTCAAGGTCCGCGCACCGACCTCCTTCGCCAGCCAGTGGCTCGTGCACCGGCTCGACTCGTTCCGCAAGGCGCACCCCGAAATCACGGTGCAGATCTCGGCGACGGGCGACCCGATCGAAACGAGCCAGGCCGGCCTCGACTGCGAAATCCGGTACGGACACGGGCCTTGGGCGGATATCCAGGCGGAGCTCTTCCTGCACGAGGAGGTGTTCCCCGTCTGCAGCCCGAAATTGGTGACGGGCCGGCATCCGGTGCGCCGGCCGGAGGATATCGCCGGGCATGACGTGCTCGACGTTCCCGGCTACCGCGAGGGCTGGCAGGAATGGCTGCGGGCCGCCGGCGCCCGGTTCGACTGGAACGAGAGGCGCATCGTCTTCGACCAGTCGATCATGGCGATCCAGGCGGCCATCGAGGGAAAGGGGATCGCGCTCGGCCGCTCGGCGCTGGTCGCGCGCGAGCTCGAAACGGGGCGGCTGGTCGCGCCCTTCGAGTTGCGGCTGCCTGCGACCGGCGGCTACTGGCTGCTCCACCGCGCCTTTCCCGCGCCGTCGCGAATGGTGCTGGCCTTCAAGAGCTGGCTGCTGCGCGAAGCCTCCCGCTACCGCATCGAGTTCGCGGCCCTGGTCGAGGGCGTTAAGCCGCGCTAATCGAGGCGATTAGCGCCGCGAACTTGAGCGTCGAGGCCGGCGGGCCTCTGCTGTCGGTCGTGGTCGAGAGCCGTCGACGAGAACCCGGATGATCGCCCGCTTTGCCCAGCTCCTGACCGATCAGCAGATCGCGCGGGTTCACGATACCTCCCTGGAAGTGCTGGCGGAGATCGGCCTGCTCGTGCGCAACGAGAAGGCACGCGATCGCCTGCACCGACACGGCTGCCTTCTCGATCCGGAGACGCAGATCGTCAGGTTCCCGCGCGGCGTCGTCGAGGAGTTCCGCGCCGCCATTCCGCCGAGCTTCACCTTCCACGGGCGCGACGAGACCTGGTCGAAGACCATACCCCGCGACGCGCTGGTCGTCGCCACTGCAAGCTCGGCGCCGAACCTGCTCGATCCCGACTCGGGCGAGGAACGCCGGGCGCGATCGGACGACATCGCGCGCATCGGCCATCTGGTGAACGCGCTCGCCGGCATCGACGTGTTCTCCGTCTCGGTCCTGGCCGATGATGCGCCGGAAGGCCAGTTCAGCCTGTCGCGCTTCTATCCGGCCCTGAAGAACTGCCGCAAGCCGGTCCGCACCTCGGTCATCGATATGCGCGAAGCCAGGCAGGTCATCCGGCTCGGCGAGGCGATCGCCGGCAGCGAGCAGGCATTCTGGGCGCGGCCCTTCATCACGTTCGGCTATTGCTCGATCGTCTCGCCGCTGACGATGGACTTCGATTCGACCGAGATGCTGATGTTCTATGCCGAGAACGGGCTGCCGGCCTATGGCACGATCGCGCCCATCGGCGGCATCAGCGCGCCCCTGCAGATGCTGCCCATGCTGGCCCAGATCAACGCCGAGTGGCTGGGCGCGGCGGTTCTGGCGCAGATGTCGCGACGGGGAACGCCGCTGATCTACAACTTCCTCCCCGTGGTCGGCGACATGAGGACCGGCGCCTATGCCGCTGGCGCGGTCGAGACCGGCATCATGGCGATGGCGGTGGCGCAGATGGCTCGCTTCTACGACGTCCCCTGCGGATCCTATCTCGGCCTGACGAACGCCAAGATCAGCGATGCCCAGGCCGGCTACGAAAAGGCCATGGCCCCGACCTTGGCGGCCGCAGCCGGGATCGATTTCGTCGTCATGGGCGGCCTCCTGGAGGCGCTCATGGCGTTCGATTTCGGCCAGCTCGTGATCGACAACGAGATCGCCCTGATGATCAAGCGCTTTCGCCAGCATCTCTCCCTTGGCGATCTGGCGACGGGCCTGGAGGAAATTCGCGAGGCGGGCCCGGCCGGCATGTATGTGGGCAATCAGAAGACACTGGCCTTGATGAGAACCGGGGCCTTCCTGCCCGACATCGCCGACCGCGAGCGCCGCGAGGTATGGCTGAGACAAGGCGGCCTCGATGCGCATGCGCGCGCGCTCGCCCAGGCCAAGCATCTTCTCTGCCAGCCCAACGCCGGCGCGTTGCCGCCGGAGACGGACCAGCGGATCCGCCGCGAATTTCCGGGTCTCGTCGCCGGAGACCCGACCGTTCCCGAGAGCTGGAGATCGCAATACGGAACGGAGAAGCGCGAGCGGCGCGGACGACGCAGAGCGCCCTAGTCGGCGCTGTAGGGACCGCTCGTGAAACGGAAATGGACCAGGATCATGTCCACCTTCTCGTCGCTGCAGCCGAGCGGCAGCAGCAGCCGTTCGACCTCGTAGCTGGTCCCGTGCTCCCGGTTCCGGAAGGGCTCGGGCGCGAACAGCGGGCTGCCGGTCGCCACCACCTGCCGGTACTGGGCCAAGATGTGGGGGTAACGATGGTAGAATTCGTATTCCTCGAAGAAGTGGCCGGTGCGGTCCTCGTTCCCCGATGCCTGAACCACGCGCGTACCGACGAGGCGGTAGCGAAAGCGCGGCGGCGAGCCGATCACGTCGATCAGCATCAGGTTCGGCAGCAGCTTGACGATGTCGACCGGATCGAGATCGGCGCGCGCCGGCATGCGCCGGCTGCCGCGTTTGGCGAGCCAGTATTCGAACAACGTCTTTTGATCTTCGCCGCCGAGCTGCGCGCGCAGATCCGCAAGCCCGTCCGTCACGCCCGAATCCATGGGCACCGCCCGACTTTCCGTTGGGGAAACGGGGCATGGTCGGCGATCTCCCTTAAAACTTGGGAAACGCCCCTTCTTTCAGGGGCAGCGGCGAGGCGCACCGGGACATGACAGCCTGTCGAGAACCCGCTGGCTCGAGCGCCGGGATCTACAGTGCTCAAACTTTGGAAACCCAACCTTTTGAAAAATCAAGAAAGCAGAGACTTCGGCGCTCCTTCCGGGACGGCTCGGGAGCAGTCGCAACCAGCACGATAGCCCTCGATCGCCGCGCCTGAGAGGTGGTCGACAGCCCTCGAACCGCGATGCCGAAAATTTTCGGAAAACTCGCTCGGCTGCTGGCAACCCTGGTCCGTATCGACTTGCCGATGGGCTCGCACGCGGAAGCCGTATGGCTCTCGGCTCAACCGCTAGCCTGGACTTCTCGTTGGGATCGGGATGGCGTCCCGGCCGAAAGGGTCGAGGCTTCGGCGCGATGCGGCAGCCTCGCTCTGGACCGTGCCGTCAAACAGAGACCGTCGCCGGATAGCGGCCCGGGCGGCGCTGTGTCAGCCGCGCTGCCGCGACGGCGAGAGCGAACATCGCGAGCCAGGCGATCCGGCTCTGATAGCGGTCGTTCGGATTCGAGAGCGCCCCGCAGACGAAGGCGTTGCCGACGAGCGCCAGAAGGACCACGCCGATCAGGCCGACCAAGGCCGGATCGTGCCGACGCCAGGCGATTCCCAGCGCCGGTAGAAGGGCGGCAGAGGCGAGCAGGAGCAACGGCACCTGCAGCTTGTTCGGCGTCCTGAAATCGATGCCGCGCTGCTGACGAGAAGTCAGGAATGAGCGATTCTCGCGCGGGTAATACTTGGCGATGGTGTCGCCGATCAGATAGCGCATCGGCCGGATGCCGTCGCCGGTCCCCACCATGGCGAGCTGCTGCAGCGTCAGCTTGATCGAGTCCCAGGCATAGGTCAGCGGATACGCCTCGATCGCGCCCGCGACGATGCGATGCGCCTCGGGATCCATTTTGGTCCAGCCGCCGAGCCGGTCGAAATCCCTGTCGTGCCACAGGAAGGTGTTCGCGTTGCGCGGCAGCCGGCGGCGGACGGCGCAGAGCCGGGGATGCGGCCCCGGCTTCTTGCACAGCTCGGCCAGATACTCTTCGGCCAACCCGTCCTGAACGAAGAGCCCCAGGGTCAGAACGGCGTTGTCCTGGACCAGGAAGAGCCGGCCGGTCATGAGCCAGTTGGAGCCGGCGGCGAGCCCGAGCGCGGCGACGAAGGCGAGCAGGACCGTGCGCAGACGCGGGCGCGGCAGCGGCCAGCCCCAGCCCTGCCGCGCGGCCCAGGCGGCGAGAGCGAGGCAGAGAAGGAGCCCTCCCTCGAGCGCGATATGCGAAGTATGGGCGGCGATCGCCATGGCGAGAATCGCGGCCAGCGCTACCAGGCGCCGCAGCCCCAAGCCCCCATCGTCGAAGGCCAACCTGGCCGTCGCCAGCACCACGACGCCGGTCATGGCATCGGGCATGATCTCGCTCGCGAACCAGGGCAGCCCGCTGGCGAGAGCGGCGAGCGCCATGATCGCGACGAGCGCGCGCCGCGGCGCCCAGGGCAGGAAGCAGCGCAGGCCCTCATAGGTCACATAGGCGACCAGAAGGCTCTGGACCAGGACCACGGCCCACAAGCTGCCGAAGAGGCGGCCCGCCGCTGTGAACGGCCAATAACCCGCCGTGCGATAGATCGGCATCGACCAGACGAACGGCATCTTCACGTAGTCGACGCTGTCGTAATAGACCAGCGGGTAGCCGTTCCAGAGCGCGGGCGCCATCAGCAGGACGACTGCGGAGCCCAGCGCCAGCGCCGTCCACGGCAGGCCGTCGGTTCGCGGGCGGAGCCCGATATTCGCGATGTCGGTCATGGCAATCGCAGAAATCGAACGAGGCGGAGGGAGAGCCGTCTTCGCCGAGCTCGGTTTCACACCCGAGTGCGCCAGCCGGCCATATCGACCCGACTGCTGTTCCCTCCACGATTTGGGCAAGGATGTGGCCGTGAGGCATGCCATCCGCGGGCCAGCATCCTTGCCGACGCGATGTCGGTATATGGAGATGCCGCAAGGAGCAACCCTTCAGCGTTCGACCCACAGGAATGTGAACAGATTTTAATGCGCCGGAGACGGCGGCGATCGCCGGCACCAGTTTCGTGGCGTCGACCCGGGCTGCGATCCGGCGCCGGCGTGGCCGGCGCAACACAGGCACCCGGCTGCAGCTTCTCGGGTGCGCGGCGCCCGGAGCGTGACCGAGAAGGGGCGCCGCGCTAGAGTGATGACCGGCGTGGCGTCATCACCAGCGGAGGCAGTCATGGTCACCGAATATACCGTCGGGCTCAAGCTTCAATCCCGCTCCAAGGCGCTCGTGATCGATGCCGAGGACGCCCTCATCGCCGCGCTCAAGGCCAAGCACGCGCATCCGGAAGCGGCCGTCACTTACGTCCGGAGATCCAATCGGCGCGGCGATCGGCGTCATCCCCACGAGGGCCTGTCGGGGAAGCCGAGAGGATAGGAGTTAAAGCCCGGCGCGGAAGTCCTTCTCCGCTGCACGCGGCAGCGGCGGGCCCATGGACGGCCCGAAACACGCCCTCGCCCGAGGGCCGACGCGCGGCCCTCGGAACACGAACGAGCCCCCCATGTTCTCTGCTCTCGAACCCCGGCGCGGCTGACCAAACGGGAGAAGCAATGGACGGGGCGTGCTCGATTCTTGTCGCCGAGGACAAAATCCGCTCCGACGCGCTGCGCTCGAATTGCGGTTTGGCAGCCGGAATTTGCACGTGCACGGTGCTGCTTCGGTCGAGGCTGGTTCGAACCGGTTCACCGCCTCGCCGCCCCGGATCGAAACTGCAGGCTCCCCTTGCTCAAGCGAGGGTCTTCTGGAAGCGGCTGGCCGCGAGCCACAGCAAAGCAACGCCGAGCACAGCAAGCGCGAGCATCTCCGGCCACAGGATCTCGGGGCCGACACCCTTGAGAAAGATTCCGCGCACCACAACAAGGAAGTAGCGGAGCGGGTTCAGGTAGGTGAGCCACTGGATCGGCTCCGGCATATTGGCGATCGGGAACATGAATCCGGAGAGCAGCACAGCCGGGAAGTAGAAGAAGAAGGCGCTCATCATCGCCTGCTGCTGCGTCCGGCTCATGGTCGAGATCAGCAGGCCGATGCCGAGCGTGGTCATCAGGTAGAGCGCCGTAGCGAAGAACAGCAGCGGCAGGCTCCCGTGGATCGGCACCCCGAACCAGAACACGCCGACCACGGTCACCAGAATCACGTCGGCGAAGCCGATCAGCGCGAAGGGCAGGGTCTTGCCGAGGACGAACTCCGCGGGCGTGATCGGCGTCACCATCATCTGCTCGATGGTGCCGATCTCCTTCTCGCGCACCACCGCCATGCTGGTCAGCATGAGCGTGATCAGCATGACGACGATGGCGATGACGCCAGGAACGTAGAAATTGCGGCTCTCCAGGTTGTCGTTGAACCAGGCGCGGGTCTCCAGCTCGACGCGGCCCGGCCTCTCGAACGAGCCTTTCACGCGCGTGAAGCGCGTGATCAGCACCATCTGGGACAGCTCCTTGGCGATCTTGGCGCTGTAGTCGAGGACGACGCCGGCGGTGTTGGAATCCGTGCCGTCGACGATGAGCTGCAGCTCCGCCGTGCGCCCCGCTCGCAGCGCATCGCCGAAGCCCCGGTTCATCTGGAGCACGGTGCTCACCTCGCCGCGGTCCAAGAGCGCGCGGGCGCGCTCGGCGCTGTTGATATGCTCGACAATATCGAAATAGCCAGACTTTTCGAATCGGGCCACCAGCTCTCGGCTGGCGACGCTGTTGTCGAGGTCGTAGACGGCCGTGGCGATGTTGTCGACGTCGAGCGTCACGGCGTAGCCGAACACCAGGACCTGCAGCACCGGCATGACGAAGACGATCCCGCGCATCTTCGGGTCGCGGAAGACCTGGATGAATTCCTTGATCAGCATGTGCTTGATACGCTCGAACACGGCTACACCAGCTTCTTTCGGAACCGCCGGTTGGCGAGCAGCACGAGCGCGAGCCCAAACGCGACGAGGAGGCCGGCTTCGACCGCCAGGATCTCGAGGCCGACACCCTTGAGATAGATGCCCTTGAGCATGGCGACGAAGTACGAGGCCGGGACGAGACGGGTGATCGCCTGGATCGGTGCCGGCATGTTGGCGATCGCGTACATGAAGCCGGAAAGCAGAAACGAGGGCAGGAAGGTCAGCACCATGGCGAGCTGGCTGGCGAGAAGCTGGCCCCGCGTGACAATGCTGATGACCATGCCCAGAGAAAGGGCGCCGGCAAGGAAGATCGCCGCCATGGCGAAGAGGAGCGCGACATTGCCTCGAAGCGGCACCTCGAACAGGAACTCGCCCATCAGGACGGCAAGGGCGACGTCCAGCATGCCGATCGCGAAGTAAGGCAGCAGCTTGCCGAGGATCAGCTCGTTGCCCCGGACGGGCGTCGCGATGAGCTGCTCCATGGTGCCTTGCTCCCACTCGCGAGCCACCGTCAACGAGGTGAGGAGCGCCGCGATCACCATCATGATCACGGCGATGAGGCCCGGGATGATGTAGTTTCGCGACTTGAGGTCCGCGTTGAACCAGGCACGCGCCCGCAAATCGACAGGCGGATCGACCGTCTGGCCGGTCGCGCGGCGGATCTCGCGCGAGGCCACATTCTGGGAGTAGGCGAAAGCCACCACGTCGAGATAGCCCATGGCGATGGTCGCGGTGTTCGGGTCGCTGCCGTCGACGATGGCTTGCACGGGGGCGGGTCGTCCGGCCTCGGCACGCCCGGCAAAATCCGTCGGGATGACGAGCGCGACGATCGCCCGCCCGGAGTCGATCGCTCGCTCGACCTCGCGGTAGCTGTTCACATGCTCCACGATCGAGAAGTACCGGGAGCCTTCGAACCGACTGACGAATTCGCGGCTCTCGTGCGAAGCGCTCTGATCCCAGACGACCGTTGGGACGTTGTCCACGTCGAGCGACAGGGCGTAGCCGAAAAGCAGCAGCAGCAGCATGGGAATAACGATCGCCATGCCGAGGCTGCGCGGATCGCGCAGGATGTGGATCGACTCCTTGCGAGCGATGGCCCAGACGCGAAACGGCTTCATCGCGTCCCCCGCGACGCGCCGATGGAGGCGGCCGGGCGATCCGCCCCCGAGTTTGACGAAGCCGCGAGCTTCGGGGCGCCATGGCGCGGCGTGATCGTCACCGCGCAGCCTTCCCCTTCGGCGTCCACGCCAGGCGGTATGCAACGAGTGCGATGGCAAGCCAGACGGCGCTGCGCAGGCTCATGGCGATGACGGTGCGCAGCGCGTATTCGCCGCCGCCTGCGACGTGCGCACCGAAGGCGGCGAACACGGCGAGGGTCGCCGCAACAATGGCAAAGGCGAGGCCCACGGCCCACCGTTGCCGCAGCCAAAGCCCGATGCCGGCGGCGACATAGCCGAAACCCGCCGCGGCATTGAACCAGACGACGAAGGGGACATCTCTGCCCGCCGCACGCAAAGCGTCCTCGTGTCCGAGCAGCACAGCGCCGCCTTCCCTGATCGTGGCCAACCCGAAGATGATGGCCACGATCGCGGCAATCCGGGTCCAGAGGCGCCCCTCTGCGCCATGCAATCTACCGGTTCGGGTCATGCCTTGACCTCCTGGACGGCTTGCTGCGCGCGGTCGCGCGCTTCGACGAGGGAAACGAAAACGTCTTCGAGGGAAGGCGTGATCGCCTCGATCTTGTCGATGCGATAGCCATGTTCCTCGAGCCGTCGCCGGATTGCGGCTGCCGCGGCCTCGCCGTCCATGGCCACCGCGTGCAGGCCCTTGCCGAACAGCGCCACCTCCTTCACGGCCTCGATGCCGTCGATCTCTGCCATGGCGTCCTGGGGCCGCTCGCAGACGATCTCGAGGACGTCCTCCAGCATCAGCGTCGTCTTGAGCTCGCGCGGCGTGCCGACGGCGACGAGATCGCCGCGGTGGATCAGGCCGATGCGGTCGCAGTATTCGGCCTCCTCCATGTAATGGGTGGTCACGAACACGGTGACGCCCTTGGCCGACAGATCGTAGATCAGGTCCCAGAAGCGCCGGCGGCTCAACGGGTCCACGCCCGAGGTCGGCTCGTCGAGGAAGATGACGGGCGGCTCGTGCAGCACGGCGCAGCCGAGGGCGAGGCGCTGCTTCCAGCCGCCGGACAGGATCGCGGTGCGCGACGCCCGGTGCTCCGCGAGTCCGGCCATTTCGATGACCCACTCCTTGCGCTCCCGCCGCCTTTCCTTCGCGATGCGGTAGATGCCGCTATAGAAGTCGATGTTCTCCTCGACCGTCAGGTCCTCGTAGAGCGAGAACCGTTGGCTCATATAGCCGATGTGGGCTTTGATCTTCTCCGCCTCGGTGCGGACATCGAAGCCGGCGACCGTACCGGCGCCGCCGCTCGGCGCGAGGATGCCGGTGAGCATGCGGATGGTCGTCGACTTGCCGGAGCCGTTCGGACCCAGGAAGCCGAAGATCTCGCCCTTGGCCACGTCGAACGAGACGCGGTTGACGGCAATAAAGCTGCCGAACCGGCGCTCCAGGTCCCTGACCGTCACGGCGATGCTCCCCTCAGGCGCGCCCATGCTCGGGCTCCCCGGACAGCACCGAGACGAACACATCCTCGAGCGACGGTTCGACTGTGCGAATGCTCTGAACCGCGAGCCCCGCGTTGCGGAGCACCTCCTTGGCGTTCGCGATCGCCGCATCGGGCTCCTGCGCGACGATGTGGACGCGGTCGCCGAACAGACCGACGCTGTCGGCCCCGAGGCGCTCGCGCAGCAGTGCAGCGGACCGGCGAGGCTCGGCCGCCCGGACCTCGATCAGCGCGCCCCGCATCAGGCGCTTCACCTCGTCCGGCGTGCCGACCGCGATGAGCCGACCCTTGTGCATGAGCGCCACGCGCGCGCAGCGCTCGGCCTCGTCGAGATAGGCGGTCGAGACGAAGATGGTCACCTTCTCGCGCAGGAGTTGGTAGAGGATGCGCCAGAAGTCGCGGCGCGAAACCGGATCGACGCCGTTGGTCGGCTCGTCCAGGAACAGCACTTTGGGCGTATGGACCAGCGCGCAGGCGAGGCCGAGCTTCTGCTTCATGCCGCCCGACAGCTTGCCAGCCTGGCGTTTCTTGAATGGCGTCAGGTTGCTGAAGGCAAGGAGCTCCTCGATACGCGCCTCGCGCCCCCGGCGCGGCATGCCGTAAAGATCGGCGTAGAAGCCGATGTTCTCCATGACCGTGAGGTCGGGGTAGAGCCCGAAGCGCTGGCTCATATAGGCGATCTCGTCCTTGATGGCTTCGGCCTCGCGCACGACGTGCCGGCCGGCGACCCAGGCGTCGCCCGCCGTCGGGTCCATGATCCCGGTCAGGAGCCGCATGGTCGTCGTCTTGCCGGCGCCGTCCGGCCCGACCAGACCGAAGATCTCTCCTTCCTCGACCGACAGCGTGAGGCCATCGACCGCTCTCAGGTCGTCGAAGGACTTGGAGAGCCCCTCCGCCCTTATCGCAGGCATGGCGGGTCTCCTTCGCCGAGCCAGATGTCGGCGTCGGCGGGCATGCCGGGCTTGAGATCGAGGCCCGGGTTGGGGATGTCGATCTTGACGCGATAGACGAGCTTGACGCGCTCCTCTGCCGTCTGGACGTTCTTCGGCGTGAACTCGGCCGCCGAGGCGATGAACGACAAGCGCCCCGGATAGACCTTGCCCGGGTACGTATCCGTCGTCACGCAGACGCGCTGGCCAAGCTTGACGCGGCCCAGATCGGTTTCGTTCACGTAGGCGCGCAGCCAAGCGTTGACGAGGTCACCGACGGTCACCACCGGCACGCCCGGCACGATGTACTCGCCGGCCTCGACGTTCTCGGACAGCACCACGCCGGAGATCGGTGACACCAGCGTCGCGTAGCTCAGCCGGGTCTTGGCGATGGCCAGGCCCTGCTTCATTTGCTCCAGGCGCGCGCGGGCGCGGACGATATCCTCCTGTCGCGGCCCTTCCTCGGCCAGCTTCAGGCGCTCCTGAGCTTCCTCGAGCTGGCTTCTCGCCACCTCATACTCGGCCTTCGCCCGCTCATAGACCTGCTGGGAGGCCACCTTTCGTTCGAGAAGATCCCGTTGGCGCACATATTCCGCGGTTAGACGGCTTAGCTCCGCCTGCGCGAGGCCGACCGCGGATCGGGCGACGGCGATCTCCTGCGGCCGGGAGCCCGCCTCGAGCGCGGCAAGCTCCGCGGCGTAGGCTCTGACCTCGGCCTCGCGCAGCGCCACCTCCTGGGCGAGCTCCGTGCTCTCGATCCGAGCGATCAGCTGCCCGGCCTTGACAGTCTCTCCTTCGGAAACCGGGCGCGCCTCGACCCATCCGGGGATGCGGAAGCTCACCTCGACATCCGTTACCTCCACGTTGCCCGACACCCGAAGCAGATTCGCGTCCGGCTGCGGCCCGAGCTGAAAATAGGCGTAGACCGCAGCGCCCGCGGCGGCGAGGAGGATGGGGGCGATCAGCCATCGTTTGTTCATGTCGAGAGCTCCCGCCCGCTCATGTCGCCGACACCGTCTCGTTCGCCGCGAGCCGCTCGCGCGAACCCTGTTCCGGCGAAGCCGTCCCCGCGGCTGGCGCTGCGCCGAAGCTCGCGAGCTGCACCTCGAGCAGCCGGCGACCCTCTGCAGGCAAGTCGAAGCTTCGCCCGCCCAGGGACCAGCGGAGCACGAGGCCCTGAACGAGACCGATCACCAGAAAGGCGGCATCCTTCGACTCGATATCGCCGCGCAGTTTTCCACCGCGCTGACCTGCCGCGATCAGGCGCTCGACCCGACGATGGAAGTTCTTCATGAACTCCCCGAAGATCACGCGCAGCGCCCGGTTCTCCACATGCAGCTCCCGCGAGAACAGAATCGCGGGGATCGCGGGCGTCGATTGGATCAGCTTGAGCTGCGCGGCCACGATGTCGCGCAACTGCACGAGCGGATCGGCCGGGCCGCGCTCGACCGCGAGCCAGCGCTGCTGGAACTTCTCTCCGATGCGCGCCGCGACCGCTTCCCACAAGTCCTGCTTCTTCGGAAAATGACGGAAAAGCGCGGCCTGCGTCAGACCGACCGCCTGCGCGATCTGCCCGGTCGCCAGCCGGTCAGGCCCGACCTTGTCGGCAAGTCGGAGCGTCGCCTCGACGATCTCGGATTTCCGCTCCTCGGCTGCCTTTCGCACACGCATCGTTCAAGATCCCTCTGCGTCTTTACGTGCCGGCGCGATCGCCCGTCGCCCGGAGGTCCCCAATGAAGCGTCGAGCCGGACCCACGCCTCCGCGATGACGTCATCGCCGCGGGAGTCGAGCGACCGGCTCGCGACCATCCCTTGAAGGGTTTCCGTGACCCCGCCGGCGGTCCGCCACAGATCGCCCTCCGCCGGGCAGTACCGGGCCATCGCGGCGCGGGTCATCCCCATCGTCTTGACCGCGTCCGCGGTGGTCACGTGCTCGGCTCCGCGCTCGGCGACCAACCGCGCCCGTGGCCTCGGCGGCGCGATCCTGGACGCTCTCGGCGCTTCTCACGGAATGCGACGACCTCTTTCACAATTAAGTGACTAAATACTAACTAATGGGGCGTGGGGCCGGCGTCAAGGCCGCAATCGGGATTCCTGGCAGAATTTGCGTCAGGTCCATCTCCAGAAATAACTCTTTGAATTCAACCCAATAAATATAGCGAACGCGGAAAGCGGGACGCCGCCGACCCGTGCTACCGCCGGTTCCGGCTGCTGCGACCGACCCGGATAACGGTCATGGTCATATAATTAGTATCTAATCACTGACATAGCGGACGCTGCGGCCGCGAAAGCATGCCTCCCGACGGGCAACATGCCGCGACGTTCCCGACTACAAGTGCGATGTGGAATAGCGATGGAGCCGAAAGGCGATCGACCTGCGCCGCCGCGCGAGCTGCGAGCCTTGATAGCGACCGTCGGCGACGATGCGCTCGAGGAAGGGGAAGAGGCGGCGCGTGCGCCGATCGAGGGTGAGCCTTGCCGCGTTGCGGTCCTGGATGTCGGCCAGGTGCAAGACGACGTTGAGCATCAGGCCCGGCGCAGCGATGTTCCGGCTTTCACATCGAGCACCCTCCTTCGATTCGGGCGCTCGACAACGCGTCATCTCCGATTCTCCGAACCCAACAACGATCCGGATCGGCTCCAAGCAACTGGAGCCCGCCGACCCCGATCGGCCTATTCCGAGACGCGACAACAATTGTCCAAGTCAGGATGGCTGGGGCGCCAGGATTCGAACCTGGGATCACGGGACCAAAACCCGTTGCCTTACCGCTTGGCCACGCCCCAGCAGGACGCGCTCGAAAAGGATAGGAGAAGATCGAAGCGGCGACCATCCGGATCAAGAGCCGGCACGTCCGCCTCGCCCTCCGAAGCGGCCTGCTTCGAAGGCGCGCTAACCTAGCGACAAGCCCGGCGGCCCGCAACACGAGGGCGGTGGGCCAATCCGCCAATTGGCCGGCCCGCCGGGAGGCGGCGCCTCACGCCGCTCTGCCCGAGGCGTCGAGATAGGCGGCGTAAGCCCGCTTCAATCCCTCCTCGAGCGGCGTCCTGGCACGCCAGCCGAGCGCCGCCAGCTTCGACACGTCGAGCAGCTTGCGGGGCATGCCGTCGGGCTTGGACGGATCGTAACGGAAGCGGCCCTGCCAGCCGACCACGCGCGCGATGGTCTGGGCCAGTTCGGCGATGGTGACATCCACGCCGGTGCCGACATTGACATGCGAGGCGTCCGAATAGCGCACCATCAGATGCACCAGGGCGTCGGCGAGGTCCTCCACATAGAGGAATTCGCGCCGCGGCCGCCCGCTGCCCCAGATCTCGACCTCGTCGCGGCCCTCGATCTTGGCGGCGTGGATCTTGGCCATCAGCGCCGGCACCACATGGCTCGACTTGAGATCGTAATTGTCGCCGGGCCCGTAAAGATTGGTCGGCATGGCCGAGATGAAGTCGCAGCCATATTGCCGGCGATAGGCCTGGGTCAGCTTGATGCCGGCGATCTTGGCGACCGCATACCACTCGTTGGTCGGCTCGAGCCGGCCCGTCAGGAGCGCGTCCTCGGCCATGGGCTGGGCCGCCTCGCGCGGATAGATGCAGGAGGAGCCCAGATAGAGCAGCTTGGCCACGCCGACTTTGCGCGCGGCCTCGATCAGGTTAGCCGCGATCGCGAGATTGTCGTAGATGAACTCGGCCGGGCGCGTCGAGTTGGCGAGAATGCCCCCGACCGTGGCCGCCGCCACGAACACCGCCTCGGGCCGCGCCTGCGCCATCCAGTCCTCGGCTTCCTGTTGGCGCCGGAGGTCGACCGTCTCGCGCCCCACCGTCAGAAGCTCGCAAGCCTCGCGCGCCAGGCGCCGGCACAGCGCCTGGCCCACCATGCCGCGATGGCCGGCGACGAAAACGCGCCGCCCCCTCAGGCGAAAAGGCAGCTCACCCTGCATCGGGTCTGGGCCGCGGCATGGAGGCGGCGGCGTTGGCGGGCGAATCGCCCGAGGCGTTGTGCGCACCGCGCCCACCGCCATCGAGGGCGGCAAGGTCGGCCTCGACCATCTCGCGCACCAGATCCTCGAAGCTGGTGCGATGGCGCCAGCCGAGCTTGGCCCTGGCCTTGGACGCATCGCCGCAAAGATGGTCCACCTCGGTCGGACGGAAATAGCGCGGGTCGATCAGCACCAAGGGCTCGCCGCTCTTCGCGTCGACACCCTGCTCGTCGGCGCCGATCCCGCGCCATGCGATCGGACGGCCGGCATGGGCGAAGGCAAGCTCGACCAGCTCGCGCACCGAATGGCTCTCGCCCGTGGCGAGCACATAGTCGCCGGGCTCGGGCTGCTGCAGCATCAGCCACATGCCCTCGACATAGTCGCGCGCATGGCCCCAGTCGCGTTTGGCGTCGAGATTGCCGATATAGAGCTGCCGCTGCGCCCCTCGCGCGATCGCGGCGGCCGCGCGCGTCACCTTGCGCGTGACGAAGGTCTCGCCGCGGATCGGGCTCTCGTGATTGAAGAGGATGCCGTTCGAGGCATGCATCCCATAGGCTTCGCGGTAGTTCACCGTGATCCAGTAGGCATAGAGCTTGGCGGCACCATAGGGGCTGCGGGGATAGAAGGGTGTCGTCTCGCGCTGCGGCACCTCGGCCCCGTTGCCATAGAGCTCCGAGGTCGAGGCCTGGTAGAAGCGCGTCGTCCTTTCCATGCCCAAAAGCCGGATCGCCTCGAGCAACCGGAGCGGACCCAGCCCGTCGGCGTTGGCGGTGTATTCGGCGGTCTCGAAGCTCACCTGCACATGGCTCTGCGCCGCCAGATTGTAGATCTCGGTCGGCCGCGTCTGCGCCACCAGCCGGATCAGGTTGGTGGCGTCCGTGAGGTCGCCGTAATGCAGGAAGAAGCGCACGCCCGCTTCGTGCGAGTCGCGGTAGAGATGGTCGATTCGCGCCGTGTTGAACGAGGAGGAACGCCGCTTCACGCCGTGGACGACATAGCCCTTGGCCAGCAGCAGCTCGGCCAGATAGGCGCCGTCCTGGCCGGTGACGCCGGTGATGAGCGCGATTTTTTCGGACATGGCGCGGCGAAGCTAGCCGATTTCCGGAGGGCGAGAAAGCATCCCCCTTAACAGGACGCCTACGCTGCCGGTAATTTGACGGCCATGGCCCCTGGGGCAGGGGTGGGGGCAGTCCTATGGCAAATCCGGCCAAAGATGGGTCGCGGCAACCGGACCGGGCGTCCGATACCGGCGGCGCGCCGGCGCAACGGCCGGACGAGCGAATGGCGGCGCAGACGTCCGCCGCCGGCTTGCATGCGCCGGATGGGAACGGCCGCCAGCGGGTCGCCGCGCGCCGCGGGCCGTCTGCGCCGAGCCAGTCATCGGAGGCGATCCAGGAGGCGGCGCGGTTGCCGGCGGCGGAAAACGACGCGCTGACCGAGGCGGCCCGGCACTATCGCGCGGCGATGACCTCGGCGCCGCCAAAGCCCGCTCCGCCAACAGCCGCGACGGACCCGGACGCCGGCATCGCCGCCGAAACCGCGCCGCTCATCCCTCTCTCGCCCGCGTCGCCGATGTCGCCCTTTTCGCCCGAGCGCCCGCGCTCGCGCACGGCCGACGAGATGCTCGCAGCGGCGATCGAAGCTGCGCCGAGGCTCAAGCTGTGGCTGCCACCGGAAGGAGAGACATCGGCGTCGTCGAGCCCGGATCATGGCGCGATCACGGAACGCGAGCCCGCCCCCATGGCGAAGCCGCCGTCGGGATCGATGCCATCCGAGCCGCCAACGCCGGAGGATATCTTCACCGCGGGCGAATTGACGCCCGAATTCGTATCGGAGCAGCGGGCCGAAGCGTGCGGCGACGGCAGGCCGGCATTGCCGCCCGAGGTCTTCGCGGCCGCCGACATGGCTGCCGCAGAAGACGGCTCGACGGCGGCGATGGCCGCTGCAGTGGTCGAGCACAACGTCGCTGAGCGGACGCCCGACGATCCGGCGCCGCGCATGCAGGCGCTGGTCGCCGAGGCGCCTCTTCTCCTGCCTGCCGACGCGCCCGATGCACCGCCGGCGGAGAAGGCCTCCGCACCGATGCAACCGCCGGCGCATCATGCGGCCAGAGCCCGGAGCGAGGCGGAGGCACGCGCCTTTCTGACGCCGCTCGGCGCCGGCGAGGAAGACCGTCCGGCGCCGGCAGTCCGACACAACCTTCGCAAGTCGGCGGGCCTGATTGCCTTTGCCGCGATCTTGGTGCTCGCGCTTGCCGCGATCGTGCTATGGCGCAGCGGCGACTTCCAGCCGGCGCCGCCGGAGGCGTCGATCAAGCTCTCTCCCGAAGCCGCGGTGATTCCGGCAGCCGGCGGCGATGCCGACGGCACCGCCCTGCAATCGGCGGACCTCGCCGGCAACACCGCGGCATCGCCACTGGTGCGTGACACCGAGCTGCTGTTGGAGCAGCTCGACTTCGAGCCGGGGCCGGTCGACGGCGTGCTCGACGATGCGACCCGCGCCGCGATCCGACGCTATCAGCAAACGGCCGGACTGCCCGAAACGGGCGAGCCTTCGCCAGAGCTGCTGGATGAGCTCACCGCCGTTGCCGCGGCGATGCAAGGCAACGCCAACTAGAGCGAATTTCATTTGGTTTGAATCGCACGCTTCGTCGTTCCCGCGAAAGCGGCAACCCAGGGGCAAGCGACGCGCGGATGGCCCCTGGGCCCCGGCTTTCGCCGGGGCGACGAAGGAATGTTCAATTCAAAAGGGAAATGCTCTAGCCCCTTTCGAGCCCGTTCCATCCGAGCCGGCGCGCTGCCCGCCGTGGCTGGGCAAAGAGCGCCAAGCAGATCGTCCCGACCCCGCGCTCTTGCGGCGCTTGTTCATGATTTGGGCAAGGCCCTCGGCTCGCGTCTATCGCCCCTTCGGTCCGCACCGGTTCGTGCGGTGCCGGGGTCGCTCGCAAGCCGGTGGCGACCGTCGCGCGAAAAATGAGGCGTCAGGGTTTGCGCAACCGATGGATGGGATTGACCTGCCTCAAGGCCGTTCTCACCTTGTCATGGTGAATTTCACGCGTTTCTCGGAGTTGCAGGGTTCGTCTGTTCATGGGGAGCGCCGAATCCAGCCGAAAAAGGAGGCAATTCTATGACAATTCGGTCGACACTGGTCGTTCTGGCCCTGGCCGGAACGACGCTGCTTGGCGGCTGTGCCGCAAAGCTGAGCGACCAGGACCGCTCGTTGCTCGAGAGCGCGAAGACGGCCGCGGCCCAGGCGCAGCAGAGTGCCACAGCCGCAGCGCAGAGCGCCCAGGCGGCGGCGCAGAGCGCATCCGAAGCGGCACAGAGCGCCTCCGCGGCGGCGCAGTCCGCCACAGCGGCGCAGACCGCGGCCCAGCAGAGCGAGCAGATCTTCAAGAAGCTGCAGCGCAAATAGCGCGACCGCGGCTTCACGAGCGATCGAAACGGGCGGCCTCGAGGGGGCCGCCCGTTTCCCTGTGTCGCGCGCCTATTGCCAGCGACTGGTCGAGGCCTGGCCCGGAATTCTCACCGAGTTCACAAAGACGGGCCGCAGCCTTCCTGAAAGGCGGTACGCCGCTTATTTCGGCGCGCCCGCGAATCGGTCAGAGCGAGGGCTCGGCGGCGCGGCGGCATTGGCGTCCGGTCCATAAGGCGGATCGGTGTAGGGCTTCGCCGGAATGTCGGCGGCCAGATCCCAGAAATCGATCGTCTTTGCGCTGATCGGCGTCGGCACCGTCGAGGCGAGCTCGGCGGCTGCGCGCACGCGCTCCCAGTCGATCGCCGTGGATCGATTTCCTAGATAGGCCGCAACGGCGTCGATGGCTCTCTGCCCCGCCGAAGCCGCGTCCGGCGCGTCGCTCGAGGATTTGAACGCGGCCAGGAACAGCACGCCGTTGCGTTCGCCCACCAGGTCGGGGTCGTCGATGATGCGCACCGGCGTGCCGACCGGCACCCGGTCGAAGATCGCGGCGACGTCTTCCGGATAGAGGTGGATGCAGCCGTGGCTCACCAGGCCGCCCACGCCCCAGGGCTCGTTGGTGCCGTGGATATAGACCTCGGGAAAGCCTGTCTGCAACGCCAGCAGGCCCATCGGATTGTTCGGGCCCGGCGGCACCACCGGGGGAAGCGGATCGCCTTCGCGCTCGTGCTCCGCCAGGATCGCCTTCGGCACGACCCAGGATGGATTGCGGACCTTGGCGATGATCGTGGTGCGGCCCAGGGGCGTCGGCCAGTCGAGGCGGCCGATTCCGATCGGAAACGTCACCACCGTCGCCGGCTTCCCGGGGACCGGCTTGGGAAAATAATAGAGACGGCGGGCAGCGAGGTTCACGACGATGCCGGACCAGGGCTTGGGCGGCAGGATGAATTCCGTGGGCACGATGATCCGCCGCCCGCGTCCGGGGACCCAGACATTCACGTCGGGATTGCTGCTCGTGATCTCCTCGAATCCCAGATCGTAGTGGCGCGCGATGTCGTAGAGCGTGGCATCCGATTCGACCGTCACCACGCGCACATCGCCGACGACGGTGCCATCGGTCGGCAGAGCGAACTCTGCGGCATGAACGAGCCGCGGCGATATGGCGAGCAGCAGGCTCGCGCACAGACCGGCAAAGAGTGTCCGGTGCGGGTTCATGGCCGGCGGCGCTGCGATCCGATGCGTCCTCGGTTCAGCCGACGTGGCTTCCGGCGATGAAGAGCCGGAGGTGCCTTCGAGAGATGGGATTTGGCCGCACGGCCTGCAAGTGCGGGCGCTGCCGCGCGGGGTAGCGAAGGCGTGCCAAGCTTCGGCGCGGATAGCGCTGGCGCCGACGCCGCGTTCAACCGGTCGCGGCTGCGGCCAGCATCGGCGCCGCCGCGATCCACCAACGGGGGCGCTCGCGACGCAGCCTTGCGGCCGCCATCTCGGCATGGTCGATATCGGCGAAAAGCGCAAAGCAAGTGGCGCCGCTGCCGCTCATGCGGGTCAGGAGCGCGCCCGGCAAGCGCTCGAGCGCCATCAGCACCTCGCCGATGACGGGCGCAATCGCCATGGCCGACGCCTCGAGATCGTTGCGACAGCGCGCGAGCCTTGCCGCCAGCGCCGCCGCGTCGGGCAAGGCATCGCTCCAGCGCGCCGGCGCCGAGAACGCGCCCTGGCGCATCTTGAAGACGGCCGGCGTCGACACCGCGACGCCGGGGTTGACGAGAAGAAGGGCTGCGGTCGGCAGCGCCGGCACCGGATCGAGGCGCTCGCCGATGCCGCCCACGAAGCGCGGCGCCCCAGCGAGGCAAACCGGCAGATCGGCGCCCAGCGAGAGTCCGATCGCCGCCAGGTCGACCGCGCCTTCGGGCACCTGCCAGAGCCGTGTGAGCGCGATCAGCGTGGCCGCCGCGTCGGCCGAGCCGCCGCCGATACCGGACGCAACCGGCAGATTTTTGACCAGCGCGAGCCGGGCCCCGCCAGCGGCAAGGCCGCGCTCGCGCAAGGCATCCGCAAGCGCCCGGGCTGCGCGCAGCACGAGATTGTCCTCGCCGGTCGAGAGGCCGGCGGCGAACGGGCCCTCGACAGCGAGCGACAGCGCGCCGGCCGCCGCCGGCACCGCCTTAAGCTCGTCGCCGAGATCGGCGAACACCACCAGGCTGTCGAGCAGGTGATAGCCGTCGGCGCGCCGACCCACGACATGGAGATAGAGATTGATCTTGGCCCGGGCGCGCAGATGCAGCGGCGTGGTCGTCATCGCCTGGCACCCGCTACCATCGAAGCCCCGGTCGGGCCTCATCCTCCCGCCTCCGCGAAGCCCGCCTCCGGCCTTGCAAGCCGGGCAACGCCCGCTTCAGCGGGCGAAGGAAGGTCGACAGGCTCAGGACGAGGCCCTCATGCTGAGCTTGTCCAACCATGAGGGCCGTTGGCACGTGGCACGATTCCGCAACTACTGATACCAGGGCCCGTCACGGCGGGATCAGCTCCCCGATGGGGCCCCGAGGCCGTCCTTGAGCTTGGCCTGCAACGGCGCCAGATGCTCGGCGTCGGGGCCGAACTGCAGCGCCTGCTGCCATTGATAGCGCGCCTCGGTCCTGCGCCCGACGCGCCAATAGGCATCGCCCAGGTGGTCGTTGATGGTGGCGTCGACCGGCTCCAGCTCCACCGCACGCTCGAGATACTGCACCGCCTTGCCGTACTGGCCGAGCCGGTAATAGGCCCAGCCGAGACTGTCCACGATGAAGCCGTCGTCGGGCTTGAGCTCGACCGCGCGCGTCAACATCTGCAGCGCCTCGTCCAGATGCTGGCCCATCTCGATCCAGGAATAGGCGAGATAGTTCATCACGTAGGGCTGTTCGGGCTCGAGTTCGAGCGCCTTCTTGAAATCGGCTTCGGCGCGCGGCCACTGCTTGGTGCGCTCGAGCGCGATGCCGCGGAAGTAGAACAGCGACCACTGGCGGCGCGTGGGCTTGGCCAGGCGCGACACCGCGATATCATAGGCCTTCGCTGCCTCCTCGAAACGCTCGTGGCTGCGCAGGATGTTGCCGAGCGCGGTCGCCGCGTCGTAGCGCTCCGGCCGCTCCTTGATCATGCCCTGAAGCAGCTGGATCGCGGCGTCGGTCTCGCCCAGCTCGTCCAGCCCTTGCGCTTCGTCGATCCGGCCCTGCCAGGAGAAGGGCGAGCTCAGCGGAATGGCGCGATAGGCCGCGACCGCGTCGCGCGTGCGCCCCTGGCTCGACAGCATCTCCGCGAGCAGCGTCTGCGCGATCGGATAATCGGGCTTGAGCGCCAGCGCGATACGCTCGAACACCATCGCGGTGTCGGCGATCTGCTCGCGCAGCAGCAGCGAGGCCATGTTGAAGAAGCTCTCGGCCAGCCCGTCGACCGGCGTGGCGACGATGGGTGCCGGAGCCTGGCCGCTGGCCAGCGTCTTGAGATCCGGCTCGAGCGCGATCGAATCCGGATTGGCTGCGAGGAACGCGTCGTAGAGGGCCTTGGCCTCGTCCTTGCGGCCTTGGCGCTGATAGAAATTGCCTGCCAGCTGGACCACGCGCAGCGTGCCCGATTCGGCCTTGAGCAGCTTGGAGAAGTCCGCGTCGGCAGCGGCCGGGCGACCGGCCAGATCTTCGATCAGAGCGCGGTGCAGATAGGCCACCGGCTCCATGCCCGAGATGGCCTCGAGCGTCCCCAACAGCTCGAGCCCCCGATCGGGATCGCCGAGGGCCAGCTGCACCCAGGCGCGCAGCAGCGGCACCATCAGATGGTTGACACCTTCGTCCGGCAGCTTGGCGAGATGGGCGTCGGCGCTCTTGAAGTCGCCCCGCTCGATGGCTCGCCAAGCCAGGACGAGACCGGCGGTGGGCGAGGTCGGGTCGACCGCATCGATGCGCTCGGCCAGCTTGGCGGCCTCGTCGAGCCGCCCCTCGCCCGCGAGCAACAGGAACTCGGCGTTGAGCAGCTCCGGATTGTCGGGGTCGTTCGCCAGCGTGACCGCCAGCAGGTCCGCGGCCGTGCTGTTGTCGCGCTGAGCCTGGGCCTGGCGCGCCGCCAGATAATGGCCGGCCGGCGAGGGCGTCATGGCTGGGGCCGCGTCGACCGCCACGGGTCGCTCCTCTGCCTGAAGCCTGGGCGTGCAGGCGGCAAGCGCGAGCAGCATCAGTCCCAACAGCGGCCAGTCGCGACCGCGGACCATTCGAGCCTTCACGCTTCCTCCTCCACCGGCGCCGATCGGTTCCAGGCCAGGAACGCCGGACGATACCGCTCACATATTCGGATAGTTAGGTCCGCCGCCGCCCTCGGGCACCACCCAATTGATGTTCTGCGTCGGGTCCTTGATGTCGCAGGTTTTGCA
Organism: Pseudomonadota bacterium; assembly: GCA_049323455.1. GTDB lineage: Bacteria > Pseudomonadota > Alphaproteobacteria > Dongiales > Dongiaceae > Hypericibacter. Next base: position 26,117 of record JBMONF010000036.1, on the reverse strand, counting down.
ATGGACGCAATTCTGGGCGTTGATCTGCAGCCTCGGCTCGCCGCTCGCGTCGCGCACGATCTCGTAAACCCCGGCGGGGCAGTAACGCTGCTCCGGCGCGTCGTAGACGGCGAGGTTCACGCGGATGGGCACGCTCGCATCCTTGAGCGTCAGATGTGCCGGCTGATTCTCCTCGTGGTTGGTGTTCGAGAGGTAAACGGAGGAGGTCTTGTCGAAACTGACGATGCCGTCGGGCTTGGGATAGTCGATGCGCGGGGCCTCGCTCGCCGGCAGCAGTTGAGTATGGTCCGGCTGGTGGTGGAAGGTCCAGGGCGCCTTGCCGCGAAAGACATAGGTGTCGATCGCCGAATAGGCGACGCCGCCCAGGAGGCCCCAGTGGAAGCTCGGGCGGATGTTGCGGACCCGGTAGAGCTCGTCCCACACCCAGCTCGCCTTGAGCCGCTCGGGATAGTCGTCGAGTTCCCTGCTCTCGCCGCGCTCGAAAGCAGCCATCACCGCCTCGGCCGCGGTCATGCCCGATTTCATGGCCGTATGCGTGCCCTTGATCTTGGGCACGTTGACGAAGCCGGCCGCGCAGCCGATCAGCGCGCCGCCCGGGAAGACCAGCTTGGGGATCGACTGGAAGCCGCCCTCGTTGATGGCGCGCGCCCCGTAGGCGAGACGCCGCCCGCCTTCGAAGGTCGGACGGATGGCGGGGTGGGTCTTGAAGCGCTGGAACTCGTCGAAGGGCGAGAGATGCGGGTTGCGGTAGTCGAGCCCGATCACGAAGCCGACCGACACCAGATTGTTCTCGAGATGGTAGAGGAACGAGCCGCCATAGGTGGAGCGGTCGAGTGGCCAGCCGACGCTGTGGCTGATGAGGCCTTGGCGGTGCTTGGCCGGATCGATCTCCCACAGCTCCTTGATGCCGATGCCATAGGTCTGGGGATCGACGCCCTCCCGAAGCTTGAAGCGTTCGAACAGGGTCTTGGTGAGCGAGCCGCGGCAGCCCTCGGCGAACAGGGTGTAACGGCCATGGAGCTCGACGCCGGGCGTGAAATTGGCGGTCGGCTGCCCGTCCTTGCCGATCCCCATATTGCCGGTGGCGACACCCTTGACACGGCCGGCCTCGTCATAGAGCACCTCGGCGCCGGCGAAGCCGGCATAGATCTCCACGCCCAGCTCCTCGGCCTGCTTGGCCAGCCACCGGCACAGATTGCCCAGGCTGATGATGTAATTGCCGTGATTGTTCATTTGCGGCGGCGTCGGCAACCGGATCGCCCTGGTGGCGGTCAGATAGAGGAAGCGGTCCTCCCCCGCCGGGGTATTGAGCGGCGCCCCCTTCTCCTTCCAGTCGGGGATCAGCTCGTTGAGCGAACGCGGCTCGAGCACCGCGCCCGACAGAATATGTGCACCGACCTCCGAGCCCTTCTCGATCAGGCAGACGCCGAGCTCGCGACCCTTTTCCGCCGCAAGCTGCTTCAACCGGATCGCCGCCGACAGCCCGGCCGGGCCGCCGCCCACGATCACCACGTCATACTGCATCGATTCGCGTTCCATCCCCGCCCGCTCCCTCGAACCGCACTTTTCCGTGCATATGTCCTCCCGACCGGTGCATACCGCCCGGGCCCGCAATTCCTAAGCGACTGGCGGGTGGGGATATTAGGTCGAAGCGACGTTCGCTGTCGGCGCTGCGGTGTAGCACAGGGCCCGGCCGGGCTGCCAGCCGGGCTATATAGCCGGGCGCGGCTTTGCTAGCGTGCGGGCCATGGCCAATGCTCCGGACGAAATCTCGTTCCAAAGTTCCTCTGCCGACGGTCTCGATATCGACCTCGCGCTGACCATGCTGGCCTGGCAGATCGAGGCCGGCGCGGACGAGGCGATCGAAGAGGCGCCGGTGGATCGATTCGCGGCGCCGGCATCGCCCTCGCCCGCCACCCGCTTGCCTGGCGTCGCGGCCAGCCGCGCCGCCGAGCCGGCGCTGCTTGCCGATGCCGAACGGGCGTCGGCGCAGCCCTCTCATCCATTTGTTGCCGGCCCGCCCCCAGGCCCTGCCGATATCTCCGCCCACCGGGCGGCCCATGCCGCCCGCTCGCTCGAGGAACTCAAAGCCGCTCTCAAGGCCTTCGAGGGCTGCCCGCTCAAGGACACCGCCACCAACCTGGTCTTTGCCGACGGCAATCCGGCCGCCCGGGTGATGCTGATCGGCGAAGCGCCCGGGGCAGACGAAGACCGGATCGGCCGGCCCTTCGTCGGCGCCAGCGGCCAGCTGCTCGACCGCATGCTGGCGACGATCGGGCTCGATCGTACCAGCATCTACATCACCAACGTCCTGTTCTGGCGCCCGCCGGGAAATCGCACGCCGACGCCGGCCGAGGTGGCGGCCTGCCTGCCCTTCGTCGAGCGCCACATCGAGCTGGTCGGGCCGGAGATCCTGGTGCTGGCGGGGAACGCGGCCGCGAAGACCCTGTTGCTGCGGACCGAGGGCATCACCAAGATCCGCGGCCGCTGGTTCGACTATCAAAGCCCCGGGATGCCACGGCCGGTGCCGACGATGCCGATCTATCACCCGGCTTATCTGCTCAGGCAGCCCGCGCAAAAGCGGGAGGCATGGCGAGACCTGCTGGCCATCCGCGAGCGGCTCGATCGCATCGGCTGAGCAAGCCGGCGAGGGCTGCCGGACAGGCTTCTAGCTAGCCGCAGGTATGGTTAACAGACGCCCAATTCGTTGATTAACGAGTTGGGTCATTTTCGGGCGGCTATACGCAATATCTACATATGGTAGCTCCTTCATGGCTAACCACTATATGTGGATTGTCAATCCCTAATCTTTTCTTGTCAGCCCCCTGCCTATCGTTTAAGGACGCCTCGATGCTGATGGAACGACCCCTTTCAGGCCGCTCCGATAGCGGCGTCCGACGAGCCATCGGGCCGGCGCTGGTTCTTGTTGCCGGCTTGGCCCTCGTCCCCGCTCGGCCGGCGATGGCTGCGGGCGGAGCCCTGCCGCTCACGGCCGCACTGCCGCCGGCGATCCAGACGCCCGCCGGGCCGGGGATCGAGATCCCGCAGCCGCTCGAGGAACCCGATGCGGCACGCTACCGACAGATTTTCCGCCTGCAGGATACGGCCGACTGGCGTGGTGCCGACGAGATCATCGGCAGCCTGACCGATCTGCGCCTGATAGGCCACGTCCTGGCCCAGCGCTACCTGCATCCGAAATACAAGTCTCGCTACGCCGAACTGGCGGAGTGGCTCAAAAAATATGGCGATCACCCTGACGCACCGGCGATCTACAGCTTGGCGCTGAAGAAGAAGCCGGCCAGCGCAGCCAAGCCGCCGGAGCCGGACGTCTCCAGCTTCCGGGGCGGCACGCCCGACGGGATGAACAAGGGCAGCGCGCCGCCCGAATGGGCGCAAGGGCTGGCCGCTTGGCGCAAGGGCGACACCGGGAAGGCCGGCGCTCTGTTCGAGCAGGCCGCCAAGGCCAGCAATGGCAATCCCTGGGTGCAGCCCGCCGCCGCCTATTGGGCGGCGCGGGCCCATATCCGCAACAAGGAACCGCAGGAGGTCAGCGAGTGGCTGCGCCTGGCGGCCGGGGAGCCGCGCACCTTCTACGGCCAGCTTGCACGCCGGGCCCTCGGCGTCGATACCGCCTTCGCCTGGGCCGAGCCGGTGCTGACCGAGGACGGCGCGTCCGCCCTGATGGAAACACGCACCGGCCAGCGGGCGCTGGCCCTGATCCAGGTGGGGCAGTTGCGCCGGGCTGCGAACGAGTTCCATCTGCTGCGTCCCCAAGCCGGGCCGGGACTGGCGCAAGGCATGCTCGCCATCGCCGACGAGATGGGCATGCCCTCCCTGATGCTGGGGCTGGGCGCCGCGCTCGAAGGCAAGTCGGGCTTCCGCCTCGACAACGCCCTGTTCCCGACGCCCGCTTGGAAGCCCAAGGGCGGTTTTAAGGTGGACCGTGCGCTCCTCTTTGCGTTGGCCCGGACCGAATCGGGCTTCAATGCCGAGGCCAAGAGCCCGATGGGCGCCTTGGGCCTGATGCAGCTGATGCCGGGCACGGTGAAATATACCGGCAGCCGGCTCGCCGACGAGTTGGGTACGAGCAAGCCCGATTGGCGCAACCCCGAGATCAATCTGGCGCTGGGCCAGGAATATGTGCGCTATCTGCTGGAGGACCCCAACGTGAACGGCGATCTGTTGCTGATGGCCGCCGCTTACAACGCCGGTCCCGGCAATCTCGCCAAATGGCGCAAGCAGATCGCCTACGACCGCGATCCGCTGCTGTTCCTGGAGAGCATCCCCTCGCGCGAGACCCGCGACTTCGCCGAGCGCGTCCTCGCCAGCATGTGGATCTACCAGCAGCGGCTGGGCCAGAATTCGCCCTCGCTGGATGCGCTCGCGGCCGGGGCTTGGCCGCGCTACCGTCCGCAGGATGCGGAAGCCGTCGCAGCCACCGCCGATGCCACGGATTGACGACAGCCGGCCGTTTGTTCCGGTCAATATCGCCGTCTTGACGGTCTCCGATACACGCAGCCTCAAGGACGACAAGTCGGGCGACACGCTGGTCGAGCTGATCGGGCGGGATGGCCATCGGCTGGTGCGCCGCGAGATCGTCAAGGACGAGCTGCCGGCAATCGTGGCCCAGCTCGAGCGCTGGATCGCCGATCCCGAAGTCGATGTCGTGATCTCGACTGGCGGCACCGGCGTCACCGGCCGCGACGTGACGCCCGAGGCCTTCGAGCGCGTGTTCGAGAAGAAGATCGAGGGGTTCGGCGAGCTGTTCCGCTGGATCAGCTTCCAGAAGGTCGGCACCTCGACCATTCAGTCGCGCGCCGTGGGCGGCGTGGCGAAGGGCACCTATCTCTTCGCGCTTCCCGGCTCCCCCGGCGCCTGCCGCGACGGCTGGGAGGAGATCTTGAAGTGGCAGCTCGACAATCGGCATCGGCCTTGCAATCTGGTCGAGCTGATGCCGCGCCTGCTGGAGCACCTGAAGCAGGCGGGCTGACGCAAGGCTCGCCCTCTCCCTCGCCCTCGAGCTTGTCGACCCTCCTTCGCCCACCAAAGCGGGCTTTGCCCGGTTTGCAAGGTCGCAGGCGGGCTTCGCGAAGGCAGGAGGACGAAGGCCTCGTGGTTCGACAAGCTCGCCAGGGGGCCCGGGGCATTCGTCGGCACCCAAATGTTCTTTATTTGTTCTCGTCGGTGCGCTAGGCTTCGGCCATGCGCGTCGAGCGAGACATCGAGGCCGCGGCACCCGGCGATCCCGCCGCACTCCCGGCCCAGGCCCGCAAGGGCCGCGGCGCCGTCAGCAACCGGTCGGGCCGCTATGAGCCGGGCGACCGCCCCGTGGAGGACGATGGCTGGGGCTCCGCCCTTGCCGCCCGCGAGGAGGCCCCGGCGCCCGATACGATCGTCCGGCCCGACAAGAGCAAGACGATCATCGCCTGGAATGAATCGCCCGATGTCGGCTTTGACCGCTCGATCAACCCCTATCGCGGCTGCGAGCATGGCTGCATCTACTGCTTCGCGCGGCCGACCCACGCCTATCTGGGCCTTTCGCCGGGGCTCGACTTCGAGACCCGGCTCTTCGCCAAGCATGATGCCGCCGCCCTCCTCGCCCGCGAGCTGGCCAAGCCCGGCTACAAGCCGGCGCCGATCGGGCTCGGCACCAACACCGATCCCTATCAGCCGATCGAGCGGCGATACGCCATCACGCGCCAGGTGCTGGAGGTGCTCGACCGCTTCAACCACCCCGTCACCATCGTCACCAAGTCGGCGCTGATCCTGCGCGACCTCGACATCCTGGCGCGCATGGCCGAGCGCGGCCTGGTCGAGGCGACCGTGTCGGTGACGACGCTCGATCCCGAGCTTGCGCGCAAGCTCGAGCCGCGCGCGCCCACGCCGCCGCGCCGGCTGGCCGCGATCGAGGGCCTGGCCCAGGCCGGCATCCCCACGGGCGTGCTGTCGGCCCCCATGATCCCCGCCCTCAACGACCAGGAGCTGGAGGCGATCCTGGCATCCGCGGCCAAGGCCGGCGCGCGCCATGCCGGCTATGTGCTACTGCGCCTGCCGCTCGAGATCAAGGACCTGTTCCGCGAATGGCTCGAGGCGCATGCGCCGGCCAAGGCCGAGCATGTCCTGGCGCTGGTGCGCGAGACGCGCGGCGGCAAGCTCAACCAATCGGGCTTCGGCCAGCGCATGCGGGGCGAGGGCCCCTATGCCGACCTCCTGCGCCAGCGCTTCCGCCTCGCCTGCCGCAAGCTGGGGCTCAACCGGCGCTTCGGCAGCTTGCGCACCGACCTGTTCCGGGTCCCCACCGCCGATAAGCCGCAGCTCGAGCTGTTCTGATCGCGGTCCGGCCTCGGCCAGCGCTTCCAGCATGGACCGTCCGGATTGCATCGGGCCGGCGGCTCCCGCAGATTTGAAGGCATCGCCGCTTTCCGGCCGTCTCGGGAGACGACGCTGTACCAGACACCGCTGATCGCCACCATCGTCGTCGGCCTCGTTCTCGCCTTCGCGCTCGGCGCGCTGGCGCAGCGGCTGCGCGTCTCACCCCTCGTGGGATATCTCCTCGCCGGCGTCGCCATCGGCCCCTTCACGCCCGGCTTCGTCGCCGATCAGGCGTCCGCCAGGGATCTGGCCGAGATCGGCGTGATCCTGCTGATGTTCGGCGTCGGCCTGCATTTCTCGCTCAAGGACCTGTTGTCGGTGTGGGTCATCGCGGTGCCGGGCTCCCTCGCCCAGATCGCCCTCGCCACGCTGCTCGGCATGGCGCTGGCCTGGCCGCTCGGCTGGCCCGTCGCCAGCGGGTTCGTGTTCGGGCTCGCGCTGTCGGTGGCCAGCACCGTCGTCGTGTTGAGAGCGCTGCAGGAACGCAAGCTGATCGATACCGAGCGCGGCCGTATCGCCGTCGGCTGGCTCATCGTCGAGGACATCGTGATGGTCTTCGCCCTGGTGCTGCTGCCCGCGATGGCGACCATCCTGGCCGGCGACGGCGCGGCCGGATCGCGCTTGGCGGCGTTCGGCAGTCTCGGGCTCGGCGGCATCCTCGCTCTGACGGTCGGGAAGCTCGCTGCCTTCGTCGCCCTCATGCTCGTGGTCGGGCGCCGAATCATCCCGTGGTTGCTGCACTACATCGCGCACACCGGCTCGCGCGAGCTGTTCCGTCTCGCCGTGCTCTCGGTCGCGCTGGGGGCGGCCTATGGGGCGGCCGCGCTGTTCGACGTGTCCTTCGCGCTGGGCGCCTTCTTCGCCGGCATGATCCTGAGCGAGTCGCCGCTCAGCAAGCGGGCGGCCGAGGAATCGCTGCCGCTCCGGGACGCCTTCGCCGTGCTGTTCTTCGTCTCGGTCGGGATGCTGTTCGATCCCCGCATCGTCCTCCGCGAGCCCTGGCTGCTGCTCGCCACGCTCGGCATCATCATGATCGGCAAGCCGATCGCCGGCCTGCTGATCGTGCGCATTCTCGGACGTCCCCCATCGACGGCGCTGTTGATTGCAGCGAGCCGCGCGCAGATCGGCGAGTTCTCCTTCATCCTGGCCGGCCTGGGCGTGAGCCTGGCGCTGCTGCCCGAGATGGGCCGCGACCTGATCCTGGCCGGCTCGATCCTGTCGATCCTGCTCAACCCGCTGGCCTTCATGCTGGCCGAGCGGGTGCAGGCGCGTCTCGAGGCTGCAACGGGCGAAAGGGCCGCGGCCGGCCCCGCCGAGCCCGCGCCGGAATTGCCCATCACCGCCCTGACGGACCATACCATCCTGGTCGGCTACGGCCGGGTGGGCGGGATGGTCGGCGCCGGTCTCAAAGCGGCGGGCCAGCCCTTCCTCGTCATCGAGGTGAGGCCCGATTTCGCCGAGGTGGCCCGGCGCGACGGCGCCGAGGTGATCGTGGGGAACGCGGCCGACCCCGCGGTGCTGAAGGCGGCCAATCCGGCCCTGGCAAGCCGCATCATCCTCGCCATCCCGGAGGCTTTCGAGGCGGGGCAGATCGTGGCGCAGGCCCGCGCTGCCAACCCCGGCTTGCGCATCGTTGCGCGTGCCCATTCCGACGCCGAGGTCGAGCACCTGACCAAGCACGGCGCCAGCCTGACCATCATGGGCGAGCGCGAGATCGCCCGCGGCATGCTGGAGGATGCTCTCGGCCCGGTCCCGCCGACGGGCAGCACGCCGATGGGCAGCGCGGGCGGGCCCCCGAGCTCGAACCCCGAGCCGGCCGCAAAGGCCCAGGAGAAAGCCGGTGCGGAAGCGGGCGTCAATCCCCCCGGATGACGCCACGTGCGGCCGGCGGCGCTTCCCGGGCCTTCGCCGCCGTCGCCTGGCGGCCGGCAGCAATCAGGGCCGGCAGGCGATCGGGTTGCGCATCCTCGGCCATGAACGCATCCTGGCATCGGGACCGGCGGCAGGGGGAGCGATTCGACGGCGATGCCCGATTTCGCGCTGGAACGCGAAGCACCGGCCGCACCCGTCGCCGGCGTCGACGAGGTCGGGCGCGGACCGCTGGCCGGCCCCGTGGTCGCAGCGGCGGTGATCCTCGATCCGGCGCGCCTGCCGGAGAAGATCGCCTCGCAGATCGACGATTCGAAGAAGATCGCGGCGCCCAAGCGCAAAAAGCTCGCCGCGTGGCTCCTCGAGAACGCGATCGTGGCCTTGGGCGAGGCCAGCGTCGAGGAGATCGACCGTCTCAATATCCTTCAGGCGAGCCTGCTCGCCATGGCGCGCGCGGTGACGGCGCTGCCCGTCGAGCCGGCCTTCGCGCTGGTGGATGGCAACCGCGCGCCCAAGCTCGCCTGTCCGGCGCGCGCCGTGATCGGCGGCGACGGCCTATCGCTCTCGATCGCCGCCGCCTCGATCGTCGCCAAGGTGACGCGCGACCAACTCATGGCCGAGCTCGATCGACGCTATCCGGGCTATGGCTGGTCGCACAATGCCGGCTATGGCACGTCCGAGCATCGCACCGCCCTACAACATCTTGGGGTTACGCCGGAGCATCGCCGCAGCTTTAGTATCGTGTCTCAACATCGCCTTATAACAGATTGATTTAAAAAGAAGACTCTTGACCAGCCGACTCGGCGACTCCATCCTGATTCGAAGGAATCAGGGAGGGGGAACCTATGAGCAAGCCGAGCCGCACGACTCGGATTCGGGCCACGGAAACCGGCGCGTCCGTCGCCATCGTCGAGAAACCCACCGAGAAGACCGGCGCGGGCCTGCCGCTCGACCGCATCCTCGAGGGCGATGCCATCCAGGTAATGGCATCGCTGCCGGCGGAGAGCGTCGACATGATCTTCGCCGACCCGCCTTACAACCTGCAGCTCCAAGGCGAGCTGCACCGCCCCAACCACAGCCGTGTCGATGGCGTGGAGGAGGCCTGGGACAAGTTCGCCGATTTCGCGACCTATGACCGCTTCACGAGCGAGTGGCTCAGGGCCGCGCGGCGGCTTTTGAAGCCCGACGGCACGCTCTGGGTCATCGGCAGCTATCACAACATCTTCCGTGTCGGCACCCGGCTCCAGGACCTCGGCTTCTGGATCCTCAACGACGTGGTCTGGCGCAAGACCAATCCGATGCCGAACTTCCGCGGCCGGCGCTTCACCAATGCCCACGAGACCATGATCTGGTGCGCCAAGGACGCCGACGCGCGCTATTGCTTCAATTACGAGGCCATGAAATCGCTCAACGACGATCTGCAGATGAGGAGCGACTGGCTTCTGCCCATCTGCAGCGGCGCCGAGCGGCTCAAGGACGAGGCGGGCAAGAAGGCGCATCCGACGCAGAAACCCGAGGCCCTGCTCCACCGCGTGATCCTGGCCGCCACCAGGCCCGGCGACCTGGTGCTCGATCCCTTCTTCGGCACCGGCACCACCGGCGTGGTCGCCAAGCGGCTCGGCCGCCGCTTTCTCGGCATCGAGCGCGAGCGCGCCTATGTCGAGGTCGCGCGCCAGCGCCTGGCCAAGGTGCGGCCGGTCGAGGATATCGCCGTCGTTTCGACACCGTCCAAGCGCGAGGAGCCGCGCATCCCCTTCGGCTGGCTGGTCGAGCGCGGGCTCCTGCATCCGGGGGACATCCTGGTGAGCCCCAACGGCCAATGGACCGCCAAGGTGCGCGCCGACGGCAGCGTGATCTCGGCCGATCATCGCGGCTCGATCCATCAGGTGGGGGCTGCGGTGCAGGGCGCTCCCGCCTGCAACGGCTGGCAGTTCTGGTGCGTGCAGATGGAGGGCAAGCGGGTGCCGATCGACTTCCTGCGCCAGCGCCTGCGCGCGGAGATGAGCTGAGCCGCCCATCCGTCGCCCTCGTTCTGAACCCGTCGGGGGTCGAAGCACCGCCTTTGCCAGGGGCGGCCGATGCCTCCTCCCTCGATCAGTGGACCTCTCTCGCTGCCGCGGTCTACGGCCTCGCGGGAGCGATGAGGATCCACGGGGTTCAGGACGAGGGCGACGGCCGGCCGGCCTTGCGTTGGGCGGGTTTCAAGGCGGGCAGTGCCGCCAGCGCATGGCGCGCGACCTTCTTCATCAGGGTCGGCAGCGCCTGGGTCCCGAAATCCTGCGGCCGGCACCACACGCCTTCGAGCCGCGCCCGCGCCGGCGCACGGGCCGCCAGCAGGGTCAGGCCGATGTCGAAATGGGTGAAGCCGTGGCGGACCACACCCGGCAGGACCCGCCATTCCCCCTTCAGCGGCGCGACCGCGCTGGCTTCCGCGACGCTCCAGGCCTGCTCGCGCCATGCGGTCGAGGGAAACTCCATGAGCCCGCCGAGGAGGCCTTTCTCGGGCCGGCGACGAAGCAGCACCGCCCCGTCGGCGCGCTCGATCCAGAACACCACGCCATGCTTGGCCGGCCTTGCACGCTTGGGCGCCCGGCGCGGCAGCTCGGCCGCGATGCCGGCGGCACGCGCCGCACAAAGGTCGGCGAGCGGACAGGCGAGACAGAGCGGCGCCTTGGGCCGGCAGACCGTAGCCCCCAGGTCCATCGTGGCTTGCGCGAAGTCGCCCGCGCGGGCATCGGGCGCGAGATCGGCCGCCAGTCGCCTCAGCTCGGGCCTGGCCGCCGGCAAGAGCGTCTCGACCGCATAGAGCCTCGCCACCACCCGCTCGACATTGCCGTCCACGGGTGCCGCCTTGCGGTCGAAGGCGATCGCCGCCACCGCCGCCGCCGTGTAAGCGCCGATGCCCGGCAATGCGCGCAGGCCCTCTTCGGTATCCGGAAAACGCCCGCCATGCTCGCCCGCAACGGCTTTGGCGCAGGCATGGAGATGGCGCGCGCGGGCGTAATAGCCCAGCCCCTGCCAGGCGTGGAGCACCGAATCGAGATCGGCGGCGGCTAACGCCTCGACCGTGGGCCAGCGGTCGAGAAAGCGTGCATAGTAGGACCCGACCGTGGCCACGGTCGTCTGCTGCAGCATGATCTCGCTGAGCCAGACCTTGTAGGGATCGGGCCGCTCGCCGGGCCGGGCGCGCCAGGGCAGGTCGCGCCGGTGCCGGTCGTACCAGGCGAGCAGCGCCTTTGCGACCCGGAGCGGGTCGGCGGCGGCTGAAACCGAGCGTGCACAGGATTGGTCGCGGGCCATGGCGCGGGGTTAGACTGAGACGGCATGGGCGCGTCGCGCAAGAGCGAGGCTCCGGCCGGCGCCCCCAACCGGAAGACCCAATGGCCGACGACCCCGAACCCGCCCCTCGCCCGTCCGACGATGCCGCCTCCCGCAAGGGGCGCATGCAGGCGCTGGCGGCGGCACTCCCCAAGATCGCGGGCAAGGCCCTGGGCAAGCGCGGCTTCGCCGAGGGCGGGCTCATCGCCGACTGGTCGGCGATCGTCGGGCCTGCGCTGGCCCAGTCCTGCCTGCCGGTGAAGCTCTCTTTCGCCGGGCGCGACCGGCGCGAGGGCACGCTCCACTTGCGCGTGGCCGGCGCGATCGCGCTCGAGCTGCAGCATCTCGAGCCGCAGCTGATCGAACGCATCAACGGCTATGTCGGCTATCGCGCGGTCGCCCGGCTCAAGCTCGAGCGCGGGCCGTTGCCGAAGCCGGCGCGGGCGCCGCGTCTGGCCGAACCCGCCGCGCCGCCGCTGGCGCCGGGCGAAGAGGCCGCCATCGGCAAAGCGGTGGCGCCGGTGGCCGACGAAGGCTTGCGCGAGTCGTTGGCGCGACTCGGCCGCGCGCTCGCCGCCGACGCCAAGAAACCCAGCCGGCGCTGACCGGGGTTCCCGCCGCCGGTCTCGGCCCGAACCCCGGCGCCGCTTGGCGCAAGGACGCGCCCTCGCAGCGAAGGGATTGCGCCGGCAACGGAATCCTGCCATCTAGCGCCGCCCGCGCCGGGGCCGGCGGAACGCCCATTCTTTCCACAGGGTCGTTCGCTTGAGCGCGCGAACGGCTTCGGTCTAACTTGGCGCCGGGCCCCTGCTGGACCGGTCCCCATGAGGAGGATTTTGGCGTTGCGCAGATTCGTGATTGCCGCCCTGGTCGTCGTCATCGCCGCGGTGGGCGCTGCCATCGGCTACCAGTATTTCGGCAAGCGCGACGCTGCGCCGGCGCTTCAGACCGCCGCCACCGCTGCCGACCAGCCCCCGCTTTATGACGACGATCATGTGATGGGAAAGGCCGACGCGCCCATCACCATGGTCGAATATGCCTCCTTCACCTGCCCCCACTGCGCGCATTTCCACAACGACGTGCTGCCGCAGATCGAGAGCGCCTATATCGACACCGGCAAGGTGAAGCTGGTGTTCCGCGACTTTCCGCTCGACGAGGCGGCCCTGCGCGCCTCGCAGCTGACCCAGTGCGTCTCCCCGCTCGCCTATTTCCCGATGGTCGCGCTGCTGTTCAAGGAGCAGGGCAATTGGGCGCATGGCGAGGATCCGCTCAAGGGCCTGGCGCAGATTGCGGCCGGCGCCGGCCTGGACCAGGCCAAGTTCCAGGCCTGCCTCGACGACAAGGTCATATCGGACCGCATCATCGCCCGCGCCCAGGAGGCGCAGGAGAAATACGGCGTCGACTCGACGCCGACCTTCTTCATCAACGGGCGCAAGGTCTCCGGCGCGCTCCCCTTCGAGGATTTCGAGAAAATATTCAAGGAGCTGCTGCCTTGACGCCCGCGCGGTCCGCGTTCGTCCGTCCGGTTCCTCCCTTGCCTTCGCTCGCCTGATCCACCGGAGTTCGGCTTGGTTCATTTCACCAAACTCAAGCTCGTCGGCTTCAAGTCCTTCGTCGATCCGACCGAAATGCCGATCGAGCCGGGCATGACCGGCATCGTCGGGCCGAACGGCTGCGGCAAGTCGAACCTGGTCGAGGCGCTGCGCTGGGTCATGGGCGAGACCTCGGCCAAGCGCATGCGCGGCGGCGAGATGGACGATGTCATTTTCGCCGGCAACGCCAGCCGGCCGGCCCGCAACGTGGCCGAGGTCGTGCTCACGCTCGATAACACCGACCGCAAGGTGCCGGCCCAGTTCAACGGTCATGAAGCGCTGGAGGTGAGCCGGCGCATCGATCGCGGCGTCGGCTCGCATTACCGCGTCAACGGCGCGGAGGTGAGGGCGCGCGACGTGCAGCTCCTGTTCGCCGACGCCGCGACCGGCGCGCATTCGACGGCACTCGTCAGCCAGGGCCGCATCGGCGCCATCATCAGCGCCAAGCCGACCGAGCGGCGGGCACTGCTCGAGGAGGCGGCCGGCATCACCGGCCTGCATTCGCGCCGCCACGAGGCGGAGCTGCGCTTGCGCGCGGCCGAGGCCAACCTGTCCCGCCTCGAAGACGTGATCGTCACGCTCGAGGCGCAGTACCAGACCTTGAAGAAGCAGGCGCGCCAGGCGCAGCGCTACCGCACCATCGCCGACCAGCTCCGCCGTGCCGAGGCGGTGATGATCCATCTGCAATGGGCCGAGGCCCAGGCGCGCCTCGAGGCCGCCCGCACGACCTTGGCCGAAGCCGAGGCGGCGGTCGCGGCTGCGACCGAGAAGGCGGCCGCGGCGGCACGCGAGCAGGCCGACGGCGCGGCCTTGCTGCCGGGCTTGCGGCAGGCCGAGGCCGAAGCGGCGGCCGCATTGCAGCGCCTGACGCTGGCGCGCGGCGCGCTCGAGCAGGAGGAGCAGCGCGTCCAGCAGCAGCAGGTCGAGGCCCAGCGCCGGCACCAGCAGGTTGAAGGCGATATCGCGCGCGAGACGGCGCTGCTCGAGGATGCGGCGCATGCGCAAAGCCGCCTGGCCGAAGAGGAGGCGCAGCTCGCCGACGCCGCCGCCCGCGAAGCGGATGCGCTCGGCGAGGCCGACCGCCTCGCCAACGAGATGCAGGCCCGGGTCGAAGCCACGGAATCGGAGCTGGCGCAGCTGACGCAGGGGATTGCCGAGGGAGAAGCCCGGCAGGCGGCATTGACGCGCCGGCTGGCGGAGCTCGGGGAGCGCCTCGGCCGTCTCGATCGGCGCGCGGAAGCCGTGCGCATCGAACGAGAGCGCCTCGCCGCCGAGACCGAGCAGGATCTGGAGCTGGTGGCGGCCAAGCATCGCCTCGCCGAAGCCGAGGGCGAGCTGGCCGCAGCCGAGACGAGACGCGGCGAGGCCGAAGCGGCGCTGTCGGCCGCCGAGGCGGCCGAGGCCGAGGCGCGCGCGGCGGCGCAAGTCGCCCAGGGCGCTCATGCCAAGCTCGCCGCCGAAGCCGAGACCCTGGCCGAGCTTTTCGCCGGCACCGAATCGGCCAGCCAGCCGCCGCTGATCGACCAGCTTCAAGTGGAGCCCGGCTACGAGGCGGCGTTGGGCGCGGCCTTGGGCGACGACCTCGCCGCCTCGACCGACTTGGCGGCGCCGGTGCACTGGCAGACGGTCGGCGAGCGGCCGGACGCGCCGCATCTGCCGATCGGCGCCGAGCCCCTGTCGCGCTTCGTCACCGGCTCGCCCGTCCTGCTGCGCCGCCTGAACCAGATCGGCGTGGTCGACAACGAGGCCGCCTGCCGCGCTCTCGCCACGCAGCTCGGCCAGGGCCAGCGTCTGGTCTCGCGCGACGGCGCCATGTGGCGCTGGGACGGATATACGGTGGCGGCTGGCGCGCCCAGCCCGGCGGCGCTGCGTTTGCGCCAGCGCAACCGCCTCGCCGAGGTGAAGCGCGAGCTGGAGGCCCAGGCTGCGCGTCTGGCCGAGGCCGAAACTGCGCTGGCGCGGGCGAGCGAAGCGCGCGCCGCCGCCGCCGCCGAGGCCGAGGCCTGCCGCGCCGCCGGCCGCCATGCCTATCAGGCCGTCGACCAGGCGCGCTCGGCACTGGTCCAGGTGCAGCAGCGCCTGGCCGAGGCGGTGTCGCGCCTGACCGTGCTCAAGCGCAATGCCGAGGAGATCGCGGCCGAACGCGCCGAGACCGAGGCCGCCAAGGCGCAGAGCGAGGCGGATCTCGCCGCCCTGCCCGATCTGGGCGATGCCCGCGCGCGCGTGGCCGAGATCAAGCCGCGTCTCGCCGAGGAGCGCGGCCTCCTGATCGAGCGCAAGAGCGCGGTCGAGCGCCTCAAGCGCGAGGCGGCGATCCGCGCCGAGCGCCAGCACGCGGTGAAGACCGAGCGCAATTCCTGGGCCCAGCGCAGCGAAGCGGCCCAGCGCCAGCTCGAGACCTACCGTCAGCGCCTGGCCGAGATCGACGAGGAGATCGAGCGCCTGGCGCGCCGGCCGTCGGAGCTGGCGGAGCAGCGCCAGCAGCTCCTGGACGAGATCGATCGGGCAACGGCGACGCGCGCCGTTGCAGCCGATCGGCTGGCCGAGGCCGAAACCAGGCTGGCCGAGTTCGATCGCGCCTTGAAGACGGCCGAGTCCCAGCTGGGTCAGGCGCGCGAGCAGCGCGTGCGCGCCGAGGGGCTGGTGGCGCAGGGCGAGCAGGCGGCGGCGCTGGTGGCCGAGCGGGCGCGCGAGCGGCTCGAGGTGGCGCCGGCCGACGCGCTGGCGCTGGCCGAGCTCGACCCCGGCGCCGAGCTGCCGGACCGCGAGGCGATCGAGGCGCGCATCCAGCGCCTGACGCGCGAGCGCGAGAACATCGGCCCGGTCAACCTGCGCGCCGAATCCGAGGCGGAAGAGCTGGAGCAGCAGATCGGCGGCATGCAGAACGAGCGCAACGATCTGGTTTCCGCCATCGCGCGGCTGCGTCAGGGCATCGCCAGCTTGAACCGCGAGGGCCGCGAGCGGCTCCTGGCCGCCTTCGAGGTGGTGAACAGCCATTTCCAGCAGCTCTTCAACCGGCTTTTCGGCGGCGGGCGCGCGCATCTGGCGCTGACCGAGGCCGAGGATCCGCTCGAAGCGGGGCTCGAGATCATGGCAAGCCCGCCCGGCAAGAAGCTGCAGGTGATGTCGCTGCTCTCGGGCGGCGAGCAGGCGCTGACGGCGCTCGCACTCCTGTTCGGCGTGTTCCTCACCAACCCGGCGCCGATCTGCGTGCTGGACGAGGTGGACGCGCCGCTCGACGACGCCAATGTCGACCGCTTCTGCAATCTGGTCGAGGAGTTGGCGCACAGCACGGCCACGCGTTTCCTCGTCATCACCCACCACCGCATGACCATGGCCCGCATGGACCGCCTGTTCGGCGTCACCATGGCCGAGCGCGGCGTCTCGCAGCTGGTTTCGGTCGACCTGCAGCGGGCCGCCGAAATGCGCCAGAGCGCGTAACGCCGCAGGCGCATTTTTTCGTTACGGTGCAAATGCTTGATGCGGAGGGACCCAGGCTTGACAGGCTCCAGGGCCGCCCTTATGGTGCGCCTCGCCTTGCGGCCGGGCCAGGGGCCGCGGGTTTTCTGCGCGTTGGACGATGAGCAAGGGCGAGCCCCCGACGCCGCTGGAGAATCTCGGGCGGCGCCTCGAGGCGCTGCGCCGGAAGGAGAGCGGCGAGAAGGGTGGAGGCCCCGGCGCTTCGACCCCGAAGACGGCGGGCGGTTGGGCCTTGCGCCTGAGCGTCGAGCTGGTCTCGGGTCTCATTGTCGGCGGCGGGATCGGTTGGCTGCTGGATCGGTGGCTTGGCACATCTCCGGCGTTGCTGATCGTCTTCTTCTTCCTCGGCGCCGCTGCGGGCATCCTCAACGTGTTCCGCACCGCCAAGGAGATGATGAACCGCGACGATGCGTCGAAATCCTGACCGGCCGCCGTTCGGGCTCCCGCCCGCACGGCAGGGGATCATGAAAGAGATTGAAGGATTGAGCGGCGGATGGAAGGCCACAGCCCCCTCGAGCAGTTCGCGATCAAAAACGTCTTCGAGATCCACATCGGGGCCATCGACGCCTCGATCACCAATTCCTCGATCTGGATGATGATCGCGGTGGCGCTGGCCACCTTGTTCCTGACGCTCTCCATGCGCGGCAGCGCGCTGGTGCCCACGCGCTGGCAGTCGCTGGCCGAGCTCTCCTACGAGTTCGTCGCCAAGATGATCCGGGAGAATGTCGGCAACGAGGGCCGACACTACTTCCCGTTCATCTTCACGCTGTTCATGTTCATCCTGTTCGCCAACCTCTTGGGGATGATCCCCTTCAGCTTCACGGTGACGAGCCATATCGTCGTCACCTTCGCGCTGGCGATCGTGGTGTTCCTCGGCGTCACGGTGATCGGCTTCGTGCGCCACGGCGCCCACTTCCTCAAGCTGTTCGTGCCTTCGGGCGTGCCCATCTTCCTGCTGCCGTTGATGGTGGTGATCGAGGTGCTGTCGTACCTGACGCGCCCGATCAGCCTGTCGGTGCGACTGTTCGCCAACATGATGGCCGGCCACACCATGCTGAAGGTGTTCGGCGGCTTCGTCGTGGCGCTCGGCATTCTCGGCGGCTGGGCGCCGCTGGCCTTCATCATCGCCTTGACCGGCCTCGAGTTCGGCATCGCGATCCTGCAGGCCTACGTCTTCACCATCCTGACCTGCATCTATCTCAACGATGCGATCAACATGCATCACTGAGCCACGGCGCAGGTGTCCAGGCATCCTTTAATCCCGTCCACACGAACCTGAGAAGGAACTGAATCATGGACTTGGAAGCGGCAACCTCGCTCGGCAAGCTGGTCGGCGCCGGCCTCGCCATCATCGCGCTCGGCGGTGTCGGCTCGGGTATCGGCAACATCTTCGCCAGCTACGTTTCGGGCGCTCTGCGCAATCCGGCGGCGGCACCCAAGGTGTTCGGCAACGTGCTGCTGGGCTTCGCGCTGGTCGAGGCTGTGGCGCTCTACGCGCTCGTCATCGCGATGCTGCTGCTGTTCGTGTTCTAAGGCACCGGATACCGGCAACCGCGGGGTCGGACGGGCGGGCTCGGCAACGGTCGGCCCGCCCCTGCTGATCTGGTTCCTTCGCTAGACGAGGCGGCACGAATGCCCCAGCTTGAATTCTCCACCTATGCGCCGCAGCTGATCTGGCTCGCGATCACCTTCACCATCCTCTACATCCTGATGGCGAAGCTGGCGCTGCCGAAGATCGCCGCGGCGCTGGGCGAGCGCCAGCAGAAGATCGAGAGCGACCTGAGCCGCGCCGAGCGGGTCAAGGCCGAGGCCGAGGAGGTGCTGGCGGCCTATCAGAAGACGATGGCGGAGGCCCGCCAGCAGGCGCAGGCCCTGACCGGGCAGGCCGCAGCCGAGATGGCGGCGGAGCTGGCCAAGCGCGAGGCGGCCTTCGCCGCCGAGCTCAACGCCCGCACCGCCGAGGCCGAGAAACGCATCCTCGCCGCCAAGGAGGCGGCGCTCGCCGACACCCGCGCGGTCGCGGCCGATCTGGCCCAGACCATCGCGCGCAAGATCGCCGGCGTCGAGCTGTCGCCCTCGGCCGCGAAGGAATGGGTCGAGGCCGCCGCCAGGGAGCGCCGCTGATGGAATTTCTGCAAGAGCCGGAAGTCTGGGTCGCCGTCGCCTTCGTCATCTTCGTGGCACTGGCCGGCAAGCCGATCGGCCGTGCCATCGCCAAGATGCTGGACGAGCGCGCGGCCAGGATCCGCAACGACCTGGTCGAGGCCGAGAAGCTGCGCGACGAGGCGGAACGGCTGCTCTCGGAGTATCAGCGCCGCCAGCGCGAGGCGATGCAGGAGGCCGACGCCATCCTGGCCCACGCCCGGGCCGAGGTCGAGCGTATCCGGCGCGACGCGGCAGCCAACATCGAGGCGGCCTTGAAGCGCCGCGAGCGCCTGGCGATGGAGAAGATCGCCCAGGCCGAGGCCCACGCCTTGGCCGAGGTGCGCAACCAGGCGATCGACCTCGCGATCCAGGGGGCGCAGAAGGCGCTCGCCGCCGGCCTCGATCCGGCGCGCGCCTCGAGCCTGGTGGACCAGTCGCTGGCCGAGCTGGAGCGCCGGCTGCATTAGGAGCGGAGGCATCCGGAGCCCGACGACGAAGGGCCTCGTCCATCACCGGGCGAGGCCCTTTTTCATTGCCCACCAGCAGCCCCTGAGCCCGGGCCGGACCGCGCGGGAACGAGCGGGCCGTAAATGGCGAAACCCCGATGGTCGGCGCCATCATGCGGCAAGCGAAACCCGGCGGTTCAACGCCGGCATGACGTCGACTGCAGCGTTGCCGTGCCGCGCATGGGCGGCTTTTCCTTGGCGCCACAGTCTTTCACCGGCAGGCGCGATCGTGTGCTCCCGCGCGCGCCCCGAGAAGCGCCACACGCCTGCCCGTCAGCGCTACGGGCCTATCCGTCTCGGCGCGGCCTCGATCTGATCCATGTCAAGGAGGGTCTTGCAGAACAGCCTAGATTGGTCGTCGCGGCGGAAAGCCGATCAGCAAGCCACGGACGGCGCTATGTGGGAGATCACGCCGTCGGCGCGAGGGCATCGGAGGCGCCATGAGCTTCAAGGATCTTCTCGTGCATGTCAGTGTTTCCGGGCACTGCCGTCAGCGCCTGGAAATTTCGGCCCGTCTGGCACGGACCTTCGGCGCACATCTGACGGGGTTCTATACGAACCCCGCCGGAGACGTGCCGTTCTTCACGATGGAAGAAATCTCGACCGACATGCAGGCCTCCATCCGCGCATGGTCGCTCCAGCTGCGCGACCGGACCAAGGCCGCGTTCGAAAACTGCGTGCGCGACCTCGGCGTCGACGGCGAATGGGCGGAGACCACCGCCGATGCCGGCGTGGCGGTGCCCTATCGCGCCCGGTTTTTCGACCTCGCGGTCGTCGGTCAGGTGGATCCCGAGGAGCTTCTTCCTCGCGCCGAGCGCGACCTGCCCGAGCGGGTGGCCCTCGAGTCCGGCCGCCCCGTTCTCGTCGTGCCTTACGCCGGAAATTTTCCGATCGTCGGACGGCGGGTCATGGTGGCATGGAATGCCAGCCCCCAGGCGGTGCGGGCGATCAACGACGCGCTTCCGTTTCTGACCCGGGCCGAGAAAGTGGTTCTCCTGACGATCAATCCCGGGAGCCGCAGCGGCCACGGCGGGTTTGCCGACGCCGGGATCGTTCGTCATCTGGCGCGGCACGGCGTCGAGGCGCAGGTCAAGGAGATGGTCGCCGAGGACATTGCGGTCGATGAAATGATCTTGTCCCGCGGATCCGACGAGGAGGCGGATCTGATCGTGATGGGCGCCTACGGACATGCACGCACGCGCGAGGTGGTCTTGGGCGGCACGACCCGGCATCTGTTCCAGCACATGACCGTGCCTGTCCTCATGTCGCACTGACTTCGCGGCCGGCACTTCGAGCCGGCTTGCGCGAGCGAATCGTGGCGTTTGGCCGTCGCCGTGGGTGCCGTTCTCCCGGTCACGCACGGGCGAGGGTTGGATCCCGGGGCATCGGCGGCGACGGATTCGGGATCGCAGGTTTCGCCGCGTGCTCGGGATCGATGGACCAGTCGCTGGCCGAGCTGGAGCGCCGGCTGCATTAGAGGCGGCGTCACAAGACACCGCAGCCGATTTCGATCAGGACCTCATCCTTCGACAAGCTCAGGACGAGGTCCTTTCCTTATGTACGCATGTTTCGCTACGCCCTCATGGTGAGCTTGTCGAACCATGAGGGCCGATTCGCGCTCAAAACGTCCCCGGATAGGCGCCGCCGTCGACGAGGATGTTCTGGCCGGTGATGTAGCCGGCCTGGACCGAGCAGAGGAAGGCACAGGCCTCGCCGAACTCCTCGGGCGTGCCGAAGCGCCCGGCCGGAATCTCCTTCTCGAGCTCGGCCGCGGCCTCGTCGCGGCTGATGCCCCGCTCGGCCGCATGGCTCGCCACGAAGGCTTCGAGCCGGTCGGTCGCGATCGAGCCCGGCAGCAGGTTGTTGATGGTGACGTTGTGGCGCGCCATCTCGCGCGCGAGGCCCGCGACGAAGCCGGTCAGCCCCGTGCGCGCGCCGTTTGAGAGCGCCAGCACCGCGATCGGCGCCTTCACCGCCGAAGAGGTGATGTTGACGATGCGCCCGAAGCGCCGGCGCGCCATGCCATCCACCACCGCCTTCATCAGGAAGATCGGCGCCAGCATGTTGGCATCGAGCGCCTTGATCCAGTCCTCGCGGTCGAACTCCCGGAAATCGCCCGGGGGCGGGCCGCCGGCATTGTTCACCAGGATGTCGGGCTCGGGGCAGGCGGCGAGCGCCGCCTCCCGGCCCGCCTCGGTCGCGATGTCGCCCGGCACGGCCGCCACACGCGCGCCCGTGGCCTTGTGGATGGAGGTGGCCGCCTCCTCGAGCGCGCCCACTTCGCGCGCCGTGATCCAGATCTCACAGCCCTCGCGCGCCAGCGCGAGCGCGCAGGCGCGCCCCATGCCCTTGCTGGCGGCGCAAACGAGCGCCTTACGGCCTTTCAAGCCAAGATCCATCGTCCACCTCAGATGCCAGCCGGGTCAGCGCCTCGCCCGACAGCCGATAGGAGCACCAATCGTCGCGGTGCACCATGCCGATCCGCTCGTAGAAGCCCCGCGCCGGATTCCAGTCCAGCACCTGGAGCTCGAGGCGCCGGCAGCCGCGCTGCCGCGCGATCTGCGCCAGGCCGGCCAGCACCATCCGGCCGAGGCCGCGCCCGCGCGCATGCGGTCGCAGATAGAAATCCTCGAGATAGATGCCGGCGCGGCCGAGCCAGGTCGAGTAGTTGTGGAAGAAGAGCGCGAATCCCAGCACCGCGCCCTCCTCCTCGAGAATCAGCACCTCGGCGCGGGGGTTGGGGCCGAAGCAGTCGCGCCGGATGTCGGCCTCGGTCACCTCGACGCTCGAAAGCGGCTCGCGCTCGAATAGGGCCAGCTCGCGCACCATGGCCACGATCTCGGCCGCATCCTCGGGGCGCGCCGGCCGCAAGTGGGGGCGTTTGGAGTCGGTCATATCGGGTCTTGTCGATGGCTGGGAACGAAAAGCGGCCGCCTGACCCTCCACCCTCTTGAGCAGGCAGAGGCACGGCAGTAGCGATGCATTTTAGATCGAACTCAGGGCCAGAGGCCACCGCGTCGCAGAACAGTAACCAGCATCGGTTACATGGTGGACGTCTTCGGTAGCGTTTGGCATCGCTGCCACTCAGCGCAGTGGCCTTGAACCGCCATACAGAAAGTCGTCAGCGGCGACAGGTACCACGATTTTCAGCAGTAGCTTCCATGGGCAGAATCGCTACTCTAAAGGGATGAATCTACAGTCGCTTGTTGATCGAGGATTTCAGGTCGAGTTCTTGTCTCACGCCCAGGCCATTCTGGCGACGGACTTTCCTTCCGCTTTGCAGGAGTTGGAAACCGCACTGGGCGCCTTGACCATTCCTATCGAGGAGATCGTCGGGTCGGGTGGCGGAGAGACTAAAGGTACACAGCGGCTCCGAAAAGCCCTCGCCCGCAGCGGCTGGCAGAAGATGACCTTCGAGATCAAGAAAATCATCAACGGCGTGGAGCGCGAATCCCAATCGCACGTCGTCGATCATGTTCGCACGGTCAAAGGAAGCGGCGTCATTGCACTGGAGATAGAGTGGAACAATAAAGATCCGTTCTTCGATCGCGACCTGGAGAACTTCAAACGGCTGCATGCCGAGGGCGCCATCAGCGTCGGCATCATCGTCACGCGTGGGGTATCGATGCAGGACGAAATGCGCAGCCTTGTCAAACGCTTTGCCGAGGAGCGGAAGCTATCCTCATTGGAGGATCTGGCCGCCATCAACCTCAGCCCGACGAGACGGCAGAAAGACGATTACGTCCGTCGCATGAAACGACCCGGCGTCTCATTTGCGGACGCTTGGTCAGCCAGCTTCGTGAAGGACAAATACGGCACGGCAACGACCCACTGGCGCAAGCTCGAGGACCGGGTCCAGCGCGGCGTCGGCAATCCCTGCCCGCTTCTGCTTGTCGGGCTACCCGCAAGCATCGTGACCTTCGGCGAACCCGAAGTGGAAGTGGAGAAGCTTCTGGAAGAAGCCCGCAATGATGTCGAGGCCTCGAACGGGCCGTCAGTCGAATAGGCCCGCTTCGCCGTAACCGGCACGCGAATGATGTGCGTAGGTTTCCCAGGTGGGACGGTAGTCCTCATTGGCCTGGTTGCCCCAGGTGGCCCAACCAGGGCGGGTGCCGCGCGCAAACATTTCGAGAAAGGGTCCGGGTGAGCAGGCTTCGATGATGGGGTACTGCTCGTCTGGCTTCCTCGAATGCTCCCGCTTGCGGCTCGACAGCAGGTTGACTTGACGTCGCCCCGGCGCCTTGGTTCGAGCATTCTTTCCGCGCACGCCAAACAGAAGCATTTCCGTGACGTTACGGAAATAAAAGCCGACGCCGCGGCCGTCCGACCCTCCGTCCTTCCTCACCTTGTGCCAGATAAGGTTGGTCTTGTATTCGAAGCCCCAGGCCCTCAACACCGCCAGGCCTTCGGGCAGTAGCGCGTTGGGAACCCAAAGATACAAATGCGCGGTGTCCGCTGCGGTCTGAGCCACAGGAAGCTTGGCGATCTCTTCGATTGTCAGGGTGCCGTATCGTGACAGCCGCCGATGCTCCGGCGCCACTTTTCCGGTGCGATTGGTGAAGCGCCACGGCGGGTCCGCCAGGATGGTCCCAAACCGCTCTCCGCCCACGAATTCGAGCAAATCTGTAGACGGATCGGTCGGCTGGCCACTCCGCTTCACGGGGGACTCTCCGAGTCGCGCAATTTCTTCAATTTCAGAATCGCAGTTTTCAAATAGAGGAGCAATCATCTTGGTTCGGCCTCCTTCCGACTCGCCGACGACAACGGTGCCATTCGGCGGCCGCTGGTCGTCTGCATCTCGATATCGAGATCAAGTTTGGGCGTCATGACCGAGCCGGGAGATCGACGTGAAAAATTGCACGACAATGCTACTGATAGTCGAAAAAGACTGTCAAGAACAAAAAATGAACGTCGCAACACGCCGCAGCACTGCGTCTGGACAAAGGGAGCCGGAAATCAGCCTTACCAGGGAGTGAGCGGTTGGCTTGAGAGTTCCGTCACTCCGCCGCCCGCTTCGTCTCCGCTGCCGGGCGCCAGCGCAGGACCGGATGGCGCGCGGCCGCGGTCTCGTCGAGGCGCCGGCGCGGCGTCAAGCGCGGCGCGCCCTGGAAATAGGCGGCATCGCCTGCCTTGGCGCGCTCCGCCAGCCCCTTCATCACTGCGATGAAGCGGTCGAGCGAATCCTTGCTCTCGGTCTCGGTCGGCTCGACCAGCATCGCCCCATGCACGACCAGCGGGAAATACATGGTCATGGGGTGGTAGCCCTCGTCAATCATCGCCTTGGCGAAATCGAGCGTGGCGACGCCGGTATCCTTCAGGAACC
The DNA here is from genome assembly GCA_049323455.1 of Pseudomonadota bacterium. Classification (GTDB taxonomy): domain Bacteria; phylum Pseudomonadota; class Alphaproteobacteria; order Dongiales; family Dongiaceae; genus Hypericibacter. Next base: position 1,512 of record JBMONF010000036.1, on the reverse strand, counting down.
GGTCGTCGAACAGAACCTCGTGCATGCAGGGGCCGGGAAAGGCCGGTGAGAGATCCTTCTCGAGCGAGGCCAGCACATAGTTGGCGCTCAGCACCGCGTCCTCGGCCGCCTGCCGCAGCCCATCGTTGCCGTGGCTCATCATGTAGGCGAGCGCCCGGACGAACACGCCGATCTGGCCGTGGAAGCCCTTCAAGCGCCCGAAGGCCTTGCCCTCGGGATCGCGCTCGACCAGATCGAAGCCTTGCGGCCCATGCACCACCCAGGGCACCGGCGCGAAAGGCGCCAGATCCTTCGACAGCACGACGGGCCCCGCGCCCGGCCCGCCGCCGCCATGGGGCGTGGAGAAGGTCTTGTGCAGATTGATGTGCATGCAATCGATGCCGAGATCGCCCGGCCGCACACGGCCGACGATGGCGTTGAAGTTGGCGCCGTCGCAGTAGAAGAAGCCGCCGGCGGCGTGGATCGCCTCCGCGATTTCCACGATATCCGGCTCGAACAGGCCGCAGGTGTTGGGGTTGGTGATCATGATGCCGGCCACGTCGGGGCCGAGCTTGGCGCGGAAGGCGGTGAGATCGACGCGGCCCTTGGCATTGGCCGGAATGGGATCGACCTCGTAGCCGCAGGCCGCTGCCGTGGCCGGGTTGGTGCCATGCGCCGATTCCGGCACCAGGATGCGCTGCCGCGCATCGCCGCGATGCTCGAGGGCGGCGCGGATCGCCATGATGCCGCACAGCTCGCCATGGGCGCCGGCGCCCGGCGACATGGCGACCGCCGGCATGCCGGTCAGGGTCTTGAGCCAGTGCGCCAAGCTGTCGATCAGCTCGAGTGCGCCCTGCACGGTCGAGACCGGCTGCAGCGGGTGAAGGTCCGCCAAGCCCGGCAGCCGCGCCAGCTTCTCGTTGAGGCGCGGGTTGTGCTTCATGGTGCAGGAGCCCAAGGGATAGAGCCCGCTGTCGATCGCGAAGTTCTTCTGCGAGAGCCGCGTGTAGTGGCGCACCACTTGCGGCTCGGAGAGGCCCGGCAGGCCGATCGGGCCCTTGCGTTCGAGCCGGCCCAGGCGCGAGGCGATCTTGGGCGGCTCCGGCAGATCGACGCCCGAGCGCCCGTCCTCGCCCTGCTCGAAGATCAGCGGCTCCTCGATCTGGAGCCCGCGGTTGCCGCTATAGGTGCCGGTGATCGGATCGGGAGTCATGACCGGCCTCCTCGTGCGATGCGAGTTGGAACCCCTCCCCCTACCCCCTCCCGCCTGCGGACCGAAGCTTTCAGGTCGGAGTGTTTCTCCGACGGAATCCTTCGGCGGGCAAAGGCCCGCAAGGGGAGGGGGTGATTCTTTTCATTGCCCCTCCACAAGCGGAGGGGGTGGCCATTTTTTTCACCCTCCCCCCTTGCGGCAGGGCAATCGCATGTGGCTGCGGAGCGGATTTCCTCGCCCTTCGAGACGGGCCTTCGGCCCTCCTCAGGGTGAGGAAATCCGCGAGATTTCGTGAGACCCCCTCGTCCTGAGGAGGCCGC
>JBMONF010000035.1:43600-64661 GCA_049323455.1 Pseudomonadota bacterium | reverse complement strand
AGGACGGCGAACAGAAGTGCGGCGAGCCCGGATGCCAGCGCCACGGGCTCGCCGAACCAGGAGAAGGAAGCGCCCGCCGCATCGACGCCCGCCGGGAGCACCAGACCCAGCAGCATGAGGGCGGCCGCGGCGGCCCTGAGGCGTTTCATGGCAGCGCCCCCGTGTGCTTCAGCACCATGCGCTCGACGATTCCGACCGCGAACACGAGGCCGGCGCCCAGCAGAGCCGCCATCAGGAGCGCCGACCAGATCTGGATGGTCTGGCCGAAATAGGAGCCGGAGAGCAGGCGCGCGCCGAGCCCGGCCTGGGCGCCGGTCGGCAGCTCCCCGACGATGGCGCCCACGAGGCTGATGGCGATCGCCACCTTGAGCGAAGCGAAGAGGAACGGCACCGAGGCCGGCCAGCGCAGTTTCCAGAAGAGCTGCGCCTGCGTCGCGCTATAGGTCCGCATCAGGTCGAGCTGCAGCGGATCGGGCGAGCGCAGGCCCTTCACCATTCCGATCGTCACCGGAAAGAAGCACAGATACATCGAAATGACGGACTTCGGCAGGAGTCCCGTCAGGCCCATGTTGCCGAGCACGACGACGATCATCGGCGCGATCGCGAGGATCGGAATGGTCTGCGACGCGATGATCCAGGGCATCAGGCTCTTGTCGAGCGTGCGCACATGCACGATGCCGACGGCGAGCAGGATGCCGAGCAGGCCGCCGAACAGGAACCCGAGCACGGTGGCGGAGGCCGTCACATAGGCGTGATAAACGAGGCTGCGTTTGCTCGTGACCTTCGTAGCGAAGACCGTCTTGTAGAATTCGACGGCGATCTGCGCCGGCGTCGGCAGCACGGGCCGATCCATCGTCCAGGCGACATCGACGAGCTCCTCGAGCCCGTAAGGCGACCCCGCCTGGTCGAGCTTCGCCCGCGCCTGCGGACCGTTCAGGAGCGCCGCCGCCGCGAACCAGAGGACGATGATGATGCCGACCACCGCGGCCACGGGCAGAGCATGCTCGAAGAAGCTCCGCCAGCTTCCGGCTCCCGCCGAGAAAGGCGTGACGGTCGTCGCGCTCAAGAGGCGCCTCCGCCCGATGGTGCGCCGCGAGCCGCCCTGTTCGCGCAGCGCCGGCTCCGCGCGAGGCGAGGCGATTTTCGCGGGTCGTCAATCCTCATAGGAGTGCCCGGCACGAAGCGCCTCGCGCACGCGATGGGCGATCGCGAGAAAGGCCGGCGTCTCGCGGACGTCGAGCGTTCGCACCGCCGGCAGATCCGACTCGATGACCTCGAGGATGCGGCCCGGGCGCGGGCTCATCACCACGATCTTGGTCGATAGGAATACCGCTTCCGAGATCGAGTGGGTGACGAAAATCACGGTCTTCTTGGTCCGCTCCCAGAGCGCGATGAGCTGCGCGTTGAGATGGTCGCGCGTGATCTCGTCGAGCGCGCCGAACGGCTCGTCCATGAGCAGAAGCTGCGGCTCGAAGCTCAAGGCCCGCGCGATCGATACGCGCTGCTGCATGCCGCCGGAGAGCTGCCAGGGGAATTTCCGCTCGAAGCCGGCGAGCCCGACCATCTCGAGATATTTGGCGGCGCGCGTCAGCCGTTCTTCGCGCGGAACACCCATGATCTCGAGCGGCAAGGTGACGTTCCTGACGACGCTACGCCAGGGGTAGAGCACCGGGGCCTGGAACACGTAGCCGTAGGCGCGGGCAAGCCGGGCCGCTTGCGGTGCTATGCCGTTGACGGTGATCGAGCCTTCGGTCGGCCGTTCCAGATCGGCGATGACCCGCATCAACGTCGTCTTGCCGCAACCGGAAGGCCCGATAAAGGAAACGAACTCGCCCCGCTTGATGACGAGGTCGACGTTGGAAAGCGCCACCACCGGCGCATCGGGCGTCGGAAAGATGAGCGACAGGCCCCGGATATCGATGGCGGTATCGTCGCCCTCCACCGCGGCGCCGGGCACGACCTTGAGGCTGGGCTTCGTTGCCATTGCCGGTCCCCTTCCGGCTCCCGATCTCAGCTCGCCGCGGCGTTGGCGCGCTCGATCATCGCACGCAGCAACACGTCGCAGCCGGCCGCCAGATCTTCCTTCTTCGCGGATTCGATCTCGTTATGGCTGATGCCGTCCTTGCAAGGGACGAACACCATCGCCGTCGGCGCGACGCGGCTGAGATAGACGGCGTCGTGGCCGGCACCGCTGATGATCGGTCGTCCGTCGAAGCCCAGGTCTTTGGCGGCGGCGGCGACGGCGGCGACGCACTCCGGCGCGAACTTCACCGGCGGCGAGTACCAGATTTCCTTGAAGTCGACCTCGAGCTTGCGCGCCCGCGCGATGCGCTCGACCTCGGTCTTGAGGTCGCTCCCCATCTTCTCCAGCACCTTGGCGTCGGGATGGCGGAAATCGACGGTGAAGAACACCTTGCCGGGAATGACGTTGCGCGAGTTGGGGCTGACCTGCACCATGCCCACGGTGGCGCAGGCGTTGGGCAGGTTCGCCATGCCGATGCGGTTGACCGCCAGCACCATCTCGCTGGTGCCGACCAGGGCGTCGCGGCGGCGCTCCATCGGCGTGGGGCCCGCATGGGCCTCCATGCCGGCGACCGTCACCTCGTACCAGCGTATGCCCTGCACCCCCTCCACGACGCCGATGGTCTTGTGCTCGGCCTCGAGGATCGGGCCCTGCTCGATATGCGCCTCGAAGAAGGCGCCGACCGGGCGTTTGCCGCACTCGGCCTCGCCCGCATAGCCGATGCGCTCGAGTTCCTCGCCCATGGTCTTGCCGTTCACGTCGGCGCGAGAGAGGCCGTAGTCGAGATCGAAGACACCGGCGAACACGCCCGATGCGACCATCGCGGGCGCGAAGCGCGAGCCCTCCTCGTTGGTCCAGACCACGACCTCGACCGGCGCGTTGGTCTCGTAGTTGTAGTCGTTGAGCGTGCGGATGACCTCGAGCCCTGCCATCACGCCGTAGGCGCCGTCGAACTTGCCGCCGGTCGGCTGGCTGTCGATGTGGCTGCCCGTCATGACGGGCGGAAGCGAGGCGTCGCGGCCGGGGCGCCGCGCGAAGATGTTGCCCATCTTGTCGACGCTGACGCTGCAGCCGGCTTCTTTGCACCACTTGACGAAAAGATCGCGCGCTTCGCGATCGAGGTCGGTGAGGGCGAGCCGGCAGACGCCGCCTTTCTCGGTCGCGCCGATCTTGGCGAGCTCCATCAGGCTCTCCCAGAGCCGATCGCCGTTGATGCGGATGTTGGTCGTCATGTTCGCCTCCCGAAGTTTCTTCTGCCGGTCGAGCCGAGAAGCCGGCGTTATTCGTGGACAGGCGCCTGATGCGGCCCTCGCGCGGCGCCTGTCGACGCACGAGGGCGCGGGGCGAGCCTCCGGCGCTATTCCGCCGCCTTGCGCATCGGATTGGCCGGATGCTGCGTCCAGTTCATATAGGGCTTTCCGGTATCGACCGGCACCATGGTGATGCAGTTTGGCACCGGGCAGACATGCATGCAGAGATTACAGCCCACGCACTCGTCGTCAACGACCTGGTAGTGGCGCTCTTTCCCCGACTTGTCGGCACGGATCGCTTGGTGCGACGTATCTTCGCAGGCGATGTGGCAGAGCCCGCATTTGATGCACATCTCCTGGTCGATCCGCGCGACCGTCTTGAAGTTCATGTTGAGGAATTGCCAATCGGTCACGTTCGGCACCGCGCGACCGCGGAAATCCTCGATCCGGGCATAGCCCTTCTCGTCCATCCAGTTCGAAAGCCCGTCGATCATGTCGTCGACGATCTTGAAGCCGTAATGCATGGCCGCGGTGCAGACCTGCACCGTGCCGGCCGAAAGCGCGATGAACTCCGCCGCGTCCTTCCAGGTGGCGATGCCGCCGATGGCCGAGATCGGCATGCCGCGCGTCTCCGCGTCGCGGGCGATCTCCGCCACCATGTGCAGCGCGATCGGCTTCACCGCCGGCCCGCAGTAGCCGCCGTGCGTGCCCTTGCCGTCCACCGTCGGCGTCGGCGCCATGAGATCGAGGTCGATCGAGGTGATGGAGTTGATGGTGTTGATGAGCGCCACGCCGTCGGCGCCGCCCTGCTTGGCGGCGCGCGCCGGGCGCCGGATGTCGGTGACGTTGGGGGTGAGCTTCACCAGCACCGGCATGCGGGTGTGCTGCTTGCACCAGCGCGCGACCATCTCGACATAGTCGGGCACTTGGCCGACAGCCGAGCCCATGCCGCGCTCCGACATGCCGTGCGGGCAGCCGAAATTGAGCTCGACGCCGTCCGCGCCCGTTTCCTCGACCCGTTTCAGGATGCGCGCCCAGGGCTGTTCCTCGCAGGGCACCATGAGCGAGACGACCACGGCGCGATCCGGCCAGTCGCGCTTCACCTGCTTGATCTCGCGCAGGTTGACCTCGAGGGGCCGGTCGGTGATCAGCTCGATGTTATTGAAGCCGAGCATCTTGACGTCGTTGTAGTGGAGCGCGCCGTAACGCGACGAGACGTTGACGACCGGCGGGTCCTCGCCCAGCGTCTTCCAGACCACGCCGCCCCAGCCGGCCTTGAAGGCGCGGACCACGTTGTATTCCTTGTCGGTCGGCGGCGCCGAGGCGAGCCAGAAGGGATTGGGCGACTTGATGCCCGCGAACTCGGTGCGAAGGTCTGCCATCGGTTCCTCCCTGGATGCGGGCGCGTCCCGGCGTCCGCCCCTTATGAAAGGCCGCGAGCGGATGGCCCGCTGCCGCCCTGCCATCGCGGACGGACCGCCGCCATCCTCAGCGCCGTCTCAGATAACGGTCGATGGCGTGGGCGGCCTGTTTGCCGTCCTCGACCGCCTGGACCGTGAGATCCACCGCGCCGCCGACGCAATCGCCGCCAGCGAAGACACCCTCGAGCGACGTCGCGCGATCGGCATTCACGCGGATGCGCCCCCGGGCGAGCTCGAGCAGCTCCCTTGAGCCGTTGCGCACGGGATCGGGAACGAAGGTCTGGCCAATCGCCTTGAACAGCATGTCGGCCTCGAGCGTGAAGCGGTCGCCCGTGCCCATGAGGCGCCCTTCCTCGTCGAGCTGGGTGTATTCGAACTCGACGGCTCGCAGATGGCCCTGCCGGCCGATCGCGCGGACCGGCCGCGCCCAGTGCTTGATCGCCACACCGTTCACTTGCGCGAATTCCCGCTCGTGATGCGTGGCCCCCATATGCTCGGCCCCGCGCCGATAGACCATCGTCACGTCCTGCGCCCCGAGCCGCTTCGACTGCACCGCAATGTCGATCGCCGTGTTGCCGCCGCCGATCACCACCACCTTGCGGGCGACCGGCAGCCGCGCCTTGTCGGGCGTCTGCCGCAGCCGCGCGATATAGGCGACCGCGTCCTCCACACCCTCGAGATCCTCGCCTTCGGCATCGAGCGCGTTGACGCCGGCGAGCCCGAGCCCGAGGAAGACCGCGTCATATTCCCGCCGCAGATCGACCAGGCTCACATCGCGGCCCAGCGCCTTGCCGGTGCGCACCTCGATGCCGCCGATCGAGAGCAGGAACCGAACCTCGTCTTGCGCGAAATCGTCCGGCACCTTGTAAGCGGCGATGCCGTACTCGTTGAGCCCGCCGAGCTTCTCCCGCGCCTCGTAGACCACGACGGCGTGGCCCAGCATGGCGAGGCGATGGGCACAGGCGAGGCCGGCGGGCCCGCCGCCGACCACGGCGACGCGCCTGCCGGTCGGGGCCGCGCGGCGGAAGGGCTGCTCGCCGCGGGCGAAGAGATGGTCGGTCGCGTAACGCTGCAGGGCGCCGATATTGACCGGCTTGTCCTCCGAGCGGTTCCTGACGCAAGCCTGCTCGCAAAGGATCTCGGTCGGACAGACCCGGGCGCAGGCGCCGCCGAAGATGTTCTGCTCGAGGATGGTGACGGCGGCGCCCTTGGTGTTGCCGGTCGCGATCTTGCGGATGAAGCCCGGAATGTCGATGCCGGTCGGGCAGGCCTCGATGCAGGGCGCGTCGTAGCAGAACAGGCAACGGCTGCTTTCGATCAGCGCGCGCTTCGCATCGAGCGGCGGCTCGACGTCGGCGAAATTGACCTCGTACTCTCCCGGCGTGAGCCGGCCGGCGGCGATATCCGGTCCCGGTTCGGCCATCCCCATCGCGCTCCTTGCTCGCGGCGTGCTCTGTGCCTAGTTTCATGCACGCATTCGAATCCATAGTCGAAATTGACCGTTTGGTCAATCTCCAACCAGAGCGCCGATCGAATCTCCATGCGCCATAGCACCCGCAAGCGATCGCCGCAACGCGCCGCCAGTCCCACGGGCTTCGCGCCCGTCGGCACGAAGCGCCGGCTGCGGCGAGAAGAGAGCGAGGCCCGCATCCTCGCGGCGGCCCAAGAGGTTTTTGCCGAGACCGGCTTTTCCGGCGCCACCACGGCGATGATCGCCGAGCGGGCTGGGCTCCCCAAAGCCAATGTCCACTATTATTTCGGCACCAAGGAAGGGCTCTACCGCACCGTGCTCGAGCGCATCCTCGAGGCCTGGCTTGCGAGCGGCGACGAGATCCGGTCCGATGCCGATCCGCGCGAAGCCTTCACCGCCTACATTGCGGCCAAGATCGAGGCATCGCGCATGCAGCCGTTCGCCTCCAAGGTGTTCGCCAACGAGATCCTGCACGGGGCGCCGCAAGTTGCCGACTATCTGCGCCGCCAGGTGCGCAGCTGGGTCGAGGCCAAGGCGCGCGTGCTGGACCAATGGGCAAAGCGCGGCTTGATGCGCCCGGTCGAAGCCGAGCATCTCTTCTTCGTGATTTGGGCGGCGACGCAGACCTACGCCGATTTCGAGGCGCAGATGCGCGCCGTGCTCAAGCGCGACAGCCTCCGGCCGTCGGACTACCGCGCCGGCGCCGAGATCATCACGCGCATGGTGCTGTCGGCCCTGGACATCGCCGGGCGCTGAGGTTCGGAAGAACCCCCTATTCCCGTCGCAACCGCCTCGCGCTTGCGCCAGCGGGCTCGGAAACTCGCCACCCTCGCTCAAACGAACTTGAACAGTTGGTCAATTTGTGAGCTAATCGCGCAACGCCACCTCGCGCGCGGGCAACCGCTCGCGCGGCGGCCAAGAACAGACGTGAAGTCGCAATTCGCGTCGGGCGGAAGCCAAAGCCAGTTCCACGGGGAGGAAACAGCATGAAGGACGATTCGATCGCGGCCGGCTTGACCCGCCGCAACACGCTCAAGCTCGGCGCCGGTGCGCTCGCTCTGTTCGCGAGCGCCGGTTTGGCGAGGTCCGCACGCGCCGGCGCGCTCAGGACGGCGGCCGTGTTCGAAACGCCGATCGAGGAACCCTGGGTCAATCAGATTCACGTCGCGCTTCTCAAGGCGAAGGACCAACTCGGCGTCCAGTATGAATGGTCGGAGAGCGTCAAGTCGGCGGATTTCGGGCGGGTCATGCGCGAATATGCCGAGAAGGGATTCGGCCTCGTCATGGGCGACGCCTTCGGCGCCGAGAGCATCGCGCGCCGCGTCGCCAGGGATTACCCGAAGGTCGCCTTCGTCTTCGGCTCCGGCCTCGGTCCGGCCGATCCGAACTTCGGCGTGTTCGACAACTGGATCCACGAACCCGCTTATCTCTCGGGCATGATCGCCGGCAAGATGACCAAGTCGAACGTCGTCGGCGCGGTCGCCGCCATGCCGATCCCCGAGGTGAACCGGCTCTGCAACGCCTTCGCCGCGGGCGCGAAGGAAGTGAACAAGGACGCGCGCGTCAAGTTCTCCTTCATCGGCTCTTTCTTCGATCCGCCGAAGGCGAAGGAGGCGGCTCTTGCCCAGATCGAAGACGGCGTGGACGTGATCTATGCCGAGCGGTTCGGCGTGATCGAGGCGGCCGCCGAGAAGGGCATACTGGCCATCTCGAACATGTCGGATCAGTCTTCGCTGGCACCCGACACGGTCATCACCGGGCCGGTCTGGGACATGTGGCCGACGGTCGAGCATGTCGTCAAGACGGTCCAGGCCGGCGTCTTCACCGCGCAGGATTTCGGCGGCTTCTCCTACATGGCCAAGGGCGGCTCCTATCTCGCGCCCTACCACAAGTTCGAAAGCAAACTGCCGGCCGAGGTCAAGGACATGGTCGCCAAGCGCACCCAGGAGATCATGGAGGGCAATTTCCGCGTCGACGTGAACGAGAACATCCCGCAATCCGACGCCTGAGCGGCCGGCCGCGGCGCCCCGATCCGCTCCGAACGGACGGCGCGAGGCGCCGCGGCCGCATCCGCCCGACATGGCGCGGCCGCCTCTCCGGCAGAACGAGCTCCCCCTCGACATGAGCGAAGTCCCCTCCGGCGAACTCCTGCGGATGCGCGGCATCTGCAAGCGCTTCGGCAGCGTGCTCGCGGTCGATCATGCCGACCTGTCGCTCGATCCCGGCGATGTGCTGGGCCTGCTCGGCGAAAACGGCGCCGGCAAGACGACCTTGATGAACGTGCTCTTCGGCGTCTATGCGCCCGACGAGGGCAGCATCGCGGTCGCCGGGAAGCCGGTCGCGATCCACAATTCGGCCGACGCCCTGAGGCTCGGGATCGGCATGGTGCACCAGCATTTCCACCTGGTGCCGCGCCATACCGTGCTCGAGAACCTGATGGTCGGGCGCCCCGGCCGCGGGCCCCTGCTCGACCGCGCCGGCACCGCCGCCCGCCTCGCCGAGATCGGCCGTCGCTACCGCCTCGAACTCGAAGCGAATGCGCTGGTGGGCGACCTTACCGTCGGCGAACAGCAGCGGCTCGAGATCGTCAAGGCGCTCTTCGGCGGGGCGCGCATCCTCATCCTCGACGAACCCACCGCAGCGTTGACGCCGCTCGAGACGGACGGCCTCTTCGAGGCGGTCCGCGCCATGTCGGCGCAAGGCATGGGCGTGATCCTGATCAGCCATAAGCTCGGGGAGGTTCGCGCCGCCACCAACCGCATCATGGTAATGCGCCAGGGCCGCGTCGTGGCCGAGCGGCCGAACGATCCGAGCGTCACCGAGCGGCAACTGGCCGAGCTGATGTGCGGGCGCGAGATCCTGCCGGTCCAAAAGCCCGCGGTGCGCCGCGGGCGGCCGCTGCTCGAACTCGAGCGCATCCGGACGGCGGGCAGCGAACGGCGGCGCCTCAAGGGCATATCGCTCTCCGTCTATGCGGGCGAGGTGCTCGGCATCGCCGGTGTCGCGGGCAACGGCCAGCGCGAGCTTGCCGACGTGATCGCCGGCACGCTGCAGCCGCTTGCCGGCGAGATCAGGATCGACGGCAACCCGGTCGGCAGCCTGGATCCGGCGAAGGCCATGGCGCTCGGCATCGGCCGCGTGCCGGAGGACCGCATCGGCACCGGGCTCCTGACCCAGTCGCCGCTGGCCGACAGCATGGCGCTGCCGCGAGTGAGCCAACCTCCTTTCAGCCGTGCCGGGCTGCTGGACCGAAGGGCGATCCGCCGCTTCGCCGAGACCCAGATCGAGAAGTTCGCCATCAAGACGCCGGGGCCGCTCGCCCGCACCGGCATGCTGTCGGGCGGCAACCTGCAAAAGGCGCTCATCGCCCGCGAGCTGGCCTGGGATCCTCTGGTGGTGCTGGCCGCCCAGCCGACCCGCGGGCTCGATGTCGGCGCGGCCCGGTTCGTGCACGAGCAGTTCCTGGCTCTTCGATCCGCCGGACGCGCGGTCATCGTCATCAGCGAGGATCTCGAGGAGCTGTTCCAGATCGCGGACCGCATCGTCGTCATGTCGAGCGGGCGCGTGGCCGGCGACCTTCCGATCGCGGAGGCGACGGTCGAGCGCATCGGTCTTCTGATGACCGGCGCGGACCAGCCGGCGGGAGCCTGCTGATGCGCCTTCGCCTCGAACGCCGCGACCGCACGCCGCTCTGGCTGAACCTCGCGCTGCCCGCCATCGCCGTTCTCGCCACGCTGGCGCTCTGCAGCGGCCTCGTCGCGCTGGCCGGCGCCAACGTGATCGAGGCCTACGCGCATCTCTTTCTCACCGCCGTGTCGACCCGGTTCAACCTGGTCGAGACGATTGTCAAGGCGACGCCGCTCGTGCTGACGGGGCTTGCCGTCGCCGTGGCCTTCCGCGCCAAGTTCTGGAACATCGGCGGCGAGGGACAGCTCTATGCCGGCGCCATGGCCGCCGCCTTCGTCGGCGGCACGCTGCTTCCGGCACCGCTGCTGGTGCCGGGCATGATCGTCGGCGGCGCCGTCGCAGGCGCGCTCTGGGCCCTGCTTCCGGCGGTGCTGCGCACGCGCTTCAAGGTGGACGACGTCGTCACCACGCTGCTGCTCAACTTCGTGCTGCTCAACATCATGGGCGCGCTGCTCGACGGGCCGTGGAAAGATCCCTTGAGCGGCTATCCGGATTCGCCCGACATCCGCATCGAGGCCGAGTTCCCGACGCTTCCGGGCGCGTCGCGCCTTCACCTGGGCGCGCTGGTCGCGCTGCTCGCGGCGCCTCTGGTCTGGTTCGTCATGAACCGCACCGTGCTCGGATTCCGCATCAGGGCGGTCGGCGAGAATCCGGTGGCCGCCGCCTATGCCGGCATTCACACCCATCGCGTGATCCTCGCGGCGGCCGCGATCTCGGGCGCGCTCGCCGGGCTCGCCGGGGCAGGCGAGGTCGGCGGCGTGCACTACCAGGTGATGAGCGATCTCTCGCCGGGCTACGGCTACACCGGCATCGTCATCGCCATGCTGGCGCGGCTCAACCCGCTCGGGGTCGTGCCGGCGGCGCTGTTCTTCGCCATCGTCATCACCGGTGCGGAGGGCATGTCGCGCGCGACGGGCGTGCCGGTCTTCCTTGCCGACGTGATCCAGGGCGTGTCTCTCCTCGCCATGCTGACGGCGCTCCTCTTCACGCAATACCGGCTGCGCTTCGCGGGGACCGGCCATGAATGAGATTCTGCTGCAGCTCTTCCAGGTCGGCTTCTTCGCCGCCCTCATCCGGATCGCCACGCCGCTGATTTTCGCCACCTTGGGCGAGCTCTTCGCCGAGCGCTCGGGCGTGCTCAATCTCGGCATCGAAGGGATCATGCTGTTGTCGGCGATGACCGGCTTCACCGCCGCCTATTTCTCCGGGAGCCTCTGGCTCGGCATCGCGGCCGCGGCGGCGACGGGCGCGATCATGGGCCTGCTCATGGGGCTGATGACCGTGACGTTCGGCCTCTCGCAGCATGTCTCCGGCATCGGCGTGACGCTGCTCTGTTCGGGCTTCGCCTTCTTTTTCTACCGCCTCGTTTTCGGCGAGCCCTCGCAGCCGCCCAAGATCGAGGCGTTCCGCCCGGTCGGCATTCCCGGGCTCTCGGAGATCCCGGTTCTGGGACCCATCCTCTTCAACCAGTTCGCCTTGAGCTACATCGCGTTCCTGCTGGTGCCGCTCGCGGCCTTCCTGCTCTATCGGACCCCCTGGGGCCTCGGCCTGCGGACGGTCGGCGAGAATCCGCGGGCGGCGGACGGCGCCGGCGTTTCGGTCACCGCCATGCGCTACCAGGCGCTAGTCATCTCCGGCGCGCTGATGGGCATCGGCGGCGCCTATCTCTCCATGGCGCAGTACGATGCCTTCACCTTCGGCGTGATTTCCGGCCGCGGCTGGGTCTGCATCGCGCTCGTGGTGTTCGGGCAGTGGAGCCCCTGGAAGAGCGCGTTCGGCGCGCTCCTTTTCGCTTTCATCGACGCGCTCCAGCTCCGACTCCAGGCGAGCGGGGCGATCCAGCTTCCCTATCAGGTCTTCCTGATGCTGCCGTTCCTCCTTACCATCGTCGCCATGGCGGCGGTGTCCCGGAGCGCCCGGGCGCCGGCGGCGTTGCTCGTGCCGTTCCGCAAGGAAGAGCGCTGATGCTCGATCTGATCCTGCGCAAGGCCAACCTGCCCGACGGACGGCGCGGCGTCGACATCGCCGTCGAAGGGGGACGCATCGCCGAGGTCGGTCCGGCGATCGAGGCCGCGGCCCGACGCGAGATCGACGCCGCGGGCCGGCTCGCGACGCCGCCTTTCGTCGACGCCCATTTCCATCTCGATTCGGTGCTGACCCTCACAGGCGATCGGCGCAACGAGAGCGGCACCCTGCTCGAGGGCATCAGGCTCTGGGCCGAGCTCAAGCCGCATCTCACGGTCGAGGAGATCAAGCGCCGGGCGCTCGCTTTCTGCCGCTGGTCGATCGCGCGCGGCAATCTCGCCATCCGCAGCCATGTCGACATCTCGGACGACCGGCTGTCGGCGGTGGATGCGCTGCTCGAGGTCAAGCGCGAGATGGCGCCCTGGATCGACATCCAGCTCGTCGCTTTTCCGCAGGACGGATTCTTCCGCTATCCGCGCGCGCGGGAGAATCTGCTGCGCGCCCTCGACAAGGGCGTGGAGGTCGTGGGCGGCATCCCGCATTTCGAGCGCACCATGGCCGACGGCGCGCTCTCGGTGCGAGCGCTGGCGGAGATCGCGGCCGAACGGGGCCTGCGCATCGACATGCATTGCGACGAGAGCGACGACCCGCTCTCCCGCCATGTCGAGACGCTGGCCGCCGAGACGGTGCGGCTGGGGCTCCAGGGCCGCGTCACCGCCTCCCATGTCACCTCCATGCACTCCATGGACAACTACTACGCGACCAAGCTGATCGCGCTCATGCGCGAGGCCGCTCTCCATGTCGTCGCCAACCCGCTCATCAACATCACGCTGCAGGGCCGGCAGGACAGCTATCCCAAGCGGCGCGGCCTGACGCGCGTCAAGGAACTGATGGCGGCGGGTGTCAATGTCGCGATGGGGCACGATTGCGCGGTCGATCCCTGGTACCCGCTCGGCAGCCACGACATGCTCGAGGTCGCGAGCATGGGGCTCCATGTCGGGCAGATGACCGGCGTCGCCGAGATGCGGCGCTGCTTCGACGCCGTGACCGTGAACGCGGCCAAGGCCTTGGGGCTCGAGGGATACGGCCTCGAGCCGGGCTCGAAGGCCGATTTCGTGCTGCTGCAGGCCGCCGATCCGATCGAGGCGCTGCGCCTCAGGCCGGCGCGGCTCGTGGTGGTGCGCCGCGGCCAGGTCATCGCCGAGACGTCGCCGGTCGAAGCCACCCTCAGCCTCGGCCACGAGCGCGCGACGGTCGATTTCACCAAGCCGGCCTGAGCCGAGCGGCAGGGCCGGTGCAGGCCTCGACGCGATGGCGCGCGGATCAAGAGATCGGGGATGAGCCGGCCTGTCGCCGAGGAGCTGGCAGAGGACACCGACAGTCTCGAAGATATCGGGCAGCCAGGGCCGATCCTTGCCGCGTCCGCGGGCGGGTTTCGCCATGACACATCGCGGTTGACGCCGGCCGCGGCGCTGGTCTACAAGCGCCGCTCCGGGCCCGGCTCTGGACCAAAAACGGAACGCGACCAAGCGCCGTCGCGACCCGTTGTAAGATTTGAAAAGTGCTGTAAAATCAGGATCATAGCTGGGGGATCGTCTAACGGTAGGACAGCGGACTCTGACTCCGCCAGTCTAGGTTCGAATCCTAGTCCCCCAGCCAATCTCCCGCTAACTATTTCAATACGTTAGGAAAACGCCGATCCCGCCGCGCGGAGGACCGCAAAAGGTCCACCCGCGAGCGTCCACACATGCTGGCGGGAGCGCTTCGCGGTTTCGGAGGTCCCGCCCAGGATAGCGGGCCGATACACATCAGTGGCGCGAGCGCCTCTCCGGAAATCTTGCCGAGCGATCGTGCGAGAGAGAATCGATCTTGTCGCTTGGAACCAGCGACAAGGAGCGGCAAGCGATCTCCCCGCGATTCCTCGCCGCGAGCTGGCGCGGCGCACTGGCGCGCGCCGTCCGCTTCGGCTGTCGATCCGCAAGCGATGGCGCGGCCCTGTGAGCTCAGCGGTTCGCGGCCCAGGCCCAGGGCAGGAGCTCGCGGATCCGGTTGATCGGGTGATCGTTGGCAATACGTGCGAGGATGTCGGCGAGATAGGCCTGGGGATCGATGCCGTTCAATTTTGCAGTCTCGATCAACGAGGCGAGGGTGGCCCAGCGCTCGCCGCCGCCGTCCGATCCAGCGAAGAACGCATTCTTGCGATTGAGGGCGATCGGCTTGATGGTGCGTTCAACGATGCTGGAATCGATCTCGATCCGGCCATCATCGAGGAAGCGAACCAGGCCCTCCCGGCGACCGAGGCCATAGCGGATCGCTTCGGCGACCGTGCTCTTCCGTGAGACGGCAGCGAGCTGGGCCTCCAGCCAAGTCTTGAGCCCTTCGACGAGCGGCTTCGTTCGCTGCGACCGGGCAGCATGACGTGCCTCGGCCTCTTGGCCACGGATCCCGGCTTCGACGGCATAGATGGCGGCGATGCGCGCGAGCGCCTTGCTGGCGATCGGCGCATTCCCGGCCTGGGCGATCGCTTCCGCATGCCGCGCGCGTTCAGCCAGCAGCAGTGCGCGCAAGGCATCTGGATCGGTGGGGAGCGTGTCGGCGTCGGAAATCACGCAGGGATTCTACCCGCCTCGCATCGATCACCAAGGCCAACGGCGCAACCGAAGCAGCAGCGAGTCAGTCCGCCTCAGGCTATCCTCTGCTACTCGACGGCGCCTGAAAGGCACTCGCCCCGCACCTTTGAGGCGTCGCCGCCGCGGCGTTCGATGCACTCGCGGATGAGGTCGGACTGCCGGCGCGTCAGTTGAAATGACAATGCTGTTCGTTATAAACATTCCGGCCGCTTGATTTTGGAGGAGACGCAGCATGGACCGCTTCACCGGCGGCTGCCTGTGCGGCAACGTCCGAATTGTGGCGTCGGGACGCCCATACCGGGTCGGCCTTTGTCACTGTCTCGACTGCCGCAAGCATCATGGGGCCCTTTTTCACGCTTCCGCGGTGTTCCCTCAGGATGCGGTGACGATCGATGGCGAAACACGCGACTACGCCGGGCGGTTTTTCTGTCCCCGCTGCGGCTCGTCCGTTTTCTCACGCAGCGCAGGCGAAATCGAAGTGAACCTGGGATCCCTGGATGCCCCTGACCAACTGAGGCCGACCTACGAACTCTGGACCGTCCGTCGCGAGTCCTGGTTGCCGCCGTTTCCGCTCACGAGACGATACGACCGCGATCGTGACGCCACGGATCGCTTTGAGGAGTAGGTCGCACGAACGGTGCGAAGGCAGAGGTTTTCCCGTGCGCAGGTCGTGACTCCTGTCACAGCCGGCAAACGACGCGGAGTTGCAATCGATTCCCGGGATCCAAGGTGTCGTGCGACGGCTGCCAGTGCCGTTCTGTGTCGCTCAACCGGGCCGGCTGACCTGTCTCGATCGACTTCCTCCGACTATGCCGCTCGGCAAGCGCCAAGTCGGATATGCCTCCGCCAGGCTGGCCTTCGCCAGATCACTCATGCGAGCATTCTTTTTCTCGAGCTGACGCCGTAGGTTTGCGACCGCTGCCGGAATGTCGCGGACCGCAAGCCGTGCGCTTAGGTCCCGCATATCGCGCAGAATCGAATCGCGATTTTTCTCGATGCGCAAATCAACGACCCCGATGAAGTGGCCCTTCTCATTGAAGGTCGCGATGATCTGGCGCATCGTTGATTTGGAGGAGAGAGCGACGATTGCCTCGAACAGATCCTCGACGATCGCGGCGCAGATTTGCGCCTGGTCTTTACAGCACGGCGGTTGGTGCGCGCACTCCGGCATCGCGCACGCGTGTCCAGTCGAGCCCTTCGGTCAGAGCCGAGAGCTGCGCAGGCGTCAGGCGCATGATGCCGTCCTCTATCTTCGGCCAGCGGAACGTGCCTTCCTCCCGCCGCCTGGCGAACAGGCACGGTCCTGTGCCGTCCCAGACGATCAGCTTGATCCGGTTGGCGCGCTTGGCGCGGAACACGAAGACTGTGCCCGAGAACGGATCGGTGCCTGGATGAGCCTTTACCAGCGCGGCCAAGCCATCCATGCCCTTGCGGAAGTCGACCGGCTGGTGGCGATCAGGACCTTCAGCCCGCTCGAGACCGCGATCATGCCTTGAGTGCGGCCAGCACCGCCCGCAGCGCCGTCGCCTCGACCCGGCCACGCAAGGTCAGGCGAGCGCCGCCGGGCACGACCACTTCGATCTCGCCACTGCCGCCCGCCGTTTGGCCGAGCGTCGTGATCGGCGGTCCGGAGCGGCGGTCTCGGCGGGTGCGCTCGCGCTCTGCGGCTCTTCCGGTGCTGACAGCAGGACTGGCACGAACTCCGGTGCGGGTGGTACGACAGGAGAAACCGGTGCGCAGCGCGCCGCACGGCGCCACGAGTAAAGCAGGGCTCGGCTGACGCCATGGCGGCGCGCGATATCGGTAACCTGGGCACTTGGCCGAAGAGATTCTTCGATGATCCGCGCCTTCTCGCCCTCGCTCCACCGGCGCCGACGTTCCGGCCCGATCAAGACCTCGCCCGCATCTGCCACCCGTCCTTAAGTACGTCCTTAAGGACGTCCTGTACCGTCCAGGAACATCCTCGGGCAGACTACAAGACGGGCAGATGCTCGGATTCTACAAGGGCCCGGGAACATCGCTTACGGAGATTCCGTCGCAAGCACCACCGCTTTGCCTCTCTGTTCATGGCCGGGGCATTGTTGGCCGGCGCGGATCGAGAGCCCTGGCATGGAGCGGCGCCGGTTGGCAAACTCGCCTCGGCTCGGAGGTGCACATGACGGACTTGGAACTCTGTTACCTATCGGCCCAGGCCATGGCCGATGCGATCCGCGCAAGAAAGCTGTCTTCGGTCGAGGTCGTAACCAACGCCCTGGCGCGCATCGAGGAAGTCAACGGCAAGCTCAATGGCTTCTGCTTCGTTTATGCCGAGGAAGCCCTCGCGGCGGCACGGGAGGCCGACGCGGCGGTCGCCCGCGGGGACCGCCTCGGTCGGCTTCATGGCGTTCCCATCGCCTTCAAGGACATGACGCCGGTTCGGGGCAAGCGCACCACCTTGGGCTCGCGCCTGTTCGAGCACTGGGTGCCCGATCGCAATGCCGCCATCGTCGACCGCTTGCTCGGCGAAGGCGCGATCATGGTCGGCAAGACGACGACGTCGGAGCTGGCCTACTCCTTCATCACCGAGACGCCGCTATGGGGCGTCACGCGCAATCCCTGGAACCCGGCACACACGCCGGGCGGCTCGTCGGGCGGGTCTGCCGCCGCCGTGGCAAGCGGCTGCCTGCCCTTGGCCGAGGGATGCGACATGGGCGGCTCGGTTCGTCTGCCGGCCTCCTTTTGCGGTCTCGTCGGGCTCAAGCCCAGTTTCGGCCGGATCCCCTTCGATATCCTGCCGAGCCAGTTCGACAGCTTCTGCCATTTCGGCCCCTTGGCGCGCACCGTCGGCGATGCCGCCCTGTTCCTGAATGCGGCGCAGGGACCCGATGACCGGGACGCCTCGTCCTTGCCGCCCCTGCCGGACGTACCGCTCGAGCCGTCGCGCGACCTCCGCGGGCTGCGCCTCGCCTTCAGCCCCGACCTCGGCTATTACGCCGTCGATCCGGAGGTGGCTGCCAACACCGTTCGCACCGTCGATCGCCTGCGCCAGCTCGGCGCCGCGGTCGAAGAAGTCGCCTTGCCCTGGCGGCGCAAGATCACCGAAGCCGGGTGGCTGCACTGGGATGTCTATACGGCGCTCCTGGCGGGAGACCGGGCGGACTCCTTCTTCGACCGCATGGACCCCAATGTCGTGGCGGCCATCGAGCGCGGTCGGCGCGCAAGCGCCACGGATTTCAAGAGAGCGGACTTCGTCCGCACCGAGCAATGGCAGCAGATCGCGCCGTTCTTCGCCCGCTATGACGCCCTGATCTGCCCGACCACGGCCTTGCCCGCTCTTCCCATCGGCGTGACCGAAGCCGAGTTCGGCCAGGACGACGAGCGGGGCCGCTTTCGCCACTTCGAGATGACCTTTCCCTTCAACATGATCGGGCAGTGCCCGGCGCTCTCGGTGCCGTCCGGATTCACGCGAGCCGGGCTGCCCACGGGGCTGCAGATCGTCGGAAGGCGCTATGACGACGCCATGGTCTTGCGCATCGGGGCTGCGCTCGAGGAGGCGCTGGGCTGGCGCTCCCGGCGCCCGCCGATCTGACGTCGCAGCGGCAACGCTCCGATCCGCGCTAATCGAGCACGCCGCCCAGCGCCCGGCCGCGCCGATCGCCCTTCATCAGGAGCAGGGCGGCCGTCAGAACGCCGGCGAGGCTCACGACCAGGGTCATCACCACAACGGCCGCCACGTCGCCCTTCAGACCGGGCTTGAAGGAGGACAGGATGTGGATCGGCAGCGTCGACGTGCCCGGCCGTTGCACGAAGAGCGAGATGATCACGTCGTCGAAGGAGAAGGTGAAGGACAGCAGCAGGCTCGCCAACACCGCCGGGAACATCAGGGGCAGGGTGATCTCGAGGAAGCTGCGCCAGGGCAATGCGCCGAGGTCCGCGGCCGCCTCCTCCAGCGCTTCGTTCAGCCCCTCGGCCCGGGCGCGGACGATCAGGATGACGACCGCGATATTGAAGAGAGAGTGTCCAATCGAAAGCCGCAGCAGGCCGTTATAGAGCCCGATCCGGTCGAACCAGATCATCTGGCCGATCGCCGAAACCAGCTCCGGCGTGCCCAGGATCACGAAGAGAAGTGCGAGGAACGGGCCCGTCCACCTGCCCTTTCGGCGAGCCAGCGCGATGCCGGCCGGCACGCCCAGCGAAACCGCAATGGCGGCGTTGATCAGGGCTGCCTTCAAGGAGACGGCAAGCACGTTCAAGACGCGCGGATTGTCGAGCGCTGCCGCATACCAATAGGGCGAGAACTCGGTCCAAATGTAGAGATTTCGTCCGCCATTGAAGGAGTAGAGCACGACCACGAAAATCGGCAGGAACAGAAACGCGAACACCAGCGCCATCCAGACGAGCATCGCCATTCGACCCATGGCCGGAGCCGTCCTTCGTCGCGTCCCCCGTTTCTTCTCGATCACGGTCGCTGCCTCAGATTGCCGGGCCGCGCAGCAGCCGCAGCGCTGCGCGGATGCCCATCAGCGTCGCCCCGGCGGCGACCACCACGAGGGCCAGCATGCCGATCAGCATGATCGCCATCGCCGACCCGAGCGGGAGATTCTGGGACGCGAGAATCTGCGTCGCCACCAGGTTTCCGACCATCAGACCCCTTGCGCCGCCGAGGATCGCCGGGACGACATAGTCGCCCGTCGCCAGGATGAAGGTCAGCAGCAAGCCGCCGAGAATCCCGGGGGCCGCCAGCGGCACGGTGACGGAGAAGAACGTCGCCACCGGCCCCGCGCCGAGGTCCATGCTCGCCTTGGACAGCGCGGGATCGATGCGGTCCAGCGCCACGAACATCGGCAGGATCATGAGCGGCAGGTAGTTATAGATGATGCCGAGCTGAACGGCCGCGTTCGTGTCCAGCATCCCGAGCGGATGGTTCAGGAGACCCAGCGCCTGCAGCGCGCCCGACAGCGTGCCCTCCGGGGCCAGCACGATGCGCCACGCGAAAGTGCGCAGCAGGAAGCTGGTCCAATAGGGCAGGACCAGCAAGAACAGCAGGACCGCACGCCAGCGCGGCGAAACGTAATTGGCGAGCGCATAAGCCACCGGGAACCCGACCAGCGCGCAAGCCAGGGTGCCAAGCCCGCCCGTGCGCACGGTGATCCAGAAAACCTTGAGGAAGATCTCGGAGGTGGCCGTGACGTAATTCGCAAACGACAGCTCGGCGAGCGACACCGCGCCCTGCGACAGGTCCGCCGGCTTTATGCCAAGGCTGTAATAGGCGATCCAGGCCAGCGGAATGACGAAGAAGAACCCCCACCACAGCAGTGCCGGCCACGCCATGTACCATCGCGGCAGCAGCCGGCCGCGCCGGTGGCGCCGAGCGCCGACGCTTCCCCGGCGAGCACAGGGGCCGCCTGCGCCTCCGATCGCGAGCCCCTGCTCAGACATCCTGCCTGCTCTCCTGCCGGCCCAGACCGCTCTCGCGGGCCGCCATCGCCTCGAAGGGAAAGATGGTGGCGTGCCCGCGCGGCCAATGGGCCCAGATCTCCTGCCCCTGATCCGGCAGTTCTCCCGCGTTTCGCGGCCGCCGACTGAAGAGCTCCTCGCCGCCGGGCAGGCGGAGAACATATTCGACCATGTCGCCCAACATGACGACCGCAACCACGCGGCCGCGCACCCTGTTGCATGCCTCGGGCGGTTCGGCAGCCGACAGTTTCACGTTCTCGGGCCTGACGGCGCCAAGCCCGCGCTCGCCCGGCACCGCCCCCTCGGCAACGCGGGCGCCATCGATCAGCACTCCGCCATCGGCAGCCAGCCGTCCGCCCGCCTCGATCCGTCCGGGAAAGAAATTCTGCGAGCCGATGAAGCTCGCCACGAACGCCGTCCGCGGACGATCGTAAAGCTCGGTCGGCGTGCCCATCTGATCGATGCGGCCGTCGCGCATGACCGCAATGGTGTCCGACATGGCCAGGGCTTCCTCCTGGTCGTGCGTGACGAAGATGAAGGTCAGGCCGAGCTGATGCTGAAGCAGCTTGAGCTCCACCTGCATCTGCTGGCGCAGCTTGCGATCGAGCGCTCCCAGCGGCTCGTCGAGCAACAGCACGGAGGGCCGCTTCACCAGCGCCCGCGCCAACGCCACCCGCTGCTGTTGGCCGCCCGAGAGCTGCGACGGTTTGCGATGGGCGAGCCCGAGCATCTGCACCATCTCGAGCGCCTCGCGGACGCGGCCCGTGCGCTCGCCGCGAGGCACGCCATCTTGACGCAATCCGTAGGCGACGTTCTCCGCGACCGTCATGTGCGGAAAGAGAGCATAGTTCTGGAACACGGTATTGACGTCGCGTCGGTAGGGAGGGAGATCCGTCACGTCCTTGCCGCCGATGCGGATGCTGCCCTCGTCCGGAAGCTCGAAGCCGCCGATCATGCGCAGGACCGTCGATTTGCCGGCACCCGAGGAGCCCAGCAGGGAAACGAACGCGCCCGCCTTCACATGGAGGGAGACATCGTCGACCGCCTTGAAGTCGCCGAAAAACTTGGTGACCCCCTCCAGTTCCACTTCGCTCGCCATAGCCGGTGACGTCCTCATCGATCGTCAAGAGGGCCGTGGCGGCCCCCCCCGGCGGCCTGGATGGCTTTGTGGGGCAGAA
>JBMONF010000035.1:0-43590 GCA_049323455.1 Pseudomonadota bacterium | reverse complement strand
TCGATCGTCATGGGGGCCGTCGCGGCACCCCTCGGGGGCGCCGCGACGGCTCGATTTGTTGCGAATGCCGCCAATGGCGGTCCGGCATCCGTGCCTACAAGGCCGCAGCAGCCTTGAACTTGGTCAGGATCTGGATGCGCCGCTCGTAGGTCTCGTTGCGCTGGGTCCGCTCGCCGCGCTTCATGACATCGGGCGGCGGGAAGATCAATGGATCCGCAGCCACCTTGGGGTCGAGATATTGCTCGACGCCGGTCACGGGCGACAGGAAGCCCGTATAAGTGATCTCCTTCGCCGCCACCTGCGGATCGAGCACGTAATTGACCCAGGAGTGCGCCGCCTTCAGGTGCTGTCCTCCCACCGGCAGATGGTAGCTGTCGAGCCACGCTTCGGTGATCGGCGCGCCATAGACGAACACCAAGTTCGGATTCTTCGACTGGTCGATGGCCTGACGCGCGTTGCCGTTCCAGATCTGCGCCAGGACGACGGTGCCTGACGCCACGTCCTGGACCGGATAGGAGTTGAAGGTCTTGATGTGCTTGCCGAGCTTCTCCACCTCGGCGTCGGCGTCCTTCAGCGCCGCCTCGTCCGTGGTGTTCCACGAAATGCCCTTGGACCAGAACAGCGGGGCGATGGCGAGCGGATCGTCGAGCAGCGAAACGCGGCCGCTGGCCTCGTTGCGGATCGCCTCGAGGAAGTCACCCCACGTCTTCATCTCGCGCGTGATGACGGACTTGTCGTAGATGAATCCCTCGGAGCCCCAGCTCTTGGGAACCGTGTAATCGTTCGGCGGATCGAAATCGGGCCCCGCGATTTCGGGACGGACGTTCTTGAAGTTCGGAATCAGCGATTTGTCGAACTTCTGGATCAGCTGCCCCTTAATCAGCAGCGGAATCATGAAGTCCGTGTTCATGCCGAGATCGTATCCGCTGTTGCCCTGCGACAGCTGCAGCTTCGAATACATCTCGTCGTTGCTGGCGTAGGAGTCGTAGATCAGCTTGCTGCCTGTCATCTCCTCCCACGCCTTGATGTCGTCCGGGTTGATGTAGTCCGCCCAGCCCATCATGCTGAGCTGGCTCTCGACTTCCGCGGCGAAACTCCTGCCGATCCCTCCGGCATACCGGGCGATCGCGGCAGCCGATGCCGTGCAAGCGGCTCCCTTGATCAATCTGCGGCGCGAGAGCGCGAATCCGCTATGGCGAGCGGTCGCTAATCCCGATTCCAAAGTCCTGCGGCTGGTCATGGCGTTTTCTCCTCCGTCTCCCCTCTGTTGATCGTAATGCGCCCGTTTCGAGCGCATGTCCGTTTCGCCTCGTTCGATGCTGTCGCAGTCAAGGCGATCCGAGGCAAGATCGCGTGCCGTACGGCCTGCACCGGTTTCTCATCCCGGACTCCTCATTGGCAAATCGGCGACGTTTGCGCAACGTGTATGGACGGTCGCCGGGACGACCAGGGCGACGCCCGTTCCAGATCGGCCGCGATGCGGAACAAGGTTGCTTCGTCGCCATACCGGCCGACGAATTGCATGCCGATCTGCGCGCCGCCGGCTCCCTGTTCCAGCGGCAATGATATGGCGGGCAATCCGGCGACATTGAATGGCACCAGAAACACCTCGAGCGAAAAGCAGTGCTGGCACCATTGCCGCGCATCCATGTCGGCGCGGTCCATATCGAACTCGGCATGCGGTGGCGCCGTTCTTGTGCAGGTCGGCGTCACGAACAGATCGTAGCGTTCGAAAAACGCGCCGATCCGGCGGCTGACCGTGTTGAACAGCTCGAGTGCCGCCAGCAGATCCTGTGCCGAGCGCGATCTGCCGTGGCGATAACAGGCCCAGGTGACGCGTTGGAGGTTGTCGGGGCCGGGTCGGCGGCCGAGCATCTCGCCGAACAGGTCGCAGCCGCGCGCCAGATGCGCCGTCCAGAGGTCGTTGACCGCCGAGACGAAGGGAATCCAGTCGAATCTCGGCATCGTCTCTTCGACGATATACCCGGCCGTCTCGAGAAGGCGGGCCGTCCGCGCGGTGGCGGCTTTCACCTCGGGATCGATCGGCACCCCGCTGAAGGTTTCGGTCGCCACGGCGATCCTGAGCCGACCGGGCGGCGCGCCGACTTCTTTGGAGAATGGCCTCGACGGCGGGGCAATCGCATAGGGATCGCCTGGCGCCGCGCCATGGACGGCGTCCAGCGCTGCCGCACAGTCGCGCACCGTGCGCGTCAGCACGAAGTTGACGCCGAGACCGCTCAGTTGATCGGCGGCGTCCGGCCCCTCGCTGATCCGGCCGCGCGTGGGCTTGAGACCCACCAGACCGTTGAAGCTCGCCGGCGACCGGATCGATCCCCCGCCGTCGCTGCCATGGGCGATCGGCACCAGTCCCGCGGCGAGCGCCGCCGCGGCCCCGCCGCTCGAGCCGCCCGCTATCCGCTCGGGATTCCAGGGATTGCGAGTCACGCCGTGAAGGCGCGAAGAGGTGGCGCTTGAATAACCCATCTCCGGCACCGCGCTGCGGCCGACGGTGACGAAGCCTGCCCGGCGGAATCGCCGCGTCAGCTCGGAATCGTGGTCCGGGCGAAAGCCCTGCATCAGCTGGCTGCCGCATTCGCAGGCCATGCCCTCCTCGAACAGGAGAAGATCCTTGACGAGGAACGGCACCCCGGCAAAGGGACCCTCTCCGGATCCGCCGCCGCCGAGCTTGTCGACGCGGTCGGGGAAGGTCTCCAGCACCGCATTCAGGCGCGGATTGAGCCGCTCGATGGCGTCGAGCGCCAGCCGGCCCAATTCCTGGGCCGTGACTTCGCGACGGCGCACCAGATCGGCCAAACCGACACCGTCGAAACGGGCATATTCGGCGAGGTTCATGACGGTACCGCCGGCCCTTCGCCACCTCGGCGAGGTCCCTTGCGCCGGATTTCCTCGATATCGCCCGGGTAATAGCGGGCCGCACGCTGCGTCGACTGGGAGAGATGGCGACGCATCAGCGCCGCCGCCCATTCCCGCTCGTCGTGGAGCAGCGCGTTGATCATGGCGAGGTGATCGGCGAAAGAGATGCGAATGTTTTCCAGCCGGGTCCGGCCCAGATATTCCGACAGCCGGCGAATGTTCGTCTGGGTGCGCATGATCTCGATGAAGAACCGGTTGCCGGTGAACTCGGCCAGGGTCTGATGAAAGCGAGCATCGAGCGCGAAGGTTTCCTCGAACGCCGTCTTCGGCGACAACCGTTCGAGCATGTTTTCGTGATCCCGGCGGAGCGCCTCGAGGCGAACGCGGTCGGGCTTGAAGTTCTGATCCAGGATGTAGCCCGGCTCCAGGAGACGACGGAGCTGGTAGCTTTGCAGGACGACGTCGAGGCTGAACTCGACGAAGAGCCAACCGCGGCCGAGCGACGGCATGGCCAAGCCCTCGCGGTTCAGCCGCCGCAGCACGGGTCCGAGCTCGCCGCGATCGACGCCGTAGGAACGCATGAGCGCGCTCTCGCTGACGGACCCGGCCAGCACGCCCTGCGCCATGTCGTCGATGATGCGATCGTAAAGCTCGAAGCCGCGGCCTTTCGATGGCGCCGGGCGGCCATCGAGCCTCTTGACGAAGAAACCGCGATTGCGGCGGGCCTCGAGCACACCCTGCTGCGCGAGATAATTGCACGCCGCCTGGACCGGCGAGCGCGACAGGCCGAGGTCGCGCGCAAAGGAATCGAGGTTGAGGCGCGCACCCGGCGCGAACCCTTGCGCCGCGATGTATTCGAGCACGTTGTCGACGATCCGAGCCTGCAAAGACGATTTCAACACGGGGCCGCCGCTCCCTCGGCTCATGGTGTCGCTCTCGCCAGCAAGCGCCTGCTCTCACCGCTCGGTCGGTGACGGCCGGTTCAAGCCAAAGCGGACGGCGCCCTTGATTGGATGCACGTTAAATCTTCCTTTGGCGGCATGCAAGAGCACATTTTCTCGTGTCGCCATTCCATATCTACTTTAAAAGAGAATAAGTGCATGATTGCGGCGCGTCCGCTCGCCCGCTTGCTGCAGGCGCTCTCCGAGCTGCCAAGCGATCACGAGAGCAGGGCTGGCAAGCGAACGGCGGAGGGCGATGGCGTCGGTCGCTGCGCCGCGCGATATCGCGACATGAGCCGCTTCGATCATGACCTTCCCTGTGGCTTGGTCCCCGTCGCTCGGTGTCGGCGGATCGGCCTTGGGCGAAGGTTAGCACCCTCAGGGAGAAGGAAGGTCGGCCGCAAGCTGCGCGGTGACAATTCTCTCCGCTCGGCCAGACGGCCCGGTCAGTAGGTCGGCGGCGTAACGGCGCTGACGATTTCGCTCGTCTCGTCGGACGCGTTGCGAAATCGGTGCGGCAGCCGGCTGTCGAAATAGTAGCCCTCGCCCTTGTGCAGCACGCGCGATTGCTCTCCGACAGTGAGCTCGATTGCGCCCCGCGTGACCATGCCGGCCTCCTGCGCGGAGTGGGAGACGGCCGCCCCGGAATCCGCGTGCACCGCGTAGGTCTCGTGCAGCATGAGCAGTTGTCGGTTGGGATGGTTGATGCCGATCACCCTATAGGAGATCGAGCCGGCCTTCCCGATCTCTACGAAATCGTTCGCGGTATAGAAAGGTGTGTAGGGCGAGCTGGACTGCAATTCGGAAAAGAAGCCCGTCAGCGTCGTCCCCAGAGCATCCAAGATTGCGCTCAGCGTATCGATCGATGGGCTGATCTGATCTCGCTCGATGAGAGAGATCGAAGAGTGGGACACGCCCGATCGCAGGGCCAGTTCGCGGACGCCCAGACTGCGCCGACGCCTTAGCTCCTTCAGCTTGGTCCCGATATTTGGCATGACGACCTCGACAATGCTGTTCAACCGCCGTCGCAGCGGCGCCAGGCCCCTCGTCGGGGGGCTCGTCAGCCGAGCGATCCCTCGAGAGAGATGCCGCGGAGAGCGCCTCGGAGGCACGGAAGGTAGCGATATCACTGGTGAAAATACTAGACAATCGAGCCGGAACGCATTGTGGGACCGCCTGCCGCAGCCGATGCTCAAGGCCGGTCAGCGCCAGGAAGAAAGAGAATCGCCATGCCAGCCATGAATGACATGTTCCGCGGCAAGATTATGCGTCTCAAGTCTCCCAGCCGGGACGCCGTTGCGGACACCGCCTCGATCGAGACGACCGTGAAGGAAATCCTCGCTGCGGTGCGAGATCGCGGCGATGCGGCGGTATGGACCTATTCCAAGGCTTTCGACAAGTCGGACGTCGAAAGGTTCGAGGTGAGCGAGGCCGAGCGCCGGGACGCGTTGCGGAATATCGATCCGCAGACGCGCCGCGACACCGAATTCGCCATCGAGCGTGTCCGCGCCTTTGCGCAAGCCCAGCTCGGCACGATCCAGCCGCTCGAGGTCGAGCCCCTTCCCGGGCTGCACCTCGGCCATCGCGTGATTCCCATCAGGACGGTGGGCGTCTATGTCCCGGGCGGCCGCTATCCGATTCTCTCGGCGCCGGTGATGACGATCGTGCCGGCCAAGGTTACCGGATGCGATCGGATCGTCGCCTGCCTGCCCCCGGCTGCCCACCCGGCCATGATCGCGAGCTGTCATCTGTCCGGTGCCGATCGGATTTTCCGCGTCGGCGGCGCGCAGGCGATCGCCGCCATGGCGTTCGGGACGGAATCGATCCCGGCCGTCGACAAGATCTTCGGCCCGGGCAACGCCTATGTGAACGAGGCCAAGCGTCAGGTGTTCGGCTCCGTCGGGATCGACCAGCTCGCCGGGCCCAGCGAAATCTTCACCGTGGCCGACAGAACCGGCGACGCGGAGATGATCGCGACGGATCTTCTGGCGCAAGCCGAGCACGACCTCCGGGCGCGCGTGGGCCTGATCACCACGGACCGGGCCCTGGCAGAAGCCACGCTCGGCGAAGTCGAAAGGCAACTCGAGAATCTGCCGACCGCCGACGTCGCCGGCGCCTCCTGGCGGGACTACGGGGAGATTGCCGTCTGCAGCGATGAGGAGACGATGGTCGCCTATTCGGACTTCATCGCTCCCGAGCACCTCCAGGTGCATACCGCCGACCCGCATGCGACGGCGAGAAAACTCCGGAACTACGGGTCGCTCTTCATCGGCCCGCTGGCGAGCGTCGTCTACTCGGACAAGTGCTGCGGGACGAACCACACGCTACCGACGATGGCCGCCGGCCGCTACACGGGCGGGCTCTGGGTCGGCTCCTATGTGAAAATCTGCACGCATCAGTGGTTGGACGAACGGGGCGTCGCTGCGGTCGCGCCGCCAGCGATGCGGCAAAGCGCGACCGAGGGCATGGAAGGTCACCGCCGGGCGGCAGCGCTGCGTCTGAACAGGGGCCGGTCGCCTTCGCGACACAATTGATCCGCGGGCGCAGACACGCCGCTCTCTGATCGTTCGGAACGGGCGCAAGCGCGGGGCCCCATCCTGTGCAGCAGATGATGGAACCCCGCGCAAAGGTGCCTTTGGCGCTCTTACGAGAACGTCACCGGGCGGCCGCTACGCTCCGAGCGACAGCTCGTTGCCAAAGATGTAGCCGCTCGGATGCATGGCGAAGCCCTGCACCTTCTTGTCCACGAAGGTGTAGAGGTCCTCCCACACCGGCTGCACGATCGGTCCATCCTCCTGCATGATCTTCTCGAGCTCGGCCATCACCTCGCGCCGCTTATCGACGTCGAGGATGCCCTCGGCCTTGGTCAGGAGCCGGTCGAACTCCGGATTGGAGTAGCTCGACTCGTTCCACGGCACGCCCGTGCGATAGGCCAGCCCCAAGGCCATGATGCCGAGCGGGCGGTGGTACCAGACCGTGAAGCCGCCCGGGACCTTGGTCCACACGTCCCAGTAGGTCGCGCCCGGCACCACGTTGATCTTCATGTTAATGCCGGCCTCCTTCCAGTGGTTGGCCATGGTCTGAACGGCCACGGCATGCCACGGATAGTCGTTAGCGACCCAGATCTCGGACTCGATCCCGTTCGGGTGGCCGGCGTCCGCCAGCAGCTTCTTCGCCGCCGCAACGTCGCGGGTGAAGGGCGGCAACTTCGCATATTCGGGATGGATCGGCGCCACGTGATGGTGCTCGGCCGTCTGACCTAAGCCGCGCAGCGCGATCTCCAGAACCTGCTTGACGTCGACCGCGAGTCGCATCGCCTTGCGCACCCGCGGATCGTCGAACGGCTTCTCGGTGACCTTCATGCGCGCGACCGCGGTCTGGGCGGTCGCCACGCGGTACATCTCCAATCGCTCCACCGCCTTCAGCGCGTCGATCTGCGACGCCCCGGCCGTCCCCAGTCCGTCGATCTGCCCCGATACCAGCGCCGCCACCGCCGCCGACGGATCGTCACCCACGTCGATGACCTCGAGCTGATCCAGATAGGGACCCTCGCCCCAGTAGTCGGAGCGCGCCTTGAACACAGCTTTGCGACCGACCTCGTACTCCACCAGCTCGAAGGGTCCGGTGCCGTTCGAGCCCGGCCCGAACTTGCCGTTCTCCTTGGGGTCGAGGATCAGCGCCGGATAATGGAACAGATGCTCCGGCACGGCGAGCTGCGGCTCCTTGCAGTTGAGCCGCACGGTGTGATCGTCGACCACCTCGATCGCCTTGTCCGACCACAGCCGCGTGCCCATCTTCGGGTTGCCGGCCTCGTCCTTCTCCCCGGTGTCGTATTCCTCGAGCATGTAGCCCTTCATCAGGCCGATCATCGAAGAGCCGGCCTTCTCGTCGAGCAGATGGTTGAGGTTCCAGGCGACGTCGTCGGCGACGAACGGCCGGCCGTCATGCCACTTGACGTCCTTGCGCAAGCGCAGCGTCCAGGTCTTCAGGTCCTCGCTCGGCTCCCACTTCTCGAGCAGATAGGGACGGGTGATGTTGTCCCGACCGGTGAGAGTGAGGTACTCGCAGACCTGGCGGGTGATGTTGCTGTCGTACTGGCCCCAGGAGTAGGTGGCCGGATCGTCGATCGCCTTCACGCGGCTGCC
Organism: Pseudomonadota bacterium; assembly: GCA_049323455.1. Lineage (GTDB taxonomy): Bacteria > Pseudomonadota > Alphaproteobacteria > Dongiales > Dongiaceae > Hypericibacter. The sequence continues at coordinate 35,630 of JBMONF010000035.1, read as the reverse complement.
GATGCGCAAGGTGCCGCCTTTCGCCGCGGCGGCCTTCGCCGGCGCCGTGAAGCTATTGCCGGTTACGCGGCCGACGAAGCCATAGGCCGCCGCCGCGGACAGCCCTAGCAGCGTCGCGCTGCGCAGGAATTCGCGCCGGTCGATCTCGCCGTCGGCGAACTTGGCCTTCAGCGTTGAAATATAGGGATGTTCCCTGGTTCGAGACATTTTCTTTCTCCTCCTCCCATCGCTTTCTTGGTCGAGCGCAAGTCCTTTCCCGCTCTCCGTTACGAGAGGACGCCGGACCGTCGCGTGCGGCGCATTGTTTGGCCGATCCTCGACCACACGCCAGGCGACCCCTCGCCGCATGGAGCCGGTCGAGAACGGCTCCGCCTGTCCGCTCTCTAAATCAAGGGCTCCGGCACCCTGTCCAACCGATCGGCCGTGCTTCGGCGGATCGAGCCCGGCCCGTCCGCGAGGGGCCACGCCGCCTGTTGGCGAGCGCTGAGGTTGCCGCGTCCATGTTAGGAAAAAATTTTTCGCCATCGAAGCCCGAAAAAGCAGCGCCCGGGCCACGGGCCCTCGACGGGAAGTGCCGGCGGCGGGAGCGGCCCCCAAACGGCGATGGCGGTCAGGAGCCCGGCAGCCCGGCGTCGGGCGGTCCGACGCTTGCGCCCTTCCGAGCGCCCTCCGGCTCCGGGGGCGCGCGAAACGCTTCGTCGACTTCGCGCATCAGGCATTCGCCGTCCTCGACATACCGCGGCGAAAAATGAAACGGCTCGACGCGCTGCACGCCGGCCAATCGAGCGATGCGGCCTGCCTGCTCGGTGGTGAGGTGGGCGCGATCGGCGGCGCGTGCGGCGTCCTTGCGTGCGAAGCACGCCTCGATGAACAGGATGTCAGCGCCCTGGACGAGCTCGACGATGCGCCGAATGTTCTCGGCGCTATAGGCCACATCGACGACGTAGCCGATCTTCTGGCCGGGCACGAGACGCATCACCTCTCGCTTCAGCCGGCCGAGCGGGAGCGTCTCTTCGCGCTTTGCGCGTCCCTCGCGCCAATCGACGCGACAGGGCGTATCGTCCGGCTCGTTGCGCAGGATTGCCTGCTTCACCTCGCGCAGCCAAGGCCCGACCGCGAGCCCTGCCTCCTCGAGCCGGTTCTTCCAGACGTTCACGTGCTGCCGCTCCTCGACGGCGAAGCCGAGGCAGGGAATGCGATGGTCGAGCACCGCGCAACGCACGCGAAAGCCGCTGTCATCGCGCAGCACGCCGTCGGCGAGCGCAGCTGTCGTGCCGGCCTCGCGGCGGAAGCGGTTTTGAAACCGGAACCTTGCCGATTCCGCCTCGGTCGGCGAACGCACCTCGGTGACGACAATGACGAGGTCGGTCGCATAGCGCTCGACCAGGTTCCACGAATAGCTCCCGAGCCTGTGCTCGACCTGGCCGATGATGCCGGATGGCCCGAACAGCCGAAGCACATGCTCGCGTCCGATGGAGATGCGCAGCAGCTGATCGAAGCCGACGAAATGGTCGATATGGGTGTGCGAGACGAACACGTCGCGGACGCGAAGCAGTTTACGGATGTCGAGGCCGTGCAGGTCGCCGAGGTCGAACAGCAGCGCCCAGCGCTCGAACATGCATTCGACATAGAGCGCCGGATCGCCGAAGCGCCCGTTGAGCAAACGAGGATGCAAGAGCGGTCTCATGGTGGCGGTTGCTCAGCGTAACGACGGCGTCGCCCGCATCGATTGATTTGCATCAACGCTGGCTCGGCGGCCCGCTATCCGCTCCCCCGCTCCCCGCTGAGACGAACGCGGCCGCCTGTCGGCAGAGCCGTATCATGGCACAGATGGGCGCCGGCGCAGCTCTCGCGGATCGGGCAAGCTGTTCTCGCTCAGCGCGGTCTCGGCCTGCCGCCGTGGCGGCACGCCGGCTGTCGGAAATCGAACCGCAACCGATTTCCCTCACCCGGCGGCTTCCTGGCGAAGATCCCAGGCTGCGGCCTTAGGCGAACAGGATCTTGTAGATCGTCACGGCGCCGATCCCGATGGTGACGGCGCCGACCGCGGCCTGCAGGCTGTCATTAGCCCAGGTCAGCATCCGCGCGGACAGCACGAGCGGCACCGCAATCACCGCCGACAGCGCGCCCATGCCGATCATCGAGCCCAGCCCGAAGACCAGCACATAGGCGAGCCCGACCGCGGGGTCGGCGGTCTGCGAGACGGCCAGCACCAGCAGCGCCGCCGAACCTGCCATGCCGTGCATCAACCCGACGATCAGGGAGCGCCAGCGAAAGCCGTGATCGTGCGCGTGAGCGGCGCGCTCGTGCGGAACCGTCTCGCCGGCATGGCTATGAGCGTGGATGTGCAGCTGCCCGTCATGATGCCGGTGGCGATGGAAATGCACCCGATCGCGCCGCAGCCGCCAGAGCACATGCGCGCCGAGGCCGAGAAGCATGACGCCGACCGCCGTCTCCAGCGTCCCGGCAAAGCGTGCCGGGATGGCATGACCCAGGAGAATCGCGGCCCCCGCGACCGCGAACAAGGTGAGCGTGTGACCCAGCCCCCATGTCAGGCCGTGCTTGACGATATCGCCGACATTCTTGCGGTGGGCGGCGATGCTGGACACCGCCGCGACATGGTCGGCTTCGAGCGCGTGCTGCATGCCGATCAGCAGGCCCAGACCCAGGATGGCAAGCATCTCTTCTCCCGTCTGCCCATCGTTGGGCGCCCGACAATCCAAGGCCGGCATCCGCCCCGACAGACACCCGCGATGCGAAGCGCGGGGCTCCGGACCAGCCTAGCTATCGCATCCGGGACTTCAACCGGATCGTCGCGCCATCCGCCACGAACCGGCCGTAGCCCTGGTGGTGGATGGTCTTGGGACGTTTCTGCTTCGGATCGGTCCAGGCCTCGAGCACCTCGAGGACGAAGAGGTTGTATCGGTTCACGAGGCGCGTGTCCGCCACCTTGCATTCGAGATTGGCGAAGCACTCCGCCACCAGAGGGGCCGCCACGCGCCGCGCCGGCAGCGGCGTCAGGCCGAACCGCGCGAACTTGTCGACCTCGCGGCCCGAGCAATTGCCGACCCTCACGACCTCGGGCGCCAGCTTCAGCGCCGGAATGGCGATCACGCACTCCCGGGTCGCGCGCAACGCGGCAAAGCTGTGATTGGCGCTGCTGACCACGCAGGCGACCAGCGGCGGCTCGAATTCGATCATCATGTGCCAGGACATGGTCATGACGTTGGCGCGCCCCTTGCGGGCCGTGGTGAGCAGGACCACCGGGCCCGGCTCGATGAGCTGATAGACCTTGGAGAGAGGCAGCGCCTTCATCATGACGGTCGCGACTCTCATTGCCCCGCCTCGACGCTCGTTGTTACGGACTTCGGCAGAGGGACGCCCGCCCGTCGAAAGGGGGACGGTGGCCGAGCAAGCCGCCCGCTCTCACTTCTTCCAATGCGGCGGGATGGTCTTCTCGTAGTAGGGCAAGGCCTCGATGCGCCGGACCCAGGTCTTGAGCTGCGCCGGCAGGCGGGCGTCGGCGATGCCGTTGCCGGGCTGGCGATCCTCGACGCGCTTGAGCAGCCGCACATGCGGGAACACGGTGAAATCGGCCAGCGACAGCTCGCCCGCCAGATAGGGGCCGGCGATCTGCCCTTCGAGTCGCTCCAGCTCCTCCATGATGTGCTCGTGCGCGTCCTCGATCTCGGCCGGGGCGGGCGGCTTCTTCTCCTGGCGGAACAGGGTCAGCTCGAACAGCTCGGTCACGGCCTCGGCCAGATAGAGGTCGGCCTCGACGGCGATGCGCCGCGCCGTGGCGCGCGCCTTGGCGTCGCCCGGCAGGAGCGGTTTCTGCGGATAGCGCTCCTCGAGATATTCGAGGATGACCGCCGATTCCCAGAGCGCGAAGCCGTCGTCGAGGATGGCCGGCACCTTGCCGCGCGGATTGACGGCGCGGAAGGCGGGCGTCTTGGTGTCGCCCTTGTCGAAAGAGAGCAGCTTGAACTCGTAAGGGACGGCCTTGTGCTCCAGCGCCAGCCAGACCTTCCAGGCGTAGGGCGAGCCGGAGCCGTAATAGAACGTCAGCGCCATCGGCGACCTCCAGGGGTTTCGCGCAAGGGACCGGAACGAACGGGCCCCGCGACGCGGGCAAGCGAGGCCCGCGAGCTTATACCGAAGGCGGGAGACTGGCGATCCCCGGGTGCGACCCCGACAGGCGCGCCGCTTTGCGTCGAATTTCCTTCCCCCGCGCGTCACTCCCTTGGTCGGCACCTACTCTTCCGCGCGTGCCATCAGCTCCGCCAGCTTGTCGACGAAGGCGGCCAGGTCCTTCGGCCTGCGGCTGGTGATCAGGTTCCCGTCCGCCACGACCGGCTCGTCGATCCACTTCGCGCCGGCATTCTCGAGATCGGTCCGGATCGAGGGGTAGGAGGTGGCGCGCCGCCCTCTGAGAACCCCCGCCTCCACCAGAAGCCAGGGCCCGTGGCAGATGGCCGCGACCGGCTTGCCTGACTCTGCGAAGGCGCGCACGAAGGCGACCGCCTGCGGAACCGCGCGCAGGCGATCGGGATTGATCAGGCCTCCGGGCAGGAGGAGCGCGTCATAGGCGGCGACGGATATCGCGCCGATCGTCTTGTCGACCTCGACGCGCCGGCCCCAATCGGTGAATTTCCAGCCCCGGATGGAACCCGGCCCGAGAGACACGACCTCCACGACGGCGCCGGCCTGCGACAGCCTCTCCTTGGGCTCGACCAGCTCGATCTCCTCGAAGCCGTCGGTCGCCAGGATGGCGATCCTCTTGCCCTTGAGATTCCGCATGGCACGGTTTCCCGATCGCCGACGTCATGGGCGCCGTGCTGTGGCGCCACTGCGAATTCTACGCCGTCAGCCCGCCCCTGAGCCATCGGCGGGTTCGCCGTCCCGCCCGAGCATCAAGCCGTCGGATCGCCGCCCCTGTCACGAAAGGGTTCTCAGTCGCCGGGACAGGTCGCCGTGTATCCCTCGACGCCGGCGAACTGCCCGGCCCACCGCTGTTCGGGATTGAGATCTGCCGAAACGTCCTGGAAAAAGCTTTCGTTGTAAGCGAGCAGATCGAACACCGGACCCAGCGTCGGGATGTTCACGAAGCGCTGCCCCAGCTTGCCGGCCGAGGTGAACAGGTGGTCGAACGCCGCCGCCAGCCGCTGGCCGCAACTGGCGCTGTTGACCTCGTCGATCGCGTCTTTGAAGCGGCGCAACTCGCCCAGCGCGTCGTGGATCTCGTTGCACTTTTCCCCCGCCTTCACGGCGATACCGAGCGCGGCCGATATCTTGTCGAGCGCGCTTTGCGAGGAGTCCAGGATGCCCTGGATCTTCGGATCGCTGACCATGCGCGCCACGACACGAAGGAAACTCGCGGCATTCTCGGCGGCGTCGTTGATCTTCTCGATCTCCGTCATATCCGGGCAAGGACTGATTTCCTTGCGCGTCAGGACGAATTGCAGGTACCGATCGCCGCCGGAATCCCGCTCGTACGGACATTCGTCGGCGCCGGTGTCGTCGCCTTGACCGCCGTCGCTGCCCTCCTTGGACCGGTAATGCTCCGTCTTCCAGCATCCGACGATGCTGTCCTTCGTCACGCTCCGCGTGTAGAAATCCGTTTCGTAGACCGGCGTCTTGCCGCACTTGTCGATCAAGACCTCGACGCGCGTGCAGCGGGTCATCCGGCCCGCAATCCGATGCCCGTCGAATTTCCCGTCGAGGAACACGCCTCGCGAATCGCCGAAGGGGCACTCCCCGCTGCCGGCGCGAAAATAGGCCAACACGGTGCGGCCCTGGGAAAGCGTGTCGATCTCCACCTCGCCGTCCGGCCCCTCCCAAATGCCGCTCAGGTTGGGCAATGCTTGCGCGGGCCCGGACGGCGCCCCCTGCTCCTGCGGGCACTCGCTCTCGTCCTGCGCCAGGGACGGCGCGGCGCTCAGACAAAGCGAGAGCGCCGACAGGCCAAGCGCTCGCAGGGCTGCCGTGGCGACCGCGCGCGTCATCGGTTGTGCATCACGGCGCGTCGCGGGTCGGCGTCCGCGTCGATGGCGCGGCGGCGCCCCGGCAAGATCGCCGCCGGCCGCTCTCATCCGGCCTTTTCCACGACGATCTCGACGCGGCGATTCTTCGCGCGCCCCTCGGGATCGTCCGAGCCGTCCGGCTTGGTATTGGGCGCAACCGGCTTGCTGCTACCCCAACCCCGCGTATGGATCAGCGCTCGATCGACCTTTCCGTTAGCGACCAGCCAGTCCGCGACGGCCTGGGCGCGGCGCTCCGACAGGCCCTGATTGTAGGCGTCCGTCCCCTTGGAATCGGTGTGGCCCTCGACGGAGATCGACGCGCCCGGATAGCCGTTCAGCACCGTCAGCACCTGGTTCAAGGACGCCACGGCTTCCGGCTTCAGGGTCGCCTGATCGAAGTCGAACAGCACGTCGGCCGGCAGAGGCAGGGTGATCGCCTCGGGCGTCTCCTGCGCGCCGAGCTCCGCGAGCGCCCGGGTCAGCTCCTCCGACCGCCCCGCGACCTCGATGCCGCCGCCTTCGGCGCCGCCGCTGCCCACGATCGTCACGTCCTGGAGGGGCGCGAACAGTGGCACGACGATGTCCACCTTGCGAACGTCATCGGGCGGCGCCTGGAAATTCAGGGTCAGCGGAAGTTGGCCGCCCGCAGCGACCTTCGAAAGAAAGAGCCGGCCGCCCTCGTTCTTGTCGGACATCGGTGAGGCGACATAGAGCCCGTCCGTGCCCTTGAGCAACGGGTACTTCCGCTTGCCCTGCGTATCCAACGCAAAAATGTCGGCAAACCGTATGCCAGGGCCCGATACCGTCCCGCTACCGGGATTCTGCAGCAAGAGCTGCACACGCAGCTGCCCGGCCGAACGCAGGGCGGCCCTGAGCGTCATGGTGACCGGCGGGAGACTACTCGCTGCCTGGGGAGATGGCGCTGCCGCAGCCGGAGACACGGCCACGCCGAGGAACGACCCCACGGATGGCACTTCCACATCGACGGCACGGCCGGGTTCGATCGGATCGAACAGCGCCCAAACGAGCGTCTGCGAGTTCTTCGCCAGCTTGGGAAACCAGCGCCCGCCGTCGTTCCAATCCGAGATCGGCCCACCAAGGAAGTGACCCTCCGCATCCTTGAGCGCGTAGAGTTTGCGGTTGCCGCTGGGATCGACGAGGGCGATTTGCGCGAACTCCAGGGCGCTGGACGAATGCGCTTCCTTGTCGGTGTCGTTCTTGAAAAGAATGCCGAGCCGCGTCGCGCTCGACGAGGCTTCCAAGTAGGCGATCTTGGCGGTAACGCCGGGTATCGCCGTGTCCTGGTCCTGCGCGGACGCCAATCCGGTATATGCGAATAGTGCGACCAGCGCGAAGGCCGGCGCGAATACGCGCGCGATCACGGACATCGTCAATGATCCCCTGACAACGTTGGACGAATGCCCCAACCGGAGGCCCGTTTTACTGATCGATGTCTTAGCCCCTGGTAATGAAAGAGATTACCACAGGACCGCCAGCTCTGCCACCGGAGAGAAGTGCTCAAACCACATCTTCGCCTCTTCGTAGCGCCGGCGCTCACCGCCTTCGCTCGAGGCTCACGCGCCGAGCCGCGGCGCGGGGTGGCCGATCACAGCCGGAACCGCCCGTTGCGGGTGACGCCGTGCCGCCCGAAGGCAGGCCCGCTTTGCGCCGTCAGGCCCGCGGGAGCCGTTGCCGGCCGCCGTGCCACAGACGGCGGCTGGCCAGGCGGTGTGCGCGCCTGAGGCCGGCCGTGCTGTTGCGGGCCAGCCGTTCGAACCGGGGCTGGTTGGCACGGGCGAATTCGACCGCGGCCGCCAGCAGGCCAGCGGGAATGCGCCCCGCCTGCCTCGGCCGATAGCCTCGCTCGATCACACGCGGCACGTCGGGGTTATCCGTCTCGATCACGACGGCCACGGCCTCGCCATGGCCCTCGAAGAGCCGGGCCGCCAGCGCGACGGCGGCGATCTCCGCCGCGAGGACATAGCCGTCGATCTCCGGAAGACTGCGGCTGCGCTCCGCCACCACCCGGCCGTCCCGGATCAGGACCGCGGCGCAGGCGCAACGCCTGCCGCTGCAGGCGCCGTCGATGCTGATGACAACCGCGTCCGCCCTCGTCACGCTCGTTTCGCTTCGTCGCCGCCGCTCGATGTGGCGCCATGATAGCGCGACCGCATGAAGATCCTGCAGTTCAGCGATTTTACGTGGCGGCCGACAGTTGCGAGTTCGGCCCCGCCCCGCACGGTGGGCTCTGACGACCGGGCATAGAATCTTGACATAGCGCAACGCCGGCCGGGCTGGAGCAGCCTAGAGTGCGAACCGCTCGATCGAAGGCCAGGCGGCGAGGAAGCGGGGTCGCCTCCAAGCCATGACCCGGGGCGTTTCCCGCGCCGAAGCCGACGCTCGGATCGACATCGTCCTCATTGGGAGTGGCGTCATGAAGGCAGCCCTGTTGTTCACCGGAAGCGGTCCCATCGTGATCCTGACGTCCCATGCGAGCGTCACGGACGCACAGCTGATCGCGAAGCTCCGGGCCAAGGGGATCGACAAATTCGTCGCCTACGAGATCCCGATCGATCTGGCGAAGCAGCGCTATGACGGCCACTTCGACATGGTCATGCGCGACCTGAGCCAGACCGACGACCTCCGTGTGCTCGACTTCAACGGCGAGCGCGCCTTTCGCCTCTTCAGGATCTCGGAGCTCGGGAAACCCGTCGTCCACGAGCCATAGCTTGGCGCGCTTTCGGCGGATGCCCCTGCCGATGGCACCCGATTCCGGGCGCGCACCGGCGCGAGCGGCCGGACCCGCGCGATGATGCCTTTCGCCTCGGATGGCTCCACGAGCGCCATCGCCTACGACCTCATCGGCCGGCTTCTGCCGCGGCCCGCCAAGCCCGCCTTCGACCTCCGCTCCGCCCGGATCGGCGAGCGGCTCGTCTCGGTCCAAGAGACGGCGGTCGTGCGGAAGCCCTTCTGCACCCTGCTTCGCTTCGAACGCGATACGGGCCGGAGCGATCCTAGGCTCTTGATCGTGTCGCCGCTATCGGGCCACTTTGCCGGCCTCTTGCGCGACATGGTCGCGGCTCTTCTGCCGGAGCACGACCTGTTCGTCACCGACTGGACGGACGCCCGCCTGGTCCCGCCGGAGCACGGCCCCTTCGGCCTCTCCGACAATATCGGCTATGTCCGAGAGTTCATCCGGCATCTCGGTCCCGACATCCACGTCGTCGGGCTGTGCCAGTCCGCGATCCCGTCGCTCGCCGCGACAGCGCTTCTCGCCGCCGAGGGGGCGGCCAGCCAACCGCGCTCGCTCACCCTCCTCGGCGGCCTCATCGATCCGCGGCTGAACCCGACGCGCGTCGAGCGGCTCCTGGCAGAGCGGCCTCCTGCGTGGTTCGAGCAGAACACGATCTTCCCGGTCTCGGCCGCCCACCCTGCGGCAGGCCGGAGGGTCTATCCGGGTTCGCTCCAGCTGCTGGCCCTCATGGGCCATCTCGCGCGCCACGTCGCGGAGCGCCGCGAGCTCTTCTACAAACTGGTCGAGGACGACGGTCAGGACGCGGCTTCTCACCCGTTCTTCACGCTCTACACGGCCGTCATGGATCTGGCGGCCGAGTTCTTCCTCGAGAGCGTGAAGACGGTGTTCCAGGATTTCGCGCTGCCGCGCGGCCATCTGATCTGGTCCGGCCAGCCGGTCGAGCTGGGCGCCATTTCGAAGACCGCGCTCATGACCGTCGAAGCCGAGCTCGACGACGTTTCGGGGCCCGGCCAGACGCGCGCGGCACAGGATCTCTGCGTCAATGTTCCATCCGGGATGCGCCGGAACCATTCGGAGCCCGGCATCGGGCATTTCGGCTTGTTCCATGGCCGCCATTGGCGCGCGCAGATCATGCCACGAATCCGCGATTTCATCCGATCGGTCGGCTAGCCCGGATTCTTCACAGCAGCTCGCGAGCCCCTCGTGCGCCGCAGGAGAGGTGCAAGACGCAACGGCACCCCGCGAGCGCGTCGGCCCCGTGCCTTGTGCCGAAGCCGTTTACGAGCTCAAGCAAGCTCGTGGACCCAAGGCCGGCCACCGCAGTTCACATCGAGATCCATCGCCGCGTCTATCGCTCGTCGGAGGATATCGTCCGGAGCGAGGGCGGTCTGTAGAGACTGCAGGGCGTGTATGGCGCCCAACGAGATCTCTCGCCCGCTCCCCTCCGCCCAGGCGGTGCCCGGAGAGATCGGCGTGATCGAAAAGTCGGACCCGATCGCCCACGCCCCGGCGGGGTTGGCGAGAATGAGCGTGCCCCCGAACCCGACCGGGCCGCGCTCATCCGTATTGCCGTGATAGCCGTCCGCCTTCATGGCGTCGCGGGCTCGCAACGCGAATTCATAGGCATCTTTCAGGTTTCCCACGAGCGCCTCGATATTCCGCTCGATCAGGTTCACCGTCCTCAAATGCCCGGCCACGCCGATGGCCCACGGCTTATGGACAACCCATTTAGGCCCATAATCCTGTTTCAGGCTGCCGCCGGATACCAACGTATCGCTGCCGATCCAGGTCGAGCGGCCGTCGCTTGCCCGCAGCGCCACGATCACGCTCATCCCCTGGCTCCTCGATCCTTCCGGGCAATCGGGCGTCGGCGGCGCAAGGCGGTTCGAGGCCGTGACGCATGTTCGCTATTCTCAAGAAGTCACGTCCCCGAGCCATTGACCTGTGTCAAAGGCTGTCGCGCGTCGCGGGCCTGGTCGAGCCGGCGAGCGATGAGAGGCGCTTTCGGCCGCGATCGGGCGCCGGCTTGACATGGATCAAGGTTTCGCCGACCGAGGACTCCATGATTGATGTTGCGTTCGTGTTTCTCCGGCATTCACGCGCTGGCTCGGCCCCCGTGAGGATGGAATATCCGATGCCCAAGGAAGAGCTGATCGAGTTTCAGGGCACCGTCATCGAGATGCTGCCGGACGGCCGGTTTCGTGTCAGGCTCGACAACGGACATGAGATCATGGCCTACACGTCGGGTCGAATGAAGCAGGCGCGTATCCGGGTCATGACAGGGGACCGCGTCACCGTCGAAATGACGCCCTACGATCTGTCGAAGGGGAGGATCACGTTCCGAGAAAAAGGGACGCCGGTTCCCCCGACGAAACCGAGCCGAAGGCCACCATTGCGCGTACGTTGAGACATCTTCGAGCGAGCTGTACAGAACGCGTTCGCCATCCGGCGCGGTAGCCTCGGGATCGCGGAGGGCGCGGTGGCTGAGGGGAGGGCGAGTATCGGCGGGTTGGAGGAGGCGATGAGCGAGGTCAGAAACAGGCTGCGAAAGGCCATCGAGCAGCAACGCCGCATGGAGGCGAGACGACCGCGCGGCCCGAGCGATGTCGCCGTGGAGATTGCGTTCCAGCCCGTGCGCGCAGCGGCGGAGGAATTGCGCGACGAGCTCAAGACCATGCGCGATCTCCGTATTTCGATCGAACCCGACAGCGTCTGGATCGAGCTCTACGACAGACATCTCTGGTTCAGCTACGACCCGGCACAGCGCGCTTTCGTCGGCAGCGAGACGGAGGCGCAGTGGATGGAAGGGGGCTTTCGCGAAGAAACCTACAAATGGGCCACCGCGGATGCCTGCATAGAGGCGATGATTCAGGCGACCGCTCGTTATGTTTCTCTGGCCCGCTCGGCCGCCTGGCTTCGTTCCGGCTGACGGCCGCATCGACGAGAGGTCCCGCGGCTGCCAGCGGGGCGTTCGGGAACAAACCGGGGAAAAACCGAGGCGTCCGATCTCGCCGCGCTCGGCGTCGCCGGCCAGCGCCGCCGCTTCTTACGCGCCAGCCCTGCGTCGAAACCTTGCAGCTCGATTGAGCGACCTACGGATTGATCTTTCCGCGGCTGGCCTTTGCTTTCGCTCTCGTGGGTGCGCCGGGTTGCAGGCAGCCCCTTAGCAACTCGAGCAACGTTCTCGCGTCCTCGATGGCCAGGGGGATACGGACGATGACACGCCGTCCGGTCTCGTTCACCTGCATTTGGCCGCGAATCGCAATCGCCGTTCCGTTCGGAGCCCGCTGAACCTCGATGGGCCCTTGCAATCGACCAAAAACGAAGGGACCCGGCCCGTCCATCGTCACCAGACTCTCCGCAGCCATGACGAACCTCCATCGCGATGACGGCCCTTTACGGAAGGGGCCGCGGGTCTAAAGCGAGGCGTCGGTTTCCGCGCGTCCTCTCGAACGCGGCGGCGACCGGCTCGCCCGTCGCTCGTTCGGTTTCCGGCACCGTCTCATTCGATCCACCACCCATCATGGCACCTACCGGATCACGCAGATCCAACCTTCGCCGTTGCAACGGCCGCAACTGCTGTCGTCGACGCGGCCGGTCGCAAGACAGGACGGGCATTCCGTCCAGTCATCTGCCCCTATCGCACTGTGAATCACGCCCGGGCATTTCTTTCCGGACGGCAGCGGTCTCGCGCACTTCCTGCCGATTTGCTCGAACGACCTGAAAGCCGTGCGGCATCTGGCACATATGCCGACTGGGCGGTCACGTTTCGCCCCCGTCATCGCCTGTCTCCAACGAGCAAGGCTGGAAAATCCCGCCGTTCGAGAGCCACCCCGACCAAGCACCACGCTCTCGGACGCCACGGTGCCATGAAAGCCAAAAGGCGGCACGCAACGAATGATCTGGATCAAGGGCCGATTCGCGCGCGACCCCTAGCCTGTTGTTACGGCTCGTTCTCGGCGGAGGCCTCATGAATCGCAAATTGAAGCGCTTTATACTGGAGCAGATGAAGGCCCACCGCACCATGACGGTTGCGACCGTTCGCAAGGACGGCTGGCCCCAGGCCACCACCGTCGCTTACGTCAATGACGGGCTCGACCTCTATTTCGGCTGCGACCCGGACAGCCAGAAGGTGCGCAACATCTCGCGCTGCAAGAAGGTGTCGGCCGCCATCGACGGAGACGATGAAGACTGGAGCAGGCTCAAGGGCCTTTCCCTCGCGGCGACCGCCAAAGTGCTCACCGATCCGAAAGAAATCGACCGCGCCTTGACCCTCCTGGGCCGCAAATTCCCCGCGCTCGCCGGGCCCGCCAAGCCGGATCCCGCGGAAATGGCGGTGGTCAAACTCCGGCCGAAGGTGATCTCCGTGATCGACTACGAGAAGGGCTTCGGACATACGGAACTGGTGCGGGTGTAGGCGTCGGCCGCCGCTTGCCGGCCATCGTCGTGACGGCAGAGCCCGAGCGAATGGACGGCTCGGCGATCGGACCGATGAGAGTACTTGGGGGCGAACGCCAGGAAAGGGCCATGAAGAAGAGAAGCATACCAAGCCCGGTAGCGCTGCTGTCCGGCCGTCGGCGCTGGGGCCGTGGACAATGGGATCATATCCTCGATCCCTATAAGCGCGTCCGCAAGCTGCAAGAACCCACGGTCTGCCCGCAGTGCGGTGCGGTCTATCACAACGCGCGGTGGCAGTGGGCCGCGCGGTCGGCGAATGCCCACGAAGAATTGTGCCAGGCCTGTCACCGCATCAACGATCGGTATCCGGCTGGCGTCGTGACCCTGACGGGGCCCGTGGTCCAGCAGCACAAGGCCGAGATCATGGCGCTTGCGCGCCACCAGGAGCAGGCCGAGAAGGAGGAGCATCCGCTGAACCGCATCATGAGCATCGAGGAGGTGCCCGACGGTATCGTCATCAACACGACCGACATTCATCTTCCCCGGCGAATCGGCGAGGCGATGAAGCGGGCCTTTCACGGCGAGCTCACCATGCATTTCGACGAACGGGGTTATTTCGTTCGTGTCTTTTGGCAGCGGCAGGGCTAGCCACGGGTCGGCAGGAGGCCGCGCCGCAGGAGCGCCACGGCGCACGCGCGCGCCCGAAGATCGACGCAGCCATGCGATCGGAATGGGCTACACTCTCGGGGGTGTTTGACACCCCCCATGTCCATCTCCACGGCGGCACCCCATGGAAGAGAAACATTCTTCTAGCAACGCGATTTCCCAACACATTTGGGATACGCGCTATCGCTACCGGGAGGGAGGCCGGTTTCGCGACGCAGGCATAGCGGACACGTGGCATCGCGTCGCGCAGGCCCTTGCCGCCGTGGAGCCCGACGATCGGTGGGAGCGCCGGTTCTTCGACATCCTGCAAGACTTCCGCTTCCTCCCCGGCGGCCGGATCCAGGCCGGTGCCGGCACCATACACAACGTGACGCTCCTCAACTGCTTCGTGATGGGGACGATCGAGGATTCCATCGGCGGCATCTTCCGCGCGCTCGAGGAAGGAGCCGTCACCATGCAGCAGGGCGGCGGTGTCGGATACGATTTCTCGACGCTCAGGCCCAAAGGCACCCGTGCCAAGGCCGTCGGCGCCATCGCTTCCGGCCCGGTCTCCTTCATGGACGTTTGGGACGCCATGTGCGAGACCATCCTCTCTACCGGCGCCCGGCGGGGTGCCATGATGGCCACGCTGCGCTGCGATCATCCCGACATCGAAGATTTCATCGATGCCAAACGGCAGCCCGGGCGGCTCAGGCACTTCAACCTTTCTGTCCAGGTGACGGATTCCTTCGTCGAGGCCGTGCGGCGGGATGTCGACTGGCCCCTCATCTTTCCCGCCGCCGCGCTGGAAGGCGAAGGTGAAACCGTAACACGGGAATGGGCTGGCGTCGCAACGCCGGTGCCGTGCCGGATCGTCCGGCGTGTCCCCGCCCGCGAGCTTTGGGACCGCATGCTCCGCGCCAGCTATGACACGGCAGAGCCGGGCGTGCTGTTCATCGACCGGATCAATCGAATGAACAATCTGTGGTACTGCGAGCACATCAGTGCGACCAATCCGTGCGGCGAGGTCCCTCTCCCGCCCTATGGCGCCTGCGATCTCGGGGCCATCAATCTGACGCGGTTCATCGAAAATCCGTTCTCGGCGCAAGCACGGCTGGACGGCGCTGGGCTCGCCGATACCGCGGAGGTGGCCGTTCGATTGCTGGACAACGTGATCGATGCGTCCCGGTTCCCGCTCGCAAAGCAGCGCGAGAGCGCCAGGAGCTCGCGACGGATCGGCCTCGGCATTACGGGCCTGGCCGATGCGCTGATCATGATGGGGCTGCGCTATGGAAGCCCGCCATCGCTTGCTTTCGCCGCCGAAGCGATGCGCATCATCTGCCATACGGCCTACCGCAGCTCCATCGCGCTGGCGCGGGAGAAGGGAACCTTCCCCTCCTTCGATCGGCCGCGCTACCTCGAGGCGCCGTTTGTTCGCGCGCTTCCCGCCGACATTCGCGAGGACATCGCGCGATATGGCATTCGCAACAGCCACTTGATCGCGATCGCGCCGACGGGCACCATCAGCCTTCTCGCCGGAAACGTTTCGAGCGGGATCGAACCGGTGTTCGCGCCACGCTATCGCCGCACGATCCTCGACGAAGGCGGATCGCCGGTGGAATTCGAGCTCGAAGACTACGCTGTGGAGCTGTGGCGGCAAAAGTTTGGTGGCGGTTCGGCCTGGCCGGACACCCTGGTCACGGCGGCGGATCTGCCCGTTGAAGCGCATCTCGATATGCAGGCCGCACTCCAGACCCACGTGGACAATTCGATCTCGAAGACGATCAACGTGCCGGAAGGCTGTTCCTTCGACACCTTCAAGCAGATCTATGCGCTCGCCTATGACAAGGGTCTCAAGGGCTGCACCACGTTCCGACCGAATCCGGCGACCGGCGCAATCCTGACGAGTGCGCGCGAAAGCAAGGAAGCGCCGCATTGCTGCGTGCTCGAACGCGAGGCCGACTGAACCGGGCGCTGCCAGCCCGCCTGCTCGCGCTGGGCGGTGGTGCTCGCAGCGAGGCCCGGACGCGTATCGGTGCCCGCATCCTCGGCGTGTCGGTCGAGCCGGCTGCGCAGAGGGAACCCGCATTCGGCGCGGCACTGCCGGCTCGCCCAAGCGGCCTGATCGAGACGAGGCCGGACGCATGACTGCAGCGCCCATCTTCATCGAGGGCCTCGGCGAGATCGCCGACCGCTTCGATCATGTGCTGCTCGACCAATGGGGCGTGCTCCATGACGGTCGCCAGGTGTTCGAGGCCGCGTCGGACTGCGTGCGCCGTCTGGCCGAGACGGGCAAGACGGTCGTCGTGCTGTCGAATTCCGGCAAGCGGGCGGCCCCCAACGCGGCACGGCTGACCGATCTGGGTCTGCCGCCCTCGGCTTACAGGGCGCTCGTGAGCGCGGGCGAAGTGACGTGGGAAGCCTTGTGCCGCCGCGACGCGCCGCCGTTCGATCGGCTCGAACGACGCTGCTTCCTGATCGCGCGCGGCCATGACCGGTCGATCATCGAGGACCTCGAGATCGTGCCGGTCGAGCGGATCGAAGAGGCAAGCTTTCTGCTCTTGGCCGGTCTCGACGAGGAGCGCGCCGAGCCCGAGCTCTGGCGGCCTCTGCTGGCCGCCGCCGCGGCGCGCGGATTGCTCATGGTCTGCGCCAACCCCGATCTGACCGTGTACGCGCCCTGGGGGCTGGTGGCCGGGCCCGGCACGCTCGCCCGGCTCTATGAAGAGCTGGGCGGCCGCGTGACCTATGTCGGCAAGCCATATCCCCAGATCTATGCCCATTGCCTGCGGATCCTCGGTGGCCCCGCGCCGGATCGGGTTCTCGCCATCGGTGATTCGCTCGACCACGACGTGGCCGGCGGCAACCGCGCCGGGCTCGTCACGGCCTTCGTCAGCGCCGGCGTCCTCGCCCCTTCCTTTGCCGATGCCCGAACGCCGGGGGCCGTGGTCGAGACCACGTTGAAGCTCGGCCGGGATATCGACAAGCGGCCGCGTTGGGTCATGCGGGTGCTCGCCTGGTGACGGCAAGCGCACCGACCGCGTGCGCAACGAGGCTCCCGAACGACGGCAAGCGGATGCCCCGACGGCAGGCCAGAACCCATCCGTAAGCTGAGGGAGCCGGCAAGACCGTTGCGCGCCGGCGAGGCCGTAGCATTTTTGTGCCCGCGCATCGATCGAGCGGCAGACCGCCCTACATCTCCCCGATGAGCCGCTTCCGCTGTTTTCGGCGTCTTGCCGAGCTCCTGCCGCTTTGAGCGCCCGTTCCATGCGGTGCCGGATCGAAAGCGGCGATCGGTCACTGCCCGTTTGGGGAGTTCGCTTTGGTCAACACCCAAGGACAATCGAGCGCGCCGGCGCGGTCCCATCTCCCCTCGCGCAAAGCGGCGCAGCCCTCGGCGCCGCAGGGAGCGGAACGCTGGTTCGCGATCGTCGCGCTGCTGTGCATGGTCTTTCTCGCCTTCGTCGCCGGCGGCTTCGCCATGTATCGCGACATCTTTCCGGCCGATACCTTGCGCCGCGCCTTCCTGGGCGGCGACGCGCTCTACGATCGCCTGATCAACTACCGCGACCCGACCCGGACGGACTTCTGGCAGCCGGCGCGCACCGACGCGCGCGGCGTCGTGCGCTACGATCCCGCCCAGGCGCAGCAAGGCCTGACGCTCTACAGCTCGACCCACGACCAGCGCGCCTTCCTGATCGACATGAACGGGAACGTCGTCCACCAGTGGGCGCTGCGCTACAGCCAGATCTGGGACAAGAGCGCCGCGGTCGCCAAGCCGATGCCCGACCCCTACATCTACATCGAGAAGGCGCACGTCTTTCCCAACGGCGATCTGCTGGCGCTCTATACCGCCATCGGCGATACGCCCTGGGGCTACGGCCTCGTCAAGATGGACAAGGACTCGCACGCCATCTGGAAATATCTGGCCCATGCCCACCACGATTTCGACATCGATGCCGATGGCAACATCTATGTCCTGACGCAGGAGATTTCCGAAACCGATCTGCCGGGCTTCGAAAGCCTACGCAAGCCGCGGATCGACGACTTCGTCGTCAAGCTGTCGCCGGACGGCCGGGAGCTCAAGAAAGTCCGGCTGATCGACGCCGTCGCGCGCTCGGCCTTCGCGCGGCGTCTCTATTTCGTGCCCTGGGACGTGCATCAGAACAGCGGCGACTATCTGCACTCCAACTCGGTGCAGGCCCTGGAACAGCCTGTGTCCGGCATTCCGCAGAGCCGGCCGGGCCAAATCCTGGTGTCGCTGCGCGAGCTCAGCACCGTGGTGCTGGTCGATCTGGACAGCCAGACCATCGTCTGGGCGCTCTCGGGCTCCTGGGTGCGCCAGCACGACGCCCAGTTCCTGCCCAACGGCCACCTGATGCTGTTCGACAACGAGGGCAATCCCAACGGCTACGGCCATTCTCGCGTGCTGGAGCTCGATCCCGCCACCTACCAGGTCGCGTGGAGCTATGGTGGACGGCCGGACCAGCCGCTCGACAGCACCATACGCTCCAGCGAGACGCGGCTCGCCAACGGCAATACGCTGATCGTCGAGTCCCTGGGCGGGCGCATCTTGGAAGTGACGCCCGGGGGCGAGATCGTGTGGGAATTCGTCAACCCCGTGCGCGGCGGTCCCAAGGAGGACCGCATCCCGATCATTTTCTGGGTCGAGCGGCTCGACCCGCAGCGCGACTTCGCGCCGGAATTCCGCGACAGCCTCGGCCTCGTCGAATAGCCCGCGCTCCGCCGCTGGATAAATTGTATAAGGGACGCCCCGGCGCGGGGCTGCGACCGTCCGGGAAGCGATCGGTCGAAAGCTCGGTGCGCCCGTGACGACGGACCTTGAATTTGCCGAAATTCCATTCCAGGGCCGGACCATCCGGCTGGAACACCGATGGATCGCGGGCGACCGGCACGCGGCACCGCTGATCGTCTTTCTGCACGAGGGCCTCGGCTCCGTCGCCATGTGGAAGGACTATCCGCAGCGCCTGTGCGATGCCGGCGGCTTTCGGGGTCTCGTCTATTCGCGCTATGGCTATGGCCGCTCGACGCCGAGACCGCCGCAGGAAAGATGGCCGATCGATTATTTGCATCGGGAGGCGCACGAGACGCTGCCGGTCTTCCTGCACGCGGTTGGCGCGGAGGGCGAAAGACCTTGGCTGCTCGGCCACAGTGACGGCGCTTCGATCGCACTGATCTATGCCGCCTCCTTTCCCGATGCGCTCTCCGGCGCCGTGGTAATGGCGCCGCACATCTTCGTCGAGGCGATGAGCCTCGATGGCATCGCGCAAACCAAAGCGAGTTACGAGAGCGGCGATCTCAGACAGAGGCTTGCCGCCTATCACCAGGATCCGGATTCGGCCTTCTGGGGCTGGTGCGACGCCTGGCTCGATCCGGTCTTCCGCACCTGGAGCATCGAGGCCCTGCTGCCGGCGATCCGCTGTCCGCTCTTAGCGGTGCAGGGTTACGAAGACGAATACGCGACGATGGCTCATCTCGACGGCATCAAGCGCCATGTGCCGCAGACCGAGCTGCTGAAGCTCGCCCGTTGCCGCCACTCGCCCCATCGCGACCAGCCGGCGGCGCTGACTCAGGCCGTGGTCGCCTTCATCCGCGGCGCCGAGGAGAAGCGACAGCAGGCCGCTGGCGGGTAGCACAGCACCCGCACGCGGAGAGCCGGCTCAATTTTGCCCGCAATCCTCGCATAAGACATCGAGCGCCGCCAGCCGGGGCGCCGCGAAATCGAGAAAGGCGCGCAAGCGCGGGACCATGTGCCGCGCGCTCGGAAACACGAGCTGGACCGGGATCGGCGCCGTCTCGAAATCCTGCAGGACCCGGACCAGTTGCCCCGCCTTCAGATCCGGCGCCACCTGATAGGAGAGGGCGGCCACAATGCCGCGTCCCTCGCGCGCCGCGGCAATGGCGGCATCAGCCTGGTTGACCGCGAAGCGCGCCCGCACCGGCAACGAGATCTCCCCCTCACGTCCCTGCGGATCGGCGAACTTCCATTCGCCCTCGCCGCTGCCGGAGAAGAGGATCAGCTCGTGCGCGCGGAGATCGGCCGGCGACTCGGGCGTGCCGTGCTCGGCGAGATAGGCGGGGCTTGCGGCCAGCACGCGCCTGACCGCGCCGACCCGGCGCGCCACCAGGCTCGTGTCGCCGAGCCGGCTGATCCGGACCGCCACGTCGATCTCCTCCTCGACCAGGTCGACCACGCGATCGGCCAGCGACAGCTCGGCCGACACCTCCGGATAGGCGTCGAGGAAGGCGGTGACGATGGGCGCCACATGGATGCGACCGAAGGCGAGCGGTGCCGCGATGCGCAAGCGCCCGCGCGGGCGGGTGCTCTCGCCCGCCGCCTCGCCCATCGCCTCCTCGAAATCCGCGAGCAGCCGGCGCGCCTGCTCGGCCAAACGCCGGCCCGCCTCGGTCGGCGCCAGGCGGCGCGTCGTGCGCTCGATCAGCCGCACGCCCAGCCGCGCCTCGAGCTCGGCGAGCGCGCGCGTCACGGCCGGCGGCGAGCGCCGCAGCTTGCGGGCTGCCGTGGCGAGGCTGCCGGTGTCGAGAACGGCGATGAAGAGTCGAAGCTCGTCCAAACGGTCCATCTGATTATTCCACATTATGGAATTATCTTTTTCAAGATAGCCATATTCTTACAAATAGGCGTAATTCCTATGCTTCTTCTCGCCAGGCCAGCGCCGGCGGCAGGAGGTCAATCATGGGACGGAACTTCGCCTCGCTCCTCTTCACCGACCGGGTGAAAGCGGAACAGGAGCGCATCGGCTCGCGCGCCTCTTACGCGCGGGTCGAGCGCGACGGCCCCGACGACGCGCGGCTGACCGAGCGGGAAGCGGCCTTCATCGCCGCGCGCGACGGCTTCTACATGGCCTCGATCTCGGCCAGCGGCTGGCCCTATATCCAGCACCGCGGCGGGCCGCCCGGCTTCGTGCGCATCCTCGACGCCAGGACCATCGCCTTCGCCGACTTCCGCGGCAACCGGCAGCATATCTCGGTCGGCAATCTCGCCGAGGACGACCGCGTCGCCCTCTTCTTCATGGACTATGCCAATGCGCGGCGCTTGAAGCTCATCGGCCATGCCCGCGTGATCGACGAGCTCGACGATCCGGGGCTGGTCGAGGCGTTGGCGGTGCCGGATTATCCCGCGCGCGCCGAGCGCGCCGTCGCGATCCGCATCGCCGGCTACGACTGGAACTGCCCGCAGCACATCACGCGGCGCTTCAGCGAGGCCGAGATCAACGCCCTGCTGGCCGATGCCGAGGCATCGTCGCTGGCATCACGATGACGATCGCGAACCCATCGACGCGACACACGCCTTGCGGAAAATACCGAGCGCGGCATGCCATGCTTCGAGCCGATCGATCGGCGGAAGCGTTTCGTGCCGGCCGATGACGAAGGCACCGCCGGGAACGAGGCACTGGACAAGCCGCGGCACCACGAGGCGCTGCAAGTCGATGTCGAAGTAGGTGAGAACGAGATTCCGGCAAAGGACGAGATCGAACGGCCCCTCTGGCATCTCGTTCCGGATGTCCTGGAGCCGGAACGATACGCTCCCGCGCCATTCGCGGGGCAGGCAGAGCTGCCCGCCCTCTCGCACGAATGCGCCACGCAGATCCTCCGGCAGGTCGCGAAGGCTGCCTTCCGAGTAGCAGGCCCGCTGCGCTCGTTCGATCATCGTGGCGTCGGCATCGGTGGCGACGATTTCGCAGTCGACGTTCGGATATCGGGATCGACACCGCACTTCCCACAGCAGCCTGATGCTGTAGGGCTCCTCGCCCGAGGCGCAGCCGGCGCTCCAGCAGCGCAGCCGCTCGCCCCTCGCGGCGGCCGCCTCGGCCAAGGCCGGCAGAATTTCGCTGCCGAGACAATCGAACACGCCGCGGTCGCGGTAAAAGCGCGAGATCGGGATGCGGCACATCGCATCGAGGCGATCCCGTTCGCCGGGCGTCGCGTCGAGGCACGCGTCATAAGCCGCCAGATCGGCCAGATCCAGCTCGGCAAGCCGGCGCTTGAGACGCTTGCACACGGTTCGCCGCACCTTGCGAAAGCCGGCCCAGCGAAGCCCGAGCTGCGGCAGCCGCCGGCGAAGAAACGCCGCGCATTCCTCGTCCCGCATGCTATTGCGGCCGCTTGCGCCGCCGAGGCCGCCGACCGAGGCCGGCCCGCATCTGCCGGCAACACAGCTTCGCTGGATGCATGATCTCTGCCCCCTCCTCTCGATCCGGGCCCGCGCGCCGGAGCGATCCTTTCGGCGGCTTCGACAAGCCCATCAACGCCGAGCAGCGCGCGATCCGCTCCCGTCGATGCCTTATTCGTCCGGCGGCGTGCTCGCTGTCGGCGTGACGGTGACACTCGCCGGCCGCTCGCCCTCGTGCAGGATCTCGACCCGCGCCAAACCGAACTGCTCGATGACCCAGGCATTGGTTTCGAGATGCAGGCTCACCCGGTCGACCGTGAAGCGCGACGGCGCGTCGGCCAAGGCGAGGGGAACCAGCAACTGATCGGACAGGTGTTGGTCCACGGCAGCGCCCGACGCATGGTGCTTCAGCAGCGCATCGACCGCCTCCTCGGCAACGGTTTCCGACGGCTTGCCGATCTGGCCGTAGGCGGCGAAGCCGCAAGCGACATGCTCGTAGGTCGCGGCAAGAAAGATGCCGGCGCCGGGACAAGCCGCGCTCACGCGCTCGGGCAGGATGCGCGCCGGCATTCCGGCCGCGTTGAGCAGGCTCGCCGCGCGGTCCGCCATGCGTTGCGGGATGTGGGACGGCAGTTCGGCCGCGATGGCGTGTCCGGTCACCTCGCTGAGCCGGCCGCGATCGAGGAGTTGCACGGCCCACAGGCGCCGCCCGGCCCCCAGGCCGCGAACCCCGACACGGATCTCGCCCCGGCCGATCGGATACCAGCCCGAGCGGACCAGCTCGATCTCGATCGCAGCGCCCATGCGCGCCAGGCTCGGAACCCAGACGTCCTGCAGGTAGTCGTAAGGGGGGCTCCACATCATGTGCGTGCCGCCGCGCACCGACAGGGTGGACACGCCCTTCGCCAGCAGCAGCGGCGGCAGAACGGCCTGAATGACCAGGGTGGCGGCGCCGGCACTACCGCCCTCGCGCGCCGCGGCGACGTCGAAGACATAGTTGCCGGCCTGCGGCCGATGGCGGGGCGTGAAGGCCAGCGTCTGCGAGCCGAGGCTGTCGCCTTCTAGCGCCGCGCCGCAGACCGTCGCGACCGCCCTGATGGCGGTCAGGTGCTGTGCCGCCATGCCCGGTTTCGGCCGGCCGGCGCGGATCCGGTCGATGCGCATGGCGCGGCCCGTGACTGCGGCCAGCGTGGCGGCCGTCCGCAGGATTTGCCCACCGCCCTCGCCATGCGAGCCGTCGATGACGAGCGTGCCCGGGCTCGCCATGGCCAGGTCTAAGCCCTGACCTCGATCCGGTTGTCGACGCGGTCGACGCCGAACACGTACCAGGCATCGAATTCCGCCATGTCGCGCTCCCCTTCCTTCGGCACCAGCCCCGTCAAGGTGACGACCGATCTCAGCACGCCCACGCGAATCTGCCCGGCATTGACGAAAGGATCCTTCTCGAGCACCAGCCGAACCGCCTCGGCGATCGCGTAGTCGCTGTCCTCCTCGACCGGCGTGACGGCGATCCCATTGACGACATCACGGCTGCCCGGCACCCACCAGGCCAGCACGCCGGCGAGCCGCTTGTCATCGAGGCCGGGCACCTCGCCATTCAACAAAACGATTCCGCCCGTCACGTCGATCTCGATCCAGCCGCGTCGCTGGGCAACGGGTTCGCGCACGACCTGGACCGCCCCCGAGACACGTTCCGAAATCGCGAACTGCGCGAAGGCGGGCTCCTGCAGCAGCGCGTTGCGCACATCGTCCCGGATCTCTCCATCGCCCATCCGCACCGCCGGCGTCACATGCAGCCGATCGACGATGGTGTCGACGCCCGGCACCGCGGCCGCGCGTTCCAGCGCGAGCTTCTTGGCGGCGATATCGGCAACTTCGCCCTCGAGCGTCAGCGCGCCGTCGGCGAAATCCAGCGCGATCTGACGAGCGCGGGGCGCCACCCGCGGCTCGCTCGTGAGCGCTTCGCGCACCTGATCGAGAACCGTCTTGCTGTCGATCGAAGGCATGGTGCTTCTCCAAGCTCGCTCGACGGTCGCCAGCCGGCAGCGGCGCTGCTCCACAGCCTGGCCGCAGCCGTCGGATTTCGGTCCCGCCAGCCAACGCCCGTCCGAATTGTTAGTCAAACCGATCTGCCGCCGGGCAGCGTTGACCTGCGTCAATAACGCAGAATGAGGCGCCAAGGGCGCAAGCGGCGCACCGGCGGTCGCGGATGCCGGCCCACAATCCGCAATGCGCAACAAGCGCGGGTCGAGCCAAGCGCTCGGCCGCCTGTCTCGCGCCTCCGGTTATCGGCGTGGATTTCCGGCGCGGGTGCGATCAGACGGCGGTGAAGCCGTTGTCGACGAAGAGGTGCGCGCCGTTGACGAAGCTCGCTTCTTCGCTCAACAGGAACAGCGCAGCCCTGGCCACCTCTTCCGGCTCGCACATGCGCCCCTGCTGCACGGCCAGGGCCTGCTCCGACGCGTCCACGCCGAGCCTGGTCAAGGCTTCGACCTCGCGCATGCCGTGGGGCGTGCGGATGAAGCCGGGGCATACCGCATTGCACCTTATGCCCTTGTCGCGAAACTCGACGGCGATGGCGCGTGCGAACATGTGCACCGCGCCCTTGGTCGTGTCGTAGAGCACTTCCATCGGCGTCGCCGCCACTGCCGAGATCGACGAGGTGCAGACGATGGCGCCGCCGCCCGATCGGATCATGCCCGGCAGAACCGCCCGGGTCATCAGGAACATCGAGCGCACATTGACATCCATCAGCCAGTCATAGTCGGCATCGGTCGTTTCCAGGAACGGCTTCACGACGATGGAGCCGGCATGGTTGAACAGCACCGTTGGCGCACCGAATGCCCGGTTCGCGGCCTCGACCGCGGACTGAACCGCGTCGGCCTTGGAGACGTCGGCCTCGGCAAAAATCGCTTCGCCGCCCTGGCCTTGGATCTCTTCGGCCAGCCTGCGCCCCAGTTCGGCTTGGCGATCGACGATCGTCACCTTGGCCCCTTCGGCGGCGAAGAGCCGCGCGGCCGCGGCACCGCATCCGCTCGCACCGCCGGATACGAGGGCGCTCTTGCCCGCGAGTCGATTGCCGCCCATGGGTTCAACCTCCGAATAAGCTGTCTTGACGCCATGTGAAGGATGCCACCGGGCGGCTCGGGCTCCGAGCCACCCGGTGGCCAGGTATCGGCACGCGGATGCTCAGGGGAGATCACCCTCGCGCCGGTCGTATTGCGCCGTCAGGCGAGCGTGCGCTCGCCGACGGCCGCTTCGGCGGCTCGGATTTCAGCCTGACGCCGGGCGATCTCCTCCCCGATCGGCGGACCCTGGAAGCGCCGGCGCTCGAACCCGAACCAGACCACGGCCGTGATCACCAGGAAGCCCACGGTGATCCACAAGGCCTTGTCGTTGGGCGGCTGCACGCCGATGACGAAGATCAGGATCATGCAGGCGATCGAGGCAACGGCGAACAGCCGGTACCAGTTCCCGATGTCCCAGGGGCCCATCACCGACCAGCGTTTGCGGAACGCGATGAGGCCGAGCGTGATCGGCACGGTGAAGGACAGGAACAGGAAGATCACCGTCACCGACACGATCGTGGTGTAGAGCGGCGTGTAGGCGGTGAAGAGCACCGCGAGCGTCGCCCCGGTCCAGATAGCCGCCACCGGCGTGCGGTATTTCGGGCTGACCTTCTTGAGCACGCTCGAGCCCGGCAGCCCGCCATCCCGGGAGAAAGCGAAGATCATCCGCGAAACCGAGGTGACGGTCGCCAGCCCGCAAAGAAACTGCGCCGCGAAGATGACGACGTAGAGGGCCAGCTTCAGCGCCGGCGGCAGGACCTGGTCGAGCCCCCAGAAGAACACGTTCCAGCCCTGCGCTGCCGCCTGGCCGAGGTCCGGCACCGCGATCACGAAGGCGCTGAGGAACGCCCATCCGAACAGGGCGGACCAGACCACCGAGCTCACGATCGACTTGGGGACGTTGAGGGCCGCCTTCTTGGTTTCCTCCGAGGTGTGAGCCGAGGCGTCGTAGCCGGTGATGGTGTAAATCGGCAGCAGCAGGCCGAGCAGGAACAGAAAGCCGGTGCTGCCGGTCTGCGGCCATACGCCGCCGCCCGCGTCGCCGCTGTAGTTGGCGAAGGTCCAAAGACGGCTGACATCGAAGCCGGGCGCGAAGGCCAGCAGCGCGACCGCGAGCGCGACCGAGCCGAACAGGATGAGATAGCCGCTGAAGTCGGTCAGGATGCTGGTGAGACGGATGCCGAGATGGTTGACCAGCGCCTGGACGGCGGTGATCACGATCATGAAGGTGAGCTGCTCGCCATAGGTCGCCTCCAGCCCGAGCGCCGGGCCGAACGCCCCATAGAAGAAGGTCCAGGTGCCGACATTGATGGCGCCCAGCACCGTGACGAGACCCAGCAGGTTGAGCCAGGCGGTGAGCCAACCGAGGCCTTTATTGCCGAGGATCGAGCCCCAGTGATAGAGGCCGCCCGCCGTCGGGTAGGCCGACGCGATCTGCGCCATGGCAACGGCGAAGATGCCGGACACCAGACAGCCCAGCGGCCAACCGATGCCGATCGAGGCGCCGCCCACGCCGCCGAGCCCCTGCCCCAACGAATTGATCCCGCCCGACAGGATGCAGATGATCGAGAAGCTGATCGCAAAATTGGAAAAGCGGCTCATGCGCCGCTCGAGTTCCTGCGCATAGCCCATGCTATGCAGGACTTTGACGTCCTCCTTGCGGTCGGTGTCGCTGTAATCCGCCGCCGCCTGGTGTCGTTCCACTACCATGCCTTCCCCCTCTTTTGGCCGTGCGCTCGGCGGTGAAGACCAGGCGCACCGTTTCTCCATCCGTCACGGGCTGCCTGCTCCGACAGGACGGCCTTTGGCCGCGGCAGGTTGCGAAGCCGATGCCGGGGTGCCAATATCCCCAAAGGGCCATACGCGACGGCGGCACGCCTGACGGGACATGGTCATCGGACACGGCGCAAGCTGACGGGCATCGGGTCGAAAGCGGCAAGGATGCAAGCGAAGGCCACCACGGTTCGGGCGGCACAACCGGCGCCGCCTCAGATCGCCCTGCAGCGTGTCGCCGAGTGGCATCGCGAAAGCGCCGAGATCATCGCCCATCTCGACCATCCGGAGCTGCCCCGGATCTTGGACCGCGCTCTGGAAAAGTTGGTTCCCTTCGACCTTTCGGTCGTCTTCGCCTATCCCGACGAAGCGGAGCCGCTTTATCTCCATGACGGATTTCGCGGCCATGTGCCCGGTGCCGCGCTGGACAATTACATCCGGGGCGCCTATCTGCTCGACCCGTTCTTCACCGCCTGCGCCCGCCGCGTGCCGCCCAACCTCTACCGGATGCGCGAGCTCGCCCCCGACCAGTTCTTCGAAGGCGAATACTTCAATTCATGGGAAGTCCATCCCTGCATCTCGATGGAATCGGGTTCTCTGGCCGAGGAGATCGGCTTTCTCGTAAACCTGCCGGGCGGGTTCATGGCCGCCTATTCCTTGATGCGCGAAAACGACAACCTGCCTTTCGACGACGTCGAGTTCGCCACCTTGCGGCTGGTCGAGCCCGTCATTCGCCAGGCCGTGATGCTTCACTGGCGCGGGCTGCGCCCCAAGCCGGATCCTCGCGGCGAACCTGCCTGGTCGGCCAAGGGCGCGGTCATGGAACGCGCGTTCGAGAGCTTCGGCGCCGAGACCCTCTCGGCGCGTGAACAAATGATCGTGCAGATGGTGCTGCGCGGCCATTCGACGATCTCGATCGCGCAGAATCTGGGCATCGCCGAAGGCACGGTGAAGAATCACCGCAAGAGCATCTACGCCAAGCTCGGGATCGCGAGCCAGCAGGAATTGTTCTCGCGCTTCATCCGGCATCTGCTGTCGAGCGGCTAGCCCGGACTTCGGCCATGTTTCGCCGAGATCCGCCGGCGCCACTGCGGCTCACGGCCCGAGCGCGTCGCAAACCGCCTCAGCGCCACCAGCCATAAGCGTGCGGCAAATGTAAGGGTGCGGCGGCCGGCAGCAGCCATGGGCCTGGTCGGCGCGACGTAGTCATGGGGTGTCGGCGCCACCACGACCGCTCCGGCGGGATAGGGCTCGACCGCGCCGCTCCATTTTGTCGCAGATCCGACACCAGGGGGCGCCCGTCGCTCCAAAGACAGGATCTTGACAGCTTGATCCGGCTTTTTGTCCGGAGGGATGCCGTTCGTGCGGAATATTTGCCGCGGCTACGACGTTAACTTCCATAGGCGACGATCAAGCGGATCCCGCCGAATGGCCCAGCCCGTCAGGAACTCGAGAAAAGGACCTCGTCCCAATCATGTCCATCGAACATATCCATCCGATGATCGTCCACTTTCCGATCGTGCTGGCCGTCATGGCCCTGCTCTTCGATCTCTGGGCCGTCACGATCGCAAGGCGCGCCGGCGGTCCGTTCGCGTCGCTGCAGCCGGGCGCGGTGATGCTCGCCGGCGCAGGGCTCATGGCCGTCGCCGCCTATTTCTTCGGCGACATGGCGCTCGACGTCGCGATGAGCCGCGGCTTCAGCGAGGCGCAACTCGAAACCCACGAAGGCTGGGGCACCACGACGGCGATCGTTCTGGCCGTGATCGGGCTCCTCCGCTTCGTCATGTGGCGCCGGCAGCTCGACCGTTCGAGCAAGGGCGCCGCGCTTGCGGTGGCGTTGGGCGTGACGGCGGTCGTCATGGTGTCCGTGACCGCCTATTTCGGCGGCCAGCTCGTCTACGGCCTCGGTGTCAATGTGAAGCCCTTGGCAGGGTAAGGAGGCGGAGCCGGGCGGGCACGACCGCCCGGCCTTCTTCCCGCGCTTCACTGCCGCAGATAGGCGATCGCCCCATCGAGCGTGAAGAGCTTCGGGTAATCGACCTCCGGGATATCGCGCCCGGTGCGCTGATGCAGCCGGGTGACGAAGTTGAGGAAGTCCATCGAATCGAGATCGAGCGTCTCGCGCAGCTCGTCGCTCCCCGCAAGCGATCCCAGATCGGCCTCGGGCGCGATGTCGCCGAGAATGTCGAGAATGATCGCCTTGATCTCGGCATCGGTCATAGCGTTTCCGGCTCCTGCAGAAGGCGTTCGATCTCGACCAGCAGCAGGCCGCCCCGGTGGCCGTCGCTGGCACGGTGGTCGCCCGCCAGCGTGAATGCCGCCACCGGGCGCGGCCCGATCGCGCCGTCCACGACCCACGGCCGCGTCACGACACGGCCGATCCCCACGCTCGCCACCTGCGGCGGATAGATGATGGGCAGCACGCTCTCGGCGCCGCGCTCGCCGAGGCTGGTCACGGTGACGGTCGGATCGCTCAGCTCCGAGCTTCTGAGGCCGCCCGCGCGAGCGCGCTCGACCAGATCGCGCATCGCCGCCATCAATTCGTCGAGAGAGCGCTTGTCGGTGTCGCGAATCGCGGGCGCCACCAGTCCGCCGCCTCTGAGCGCGATCGCCCAGCCGACATGGATCCCGGCTCCCGGGCGGAATGCGCCGTCCTGCCAAAAGCCGTTCAGCTCCGGAACCTTGACGAGCGCCAGCGCGATCGCCTTCAGCAGCAAGGCCGCCGGCAGCAGGCGCGTGGTCGGCGGCCGGTCGCGATTGAGCGCTTCCAGCCGGCCCAATGCCGCGGAGAGATCGACGGTCTGGTTCAAATAATAATGAGGGATCTCGCGCTTGGACCGGCTCATCGCCGCCGCGATGGCCGCGCGCATCGCCGCCGGGTCGAAGCCGGCACGCCGCTTGGGAACCGCCGCTGGCGCAGGTGCGCCCGCACGCGCCGCCGCCTCGACGTCGGCGAGCGAGATCGAGCCGTCCACGCCCGTGCCGCGCAGCGTCGCCACATCGAGGCCGAGCTCTTCGGCGCGCCGGCGCGCAGCGGGCGTGATACGGATCCGCTCGGCGATCATGGGCGCAATGGGCGGCGGCGCGGGCGCAGGAATGGCTGCCGCAGGCGCAACGGGCGCGCGCGGCGTGGGCGGCACTGGTGGGGGAACAGCCGGCCGTGCTGTCGGCGGTGGCGGTGCCGCGGGGGCCGCCGGTGCCGCGGGGCCCGCCGGCGCCTCGGCACCCCTGGGCCCGATCCGCGCCAGGACCGTGCCGACCGGCACGCGCTGGCCCACCGGCACCACGATCTCCGACACCAGGCCGTCGTCGAAGATCTCGACCTCGATGGCGCCCTTCTGCGTTTCCACCACGGCCACCACGTCGCCGCGCTTGACCCGGTCGCCGGGCTTCACGAGCCATTCGACGAGCGTGCCGGCCTCCATGTCGGCGCCGAGCGAAGGCATCAGGAAGTCGCTCATGCGGGCTTCACCAGGCTGCGTGCGGCGGCCGCGATCGTCTCCGGCTGGGGCAGCGCCGCCTGCTCCAGATGCGCCGCATAGGGCATCGGCACCTCGCGCGCGCAGACACGCCGGATCGGCGCGTCGAGATCGAAGAAGGCCTCCTCGACGAGGCGCGCCGCGATCTCGGCCGAGAGCGAGCCCGAGCGCCAACCTTCGTCCACGATCACGACCCGCCGCGTGCGCCGCACCGATTGGATCACGGTCGCCATGTCGAGCGGGCGCAGCACGCGCAGATCGATCACCTCGGCCTCGATGCCCTCGCGGGCGAGCGCGTCCGCCGCCTCGAGCGTCTTGAACAGGCTGCCGCCGTAAGTCACGAGTGTCATGTCGCGGCCAGGGCGCCTCACCCTCGCCTTGGCGATGTCGACGCCCGCCGCTCCCGGATCGAGCTCGCCCTCCATGTTGTAGAGCATGATGTGCTCGAAGATCAGAACCGGATTGGGATCGTCGAGTGCCGGCTGCAGCATGTGGCGCGCGTCCTCGATCGTCGCCGGCGCCAGGATGCGCAAGCCCGGAACATGCGCGTACCAGCCTTCGAGACTGTGCGAATGCTGGGCCGCGAGCTGGCGACCGGCGCCCGTCGCCATGCGGATCACCAGCGGCACCGCGAACTGGCCGCCCGACATGTGCGGAATGGTGGCGGCGCTGTTGACGATCTGATCGAGCGCCAACAGGCTGAAATTGACCGTCATGATCTCGACGATCGGGCGCATGCCGACCAGCGCCGCGCCGATGCCGGCGCCGACGAAGGTGTTCTCCGAGAGCGGCGTGTCGCGGATGCGCTCCTCGCCGAACTCGTCGAGCAGGCCCTTGGTCACGGCGTAGCAGCCGCCATAGCGCCCGACATCCTCGCCCATCAGAAACACGCGGGCATCGGCCAGCAGAGCGGCGCGGATCGCCTGCTTGCAGGCCTCCCGGTAGGTCATGCGCAACGGCGCCTGCGCTGCCTCGGGCCGCGTCGCGCTCACGACGGCACCTCGTCCATGGTCACATAGCGCTCGAGCGCCTCGACCGGCTCCCAGCTGCCGGCCTCGGCGAAGGCGACGGCAGCCTCGATCTCGGCGGCGATCTGCGCCTCGATGCGCGCCAGCTCGCCCTCGTGCAGCAGCCCGTTCTGCTCGAGCCAGCCCTGGAAGCGCACGATCGGCCCGCGTTTGCGCCAGGCCTCGACCTCCTCCTTGGTGCGATAGAGCTGGGCGTCGAACATCGAGTGCGCCCGGAACCGATAGGTCCGGCATTCGAGGAAATAAGGTCCCTGCCCGGCTCGGACGGCGTCGAGCGCGCGCCGCGCCGCGTTCTCGACCGCGACCACGTCCATGCCGTCCACCGCCTCGCTCGGTACGCGGTAGCCGTCGGCCTTGCGGTGAATGTCGGTCTCGGCCTCGGCCCGCTCCAACGCCATGCCCATCGAATAGAGATTGTTCTCGCAGACGAACAGCACCGGCAGCTTCCACAGCTCGGCCAGATTGAGGCTCTCGTGGAACTCGCCCTCGTCCACCGCACCTTCGCCGAAGAAGCAGGCGGTGACGGATTTGCGGCCCTGCATCTTGTCGCCGAGCGCCACGCCGACCGCGAGCGGCAGCCCGCCGCCGACGATGGCGTTGCCGCCATAGAACCGCGTCTCGCGGTCGAAGATGTGCATCGAGCCGCCGCGGCCGCGGCAGCAGCCCTCTAGCTTGCCGTACATCTCGGCCATGAGGACGTCCATACCGATGCCGCGCGCGAGCGCCTGGCCGTGCTCGCGATAGGTCGCGACCACGGCGTCCTCGGGCCCGAGCGCCTGCATCACGCCGACCGAGACCGCCTCCTCGCCGTCATAGAGGTGGAGGAAACCGCGGATCTTCTGCGCCTGATAGAGCTCGGCGCATTTCTCCTCGAAGCGGCGGATGCGCAGCATCTCGGCCAGCAGATGGAGGATGTGCTCGTGGTCGAGATGGACCCTGGCGCTCATCGCTCGTCGCTCTCCAAGGTCGAGAGGTCGCCCTCGGGCAGGCCCAACTCGCGCGCTTTCAGCAGGCGGCGCATGATCTTGCCGCTGCGCGTGCGCGGCAGGCCGGCGCGGAAATCGAGCTCCTTCGGCGCCACCGCCGCGCCCAGCCGCTTGCGGGCATGGCCCAGGAGCTCCTTGCGCAGCGCCTCCGACGGCTCGAAGCCGGCTTTGAGGGCCACGAACGCCTTGACGATCTCGCCCGCCATCGGGTCGGGCTTGCCGATGACGCCGGCCTCGGCCACGGCCGGATGCTCCATCAGCGTGCTCTCGACCTCGAACGGCCCGATCAGGTGGCCAGAGGACTTGATCACGTCGTCGGCGCGCCCGACGAACCAGAAATAGCCTTCCTCGTCGCGCATCGCGAGATCGCCGGTCAGATACCACTCGCCCGCGAAGCATTTCTTGTAGCGCGGCTCTTCCTTGAGATACCCGCGCATCATCGACGGCCATCCGGCCTTGAGCGCCAGCTCGCCCTCGACCATCGGCTCAGGAACGGGTTCGACCCCGCCCTCGGCCGTGCGTCGGACGATGGCAGCCTCGATGCCGGGCAGCGGCCGCCCCATCGAGCCGGGCTTGACATCCATGCCGACATAGTTGGCGATCATGATGCCGCCGGTCTCGGTCTGCCACCAGTTGTCATGGATGGGGAGGCCGAACGCCTCGCGCCCCCAGATCACGCCTTCGGGGTTGAGCGGCTCGCCGACGCTGGCCATGAAGCGCAGGGCCGAGAGGTCGTAGCCCTTCACGATCTCGGTGCCGAGCTTCATCATCATGCGGATTGCGGTGGGTGCGCTGTACCAGACCGTGACCTTCTCGCTCTGCAGCACGCCATACCAGGTCTGCGCGTCGAATTCGGCCTCGACCACGACGTTGGTGATGCCGTTGGTGAGCGGCGCCACGATCCCGTAGCTCGTGCCGGTGATCCAGCCGGGATCGGCCGTGCACCAGAAGATGTCCTCGTCGTGCAGGTCGAGCGCGTAGCGGCCGGTGATGTGATGGGTGACCACGGCCTCGTGTACATGGATCGCCCCCTTGGGCCGCCCGGTCGTGCCGCTGGTGAAATGCAGCAGCGCCACGTCCTCGGGTGCGGTCGGCGGGATCGTGAAGTCGGCGCCGGCCGACGCCATCAGCCGCTGCCAATCGAGCGTGCCCGGCACATCGGTCGCCGCACCGCCCTCGCCGACCAGGATCACATGGGCAAGCTTGGGCAGGCGCGAGCGCAAGGGCTCGACCTTGCGCCGGTAGAGCGCCTCGGTCGTGACCAGCAGCTGGCCTTCGCCCATTTCGACGCGCGTGGCGATCGGCTCCGGCCCGAAGGCCGAGAACAGAGGCGAGACGACCGCCTTGGCCTTGAGCCCGCCCAGGGCCGCCACATAAAGCTCGGGGATGCGGCCAGCGAGAAGGAACAGGGTCGCCCCGGGCCCGAGGCCCAGCGCGCGCAGCGCGTTGGCGAAGCGATTGGTCTCGGCCCGCAAGTCCCGATAGCTGAAGGTCCGCACCTCGCCTCGGCGCCCGAGCCAGCGGATCGCCACCCGATCTCCCCGCGATCCCGCCGCGTGGCGGTCGACCGCCTCATGCGCAATATTGAGGCCCTGGCCGCCGGGCAACCCGTCCAGGAGCCGGCGCGCCTCGGCCCACTGGAAGGAACGGCTAACCGCCTCGTAATCCTCGAGATTCGGCCGCACCCTCAGGCTCGCGCGGTCCTTCACGATCCGCGGATAGCGTGCCATCCGGGCCATCGCCTCGCCGTTCGCGGCACTGGGCACAGCCTCGTCCTCCCTTTTCGGTGACGGACCCAAACCATCATAACCTTGCTTCCGCGGCCGATTCTCCGCCTTGAGCGAGATCAAGGGCGGGCCCGGCCAAGGCGATGTTTGATGGCGGCGTCCGGGCGCTTGCCGCGAGCCAAGCCCCGAGGGAATCCCAAGAGGAGGCGCGCCATGCCGAAAGCCGGGACCGGGAGGCAGGAGGATATTACGGCCCTGGCCCTGCGGCTGCATGCCCGCTACCGCGGCAAGGTCCAGACCATGCCCAAGGTGCCGGTGCGGGGCCTCGAGGATTTTGCCATCTGGTACACGCCGGGCGTGGCCGCACCCTGCCGCGCGATCGAAGCCGACCCCGCAGCCGTCTTCGAGCACACCAATCGGGCCAACAGCATCGCCGTCCTGTCGGACGGCTCGCGTGTGCTCGGCCTCGGCGCCATCGGGCCCGAAGCGGGGCTGCCGGTCATGGAAGGCAAGGCCCTGCTGTTCAAGCTCCTGGGCGGCGTGGACGCCGTGCCGCTTTGCATCCGCGCGCGCGAGCCCGCCGATATCGTGCGGGCCGTCGAGCTGATCGAGCCCTCCTTTGGCGGCATCAATCTGGAGGATATCGCCCAGCCCAAATGCTTCGCCGTGCTGGACGAGGCGCGGCGGCGGGTTTCGATCCCGGTCTGGCACGACGATCAGCAGGGCTCGGCCACCGTGATACTCGCCGCGCTGATCGCGGCCCTGGAGGTGGTCGGCAAGACACTCGACCGGGTCCGGCTGGTGCAGTTCGGCGCCGGTGCCGCCAATGTCGCGACCTATCGCCTGCTCACGGCCTACGGCATCGACCCCAAGGCGATCACGGTGTGCGACAGCAAGGGCATCCTGCATCGCAGCCGCGCGGACCTGGAGCGCAGCCAGGCGGATTACCCCGACAAATGGCGCATCTGCATGGAGAGCAACGGCGAGGATCGGCGCGGCGGGCCCGAAGCGGCCTTCCGCGGCGCCGATGTCTGCGTCGCCTTCAGCCGGCCGGGACCGGACGTCATCCGGCCGGAATGGGTCCGCCAGATGGCGCCCGATGCCGTTGTCTTCGCCTGCGCCAATCCGGTCCCGGAGATCTGGCCCGACGCGGCCCGCGCCGCGGGTGCGCGGATCGTCGGCACGGGCCGCAGCGACTTCCCGAACCAGGTGAACAACTCGCTGGTCTTTCCGGGGATCTTCCGCGGCGTGCTCGATGTGCGCGCCCGCACGATCAGCGACCGCATGGCCATCGCCGCCGCCGAGGAACTGGTCGCTTGCGCGCGCGAGCGAGGCCTTGGACCCGACCGGCTGCTGCCGACGATGGAGAACTGGGAGGTGGCAGCCCGTATTGCGGCGGCGACGGGCGCTGCGGCCGTCGCCGAGGGCTTGGCGAGACGGCCGCTCGACCGGATCGCCCTCCACGACGGCGCGCTCAAGATCATTGGCGACGTTCGCGCGGCCCTCGATCAGCTCGTCCGGGCGGGCATTATTGCCGCCGCAGCTCCACCGCCGAATGGCTGAGCCGGAGGCGGAGGCTTGCCTGGGCCCGTG
>JBMONF010000034.1:203867-266872 GCA_049323455.1 Pseudomonadota bacterium | reverse complement strand
ACGGTGCTCGCCACCAGAGGGTTTACGGTCACCGGCCCGCGACTGCCGGAGCGGCGGCGCCGCCGCTCCGGCAAATCAACTCTGATTCGCTGCTCCCCGCCACTCATCCCTTCAGATACAAGGGTTGTGAAGGGTTAGCGAGGCGGAACGCCGAGCTTACCCGAAGCTGGGCGAGGGGGACGCTATCGCGACATCGGAGTGGCCTATCCGGCTCGCCCCTTCATCGCCGCGAGCGCGCGGGCCAGCGCGCAGAACTGCTCGACCGCGAGATCCTCGGCCCGCGCCGTCTCGGGAATGCCGGCTTCGGCGAGCAAGGCCGCGGCGTCGGGCATGACGGCGCGCAAGGACTGGCGCAGCATCTTGCGGCGCTGGTTGAAGGCGGCGGCGGTGACGCGCTCCAGCAGCGCCGGGTCCGCGGGATAGCGCGGCTTCGGCAGGGGAAGGATCTCGACCACGCTGGAGGTCACCTTGGGCGGCGGCGTGAAGGCGCGCGGCGGCAGATCGAACAGCCGCTTCACGTCGGCGCGCCATTGCAGCGCGACCGAGAGGCGGCCGTAGTCGCGGCTGCCGGGGGCGGCGGTCAGACGCTCCGCCACCTCCTTCTGGAACATCAGCACCAGCCGCTCCAGCCCGGCGAGGCCCGGCAGCCAGTGTCCGACCAGCGCGGTCGAGATGTTGTAGGGCAGGTTCGCCACGATGCGCCGCGGCGGCTCGCCGAGTCTGGTGGGATCGATCGCCAAGGCGTCGCCGGCGATCACCTCGAGCCGGCCCGGATAGGCGGCGGCCAGCTCCTTGAGCGCCTCGACGCAGCGCGCATCGAGTTCGATGGCGATCACCTTGCGAGAGCCATGCGCCAGGAGCGCGCGGGTCAGACCGCCGGGACCGGGGCCGATCTCGATCGTGGTGCCGGCGCCGAGATCGCCAGCGGCGCGCGCAATGCGGCCGGTGAGATTGAGATCGAGCAGGAAGTGCTGGCCCAGCGCGCGGCGCGCCGCCAGGCCATAGCGGGCGATGACGTCGCGCAGCGGCGGCAGGGCGGGGGCCTCGCTCATCGGCCGCCTCGGCGCGATGCGGCCGGCAGGTCGGCGGTCGCTGCCGCCGCGCTTGCCCTCCCGCCTTGCCCGGCCGCGCTCACAGGCGTCCGATCACAAGCGGATATCGATATAGGCCTGGGTGCGCAGGTCGCTCAGATAGCCGCGCGCGAGCGTGTCGATTCGCTGCCGCGTAAGACGATCGACGACGCTCTTCTCGTCCTCGGCCGCGTCGCCGGCCGTGCGCTTGTCCACGACCGTGAGAATCGAATAGCCGCCGGAGGTCTGAACCGGGCCGGTGATCTGGCCCGGCGCCATGGCTGTAATGGCCGCGCGCATCTCCGGATCGAGCTGGTCGGGTCTGAGCCAGCCGAGCAGGCCGCCGCCGCTGGCGGTCGCCGACTGCGAGAACTGACGCGCCAGCGCGCCAAAATTGGCGCCCTGCTTCAGCTGGCCCATCAGGTCCTGCGCCGTGAGCTGGACGGCGGACGCGTCCGAGGAATTGTAGACGGGCAGGAAGATCTCGCCGACGAGATATTCGGGCTTGCCCTTGTTTTGCTGGATCTGCGCCATCTCGTCGTCGATATCCTTGCGGCTGACGGTGACCGCGTTGCGGAAGCGCTGGCGCACCAGCATCTGCCAGCCGAGCTCGGCCCGGATCTGGTCCGCCAGGGTGTCGATCAGGATCCCGCTCTTCGCCAGCCGGTTTTTGAATTCGTCCAGGGTCGAGTTATTCTGCTCGGCGAGTTCCTCCAGGCGCTTCTGGACCTCCGCGTCATCGACCTGGATGCCTTGGGCCTTGGCGGCCTGCACTTTGAGGTGTTCGTCGATCAGGTTGCGCAACACCGTTCCCGCCAGTCGCTGCCGGTTCTCGGGCGTGTCCTGAAGGCGCGACGCAATCAGCGCAACGCGCGTGCGGACCACGAGATCGATGACGGTGATGACGTCATCGTTCACGACCGCGGCGATCTTGAGATCCTGGGCGCGGCCCGGCAGGGCCGCGGTTGAAACGAGCGCGAGAAGGAGCGCGAAGGCAAACCAGCGCCTCACTTTACGTAACGCCTTTCGGGTCAAGGGCCTAGAAAACCGGCGCCACTATAAGCGAACCTCGTCGCGGTCGACAACGCCGCGAACGGGCGTCGGCGAGCGGGCCAAGATCTCGGGGCAGGATCCCGCGGGCTGTCCGGGGAGCCGCGGCGCGTGAAGCCTAGAACGGCACGTCCACGGCACCCAGGTTCTTGAAGCCGAAAGTAAAGGCGAAGCTGGTGCCGGAGTTGAGTTCCTCGTCGTCGAGGTTGCGATAAGACACGGCGGCGCGCATCGTGAAGCACTCGTCCTCGTAGGCGAGGCCACCGCCGATCGAGCGCAACACGCCGCGCTGGATGTCGTCGCGCGCCGTGAAGTAGACCCGCCAGTAGTCGGTGATCTTCGATGCGAGGGTCCCATAGACCTCCTGGCGATCGCTGAACCCGGTGCCCTCGATGCGGTCGATCTGCGCATAGGACAGCGCCAAGTTGAGGGCCGGCGGCCCGGCGCGCAGGCCGACCTCATTGTATCTCGGGTTGAAGGTCTCTGCATCGAAGCGGAAGCGGTACAACATGTCGAGGTACTTGTTCGGCGACACATCGATACGGCCCACCACATCGGAGAGGTCGTCCTGGAGGCCCGAACCGTCGCCGAAGACGCCGCCGTCGCCGCCGAGCCGGTAGCTCTGGCCGAGGAAGACGCTGGTCTGTCCGCCGCTGTCGCCGATCGCGCTCCAGCGCAAGCCGTAATCGACGCGCTGGCTGGGGTCGACACGGTCGAGACCCGCGAAACGGTCGGCGCTGAACATGTTGCTGTCGTCGAGCATCGTCCCGATGCTGTCCTCGTTCGGGATCTTGCCGGGATTGCCGCCGTCCGGGGCGGCGTAGAGGCCGATGATCGGCTCCAGAACCTGATGCGACGTGCCGCTCGTGCGCGCGAAAGGGTAGCGCCACTCGAAGGCGAATTGCGGATAGACGCGGCCGTCGAGGCCGCTCTGCGTGTTGCCGCTGGGGTTGGGGTCGTCGGAATGGGGATCGACGTCGTTGACCCAATAGGCGTCGCCGCGCACCGACAGATCGAGCCGGTAGATGTCGCCGGCCGGCGCCACATAGGGCAGGCTCCAACCGACGCGCATCGACAGCCGACGGCTGTCGCGCCCCTTGATGCGGTCGAGCGCCATGGCGTTGAAGTCGAACGTGTAGTAGCCGCCATATCGGCCGGGCTCGCCGACATAGCTGTAGTCCACCAGGGGCGTGATGAACGGCGCTTCGTCATTTTCGTCTTCTTCGCGCAGACCCTGGAACGCGTAGTTCGCGATCGAGAGATAGTTGCGGCCGTGGAAGCCTTCCGCGAAGAGCCGGCTCGTCAGCGTGCGATCGTTGCCGAGGTCGTAGAGCCGCATGTAGGTCTTGTCGGTGGCCCGCTGGGCATCGAAGCCCCAGCGCCAATTGTCGTTGACGTCGAAGCGGCCCCAGCTGTCGATATGGCCGCGGAACTGGTCGTCCATCGTGACGGTTCGGCCGTTCTGGATCTTCTGCCGGTCGGCGATGGTGGCGCTGCCCGACAGATTGAGTTCGCCGTCGATCACGCGGCGGCGATATTCGGCCTGGGCGACCACGCTCTGCTTGGTGGTGACGATCGGCGCCAGTGTGAGGTCATCCTCGGGTCCCAGCACCCAGTAGTAGGGGATCTGCGCCGTGAACCCGAGATTGTTGTTGCTGCCGATGCGCGGCGCGAGGAAGCCGCTCTGCCGCTTCACCGTGGGATCGGGGTGCGAGAAGTACGGCGTGTACATGATCGGCACGCCGTAGATCTCCATCCAGGCGTCCTTGTACACGATGCGCCTGGCCTGCTGATCGTGCACCACCTTGACGGCCTTGATCTGCCACAAGGGGGGCCGCGTGGGGTCGTCCTTGCAAAGCTCGCAAGGCGAATAGACCGCCTTGTTCATCTCGAGGTAGTTACCCTCGTAGCGCCGGCCCCACGCGGCCGCCGCCCGAGAACGATCGGCCAGCAGCAGCTTGATGTTGGAGATGGTGCCTTCGCGCAAGTCGTCCGTCAGATCGACGTGATCGGCGAAGATCACGTTTCCGCTCTCGTCCATCAGGCTGACATTGCCGTCGGCCGCGACCACCCTCGTACGCTCGTTGTAGGAGACGCGATCGGCGAGCAGCACCTTGTTGTTCTGCGAGATCTCGACATGGCCCGACGCCACGACCAGACCGTTTTCCTGATCATAGGTCACTTCGTCGGCGCTGAGCAGTACCGGCTTGTCCGTGTCCTTCAGGATGGACGTCGTCGGGGAGCCGTTTTGCGCTCGGGCCGGCCCCGGCCCTGTCAGGGCCGCGACGAGCACAAGCATCAGCAGCGCGGCCCATCCCCCTCTCATGGCGCTCAGCCGTCCTCGAAATGCAGCAGCATGCTGATGCCCAGCATGGCGGTAACGCCCGCCGGCGCCCAGGCCGCCAACTGGAGCGGGATGCTCGAGTTGATACCCAGAGCGTAGACGAGATCGGAAAGGAAATAGAGCAGGAAACCGGTGAGCGCGCCAGCCCCGGCAAGCAGCGCGGTGTCGCCTTTGCGGTGGAATCTGAGCGCGAAGGCAACGGCCACGAGCAGCAGGGCCATGAACAGCACGGGCGTGGCAAGCAGCCGGTGCCACAGCAGCCGATGCGGCCGCGCCGAGAAGCCGGTTGCTTCCAGGATGGCGATATAGCGCGGCAGCGCCCAGAACGAAATCGAATTGGTTTGGGCGAAGCGGTCCAGGATCTGGTTGAAGCCGATCCGGGTGGGGACCGCCAGCTGGGGCAACCGCTGCACGCCGCGTCCGGCAACGATGCGCTCGACGTCGGCCAGTTGCCATTCCCCTCCTTCGAGTCGGCCCGACTTGGCGTCGAGCCGCTCGCGAAAATGATCGTCCGGACCGAACAGCAGCAGGATGAGACCGTCGAGCTCGAGGCTCCGGGGATTGACGCGCGCGGCGTGAACGATGGCGGTTCCCTGCGGCCCCTGTTCGCGCAGCCAGACGCCGGAGCCGGCAGCGGCGACCAGGCTGTCGCCGTCGCCGAACCAGCGGTCGTGCAACGTCTCGAATCGCGCCTGCAGCGTGGTCGCGACCGGATCGAGCAGGGCGACGCGGACGATTCCGAGCACGAGCGCGGCCAGCAGCGTGGGGGTCAGGAATTGCCACACGGAAACCCCGGCCGCGCGCGCGACCACCAGCTCGCTGGTTCGCGTGAGCTGGTGGTAGGTGCCCAGACCGGCGATGAGGACGACGAAGGGCAGGACCTGCTGGAAGGTCTGCGGCAAGCGCAACAGCGCCAGGCCCATCAGGTCGAAGGTGCCGACGCTGGTGTCGGTGAGGTCGTCGGTCAAGAACTGGATCAGATCGGCCGCGAAAATGATGAC
Source organism: Pseudomonadota bacterium (assembly GCA_049323455.1). GTDB lineage: Bacteria > Pseudomonadota > Alphaproteobacteria > Dongiales > Dongiaceae > Hypericibacter. The sequence goes on along the minus strand of JBMONF010000034.1, from coordinate 261,407 downwards.
GCATACGGCGAAGGCGACGCCGCCGCACCACAAGAGAAAGTGCCGCAACAAATAGAGCGATAGCGTCGGCGGTAGAATCCGCAGGGCCATGCTAGGCGGTCCGCAGCTGCCGGAATCCGGCCAGCGCCGGCCAGCGCAACAGCACCAGGGCGGCCGCCGCCGGCACCAGCGGCACCGCATAGAGCAGCGGCGCCATATCCGGCGCGCGGATCGCAAGCCCCATGGCCGTGTAGGCCGCGACCTGGAGCGCGCAGACGAGGAGAACGGCAATGCCGCAGCGCCGAGCCTGGGCGCGTCTGCCGACCGTGCCGGTGAGCAGCGCCGCCAAGCCGATCGCGGTATAGGCGAGGGCGAACAGCGGCTGCGACAGCCGCCAATGCGCCTCGACCCGGTAGCGCGGCGCCAGGGCCGGGTCGAGCCCGGCCGCCGCCGGATCGAGCAGTTGGCGCAGCGTCAGCCACTCCATGCGCGGCGGCTCCCGGCTGCGGGCCTCCGTCAGCTCGCCCAGCTCCACGACGGTCCGCTCGAACGAAAGGATCGAGGGCGGTCCGTCCGCGGTCTGGCGTTGCTGCAGCGTGCCGTCTTCGAGCAGGATGCGCGGGCCTCGTTCGCTGCCGATCACCAGTCCGCGTGCGGCCGTGTAGATCGCGGGGGCCGCGGCGTTGCGCTGATCATAGACCAGCACGCCGGCGAGCGCCCCCTTTGCGGTGCGCTCGCGGGTGTAGACGGTGAGCCCCGGCATCACATCGATGAACACGCCCTCCTGCAGCATCACCTGCGAAAAGTCGTTGCGTACCTCCGCGGTCAGCGACGCCAGGCTTTGATTGGCGGCGGGAGCCAGCGAGAGGGTGATCCAGTAGCCCGCAGCGGCCACGACCAGCGCCAGCGCCAGGGCCGGACGCGCGATCTGCCAGGGGCTCATCCCGGCGCCGCGCAGCACCACGAGCTCGCTGTCGGTGCCGAGCCGCCAATAGACGAACACGGCCGCGATGAAGAGTGCGGCCGGCAGCAGGATGATCAGGAGCGCCGGCAGCAGCAGGCTGAGGAGATAGAGGGCGGTGCCGAACGGCAGCCCGCGATTGATGATGAGGTCGAGGAACCGGACCGTCTGCGTCAGCCACACCACGAAGGTGAGGCTGCAGGTGATGGCGACAAGCAGCAGCGCCACCTGGCGTCCGATATAGACGGTGACTCCCCTGACGGTCCTGAGACGCAGCATGGCGGGCATGATAGGCAAGGCGGGCTCCAGCTTCCTAGCCCGAATTCCCGCAGGGGGGGTCACAGGGGCCGTGGCGGCGATCCGGACCGAGCGACAGGCCGACCCCGCAGGCGGGCGGTCTCGGGGTCCGGCCGTTTCCGGCCCGGCTTTATCGGCCAATGGCGCTGTGATAGAGGAGGCGGCCGGGCCCGAGCCCGCTTGTTCGCCCGCGCAGGCCCATCCGGGCCGTCGCGATCGCCGCACGGGTTGCGGTGCAGCCGCTTGGAGATTTTCGTCGATGAAGGTCAATTTCGCGAAGTTCGAGATGCCGGACACCGGCGCGCTCGCCGTGGGCGCCGTCGAGGAGCGCAAGCTGCAGGCCAGCGCCTTGACGGCGGACCGCGCCGCCAAGGGTGCGCTCACCCGCGCGCTCGCCGTGAGCCGCTTCAAGGGTCGCAGCGACGACGTCCTGCAGGTGCTGGCGCCGGGCGATCTGACGCTCTCGCGCGTCCTGCTCTACGGGCTGGGGCAGCCGAATGCACTCGACGCCCTGACCCTGCAGGCGATCGGCGGCCGCCTGGCGGCGCAGCTGAATTCGACCGGCGACACGGCGGCCGCGATCGCGATCGACGCCGTTCCCGGCGCGCCCCTGTCGCCGGCCGAGATGGCGGCCCATCTCGCCTATGGCGCGAGGCTCAGGAGCTACCGCTTCGACAAGTACCGGACCAAGGAGAAGCCGGACCAGAAGCCGAGCCTCAAGAAGCTGACCGTGATGGTGGAGGATCCGGGCGCGGCCAAGAAGCTCTACGAGCCGCTCGATCGCATCGCCGACGGCATCTTCTTCACCCGCGATCTCGTCTCGGAGCCCGCCAATGTGATCCACCCCGAGAGCCTGGCCGAGGAGGCCAAGGCGCTCGAGGAGTTGGGCGTCAAGGTCGAGGTGCTGGGCGAAAAGGAGATGAAGAAGCTGGGGATGAACGCGCTCCTGGGCGTGGGCCAGGGCAGCGCGCGGGAATCCCAGCTCGTGGTGATGCAATGGAAGGGGCTGCCGGAGAGCCGCAAGAAGCCGCCGGTCGCCTTCGTCGGCAAGGGCGTCACCTTCGACACCGGCGGCATCTCGATCAAGCCCGCGGCCGGCATGGAGGAGATGAAGTGGGACATGGCCGGCGCCGGCGTCGTGATCGGCCTGATGAAGGCGCTCGCGGGCCGCAAGGCCAAGGTCAACGCCGTGGGCGTGATCGGGCTGGTCGAGAACATGCCGTCGGGCACGGCCCAGCGGCCCGGCGACGTCGTGAAGTCGATGTCGGGCCAGACCATCGAGGTCATCAACACCGACGCGGAGGGACGGCTCGTGCTGGCCGACGCGCTCTGGTACACGCAAGACCGCTTCAAGCCGCAATTCATGGTCGACCTGGCCACGCTCACCGGCGCCATCATGATCGCGCTGGGCAAAGTTCATGCCGGTCTGTTCTCGAACAACGATCAGCTTGCGGAGCGGCTGCTGTCGGCCGGCCGCGCCACGGGCGAGCCGCTCTGGCGCATGCCCTTGGGAGAGGCCTACGACAAGGCGATCAATTCCGATATCGCCGACGTGAAAAATGTGGGCGACCGCTATGGCGGCTCGATCACGGCGGCGCAGTTCCTGCAGCGCTTTGTCAACGGCGTGCCGTGGGCCCATCTGGACATCGCCGGCATGGCCTGGGCCGACAAGGATGCGCCGACGGTGCCGAAGGGCGCCAGCGGCTTCGGCATCCGGCTGCTCGAACGTTTCGTGGCCGACAACTACGAGGAGAAATGAGGCCCGCGCCGGTGCCGGCCTCATCCTTCGACAGGCTCGGGACGAGGCCCTTGACCCAAGCCCTCATGGTGAGCCTGTCGAACCGCGAGGGCTTGGCCTGGCGCCGGCGTTGCAGCTGGGCGAGAGCGACTTGACCGAGATCCGCTTCTACCATCTTCAGCGCACCAGCCTCGAGGCGGCGCTGCCCAAGCTGCTCGAGCGCACGCTGGCGCGCGGCCAGCGCGCGGTGGTGATAGCAGGCTCGGCCGAGCGGGTCGAGGCCCTGACGGCGCGGCTCTGGACTTACGATCCCGGCAGCTTTCTGCCGCATGGCAGCAAGCGCGATGGCCGGCCCGAGCGCCAGCCGATCTGGCTCACCGACACGGACGAGAATCCGAACGGCGCCACCGTGCTGTTCTTGACCGATGGCGCCCAATTGGCGCTCGTGGGCCGGTTCGAGCTGTGCGTGGAGATGCTGGACGGGCAGGACGAGGCGGCCGTCGCTGCGGGCCGCCAGCGCTGGGCCGCCTACAAGGAAGCCGGGCACAGCCTCGTCTATTACCAGCAGGACGAAGCCGGGCGCTGGCAGGAAAAGGCGCGGGCATAGGTTTCGTCGCCGACCCGCTGGGAACGCTCCATCGACATCGGATGTTCCTACCAGGCGGTTCCGGGAACCCCTATGGGCCGAAGGGAGCAGCCTCGCTCGACGGCGGGAGGGATCGGCGCCCCGCCTCAGCGGCCGGCGCTCTCGGCCGCTTCGAGCGCGGCGGCGGCTTCAAGCCATTCTTCTTCGGCCGTCGCGATCCGCTTGCCGAGCTCGCCCAGCGTGCGCTGCAGCTCAAGTGCGCGGGCGCGGTCCTTTGCGTAGATCGCGGGGTCGGCCAGCTCGCGCTCGAGCGCGACCTTGCGACGGGCGAGCTCCGCCACCTGCTTTTCGGCATTCTCCGCCGCCCGCTTCAGCGGCGCGACTGCCGCGCGCGCCAGCGCCCCGCCGCGCCGTCGCTCGGCTCGCGCGGCCGCGTCGTTGCGCGTGCCATTCTGGCCCCGCGCCTCGGCCTTGCGCTCGGCGCGGGCCGTGCGCCGCTCAGAGAGCAGCCGTTCACGATAATCCTCGAGCGTGCCGTCGAACGGGCGGCAGAGACCGTCGGCCACGAGCCACAGCCGGTCGGCCACCAGCTCGATCAGATGCGGGTCGTGGCTGATGAGCAGCACGGCGCCCTCGTATTCGTTCAAGGCCTGCACCAGCGCCTGGCGGGCGTCGATGTCGAGATGGTTGGTGGGCTCGTCGAGGATCAGCACGTGCGGCGCATCGCGCGTGACGAGCGCAAAGAGAAGCCGCGCCTTCTCGCCGCCCGAGAGCGCGCCCACGGGCGTGGTCACGCGCTCCTGGCCCAGGCCGAAGCGCGCCAGATGGGCCCGGCGCTTGGGCTCGCTCAGTTGCGGCGCCATCTGCTCCATCAGAAGGAGCGGGCCGGCTTCGACCGCCAGCTCCTCGGTCTGGTGCTGGGCGAAATAGCCGATCTTGAGCTTGGGCGAACGGCGGACTTGGCCCGCCATCGGCTTCAGACGCCCGGCGATGAGCTTGGCCAGCGTCGATTTGCCGTTGCCGTTGGCGCCCAGCAGCGCCACCCGGTCGTCCTGGTCGAGCCGCAGATCGAGCCGGCGCAAGACCGGCTTGCCCTCCTCGTAGCCGACCGCGACCCCGTCGAGCGCCACCAGTGGCGAGGGCAGGGGATCGGGTGCGGGAAAATCGAAGGTTTCGGTGCGGGCCTCGGTCACGGCCGCGATCGGCTCCATGCGCTCGAGTGCCTTGATGCGCGACTGCGCCTGGCGCGCCTTGCTCGCCTTGTAGCGGAAGCGGTCGATGAAGGCCTGCATGTGCTTGCGCTGGGCGAGCTGCTTGGCGCGCATGGCCGCCTGATGCTCGAGCCGCTCGGCCCGCGTGCGCTCGAAGCGGTCGTAGCCGCCGCCATAGAGCATGAGCTTGCGGGTCTCGAGATGGACGATATGGTCGACCGCCTTGTTGAGCAGGTCGCGATCGTGGCTGACGATGAGGACCGTGCGCGGATAGTCGGTCAGATACTGCTCGAGCCACAGGCTGGATTCGAGGTCGAGGTGGTTGGTGGGCTCGTCCAGCAGCAGCAGATCGGGCTCGGAGAAGAGCAGGGCCGCCAGCGCCACCCGCATGCGCCAGCCGCCGGAGAAATCGCGGCAGGGGCGCGCTTGCGCCTCGTTGTCGAAGCCCAGCCCGGCCAGGATCGAGGCCGCGCGCGCGGGCGCCGAATGAGCCTCGATGACGGCAAGCCGCTCGTGAATCTCGGCGATGCGGTGGGGATCGGCCGCATGCTCCGCTTCGGCCAGGAGCCGCGCCCGCTCGGTATCGGCGGCCAGCACGGTTTCGAGCAGGCTCTCGGGTCCGTCGGGTGCCTCCTGGGCGAGCCGGCCGATGCGCCAGGCCGCGGGCAGGGCGATGTCGCCGGCGTCGGGCGCGAGGTCGCCCGCGATCAGCTTGAGCAGCGTCGACTTGCCGCAGCCATTGGGCCCGACCAGCCCGGCCTTGTGGCCGGCCGGAAGTGTCAGGCTGGCGCCTTCGAGCAGGGGCCGGCCGGCGATGCGGTAGGTAAGGTCGCGGATCTGCAGCATGGGCCGGCCTGATAGCATGGGTAGGGGCGGTTCGGAACCGCGCTCCTGCGCCCCGCCAAGTTCCTTCGGGGGCGGTTGCGGGCGGCTTTCCGACCCTCTATAAGCCTGCCACCTTTCCTGAACCCATCCCCAAGAACCCCATTCAAGGCGACGAGGAGCGGCTCACCCATGGCCATCGAACGCACATTGTCGATCATCAAGCCGGACGCCACCCGGCGGAATCTCACCGGCAAGATCAACGCCCGGTTCGAGGAGGCAGGCCTTCGCATCATCGCGCAGAAGCGCATGCGGCTGTCGCGCGCCCAGGCCGAAGGCTTCTATGCGGTCCACAAGGAGCGGCCCTTCTTCAACAGCTTGTGCGAGTTCATGACCAGCGGGCCGGTGGTGGTGCAGGTACTGGAAGGCGAGAACGCCATCGCCAAGAACCGCGAGATCATGGGCGCCACCAACCCGGCCAATGCCGCTCCCGGCACCATCCGCAAGGATTTCGCGGAATCGATCGAGGCCAACTCGGTGCACGGCTCGGACAGCGCCGACACGGCCAAGGCCGAGATCGCCTATTTCTTCAGCGCCATCGAGATGGTGGGCTGATTCCCCTTTCGTTGCCCCCGCAAAAACGGGGCCCAGGGGCAAACGCACGTCGCTTGCTCCTGGCTTCCCACCGGGGCCTGTCCTCGGGCCCGGCCCCGGTCGGACCCGGGGACGGGGACGAATTTGGGTTTCAGCCGCGCAGAATCGGCTCAGAGCAGGAGGAGCGCCATCAGGATCAGTACGAGCGCGACGAAGGCCGTGCCGAAGGTGGCAAACTTGACGAAGGCGTGGAAATCCCGGCGATGCTCCTCGAGGAGCGGATCGGTGTGGGCGGTATCGGTCTGAGCCATGGCGCGCGATGTCCTCCGTGGAATTGCTCTTGAAGCCGGCGATTCCAGGAGACCACGCCGGGCGGCCATTTTTAGACCAGCCGCGCCCGGCCGGGCAACCGGCGCCAGAGTCGCAGGCGGTCCCCCGCGAGGCCCTCAGTCCGTCGGATTGAGCAGTGCCGCCGCCGGCGCTGTGGCCCCATCCACGATGGCGCGTTCGCCCTCGATCCGGACCCTCCCGGAGGCGACGAGCTTGAGCGCCAGCGGATAGGCGCGGTGCTCGACTGCGAGCACGCGCGCGGCCAGGCTCTCGGGCGTGTCGTCCGCTTCGACCGGCACCACGGCCTGAACGACAATCGGCCCGGTATCGAGCTCGGGGCGCACGAAATGGACCGTGCAGCCGGCGAAGCGCACGCCCTCGGCCAGCGCCCGGGCGTGGGTGTCGAGGCCGCGGAAAGCCGGCAGCAGCGAGGGATGGATGTTGATCATCTTGTCGCGCCAGGCCTCGATGAATTCGTTGGTCAGGATGCGCATGAAGCCGGCGAGGCAGACCAGCTCGACCCCGGCCGCCCTGAGCTGCCGATCAAGCTCGGCATCGAAGCCGGCGCGGCTGGGATAGGCCTTGTGCTCGACCACGGCGGTCGGGATGGCGGCTGCGGCTGCATGCGCGAGGCCTGCGGCGTCGGCCTTGTTGGAGATCACGAGCTCGATGCGGGCGTTGGTGGCCGGATCGCGGCAGGCCGCGATGAGCGCCTGTAGGTTGCTGCCGCGCCCCGAGATCAGGACGCCGACCTTCAGCGGCGCCATGCGGATTCCAGGTTGAGGACGCGCGCACGGGCCGCGCCTTGGGCCCGCTCGACGATGCGTCCGATATGGAAGACGCGCTCGCCCGCGGCCGTCAGCGCGGCCGTTGCGGCCTCCACCGCTTCGGGCGCCGTCACCGCGACCATGCCGATACCGCAGTTGAACGTGCGCGCCATCTCCTCGGGCGCGACATGGCCCTCGTGCATCAGCCAGCCGAAGACCGGCGGCAGCGCCCACGCCCTCGCGTCGATTTCGACCGCGAGGTGACCCGGCACCACGCGCGGCGGGTTCTCGATCAACCCGCCGCCGGTGATGTGGGCGAGCGCCTTCAGATGGCCGGCGCGCACGGCGGCAAGGCAGCTCTTCACATAGATGCGCGTGGGCTCGAGCAGGGCGGCGGCCAGACCGCGCTCGGGCGCGAAGGGTGCTGGCGCGTCATAGCCGAGCCCGCTCCGCTCGACGATCCGGCGCACCAGCGAGTAGCCGTTGGAGTGCACACCGCTCGAAGCGAGGCCCAGCACGACGTCGCCGGCCGCGACCGTGGCGCCCGTGAGTTGCTGGCCGCGCTCGACGGCGCCCACCGCAAAGCCCGCGAGGTCGTAATCGCCGGCCGCGTACATGCTGGGCATCTCGGCGGTCTCACCGCCCACCAGCGCGCAGCCGGCGATGCGGCAGCCCTCGGCAATGCCGGCGACGATGGTGCGTCCGACTGCGACATCGAGCTTGCCGGTCGCGAAATAGTCGAGGAACAGCAGCGGCTCGGCACCCTGCACCACGAGGTCGTTGACGCACATCGCCACCAGATCGATGCCGATGCGCTCATGCCTGCCGGTGGCGATGGCGATCTTGAGCTTGGTACCGACGCCGTCGGTGGTGGCGACCAGGATCGGGTCGCGATAACCGGCCGCCCTCAGATCGAAGAAGGCGCCGAAGCCACCCAGGCCCGCATCGCTGCCCGCGCGCGCCGTGGTCCTGGCCAGCGGCTTGATCGCTTCGACCAGCGCATTGCCCGCGTCGATGTCGACGCCGGCGTCGCGGTAGGTCTGGCTGTCCTTGGGATGAGGCGGGCTGCTTATGGCGTCCTCCCCGGATGGCATCTTCGCTGGCTATGGGGTATAACCCGAGGCCGCACCGGAACGGCGCGGGAACAATAGTGAATCCCGACAGGTTTGCAATGGCGGAAGGACGGGGAGGGCGGCTCTGGCGGCATGCGCTGGCCGCGCTCGGCCTCGCGGTTTTGATGGGGCTGCCGGGGGCTGCAGGCGCGCAAGGCGTAGGCCCCGACAGCTATAAGGTTGGCGGGGTCGACGTGGATGTCACTGCGGCCAGTGCTGCGGCCGCACGCGACGCGGCGATCGTGGTGGGCCAGCGTATCGCGTTCGAGAAGCTCGTGGGCGAACTGGCCGATTCGGAAGCGGTGGCGCGCCTGCCGCGGCTCTCCGATGCCGAGATCGCCGACCTCGTCAGCGATTTCGAGGTCGAATCGGAGCGAGCCTCGGCCGTGCGCTACATCGGCAAGCTCAGCTTCCGTTTCAAGGGCGGGCCGGTCCGCGCCTTTCTGGAGCAGAACGGCGTTCGCTACGCGGTGCTGCCGAGCACGCCGATCCTGGTCGTGCCGGTGCTCCAGATCGACGACCAAACGCTGCTGTGGGACGCGCAGAACGCGTGGCTGCGTGCGTGGGCCGCTCAGCCGTCCGGTGGCACGCTGGTGCCGCTCGAGATTCCGTCGGGCGACGAGCTCGATGCCAGCATCATCGATGCCGCCGGCGCCGTGGCTGGCGAAGCGGCCAAGCTCGCGGCACTGGACCGGCGCTACGGCGCGACCGAAGCGCTGGTGGTGGTGGCGAAGCTCGGCGCCGATGCCGCCAGCGACGCGCGCAACCTCGACATCGACGCCAAGCGGTATGGCCCCGCAGGGCTCGTCGCCAGCTTCACCGATCGGGTCAGCCTCGGCGGTGCCGGCCTCGACGAGCTCTATGCCGCCGCCGTCGATCGCGTGCAGAGCCTGCTACAGGACCAGATCAAGCAGCAGAATCTGGTGGCTTCGGGCGCCGAGCAGCGGCTCAGCGTTACGGTGCCGATCGACGGCTTTCCGGCCTGGCTCGAGATTCGCCGCCGCCTCGCGGGCATTCCCACATTGAAGCGCGCCGAGATCCGGACCCTTTCCACCGCGGCGGCCGAGCTCGACCTCGTCTATGTGGGCGACGAAACACAGCTCGTATCGGCCCTGGGCGAGCGACGGCTGGCGCTTGCCAGCGACGGCGGCAGGCGCGTGCTGCTCGCGACCGAGAGCGGCGCGGCCCCGGCGGGCACGCCGGCGGCCGGTGCTCCTTCGACGGCGCCGTAAGAGTAACCGCGCGTTGTTGGCCGCGCTCATCCCCAATTTCATCACGCTGGGGCGGCTCTTGGCGGTGCCGCTGGCGGTCTGGCTCATGCTTACCGACCGGTTCGAGGCGGCCTTCTGGTTGTTTCTCGCAGCCGGTGCCTCCGATGCGATCGACGGGTTCCTGGCACGCCGGCTGGGCGCCCGCAGCGAGATCGGCGCCTATCTCGATCCACTCGCCGACAAATCCCTGCTGGTCAGCTCCTACGTCACGCTGGGCTATCAGGGCTTCATCGACAGCTGGCTGGTGATCCTCGTGGTGTTCCGCGACGTGCTCATCATCGGCGGCGCCATCCTCTATCAGACGCTGACGCAGTCTTTGACGATGCAGCCGCTCTTCGTGAGCAAGCTCAACACGGTGCTGCAGATCACGCTGATCGGCCTCGTGCTGGCGCGGCTCGGCCTGGGCGTCGACGACTACGACCTTACCCCATGGCTGGTCTATGCCGTGGCCGTCAGCACGGTCGCTTCTGGCGCGGCCTATGTCACCGTGTGGGGCCGGCGGGCGCTGGGGGTGGGAGAGTAGCCGTGACAGCCGAGCGTCAGCTCCGGTTCTGGCTGATCGGGCTTGTCCTGCTGGTGCTGGCGCTCTACTTCCTGCGCGGCGTCCTGCTGCCTTTTGTCGCCGGCATGGCGGTGGCCTATTTCCTCGATCCCGTCTGCGACCGGATCGAGCGGCTGGGCGCCTCGCGCACGCTGGCGACGAGCATCGTCACCGCACTGTTCGTGCTTTTCGTGGCGGCCCTGGCGGCCCTTCTCCTGCCGCCGCTGGAGCGCCAACTGGTCGATCTCGTGGCAGCGCTGCCGTCCTACATCCAGGCAGCGACCGAGAAGCTGGGCCCCATCCTGCGGGCCCTGCGCGCCCATCTTCCGGCCTCCGCCGCGCCCAGCCTCGGCGACGTCGCCGGCTACGCCGGACGCATCGCCGGCTGGGGTGTGGATGCCATCGGCCAGGTGCTGAGCGGGGGGCTCGCGCTCGCCAACCTGCTGTCGCTGATCTTCATCACGCCGATCGTGACCTTCTATCTGCTGCGCGACTGGGACCGCATCGTCAGGGCCATCGACGGCTGGCTGCCGCGCACCCACGCCGACGAGATCCGCACCCAACTGGCGGAAATCGACCGCACCTTGGCGGGGTTCGCGCGCGGGCAGGCGACGGTCTGTCTCTGCCTCGCGCTCTATTACGGGTTCGGCTTCAGCCTGATCGGGCTCGATTTCGGCTTGGTGCTGGGCTTGATGGCGGGCGCACTTTCCTTCATCCCCTTCCTTGGCAGCATATTGGCGTTGCTGGGCTCGATCGGGCTGGCGCTGGTGCAGTTCGGCGATTGGACGAGCTTGGCGATGGTGGTGGGGCTCTGCGTCGTGGGGCAGGCGATCGAAGGCAACGTCCTGACGCCGAAGCTCGTCGGCGACCGCGTCCGGCTGCACCCGGTCTGGGTCATCTTCGCGCTTTTGGCGGGCGGCGCCCTGTTCGGTTTCGTGGGGTTGTTGCTCGCCGTCCCCGTGGCTTCGGTCTGCGGCGTGTTGGCGCGCTACGGGCTCGCCCGCTATCTCCTCAGCGGCTATTACCGTGGATCGCCGCCTCCGCCTGCGGAAGGCGGCCACTGAACCCCGCGAGAGCGCGCCCCTTGTCGCAAATTCCCTTCGATTTCGAGCACGAGCCGTCGCTGGCCGCGGCCGACTATGTCATCGGCGCCTGCAACGCGGCGGCCGTGGCCTGGGTGGCGCGCTGGCCCGACTGGCCGGCGCCGGCGCTTGCCATCCATGGGCCGCCCGGGTCGGGCAAGACCCATCTCGGCTGCGTCTGGGCGGAGCGCGCCCGCGCCCGCGTCGTCGCCGCGGCCGAGCTTGCCGCCATCGAGCGGATATCGGCGCTCGTGGAAGGAGCGGCGGCGCTGCTGGTGGACGACGTCGATCGCGAGCTCGACGCCAGGCGCGAGCGCGGCCTGCTGCATCTCTACAATCTCGTTGCCGAGCGGCGCGGCCATCTGCTCCTGCTGGGGCTGGAGGCGCCCGCGCGCTGGCCGCTCGTGCTCGCCGACTTGCGCTCGCGCCTCGCCGCCATTCCTGCCGTCGCGATCGGCGCACCCGACGACGCGGTCCTGGAAGCGGTGCTGACCAAGCTCTTCGCCGATCGCCAACTGACCGTGGCGCCGGATGTCGTGCGCTATGTCGCGCTACGCATCGAGCGGTCTTTCGCCGCCGCGCGTGCGGTGGTGGCGGCGCTCGATCGCGAGACGCTGGCGGCGGGGCAGGGTGTTACCTTGCCGCGGGTGCGCGCCTTGCTGGAACGGCAGGGCTGGCTCGCCTTTCCGGACCCCGAAGGTTCTTGAAATAAAAAGAAGATTTTACCGCAGACACAAATCTGACTCCGAACCGACTCGAAACGGTAACTTTCTTGTCGCCGGCGCTGCCGGTAAGCCATAGGCCGTTTCAGCCGACATTGAGCCGGGCGGGCAGGGGGCGATGCCGGACGAGATCGAACTCAAGCTGGCGTTGGCGGCCGAGCTGATCGGGTCGGTGCGCAGGGATCCGACGCTGCAGGCCCAGGCGCTCAAGCGGCCGACGACCCGGCGGCTGCTCAGCATCTATTACGACACGCCCGACCTCAGCCTGTCCGATGCCGGCATGGCGCTCAGGGTGCGGCGCGTCGGCGAGCGCTTCGTGCAGACGCTGAAAGTGGCGGGTGCGCCCGGCGGCGGGCTGCAACGGCATGCCGAGCACGAGCAGCCGGTGCCGGGCGAGCGGCCGGAGCTGCAGCGCATCGAGCTTCCGGCGCTGCAGCGCTTCTTCGAGAAGCACAAGGTGGCGCGCCGTCTGGCGCCGGTGTTCACGACCGACATCGCGCGACGGACCTGGCTCGTGGGCCATGCCGGCGCCGAGATCGAGGTGGCGCTCGACGAGGGCGAGATCGAAAGCGGCGGCCGGCGGCTGACGGTGGCCGAACTCGAGCTCGAGCTGGTGCTGGGGCCCACCCAGGCGCTCTACGATCTCGCGATCGACTTGGCGCAGCGCTGGCCGCTCCGGATCGAATGGCGGACCAAGGCCGCCCGCGGCTACCGCCTTTTCGTGGGTGGCAAGCCCGAGCCGCTACCTGGAAGCGCCATCGCGCTCGATCGCAGCCTCACCGCGCGGGCCGCCTTCGGTGCCATCGCGCGCGCCTGCATGGCCCAGTTCGGCGCCAACGAGACGGCGGCCGAGCTGGGCGAGGACCCCGAAGGCGTGCATCAGGCCCGGGTCGCACTGCGCCGGTTGCGCGCCCTCGTGGCCGCCTACCGGCACCACATGGCCGACGAGGCGCATGGTTGGCTGTCGGGAGAGTTGCGGTGGGTGCAGCAGGAGCTGAGCCCCGCCCGCGACTGGGACGTGTTCGTGGGCTATGCCCTGCCGCCGATCTTGAAACGGCTGCCGAACGAGACGGCGCTGGTCCATCTGGGCGCCGAGGCCGACAAGTTGCGTCGTGAGGCCTACGAGACGGTGCGTGCGCTATTCGCCGCGCCGCGCTATACGCTGCTGCTGCTCAAACTCGGCCGCATGCTCGAAGCCGACGACTGGGCACCGCCGGTCGGGACCGCCGAGGCGACCGTGCTGCAGGGGCCGGTCAAGCGGTTCGCCGACCGGCTCCTGACCTTTCGCCATCGCCGGCTGCGCAAATTTGGAAAGAACCTCAAGGATCTCGGCGAATCCGATCTGCATCGGCTGCGGCTGCTTGCCAAGAAGATGCGCTACAGTGCCGATTTCTTCCGCTCGCTCTACCCCCAGAGGCCGGTGCGCCGTTACCTGGCGGCCGTGGCCGAGCTGCAGGACCGGCTTGGCTCGATCAATGACGCGGTGGTGACGCACGGGCTCATGCAGAAGCTCGAAGCGCGCATGCCCGACAGTGCCGAGGCCGGGCACGCCATCGGGTTGGTGCGCGGCTGGCAGGCCGCACGCATCGAGCACGACATCGCCGGTTTCGCCGCGGTGTGGGGCGACTTTCTCGACCGCAAGCCCTTCTGGGGCAAGGGGTAGAACGGATTCGGGCGAGGTGGAACCGTACCTTCTTTCGTCATTGCCGGGCTTGACCCGGCAATCCGTCTATGGACCCCCGGGTCAAGCCCGGGGGTGACCAGAAGAAGAGAAGTGGCTCCATCTGAGCGAAATTGGCTCCAACGGCGCGAACGGCGGAGCCGGGGCGATCAGCTGCCGGAATCTCAGATCAGATCGCGTGGCACGACGAAGTCGATCAGCTTGCCCGTTCCCGGCGCCAACTCGGACCAGCGCTCGATATCGAACTCGTAGAGGGCGAGCCCGCCGGTCGGGAACTTGGTCTTGAGCCGGGCGAAGGCGCTCGAATCTCCGCCGCCATAAAGCTGGTTGGCCAGTTCCTGCAGCCCGGGATTGTGGCCCACCACCAGCACCGTGGTTTCGCTGGCCGCGACCTTCTTGAGGCGCGCGATCAATTCCTCGGCGCTCGCCAGATAGAGCTTGTCCTCGTACGACACCGGCGGCGGCTTGCCCAGCATGAGGCTGATCAGTTCCCAGGTCTCGCGCGTGCGCCTCGAGGAGGAGGCGAGCACCAGATCGAGCGCCACATCATGATCGCGCAAATAGACGCCGATGGCCGGCGCCGCCCGCCGCCCGCGGGGTGCCAAAGGGCGGTCATGATCCGGCAGGTCCTCGTCGCGCCAGCTCGACTTGGTGTGGCGAAGGAGATAGAGCCGCTTCATCGCGCCCCTGCGAGACCGCCCGGTGGCCCTGGCCATCGCGGTTATCCCCTTGAATCTAGCTGCGGATTGCGCCCGGACAAGATGCCTCGTTGTCATGACATTTTCATGAAGGGCGGATAAGATCGGACAAAATCCGCATCGGGCGTCCGCGCGGGTGCGCAGGCGCGCGACCGATCCCGGGCGGCATCTTCCGAGGCAGAACAGACCGTGGACGACTATCCGTTGGCCGACCGCGGCGTGATCACGCCGAATTCCGAAGCGCGCTTCATCAATCGCGAGCTGTCCTGGCTCGCCTTCAACGAACGCGTGCTCGAGGAGGCGCAGAACCGGCGCCATCCGCTGCTGGAGCGGTTGCGCTTCCTGTCGATCTCGGCCAACAATCTGGACGAGTTCTACATGGTGCGGGTGGCCGGGCTGAAAGGCCAGGTGGCGGCGGGGGTCGCAACCCCGAGCCAGGACGGCTTGACGCCCGCCCAGCAGCTCGTCGCCATCAACCAGCGCTCGGGCGAGCTGATGCGCAACCAGCAGGCCTGCTGGCGGGCCCTGCGCGAGGAGATGCGCCAGGCCGGCATCGCCGTGATCGACGCTTCGGAGCTGGCGCCCGAGGAGCGGCCGTGGCTCGACGCCTTCTTCCTCGACCAGATCTTCCCGGTGCTGACGCCGATGGCGATCGATCCGGCGCACCCGTTCCCCTTCATCCCCAACCTGGGCTTCGCGCTGGTGCTGGAGCTGGTGGGCGAGGCGGCGGGCGTGTCGTTGCGCGCCCTGCTGCCGCTGCCCGAGCAGCTACCGCGCTTCGTCCGGCTGCCCGGGACCGCCATCCGCTTCCTGCCGCTCGAGGAGCTGGTCGGCCTCTATCTCGACCGGCTGTTCCCGGGTTTTCGCGTCGCCGGCCTCGGCTATTTCCGCATGATCCGCGACAGCGAGATGGAGATCGAGGAGGAGGCCGAGGACCTGGTGCGCCTGTTCGAGAGCGCGCTCAAGCGCCGGCGGCGCGGCAATGTCATCCGCCTCAAGGTCAACGCCGCCATGCCGGAGGAATTGCGCGCCTTCGTGATCAGCGAGCTCGGCGTGTCGCCCAGCGATGTGTTCGTGCTCGACGGTATTCTCGGGCTGGCCGCGACCTCGAAGCTCATCGTCGACGATCGGCCCGATCTCAAATTCCCGCCCTATCACGCCCGTTTCCCCGAGCGCATCCGCGACATGGGCGGCGACTGCTTCGCGGCGATCCGGCAGAAGGACATCATCGTCCATCATCCTTACGAGAGCTTCGACGTGGTGGTGCAGTTCCTGCGCCAGGCGGCGCGCGATCCGCACGTCGTCGCCATCAAGCAGACACTCTACCGCACCTCGGAAGATTCGCCGATCGTCAAAGCCCTGATCGAGGCCGCCGATGCCGGCAAATCCGTCACGGCGCTGGTCGAGCTCAAGGCCCGTTTCGACGAGGAGGCCAACATCCGCTGGGCGCGGGACCTCGAGCGCGCCGGCGTCCAGGTCGTGTTCGGCTTCATCCAGCTCAAGACCCATGCCAAGATTTCGATGGTGGTTCGGCGCGAAGGAACGAGCCTCAGGGGCTATGTGCATTTCGGCACCGGCAACTATCATCCGATCACGGCCAAGATCTATACCGATCTCAGCTTCTTCACCTGCGATCCCGCGCTCTGCCACGATGCCGCGCGCACCTTCAACTATATGACCGGCTATGCCAGGCCCGAGAAGCTCGAGAAGATCGCCATCGCGCCCATCACCTTGCGCTCGACGCTGATGCGTCTGATCGAGGACGAGATCGAGCATGTGAGGGCCGGGCGGCCCGGCAGCATCTGGGCCAAGATGAACGCACTGGTCGATCCTGGTCTGATCGACGCGCTTTACCGCGCCTCGCAGGCCGGCGTGCAGATCCGCCTGGTGGTGCGCGGCATCTGCTGCCTGAGGCCCGGCGTGCCAGGCCTTTCCGAGAACATCCAGGTCAAGAGCATCGTCGGCCGCTTTCTCGAGCATTCGCGTATCGCGTGCTTCGGCAACGGCACCAGGCTGCCCTCGCGCAGTGCCAAGGTGTTCGTCTCGTCCGCGGACTGGATGCCGCGCAATCTCGACTGGCGGCTCGAAGCCCTGGTGCCGATCGAGAACCCGACCGTGCATCAGCAGGTTCTCGACCAGATCATGGTCGCCAACCTCAAGGACGAGGCGCAGAGCTGGGTGCTGGGCCCCGACGCCCATTACACGCGCGTGCCGGCCGGTCCCGACGCCTTCAGCTGCCACACCTATTTCATGACCAACCCGAGCTTGTCGGGCCGCGGCAGCGCGCTCAAGAAGAGCCGCAAGGCCGCGCCGGCGCTCGAGTTGAAGAAGGCGTGACGGGCGGCATGGCGGAAGGGGGAGCCGGCAAGGCACGCGCCTCTCGGATCGGCGTCGTCGATATCGGCTCCAACTCCATTCGACTGGTGGTGTTCGACCGCCTCTCTCGCGCGCCTTGGCCGCTGTTCAACGAGAAGGTGCTGTGCGGGCTCGGCCGGGGGCTCGAATCCTCGGGCGAGCTCAACAAGAACGGCGTGGAAATGGCGATCGCCAACCTCGAACGCTTCGTGCGCTTGGCCGAGGCGATGGGCGTCGACGCGCTCGACATGGTGGCGACGGCGGCCGTGCGCGATGCCGAGAACGGCGCCCAGTTCGTGCGCGAAGCGGAGCGGCGCTGTCGCTGCAAGATCCGCGTGCTGTCGGGCGAGGAGGAGGCGCGGCTCTCCGCCCTCGGCGTTGCCTCGGGCATGCCGGGGGCGAGCGGCATCATGGGCGATCTCGGCGGCGGCAGCCTGGAGCTGGTGCGGCTCACCCGCGGCGAGCCGGGGCGCCATGTCACGCTGCCGATCGGCCCGCTGCGGCTGATGGATCTGGCGGATGGCGACCGCGACCGGGCGCGCAAGGCGATCGACCAGCATCTCGAGAGGCTCGACTGGCTCACCGAGATCAAGGGCGGCGACTTCTACCCGGTGGGCGGCGCCTGGCGCACGCTCGCCCGCATCCATATGGATCAGGTCCGTTATCCGCTCCATGTCATTCATGCCTATACCATCGACCGGCGCGCCGCCGAGGAGATGGCCCGCGTCATCGGCCGGCTCGGGCGCCGTTCGCTCGCCAGCATCCGCGGCGTGCCGCGCCGGCGCTTGGACAGCCTCCCGTTGGCGGCCCTCGTGCTGGAGCGCGTGCTGCGGCTGGTGCGGCCCGAGCGCGTCCTGTTCTCGGCCTACGGCCTGCGCGAGGGGCTGATCTTCAGCCGCCTGCCGCCGGCCGAGCAGCGCAAGGATCCGCTGATCGAGGTCGCGCGCGAGCTGGCCGTGCTCGAAGGCCGCTTCGGGGCGCAGGGGCAGAAGCTCAAGGCGTGGCTGGCGCCGCTGTTCCCGGACGAGACGGCGGCCCAGACGCGGCTCAGGCTCGCGATCTGCGAGATGTCCGACATCGGCTGGCGCGAGCATCCGGACTATCGCGCCGAGCAGGCCTTCATGCGCGTGCTGAGGCTGCCGATCGCGGGGATCGATCATCGCGAACGCGTTTTCGCCGCCGTCGCGATCGCGCTGCGCTACGGCGCGGAGCCGGATCTGGCGGTGATGGAGCCGATGCTGCGGCTCCTCGACGAGCCGGCCCGGCGCGATGCCAACCTGCTGGGGCTGGGTTTGAGGCTCGCCTATTCGCTTTCCGCCGGCCCGGCGACCTGGCTCGAACGCACCGCATTGGCGCGCACGAGCTCGCGCCTGACGCTGCATCTGCCCAAGGGCGAAGAGGCGATGTTCGGCGAGGCGGTGCAGCGCCGCCTGGAGGCGCTGGGCCGCGCCCTCGATCTACCGATCGGCACCGCGGTATTGCCGGGCCGGCGCGTTGCCGGCTGACCGGTCAGCGCAGCTCGACCTGGCGCGACAGATCGATGACGGTCTGCGCGGCGCCGCCTGATCCCCGCATCAGCTTGAATTCGGCGCGATAGAGGCCCGGCTTGAACCCGCCCGCCGGCGCGCGCGTCCCGACATAGCGGAACATCAGGATCTTGCGCGCTTGCGCCGGCCGGTCATAGTCGACCAGGACCGCGCCGTCGGGCCCGAGGATGCGGAAGATCTGCCGATCGCCCTGCTGCAGGCCGAAATATTCGGCCCAGAAGAAGAGCGTGGCGGCGGAAGCGGGGAGCGGGTTCGCGCTATAACCGCCATTGCGGGCGGTCTCGGCCTCGGGCTTGTCGGTCGAGAAGCCGGCGATCAGCGGCCCGGTCGGCGTATAGACGAGTTCGGCCAGCGCCTTGGGGCTCCACAACGCGTGCGAAATGTCGCCGCAGGCGGTCGGATCGGCCGCCGCGGTGCCGGTAAAAGGATCGATCGGCGTCTTGCCGCGCATCACCATGAAGTGGACATGCGGAAACTCGGTCAGGCCCGAGAGGCCGACCAGCCCCACCTGCTGACCGGCCTCCACACGATCGCCTTCCTTGACCGCCACACTGCCCTTGCGCATGTGGCCGTAAAAGCTGCGCCAGCCATTGCCATGGTCGATCACGACCACATTGCCGAGGCCGTACTCGTCGACGACTTCCTTGCCGACCTCGCGCACATTGATGTCCTCGACACCGTCGCGGGTGCGCCACACCACGCCGGGTGCCGCCGCCAGCACGGCCACGCCGCGGCGCATATCGACGTAGCTGGGCACGCGGATGTCGATGCCGGTGTGCTTGTCGTTCACCAGGTCGCCGCACATGTAGTCCTTCGCCCCGGGACCCGGGTCGTGATCGAAATATTTCTGCACGGCGCAATCGACATTGATCCTGCAGGCGAGGGGAAGCTCGAAGGTGGGCGCGCCCTCGGGCGGGGCAGCGCCGGCCGGCAAGGCGGCCAGAAGCGCGAGGAGCATGCCGGCAACGGCCGTCAGGCGCAGGAACGGTCGAGCACGCGGCGGTAAGGCGGAGGTGGGCGGCATCGCGGCGGGCTCCGATGGTCTCAACTCGTCTCTATTGCGCCGCCTGCGGCAAGGTTACGATCTTCACCTCCTTGCCGGCGGCCGTCAGCGCCAGGCGGCCATGCTTGAGCGCCAGGGCATCGGCGCCGAACAGTTCGCGCCGCCAGCCCGAAAGCGCCGGCACCGGCGCGCGATCGTCGGCGGCGATGCGCTCGAGGTCGCTGGCCGAGGCCACCAGCTTCTGCGCCACCTGATAAGTCTCGCAGCGCATCTTGAGCAGGACGCGCAAGAGATCTACCAGCGGCCCGATGCCGGGTGCCGTCTCCGGGCGGGGCGGCGGCGCGGGGCACTCGGCCTCGCTCAGCGTCAGCCCACGCTTGACGGCGAGGAGCAGGGTTTGGCCCTGGCGGCTCTCGGCGAAGCCCTTGGAAAGGCCGCGGCAGCGAGCGAGCTCCTCGGCCGTGGTAGGTCCGTGCGCGGCGATTTCGGTCAGGGTCTCGTCCTTGGCGATGCGGCTTCTCGGCTGGTCGCGGCGCTGCGCCTCCTCCTCGCGCCAGGCGGCCACCTCGCGCAAGACCGCCAGAAAGCGCGGCTTGTCGGAGCGCGGCTTGAGCCTAAGCCAAGCCTCGCGCGGCTCGAGCCGATAGGTGGCGGGATCGGTCAGGATCGCCATTTCCTCGGCGACCCAATCGGTGCGCCCGCTCTTCTCCATGCGCCGCTGCAGCTTCTCGTAGGTGGGCCTCAAATGCGTGACGTCGCTGAGCGCGTAATGGAGCTGGCGCTCGGTCAGGGGCCGGTGCGACCAGTCGGTGAAGCGCGAGGACTTGTCGATGCGGGCGCCGGCCAGCTTGCCGGCAAGGTTTTCGTAGGACACCGCATCGCCGAAGCCGCACACCATCGCCGCCACCTGCGTGTCCACGATGGGCGCGGGGATTTTCCCGGTCAGGTGGAAGAAGATCTCGATATCCTGCCGCGCGGCATGAAATACCTTGAGGACCTTGGGGTCTGCCAGCAGCGAGAACAGGGGGGCCAGGTCGATGCCGGGGGCAAGCGCGTCGATGACGGCCGCTTCATCGGGGCCCGCGATTTGCACCAGGCAGAGCACGGGCCAGTAGGTGCGATCGCGCATGAACTCGGTGTCGACCGCGATGTAGGCGGCGGCGCGCTGGCGGTCCACGAACTGGGCGAGAGCGGCGGTGTCGGCAATGAGAAGCATCGGCGCCTCTGCTATACACGGATTCCGGCGATCGAGAAAGCCAGGGAGGCCGACTCCGACGCCGAACCAGCGCGACAGCTTCCGATTGCGGCGGTGCCGAGCGGGCCGGCCGCAATGCCGGCAGGCCCCAGGCCGAAGCGGGGGGCTACCGACGGAACTGGCCGCAGGCCCCTTGATCCCGCCCCCGTCCGGGGGCCCCGGGCGCTTGACAAGGCGGCGGCTTTCCTGCCTCTTGCGCCGGCCCAAAAAGCCTGCCCCAAGACCCTGGAAAGGGGAGCCCCGATCCGCCATGCATGCCTACCGTTCGCACAATTGCGGCGCGCTGCGCCTTGCCGATGCCGGCCAGGAGGTGCGGCTCTCGGGCTGGATCCACCGCAAGCGCGACCACGGCAACCTGCTGTTCCTCGATTTGCGCGACCATTACGGCATCACGCAATGCGTGATCGACACCTCGAGCCCGATCTTCGCCGCGATCGAGGCCAACCGCCTCGAGAGCGTGGTGCGGATCGACGGCAAGGTGGTCAAGCGCAGCCCCGAGACCGTCAACCCCAAGCTCGCCACCGGCGAGATCGAGGTGCAGATCAAGGACTTCGCGCTCCTGGCTGCGGCCGAGATGCTGCCGCTCCAGGTCAACAGCGACGAGGACGCGGGCGAGGACATCCGCCTGCGTTACCGTTTCCTCGATCTCAGGCGCGAGCGGGTTCACGCCAACATCATGCTGCGCTCGCGGGTGATCGCCTCGATCCGCCGGCGCATGATCGAGCAGGGCTTCACCGAGTTCCAGACGCCGATCCTGACCTCGTCGAGCCCCGAGGGCGCACGCGACTTCCTGGTGCCGAGCCGCCTCCACCCCGGCAAGTTCTACGCGCTGCCGCAAGCACCCCAGCAGTTCAAGCAGCTCCTGATGATCGCGGGCTTCGACCGCTACTTCCAGATCGCGCCCTGCTTCCGCGACGAGGACAGCCGCGCCGACCGCAGCCCGGGCGAGTTCTACCAGCTCGATTTCGAGATGAGCTTCGTGACGCAGGAGGACGTGTTCACCGCCGTCGAGCCGGTGCTGCACGGCGTGTTCGAGGAGTTCGCCGAGGGCCGCAAGGTGAGCGGCCGGCCTTTCCCGCGCATCGCCTTCGAGGAGGCGATGCTGAAATACGGCTCCGACAAGCCGGATCTGCGCAACCCCATCCTCGTCGCCGACGTGACCGAGGCCTTCCGCGATTCGGGATTCGGCATCTTCGCCAGGGCGGTCGCGGCCGGTTCCATCGTGCGGGCGATCCCGGCCCCGGGTGCTGCTGACAGGCCCCGCAGCTTCTTCGACAAGCTCAACGAATGGGCGCGCGAGCAGGGTGCCGGCGGCCTCGGCTACATCGTCTATGCGGCCGACGGCGCCAAGGGGCCGATCGCCAAGAACCTGGACGAGGCGCGCGTGGCGCAGATCAAGGCCGCCGCCGGCGCCAAGGCGGGCGATGCCGTCTTCTTCGCCTGCGATAAGAAGGCCGTGGCCGAGAAATTCGCCGGCGCCGTGCGCACCAAGCTCGGCGAGGAGCTGGGCCTGATCGCCAAGGACCGCTTCGAGTTCTGCTGGATCGTCGATTTCCCGATGTACGAACGCAACGAGGAGACGGGCCAGATCGAGTTCAGCCACAACCCGTTCTCGATGCCGCAGGGAGGGCTCGAGGCGCTCGAGACCAAGGATCCGCTCGAGATCAAGGCCTACCAGTACGACATCGTCTGCAACGGCGTGGAGCTCTCCTCGGGCGCCATCCGCAATCACCTGCCCGAGATCATGTACAAGGCCTTCTCGATCGCCGGCTACGGGCCCGAGGAGGTCGAGCGGCGTTTCGGCGGCATGCTGAACGCGCTCAAGTTCGGGGCACCCCCGCATGGCGGCTCGGCTCCCGGCATCGACCGCATCGTGATGTTGCTGGCGGACGAGAAGAACATCCGCGAAGTGATTGCCTTCCCCTTGAATCAGAAGGCCGAGGATCTGCTGATGCAGGCGCCGGCCGAGGTTCCCGAAGCGCGGCTCCGCGAGCTGCACATCCGGCTGGCCCTGCCTCTGAAGAAGTAGGAGCCGCTGACGGGAGATGTCCACAGGGGGCCCCGTTGGCCAGGGCCGGGCGCCCTGTTAGAGTTGGCGCCGCTCGCCAGTGCCGGCTTTCACGGACAGCCGGCACAAGAGCCAGGAACGAAAATACCCGCCGGCGGGCACCGCTCGTGCGTCCTCATGGCTTGCCACGACGGCGGGGTACTGGTGCGACGAGGGAGCCTTCCATGACTCGCCCCGCCGACGACGGTTTCCGCCTCCCTGCCGACTGGGCGCCGCACAGCCGTTGCTGGATGGCTTGGCCGATCCGCGCCGAGAACTGGGGCGAGCATATGGGCGCCGCGCGCGACGCCTTCGCCGAGGTGGCCGAGGCGATCGCTCGCTTCGAGCCGGTCACCATCCTCGCCAAGCCGACCAAGGTGGCCGAAGTGTCGTTGCAGACCGCGCCGGGTGTGGCCAGCTTCTCGCTGCCGCAGAACGACAGCTGGCTCAGGGACAACGGCCCCAGCTTCGTCGTCAGCGACACAGGTCATGTCGCCGGCGTCGAGTGGCACTGGAACGCCTGGGGTGGCCGATATTCCGATTACGAAGGCGACGCCCAGGTGCCGGAGAAGCTCCTGGCTCATCTCAGCATGCGGCGCTACCGGGCGCCGATCGTGCTGGAGGGCAGCGCCATCATGAGCGATGGCGAGGGCACGCTCCTGGCCAACGAGAAGGTGATCCTCGATACGAGGCGCAATCCGGGCCTGGACCGCATGGCGGCGGAAGGCATGCTCAAGAGTTTCCTCGGCGTCGAGCAGGTGATCTGGGTCTCGGCTGCGCTCGAGGGCGATCCCGCCGGCGGGCGGCTCGACAATCTCTTCTGCTTCGTGCGTCCGGGGGTGGTGCTGATCCAGACGACCCAGGACCGCAGCGACGCCAATTTTGCGACCCTGGCCGACACGGCCGATCGGCTCAAGGCGGCGACCGACGCCAGGGGCCGCCGGCTCCAACTCATCGAGATCGAGCAGCCGCGCACTCGCCTCTCCGACGAGGGCGAGCGGCTGCCGCTCGCCTATACCAGCCTGTATCTCGCCAATGGCGGCGTCGTGCTGCCGGCTTTCGAGGTACCGCAGGACGACCGCGCCTTCGCCATCGTGGCCAAGCTGTTCCCCGATCGGCAGATCGTGCAGGTGCTGGTGAGCGACCTGGTCTATGGCGGCGGGGGCCTGCGCGCGCTCAGCCTGCCGCAGCCGGCCGGATTGCCGGCGGGATAGGGCCGGGTCCAACGGCTGCGAAGACCCATCGGGCAGGGTCGCCGAGCTGCTCTGGCAAGCGTAGCGGATAGGCCTCATCCTGAGCCTGTCGAAGGATGAGGCCTCGTATCGCTGCGACGCCCGCGACCTCGCCCTTCGACAAGCTCAGGGTGAGGTCGCGCCAAACGGTTGGGCTGTCCCTCACACCACGCGCGCTGGCAGCGGGCGGCCTGCGAAGAACGCGTCGAGATTGTCGACCGCCTTGAAGCCCATGGCGTTGCGCGTCTCGACCGTGGCGCTGCCCAGATGCGGCAGCAGGAACGCATTCTTGAGCGGCCGGTAGCCCGGGTTGATGGCGGGCTCGCCGGTGAAGACGTCGAGACCGGCGGCGAAGAGCTTCCCCGATTTGAGCGCCGCGATCAGCGCTTCGTCGTCGACGAGCGGCCCGCGCGCCGTGTTCACGACGATGGCGCCGTCGGGCAGCAGCTTGATGCGCTCGGCATTGAGGAATCCGGTCGTCTCCGGGGTGGCCGGCGCGTTGATCGACAGGAAGTCGCAATGCGGCAGCATGTCCTCGGCGCGCTCGTGGAAGATGGCGCCCTGCTCCTGGGCGACCGGGAGCCGCGAGCGGTTGTGGTAATGGATCACCATGTCGAAGGCGCGGGCGCGCTTGGCCACGGCCTGGCCGATGCGGCCCATGCCGTAGATGCCGAGCCGCTTGCCGGTCATGTGCACGCCCAGCATGCCGGTGGGCGCCCAGGCGCCCCAGGTCGCCTCGCGCACCATGCGCTCGCCCTCATAGGCCCGCCGCGCCGCGCCCAGCATCAGCAAGAGCGCGATGTCGGCGGTGGCATCGGTCAGCACGTCGGGCGTGTTGCCGACCGCGATCCCGCGCTCCCTGCAGGCGTTGATGTCGATATGCTCGTAGCCGACCGAGAAGGTGGCGATGACCTTGAGCCGGGCGGGGAAGCGCCGGATCATGTCGGCCGCGATCTTGTCGGTCGGGCAGGGCAGAAGCGCGTCGGCATCCTGCACGCCGGCCATGATCTCCTCGGCGCTCAGGAGCTTGTCGGCCGGGTTGAGCCGGGCGTCATAGTCGCGCTTCAGGCGCGCCTCGACGGCATCGGGCAGCTTGCGGGTTACGAACACGGTCGGCTTTTGCGGCATGGGATGCTCCGGGAGAGAGGTCGAGAGGCTGGGAGATCGGGGCGCTATCGTTTTCAGACCCGGCATGACATAATTCGACCGGTCGCGCATGTCATCGAATTTTCGACGCTTTCTGTGGCATAGTCGAAAAGCCGCCCCTTGGTTGGGGGCGGCTCTGTTTTGCCTGCTCGCGGCGTCTCTGCCGCGGCCGGCCGAGGCCGGCATGGCCGGCCTCTTGCCGCATCGGGCGCTCTATCAGGTCCAGCTCCTCAAGAGCGGCGGCGATGTCGCCGACGTCGAGGGCCAGATGGCCTTCGAATGGCAGGATTCCTGCGACGGGTGGAGCGTCAGCCAGCGCTCGCTCATGCAATTCCTCTATGCGAGCGGCGATCAGGCCTCGATCGGCTGGAGCCTGACCTCCTGGGAGGCCAAGGACGGCAGCAGCTACCGCTTCGTCGTCCGTCAATCGACCGACGGCGATCTGGTCGCGGAGTATCGTGGCGATGCCAGGCTGGCCGCCGACGGCAGCGGCGGAAGGGCCAACTACAGCCAGCCTCCGTCGCACGCCGTGGCGCTGCCGGCCGGCAGCCTGTTTCCCACCCAGCACAGCCTGGCCTTGATCGAGCATGCCACGAAGGGTGACCAGATGGTCTGGCGCGAGGTGTTCGATGGTTCGGACGAGCAGGGCCTGTTCGGCGTCAATGCCGTCATCACGGCTTTGCCCGAGGCCGCCCGCAAGGTTGCGGATCAGCGTGCCGAGCTCAAGGGCGTGCCCGGCTGGCGGGTGGCGCTCGCCTTCTATGCGCCGGGCAGCCAGGCGGCCGAGCCCGAGCACGAGCAAAACCTGCAGCTCTACGCCAACGGCGTGGTGGATCGCCTGGAACTGAACTACGGCGATTTCAGCATCCTCGCGACCCTCTCGAAGCTCGAAGCTTTACCCAAGCCTTCCTGCTGAATGCGGTTTTGAGGGTTTTTTAAGCAGGAGCTGTGTAGCCCTTTCAGCGCACTGCGATTGCGACGCGATGCCAAGGGGGACACGGCATGTCGAAAATCGACGATTCGCACGTTCTGACGAGCGTGATATCCCGCCTCAACGGCTTCGTGTACCGCTGCCGGAACGACGCCGATTACACCATGATCTACATGACGCCCGGCATCGAGCGGCTGACCGGGTTTGCGGCGAACGACTTCATCGGCAACCGCGTGCGCAGCTTCGCTTCCGTCATCCTGCCCGAGGACGCGGCCGGGGTGGACAAGGCGGTCGGCGACGCGCTCGCCGAAAACCGGTCCTGGGAGACGACCTACCGGCTCGTCAAGCGCGAGGGAGGCGAGGTCTGGGTGCTGGAGGTCGGCGGTGCCGTGAAGGACGCCGCCGGTGCTGTCGAATATCTCGAAGGCTTCGTCGCGACCATCGAAGGCCAGAAGGAGGTCGAGCGCCGCCTGACCGGTCTCATCAGCGCCATCTCCACCAAGAGCGAAGGCATCCTGCAGAGCGTGAATTCGATCCTGGGCGTGCTCGGACGGCTCAAGCTGCTTTCGCTGAACGCCCGGATCGAGGCGTCGCGAGCGGGCGAATTCGGCCGCGGCTTCGCGGTCGTGGCGCAAGAGATCAACGCGCTCGCGGAAGAGAGCCGTGGTGCTGCCGGCAGCATCTCGACCCAGATGCGCGAGCTCGACGAGATCATCGCGGTTCGCCGCTAGCGCAATTTCAGTTTGACTCGACGCGGCCCCCTCACCCAGCTTCGGGTAAGGCTCGGCTTCCGCCTCGCCAACCCTTCGCAACCCTCTCCCCCACGCAAGTGGGGGAGAGGGCAGGGTGAGGGGGTGATTTTGCTCAGTCTGGAACGCACCAAAACCTGGACGTCTCGGCCCTCTCACCCGCGCCGCGGGCGGCTGCCGGTTGGCGGCGGCACCAGGCCGCGACCCTTGCGGATCGCGTCGCGGCCGAGCTTCTCGCGCAGCTTGTCGATGGTCTGCTCCACCTTCTTGCGGCGCTCGGCGTCAGGATCGCCCAGATCGGGCGGGTCGGCCGCCGCAGCCTCGACCAGATCGGTGGCACCCACGCCGATCAGGCGGAAGCGCCGGCCGTCGGCCTCGCGCTCGAGCAGCGGCCGCGCGGCGCGATAGATCGCCTCGGCCAACTGGGTCGGATCGGCCAAGCGCCGGTTGCGCGTGAGGATTTGGAAGTCGGCCGTCTTGAGCTTGAGCGTGACGGTTCGGCCGGCGAGTTCGGCGTGCTTGAGGCGTGCCGAGACCTTCTCGCAGAGCGGCCACAGGATGGCATCGAGCGGCCCGAAGCCGGCGATGTCCTCCTCGAACGTGGTCTCCGCCGAGATGCTCTTGGCCGGACTGTCGGGGTCGACCGCGCGCTCGTCGATGCCGCGCGCAAAGCGGTAGAGGCGGCGCCCCATGCTGCCATAGCGCAGCAGCAGCTCGCTCTCCTCCATCTGCTGCAGCTGGCCGATCATGGTGATGCCGTCCTTGGCGAGCTGCTGCTGCAGCGCCTTGCCCACGCCCCAGATCAGCCCCACCGGCTTCTCGCGCAGAAAATCGAGCGCCTCGGCGCAGCCGATCACGGCGAAGCCGCGCGGCTTGTCGAGATCCGAGGCAACCTTGGCCAGGAACTTGTTGTAGCTGAGCCCGATCGAGACGGTGATGGCGAGCCTGGCCTCGATCTCGAGAGCCAGGCGCGCGAGCGTCCGCGCCGGGGACCCGCGGTGCAGCGTCTCGGTGCCCGAGAGATCGAGAAAGGCCTCGTCGATGGAGAGCGCCTCCACCAGCGGCGTGACGCTCAGCATCAGCTCGCGCACCTGCTCGCCGACGCGGCGGTACTTGGCCATGTCGGGCGGGATCACCACGGCCTGCGGGCAGGCCTCGAGCGCCTTGAACATCGGCATGGCCGAGCGCACGCCGTAGAGCCGGGCGACGTAGCACGCGGTCGAGACGACCCCGCGCCGGCCGCCGCCGACGATCACCGGCTGATCGCGCAAGCCGGGGTTGTCGCGCTTCTCGATGGCGGCATAGAAGGCGTCGCAGTCGATATGCGCCATCGATAGCCGGTCGAGCTCAGGATGGCGCAGCAGGCGCGGCGAGCCGCAAGCCCGGCAGCGCCTCCCGGCCGGGCCGGGGTCGCTTAGGCAATCGCGGCAGAGCTGGGCCATCTCAAGGCGCCCCTTACGGCCAGCTCTGGGGCGTTTCGGCGGGCCACAGCCAGGCCGCGCCGCGCACCCCCGACGAATCGCCATGCAAGGGGGCCACCAGGCGGGTGTCGACCCGGTCGGAGAAGACGTGGCGACCCCACAGCCGCGGCACCGCCTCGTAAAGCCGCGCGATGTTGGAAGCCCCGCCGCCCAGCACGATCACCTCGGGGTCGATCAGGTTGATGACATGCGCGAGGCCGCGCGCGAGGCGTTCCTCGTAGCGGGCGAGCACGGCTTCGGCCGCGCCGTCGCCGCTGCGCGCGGCCATCTCGATCCGGGCCGCCTCCAGGCGTCGGCCGCTCGCTGCTTGATATTCTGCTTCGAGCGCCGGGCCCGACAGGAAGGTCTCGATGCAGCCTTGCTGGCCGCAATAGCAGGGCCGGCCGTCAAGCTCGCCGGGCTCAGGCCAGGGCAGGGGGTTGTGCCCCCATTCCCCGGCGATGGCATTGGCGCCCACCAGCGGGCGGCCGTGGACGGCGATGCCGCCGCCGACACCCGTGCCCAGTACCACGCCGAACAGGATTTGCGCACCGGCGCCGGCGCCGTCGGTCGCCTCCGAGACGGCGAAGCAGTTGGCGTCGTTGGCGACGCGCACGGGCCGGCCGAGCCGCTGGGCGAGATCCCGATCCAGCGGCTGGCCGATGAGCCAAGTCGAGTTGGCGTTCTTGACGAGACCCGTTGCTGGCGAAATCGCGCCGGGGATTCCGACGCCGACGCTGGGTCGCGGCGCGTCCGGCTCGATCGCCGCGTCGAGCCGGGCCACCAGCGCTGCGACGGCTTCGATGGTGCCGCCGTAATCGCCGCGCGGTGTGGCCATGCGCCGGCGTTCCAGGATCCGGCCATCCGGCGCGAGCAGGGCTGCCTCGATCTTGGTGCCGCCGAGATCGATTCCGATGCGGTAGTGCCGATCCGTCACCCCGATCCCCCGATGCTGGTTCCCGGTCCGCCGCGGCGAGCCGTCGCGTTCTTGGGCGGTCGGCTGGGAAAAAGCCGGATTTCCGCCAATTTTTCCGTCGCCCAGGCCGTTCTTGCGACGTCCGCTCAACGAAATGTTAACGACACCCCGCTAATGCGTTAATAGATGACGTGGCCGGGCTGCGCCAGGGATGGCCGTCGCTTAGTGCACGGGTCCGTGCAGGCCTCAGGGGGCGGCATGAACGATACGACTGATAATATCGCTTCGACGGAAGCGCCGCGCCGCAGCGGCGCGGGGAAGACCGTGCTCATCGTCGAGGATAACGAGCTGAACATGAAGCTCTTCCACGACCTGATGGAAGCGCACGGCTACAACATTCTTCAGACCCGGGATGGCATGGAGGCGCTGAAGCTGGCGCGCCAGCACCGCCCCGACTTGATCCTGATGGATATCCAGTTGCCCGAGGTCTCCGGCCTCGAGGTGACCAAGTGGATCAAGGAGGACGACGATTTGCGGGCGATCCCCGTGATCGCCGTCACGGCCTTCGCCATGAAGGGCGACGAAGAGAAGATCCTGCAGGGTGGCTGCGAGGCCTATATCGCCAAGCCGATCTCCGTTACCCAGTTCCTCAGCACTGTTGAAAGGTTCCTGCGCTAGGCGCATTCCATGTCCGGGCGTGTTCTCGTCGTCGACGATGTCGCCGCCAATCGGCGACTCCTGGAAGCGAAGCTTGCGGCCGAGTATTTCGACGTCGAGCTGGCGGAGAACGGCGTCGAGGCCTTGGCCCGCATCGACCGCTCGCCACCGGACCTCGTGTTGCTCGACGTGATGATGCCGGAAGTGGACGGTTTCGAGGTGTGCCGGCGCATCCGCTCGGATCCGCGCTCGGCCCATCTGCCGGTGGTGATGGTCACGGCCCTGTCCGACGTCTCCGACCGCGTGCGCGGCATCGAAGCCGGCGCCGACGACTTCCTGACCAAGCCGGTCAATGATCTCGCGCTCTTCGCGCGCGTGCGTTCGTTGCTGCGTCTCAAGCTGATGATGGACGAATGGCGCGTGCGTGAGGCCGTATGGAACCGCTTCAATATCGCGGGCGGGCCCGCCAACGATGAGGTGGAGCACGGCCGGGCGCGCATATTGCTGGCCGCCAAGCCTGGCGACACGGCGGAGCGCATTCAGCACATGCTGGCCCAGGACAAGGACGAGACCGTCCTGGTTCCGGGCGGCCCCGACGCGATCCAGCGAGCCCGGACCGAGGCGTTCGACCTCGCCATCGTGGATTTTGCCGTCGGCGCTGCCGAGGGCTTGCGCCTATGCTCGCAGCTCCGGGCAAATGAAGACACCCGCCAGCTGCCGATTCTGGTGATCGTCGGCTCGATCGATGCGCCCGAGCTGGCGAAAGCGCTCGACATCGGCGCCACCGATTATCTGGTGGAGCCGATCGATGGCAGCGAGCTGCTTGCCCGCGTTCGCACCCAGGTGCGCCGTTCGCGCTATTACGATCTACTGCGCCGGCATTACGAACGCGGGCTGTCGCTGGCGCTCACCGACAGCCTCACCGGCCTCAACAACCGTCGCTATATGGAGCAGCATCTCAAGGAGCTGCTGCATCGCACGCACATCTCGGGCAAGCCGCTCTCGCTCATCGTGGGCGACATCGATCATTTCAAGCAGGTGAACGACCGGTATGGTCACGCCGCCGGCGATGCCGTGCTGCGCGAGGTCGCCCGGCGGCTCACCGTCAATCTGCGCAGCTTCGACATGGTGGTACGGCTCGGCGGCGAGGAGTTTCTGGTTGCCATGCCGGAGGTGGGCTACGAGACCGCCCTTTCGGTCGCCGAGCGCTTGCGGCGCTCCGTTGCGGACCGGCCCATGCCGATCGCCGAAGGCGAGGAGATATTCGTTACCATTAGCCTCGGCGTGACCATGGTCGATCCCGACGAGACGCCGGAAACGGCGCTGCAGCGGGCCGACCTGGCGATGTATCGGGCCAAGCAGTCCGGCCGCAATCGCGTCGAGGCCCTGCTGCCGGGCGGCGAAGGCGAGGTGTGCCCACCCGTGGCCAAGGCGCAAGGGGCATGAAACCCCGCGAGGGGGCGCCTGATTCCGGCCGCAGTCCGACCACCGATCTGTCCCCGGCCTCCGATCAATCCCCTGGAAAATCGAAGGCCGCGCCCGTCGTCTCGACGGCGCGGCCCTGAAGACCGTTGTCGCGACAAAGCGGGTCCGAGCCCGCTCGCGGCCCTACTTGATCTTGCCTTCCTTGAAGGGGACGTGCTTGCGCACGACCGGGTCGTACTTCTTGAACTCGAGCTTCTCGGTCGAGGTGCGCGGGTTTTTCTTGGTCACGTAGTAGAAGCCGGTGTCGGCCGTGCTGACCAGTTTGACGAGGATGGTTGCGCTCTTGGCCATGGGGCCGCTCCTAAGCCTTCGAATTCAGGCGGCGCAAGATAAGGTTTTTCAGGGTCCTGTCAAGTTCCGCGGGGTCGGGTCCGGGGTATCGAGAGCGCTCAGCCTCGCAGCCGGGGCCGGTTCGGCTCAACGACCATTACATCGTTGATATACCTTAATAAGGCAGGCGGCTCGGCACCCGGTCGATGGCCGCGGCGCCAGCGCCGGAGCGCTTCGCCCAACACGAACTCGGTCACGTCCACGATCGGGAGCTCGGCCATGGCTTCGACGCGCCGCCAGGCCAGATCCTCGAGTTCGCCGTCGCCAGCGATATTGCCGGCCGCAGCCGCGCCGTCGGCGAGAAAGAAGCGCGTATTGAAGCGCCGATGCGAGCCGCGCGGCGTGATCGCCCGACAGACGAAATCGAGGGCTTCGAAGCGCGGGCGCAGGCCACGCGCCGAAAAGTGGCGCCATACCTCCCCATGCCGGCCGTCGATGACCGGCTGACAGGACACCGCCTCGCCGAGCAGCAGGCCGGTCTCCTCGAAGGTCTCGCGGATGGCGGCGCGCAGGAAAGCGGCGGGGCGCTTGCGCGGGGCGGCGCGCCGCAACGCCGTCTCGACCTCCGGCGCCAGATGCTCCTCGAACCCGGAAGGCAGCCGGTCTTGCGGCTCGACCCGGCCACCGGGAAAGACATAGATGTCGGGCAGGAATTTGGCCTTGCGGTGCCGCCGGCCCATCAGCACCTCGGGACCGCGCGGTCCCTCGCGCAGCAGCACGAGACCCGCGGCATCGACGGGCCGCACGACGCGCAATGGCTCGCTCAGGGCTGGGACCCGGTGACGGCGGCGGCCTCCGCCGAGACCGCGGGAGAGAGCGGCTCGCCGAGCGCGAGCGCCTTGGCGTAAAGGAGCGGCTGACGGATCAAGGCGAGCGCCACGTCCAGGTCGCCGGACGGCTCTGACTTCACCTGCGGGCAGGACTGGCGCAGCCGGTTCATCGCCGCCGTGTCGGTGGGCACGAGTGCGTTGCGCTGCGCGATCGGGATGGGGCGGAGCCGTCCGTTGCGCAGATCGGCGATCAATTCGCGGGCATCGCGCCCGCTGGTGCAAATCGACGGCAGCACGCCCAGTTTGTTGAGGGTGTAGCCGGACGGGGCATGGAAGCGCGCCCAGGTGAGGGTCAACTCGCCGGAGTTCGGCAGACGCAGCACCGTCTGCACCGTGCCCTTGCCGTAGGAATTGCTGCCGACCACGACGGCGCGCCCGCTATCCTGCAGCGCCGCCGCCACGATTTCGGATGCGGAGGCGGAATTGCCGTTGATCAGCACGACGATGGGCCTGCCGTCGGCCACGTCGCCGGCGGTGGCCTCGAAATATTGATGGCTGTCGGGATGACGGCCGTGGGTGGAGACGATCCGCCCGTCCTGCATGAAGAGATCGGCCACGGCGACGGCCTCGTCGAGGAGGCCGCCCGGATCGCCGCGAAGGTCCAGCACGATGCCGGAGAGATCCGGACCGATCTCGGCCTTGGCATGTGAGATTTCGCGGGCGAAGCTTTCGGCCGTGTCGGAATTGAAGCCATAGACATGGAAGTAGGCGACGTTGCCCTCGGGGTGATAGACCACCGTTTCGGGCACCACATGGGCGCGTGACAGCGTCACGGTGAGCGGTGCGCCCGTGTCGCCGCGCTGCACCGTCAGCTCGACGCGGCTGCCGACCGGCCCGCGCAATTCGTCGATGACGTTGCGCTGATCGAGGCCGGCAACCTCTTGGCCGTCGATGGCGGTGATGATGTCGTCGGGCTGGAGGCCGGCACGCTGTGCCGGCGTGTAATTCATGACCGAGACGATGCGGACTTTGCCGTCGGCCACCGCCACGCGCACGCCGATGCCCCCGAAGCCTTCGCGCGAGGCGCGGTTTTCCGCGGCATCGGCCGCGCTGGCATAGCGCGAGAACCCGTCGAGCTTCGACACCATGCCGTCGAAGACGGTTTCGTAAATCTTTTCATTGGGCGCGTCGGCCAGCTTCGGCGAGGCCTGCCGCGCCGCTTCCACGTAGCCGGCCGCGAGCACGCCCCAATCGGCCGCAGCGTCGGGCGCCGGGGCCTCGAAGATCGCGACCTCTTTGCCGCCGATCTCGAGCTCGAGCTTGCTACCTGCGCGCACGAGCGCAACGGACGGATCGATTTCGTCGAGACGCTTCAGTCCCGCGGCGGCGATGTCGCCGAGATCGACGCGATCGATATAGACCGCGTCGATGTCGCTCATGCCCGTCACGAACATGTCGCGCGTTTCGTCGCGGTCGGCCGCGCTCGTTGCCGACGGACCGGTGCTGCCGCAGCCGGCGAGGGCGAGCCACATCACACTCGCGAGCAGCGGAGCGAACCGCCGCGCGCGTTTCCACAGGCTGCCCCTCATGCGGGTGCCCTCATCCGTCCGATCGATCGGAGCCAGGTCGAAGTAATCCTGCCGGATCACGACTATCAACATAGCAAAGAATCCCCATTTGGGGAGTGCAGCCTGGGAAAATCAGCCCTGTTGAATCGTCCAGGAGCTTGATCGGGGCGCGTTGACGGGAAGTAAAGGCGCCTGCGCTGGTCGTCGGCTAGCGGCGTCTCCCCCGCCGTTTGGCCTTCCTGGCGCCGGGCCGCGACTTGCTCGCACTGGCGGCGCCCTTGGCCCTCCCCGGGCGGCCGCCGGGGCCGGGCTTGCCGCGTTTTTTGCCCGCGGGCCGGCCCGGATGGCGCGGGCGACCGGGGGCCAGGGCGGGCGGCCTTTCCCAGGGGGCTTCGGCGGCCTCCGCCTCGACAATATGGAACAGGAGGCCCCCGGTGACGGGGTCGGTCTCGACCAGGCGCAGATGGACCGGTTCGCCCAATCGGTATTCCCGGCCCCAGCGCCGGCCGATCAAGGCATGGGCGCGCTCGTCATGGTCGTACCAGTCGTTGGGCAGGCTGCCCATGGGCACCAGGCCGTTGGCGCCGCTCTCCTCGAGCGTCACGAACAGGCCGAAGCGGGTGACGCCGTTGATGCGGCCGGCAAAGACCTGGCCTTCGCGATCCGCCAGGAAGGCGGCGCAATAGCGGTCGAGCGCGTCGCGCTCGGCCGCCGCGGCGCGCCGCTCGGTCGACGAGATATGCTGGCCGAGCGTCTCGAAATGCGCGGCCGCGTCGGCCGGCAGGCCGTCCTCGCCGAAACGATGCGCATTGATGAGAGCGCGATGGACCAGGAGATCCGCATAGCGTCGGATCGGCGAGGTGAAATGGGCATAGCGCGCGAGCGCCAGCCCGAAATGGCCGAGATTTTGCGGGCTATAGACGGCCTGCGCCTGGGTGCGCAGCACCAGATCGTGGACCATGGCCGCATAGGGCGTAGGCTTGGCCCGCAGCAGCAGGTCGGTAAAAAGCTTAGGCCGCAGCACCTGGCCCTTCGCCAGATGGAGCCCAAGCCCGCCCAGGCTCTCGCGCAGCGCCTCGATCTTCACCGGATCGGGCTGATCGTGCACGCGATACATCACCGGCTGCTGCTTGAGCTCGAGCGTCTCCGCCGCGGCCACGTTGGCGGCGATCATGAATTCCTCGATCAGCCGATGGCTGTCGAGCCGCTCGCGCGGGACGATGCGCAGGATGCGGCCGTCCGCATCGAGCACGACGCGGCGCTCGGGGATGTCGAGCTCGAGCGTGCCGCGCCGCTCGCGGTCCTCGAGGAGCGCGCGGAAGGCGCCGTAAAGCGGCCGGATGACAGGCTCCATGAGCGGTCCGGTGACATCGTCGGACCGGCCGTCGGCCGCGGCCTGGACCTGGTCGTAGGTGAGACGCGCGGCCGAGCGCATCAGCCCGCGATAGAAACGATGCCCGAGCTTGCGGCCGCGGGCGTCGAAGGTCATGCGCACGGCGAGGCAGCCGCGATCCTCCTTGGGCTTGAGCGAGCACCAGCCGTTGGAGAGCGCCTCGGGCAGCATCGGCACGACGCGGTCGGGGAAATAGACCGAATTGCCGCGTTCGCGCGCCGCGCGGTCAAGGGCGGAGCCGGCCGGGACGTAATGGGCCACATCGGCGATCGCCACCACCGCCTGCCAGCCGCCGGGGTTGTTCGGGTTCTCGTCGGGGGCAGCCCAGACCGCGTCGTCGAAGTCGCGCGCATCCGCGCCGTCGATGGTGACGAGCGGCAGGTCGCGCAGGTCGGTGCGGGTGCCGAGCGTGACGCCTTGCGCCGCTGCGGCTTCGGCGAGCGCCGCTTCGGAGAAGCGGGTCGGGATTTCCTGCTCGGCGATGGCGATCAGGCTGATGGTGCGGGGCTCGCCGAAGCGACCCAGCCGCTCGGCGACGCGGCCTTGCAGATGTCCGGTGCGATGGGTGTGCAGCACCTCGACCGCCACCAGCTCGCCGGGCTCCGCCCCGCCCGCATGCTGCGGCAGGATGCGGTATTCCGCCTTCACGCGCCGGTCGGTCGGCCTGAGCCGGCCGCCACCCTCGGGATGGCGCTCGAAGATGCCCACCACGCGCGTGGGCTGGCCGACCAGCTGGCGGATGAGATGGGCGGTGTAGCTGTCGGCGCCGGTGCGGGCGAGGCGGGCGAGAATGCGATCGCCGGGACCCAGGGCCGGCGCGCCGCGTCGCTCGGGCGCCACCTCGATTCTCGGCGCCGCCTCGTCGGGCGGCCAGGAGACGGGGCGCGCGAGAAGATCGCCATCGGGGTCCGGTCCCTCGATCACCAGCACCGCCACCTCGGGCAGGGCACCCGGGGCGCCCAAGCGGCGTTTGCGCCCGCGCTCGATCTCGCCGCTTTCGGCCAGGTCCTTCAGCATGGCCTTGAGCTCGACACGATCACCGCCTTTGACCTGGAAGGCGCGCGCGATCTCGCGCTTGCCGACCGGCGTGGGGCTGGTGCGGATGAACTCCAGCACCTGCTCGCGCGTGGGCAGCGGGACGTCTTTCTTCTTCTGTCGGGCCATCGGGCTTGCAGGTCCTCGCGCGCTCGCGCCTAGGCGCCGGCTTTGAACTCGATCTCGACGAAGGTGAATTCGTAAGGGTTGGCGTTGGTCACGTTATGCTCGACGCCGAGCGGGCGATAGTAGGAGCGGCCGGTTTCGAGCTCGGCAAAGCGCTCCTCCTTGCCGTCGAACAGCTTGAGCCTGCCTGTGGTCAACGGCACCACGACATAGTCGTACTCGTGCCGGTGCCAGCCGGTCTCGGCACCCGGAGCAAAGCGCCACTGGATGACGCGGACGCGGTCGTTATCGACCTGAAGCGTCGGCTGGGCCTTGGGCGTGTCGGCCATGAGATCGCACCTCGAATGATGAAGGGGAAACCGCCCTTCACCATAGCAGAGGCGGCCGGCTCTTGTCGGCAGGCGGCGGACCGGCCCGCGGAAAGCGGACCCGAACGCGGACGAATCGATCCTATTCGCCCTCGCCGCCCTCGGCCTTGGCCGGCAGCTTAGCCTTGGCCTTGATCTTGGGCCTGCCCTTGGCTTTCGCCTTCGCCTTGGCTCTCGCGGCCTTGGCGAGAGAGACGACCTCGCCTGTCGCGGCCTCGCCGGCGGGCGCCTTGGCGCGCGCGCGACTGCCGCCCTTGGCCGCCGCGCGCGCCGCGATGAGCTCGAGCGCCTGCTCCAGCGTGATGCTGTCGGGGTCCATGCCCTTGGGCAGGGTGGCATTGACGCGGCCATGCTTCACGTAATGGCCGTAGCGGCCGGCATGGAGCGTGACGGGCTGGCCGTCCGAGTGATCGCCGATCTTCTTGCCGGGCGCGGCGGCGCGTCCGCGCCCCGAGGGTGCTTCCGCCAGCAGCGCCACGGCGCGGTTCATGCCGATCGTCAGCACGTCGTCATCCTTGCCGAGCGACTTGTAGCGATCGCCATGCTTGACGTAGGGACCGAAGCGGCCGATGCCGGCCACGACCGGCTTCTGGTCCTCCGGATGCAGACCCAACTCGCGCGGCAGCGAGAGCAGGGCCAGCGCCTTCTCCAGCGTGACGTCGGCCGGCGAGAGCCCGCGCGGCAGCGATACGCGCTTGGGCTTGGGCGGCTCGGGGGCCTCGGGCGCCTCAGCCTCGCCATTCGCCTTGCCCTTGGCTTTGCCCCTTTTCTTCTTCTTGGGTGCGCCCGGCACCTGTTCGCCGAGCTGGATATAGGTGCCGTAAGGCCCCTTGCGTAAGGAAACCGGCCGCCCCGACGAATCTTGGCCCAGGAGCTTCGGCCCGGTGTCGGCCTCGGCGGCCTCACCCTCGCCATTGGCGACACCGAGCCGGCGGGTATAGCGGCATTCCGGATAGTTCGAGCAACCGATGAAGGCGCCGAACTTGCCGAGCTTGAGCGAGAGCCGGCCGGCGGAGCAGGCAGGGCAGAGCCGCGGGTCGCCGCCGTCGGCGCGGGCCGGGAAGAAATGCGGGCCCAGATCCTTGTCGAGCTCGTCGATGACTTGGGTGATGGTCAGGTCCTTGGTGCCGGCAACGGCGGCGGAGAAGTCGCGCCAGAAGTCGCGCAACACCGCCTTCCAGTCGACGCGTCCGCCGGAGATCTCGTCGAGCTGGTTCTCGAGATCGGCGGTGAAATTGTATTCGACATAGCGCTTGAAGAAGCTGCTGAGGAAGGCGGTCACCACGCGGCCGCGGTCCTCGGGCACGAAGCGGCGCTTGTCGAGCCTCACGTAATTGCGATCCTGCAGCACCTGCAGGATCGAGGCGTAGGTCGAGGGCCGGCCGATGCCGAGCTCCTCGAGCTTCTTGACGAGGCTCGCTTCGGAATAGCGCGGCGGCGGCTGGGTGAAATGCTGCTCGGGCGCGACCTCGGCGCAGGCGAGGATCTCGCTTTGGGTCAGGCTCGGCAGACGCCCGCCATTCTCGTCCTCCTCGGCCGGATCGTCGCGATCCTCCTGATAGAGGGCGAGGAAGCCGTCGAACCGCACGACCGAGCCGGTCGCGCGCAGCACGGCCGAGCGGTCGTGGGCTTCGATGTCGACACCGACCTGCTCGAGCTCGGCGCTCGCCATCTGGCTCGCCACCGTGCGCTTCCAGATGAGCTCGTAGAGGCGGGCCTCGTCGCTCTCCAGATAGCGCGCCACGTCGGCCGGCTTGCGGCCGATGTCGCTGGGGCGAATCGCCTCGTGCGCTTCTTGCGCGTTCTTGGCCACGGTCCTGTACTGGCGCGGCTCGTGCGGCAGGTAGCGCGCTCCGTGCTCGGCCTGGATCAGCTTGCGCGCGGCCGCGATCGCCTCCTGCGAGAGCTGCACGCCGTCGGTGCGCATATAGGTGATGAGGCCGACCGTCTCGCCGCCGACATCCACGCCCTCGTAGAGGCGCTGGGCGATGCGCATGGTGCGGCTTGCACCCAGGCCCAGTTTGCGCGAGGCCTCCTGCTGCAGCGTCGAGGTGGTGAAGGGCGGAAAGGGATTGCGCCGGACGGTCTTGCGCTCGACCGAGCGCACGCGAAAGGGCTCGCCGCCGCGCACCTTGGCGACGGCGCGCTCGGCGTCGGCGGCCGTCGGGATGTCGAACTTCTCGAGCTTGTGGCCGTCGAGCTCGGTGAGGCGCGCCGGGAAGATCTGGCCCGCGGCGGTGCGAAACCTGCCTTCGACGGTCCAGAACTCCTGCGGGCGGAAGGCTTCGATCTCGGCTTCGCGCTCGCAGATGAGCCGGAGCGCCACCGACTGCACACGGCCGGCCGAGCGGCTGCCCGGCAGCTTGCGCCACAGCACGGGGCTCAAGGTGAAGCCCACCAGATAATCGAGCGCGCGGCGCGCCAGATAGGCCTCGACCAGCTCGCGGTTGAGTGTCCGCGGATGGCGCATCGCATCGAGCACCGCCGACTTCGTCACCTCGTTGAAGACGACGCGCTCGACCGTCTTGCCCTGCAGCGCCTTGCGCCGCTTCAGCTCCTCGGTGATGTGCCAGGAGATGGCTTCCCCCTCGCGATCGGGGTCGGTGGCGAGGATCAGCCGGTCGGCCTCCTTGACCGCCTTGGCGATCTCCTTGAGGCGCGTCTCGGCCTTGCCCTCGACCTGCCAGTCCATGGCGAAGTCCTCGTCGGGGCGCACCGAGCCGTCCTTCGGCGGCAAGTCGCGGACATGGCCGAAGCTCGCCAGCACCCGGTAACCGGCGCCGAGATACTTGTTGATGGTTTTCGCCTTGGCTGGCGATTCCACGACGACGACGTTCATCGGCCTCTCGAGATCAATCCCGCGACGGAGCGCTCATTTATATATGGCGGAGCGCCGGCTATATGGCGGAGCGCCGGCGACAGCAGCGCGGGACTAGGCCGGCAGGAGCGAAACGCGGTCGCCCGGATGGCGCTCCAACCGGCCGGCAAGCTCGAGATCGAGCAATGCCGCCCGCACGACGGGGGCTGACATTTGGCATCGCCGGACCAGTTCGTCAACCGGTACCGGCACGGGACCGAGACATTCCGTCACGCGGTACTCGGCCTCGATACTCCCCTTACCGCCGGTTTCTGCTGGCATTTTGCCGCTCCCGGCGACGAGAGTGGCGCTGTACTCCTTAACGGCATATTGACGCGCCCGGCCGCTTTCGTCGGTGCGGCCGCAGGGCGCAGCCTCGCGCGCGCCCGCGCGCGTAGCGGGCGGCGTGCCAGTTGACGCCGGGCCTGTCGGAATCGAGTCGGCGCCCGACAGATGGGGATTGAGGCCCAGATGCGTCAACAGGTCGGCAGCGCATTCCACGAGGCCGGCGCCCTCGCGCAACAGATGGTTGCTGCCCTTGCAGCGCGGATCGAGCGGCGAGCCTGGCACCGCCATCACCTCGCGGCCCTGCTCGAGCGCGAAGCGCGCGGTCGAGAGCGAGCCCGATTTGAGCGCGGCCTCGACCACCAGCACGCCCATGGCGAGCCCCGAGACGAGACGGTTGCGGCGCGGGAAATGGCGCGCCTGCGGCTCGGTGCCGAGCGGCATCTCCGACAGGAGCGCGCCGCCATGCTCGAGGATCGTTGCGGCAAGATCGCCATGGTCGGGCGGATAGACGACATCCACGCCGCCGGCGAAGACGGCGACCGTGCCGCCGGCGAGCGCGCCTTGATGGGCTGCGGCGTCGATGCCGCGGGCGAGGCCCGAGACGACGACGAGGCCATGGGGCCCGAGATCGCGCGCGATCGTCTCGGCCAGATGCCGGCCGGCCGCCGAGGCGTTGCGCGCGCCCACAACGGCGACGGCGGGGCGCTCGAGGAGCGCGGGATTGCCCCGGAGCGCGATCAACGGCGGCGCATCCTCGATGGCGGCGAGCGGGGCCGGGTAGCCGGGCTCGCCCAGTGCCAGGAAGCGGCCGCCGAGGCGGGCCAGGGCCGCGATCTCGTCTTCGGCCTCGGTGCGTGTCGGCAAGCACGGCGCCGCGTCGCGGCCGCCGCGGCGCGCGAGGTCGGGAAGGGCTCGGATCGCCTCGGCCGCGCTGGCAAAACGCTCCATCAGCCGGCGGAAGGTGATGGGCCCGATGCTGGCGGTGCGGGCGAGGCGCAACCGATCGGCGCGCTCGGAATCGGGCAGGGGCTGGGCGGCGAGAGCGGACATGGCGGAGAGGCTGCCAATAAGGCGATGAATTGTCAAGATATACAACTGTAAATAGTTGGCAGCCCGACATTTCTGCGCTTCCCGAAGCCGGTTTCGAGCATGTCAGAGAACGGGCTCCGGCTCGCCTGCCGTTCCCGGCCCTGCGCGGAGATGGCACGAGCAGCGGAGAGGATCAGCTTTTCTTGGCGCCGATCTTGGGCTCCTGGCCCACGAGCAGGCGGCGGATGTTCTCGCGATGGCGCCACCAGACCAGCAGGGCGAGGAAGAGCGCGAACTCGGCCAGCGTGCGCGTGGCGACGAACCAGGCATAGACGGGTGCGAAAAGAAAGGCCGCGAGCGCCGAGAGCGAGGAGTAGCGGAAGAGAAAGGCCATGG
Organism: Pseudomonadota bacterium; assembly: GCA_049323455.1. Classification (GTDB taxonomy): domain Bacteria; phylum Pseudomonadota; class Alphaproteobacteria; order Dongiales; family Dongiaceae; genus Hypericibacter. The sequence continues at coordinate 220,072 of JBMONF010000034.1, read as the reverse complement.
CGAGCCAGGTCAAGCAGGCGAGCCCGCCGACGCGCCAGTCGAGCGCCAGCAGAATGCCGAGGCCGGTGGCCACGCCCTTGCCGCCCTTGAACTTGAGCCAGACCGGATAAAGGTGGCCAAGCAGCGCGCCGCCGCCGGCGAAGAGAGCCATATCCGGGCCCCAATGGCCCGCGATCAGCACGGCCGCGGCACCCTTGCCGCCATCGAGCAGAAGCGTGGCCGCGGCCAGCGCCTTGTTGCCGGTGCGCAGGACGTTGGTCGCGCCGATATTGCCCGAACCGATCTGGCGGATGTCGCCCAGGCCGGCGGCGCGCGTCAGCAGAAGCCCGAACGGTATCGCGCCCACCAGATATCCCAGGAGCGCGCCCAGATAGAACGGCCAGGTGTAATCGAAGCCGCCGAGCGGTTGGGGCATCAGGCCGCCTCGAATACGGTGCGGCCGTCCACCACGGTGCGCAGCACGCGGCCCTTCACTCGGCGCCCGTCGAAGGGCGAGTTCTTGGACTTGCTGCGGAAGCGGTCGGGGTCGATGATCACCGGCGCATCGGGATCGAACAGCACCAGATCGGCCGGCGTGCCCTTGGCGAGGCGGCCCTGCGGCAGCCGCAGGATGTCGGCCGGCGCGGTCGAGAGGCGGCGGAGGAGATCGATCAGCTCGAGCCGGCCCTGATGCACGAGCTCGAGCGAGAGCGGCAGGAGGGTCTCGAGCCCCACGATGCCGAAGGCCGCATGGGCGAAGGGCACGCGCTTGGATTCCTGGTCGTGCGGGGCATGGTCGCTGGCGACGGCGTCGATGCTGCCGTCGGCGACTGCGGCAGCGATAGCGGTGCGATCGGCCTCGGTGCGCAGGGGCGGCGACAGCTTGGCGAAGGTGCGGTAGTCGCCGACCTCGGCCTCGGTCAGGGTGAAGTAGGGCGGCGCCGTGTCAGCAGTAACCCGGAGGCCACGCGCCTTGGCGGCCTGGATCGCTTCGACCGCCTCGGCGGTCGAGACATGGCTCACGTGATAGCGGGCACCAGTCATCGCGACGAGGTGGAGATCGCGCTCGATCATCATCACCTCGGCACAGCGCGGAATGCCCGCAAGCCCCAGCCTCGTCGCCAGCTCGCCGCCGTTCATGGCGCCGCCTTCGGCCAGGCTCGGCTCCTCCGGATGCTGCAGCACCAGGAGATCGAAGGTGCTGGCATAGCTCAAGGCACGGCGCATCACGCGCGCATCGCCGACGGCCGCGGTGCCGTCGGTGAAGCCCAGCGCGCCGCTCTCGGCGAGCAGGCCCATCTCGACCAGGTCCTTGCCGGTGAGATCGCGCGTGATCGCGCCGTAGCAGTAGACCTTGGTGCCCTTGGTCTCGCGCGCACGCCGCGCGATGAACTCGACGCCGGCCACGTCGTCGATGACCGGCTCGGTGTTGGGCAGCGCCACCATGCTGGTGACGCCGCCCGCCGCCGCCGCCTCGCTCGCAGTGGCGATGGTCTCCTTGTGCTCCTCGCCCGGCTCGCGCAGCTGCACGCGCATGTCCACCAGACCCGGCGCCAGCACGTGGCCGCGGCAGTCGATCCGTTCTGCGCCCTCGGGCAGGCCGCTCGTGCCGGCCGTGGGCCCGACTTCGGCGATCTCGCCGTCCACGACCAAGAGGCCGCCGGACCCGTCGTAGCCGCTGGCGGGGTCGATCAGCCGCGCGTTGAGGAACGCGGTGGGCTGGGGGGTCTGTTTGGGGCCGCGCGTCGGCATCGTCTCAGCTTCCCGCATTGGCGCGCAGATTGCGCGTCAGGAGATCGAGGCAGGCCATGCGCACCGCGACACCCATCTCGACCTGCTCGCGGATGGCGCTGCGGCCGATGTCGTCCGCCACCTCGCTGTCGATCTCGACGCCCCGGTTCATGGGACCCGGATGCATGATGAGGGCGTCCGGTTTGGCCGCGCCCAGCTTGTCGTAGTCGAGGCCGAAGAAGCGGAAATATTCGCGGATCGAAGGCACGTAGGAGCCCTGCATGCGCTCGGTCTGGAGGCGCAGCATCATCACGATGTCCGCACCCTCGAGCCCCTTGCGCATGTCGGTGAAAGCCTGGACGCCCATCTTCTCGATGGCACCCGGCAGCAGCGTCGGCGGTGCGATCACGCGCACCGTGGCGCCCATGGTCGTGAGCAGGTGGATGTTCGAGCGCGCGACGCGGCTATGGAGGATGTCGCCGCAGATCGCGACCACGAGCCCCGCCAGCTTGCCGCGCCGGCGGCGGATGGTAAGCGCGTCGAGCAGCGCCTGGGTCGGGTGCTCGTGGCTGCCGTCGCCGGCGTTGATGACGGCGCAATCCATCTTCTGCGAGAGCAGGCTGACGGCGCCCGAGTCGGGATGGCGCACCACCAGCACGTCGGGATGCATGGCGTTGAGCGTGATCGCCGTGTCGAGCAGGGTCTCGCCCTTCTTGATCGAGCTCGCCTGCACCTGCATGTTGATGACGTCCGCACCCAGGCGCTTGGCCGCGAGCTCGAAGGAGGTGCGCGTGCGCGTCGAGGTCTCGAAGAACAGGTTCATGACCGTGCGGCCCAGGAGCAGGGTGTCCTTCTCCTTCTGGCGCATGCGGTCGATATAGGATTCAGAAAGGTCGAGAAGGCCCGAGATCTCGTCCCGGGTGAGCCCCTCGATGCCGAGCAAATGGCGGTGCCGGAAGGTGAGGGGAGCCGGCCTGTCGGTGCTGCGGGTCATTAAAGCGCGACTATAGGCATGGGCGTCCATGCGGAGCAAGCACGCGCGAGAAAAGCCGCGCGGACCTTGGCTGCGGGCTTAGCTCCACCGCCGCGCTGTTGCCCAGGCGAAGGCGGGAATCGGCGCGTCGAGCTAGAGCAGGCCCGCCGTTGCCGCGCGCGGGCTACATCCGCGACCGCGCTCGCAAGGCTGGCGTCGAGCGGGGCTTTCAGATCACGCCGTCGGCACGCAGGGCCGCGATCTCGGCCTTGCCCATGCCCAGCATCTCCTCGAGCACTTCCTCGGTGTGCTGGCCCAGATAGGGCGGCGGCAGGCGGTACTCGATAGGCGTGGCCGAGTAGTTGATCGGGTTGCCGATCAGATCGACCTTGCCGGAGCCCGCGAGCGGATGCGGCATGGCGATCTTCATGTTCCGGTGCAGCACCTGCGGATCCTCGAACACTTGGCGGACGTCGTTGACGGGGCTCGCCGGCACGCCGAGCTTCGCCAAGCCCTCGACCCACTCCACTTGCGTCTTCTTGCGCGTCAAATCCGGCAGCAGGTCGTAGAGGGCGCGCCGGTTCACCACGCGCGCCTCGTTGGTGACGAAGCGCGGATCCTTCGCCAGCTCGGGCGATCCCGCGAACTCGCAGAACTTGACGAACTGCGCGTCGTTGCCGACGGCGAGGATGAAGTAGCCGTCCGAGGCCGGCATCACGTTGTAGGGCACGATGTTGGGATGCTCGTTGCCCACGCGCTGCGGCACCTGGCCAGAGGTCAGATAATTGAGCCCCACATTGATGAGCCAGGCCACCTGCGTGTCGAGCAGCGCGATGTCGATATACTGGCCCTGGCCGGTCTTGTTGCGGTGCTGCAGCGCGCCCAGGATCGAGATGGTCGCATACATGCCGCACATCACGTCGGCGATGCCGACGCCGACCTTCATCGGCGGCCGGTCGGGCTCGCCGGTGACGCTCATGATGCCGCCGATGCCCTGCGCCAGCAGGTCGTAGCCCGCGCGCGGCGCGTAAGGTCCGGTCTGGCCGAAGCCCGAGATCGAGCAATAGATCAGGCTCGGAAAGGCATCCTTCAGATCGGCATAGGCGAGGCCGTAGCGCGCCATGTCCCCGACCTTGAAGTTCTCGATCATGATGTCGCTTTTCGCGATGAGCCGCTTGGCCAGCGCCTGGCCGGCAGGCTTGGCGACGTCGATCGTGACCGAGCGCTTGTTGCGATTGGAAGAAAGATAATAGGCGCTCTCGGTCGTGTTCCGGCCATCCTTGCCCTTGACATAGGGCGGGCCCCATTTGCGGGTGTCGTCGCCCGCGCCCGGCCGTTCGATCTTGATGATGTCGGCACCGAGATCGCCGAGGAGCTGAGTGCAAGTCGGGCCGGCGAGAATGCGGCTCAAATCGAACACGCGGAGGCCCGCGAGCGGTCCGGTCATGGTGTGGCAGGTCCTTCGAGATGGCGAAGCTGGCCGCACTGTGACGGCCGGCCGGGATCGGGTCAACTGGTCGGCCGGCGCGTCTCCCGAGCCCGCCGTCAGGGCTTGCGCTTGAGCGCGTCGAGCGCGCCTTGCAGGATGTAGGCGGCGGCCATCTTGTCCACGACCTCGCCACGGCGCCGGCGGCTCATATCGGCCTCGTCGACCAGGAAGCGTTCGATCGCGGCGGTCGAAAAGCGCTCGTCCCACAGCAGCGTCGGCAGGTCGCGCCGCGCCAGCAGATTGGCCGCGAACTGCCGCACCGACTGGCAACGCGGCCCCTCGCGCCCGTCGAGCCCGACCGGCAGGCCGATCACGAAGCCGGCGATGGCGCGCTCGGTCGCGATCGTCTCGATGCGCGCCGCGTCGGCGGCGAATTTGATGCGGCGGATGGTCTCGAGCGGCGAGGCCACGCTGCGGTCGGGATCGGAAATGGCGATGCCGATCGTCTTGGTGCCCACATCGAGCCCCAGCAGGCGGCCCTGCTGCGGCAGGGCGTCGCGCATGCTATCGAGAGCGAGTAGCGGCATCGGCCTTTCCCTCATATCGGCGCGGGCGGGTCGCAAGCGGCAACCCTCGCGCTTCGGATGAACATATTGAAAAAATCGCTGTATACAATAAATTTTGCGGCTATGGACGATATCGACAGGAAAATACTCCAGCTGCTGCAGGCGAACGCCGAGCGCCCCCTGGCCGCGCTCGGGCGATCGGTAGGGCTGTCGGTGTCGGCGGTCAACGAGCGGGTGAAGAAGCTCAAGGGATCGGGCGCGCTCGCCGGCATCGAAGGTCGCATCGATCCGCACGCGCTGGGGCTCGACATTCTCGCGTTCGTGCTCGTATTGATGGACAAACCCGCGGCGGAGGGAGAGTTCATCAAGCGAATGCGCGACATGCCGGAAGTGCAGGAATGCCACCACGTCACGGGCGACTACTCCTATTTGCTCAAGCTGCGCGCGCGCAGCACGGCTCATCTCGAGCAACTCATCAGCCGACGCATCAAGACGATCGCCGGCGTGGCCCGCACGCTCACCCTGATCGCGCTTTCGACCGCGAAGGAGACGGCGGCCCTCGATTGCCGGACGGCCGCCGATGCTTGACGGCTTTCCCGGCGGCTTCTTCATCAAGGGCGTGCTGGTCGGGCTTGCCATCGCGGCACCGGTCGGCCCCACCGCGCTGATCCTGGTGCGGCGCACCTTGGCGCGCGGTTGGCCGGTGGGGCTCGCCACCGGGCTCGGCGCCGGGACGGCGGATGCCATCTACGGCTTCGTCGCGGTCGCCGGCCTGACGCTGGTCGGCGATTTCCTGTTCGCGGAGCGCAGCTGGCTCGCTTTCATCGGCGGCGTGATTCTCGTCGGCCTCGCCATCATGAGCTGGCGCAGCCATATCGCCGACCGCGTTCACGACAAGAGCCTCAGCATGGTCGGCCTGGCCGGGCATTACTTCTCGATCCTCGTGCTCACGCTTGCCAATCCCATGACCATCCTGTCCTTCGCGGCGGTAATGGTGGCGATGGGCGCCTTGCCGGAGGAGGGCAACAACCTGGCCGAGAGCGCGGCCGACTATCGGTACATGATCCAGCTCGTGATCGGCGTCTTCATCGGCTCCGTCGGCTGGTGGTTCTTTCTGGTGGCGCTGTCGCTCGCGATGCGCCGGCGCTTGAGCAATCAGTGGCTGCATTCCTTCAACCGCGTCTGCGCCGCAGGCCTGTTGCTGTTCGGTGGCTATGTGCTGATCGAGGCGGCGCGCTGGGCGCTGCAGTAGGGAACGCAGGTCAGTCGTGGAATTTTTCCTCAAGGGCCTCGCCATCGGCTTCGCCATCGCGGCACCGGTCGGACCGATCGGGCTGCTCTGCATCCGTCGCAGCCTCACGCAAGGGCGGCTCGCGGGCTTCGTCACCGGACTGGGCGCGGCCGCGGCCGACGGGCTCTATGGCGCCATCGGCGCTTTCGGCGTCACGGCCATCTCGGCGCTGCTGGTGGGTCAGCAGGGCTGGCTGGGCCTGGCCGGCGGCCTGTTCCTGGTCTGGCTCGGCCTTTCCGGCATGCGCCAGCCTCTCCCCACGGAGGCCGCCACCGCGCCGCGTGGCGCGCGGCATTTGGCGGGGTTCTTCGCCTCGACCTTTGCGCTCACCCTCACCAACCCCGCCACGATCCTCTCCTTCGCTGCCGTGTTCGCGGGGCTCGGCCTCGGCGGCGCCGGCAGCCATGTTGCGGCGGCGGCGATGATCGCCGGCGTATTCCTGGGCTCGGCCGCCTGGTGGCTGCTCTTGAGCGGCGCCGTCGCCTGGCTCGGAAGCCGGCTCGGCCCGGCGGTGCTGGTCTGGGTCAATCGGCTGTCGGGCCTGGTGCTGCTGGGATTCGGCGCCGCGGCGATCTGGATCGCGCTGCGCTGACCGACCAGCGCGCAAGGCCGAGGCCGGCCGGTCCAAATCGACGAGGGGGCAGGGCGGAGCAGGAGGTCAGAGCGACTTGCTGTCGTCGGGCGGCGCCGTGCTCTTGATCGGCTGGTCCGGGCCGTGGCCCGTGCCGGTGGCGCCGCCATCCTCCGGGCTGCCATCGTTTCCGTCGCCGCCATCGCCTTGGCCCGTCGTTGCCAGCCCGTCGAGGATGCGCGCCAGCGTCTGCTCGTAGAGCCGGATCCCGTTCTCCTTGAACTCCTCCGGATTGAGGCCGTATTGGGCCGGCAGGTCGTGCTCGGCCTGAAGCTGGCCGTCCTTGTCGAGATAGAGCTTCACCGCGATCTCGTCGCGGTTCCATTTGTTGGCGAAGGCGATCAGAGCGTCCGCATCCATGCTTCTCGTGCGCTCGTCGGGGATGGGCGCGGTGAAGCGCAGATTCCAGATGGTGCCGTCGTCGAGCCGATCGAACACGACCCAGCCTGGCAGCTCGGCGTTGCCGGCGCGGAATGTGAGCTCGAGGTCGCCGTCCTTGTCGATCTTGCTGCCCCTGCCTTCGTCGACCAGCAACGACTGCACCAGCGCCTCCGTGGTCTTGTAGAGGGGCGTGCCCAGCGTCTTGCTGGCGGATGCATCGAAGGCGGGCGCGGGCGCGGCAACGAAGAGTGCGGCAGCCAGCAGAGCGGCCAGCAGGCCGGCATGCGAAGGGGCGGGGCGGGACATCGGGATACCTTCGGGTTCTGGCCGGATCGGCCCGGCCAAATCGGCGCTGCATCGGAGTCTCGCGCAAGAGCGGTCGGCGCCGCAATGGCTTCGCCCGCCATCCTCGCCTGGCCCTGTTGCGGGGCCCCGGGCCGGGTGATACTTTCCCGGCCTTCCGACACCCCGGGTTTTCCAGGACAGCCATGTCGCTCGACCGCAAGACCGTCGCCCATATCGCGACGCTCGCCCGCCTCAGGCTCAAGGACGAGGAGCTCGACGCTTACGCCAAGGAGTTGCAAGGCATTCTCCATTGGGTCGAGCAGCTGAACGAGGTGGACGTGTCCGGCATCGAGCCGATGTCGGGCGTCGAGCGCTTCTCGCTGCCCAAGCGCAAGGACGAGATCACCGACGGCAATTGCCGCGATCGCATCCTCGCCAACGCACCCGAGCCGGCGGCCGGCTTCTTCGCCGTGCCCAAGGTCGTCGAATAGGGGCCGCTCGCGCATCATGACGAACCTCACCGATCTCACCGTCGCCCAGGCGCTCGACGGCTTGGCCAGGAAGACGTTCTCGGCCAAGGAGCTGACCCAGGCCCATCTCGACGCCATGGGGAAGGCGCGGGGCCTCAACGCCTTCATCACCGAGACGCCGGAGAAGGCGCTCGCCATGGCCGAGGCGTCCGATCAGCGTCGGCGCGCCGGCCAGGTCGGCGCGATGGAAGGCATTCCGCTCGCGATCAAGGATCTGTTCTGCACCGAGGGCGTGCTGACCACCGCCGGCTCGCACATCCTCGACGGCTTCAAGCCGCCATATGAATCGACCGTGACGGCCAATTTGTGGAAGGCCGGCGCCGTCATGCTCGGCAAGGTCAACATGGACGAGTTCGCCATGGGCTCGTCCAACCTCACCAGCTATCATGGCGGGGTGGTCAATCCGTGGCGGCGCAAGGGCGACGACCGGCCGCTGGTGCCGGGCGGCTCTTCCGGCGGCTCGGCCGCGGCCGTGGCCGCGCGCATCGCCATGGCGGCGACCGGCACCGACACCGGCGGCTCGATCCGCCAGCCGGCCGCCTTCTGCGGCATCGTCGGCATCAAGCCGACCTACGGGCGCTGCTCGCGCTGGGGCATCGTCGCCTTCGCCTCGTCGCTGGACCAGGCCGGACCGATGACGCGCACGGTCGAGGACGCAGCCATCATGCTGGGCGCCATGGCCGGGCACGATCCCAAGGATTCGACCTCTGCCGATCTGCCGGTGCCGGATTTCCGCAAGGGACTGACTGGCGACATCCGCGGCCTGAAAGTGGGGATTCCGAAGGAATATCGGGTCGAGGGCATGTCGGCCGAGATCGAGACGCTGTGGGCGCGGGGCGCGGAATGGCTCAAGGCCGTCGGCGCCACGCCGGTCGAGATCTCGCTGCCTCACACCAAATATGCGTTGCCGACCTATTACATCATCGCACCGGCCGAGGCCTCCTCGAACCTGGCGCGCTACGACGGCGTGCGCTTCGGGTTGCGCGTGCCGGCCGACACGCTCGACGACATGTACGAGCTGACGCGCGCGGCCGGCTTCGGGCCTGAGGTCAAGCGGCGCATCCTGATCGGCACCTATGTGCTCTCGGCCGGCTATTACGATGCCTACTATGTGAGAGCCCAGCGCTTGCGCAGCCTGATCGCGCGCGACTTCGCGCAAGCCTTCAAGCAGGTGGACGTGATCCTGACCCCGGCCACGCCCTCGGCCGCTTTCGCGGCCGGCGAAAAGAGCGACGATCCGGTGGCGATGTATCTCAACGACGTCTTCACCGTGACCGTGAACCTGGCGGGCCTGCCCGGCATCTCGGTGCCGGCGGCGCTCTCGGCCGAGGGGCTGCCCCTGGGCCTCCAGCTCATCGGCAAGGCCTTCGACGAGGCGACGCTGCTCACGGTGGCGCAGGTGCTGGAGAAGGCCGCCAATTTCACGGCAAGGCCGGCGTGATCGCTTCATCCTGAGCCTGTCGAAGGATAATGGGCCGATCTCTGACGAGTCACCCTCGCGCAAGCGAGGGTCCATGGTGAAGCACTGCGAACGGCTCAAGCATGGACCCCGGGGCCGGCTTCGCCGGCAAAGCTAAAGTAGCGGGCAAAGCCCACGGGCGCCGGGGTGACGACCGAGGGGCGGACGCTATATTGAGGCCACAAGGACACTGACGATGGCGACAGCAGAGGCCGCGACATTGGCCAACGACAGCAACCTGATCCAGGGCCGCACGGGACCGTGGGAGGTCGTGCTCGGCCTCGAGGTGCATGCCCAGATCATCTCGAAGTCGAAGCTGTTCTCGGGCGCGGCCACGGCTTTCGGCGCCGAGCCCAACACCCAGGTGAGCCTGGTCGATGCCGCCTTCCCGGGCATGCTGCCCGTCATCAACGAGTATTGCGTCGAGCAGGCGGTGCGCACCGGCCTGGGGCTCAACGCCAAGATCAATCTGCACTCGGTGTTCGACCGCAAGAACTACTTCTATGCGGACCTGCCGGCGGGCTATCAGATCTCGCAGTATCAGCAGCCGATCGTCGGCCACGGCACCATTGTCCTCGACCTGCCGGGCGGACGCACGCGCGAGGTCGGCATCACGCGCCTGCATTTGGAGCAGGACGCCGGCAAGAGCCTGCACGACCAGCATCCGACCAAGACCTATGTCGATCTCAACCGCGCCGGCGTGGCGCTGATGGAGATCGTGTCGGAGCCGGACATGCGCTCCGCCGAGGAGGCCGCGGCCTATCTCAAGAAACTGCGCTCGATCCTGCGCTATCTCGGCACCTGCGACGGCAACATGGAAGAGGGCAGCTTCCGCTGCGACGTGAACGTCTCGGTGCGCCGGCCGGGTGCCCCCTTCGGCACGCGCTGCGAGATCAAGAACGTCAACTCGATCCGCTTCGTGCAGCAGGCAATCGAGTACGAGACGCGCCGCCAGATCGAGCTCCTCGAGGATGGCGGCACGGTCAAGCAGGAGACGCGGCTGTTCGACGCCGGCAAAGGCGTCACGCGCTCGATGCGCAGCAAGGAGCATGCGCACGACTATCGCTACTTCCCCGATCCCGACCTGCTGCCGCTCGAGCTCGATGCGGCCTGGGTCGAGACCATCAAGGCCTCGCTGCCGGAGCTGCCCGACGCCAAGAAGGCGCGCTTCATCAAGGACTACGGCCTCTCGGCCTACGATGCCGGCGTGCTGGTGGGCGAGAAGGAGACGGCCGCCTTCTACGAGACGGTGGTCAAGGGCCGCGATCCCAAGCTCGTCGCCAACTGGGTGATCTCGGAGCTCTTCGGCGCGCTCAACAAGCTCGGCAAAAGCATCGAGGAATCGCCGGTCTCGGCCGCGGCCTTGGGCGAGCTGGTCGATCTCATCGCCGATAACACCATCTCGGGGCGTATCGCCAAGGATGTGTTCCAGGCCATGGTCGAGACCGGCAAGGGTGCCAGGGCGATCGTCGAGGAGAGGGGCCTGCGCCAGGTGACCGACACCGGCGCGATCGAGGCCGCCATCGACAAGGTGATGGCCGAGCAGGCCGACAAGGTGGCGGAGTACCGCTCGGGCAAGGAGAAGCTGTTCGGCTTCTTCGTGGGCCAGGTGATGCGCGCCACCGGCGGCAAGGCGAACCCGGCGCTGCTGAACGAGCTTCTGAAGAAGAAGCTCGCGGGCTAGAGGGGCGCTCGGCGACCGCATCCCTGCGCCGCAGAAATGCCCAGATCGGCGACGATCCTTTCGTCGCGGCGCGCGCTCCGGTCGGGCGCACGGCGCCGCGCATGTTCATGCCAGAAAGGATTCCAAGCGTGGGGTTCGATGCGACAATCACCGCCGGCCTGAACGCCCTGGCCGGGCGCTGGCCGGCGCTGGATCTGGTTGTCTCGGCCTTCGCCGAGACGGGCCTCTATCTCATTGTCGGCTCGATCGCGTTGCGGTGGTGGGCGGCAAGGGAGCGCACGCAAGCTCGCTTCGTCGCCATCTGCTGCGGGCTGTCGACCGCGCTGGGGCTGCTGATCAATCAGGGTATCCTCCTCGTCTTCGATCGCGTGCGGCCCTACGACGCCGGCGTCACGCATCTGGTCGTCGCGCCGAGCGCCGATCCGTCCTTCCCTTCCGATCACGCGACCGTCGCCTTCGCGGCGGCTTTCGCGCTGTTTCTGAGGCGCGACCGTTGGGCCTGGGCGTATATGACCGCGGCGCTGGCGATGGGGGCTGCCCGCATCTATATCGGGACTCACTATCTGACCGATATAATCGGCGGCGCGGGCACCGCGGCGCTGGCGGCCCTTGCGGTCGCCGCCTTCTATAGAGCCGAATCGGCGCTCAACCGCCGGCTGGTCCGGCTGTTCTAGTACCGGCTATCGTTGAAGCGAGAATCGGGCCTCATCCTCCCGCCTTCGCGAAGCCCGGCTCCGCCCTTGCAGGCCAGGGCAAAGCCCGCTTCGGCGGGCGAAGGAGGGTCGACAGGCTCAAGATGAGGGCCGATGGCTCGTAATGCGTTTCTCTGATCGCGGACACTAGATGCTCGACCTTCTGCGTTCCTTCCTCGACTTCGTCGCCGCTCATCCGCATCTGGCCTACGGGCTGGGATTCCTGGCCGCTCTGGTCGAGGCCCTGCCCATCCTGGGCGCGGCCGTGCCGGGCTCGACCATCATCGTCGCCCTGGGCGCTCTGGTTGCCACCGGCGCCATCCATCTATGGCCCTTGACCGCGTGGGCCGTGGTCGGCGCCGTGATCGGCGACGGTCTGTCCTATGGCATCGGCCGGCGCTACGGGCGCGCCATACTCGCGCGGCCGCCCTTGAACCGCTATCCGCGGCTCGCCGCGGAAAGCGAAGCCTTCTTCGAGCGCCACGGCGGCAAGAGCGTCGTGCTCGGCCGTTTCGTGCCGGCGGCGCGCGCCTTCGTGCCGTTGTTCGCCGGCATCCTGCGCATGCCGCCTGCGCGCTTCTACGTTGCCAATATCGCCTCGGCGATTGCCTGGGCGCCGGCCCACATCCTTCCCGGCGTGGCGCTCGGCGCCTCGCTGGCGCTCGCCGGCGCGGTGGCGGGACGGCTGCTTCTGTTCGTGGCGCTGCTGCTGGCGGTGCTGTGGATCGCCGTCTGGATCGTGCGCTATGCGCTGCGGCGCGGTCTGCCGGCGCTGGAATGGCTGGCCGAGAGAGCACGGCGGTGGGCTGCAACCGATGGCGGCTGGCTCAAGCGGTATTTGCGCTCGCTCCTCGAGCCCGGCGAAACCGAGCTGCGCGGCTTGCTGGTCGCGACCGTGCTGCTGGTGGCAGCACTCTGGCTCTTCTTCGGCGTGCTCGAGGACGTCGTCAGCGGCGATCCGCTGGTGCGCGCCGACGCGGCCATCTACGGCCTGTTGCAGAGCCTGCGAACGCCCTGGGGCGACACCGTGACGGTGGCGGCGACCGAGCTCGGCGACAGCGTCGTCGTCATCGCCGTCACGATCGCGGTCCTGCTCTGGCTGCTGTGGCGGCGGGCATGGCGAACCGCCGCCTATTGGGTCGCGGCGGTGGCGCTGGGCTCGCTCTTCAACACCGGCCTGAAATTCACGCTGTTCCGCCCGCGGCCGGTGCCCGATCTCTACAGCGGGCTGGGCGTCTTTTCCTTCCCCAGCGGCCACGCGACCGTGAACGTCGTGATGTGGGGCTTCCTCGCCTTCCTCGCCTCGCGCGAGCTCAAGCCGCTGGCGAGCGCCGTCGTCGCCACGGTGGCCGCCGGCTTCGTCGTCCTGATCGCTTTCTCGCGGCTTTATCTCGGCGCCCACTGGTTCTCCGATGTGGCGGCCGGCATCGCCTTCGGCAGCGCCTGGATCGCGCTGCTCGGCATCGTCTACCTTCATCACCGGCCGGAGCCCGTGCGGCCGCTGGGCCTGCTCGCGGTCGCCTGCGTCGCGCTGGTGGGGGCCGGCGCCGTTCACATCGGTCGCAGCCATGCCGAGGACATGGCGCGCTACGCGCCGCGCCAGACAGAGCGCACGATGTCGGCGGCCGAGTGGCGCGACGGCGGCTGGGCGACGCTGCCGGCCCGGCGCGTGGACCTCAAGGGCGAGCTCGAGGAGCCTTTCACGGTTCAATGGGCGGGGAAGGTTCAGGCTGTGGCGGCCCGCCTCGCGGCGGCCGGCTGGCGCGAGCCGCCGGCCTGGGAGGCCGCCACGGCGCTGCTCCCGCTCCTGCCGAGCCCGGACCCGCAGACCCTGCCGGTCTTGCCCCGGCTCGACGATGGGCGCTTGCCCGAGCTGACGCGAATCCTGCCGCAGCCCGACGGGGCGCGGCTGGTCTTACGTCTGTGGGCGAGCGGGCTGATGCTGCGCGAGGGGAACGGCGCCGTGCGACCCGTGCTGATCGGCGCCGTGGTCGAGGAGCGCCCCGAACGCCTGCTGACGCTGGTCACGCTCAGCCGGGCTCAGGATTCGCTGAACGCGCCGCGCGATGCGCTCGCGGCTGCGATCGGCGGCGGCCACTTGGCCGAGCGGCCGGACGCAACACCCGACGCGCGCTGGGACGGCCGCGTGCTGTTGCTCGAGGAGCCGGCTGGGCGGTGAGGCTGGGCGGCCGCGCGCAAACGAGTGTCTCTCGCGCGGGAGGCGGCAGTGCGGCCGCGTGCAAACGAGCGGCTCCTCACCCCGGCCGGCGGATCATGCGCCAGATGGCGAAGAGTCCGAGCGCCACATGGGCCGCGGCCAGATAGGCGAAATAGCCGGAAGGCCCCAGCAACGTCATTGCCTGGCCGACCGTGAGCGGCCCCAGGATCGCGCCGATACCGTAGGCGAGCATCAGCGTGGAGCTCGCCGCCACCATCTGCTCGGGCTTGAGCCGGTCGTTCGCGTGGGCGACCGAGAGCGAATAGATCGGCATCGACAGCCCGCCATAAAGGAACACGATCGCGAGCAGGAGGATCGTGGAGAGGCCCGGTGCCGCCATGCCCGCGACGCAAAGGGCCGCCATCAGCAGCGTGACGCCGGTGATGACCCGGCGCCGGTCGAGCCGGTCGGAGAGCCAGCCGAGCGGCCAGGGGAAGATGGCGCTGCCGATCACGGAGAGCGCCATGAAGAGCGAGACCTGCCCGACCGTGAATCCGATCGCCTTGGCGTAGACGGCGCCCATGCCGCTGAAGCCGCTGATGGTGATGCCGGCGCCGAGCGTGCCGACCACGCCCAGGGGCGAGAGGCGAAAGAGCTGCAGCAGCGGCAGCTTCTCCGCCTCGCCGAAATGCGGCGTCGAGGCGGAGACCAGCAGCACCGGCAGCACCGCCGCCGAGATCAGCACCGCGACCAGGCTGAACAGCTCGAAGGAGGCGGGATCGCCCAGATTGAGCATGAGCTGACCGAGGCTGAGCGCGACGGCCTGCGCGACCGTATAGATGCCGAGCAACCGGCCGCGCGTCTCGTTGCTGGCGCGGTCGTTGAGCCAGCTCTCGACCACAACATAGAGGCCGGAGAAGGAGAAGCCGGTGACGGCGCGCAACAGCGTCCAGCTCGGCCAGTTGACGAAGACCGCATGGATCAGGATCGCCATGCTGGCGGTGGCCGCGAGGGCCGCGAACACGCGGACATGGCCGACGCGTCCCACGACCTTCGGCGTCAGCAGCGAGCCGGCGAAGAACCCAAGATAATAGCCGGACATGATCAGGCCGGTGAGGGAAGCCGGGAATCCCTCGGCCGTCGCGCGCAGGCCGAGGAGCGAGCCCTGGAGCCCGTTGCCGGCCATCATGAGGGCGACACCCAGCAGCAGCGGGGCGGTGGCGAAGAGGAGGGCGCGCATGGGGCGGGACGGTGGCAGAATCGGAGGACGGTTGGCTCGGTCAGGGCCGATTCCGATCAGGTGGAACAGCTTTTCGTGGCGTCGGCGAACGCTGCGGCCCAAGGCCGCCGCACGTCACTTGCGCCTGGGCTCCTGCTTTCGCAGGAACGACGATGGGGTGCGATTCCAACCGAGCGAAACCCGCTCCAACCCGCGCCGCGCAAGATAGCGTGGCCACTGGCTGCATGTCATGGAAATGTCATGGGCCGAAGGCGCCGGGGGTGCTCGCGCCACCGGCCCGAGCTCGTGCACCCGCCTTTGAACGCCGCGACACGCTTCATCGATGCAAGGCACCCGTGCGCAAGTCGCGGTTGCGCTCGCGCCATCGATGGCCTACCTCTCGAATCACGCGCGGGGGGCCCAAGGCCCCCCGCCCATCGAAAGCCCTCACGAGGAGGATGGATGATCGAGCTTTACAGTTGGGCCACGCCCAACGGCCACAAGATCCACATCATGCTGGAGGAGACGGGTCTCGCCTATAACGTGCATGGCGTCGACATCGGCCGCGGCGATCAGTTCAAGCCCGAGTTCCTCGCCATCAGCCCCAACAACAAGATCCCCGCGATCGTCGACACCGAAGGGCCGGACGGCAAGCCGATCCCCCTCTTCGAATCGGGTGCGATCCTGATCTATCTCGCCGAGAAGACCGGCCGTTTCCTGCCCAAGGAGCCGCGCGGGCGCTACGAGGTGCTGCAGTGGCTCATGTTCCAGATGGGAAGCATCGGCCCGATGCTGGGGCAGGTGCATCACTTCCGCGCCTATGCGCCGGAGAAGATTCCCTACGCCATCGACCGCTACACCAACGAGGCCAAGCGGCTCTATGGCGTGCTCGACAAGCGGCTCGCGGACCGGCCGTTCGTGGCGGGCGAATATTCGATCGCCGATATGGCGATCTGGCCCTGGCTGCGCTCCTGGGAGCGCCAGGGCGTCCAGCTTGCGGACTATCCCCATGTGAAGCGCTGGTTCGCCACCGTCGAGGCACGCCCGGCCGTGCAGCGCGGCGTCAAGGTGTTGAGCGAGCGGCAACGCGCCGAGATGGACGAGAAGGCGCGCGAGGTGCTGTTCGGCAAGACCCAGTATCAGCGGCACTGAAGTCGCACCGGCCCTCCCGGCATGATGAATGTCATGCCGGGAGGG
>JBMONF010000034.1:0-203857 GCA_049323455.1 Pseudomonadota bacterium | reverse complement strand
TTGTTTTTTTTTGGGGGGGGTGGGCGGGTGCGACGCTTTGCCTCGAAAGAAGGAAGCGTCGCCCGGCCGAGCCTCTGGCGAACCGACGCACGGCCTCCTAGGATGCGGGGCATGGACAGCGCGCGCCATTCCCGCAAAAGCAATCTCAAGCCCGAGACGTTGGCGGCCCAGGCGCTGGGCTGGCTCGATCCCGAGACCCGCGCGGTGGTGCCGCCGATCCACAACGCCACCACCTTTGCGCGCGACGCGGATTACAGCCTGCCCGGCAAGCGCCATTATGCGCGCCCCGCCAATCCGACGCTCGATCAGCCCGAGGCGCTGCTGACGGCGCTGGAGGGCGGCGAGGCGGCGGCCTTGTTCGCCTCGGGCACGGCAGCGGCGGTGACGCTGTTCCAAGCGCTGGCGCCGGGCGATCATCTGATCGCGCCGCGTGTGATGTATTGGGGCCTGCGCGACTGGCTCATCAACGAGGGCCGGCGCTGGGGGCTCGAGGTCGAGTTCGTCGATACCACCGATCTGGCGGCGGTTGCCGCGGCGGTGCGGCCCGGTCACACCAAGCTGATCTGGCTCGAAACGCCGGCCAATCCCGATTGGGGCGTCACCGACATCGCCGGCGTGGCCGAGATCGCGCGGCGCGCCGGTGCCCGCGTCGCCGTCGACAACACCGTGCCCACGCCGGTCCTGACCAAGCCGCTCGCGCTCGGCACCGACATCGTGATGCATTCGGCGACAAAATATCTCAACGGCCACACGGACGTGCTCGCCGGCGCCCTGGTGACCGCGCGCAAGGACGAGTTCTGGCAGCGCATTCTCGGCCTTCGCGGCGGCGCCGGCGCGGTGCTGGGCTCCTTCGAGGCTTGGCTTCTCCTGCGCGGCATGCGCACGCTCTATGTGCGGGTGCGCCACGCCACGGCGGCGGCGCAAAGGATCGCCGAGCATTTCCACGGCCATCCGAAGCTGGTGGCCGTTCTTTATCCGGGCCTGCCGGATCATCCGGGCCATGAGGTGGCGAAGCGGCAGATGACGGAGGGCTTCGGCGCCATGCTGTCGCTGCGCGTGAAAGGGGGTGCCGAAGGCGCGCTCAAGCTCGCCGGGCGCTGCCAACTCTGGGTTCGCGCCACCTCGCTCGGCGGCACCGAAAGCCTGCTCGAGCATCGCGCCTCGATCGAGGGGCCCAACAGCCCGGTGCAGAAGGATCTGCTGCGGCTCTCGGTCGGTCTCGAGGAGCCCGCCGACCTGATCGGCGATCTCGAGCAGGCGCTGGCCGGGCTTTAGAGCACATCCCGTTTGATGTGATTTATATCCTCGCCCCCGCTTTCGCGGGAACGACGGAAAAAAGTGCGATTCAAGCCATACGGGAACCGCTCTGGGCCTGAGCGCAACGTCCGTAACGACGAATCAGCGGAAAGCGAGCGATGGGCCCGCCGGCAAAAGCGGGCCCGCTCGATACCGAGCTAAGCGTCGGGTTTAGTAGGCCGGGCGTACGTCAGGCCGCGTCAGGCCCGCATTCTTGACGGCCGCGCGTGCCGGCATCATCGCCGTCAATTCGCGCCTTGCCACCTCGAGCGAGTTCAGTTCGCGCTGGTCCTCGCGGTCGAACACTTCAATGCAGCTGAGCTTGATCTCGACCAGATCAAGCAGCGTTTCGATGGAGCGTTTCGACAGAGACATGATTCCCTCCCTCCTACCTGGAGCTACTGGAATTAACCCTGGCCTCCCCTACCTGGGGCGCGGGAAACAGCGTGGCGCTTCCCGGTTTAAGAGAAGGTGAATCGAATTTCGGTTATCCACAGAAATCGGTGAAGGAATGCATTTAAGCGGCGCTTA
Organism: Pseudomonadota bacterium; assembly: GCA_049323455.1. GTDB lineage: Bacteria > Pseudomonadota > Alphaproteobacteria > Dongiales > Dongiaceae > Hypericibacter. Next base: position 202,030 of record JBMONF010000034.1, on the reverse strand, counting down.
ATCCCGACCCCTTAGAGTTAAGCCATCGCGAGAAGCGCCGGCCATTCGAGCCAACCGTGGTTAAGACAGCCCATGAGAGGCCTGCGGTAAGGCCGTGACCGGGCAGGAGGAATCCGTCATGGCGGCAACCGATAAAGGAGGCCGAAGCGCGCATGGCAGCCCCGGCGGCGGACCACCGCCAGATCACGACGCCTATGGCATGCCGGATCATCTGCGCCGTCTGTCGGACAAGATTCTGGCCGCCTTCAACCACGCCTATGCCTCCGGCGAAACCGAGATCGCGGCGCGGCTGCGCGGCGCCTTGGTCGAGGCCGAGCGGCAGGGACGGCGGGATCGGCCCGAACGGCGTGTCAGCACGGCACTCAGGGAAGCGAGCTTATGGGTCGCCTATGTCCAGGCCCGCAACCGCTACCTGGCGCTGGTCGAGGACAAATCCTCGACGCCCAGCGCCCAGGTGCTGGCGCTCGAGGCGATGCAGCGTGCCTATCAGCGTTGGAGCGAAGCCTGATCGACCGGCGCCGGCTTGGCACCCTTCCGGCCGGATCACTGCGGCGACGCTCCTGGCCTCTGCGAGAATTCCGGACCGGGAGGAGACGGTAGAAAAGGCCGGACCGGTTCAAACCATGCTCCAGCGGGCCCCCTGTGGCTTCCGGGGGGCAGCCGGCGGGCAAAGCAGGATGCGCCATGCCGGCGCCTTGCGGTTCGCCTCGTGACAGATTTTTCATGCCGCTGGCGCACCCATAAGAGGCGCTAAAGAAGAAGACCAGATCCGCAAGATTTTCGATAGTATGGCGGCTTCCTCGGCGCCATTTGGAGATCGAGAAGCCGGCGGTCCCACCGGACCCCCAACCGTCGTTCATGGCTGCACCGACAATACATAGCGGCCGCCGCAATTGGCCCGGAGGGGGCCGATTGGTGGCGCGGCTCAGGATTATCGCCCTTCGGGTTCTTCCACAGCGCATCCGGGACAGCGATGTCGCGCTGCTGACCTTCGCCGTGATCATCGGCGTTCTGGTCGGCTCGGCGACCTCACTGCTGCAAGGCTTGCTCCGCCTGATCCATCTGACGCTGTTCGGAACGCCGCTCGCCGGCCATCTGAGCAGCGGCCAGGTGGATGGGGCGCTCAGGCTGATGACCGTGCCCATCCTCGGCACCTTGCTTTACGGCCTGGTCGCGGTGGCGGAGCGACGCTGGCGCGGGCGCGATGTGGTCGACCCGATCGAGGCCAATGCGCTTTACGGCGGTCGCATGTCGCTGCGCGACAGCCTGGCACTGACGGCCATGACCCTGTTCTCGGCCGGCGTCGGCGGGTCGGTCGGCATGGAAGCGGCCTACACGCAGAGCGGGGCCGGATTCGCCTCGCAGTTCGGGCAGCTCTTCCGGCTGCGTCGCCAGGACCTGCGCACGCTGGTCGGCTGCGGCACGGCCGCGGCCATCTCGGCGGCCTTCAATGCGCCGCTCGCCGGCGCCTTCTATGCCTTCGAGCTGATCATCGGCAGCTATTCGCTGTCGGCGCTGGCGCCGATCGGCTTGGCGAGCGTGTCGGCCGCGCTGGTCGGTCGGTCGATCTTCGGGACCTACTCGATCTTCGAAGTTCCCATGCAATTGCCGCCGACCAACATCGATTTCATTTATTTCGCCGTGATCGGGCTTGCCAGCGCCGGTGTCGGCATCGCCGCCATGCAGGCCGTCACGGGCATCGAGCGTGCGCTGAAGACGCTGCAGGTGCCGCGGGGGCTGCGCCCGCTTGCGGCCGGCCTCGGTCTCGCGGCCATGGCCTTCGTCTATCCGCAGGTGCTGGGCGGCGGCCACGGCGCCATCCAACTGACGGTCGACGGCGTGGTGCCGACCGCAGCGCTGGCCGGAATCCTGGCGGCCAAGATCGCGGGCTCCGCACTCTCGGTCGGCAGCGGGCTTCGCGGCGGCATGTTCAGCTCGTCGCTCTTCATCGGCGCTCTTCTCGGCGCCTTGATCGGGCAGGGCGCCGCCTGGCTCTCGCCCAGCGTGGCCAACGCAACCGTGACCTTCACGCTCGCCGGCATGGGCGCAGTGGGGGCCGCCATCGTCGGCGCGCCCGTGACCATGATCCTGCTGGTGCTCGAAACCAGCGGCAGCTACGAGATCACCATCGGCGTGATCGTGTCGGTGGTGATCGCCTCTTTCGCCGCCCGGCAGTGGTTCGGCTATTCGTTCTCAACTTGGCGCTTCCATCAACGAGGCCTCCGGCTCAGGGGCGCGCACGACATCGGCTGGCTGACCGACCTGACCGCGCGCAACTTGATGCGCCGCGACGCCACCTTCGTCCGGGCCGGGGATTCCCTGGAGGCGGCGCGCCAGGCTTTCCCCGTGGGTTCGGTCAAGCGGCTGTTCGTGTTGGAGGAGGACGGCGCCTTCCGCGGCATCCTCGATACCGCGGCCCTGCATCTGGCCAAGGCTCCGACCGAAGGCGAGGCCAGCCGAGTGGGCGACCTGCTGCCGGTGCGCCAGGAGCCCCTGCTGCCGAGTACGCCCATTCGCTCGATCCTGCACCAGTTCGAACAGCAGGAAGTGGAATCGCTGGCGATCGTCAACAACGCGACCGACCGGCGGGTGCTGGGATTCGTGACCGAGGCCTATGTGCTCAAGCGCTACAACCAGGAGCTCGAGCGCCGGCGCAGCGAGGAGCTGGGCAACAGCGAGCTGTTCGGTCCGGCCAGCGAGAGGTGAGGCAGGTGGAATTGCAAGCTCCCGTCGTTCCCGCGAAAAGCGGGAATCCAGGAGGAAGCGACGAGCGCCTGCCCTGGGCCCCCGCTTTCGCGGGGGCGACGAAAGAGTGTCCCTTTTTTGAACGAGGGTTCGATCTAGCCGAAACGGCCCGTGATGTACTCCTCGGTCTTGGTCTGCGTCGGGGAGGTGAAGAGCGCTTCCGTCTCGCCGAACTCGATGAGCTCGCCCAGGAACATGAAGGCGGTGTATTGCGAGACGCGCGAAGCCTGCTGCAGGTTGTGCGTGACGATCGCGATGGTGTAGTCGGCTTTGAGCTGGTCGATCAGCTCTTCGATCTTGGCGGTCGAGATCGGATCGAGGGCCGAGCAGGGCTCGTCCAGCAGGATCACCTCGGGCTTGGTGGCGACCGTGCGCGCGATGCACAGGCGCTGCTGCTGGCCGCCGGACAGGCTGAGGCCGTTGGCGTGCAGCTTGTCCTTCACCTCGTCCCAGAGCGCGGCGCGCCGGAGCGCGTGCTCTACGCGGTCGTCCAGTTCCGATCTCGGCAGCCGCTCGTAGAGGCGGATGCCGAAGGCGATGTTGTCGTAGATGGTCATTGGGAACGGCGTCGGCTTCTGGAATACCATCCCGATCCGGGCGCGCAGCAGATTGAGATCCTGTCGTCCGTCGAGGATGTTCGTGCCGTCTACCACGACCTCGCCCTCGGCCCGTTGGTTCGGATAGAGCTCGTAGATCCGGTTGAGCACGCGCAATAGCGTCGATTTTCCGCACCCCGAAGGCCCGATGAAAGCCGTCACCTGGCGGTCGTGAAGCGGCAGGCTGACATTTTTCAACGCCTTCGAGCTTCCGTAATAGAAGGAGAGGCCCTTGATGTCGACCTTCACGGTGGATGGCGTCATCGCCTAGCTCCGCTTCGCTGCGAGGGCTCTGGCAAGGATGCTGAGCCCGAGCACCGCAATGGTGATGATAAGAGCCCCCGCCCAGGCCAGCTTCTGCCAATCCTCGTAAGGGCTCATCGCAAACTGGAAGATGGTGACGGGCAGGCTCGCCATCGGCGCGTTCAGGTCGGCGCTCCAGAACTGGTTGTTGAGCGCCGTGAAGAGCAGGGGCGCCGTCTCGCCGCTGATGCGGGCGACGGCGAGCAGGATGCCGGTGATGATGCCGGCGCGTGCCGCGCGATAAGCCACCCGGGAGATCACGTGCCAACGCGGCGCGCCGAGGGCCGAGGCGGCTTCGCGTAAGGGATCGGGGATCAGCCGGAGCATGTCCTCGGTCGTGCGCAGGACGACCGGTATGACGATGATGGCGAGCGCAGCCGCGCCAGCATAGGCGGAGAAATGGCCCATGGTCGTCACGAGGATCTCGTAGACGAACAGCCCCACCACGATCGACGGCGCGCTGAGCAGGATGTCGTTCACGAAGCGAATGACGACGGCGAGCCGCGTGAAGCGGCCATATTCCGCGAGATAGGTTCCCGCCAGAACTCCGAGCGGCGTGCCGAGGAGGACGGCCAGCGCCGTCATGACGAGGCTGCCGGCGATTGCGTTCTGGAGACCGCCGTTCGAACCCGGGGGCGGCGTGCCTTCCACGAACAGGCGCAGGCTCAGTCCGCCGATGCCTTCGTAGAGGAGGGTGGCGAGGATGACGACCAGCCAGCCGAGGCCGGCAGCGGTGGCGAGCATGCACGAGGCCAGGAAGACACCGTTGCGCCTGCGCCGTGCGGCATAGGAAGCGGATCGCGTCGTCAAGCTCCGGCCTTTCGTTCCATGTGCAGCAGCATGTAGCGCGCAGCGGCGAGGACCACAAAGGTGATGAAGAACAGGATCAGGCCCAGCGCGATCAGGGACGAGGTGTAGAGATCGCCGACCGCTTCGGTGAATTCGTTGGCGATCGTGGCCGATATGGTCGTGCCGGGAGCCAGGATCGATGTGGCGAGCTTGTGCGCATTGCCGATCACGAAGGTCACGGCCATGGTTTCGCCGAGCGCGCGTCCGAGCCCCAGCATCACACCGCCGGTCACGCCGACCCGCGCATAGGGGAGCACGACGCGCCACATCACCTCCCGCGTGGTGCAGCCGAGCCCGTAAGCGGATTCCTTCAGCATCGGCGGCACCGTCTCGAACACGTCGCGCGTGATCGAGGTGATGAAGGGCAAGATCATGATGGCGAGGATCAGGGCCGCGGTCAGCATGCCGATGCCGTAGGGCGGGCCAGCGAACAGCAACGACAGGCCCGGCACGCCAGCAAACATCCCGATAAGCCAGGGTTGCACGGTGTGTTGCAGGGCGGGGGCCAGGACGAACAGGCCCCAGATGCCGTAGATGATGCTCGGGATTCCCGCCAGGAGCTCGATCGCGATGCCGATCGGCCGTCGCAGCAGCGGCGGACAGAGCTCGGTGAGGAAGGTCGCGATGCCGATCCCGACCGGCACCGCCACAGCCATGGCGATGGCCGAGGTGACGAGCGTGCCATAGATCGGGGCCAGTGCGCCGAATTTCTCGGTCACCGGATTCCAGGTCTGAGTCCACAGGAAGCCGAAGCCGTATCGCCGCAAGGCGGGCGCCGCCCCGGCGAGGAGAGAGATCATCACGCCGCCGAGCAAGAGCAGCACGGCGACGGCCGCCGCCAGTGTCAGAGCGTGGAACGCTCCGTCCGAACGGCCGTGGCCGCGAAGCGCCCGCCTCCGGCGTTCGCGAACCGCGCGTTCCTCCTGGGTCAGCGTCATATCGATCATGACGGTGTTGGGCGCCCGATGGTCAAGACGAGGTGGGGAGGCCAACGGAGCATGCCTCCCCACCCCTCACTTCCGGCGTCTTTCTCCGAATGAGCCGAATTACATCGAGCTGGTATAGAGGGGCCCGCCGTTCGAGCCCTTGATGTCCTGCCAGCTCTTCTCGATGAGATCGACGACGCTGTCGGGCATCGGCACGTAATCGAGCGCCTCGGCCATCTTGTCGCCGTTCTTGTAGGCCCAAGCGAAGAACTTGAGTGCCTCGATCGAGGCCGCCGCGTCCTGAGGCCGCTTGTGCATCAGGATGAAGGTGGCGCCGGCGATCGGCCAGCTCTTGGCGCCGGGCTCGTCGGTCAGGATCATGTAGAAGCCTTTGGCATTGGCCCAGTCGGCACCGGCCGCGGCGGCTTGGAACGCCTCCGCCGTCGGGCCGACGGCCTGGCCGTCATGGTTGATCATGCGGGTGAAAGTGAGCTTGTTCTGCTTGGCGTAGGCATATTCGACATAGCCGATGGAGCCGGCGGTTTGCGCGACGTTGCCGGCCACGCCTTCGTTACCCTTGGCGCCGATGCCGACCGGCCATTCGATCGACGTGGACGAGCCGACGTTATCCGCCCAGTCCTTGCTCACCTTCGACAGGTAGTTCGAGAAGATGAAGGTGGTGCCGGAACCGTCCGATCGATGCACCACGGCGATCGCCTGCGAGGGCAGAGAGAGGTTCGGGTTCAGCTTCTTGATGGCCGGGTCATCCCACTTGGTGATCTTGCCCAGGAAGATCTCGGCCAGCGTCGGCCCATCGAGCACCATGTCGCCGGGCTTCACCCCGGCGAGGTTGGCGACGGGCACCACGCCGCCCATCACGGTCGGGAACTGCGCCAGACCCGCTTGCTCCAGCTCCTCGGGCTTCAGCGGCATGTCGGAGGCGCCGAAGGTCACGGTGCCCGCCTTGATCTGCTTGATGCCGCCGCCCGAGCCGATTGACTGGTAGTTCAGGCCATTGCCGGTTTCGGCCTTATAGGCATCGGCCCATTTGGCGTAGATCGGGTAGGGGAAGGTGGCGCCCGCGCCGGAGATGTCGGCGGCCAGCGCGGCGGAGACGAATCCCGCCGTGGCGACGCTCGCGGCGGCGATCCGAAGGGCGTTTAGGGACAGCTTCATGTCGACCTCTCGAGGTTGAAGAGCCAGCCGGCACGCGAGCATCGCAGCGGCTCCCGTGCCGTGGCTGGCCGTCGCACTAGGCGCCACCAAGCAGGCCGAATTTATTGAACTCTTGTGAAGTTTGGATGACAGTGCCGAGCGGTGGCCGCCTTCGGGCGGCTGCTCTTCTTTTTCCTGCCCGTTCTTCGCCCCTATCCGGGGCATGTGAACATCCACCCGCGACGAGGAGAGATCGTGACCAGCGTCCTGTTCAGCGCCTTCCCGCTGCGAAGCGTCATCGTTCCGAATCGAATCGTGGTGTCGCCCATGTGCCAGTACAGCGCCGTCGACGGGGTGGCGAGCGACTGGCATCCGATCCATCTGGGCCAGTTCGCGCTCTCGGGCGCGGGGCTCGTGTTCGTCGAGGCCACCGCGGTCGAGGCGATCGGCCGGATCACGCCCGGCTGCCTCGGCCTCTACTCGGACCAGGCCGAGCATGCGCTCGCTGCCCTGGTTAGCGGCTTTCGCGCCCGCGCCGGCAAGAGCCGCATCGGCATCCAGCTCGCCCATGCCGGACGCAAGGCCTCGATCTCCAGGCCCTGGGAGGGTGGCCGTCCGCTCGCGCACGACGAGGGCGGCTGGAGGACCGTGGGGCCCAGCGCCATCCCGTTCGACCAGAACCGGCCCGCGCCCGAAGCGCTCGACGAGGCCGGGATCGCCCGGATCAAGGCCGCCTTCGTCCAGGCGGCGCAGCGGGCGGTCGCCATCGGCTTCGATGTCATCGAGCTGCACATGGCGCACGGCTATCTGCTCAGCGAGTTCATGTCGCCGCTCGCCAACCGGCGCACCGACGCCTATGGCGGGTCGCTCGCGAACCGTGTGCGCCTGCCGGCCGAAATCTTCGCGGCCGTCCGCGCCGCGGTGCCGGCGGCGATCCCGGTGGGGGCGCGCATCTCGGGCTCGGATTGGGCCGAGGGTGGGGCCGGGCCGGACGATGCCGTCGCGCTCGGGCGTGCGCTCAAGGAGCGGGCTTGCGATTTTCTCGATGTCTCGAGCGGCGGCGTCGTTCCGACGCAGCAGATGACGGCTCGCCCCGGCTACCAACTGCCCTTCGCCGATCGCGTCAAGCGCGAAGTCGGGCTGCCAACCATGGCCGTCGGCCTCATCACCCGCCCGCAGCAGGCGGAGGCGATCATCGCCGCCGGCCATGCCGATTTCGTCTCGCTCGGCCGCGCCATGCTCGACGATCCGCGCTGGCCCTGGCACGCCGCTGCCGCACTGGGTGCCACCGTCGAACTGCCGGCGCAGTACGGCTATGCGGTGGGTCCGCGCTGGCGCGAGGCCACCGAGCAGGGCGGTGCGGCACCCGAGCCGATGTTGGCGGCGGCGCAAGGCGCTTCGGCCTGATCCGAAGCGCCGGTTCACACAGCCGGGCGGCACGAGCCGCTGGCGGCCTTATGCCGCCGGCCTCGCCTCGCTCAATAAGTCGAGGCCAGGTAGTCGACGATCTTCTTTGCGTCCTCCTCGCCGATCGGCGCGCCGAACACCTTGATCATCTTGGTGACTTCGGCCTGCCAGAACTCCCGCCCGAAGCCGGCGCCGCGCGGCTGCGTGTTGACGTAGTCGGCCGAGTGGCAGGCGGCGCAATTGGCTTGGGCCACTTCCACCCCGGGGCCGGGCCTGAATTCGGCCGTTTCTCCCGGGAGCTCGTACGAAATCGGAGCGGCCCGAACGGCGAGGGTCGTAAGACCGGCGGCGGCAAGGCCCGCCATCGCGGCGAGGCCGAGTGAAGCTTTGAGCATTCTCATCCTGTGCCTCCCTCACGCCGCCGTCACGCGGACGGTCTCGACCACATTGCGCATATAGCCGGCGGGGTTCCACAGCGGCTCCATGGGCTGCGACTGTCCGATCCGATTGACGGCGCGGACCATCAGCTCGTGGGCGCCCGGCTTGAGCCGAATGGCGGTCTGCCATGGGCGGAACGAGTACTTGCCGAGATCCTCGCCGAGCTTGGCGCCGCTCCAGCTGCGTCCTCCGTTCGTGGAGAGCGTGACCTCGGTGATGCCGTAGCCGCCGTCGAAGGCGATGCCTTTGACGACCACGTCGCTGCCGGCCTTCACCTTCGCGCCATCCGCGAGGTTGGTGATGAAGGAGCGGACGTTGAAGCGGCTGATCGGCACCGTCGCGGCGGGCTTCTGGCCGGGCGGCACGCAGGCGCAGGCATTGGCCGGGATGCGGTAAGCGGGCTTCATCCAGAAGCCGTCGAAGACGTTGTCGATGACGGTGATCTGGCTCAGATGCTTGATCCAATAGGTGCCGTAATGGCCCGGCACGATCAGCCGCACTGGATAGCCGTTCAGAACCGGCAGGTCGGCGCCGTTCATCTCGTAGGCGACCATCACCTCCCCGTCGCGGGCCTGGTCGATGTCGAGCGCCTTGACGAAATCCGGCGTCTTGTCGATGGCCGGCCCGTCCAGGCCGTCGAAGGTGACCTGCTTGGCTCCCTCCTTGACCCCGGCTTTGTCCAGAATGGCCTTCAAGGGCACGCCCTTCCAGCGTGCGTTGCCCATGGCGCCGTTGCCGAGCTGTCCGCCGGCGACGCGCGGCTCGAACAGGCCGCGGCTATTGCCCGAGCACTGGTTCACAGCGACGATTTCGACCGGCTCGAAGCCCGTCTTCAGATCGGCGAGGGAGAGGCTCAAGGGCGTATTCACCAGGCCCTTGACCTCGACCCGGTGGGTGTCGGGGTCGAGGTTGACGGGCGGGGCCATGGTCAGGTGGTAGCGCACGAAAAAGGCGTCGTTCGGCGTGATGACGCTCTCGTCGAACACCGAGAACGGCGTTTCGAGTTGAGGCGGCCGGGTGGTCAAGCGCAACAGGGGCCGCTTCTGCGGGTATTGCACCAGCGGCCGCTCGCCGTTGTCGAAGGGCAGCGTGGCCGTCTCGCCCGCCAGGGCCTTGAGCGGCCACCCCGCCAGATAGCTGCCGCCCAACAGCAAGGCCGTGCCGCCGGCACCCCTCAAAATTTGCCGCCTGTTCAACATATGCATCTCCTCCTCTTTTCTTTCTTCTTCTGCGTTGTTGGCCGCCAGCCCTCGTCAGGGCGAGGGCCGGGCATCGGGCTCTCGCTTCCTTCCCGTCCACCCGACCAGCCGGTCGAAAGGCGCACCGGCAATGGCGGAACGGGCCTGGATCGGGGCTTGGAGGCGGCCGGCGGATGCAGAGCGTGAATAGCCGCAGCCTTGGCCCGGCCCGCTCGCAAAGCGGGCCCGGCACCGGCCGCCCGTCCGGTCAAAACCATCGAAAGTCCCCCTTTGGCCGCGCCCTTTCCGAGCGCACTTGCCTAAGAGGAGACGCAGAGCTGGCCCGATTTATTCCCCGGCGGACGGAATCGCTCAGGCCTGGCAGGGAGCGCCGGTCTGCGCGGTGTTGCGCAGCGCCGTGCGGATTTCCTGGTTCAGCCGGTTACCCTGGCCGGTGATCTTGGCGACGGCGTCGGCCAGTTGCTTCAGCCGGCTCGGATCCATGCCGCGCGCCAGCAGGGCATAGCCCGTATTGCCGAGCCGCCATGCATAGCCGGCAATATCGTCGGATGCGACAGGTTTCGGCTGGGCGCCGAGATCGGGAGAAGGCGCGCCGATCCACAACCCGACCCGGCAACCGTGGATTCCGCGGTAGCCAAGGAAGACGCCACCCGTCTTCGACTCGGCGGCGGCATGCACGAGCGACAGATGCGCGTCAGTCAGGTCGGGAACATCGACGATGTCGCCGGCCTGCAGCGCGGCCAGGACCTTGCCCGGGGCTTCGCCGGCCCCTGCGCTTTGGATCCAGGCCCGATGCGACGCCGCGGCTTGCGCAAGCCAGCTGTCGGGGGGCTGCGAATCCGGCCGCCACAGCCAGATCGAGACCGCCGCAACGATCAGCAGCACGAGCGAGGCGACCAGGGGCAGCGCGTAGCTGCGGGACCGACGGGCCGGCAGCCTGGGAGGCGGCGGCGCTGGGTGTTGCGGCGCCAGGCCGCTGGTGGCCGCCTTCAGCCGGGTCAGCGTCGCGACGCGGCCGGCGAGCTCGGCGTCGCGCGCCACGGCGGCCGCCACCTCCGCCGCTTCGGCCGGGCTCAGCTCGCCATCCACATAGGCGTTGAGACGTTCCCAAAAGGCGTTCACGACTGCCTCCGCCGCGCGGCGGCGAGCGAATGGACGTTGCCGCCGATGGCATCCAGCAGCGCCAGTCGCGCTCGGCTGAGCCGGCTCATGACCGTGCCGACGGGAACGCCGAGTATCTCCGCCGCCTCACCGTAACGGAAACCGAAAATGTCCACCAACTCTATCACTTCGCGGTGGAGCGGCTCGAGCCGGGCCAGCCCCGCGCGCACCGTCAGCTCGGCGATCAGACGGTCGTCGAAATGCCAGCGTTCGTGATCGGCGGGATCGATGATGGGTTCCGCCGTCCGCACCGCGTCGCGTCGGTGCTGGTCGATCCACGTGTTGCGCAAGATCCGAAACAGCCAGGCCCGTGCCGACTGACCGTTCCTGGGCGGCGATGTCGTCGCGAGCGCCCGGAGCGCGCTCTGCTGCAGCAGATCGCGCGCGGCTTCCGGCTCCCCCGCCAGAACAACCGCATAGCCGAACAGGCGAGACCAGTTCTCGAGCAGATGTTGTTCGATCAGGCGACGCAGCGGCAAGTCTCCCCCGCGTGCGAAGGGCATCATCGCGCCCCGCACGCGCGCAAACCATACATCATGGCGGCGCGCCGGAAAACCTGCTCATGCCCGCCCGTTGCGAGCCGGAGGATGGGCTGGCTGCTGGACAGGCGCGCCGGCCAAGGGCGGATGTGGAGCGGCACGCCCGAGCGCCACATCGCTCGATCGCAACCGCGTGCCCGAGACGCTCGAGCCGGGGTCTCGGTCGCTTCAGGCGGAGGCTTGCGCGCGCCCGCCTTGCCGAAGGCTTGGCCGGTTGTCGCCCGGTTGCTGATCCTGCGCGAAGGTGATGGTGCGTTGCGGGAACGGGATCTCGATTCCCTGGCGGTCGAACTCCTCCTTGAGCCACACATGGAACTGGCGCGAAACCGACCACTGCTTGGCCGGCCCGACCTTGATGCGCGCGAGCAGGACAACGGCCGAATCGCCGAAGGACTCGACCCCGTGCAGTTCGACATCGTCCCAGATCATGGGCCCGTATTCCGGATCGTTGCGCATGCGCTTCACCACGTCGCGGATGACCTGCTGCACCTTCGCCACATCGGCTTTGTAGGACACGTTGACCCGCAGCACGGCGTAGGCGAAGTGCTTGGTCATGTTGCTGACGCTGGTGATCTCGCTGAACGGGACGATGTGCACGGTGCCGTCGAAGTCGCGCAAGCGCAGCGCACGCAACGACATCCATTCGACCACGCCCCCTTTGCCCGCCACCTGCACGATGTCTCCGACCGCGATCGAATCCTCGACCAGTGCCGAGATACCGCCGAAGACATCCTTGACCAGTGCCTGGGCGCCGAAGCCCACGGCAACGCCGACCACGCCGGCGCCGGCAAGCAACGGGCCGATATCGATGCCGATCTCGGACAAACTGATGAGAACCACGAACACCGCGAGCACGCCGAGGCTCGCGCGGCGGAACAGCGGCAGAAGCGTGCGAAGCCGCGCGGTGCGGCGCAGACCGTCGATCGAGCTGTCGTCGCCTCGGATCAGGCGTTCCGCCGCGAGGTTGAGCGCTTCCCAGGCGGCGATCCCGACCGCGACGATGACGGCGATGGAAACCAGGCTGGCGACGACCCGTTCGCCGCCCGCCGCGCTCAACCACAGCATCGCCGGCACGCCCCAGGCCTCCGCTGTGGCGAGGATCGCAATGCCGCTCACGGCCGCGATGGTGCACCAGCTCAAGGCCTGCACATAGAGGCGGACACGGCTGCCGAGCGAGGCGTTGCGCTGGCGAATCCGGCCCGTGCGCGCCATCAGCCGATCCAGGACTCGCTTGAGCGCCAGTGCGATCGCCGCGACGAGCCCGGCGATGATCCCCGTGAGCACCGTCGCGCGGAGCAGGAAGAGGATTCCTTCGCCTCCGCGCACCAGCCAGATGAGCAGCGCCACGGCGAGGAAGGCCAGTGCCGGCCAATGCCAGACCTCGGCATGTCGGCGCCAGCGAGACAGGGCCGCCGACCCCGGCGTCGGTTCCGACGGAGCCATGGCGAGGTCGGAGCGGCTCCGCCAGACGAGCGCCGCCAGCATGACCGAGACCCCGACGCCCAGCGCCTTCATGAGGAAAGCATAGACGGGGCTCGGCAGGCCGAGGGCGCCCAGCGCCACTGCACCAAAATAGCCGTAGGCTGCGATCCGGATGACGACGCGCAAGGCCGCGAGCAGGCGAAGCGCCACGTTGTCGCTCAATGGGACCAAACGAATTCTCGGTGCCCGCGGCGCCAGCACCGCCAAAGGAACCAATGTCAGACCGGCGGCGGCGACATGAGCGTTGACGAGCGCCACCGCGATCAAGGTCGGTGCCGGGTCGGGTCGGATCGCGGCCACCATGACCATGGCCGCGAGCCAGAATGCCGGAATGGGCAGCAGGCACACCGAAAGATGGAGAGCGGCGCGCGCGATTCTTCGCCAATAGGCCGCGGCCGATCGGCTTTCGAGCCGCCGGCGCCAACCCGCGCAAAGGAACGATATGGCGAACTCGATCGCCGCGCCGACACCCAGGACGGCCAGGATCTCGCCGACGCCCGCGACGAGCTGCATGCGCGTATTTGGATCGCCAAGTCTGTCGACCGCCCAGCGATAGAAGCGCGGGAAGTCCTCCACGAACCGTCCCGCTCCCGCGACCGCGGCACCGAGGCCCGTGACGGCATTGCCCAGCGACACGAGGAACTGCGTGGCCGGGCGTTCCGGAGCCGCCTGTGCGTCGGGCCCGTTCGTCGAAGGCGGAGTCCCGGCGGCGGCGGCGCGCAGGCCCTCGATGAGCCGCGCCCGCGCGGCATCGTCCTGCAAGATGTCGATCATGCGCTCGATATCGGCGCGCGAAATCGGCGCCGGCTGATTTGGCGGGCCGGCGTTCTCCGCGGCCGGCGACGGGACGAAGGCAGCCGGCAGCAGGCAGAGGGCGAGGAGAGAGGCGCGCGCGAGACATGCAAGGGCGCGCAAGGGCGGCGCGAAGCGCCGGTCAGGGATGGGCGGGAGAAGGCTTCGGGAATGACTTGCCAACTCGATCTCCTATGCGTTCGAGAAGCAGAGGCAGACCAGGCGTGGCCCGGTGTCGCGGATTCAACCTCCATGTCAGGATGAGGAGGAAACTCTAATGCATCGAGGAGCAGGGCGCCACGCTCGATCTGTGCGCCTGCCGGGGCCGTGCGTGGCAAATGGATACGGGGGTGCTGGGCGCTGCCGACGGTCGCCGCCGCGGCCAGCATCGGGCCGCGGCGCGAGCGAGGTGAAGACTTGGCCGGGGCAGGTGGCATTCGGCACGCCGCGGCCGACGAGATCGGGATGGGGCGGATCGTGACCCGACCCGGCGCCGGCGATCGGCGCCACCTTGCCCTTCACCGGTGCGTGGACGCGGATGAGGAAGGCGGGACTGTGACGGGCCTCGGACGATGTCCACCTGGGCTGTGCCGGAGCCGCGCGGGCTCTTCAGCGGCACCTGCCCGACGGCATTCACGAACTTCTTCTTCCTTCTTCATGGCGTTTCGTTCCTGACCCCCGACCCTTGACCTCGGTCCGGTTCTGGGCCGGCCTTCGGCAAAATTCTAAACCAAACCTTGCGCCAATCCGACGCCGGCCCCAGTGGATAAAGTGCGGAAAGTTTGACAAAGGGGAGGGGAGCCCCTAAGACGGCTCCCGCATACGCCGTGGCCCCAAGCGGGGCGGAACCACTCTTCGTGCGGAGGGGTGGCCGAGTGGCTGAAGGCGGCGGTTTGCTAAACCGTTATACGGGCCTTAAACCCGTATCGGGGGTTCGAATCCCCCTCCCTCCGCCACCGTTACAGTCACTCCGTTCCCAATTTGAGCCAGGGCCGCCACGGCCCCGTGGGCGTCGATCCTGATCGGCGAGTGGCTGGGTGCGAGGCGGATTTCGATGTGGTCTTGTGGCTACGACGCGCGCGGCCAGGTCCTGACCTTCCAGCGCGCCAACGGCGCCACCACCACCTACAGCTACTCGGCCGCCCGCGGCTGGCTCAATTCGCTGGTCACCACTGCCGGTGCGACCACGATCCAGAACCTGGTCTACGGCCGCGATGCCCATGGCCGCATCACCGGGGTCACCTCGAGTCAGGCCGACGAGAGCTGGACCTACGGCTATGACGATCTGGACCGGCTGCTCACGGCCACCAACACGACCAATTCGGCGCTGAACCAGAGCTGGACCTACGACAGCGTCGACAACATGACCTCGAACTCGGCCGTGGGGAGCTACACCTACCCGGCGCCGGGAACCCCTCGGCCCCACGCCGTCACCGCCACGCCGCTCGGGAGCTACAGCTACGACGCCAACGGCAACATGGTCTCGGCCGCGGGCGACACCATCGCCTATGACGGCGAGAACCGGCCGGTCTCGGTCAATACGGTCGCCTTCGTCTACGGCCCCGACGGCGAGCGGCTCAAGAAGATCGCGGGCGGCACCACCACGCTCTACCTCGGCAGCGACGTCGAGATCCAGGGCGGGGTGATGACCAAGTACCTGCCGGGCGATACCAAGCGCGTTGGCGCCAGCACCTGGTGGCTGCATCGCGACCATCTGATCTCGGTCCGGGCCGAGACCGACGCCACGGGCGCGGTCGTGCAGCGCGCGCATTACAAGCCCTATGGCGAGCGGCTCGTGACCGTCAGCCTCATCCCCGAGAGCAAGGGGTTCATCGGCGAGCGCACCGACGATGAGACCGGCCTGACCTATCTCCACGCTCGCTACTACGACCCTGTGCTCGGGCGGTTCATCCAGCCGGATACCTATGACCCGACCCTTGAGGGCGTGGGCGTCAATCGGTACGCTTATTCATTCAACGATCCGATCAACAAGGCGGACCCGAATGGGCATGAGGTTGGAGGCAATGCTGAGCGTGGATATGAGGAGTCGGGTTTTCTAGGCATTGGAACGAGACAGAAACACGAGATTTTCGACAGGGTCTTCAATGAGCTTTCTCTCAAGCGTGCTGCAGAAACATATAGTGCCACTGGCCAGATCGGCGACTTTAGTCTCCGTGAAAATGGTCAAGTAATAGATGTGAAAAAAGAATTAGGACGCCTGCTGGGTGGTCCGCTCGACGTCGAGGCAGGCGCGCAATCTACTCTGGATGCATGGGGTGCATTTCTGGATCATTTGACGAGATCGGTCAGTCCGTATTCGAAGACACGCGAGGATATTGCTCGAGAGGACAAAATAGCAGCGGACTTACTCGGTGAAATCGCAAGAGACCCCGCATTGCGGAGCATGGTTTTCCGTGATCTATTCGGTTTCGCAAAACGGAACCCGGGTTATGTTGCAGGCGCGGCGGGAACGAGCGCAGCAACCTCCGCCACTGCAGTAGCAGCGGGTGCTACTTCTGGGGCGGCGCCAGCGATTGGACTAGGCACCGCTCTTCAAGCGGCGAGCGTCACCGGCCGGTTGGACAAATTGGCACGTGACATAAGACAAGCAAATGACATATTGGGATCGGTGACAGGACAGCAGGAGTCCATCACAGCGGAGGACATCGTTGGTGCATACAAAGCGCTTCATTGATTTTGTGAATCGTGAGGCATAATATTCGTAAATGAAGGTTCCGACTATGAACCGTGCATGTCCAGTCTGTGGGGAACGTGGTATAATAATATCGAAGCTGCTTTTCGGCCCTGTAATATGCAAGTTTTGCAGGCGCAAGTTCAAGCGCCCATTGCTATGGTCGGCGCTGGCGTATGGCGGGTTTTACCCAATCCTCATTCTGGGTACCCTTTTCTTTGGCATATTCGAGCCACTTTCATGGTACTTTGCTGCGTGCCTAGCGGGCTGGGTAATTATTTTTGGTATAGAAGCATGCATCCCTTTGAAAGAAGTAAAGCCGTCGCATAACATGAAAGCGGCGGACAGGATAAAAGAGTAGAGTCTGTGCTCAATGAAGGGGATCCCATTCGGGCAGAATTGTGCGTCATGATCTGCGGAGGTGGATCATGAGTGTACAGAGACGGTAATTGGCTGACAGTGCCGCCTCGGTGGGCGAGGCTCAGGCGGCTTTCTTGATCGGCTTGGGCTGCGCATTCTCCCTTGTCTGATTCCATCGCTGAAGAGGCTTTGATCGAGGCGGCCGTTCATGCTGACCGCTAAGCAGTCGCTTGGGATTGTATTTGACGACATGGGCCAATGCGCAGCTGGTAGACTGCCACCGATGCAAACAGGATGGCATGCCCTTGTCGGAATGGTCTTTGGGGGAAGCCTTCTTGCCCTGGCTTGGATCGACTGGCGAACACACCTTCTGCCAGACATTCTGACTTTATCCCTTGGAGCCGCCGGTTTCTTGATTACCTGGCTGGCCGAGCCGACCTTTCTCGTTGACCATCTGATTGGTGCGACGGCGGGATTGGGCATCCTGACCGCGCTCATCCACGTTTACCGGCTCGCTCGCCACCGCGACGGGCTTGGCGGCGGCGACGCCAAGCTCCTCGGTGCCATCGGCGCATGGGTTGGCTGGCAGGGGCTGCCGACGGTGATGGTCTATGCGGCGTTGAGCGGCCTGGCCTGGGTCTTGATCGGCGCCCTGCGTGGCCGGTCGTTGCGGCTCGATACGCGGCTGCCCTTCGGCCCGTGGCTCTGCCTCGGGGGCTGGCTGGTTTGGCTCTATGGGCCGCTCGTGCTGGGCTGAGATGCTACGCGGAATCGCGGCCGATCAATGGCGTTGCTATAATTAGCCGCGTGTGGATGGGGCGGAGGCTTGGCGCCGCGCGGCGACACCCGCCGGCGACGCCGAGGCGAAGGGGGCGCGGGGGAATGCTTGCCGACAATCGCGATGCCTTCGACGCGGCGCTGGCCGAGCGCCTGGTGCGCGGCGGCAAGCTCGAAGCGCAAGCGCTCGAGCGGGCAGCCCGGATCCGTGGGGAAGGCGCTGGGCTGATCGAGATCCTGCCCAAGCTCGGCCTCGTCGCGGAGCGCGAGGTCGCCGCGGCCGCGGCCGAGATCCTGGACCTGCCGCTCCTAGCCCCGCGCGACTATCCGGCGGCCCCCTTGCTCGACGGCAAAGTCAGCTGCCGTTTCCTGCGCGCTCGGCGCCTGCTGCCCGTAGCCGAGGACGAGCGCGGCCTCGCCGTCGCCATGGCCGATCCGCTCGACCGGCAGGCCCTGGATGCGATCGGTCTCGCGGCCGGCATGCCTGTACGCGCCTGTGTCGGCGTGCCTGCCGAGCTCGAGGCTGCGCTCGAGCGGCTCTATGGCGACGGCCGGATGGCCGGCAGTTCGCTCGATGGCGCGAACGGCGGCTTCGAAGGCGGTCTCGAAAGAACGAATGGCCACGCCGCAGGCGATCCCTCGGCCGAGCTCGACATCGAGCGGCTCAAGGATCTGGCGAGCGAGGCGCCGGTCATTCGCTACGTGAACCAGCTCATCGCCGACGCGGCCGAGCGGCGTGCCTCCGACATCCATATCGAGCCTTTCGAGGGGCGCCTGCGCATCCGCTTTCGCATCGACGGCGCCTTGCGCGAGATCGAGCCGCCGCCGGCGCGGCTCAGGACCGCCATCCTCTCGCGCATCAAGATCATGGCACGTCTCAACATCGCGGAGCGGCGGCTGCCGCAGGACGGGCGCATCGACATCGCGATCCGCGGCGTGCCGATCGACCTGCGCGTCGCCACTATGCCGACCCTCCATGGCGAGGCCGCGGTGCTGCGCCTGCTCGACCGGCGCAACGTGGCGCTCGACTTCGAAGCGCTGGGCATGGCGGGGAGCTTGGTTATAACAGCTTGAAGACAGCGATCTCGATCCTGTTGGGGTGACGCGCTGTTGGCATGAGCGCAGCCGTGGTCGGCGGCCTCTCGCGCCTGATCGCGGCGCGGCGCACGATCCGGGAGACAAACTGTTGGGCACTGCCAGACGAACAACCGGACTCCTTCGTCGCGCCGGAGCCGTCATGCTGCTGGCGCTCGCCATCGCCGGCTGCGCCACGGCGAAGCCCGCGCCGGCCGTGACGGGATGCAGCGGCGACGAGCAGTACATCCCGCGCGGCACCTTTCCCAGGGACTATCCCGGCTCGGACGAGGCGCGGCGCGGCTGGTACTCGCTGTCGCTGTTGCGCATGGGGGAGCCGTCTCTCGCCTGCGGCGATTGGCAGGGAGCGGAAGCCTACCGGATCCTGTGGCTGAACGCGCTCTGGCACCCCGTGGCGATCCGGGTGGGGCGGCGCGGGAGCGAGATCGAGCTCGTCGCCACCCAGCTCTCGGGCATCGCCAGCGCCGATCCCGGCGTCATCCTGGCCCAGGTCCGCAAGACCCTGCCGGTCTCGCAATGGTACCGGCTGACCGATGCCGTGCGGCACAGCGAGTTCTGGTCGCTGCCGACGTCCGGCAACATGTACGGCCTGCATGGCGAGCAGTGGGTGGTCGAGGGCCGGCGCGGCGACGCCTATCACATCGTCGACCGCTGGAGCCCCGGCGCCGGGGCCTACAGAGATCTGGGCGTGCTTTTCTTCGATCTCGCGGGTTGGCAGCGCCCCGCCAGCGCGCAATGAGGACGCGGGCCTCATCCGAAGAGATCGGATGAAGCCCGCATCTCGACGCTCGGTGCTACTTTTCGACGCCCCAATAGAACTGGATCGGAGACGTGATGCCCTTCAGGTCCGAGCGGAACGCGACGGGCTCGAAGAACTGCCCGAGCACGCCGAACGCGCCGATGGCCCACAGGCGCTCCTGCACCTTGGCCGCGATCGCCTGCTTCTCCTCCGGAGTGCCGGCCTTGACATAGTCGGCCCGCAGCTGCTCCAGCTGCTCGTCCTTGGGCCAGCCGATCCATCCGGTCTCGGGGTTGCCGGAGAAGGCGATCGCCGTCGGATCCATCAGGTCGGCCGCGATCCACCAGGTGTGGAACATGTTCCAGCCGCCCTCGGAAACCGGGCCGCGATTGTTGCGCCGCTGCACCAGCGTCGCCCAATCCATGTCCTGTACCTCGACCTTCATGCCGATCTGCTGCAGCAGGTTGGCGGTGACCCGCGTGAGGTCTGTGATCACCGGCAGATTGGTCGGGTTCAAGATGACCACCGGCGTTCCGTCATAGCCGGCCGCCGCGAGCGCTTTCTTCGCAGCCTCGATGTTGCCCATCTTCATGATCTCGCTGCCGGCCTCGTTGGCGAGCGGGGTCCCGCACGGGTACACCGAATAGCAGTTCCGCCAGTACCGCTGATCGCCCAGGGCAGCGGTCATGTAGTCGTTCTGATTGATCGCCATGAGAACGGCGCGACGGATCTCGGGCTTGTCGAAGGGCGGGATCAGGGCGTTGAAGCGCACCATGGCGACGTTGCCGAGCGGGTCGGTCGAGGCCACGGTGATGTTCTTCTTGCCCTCCATCAGTGGAACCAGCCGGGTGGACGGCGATTCCACATAGTCGACCTTGCCCTTGATCAGGGCGTTAACCGCGTCGATCTGCTTGGGGAAGTAGATCCACTCGATGCGGTCGACCTTCGCCACCTTTCCACCGGCGGCCAGGGACTGCTCCTCAGGGCGCGGCACGTAGTTCGGATTGCGAACGTAGACCGCTTCGTTCGGCTTGCTGTCTTCCTTGTCGTAGATGAACGGCCCCGAGCCAGTGGTGTCGGTGATCTGCTGCCACGCATCGGTCTCGGCGGCCCGCTTCGGCATGATGAACGGCACGTTGGCCGAGAGCTTGGCCAGCGTCTCGAGAATGGAGCCGTTGGGCTCGTTCAGTTTCATGACGAAGGTCTTGTCGTCGGTGGGGGTGAGGCTTTCCACGCTCTTGAAGAGTTGCTGGCCCATGCCGTCGCGCTTTCCCCAGCGCTCGAGCGAAGCCACGGCATCCTCGGCCGTCACGTTCGTGCCGTCCTGCCACTTCAAGCCATCGCGCAGCGTGAAGGTCCAGGTCTTCTGATCCTCCGAAACCGCCCAGCTATCCACCATCTGCGGCTTCGGCTCGAAATTCGCGTCCATCGCAAAGAGCGTGTCATAGACGAGATAGCCGTGACTGCGGGTGGCATAGGCCGTCGTCCAGACCGGATCGACGCTGGTCAGCGGCGCGTGAGAAGCGATGCGCAGGGTGTCCGTGCATGCTCCCAGAGCGAGAGGCACGGCCAGTGCCGCCGCCGCGGCAAGTTTGTTCTTCATACTGCTCAACATGGAGAGGCTCCGTGGAGTTGCATAAAGCCTCCGCATCGAGCGGAGACACAGCATTTGATTAGGAGCCTCGCCGCGCCGTCGCCTTGATATGGGTCAACGGGCGTGCACTTCGTTATGCCGGCACAATCGACAATACATGCGGTTTCTTGTCGCCCTTGCAGTTTTGTCAGTTTTCCAGTTCCTTAACGCCTGTTCCGATATATACAATTTCTCAAACAACCATAAGCAGCGCGCGACCGCTTTGCGCTCGCGATCTTTGTGTGACTGGAAGTTGTTTTTGGTTGAGATAGATCAATGTGTGGCGCGCTTGCGCTGCGTACATACAGCGTTGTGCTGCCCACTCACCTGCCGAGCGGTCGCGTATGGCGGCACCAAACCTTTAGAAAGTGCGCAGTTCATGGCAACGAAGGTTCGGTCGAACGTCACGCCCTTGTCCGTCCAACCAAAAAATGCGTCCGCTCGACCAGGGAAGATGCGGAAGCCGCCCGCTCTCCGCTTCTACGGCGACCAATTCGTGTTTGATGCCGTCTCCGGCCTATTCTATCGGATGAGCCCGACGGCGTGCTTTCTGCTGCGTTCGCTCGATGCCGGCGCCAAGGCCGCCGATCTTCCCGGCCTCCTGCAATCGCGCTACCAGCTGGACCGGGCGACCGCCATCCGCGACGTTGCGCTGTTCCTGAACGATCTCGCCGCGCTCGAGCCACTCAACCACCTTGATCTCTAGTCGTCGCCAAAAGGCTCCCATGACAATCGTTGCCATCACCGGCCTGCACCGGGGAGACAATCCTCAGCCGGGTGCCGCGGTTGCCGCGAGCCTACGCCGCCGCTTCCCAGACTTGCGCGTTGTCGGGCTTTGCTACGACCCTTTGGAGAGCGCGCTCTACAGTTGCGATGGCAGTCGGCCGGATTCCGCATATCTGCTGCCTTATCCGGGCGTGGGCTCCGAAGCGCTTCTGGAGCGGCTGGACGAGATCCTGAAGCGGGAGAAGATCGACTTCGTAATTCCCTGCCTGGATTCGGAGATCGCCAACTACATCGCGATCGAGCCGGAGCTGCGCAAGCGCGGCATCGGTTGCGCTTTGCCGACGAAGGAAGCGCTCGATGCCCGCGCCAAGGTCAATCTTCCGGAATTCTGCCGCCGGCTGAGCATCCTGACGCTGCGCACGGAATCGGCGAACGACCCGGAGACCCTCGCGGCCCGTGCCGAGGAGATCGGATACCCCGTCTACGTCAAGGGGCGACTGTACGAAGCCCATCTGGCGACCTCGCGCCGGGAGCTCTACGAGGCCTATGACAAGATCGCGAGCGTCTGGGGCGGGCCCGTTCTGGTCCAGGAATCGGTGATCGGCGAGGAATACGACATCGTCGGCCTCGGCGACGGGGAGGGTCGCATCGTCGGCTCCTGCGCCATCCGGAAGATGCTGCGGACATCGGCCGGCAAGGGATTCGCCGGGGTCGTCGTCGACAATCCGGAGTTGGACGATCTGGCACGGCACATCATCGGCGGCCTAAGGTGGAACGGCCCGTTCGAGCTGGAATTCATCAAGGTCCAGCACAAGCCATATGCGCTTTTCGAGATGAACCCGCGCTTCCCGGCATGGGTCGACTTCCCTTCACAGATCGGCTGCAACCTGCCGGCACGCCAGCTGGAAAGCTTGCTCCATGCCACGCCCACGGCGCTGCGCATTTGCTCGGCGGGCCAAATGTTCATTCGTCACAGCATCGATCTCGTCGCCGACATCGCAGACGTTGCCGAAATGGTGACCACGGGCGAGCGGGTCCGACCCCTCGCCAACACGCGGTCGGATGCCGACGCGAAACCCGAACTCGAGTTGGTGAAATGAGCCAGACCTATACCCCGCCGACCATCAGCGGCGAGTTGGGCCGATCCGCATCCATGGCAGCGGCCGACCGCAATTACTATGCGCGCGGCGCACGTGGGCCGGTCCTCTTCGAGATCGACGGTGCGCCTATCCCGGCGCTCCTGTCACAGTTCGGCTCGCCATTGTTCGTATTTTCCGAACACACGCTTCGTGGCAAAGCGCGACGCGCGCGCGAGGCCTTCAAGAGTCGCTATCCGAAGACCAGCTTCGCCTGGTCGTTCAAGACCAACTACCTTGACGCCGTGTGCCAGATTCTCCGCCAGGAGGGTTGGATCGCCGAGGTGGTGTCGGATTTCGAATATCAGAAGGCGCGCAAGCTCGGATTCGCCGGCAAGGACATCGTCTTCAACGGTCCTTACAAGCCACGCGAAATCCTCGAGCAGGCCCTCGCAGAGGGCGCCTTGGTCCAGATCGACAACTGGGATGAACTCAGCCTCATCGAGGATATCGTCAAGAATGCGGACAAGCCGGTCGAAGTCGGCCTGCGCGTCTGGCTCGATGCGGGCATAAGGCCGGTATGGTCGAAGTTCGGGTTCGCTCTGGCGAACGGCGAAGCCGAACGCGCCGCCACCCGCGTCGTGAAGAACCCGCGGCTCAGGCTGCATACTCTCCACACCCATATCGGTACCTACATTCTCGCACCGGAAGCCTACCGCACGGCTGCGCGCAAGCTCCTCGCCCTGCGCGAGCAGATCCATGTCGTGCATGGTCATCTCGTCGGCTGCATCAATCTGGGCGGCGGCTTTCCATCGAACAGCCTGCTGCATGGCATGGTCGGCCCCGCGGAGGAGGTGGTGCCGCCGATCGAAGCCTATGCCGAGGCGATCTGCGAAGTGCTCAACGCGATTCCGAGCAGCAAGCGACCGCTCCTGCGGCTGGAAGCCGGGCGTCATCTGGTCGACGAGGCCGGCTATCTTCTGAGTACGGTGGTCGCGTTGAAGGGGATGAATCGCCCGGTTGCCGCCAGCTCGGATTTGTCGGCGCACAACTACAAGGAGCAGCTGATTCTCAGTGAGACTGCCAAAGCCGGCTACGTTCTCGATGCGGGCATCAATCTCCTCTACACCGCCGCCTGGTATCAGCTCTCGGTCAAGCCGGCGCGGCTGGTGGACGCGCCGCCGGCGCCCTCGCGGATCTACGGGCCATTGTGCATGGCGATCGACGTCGTCCGCGACAACGTCTACCTTCCGCCGCTCAAGGTCGGCGACAGCCTGACGCTGCATCCGGTTGGCGCTTATAATCTCGCCCAGTCCATGCAGTTCATCTCCTACCGTCCGGCTGTCGTCTTGATCACGGAGAAGGGGGCGCCGGAACTCATTCGGGCGCGTGAAACGCTCGAGGATATCGAACATTCGGAACGCCTGCCTGCACATCTATCGAAGAAGTAGCGAAGGCAGCGGGTGGACACGATGACCACCGAAGGAAAAGTCGAAACTTCCATACGCGCGCTGCCGCCAAAGGTCATGCGGAGGTTCTCCACGCCTTTGGTCTCGATCCTCGGGCCGGCGCTGGGAGGCGCGTTCCTGATACCGCATGCCTGGATCGGCGCCATTCTCTGGCTCGCGGTCTTCCAGGACCTGCACCATGCGGCGTTCGCTCTCCTCGGGGTCGCCTTAGCCGAAGGTATTGGCCGGGCCTGTCGAATCAGCGATATGTCGCCGGTCGATGGCAGCCTGAAAGCCAACGCCGTATTGGCGGCGATTGCTGTCGCCTGGCTGACGGAGCCGATCGGCGTTTCCATGAACGTCCAAATCGTCATCGCCGCGGTTTCGGCTGTATCGGCGACCATCGCGACGGCAGCGCTCATGAGAACCCTGGCTGCCACAAACCTGCCGTCCCTATTGCTTGGCTACTGTGCCGTGGCCGCGATGCTGTTCGCGATTTTCCCGGACTGGACCTACCGCGCGGCGACCTTGGTGGAGTGGCCGCCTGTTCCGGTCGAGCTGCTCGGCTGGGCCGACATGTTCTTACGCACGCTGGGCGCACTGCTGTTCCAGCCGACTCCGGAAGTCGGGCTCGTCCTGGCCGCCGTGATCCTGCTATGGTCGAGAGTGGCCTTCGTCGCCGGCGTGGTCGGCTGGATCGTCGGCGTCGTCACGGCGACCGCCCTGGTCAAGGGCGGCGTGGTCTACTACTGGATGCCGACGGCCTATAACTTCTTCCTCGCCGGGATGGGCCTCGGTGCCGTTTTCTTCCTGCCCGGGCGGGCAAGCCTGGTGATCGCCGCGATGGGCGGGTGTGGCGCGTCGATCGTTGCCGTCGCGCTCCAGCATCTGTTCCCCGCCGCGGCGTTCGGCTATCTGCCGATCGCCTCGGCGCTCACCATTTGGGTCGGCATATACGCCCTGGCTGAGGCCAGCGAGCAGACGCTGTTTCGCCGCAACAAGGCGATCGACCTGCCGCCCGAGGAGGCTTGGTGGCGGGCCGCCTACTGGTCGCGGCGATCGGGCCGCCAAGGACCGTTCCTGGTGGTGCCCGTCGCCGGTGCTGCGCTGGTCTCGCAAAGCACCGATGGAGGGCTCAGCCATGTCGGTCCGTGGCGCTACGCGCTCGACCTGCAGCGCCCGGCGTCGGCAGGCGACGCCGCCGGCGTCAACATATCGACGATCTGGGACGCGCCGGTCACGGCTCCCGCCTCAGGGGTCGTCGAACGGGTAGAAGATCGGGTTCCGGACAACCCGCTCGGTTTCTCCAACTATGTGGAGAACTGGGGCAACTACGTGCTCATCCGCCTCGATCAAGGGGGGTGGCTGCTGCTTGCCCATATGCGCCAGGGCACGATCGCGGCCAGACCAGGGATGCGCGTCGAGATCGGCACTTATCTCGGCAACGTCGGTAATTCCGGGCGATCGCCTATCCCCCACTTGCACCTGCAGGTGCAAAACTCGCCAGAGCTCGGCGCGCCGACCGTTCCATTTCGCCTGGCAAATTTCCTGTCGGCGACCCATCCGGAGCGGCCGCTTCTACAGTGGAATGCCTCGACAATACCAAGCCAAGGCGCGATCGTGGCATTCGCACCACCCAATCCCGACGCGCATGCCATCCTTGCGAGCCTCGCTCCGGGGTCGGCCGTGTGGACCGTCGAGAGCGACGGGCTCATCCCCCGAGCCTTCCGCAAGGCAAGATTCGCCTCGACCTCGCGGATAGCGATCTCTCTGGATCAGGCCGGGCGGCATGTTTTCAGCGGCGGGCGCGGCGGCGCCTTGATGGCGAGCCTCGATCCGGACGCATGGCGCGTGCTCGAGCTGCAGCCGGGGGTATCGCCCCTTTTGAAGCTGCTGGCGCTGGCGGTGCCATCGATACCCTACGCGGCAACGGTGGGCATGACCTGGGAAGAGCCGGCGCCGATCGTCCCGATCAGCATGGCGCGATGGCTCGGGCTCTCCCTTTCGCCCTATCTTGCGGAGCCTTTCGCCTATGTGCGCTGCGAGTGCATCGCCGTGCCGGAAGAGCACAGCGGAACGCTGACGGTCGAGACCCATGTTGAAACGCCATGGCCCTGGCTGCCGTCGAAGCTCATCTGCCAGTTCGATCGGTTGCGCGGGCCCATCCGGCTCGAGGCGGACTTTGACAACGGGACGCTCGTCTATTCGTTGCTGTCCTTCGAACCGGGTCTTCCATTCGGCAGCAATGTCGGCTGACCGACCAGCGACCCTGTGCCGAACGGCATCTGGGCAACCGACATCTCCGAACGCGCCGGATCGGTCGAGCGGGCTAGCTGCCGGCAGGGCCCGTCATCAGCGCTAACGCGTGGGGGTGAATCGCGGCTCGTAGGCCGAGGCCGCACTCTGAGCCATGATCGGCTGTTCGATCTCGAGGCTGCGCTGCCGCTTCAGCGGATCGGTGAGGTTCTGGACGAAAAAGGCCAGCATTTTTTCGCGGCTGTCCTGGGTCGCCTTCTGATCGCCGCCAATCAGCTTTCCCAGATAGCTCTGAGGCAAGATATCGAGATCGAAGGAATGAACGGCTTCGGGATAGATCGTCACCTTGAGATCGGCACCCGTCGCCTTCACCCCCTGACATTCGCGCGCCGGAACCCAGTTATCCCTGCCGCCGGCGAAGATCAGGAGAGGCGAGGCGAGAGCCACGCGCGAGCCGCCGAATTCGCCGCACCAAGGGTAGTAGGCGACGACCCCGCGGAATCCGGTTCCCTGGTTGTAGTCACGGACCGATGACGCTTTGGCGGCCCTGATCGCCACCGCGCCGCCATTGCTCTGCCCCATCAGAAAGATGTTGTCCGGCGCCACATAGTCCTGCGCCTGCAGATAGTGCAAGGCGTCGAAGGCGTCCTGCGTGCGGTAGGCCAGCGCCTTGTACAGATCGCGGTCGCTGGCGCAGAGCTTGCCCCCGGAGAGGTTGCGCGGGCCGAAGCTGTCGAGATTCAACACAACGAAGCCATGGTCGCGCAGATATCGCGCATGGTTATCCAAGCCGAAGCGGACCGCGGGCTGCCAGCCGCCGCAGCCATGCATGAGCACCACGGCAGGAAACGGCCCCGGGCCGTCCGGCTTGAAGAGCTCCGCGCGCAAGAGAATGCGATCCGACGAATAAGGCCGACTGGCTTCGAACTTCACCATCTCCTGCGCCGAACCGACGTCGGTGAGCAGAATCAACGCGCCGATGGCGCAGACCAGAGAAGCAACAGCGGAGCGCATCGCCCCCTCGTTCGGTTTGTTGCGGCGCGATCCGCGCTACAGCGAAGGGTGATCCACCCTCGCCCCGGACACAGCCAATCTGGTAAATGATCTGCATAAACATGAACAATGTGTTAATTGTGTTAAATCTGTGGAGCAGATCGTCTCTTCTTGTGCCGACCCCTATCCCAGTTGTTGCGCGCCGGCGGACACGGTCAGGGAAATGCGCAGTGGCGACGACTGCGGCGTGGACTGTGCGCCTGCGTCATTCACGTTCTTGCACGTGGGGACAGATCCGTGTTCAAACGAACCGCTATCGGTTTCCAAGGCCTGGACTACGCCCCCCGCAAGCTGCTTGACCTTAGCGACCGCCCTGGCGAAAACCCGTTGAGGACCGTCGCTGCCCGTTCGCGCCCTGCGCCCCGGGCGGTGCTCCCGGCGATCACGGAAGCGGGCGCGGATCAGCGGATGAAGTGCTCCCTCGCTCGCGCGCCGCTCGGATTTCGCTCTCGAGGGAGGGGGCGGGGTCGTTCAAAACCTGTTCGAAGATGCGCGGTGGAGCTGATTGCGGCAGTGCGTCGAGAGCGCCGCAATGAGGATCGACGCCGGCGCTCCCAGCAAGAATCATCCGGAATTTGGCCGAGGTAGAGAAAGCCTTGATCGGGGCTCGATTTGCAAACTATTCTTATTACGGAATGAAGAGCACAAGGATGCGAGCTGCGCGGCAGCTCATCCGACGATGGCGATGGCGCGGTTAAATTTCGCGTTTTCAGCGAATTGATAAGGAAAACGCGGTCATGACTTCTTCGATGCCGCGCGAGGCGCGGCCTGCTGCGCGTCTGGAAGCCGTCATGGAGGCGGCGGTCGATGGGATCATCGTCATCGACGCGGGCGGCCTCGTTCAAACCTATAACAAGGCCTGCGAGCACATCTTCGGATATGGCTCCGAGGAAGTGATCGGCCGCAATGTGAGCATGCTGATGCCCTCGCCGGACCGCGAGCGGCACGACGCCTACCTCGCGCACTACTTGCAAACCGGCGAGCGCAAGATCATCGGGATCGGGCGGGAGGTTCGTGGCCAGCGCAAGGACGGCTCCATTTTTCCTATGGAGCTGTCGGTTGCGGAAGTTCGCCAGGGCGACGATCACGTCTTCGTCGGCATGGTCCGCGACATCACATTGCGCAAGCAGCGCGAAGCCGAGTTGCAGGAGCGCGAGGCGCGGTTGCGGTCTATTTTCGACACGGCACCGGACGCCATCGTGGTCATCGACGAGACGGGCAGGATCCAGTCCTTCAGCGCTTCGGCCCGCCGCCTATTCGGCTACGAGCCCGAGGAGGTCATCGGGCAGAATGTCCGCATGCTCATGCCTTCGCCTCATCGCGAGGCCCACGATTCCTATCTCCAGCGTTATCTGGATACCGGCGAGCGGCGGGTCATCGGGGTCGGCCGTGTCGTTCTCGGGCTGCGCAAGGGCGGCACGACCTTCCCCCTCGAGCTTTCCGTCGGGGAGATTCGTCTGAACGGCAAACGCCTGTTCACCGGCTTCCTTCGGGACGTTACCGAGCGGCAGGCGAGCGAACAGCGGCTGCACGAGCTGCAGGCCGAGCTGCTGCAGATGTCGCGCGTCAGCAGCATGGGCGCCATGGCGTCGGCCTTCGCGCACGAGTTGAGCCAGCCGCTCGGCGCCGCCATGAACTACTTGAACGCCGTGCGCCGAATGCTGGAGGACGGAACCGGCGCTCCGTCGCCGCGCGCCCTCGAGGGTGTGCAGCGTGCCGGTGCGGAGATCGCGCGTGCCGGGCAGATTATTCAACGGTTGCGGCAGTTCATTCAGAAGGGCCGCACCGAGCGTTCCTGGGAACGGCTGGGCAAGGTGGTCGAAGAGGCGAGCGCGCTGGCATTGATCGGCGCGGCAGAGCGGGCCGTCAAAATCCGCTTCGAGATCGCGGCCGACCTGCCGCCGGTTTTCGTCGACCGCATCCAGATTCAACAAGTGCTGACCAATCTGGTCCGCAATGCCATCGAGGCGATGGCCGGGTCGCCCCGCCGCGATCTGACGATCGCAGCCTCCGCAGCACCGAACGACGCTGTCGAAGTCGTGGTGATCGACACCGGCCCGGGAATCGCGCCCGAGTTGGCGAGCAACCTGTTCAAACCGTTCATGACCACCAAATCGGACGGCATGGGGGTCGGCCTCTCCATCTGTCGCTCGATCGTACAGGCGCATGGTGGGGAGCTGCGCGCCGAACCGAATCCGGACGGCGGCGCCATTTTCCGTTTCACCCTGCCGCTCAAGCCCGACGACGCCGACTTGCATGAATCCGGACGATAGAATTTACGTCATCGACGACGACGCCAGCATGCGCGACTCGCTGCGTTTCCTGTTGGAGGCGCGGGGCCTTGCCGTGGAGACGTACGGCTCGGCCCGTGACTTCCTGGCCGCGGGCGGGGTGGACAGGGACGGGTGCCTGGTCGTCGATGTGCGCATGCCGGACATGACCGGGCTCGAGCTGCAACAACGGCTCGCCGATCAGAAATCCCGCTTGCGCGTCGTCGTGATCACCGGCCACGCCGACGTGGCGATGGCCGTGACTGCGATGAAGGCCGGCGCCGTCGACTTCATCGAGAAGCCGTTTTCCGACGACACGCTGCTCGACAGCATCGGACGCGCGCTCGAGCAGAGCCGGCAATTGTCGGCGCGCGTCGCCGTGTCGGCCGACATCGCTGGCCGGCTGGAAAACTTGACGGCGCGGGAGCGGGAGGTCCTCGATCATTTGATCACGGGCAAGCCGCACAAGGTGATCGCCCATGCGCTCAATATCAGCCCGCGGACCATCGAGGTTCACCGCGGGCGTATCATGCAAAAGCTCGGGGCGCGCAATCTCGCCGACCTCGTCCGCATGGCGATCGCGGCGGGCCAAAGGACCGCCGGTTCTTAACCTTAGGGCTGGCGGCATGAGGGGCTGCTGCCGGATTCCCATGGTAACCTTAAGACTACGGGCAAGCCCCTATGCCGATCGGCAATGTAAGGGCAACCCCCAATATCGGCCCGCCATGCAAGCCTCTATGGTGGTCGGTGCGATAGGCACCGATCCGGCACAACGGCGCCAAATGGTGACGGAGCCGCAGCGACGGTTTGCGGGAACGGGTGTGGATAGTAAACGAAACAAGACGATCGTCGTTGTCGAGGACGATGCGGGGATGCGGGCATCGCTGCAATTCCTGCTCGAATCCTGCGGCTATGCGGTGGCGGCCTTTGCCACGCCGGAGGCGCTGTTTGCCGAGCTCGACGGTTTCGACGACCTCGAGACCCGCTGCGCCATCATGGA
Organism: Pseudomonadota bacterium; assembly: GCA_049323455.1. GTDB lineage: Bacteria > Pseudomonadota > Alphaproteobacteria > Dongiales > Dongiaceae > Hypericibacter. Next base: position 171,313 of record JBMONF010000034.1, on the reverse strand, counting down.
CATCCATTTGCCCGGACCCGATGGCTTTGCCGTCTACAAGATATTGAGTGCGCGCGTGCCCGGCCTCCCGGCGATTTTCATCACAGGTCAGATCGACGACCGGATCAGGGCCGAAGCCAAAGCGGTCAAGGCCGTCGCCGTGTTGGAGAAACCCTTCTCGGACGAAGGGCTGCTCCAAGCGGTCGGGCGCGCCCTGGGATAACCCGCCCGGCGTCGGCTCCGTGTTTCTCTATTCGAACGAAAGGATCGACCCCGCGGTCCGGGTAGGGCCGGCGCGCGGGCCGTTCTCTTCGGTCGTCGATGAAGCCGCGTTCCCACGCGCATAAGGGCTGTCCCTTACGGGGGTACCCGAATTTTGCAGCGCGGGTCGCCCCGATAGGCTCGCTATCGATTGCATCAACGCGGAAACGGAGGGCGGCATGTGCGCGATGATGGATTCAGCAGCGGTTGCGGCACGGGCTTCAGGTTTGGCACGGCCTACTGCGGCGTTGTGTGAGCCGTACTCTCTCAATACGTATCGGAGCGCTCCGACGCGCGGTCGCGAGGACATCGACCCCCTGCCGCAGATCGCCGTGATGATGAAATACGCGAAGAACCAGACGATCTACTACGAAGGCGATGAAGCCGGGTACAACTTCAAAGTCCTGTCGGGGACCGTGCGGCTGTGCAAGGTCACGGAAGACGGGCGGCGCCAGATCGCCGCTTTTCCCACCGCGGGCGATTTTTTCGGTTGGGCCGACCAGGGAACATACAACTACTCGGCAGAAGCCGTGACGGACGTCGTGCTCGAAAGATATGCTCGCCGCCAAGTGGAAGAAGCGGTGAAATCAAACCCGAGAACGAGCCATCGCGTGCTGGCCTTGTTGTCCAGTCAACTGGCGTCCGCGCAGGATCATCTTCTTCTGTTGGGGCGCATGACGGCCGAGGAGCGAGTTGCGACGTTTCTCTTGGAATGGGCCAAGCAGTGCGACGACGCGATGGAAGCGAAGGCGACAACCGTCGAATTGCCCATGAACCGAAGAGACATTGCCGATTATCTCGGGCTGACCATTGAAACGGTCAGCCGGACGTTGAGTGCGATGAAGCGCGACGGGCACATCTCTCTCTCCAGCACGGACAACGTCCGGCTGAACCACCGGCACGTGCTCGAGCGGCTGGCAACGGCGGCGTGAGATATCGGCGAGTATGGGATCGGACGCGCTCTTCGCTGGTTTCATGCGCGAGCGCCCGATAGAAGAGGGGGCAGCGAGACCTGTCGGCGCAGGGATCGCGCCGGGCGATGCGAAGCGGGGGCCTAGTCGGTGATCTGGACCGGATAGCCGAGCCGTTCGCGCTCGAGTCTTCGGATCGACATCCAGTCCAGCCGCCCGGCTTCAGCGCCTGCCTTCTCGATGATCTGCTCGTCCAGGCCCGGAATGTTTTCGGCTGTGAACTGCCCGGTTTCCTCGAGTTCGTCGAATTGCGGCTTCGTCGGATGGATCTCCAGATAGAGCTGACCGTCGCGCCAACCGAGCGCAACCATTTGGTCGACGACAGTCACGGTCGTACCGACCTTCACTGCGGGAAAGAGTTTCGCGATGTCTTCGGGATAGAGACGGATACAGCCGTGACTGACCCGACGACCCACGCCCCAGGGCCTGTTGGTGCCGTGAATCAAATATCCTGGCCAGGCGAGATGCAGGGCAAAATCGCCCAGCGGATTGTCGGGCCCCGGCGGTACTGCGGGCGGCAGGTAGGGCCTCTCGGCGCGGATGCTGGGCGGGGGATACCAGGTCGGGTTGGCCTCCTTGCGGAGGATGAATGTCTTGCCAAGCGGGGTTGTCGCTCCTTCAACGCCGATACCGATCGGATAGGTTCTTATCGGCGCACCATCCGGCGGAAAATAGAACAGACGTAACGCCGCCAGGTTGATGACGATTCCCTTGCGTGGCGCATCCGGGAGAACATGAGCGCTCGGCAGGATGATCGGCGTGCCGATCCCCGGCACCCAGGGATTGAGGCCCCGGTTGGCGGCCATCAATTCGAGAAACCCGAGATCATTGTCGCGAGCGACGTCGAGCAAGGTCGTGTCGTCGCGCGTCATGATGACGCCGACTTCCCCGATCAGATCGTCCTGGAACGACCGGGAGCCGAGGACGGTCGCGCCACCGACAGCCGCCAGGAGCATCGCCGTCGCGGCCCTCGAAATCAACCGGACGAGACTACGCCGGCCAATTGCCGCCTGCTGCGCGGCATGCGGCCCGTTAATACGCCCGGAGAGAGGAGGCATGACCTGGTTCCAAAGCCCCAGGATGCGGGCCACGCGCCACGTGACGCAAGTGTCATGCGGCGCGCTGCACCGCTGCGGTCGCTATTTCCGCAGCGACTTCTTGAAGATCGCGTCGGCCTGCGCGGCTGCGAGTTTGGCCTGCTCCGCGGAGCGATTGGCCGCATCCGCTGCCTGCTGGGCGGCGGATGCGGACGCCGCGGCGCTCTGCTGCGCCTGCTCCGCGGTCGCCTGAGCCTTCTGGATTTCGGCCGATAGTTCGGCGTGCATCGTGTTTATGTTCGCGCGCAGCGCGTTCAGATCGGCGCGCAGCGCGTCGACGTCGGACCGGTTGGCGCAAGCAGCCAACAGAACCGGCAGCGCGACCACCACCATGCCGCGCATCGCATTGCGGGACGCTATCGACATTTTCCCTCTCCGTTCCTTCGCTCGAGTTCACTCATGGCGATGGCTTGGAAGATCCTGGCGACCCGAGCCGCCTCGCATCTCTCGCGGACGCCAGAATGCCGCGGCCGGGCGAGATGGCTCCCCTGTTCCATGCGTCCGTCACAGAAACTTGCCCCGCACCAAAAGATGCCGGGCGCCAGGGCGAGTTGCATTGACGTAGGTCAAGAGCCCTTTGTTTCCGGGCAGCGGACTGCGGGTCAACCCCGCCGAGATCGGGTCGAAGTTTCGATGGAAGACAGGTTCGGCACTAGCGCCAATGGCTCATGGCGGCTCTGACCCGGCGCCCGGCTGTCTTTAGAGCATCTTGCGGACGAACCGGACAGCAGCCCTGCCGATTGGGTGATAGGAGGGCACTTATGCGTTTTTGCAAGATCCGAGCGTTGATCTCGGTCAAAGACGAGTGCGGCCCGCATTCGTGAGGATGACATCCGAAATACCGCAATGCCGAACCATCGGCTGTCGGCGAGCCCTTTTAGGGAAAACGGATCGGACGGAGACATCGATCCACCGTTCAGGTGAGCCGTCCGGTCGGGCTTGTGGGTTGCATGGCAGGCGCCGGTCTGGCGCAGGCGAGTGGAGGATAGAACCATGTTCAAACGGATCATTGTCGGTCTCGACGGGTCGGAACATGCCCGGAGGGCGCTGGACATCGCGACTGACTTGGCGAAGACCCACGGAGCCAGCCTCGTGCTCGTTCGTGCCCTGAGCGCCGCTCCCTTGACGGAGGCCGAACGTCGGCTGGCGAGAACCGAATATGGCGTGGAAGGTCTTGGCGAACGAGCGCCCATGACGGTGATTAAGGAAGTCGGCGCAGATCCGAGGATGGTGCTTCCGATCACGCACGAACGCCCCTTGGATGCCGCGCTCAGGGCACGGATCGAGATCGCTCAAGACCTGCTTGAAGATGCGCGCCGGGACACGCTACGGCAGGGAGTCGAGAGCGTCGAAATAAGAATCGAGACCGGCGATCCGGCGAGAGTCATCCTGGACGTGGCGAAAGCCGAGAAGGCCGACCTGATCGTGATCGGCAGTCGTGGCCTGAGCGACCTTCAGGGCCTGGTGTTTGGCAGCACCTCGCACAAAGTGACCCACCTGGCATCCTGCAGCTGCTTGACGGTTTCATGAAGGCAAGCCGGCTCTCTCTCCCTGGATCGGCGCGGTGGCTCGTCCCAGCGTTATCGCCGCACTGTTGCGACGGCGCCGGCTTTTGGACGGCGGGCCGGCCGAGCGTGCCCGCAAGCTGGGCGCCAAGAGAGGTCAAGCGATGCACAAGACGTCGCAGGCACTTGCCGTGGTCGGCTGCTGTGTTGGGCTTCTCTCCGCTTCCGCAGAGGCCGGAGAAGCCTGCAACGAGCCATTCGAACAGGTCTATGTCGAGGTCGCTCCCACGGTGACCCGCATATTCGCTCTCACGATCGATCCCTTCAGCTTGACCGAGCGCGTCCAGCCCGCCATGGGCGCCGGCATCCTCATCGACGGTGACGGGCACATCGTCACGAATGCGCACGTGGTCTATGGCGCGAGCACGATCATCGTCCGCCTTTCGGCCGAGGACGTGCGCGAGGGCAAGCTGATCGGCGCCGATCCGGTCTCCGACATCGCCGTGGTCGCGGTGCCCGGCGAAACCGCTCTCTTGCCTCAGGCGCGATTTGGCGACTCCGATCGCGTCCAGGTCGGCGAGGATGTGCTGGCGATCGGTCACCCTTACGGGCTGACCGCATCGGCGACGCGGGGAATTGTCTCGGGAATCGGCAGGCTCATTCCGCGCTCGCCGATGAGTTGGCAGATGCCGTTCATCCAAACGGATGCCGCGATCAATCCGGGCAATTCCGGCGGCCCGCTCGTAAAACCGCTGCGGCGAGGTGATCGGTATCAACACGCTTTCGGGCCCGAGGGGCAACCTCAATTTCGCGGTACCGGTCAATCTCGCACGTGACCTCGCTTCGCAGATCCTGAAAGACGGGCGCGTGATCAGGCCGTGGTACGGGATTTACGGAAGGATGCTCGACCCGGAGTTGCGGTTCATCCTCGGGATGGAGCCGGGCGCGCCCTTCGAACGAGGCTTGCTGGTCGAAACCGTTGAGCCGGGCAGCCCTGCCGAGCGGATCGGCATGAAAGGCGGCAGTCTTCCGGTGACGGTCGGCACGGAGGACTATCTGATCGGGGGCGATGTCATTACCAAGGTCAACGGCGAGGAATTGAAGGACCTGGATACCGTCATCAGAATCGTCTCGTCGTTCAAGGTCGGCGACACGGTGTCCCTGGAATACTACCGAAGGGGCCGAAGGCTGTTGGCGCAGGTAACCCTTCCCGAGCGGCCGATCCTGCCGGGAGACATGAGGTGGATCGACCAGGCGGAGGCGGAGCATTAGAACGGATTTCATTTGGTTGGAATCACAACTTCTCGTCGTTCTCGTCCCCGGGGCCGGCCTGCGGCCGGACTCCGGGGCGGAGGGGATGAAGAGATGCCCAATTCGAACGGGAAATGCTCCAGGCGGCAGATGGCCGGCCGCGCCCGCGCCATCGGAGGCATCGCACCGATGCATGCATCGATCGTTCCGATAGGCCGGCCGGATGCCGGGCTGCTTCACTCGCTCGTAGAGGGCCTCGCAGGCGCCGGCTTCGAAGCGGCGCTCGACGGACCCGAAAAGATACCCGTGCGAGCTCACGATCCTTCTCGCGGCCAGTATCTGGCCGATGCCTTCCTCGCGCCGCTGCGCCGGCATGGGGGCGAGCGCGTGCTTGGCGTCACCGACGTCGATCTTTACGTGGAGGGGCTCAACTTCGTCCTGGGCTTGGCCGAGAGCCGCGGGCGGGTGGCGGTGATCTCGCTGGCGCGGCTGGGCGCCGAGGTCGATCGGGACCGGGCGGGCGCTCGCGCCCTCAAGGAGGCGGTGCACGAGATCGGCCATACCCTCGGGCTCGGCCATTGCCCCGATCCCGGCTGCGTGATGCATTTCAGCAATTGCCTCGCCGACACCGACCGCAAGAGCGCTCGGTTTTGCGCTGCCTGCCGGGCCCGGGTGCGCCGTCCTCTTTCGCCCGACGGCACGCGCTAGGGTCCGATCGCCTCGAGCCAGATCGGCTTGAGGCGTGAATCGGCCTCTAGTTTAGTGAAACAGCGCGCCGGCGGGCGGACGGCGGATTTCGGCGCCTGTCGGCGGGCGGATCTGCGGTCGGCGGCTGGCGAGGCTGGCTGGACCGGCCAGGAGCGAGCGCATGGCCAAGCAACCACAGTGCGGCCGCGGTTCTCGTTGGCCGTCAGAGCCGCCGACGGCTCGCGAGCTCGAGCGCAGCCCGCTCTACTCGGAAGAGCTCGGCATCGACCTCGGCCGCGGCCTCGATGCCAACTATTTCCGCTGGTTCCTGGCGAGCCTCCTCTTCGGCGGCCGCATCTCCGAAACCATCGCCAAGAACACCTACCGCGCGTTGGTGCGCCACGGCCTCACGACGCCGCGCAAGATCGTGAATGCCGGCTGGGACTTCCTGGTCGATCCGATCATGCGCGAAGGCGGTTATGTCCGTTACGATGGGCGCAAGTCGGCCCAGCTTCTGCGCGACTGCCGCACATTGATCGAAGATTATGGCGGCAGGCTGTCGCGGCTCGAGACGGCGGCAGCGAACGGCGCCGATCTCGAAGCACGGCTCGACGCTTTCTACGGCGTCGGGCCGGTGACGGTGAACATCTTTCTGCGCGAGTTGCGACCGTTCTGGGCGAAGGCCGATCCCGAGCCACTACCCGCGGTGCGGGCGCTCGCGCGCAAGCTGAAGCTCGACCTCGGTCGCTACGACCGAAAGAGCCTGACCTTCGCTCGCGTCGAGGCGGGGCTCGTCAGGCGTCGGCACGTCCTGGCGTGAGCAGCTTCGACCACGTCGGATCGGATTGTAGCCATGACGTCGGGGTTTGGTTGTTCATCCGCAACGAGCAGGCCGGCGCCGGGTCTCTTCGCCGACCAACATGTCCGGATGCTGCGAACGACAGGCGCTGAACCCGTCGATTGTCATGTTTTCCAAAATCCGCTCAGCAATTCGTCTCGCGCAAGGCAGCCGAACTCGTCATCGCTGGCTGCTGCCGTTTCCGCGATGGTCCGGAGCAGGCGCGGACCGCCCATCCTGCACAGGATGGTGCCGATCTCTCGGACGAAGGCATGGTTCTCCGGGCCGTTGCGGACGAACGAACATACGGCCTTTCCCAACAGCTTACGGCCACTCGGCGAGGCCGCCGCCTGCCGTGCCATGATGAGTGCGCAATCCAAATCGGCCATTTCGTTGCGTTTCGCAAACCCGCCTCGGGATGAGGCCGATGCGCCCGCTTGAACGAACGCCGTCCCCCGCCATGTCCGCGGGCCGAGGCGCGTCCTGCCAATACCCCCATTATATGGAGTGGGCGCTCTCGAGATTGAAGCGCTGGCCCGGCGGAGACCCCATGAAGCTTGTGACGATGTCCATCGAACCGGGCCGCTCGGCAGGGGCAGATCACCCCGCTGTCATGGCGTATCACCCGCCGGCGCCGTCGAAAGCGCTGCAGAACGGCAATAGTATTGCTCGGGAGGCCGCCGGCGATTGCCGGGGTCCGCGCACGATAGGCGCGGCTCCTCCGGCCCGACCAAGACCTCAACCCCACATCGCTCGCCTTCCCTTAAGCACGTCCTCGAGGACGTCTCGTCGGAATCAAGGTTCGCCCCGAGGGGATACTGACGATCGGATTCTCGGGCTCGATGAGGGGTGTGGCAAAGCGCTAACTTTGAAGACAGCTCGCATCGAGGCAAACGCCGGGATCGGTGCGCCGGATTGGCGACACCGATCCTGCCCCTCCTGACGAAATCGCTTACCTCCGGCCGATGATCATGTGTTCCGGGCCGTAGGGAAAGTTGGTGATGTTCTCGGCCCCGGCCTCGGTCACGATGAAGATATCGTGCTCGCGGTAGCCACCAGCGCCCGGGCGCCCTTCCGGGATCATGATCATGGGCTCCATCGAGACCACCATTCCCGGCTTCAGCTCCGTCTCCACGTCCTCGCGGAGCTCGACGCCCGCCTCGCGGCCGTAGTAGTGCGACAGAACGCCGAACGAGTGGCCGTAGCCGAACGAGCGGTACTTCAACAGATCCCAGGACCGATAGAGATCATTGAGCTCGATCGCAATCTCGGAGCATTTCTTGCCCGGCCGGATCAATTCGCACCCAACTCGCATGACCTCGCAGTTCTTGTTCCAGTAGTCGAGATGTGCATCCGAAGCATATTCGCAGAACAGCGTCCGCTCGAGGGCGGTGTAATAGCCGAAGATCATCGGGAAGCAATTCAGCGAGAGAATGTCGCCGGCCTGGACTTTGCGGTTGGTCACCGGATTGTGGGCGCCATCGGTGTTGATCCCGGACTGGAACCAGGTCCAGGTATCCATGAGCTCCACGAAGGGAAAGCTCTTGGCGATTTCCCGGACCATCGCGTTGGTCGAGGCAATGGCGACTTCGTGCTCGGGCACGCCGGCCTTGACGGCGTCCATGATCGCTCTGCCTCCGACATTGCAGATCCGCGCGCCCTCGCGGATGAGCTTCTGCTCCTCGGGCGACTTGATGGTCCGCATCCACATCGAGGCCTGGGCGATGTCGACAAGCTCGACCCCAGGCAATGCGTCTTCGAGCAGCCTGCGGTGATCGATTGAAATGTGATCGAACTCGATGCCGAGGCGCTTGACACCCTTGGTCAGGGATTGCACGGCTCGGAAGAAATTGTCACGCCGCCAGTCGGTGTAGGTGATGTTGTCGCCGAAACTGCGGCGCCAGGGCTGGCCGCCATCGATCGCGGCGGTGATCGTCGTGGCGTTCTGCGCATCGATCACCATGCCGTACTTGCGACCGAAATAGCAGTACAGAAAGCCGGAGTAGTAGCAGATGCCGTGATAGGAGGTCAGCAGGGCCGCATCGATCCGGTTATCCGCCAGGTATTTTCGCAGATCGTTCTGGCGCCGCGACATCTCCTGCTCCGAGAATGGCGACCAGTCCTTCTCTCCATTGTGCCACTTCATGACGTGGAGCATGTCGTTGGTGGCGCTTTGTCTTCCTTCCGGGGACATGATGCGGCTCCTGAGCTGTGATTGGATATCCGTGTAAGGTGCAGATCAGGCGGTTTAGCTCTTGGAGAGCGAAACCCTGAACTCCGCACGTAGGGCATCGATGATGCCGGTGGTGCAAACCTCGAGAAGGATCTCGCCTTTTGCCTTGCTGGCTTCTTTCGGCGAGGAAAGGGTGCCGCTGGGAGGCGTCCATTCCGGCTTGACCGGGTAGACCTCATAGGGCGGGAACGACGCCGGCGGATGATCCAGGGCGCGCTCCAGATCCACCAGATCCGGATGGAGCGCCAACATCAGGGACGTTTCGAGAATGCCGCCGTGCTCCACCGCCCAACCCGGAAAGCCATTCGGGTAGAGCCGCTCGATCGTGTCCGGCGTCACGAAATCCCAGTAGGAGAGCAGGACGACCTTGGCATCCCGAACGCCATCCCACCGAAGCTCCCTAAGCGCGAGATCGATGCCCTCGATGACGAACCAGGAGTTCTCGTAATGCCCGTTGATCAGCGCGAACTTCCTGGCCCCATGCCGGGCCAACTCGCAAAGGACATTCTTGAGGGCGGCGACCAGGGTTGCGCCGTCAAGGCTGGTGGTCCCGGGGAGATGATTCCCGCCGCCGGACTTCTGATGCGACTTGTAGCCGTAGAGGAAGGGCGGAGCGACCAGTCCGCCGATCGCTGCGGCGGTACGGCGCGCAAATTCGGTCGGCAGCAGCACGTCCACATTGAGCGGCATGTGATAACCATGCTGCTCGGTGGAGCCGATCGGGATCAGGATCGGCGTGGCGCCACCGCTGACCGCGTCGTGATAATCCGGCCAAGCCAACTCCGCAGCAAATACGCTCCGCCTCCCCGCCATGCCATCCTCCCAAACCGCTTGACGGGAACATAGTTGCCGGAGATCGTATGAGTGAAATTAATTGTTCAAATCGGTTCATAAGTTTTGCGGAGGACTCGTGCGCTTCCCCAACCTGCCCATCGACAATCTTCGGACGCTGGTGGCCGTGGTCGACCTCGGCAGCCATACCAGGGCCGCCGAGCTCATCGGACGAACGCAGCCGGCAGTGACGCTGCAGATCCAGAAGCTGCAGGAGCTGTGCGGCTGCCGTCTGCTCAAGTCTTCGGGCCGCGACCTCAGCCTCACCGAGGAAGGCGAGTTGCTGGTGCGTTATGCGCGCCAGATGCTCCGCCTCAACGACGAGATCACATCGCGTCTGCAGCGGCGCCGGCCAGAAGGGGTCGTTCGCGTCGGCTTGCCGACGGATTATGCCGTGGCGTTCCTGCAGCGCGTCCTCACCAATTTCAGCGAAGAGCACAAAGACGTCGAGCTCGAGATTTTCTGCGACCTGAGCAGCAACGCCATGGAGCGTCTGGCAGCTGACGAGCTTGATCTCGCTATCGCGATGTATGGCGAGCGACAGAGCGACTGGCTTGCCTATTCCTGGTCGGAACGGCCGATCTGGGTCGCGGCCGAAAACAGCGACGTCCATCTCAGGACCCCGGTGCCGATTGCCGCTCATCAGAGAGGCTGCGAATACCGCGAGCGCATGATCAAGGCGCTGAATTCCATTAGCCGGCCTTGGCGGATCGTCTATTGCAGCCCTGGCATTTCAGGGCTTCAGGAGGCCGTGAAGGCGGGGTTCGGCGTGACGGCCCTGACGAAACGCACATTGATGCGGGGCATGAAGATCTTGACGGAAGCGGACGGCTTCCCGGCCTTGCCCGACATCAGGATCGGTCTGCACTACAAGCACTCGAACCTCTCGACCGCGTCCCTCATGCTGGTCAGCTACATCGTGCAATCGCTTCATGATTCGGGCCAAACCGACATCATCCGGATCGACCGATCCGCGGGCCAGGACCGTCGATAAGCGGAACTTTGGTCTTCATTAAATCGATCAATTTCAAAAATCGGAGTTGAGGCCGGTATAACGTTCCCTGGCGCGGGATCGCCCCGTCAAAACCGGCGCCACTGGGAGGACCTCTATGTCGATCACGAACTCGAGTTCGCACCGCCATGCCTTGTCCCGCCGCACTCTGCTGAAAGCGACCGCCACCGGCGCGGCGGCCACCGCGATGCCCTTCTTGAGCCGCGCCGTGCGCGCCGCGCCGGTGGAGCTGACCATGCTTGCCTGGTACGGCCATGCGGAGCCGGATGTCGTCCAGGCGTTCGAGAACGAGCACAACGTCAAGTTCGTGCCGAAATACTACACGGGTGGCGACAACATGCTCGCGCTGATCTCGCAGTCGCCCCCCGGGACCTACGATCTGGTCCTGTCCGACGCGGAGTATGTCCAGCAGCTGCGCGCCGCCGGTTACGTCGAGGAGCTCGATCCGAGGGACTATCCCTTCGACGACTTCTTTCCGGAATTCCAGCATTTCCCGGGCCATTGGGCAGACGGAAAGCTCTACTCCGTGATCACGCGCTTCGGCTTCCTGGGCGTGTCCTACAATACGAATGCCCTGACCGAGGCCGAGGCGAGCACCTACGGGGTGTTCTTCAGCGACAAGCTCAAGGGGAAGGTCGGGCATTTCGACTGGTATCTGCCGAACCTCGGCGAGCTGAGCCTCTATGCCGGCAACCGGAAGCCCTACGACATCGACGAGACCGCATGGGAGAAGGTGCAGGAGGTGACGAGGAAGCTGCGCTCGAACATCGGCGGATTCTTCGATTACGGCGGCACCTTTTCGTCGCTCAAGAACGGCCAGATGCTGGCCTTCTGCGGCATCGGCGACTGGATCACGGGCGTTCTGGAGAAGAACGGCGCCCCGGTCCGCTCGGTCATTCCGCAGGAGGGCGGCCTGCAATGGACGGAATCCTTCTCGATCGGCAAAGGCTCGCAGAAGCAGGATCTGGCGCGCAAATGGATCCAATACATCACCTCGCCCGCCGGGCAGGTGAAGTCGGCCAACATGGCGGCGTATCCGGCCATGATTCCCAACCGCAAGGGATGGGAGCTCTTGGCGAAGGAGCTGCCCGACGAGGCCCGCCGCCAGCGGATGGAACTGGACAAGCCGAACGTCATGGACGACATCCGCAGCGGCCGGATTCAGTTCCGCCAACTCCCGGTGCAGCAGAGCATCGAGGAGTGGAATGACTTCTGGACGGACTATAAGAGTGCCTGAGCGGCTCGCCGCCCGCCCCGGATGCGGCTTCATCGCCGCATCCGGCGGCGCTCCGGACGGGCCAACGCTTGCACTGGGAGCGCTCGGCTCTTCCGCGATCGCCTTCGACAGCGGGGCCGGGGCCGGATCCAATCGTGGCACGGACACGACCGTGAAGACGCATCGCCGCCGGCCGAAGGCCCCGTTCTTTGCGCTGACGCTCGGCGCGCCGATGCTGCTCTGGCAGCTGCTGTTCTTCGCGCTCCCGTTGCTCTTTCTCGTCGCGCTCAGCTTCTGGGAGGTAAAGAACTTCCGGTTGGACCCAGCCTTCAAGACGGCGAACTGGACCTACGTCCTCGGTCGCGAAACCTTCTGGCTCACCTACGGCCGTACCTGGCTCTATGCCACCTCGGCCACGATTGTCGCCAGTTGCCTGGCGTTTCCCTGCTCCTATGCCATCGCCTTCAAGATCGGCCGGAACATGCAGCGGCTGGCGATCTTTCTGCTCGTGATCCCGTTCTTCACCTCCTATCTCGTCCGGGTCTATTCCTGGCAGATCTTCTTGACCGACGCGGGAATCGTGAATGCGGCTCTGCGCCACCTCGCGATCGGGCCGGTGCCGATGATCAACACGTTCTTCGGAACCCTCGTCGGATATCTGACCCTGACCCTGCCTCTCGTCGTCCTCCTGCAGTCGTTCAGCCTGATCTTCGTCGATCGATCGCTGGTGGAGGCCGCTCACAACCTCCGCTGCGGCCGGTTCCGCACCGTGTTCGCGGTGGTCATTCCTTCGGCGCGTGTCGGCCTGGTGATCGCGGCGCTGTTCTGCTTCATTCTGACCTTCGGAGACTTCGTGAGCCCGCTCTATCTCGGTGGCGGCCAGGACGCCACCCTGCCGATCCTGATCACGGACACGACCAAGTCCGGCCAGCAGTGGCCGCGCGCCGCCGTCATTGCATTGACGATGATCGGTACCCTGCTCGCTGTGGCATTCGCCGCGGTGGGGTACGCCTATCGGAAGCGGGGGAAATGATGGTCGACCGACTCGTCGCCTGGTCGCTTCGCCTCTATATCGTCGGAGCCCTGCTGTTCATCTTCGCGCCGATCGCGGCGAGCGTGGTGTTCTCCTTCAATTCCGATCGCTTTCCCTCGCTTCCCCTCGGACATTTCACGACCGACTGGTACAGGGCGATCTTCTCGGATCCGCTGGTGCTGGACGGATTCCGCAATTCGTTCATCGTGGGGATCGGCGCCTCGGCCATCGCCACTCTGCTGGGGTTCGGAGCGGCCTATACGGACTACCGGTTCAATTTCATCGGCAAGAGGCTCTATCTGGCTCTGGCGTTTCTGCCGCCGACCATTCCCGTCGTCATCCTGGGCCTTGCGATGCTGGCCTACCTGTCGCGGATCGGCCTCTCCGGCAGCATCTGGTCGGTCCTGCTGGCCCACGTCGTGATGTGCGCGCCCTTCGCCATGGCGATCATTCGCCTGCGCCTCTCGCAGATGGATCCGAGCCTGGAGGCGGCGGCATGGAACCTCGGCGCCGACCAGTGGGCTGCGCTCCGGACTGTGATCCTGCCGTTCACGCTACCCTCGATCCTGGCGGCGCTGTTCATCACCATGGCCGTCTCCTTCGACGAATTCGCTGTCGCCTGGTTCGTGTCGGGTCTTCAGGAGACGCTGCCGGTTCGGGTCCTCGGGTTTCTGCAGGGTCAGGTCAGCCCGCGCATCAACGCGATCGGCACGGTGGTGTTCGGCACGACCATCACTCTCGTCGCAGTGGCGCAGCTCCTTCTCATGCGGCGCCAGGCGCGACCCGCTCCAGCCGACCGCGAAGCTTGAGGAGAATTCCATGCTTCCTTCCGCCCTGGTCGAAGTCGACAACGTCGTCAAGCGCTTCGGTCCCGTCACCGCCGTGCAACAGACGAGCTTCGACATCCATCGCGGCGAGTTTCTTGCCATCATGGGATCCTCGGGTTGCGGCAAGACGACGATGCTGCGGATGTTGGCTGGCCTCGAGACGCCGAGCGCGGGCGAGATCCGCATCGAGGGCGAACGCAGCAACGATCTGCCGGCCTGGAAGCGCGACACCCCCATGGTTTGGCAGAGCCTAGCGCTGTTTCCCTTCCTGACCGTCCTCGAGAATGTCGAGTTCGGGCTGCGAATGCGCAAGGTGCCGGCGCCTGCGAGGCGGAAGCGCGCACTGAGCTGGATCGAGCGAATGGGGCTGGGCGAATTCGCCGAGCGCAACATCGCGCAGCTCTCCGGCGGCCAGAAGCAGCGCGTCGCTCTGGCCCGCAGCCTCGTCACCGAGCCAAAGATCCTGCTGCTGGACGAGCCGTTGAGCGCCCTCGATGCACACCTCAAGGTGCGAATGCAGACCGTCCTCACGCAGCTGCAGAAGGAGCTCGGCATCACGTTCGTCTATGTCACGCACAGCCAGTCCGAGGCCTTCTCGATGGCCGATCGCGTGATCATCATGAGCCAGGGCCGGATCGAGCAGATCGGGACCCCGATCGACATCTACTGCGCGCCGCGCAACCGCTTCGTGGCGGAGTTCCTGGGCTCCTCGAACCTGTTCGAGGCAATAGTCGAGAGCGTCAGTCCGGGCTGGATGCATGTCACCGGCTCGGCATTTCGCGCAAGAGTGCCAGTAAATCCGTTGCGAAAGTTCTCGGTCGGCGACAACGTGACCTTTGTCGTCCCCGAAGATCGCATCCGAATTGGTCGCGACGTGGACATCCCGAAAGAGAATGGCTTCGTGGCCAAGATTGTCGGCGAGGAGTTTGTCGGCGCCACAATTCGTATCTACGCTGACGGCGGTATAGGGCGAGAGATCAGGGCGTTGACCTCCTATGGGCCCCAGCTCGGCCACAGCGGTCACTCACAGCGGTCCCTTGCTGTTACCTGGGATGCCGCTGATGCCTATGTGCTACCGAACTGAATCATCTCATTGCCGCTGGCGTCCCCTGGCCCAAAGGGTGCACTGCGGAAGCTCGCCGCGGGGCCGTAGACGGTGATGGAACTCGCTGGATCATGGTTTCCTGCTTGGTGGCGATGAAATCCTGCTGTCTAGCGCATCATCTGCGGAAACAGGCGGTGGCGCACGGACGCGGGATTTGATTAATGTCGCCAAAACATGTCCGTCCTGGTCGAGGCACGGATAAACGACGAACGGAAGGCCGACGCGATCGTGGGGGCGACATTGCGACCGACCATGCGCTTGGCCTCGCCGGAGGGCAGGACTCAGCGGGGCATGCAGGCGCTTCAATGGGCTGAAGCCGGACAGCCACGAAGAAGGACGCCGTCCCGGATGTCCAGCCTCGTTGACATCCGGGAATCGACGGGGTAGCGTCAATTCACTTCTTGGCCTGCAATTGCAGGGGCGGCAGCATCGCCGCCGAGATCGTGGCATCGGAGCCTCTCGTCAGCCAGCCGGCGGCGGGGGGCTTTTTGCTTTTCCCGGCGCCGAAAAGGGCGAAGCAAACCGAAGCAGGTAGATAGAGCGCGCCCCCGGCTGAAGCGAGAAGGCTCAGAAGGCTTCGCATCGACGGCGGCAAGGTCATCGGATTGTGGACGGTCGGAACAGTCGGCCGTTGCGCGATGTGGTGAACCGTTACGCCCATTGCGCTTTGCAGTGCCAGGGCATGCCGGCTCGGCCGGATCTCTATGCGTCGCCCGTATCGCTTGGGATCGACGGGTACGAAGTCGATCGGAAAACGGCAATCACAAGGAGTCAGGACAATGCTGCATGGCGATATTTCGAGCAGTAACGACACCATTGGTGTCGCCGTTGTGAACTACAAGATGCCGCGCCTCCACACCAAGAAGGAGGTGCTCGACAATGCGAGGAAGATTGCCGACATGGTTCTCGGGATGAAGGTCGGTCTTCCGGGCATGGATCTGGTCATCTTCCCCGAATACAGCACGCATGGGATCATGTACGACCAGAAGGAGATGTATGAGACCGCCTCGAAGGTGCCGGGAGAGGAGACCGACATTTTCGCGGAAGCCTGCCGCAAGGCGAAGGTGTGGGGCGTGTTCTCGCTGACCGGCGAGCGTCACGAAGACCATCCCAACAAGGCGCCCTACAACACGCTCATTCTGATGAACGACAAGGGCGAGATCGTCCAAAAATACCGCAAGATCATGCCCTGGGTGCCGATTGAAGGCTGGTATCCGGGCAACTGCACCTACGTGACCGACGGACCCAAGGGCCTCAAGGTCAGCCTGATCATCTGCGACGACGGCAACTACCCCGAAATCTGGCGCGACTGCGCCATGAAAGGCGCCGAGCTGATCGTCCGCTGCCAGGGCTATATGTATCCGGCCAAGGATCAGCAGGTGATCATGGCCAAGGCGATGGCGTGGGCAAACAACACCTATGTTGCCGTCGCCAACGCCTCGGGCTTCGACGGGGTTTATTCCTACTTCGGGCACTCGGCGATCATCGGCTTCGACGGCCGCACGCTCGGCGAATGCGGGGAGGAGGAGAACGGCATCCAATACGCCCAGCTCTCCAAGTCGCTGCTGCGCGATGCGAGACGCAACATGCAGTCGCAGAACCACCTGTTCAAGCTGCTGCACCGCGGCTATACGGGCATGATCAATTCGGGCGAGACGGCCAGAGGCGTCGCGGCCTGTCCATACGATTTCTATCGGAAGTGGGTCACGGATCCCGACGGGACCCGGGAAATGGTCGAGGCGCTTACCCGCACGACGCCGGGCACGGAGGAATGCCCCATCGAAGGCATTCCGAACCCGAAGACGGCCCGCCATCGTTGATCGTCGCGACAGGGGCGGCCGACCTGGCCGCCCCTTCTCGCCCGGTTTGCCTGTGCTAGGCTCGGGCACCCGCCACCCGATGGGGCCCGCGAGGCGATGTTCTCGCGGATGTTCCCGTTCGATCCGATAACGCAGCCAGGGCCCTGTTCTTGCGATGAACCTCGACGAATACCGCATCACCGACGAACCCTATTACCGAGCGATCGGCAACGAGATCGAGCTGTTCGAGGCGGCCTACGCCAACCGCATGCCCATGATGCTCAAGGGTCCGACCGGCTGCGGCAAGACGCGATTCATGGAATATATGGCCTGGAGGCTGCGGCGGCCGCTGGTCACGGTCGCATGTCACGAGGACATGACGGCCTCCGATCTTGTCGGGCGCTTCCTGCTCGATGCCGAGGGAACGGTGTGGCACGACGGCCCCCTCACCGTCGCCGTGCGCTTTGGCGCCATCTGCTATCTCGACGAGATCGTGGAGGCGCGCCAGGACACGACTGTCGTGATTCATCCGCTCACCGACGATCGGCGCATCCTGCCTCTCGAGAAAAGAAACGAGCTGGTGAAGGCGCATCCGGATTTTCAGCTCGTGATCTCCTACAATCCAGGCTACCAAAGCGTGCTGAAGGACCTGAAGGAGTCGACGAAGCAGCGGTTCGCCGCGCTCGACTTCCGTTATCCCGACCCGGAAGTCGAGGCCGACATCGTGGCGCACGAGGCGGATATCGAGCGGGACCTCGCCATGCGGCTCGTCAAGATCGGACGGCGCTCGCGTAACCTGAAGGGGCACGGGCTCGACGAGGGGGCGTCGACGCGCATGCTGGTGCAGGCCGGGCGGCTGATCGCCAACGGCATTTCGCTGGAGGCTGCCTGCCAGGTGGCCCTGGTTCTGCCCATCACCGACGACGCCGATCTGCGCGAGGCGCTGAGCGAAGCGATCATGGCCTGCGTCTGAGGGCCACCGCGGGCGTCATGGGAGAAGAACCCTCCGTCATCAAAGATCTGGTCCGCCGCGCCCGCTTGGCGGAAAGCGTGGACAAGGGCGTCTGGGACATGGTGCGGCGCGCCTTTCCCGGGGTGGAATTCGATGCCTGGGCGGACGCTCTGCAGCGCCTCTTCGACAGCGGCATCGGCGCCAACGGTATTGCCGCTTTCGTGCGGGCGAGCCCGCCTTGCGCGCACATGGTGGGCGGCGCTGCGGCCGTGGCCATGGCGAATGCGGCCAATCTGGTCATGCGCCGTGCCGGCGTGCGCGCGGCCGTGAACCTTCTTTCGGCTGCGCCGACCGCGGCGCGGAGGCTGCGCGACGGGCCGGCGTTTGGCCGCTGGCTCGCGGTGCTGGAAGATCTGGCTGCCGCCGCACCCGAATCGGTCGGTGCCGTGCTCGATCGCACGGACATCATTCTCGGCCGGCTCGATCCCGGCGGGTTCCAAGCTTGGATGTTGGCCGGCCTGCGCTCGACCGGCGACGATCCGGAACGACGCCTTGCCTATTTTACGCTGTCCGATCCCGGCGCGCTGCGTGTGGTCGAGCAGGAGGCGAGCGATGTCGTTCTCGGGGTCGTGGAACGCTCGCTCAAAGCCTATCTGGCGGCGTTATGGCGCCTACGGCCGCTGATCCGTCCCGCCGCACCCAAGCTGAGCGCCATGCATGTGCCCCGGCGCTCGAGCTTCGACGCATTGCTGATCCGCCTCCCGGAAACCTATCCGGGCTTCGTCGGCCACCAGGCTCGCCGTTTGTTCCGTGCCGCGGTCGCCCATGTCGGCGCACACATGATCTACACCCCGGAGCGATTCCCCGTGGGCACGCTCAAGCCGATCCAGATCGCGCTCGTCTCCCTGATCGAGGATGCGCGGGTGGAAGCGCTTGCAGGTCGGGACTTTCCCGGCCTCATGCGGCTGTGGCGCTCGTTCCACGTCGCCGAGCCACACAGCGCGCTGGTCGCCGAGCCGCTCATGGCGCGGCTGTCACGCGCCCTCATCGACCCCGACTACGAGGATGACGATCCCTGGGTCAACAAGGGCAAGATGATGTTCCTCGACGCGAGGCCCAGATGGGAGGATCCGCAGATCAGCCGCATGATCGGCGGCCTGCTTGGCAACGATCTCGGGCAGATGCGTATCCAATTCAATCCGAAGAGCTACGTCGTCGAGCCGGCCTATCGCGACGACAACCTCGGCATCTGGGAATTCGGCCAGCCGCACAGTGCGCCTGCCGAGGACGCCGATGTCGTCTACGATTCCGTTCGCATCGAGCAAACGGAGGACGAAGACCGGCCGCATCAGCGCCAACGGGCCGAGGAAAGCCGCGATCAGGCCAATCGCGCCGCCCGCGTGCGGGCGGTGGAACAGGACACCGGCTTCCCTCTCGCGCGTTATCCGGAATGGGATCATGCGGCGGGGCGCGAGCGGCCCGATTGGACGCAAATCGTGGAGTTCGAGCCGCGCACGGCTTCCGGCGAGAGCATCGATCGCGTGCTGGCCGAATATCCGGAAGTCCTCAATCGTATCACCAAGCTGATCCGTTCGGCCAAAGTCAGCCGGGCAACGCGGGTTCGGCGCCAGCCCGAAGGCGATCGCCTCGATCTCGAAGCGAGCATACGCGCCGTCATCGACCGTCGTCTGGGCCATGCACCGGATCCGAAAGTTTACGAGACCTCGATGCTGAAGAACCGTGATTTGGCGGTTCTCCTCCTCCTCGACATCTCGGAATCGACCAAGGATCCGATCAAGGGAACGACGACCTCGGTCATCTCCATCGAGCGCGCAGCGACAGGGCTGCTTGCACATGCGATGGCAGGGCTGGGCGATCCCTTCGCCATCCACGCATTCTGCTCGAACGGGCGAAACGAGGTCCGCTATTTCCGTATCAAGGACTTCGAGGCGAGCTATGGCGAAGCGGCGAAGGCTCGGCTGGCGGGCTTGCGCGGCGGGCTGTCGACGCGGATGGGAGCGGCGCTGCGGCATGCCGGCGCCGAGATCAAGCGGCAGCTCACGCACCGCCGACTGATCCTGATCGTGAGCGACGGCGAGCCCTCGGACATCGACGTGAGCGACCGGAAGTACTTGGTGGAGGATGCCCGCAAGGCGGTCCAGGGTCTCGCTCACGATGGCATCGACGTGTTCTGCGTCGGTCTCGACAGCGGGGGCGAGAGCTATCTCACCCGCATCTTCGGGCGGCGGAACGTCCTTCAGATCGACCGCGTGGCGGCGCTGCCCGAAAAGTTGCCGATGCTCTATTTCCGGCTCACCGCATGACGGCGATGCGGCGGCCCGAGGGCCGAGGCTGGATGCGCCAATCCCGGGCGCCGTTTTCCGGGCTCATCGGGCTCGTCCCGGCGCCGAGCGCCGCCCTTGCAGACGCTACGGACGATGCAGGCGATCGCGAATACCGGCGCTCAGGCCCATTTGCGCGACTGCCACGCAGCGCGGCTGCTTTTGCGCGGCATTTCCGGGGAGGCCATGGCCGCGGTCAGAGCAAGCCTGCGTGGAAAAAGCGCTCCACGTCACGGCAGAAATTGCATTTTTCGCGCGGAGATCGCGCCTGGCCCGTTGGCATGGCGTTGGCTTGACTTTTGTCAAGAGAGACGACAAAACGGAAGCCGGCCACTATTTTTCGTTCTTGGCCGCACCGAAAATGGCAATATGATAATAAGCTTACACAAACAAGAAATCGCGACTGTCGGAGAACCCCGACCGTTGCGCCGCGGGGATAGCGGCCGGTTGGCATAGACGTCGTCCCGCGGCGTGATCGATCGGTTACCAACGGTGACGCGACGGTTGGCAGGGAGGATCATGTTCCAGAATGAATCACGGAGGCCGGACGTCCGAACCTTGGTTGGTTGGAGTCCTCTTTTCTCAAACCGGCGTCACCGCCGTCATTGAGGAAACCCAGCTTCGCGGCACGCTGCTGGCGATCGAGGAGATCAACGCGGCAGGCGGGGTGAACGGCCGCGAGCTGGTGCCGGTGGTCTATGATCCGGCATCCGACGCAGGCAATTTCGCGCGGTTGGCCGACAAATTGCTTTGCGAGGACGGCGTCAGCACCATCTTCGGCTGTTATACCTCGAGCAGCCGGAAGGCGGTGCTTCCCGTGGTCGAGCGGCGCAACGGTCTGCTGTGGTATCCGA
This sequence comes from Pseudomonadota bacterium, assembly GCA_049323455.1. GTDB lineage: Bacteria > Pseudomonadota > Alphaproteobacteria > Dongiales > Dongiaceae > Hypericibacter. The sequence goes on along the minus strand of JBMONF010000034.1, from coordinate 150,520 downwards.
CGCTCTACGAGGGGTTCGAATATTCGCCCAACATCGTCTATACGGGCGCGGCGCCGAACCAGAACAGCGTCGAGCTCGCAGAGTATCTGCTGCAGATCTACGGCGATCGTTTCTACCTCGTCGGGTCCGACTACATCTATCCGCGCGAATCCAACCGGATCATGCGGGAATTGCTGCGCCAGCGGCGTGGCAAGGTGGTCGGCGAGCATTATCTCGATCTGCACGCCCGTCCGTCGGAGTTCCGCCTGCTGATGCGGGATATCCGGAACGCTCGTCCCGATGTCATCTTCTCGACCGTGGTGGGACAGGCGACCATCTATCTTTACCAGGCTTATGCGGAAGCGGGCTTCGATCCCAAAGCCATGCCGATCGCGAGCCTGACCACGAGCGAGGCCGAGATCGGCGGCATGGGCGCGGATGTCGCTTGCGGTCACATCACGGCGGCCCCTTATTTCGAGGCCGTCGAGACGCCTGGCAATTCGTCTTTCGTCGCCCGGTACAAGCGGCGTTACGGCGACGACCAGCACACGAATTTCTGCGTCGAGGCCTCGTATTTCCAGGTTCACGTCTTCGCCAAGGCACTGGCGGAAACCGACACGATGGATCCCGACGTATTGCGGCCCGTGGTGCTCGGCAGCGAATTCGATGCGCCGCAGGGCCATGTCGCAATCGATCCTGAGTCGAACCACACGAACCTGTGGACCCGTGTCGGCCGCGTCAATGCCGAAGGGCGCTTCGAGATTGTCCGCGATTCCCGGCAGGCGACGAAGCCGGACCCTTATCTCGTCAGCCATTGACGGGATCGTGCAGCGGAGCGAGGCCACCTCATGGACCCGAAGCTGCGCACGATAGGCGGAACGACGACACGGCCGGCGGGCGCCCTGCAAGTGGATTTCCATCGCCTCGGTATCGTTCTCGCCCATCCGGCCGATCCCGAGTGCGATCAGCTGCTACGGCAACTGCAGCGGCTCGGCTGCCGCGTCGAGCAGCGATGGCCGCCAAGCTCCACCCTCGACGGCCATATCGATCTTCTTCTGTGCTTGGCCGATCCTCGAGCCCTGGAACTGATTGACCGTGCCCTGACCCGGCCCGGAACCGCGGTGATCGCCATTGTCGATCCGCGGATCGTCGGCGGCATGCGCGTCTTGGACAGCGTTATCCCGCATGCGGTGCTGGTTCGACCGATCGACCCGGGGGCGGTGCTGCCGAACCTTCTCGTTGCCCGCAACATGGCGCGCTATCAACAGCGGCTCCTCGGCAAAGTCGACAAGCTCGAGGAAACGCTGCGCTCCTATCGCAAGGTCGAGCGGGCCAAAACGATCTTGATGGAAGCGCGACGGCTGGACGAGCCCGACGCGTACCGGTACTTGCGCGAGCAGGCGATGCGCCGGCGCGTGCCGATCGGCGTGGTCGCGGCGGCCATCATCGACGCGAACGAGATGCTTTCACAGGCAAGCGACTGAGGCTATAAGATACTCGGAAGGCGCTCCACCGAACGACGGAACGGAGCGAAGGCGGCAGCGCTGCCGCGAGACAAGATTGGGCAACGTCGCCCACGTGACCCCGGCAAAGGGTTGCGTGGGCTTTTTTGTTTTCGAACAGGCCAGGAGGCGGGAGCGAGGGAAAGGCGTCACAGCGTCAGGCAGGAGGGCGAGGGGTGGACGTCGAGCACGATCGACGGACCGCGCAGCGCGGTCGGCCGGGGGCGATGCAAGGAGGCCGCGCTGTGGCGAAGGGCCGAAGCGGCCACCGGCCGCGGCAATTCGACGGGCTCTGCGCACAGGGCGATGCGCAAGAGGATGGCGTGGCGGTGCCGCCGCCTCGGTTGGAATCGCATGCGCCGCCGACCTGCCTCGACATCTTCCCCTCATAGGGGCGGGCCATCATGTCCTCCGCACGGCAGATCGATTTCCGGCAGCTGCGCGTTCTGATCATCCACCCCCGGGATCAGGACGGCGAGTTGTTGTTGCGCCATCTGCAGCGGCTCGGCTGTCCGGTCGAGTTGATATGGCCGCCGCCGCCGAGACTGGAAAACGACGCCGACGTGATTTTCTGTCTGGTCGATCAGGAGGCCCGCGAGGTCTTCCGAACGTTTGGCGAGACGCGCTCCCCCACCGTGATCGGTATCGTCGAACCCGCCAACCCGCGCAGCCTGCAACTTCTCGCCGATCTCTCGCCGCAATCGGTCCTTCCCAAGCCGATCGACCGAGCATCGATATTGACAAGCCTGATAATCGGCCGTAAGAACTCGCAGTATCAACGCGGCCTTCTGACCAAGATCGCAAGGTTGGAGGAGACGTTGCGATCCGTCCGCAGAGTGGAGCGGGCGAAAGTTATCTTGATGGGAAAGCGGGGTATCGGCGAAGCGGAGGCTTACGCGTATTTGCGCGAACAAGCCATGAAGAGGCGGGTCGCGATAGGCGTGATCGCGACGGCCATCGTCGAAGCGAACGAAATCCTGTCAGACGAGGAGGAACACAACTAGTCGCGTCATCGAATTCGTAAATCGTCCGGCGCTCCCCAAATTGGGGGCGACGAAGTAAAGCGGCAGCGGCGCCGCCGAACATCTGAAGGGCAAAGAGGCCCCACGTTGTCTCCGTCGAGGAAGACACGTGGGGTTTTGTGTTTTCTGCGTTCAGAATCGTCAGGGAGGACGGAACGATGTCGAGAATAAAGAGGCGCTCATTTCTCAGGGGGTCCGCGGCCACGATCGGTGCGCTGATGATAGGCGGCAGCGCGCCCTTCTATTTCCCGCGCAACATCGCCAAGGCGCAGGAGGGAGACACCATCAAGGTCGGCATCCTGCATTCGCTCTCGGGCACGATCGCCATCATCGAAGAATCGCTGCACAACGCCGAATTGCTGGCGATCGAAGAGATCAACGCCAAGGGTGGCGTGATGGGCAAGAAGCTCGAGCCGGTCGTCGAAGACGCGCAATCGCTGGTGCAGGTGTTCGCCGAAAAGGCGAAGAAGCTCCTCCTCGAAGACAAGGTCGCGGCGGTGCTCGGTTGCTATACCTCGGCCAGCCGCCAGTCCGTGCTGCCGGTCTTCGAGCAGAACAATGGCGTATTGCTCTATCCCACGCTCTATGAAGCGCAGGAATGCAGCAAGAACTGCTTCTATACGGGCGCGGTGCCCAACCAGCAGCTCGACGACTTCGTGCCTTGGATCATCAACACGCTCGGCCGCAAGAAGTTCTACATGGTCGGCTCCAACTACATCTATCCCAAGGAGACGAACCGCGAGGTGAAAGCGCTGCTGGAGAAGCATGGCGGGCAGAACGTCGGCGAGGAATACGCTCCGCTCGGCCACACCGAATTCTCGACCATCATCAACAACATCGCGGGAAGCGGCGCCGAGGTGATCTTCTCCGACCTCGTCGGCGACTCGATCGTGGCCTTCTACAAGCAGTTCCGGCAGTTCGGCATGACGCCGGAGGACCTGCCCATCTGCACGCCGATCACGACGGAGCAGGAAATCGCGGCGATGGGCCCCGAGAACGCGGCGGGCCACTACACCTCGTTCAATTACTTCCAGAGCGTCGACACGCCGGAGAACAAGTCCTTCGTCGAGCGCTACAAGGCGAAATACGGTGCCAACCAAGTCACGAATGCCGTGATGGAGGCGGCTTACTTCTCGGCCTATTTCCTGGCCCAGGCGATCGAGAAGGTGAAGTCGACGGATGCGGACGCGCTCATCTTCGAAGGCTTGCCCGGCCAGGAGTTCCAGGCCCCGCAGGGCAAGGTCAAGATCGACGAGAAGAACCACCATACCTGGCTGTGGGCACGGATCGGCAAAGCCAATGGGGACGGTCAGTTCGACATCGCGTGGAAGTCGGACAACTGGATCCGGCCGGACCCGTGGGTCGATCTGCTCTACCCGAACAAGGATTGCGACTTCACCAATCCGAAGGTGCTGGAGCGCCTGAAGTCGAACGACCCCAATCGTTCGGGGACGATCGATCTCTAACCACCGAGGGCCCGCCGCAGTCTGCGGCCGCGTGAAGCGGTCGCCGACTGCGCGGGTGCGGAATGGAGGCGACAGCGCGGGCGTATGCCGGGTCGGGTGCAGATGGCGACAAGACAGGCCTTGAGGAAGCGGCGGGGCTTCCAAATGCGAGCGCGAGAACAGGGAGTGCCCGGATCATGACGCAGGCGATCATCACTCAGTTCTTCAGCGGCTTCAGTGTGGTCGCAATCCTCATCATTGCCGCAATGGGGCTCGCCATCATCTTCGGCGTCGCCGGCGTGATCAACATGGCACACGGCGAGTTCATCATGGTCGGCGCCTACACCGCCGCAGTCGTCGGCCAGCTCGGCGGCAATGTGTTCATAGCGATGCCCGTCGCGTTCGTCGTGGTCGCATTGCTGGGGCTGGTCGTCGAGCGCGGCATCATTCAGTGGATCTACGATCGACCGTTGGAGACCCTCCTTGCCACCTGGGGCGTGGGGATCATCCTGCAGGTTCTCATGAAGATCATCTTCGGGCCCGAGCTCTACTACGTCGGCGCGCCGAAGATCCTCGACGGAGGATTCCGAATCATCGGTCGTCTGCCGTTCCCGTACTACCGCCTGTTCCTGATCATCGTCGCCATCGCCCTGACGGCGATCACCTTCTACATCATCTTCAAGACGGAATTCGGACTGAAGGTGCGGGCGGTGCGGCGCAATCGAACCATTTCGGGTTGCCTGGGCATCGACACCGCAAGGGTGGACATGATGATCTTTGCCTTCGGTTCCGGCCTCGCCGGCATTGCCGGAGCGGTGTTGGCGCCGATCAAGTCGGTGTCGACGACCATGGGCTTTCCCTACGCCGTCGACTCCTACATGGTCCTGGTCCTCGGCGGCGTAGGAAATCTCTGGGGCGTCATTGCCGGCGGCAGTCTCATCGGCGAGGCGGAAACGATCCTCGCCTTTCTGACCAATAGCGTGATCGGCAAATTGCTGGTCTTCGTATTCATCGTCATCGCGATCCGGGTCGTGCCGAAAGGCATCTTCGGCTACTACGAGCGGCGCTAATGCCACACCAGACGAGAAGCCGGCCTCGGTTTGAAAGGACTGCGACATGAGCCTGTTAGAAACAAGGGCAGGGCCGAAAGGGACGGTGCGGGTCGTTCCGCGGACCAGGCTCATCCCGTTCTGGGTGCTGATCGGGGGCGCGTTCGTGGTCGCGGCCATCGGCGCCTACCCGCTCTACGGCACCAATTATTACGTGCTCTCGTTGCTCGGCAAGTTTCTCTGCTATGCGATCTTCGCGCTCAGTATCGACCTGATCTGGGGATTCACGGGCATTCTCAGCCTCGGCCAGGCGGTCTATTTCGGCTTTGGGGCCTATTTCGTGGCGCTGTCGCTCAAGATGAACTACGCGCTGGTGCATCCGACCCGATATGGCGGCAAGATTCCCGACTTCATGGAATGGAACGGCCTTACCGAGCTGCCGAAATTCATGGAGCCGCTGCTGAACACGCCGTTCGCGGTGGTCTTGGCCCTCGTGTTTCCGACGCTTCTGGCGTTTCTCTTCGGCGTCATCACCTTCAAGCGGCACATCTACGGCGTCTATTGCGCGGTGATCACGCTCGCGGAGTCGCTGATCCTGCAGGACTTCATCATCGAGTATCAAGCCTATACCGGCGGCTTCAACGGCATCACCGACTATTCGAACTACACGGGCGCGCCGTTTCTCTGGTTCATCCTGGCGGTGACGGTCGCGTTCTTCATCATCGCGCGCGCGCTCACGCATTCGCGCGTCGGCACGGTGCTCAAGTCGATCCGCGACAACGACGTGCGGGCCGAGTTCATGGGCTACAACGTCGCGAACTACCGCATCTTCGTGTTCTGCGTGTCGGCGTTCATGGCCGCGGCCGCGGGCGCGATGTATGCGGCGTGGGTGGGGCTGGTATCGTTCCTCGACACGGGGCCCGTCTTTTCGATCGAAGCCGTGATCTGGACGGCGGTGGGCGGGCGAGGGACCGTTATCGGCGCCTTCGTCGGCGCCTTTCTGGTGAAGGGAGCCGAGTTCCTGCTGAGCGGGTGGCTCGCCTGGGTCTGGCAGATCATCATGGGCGCGCTGTTCATCTTCGTCGTGCTTGTGATGCGCGACGGGATCGTCGGCACCCTTGTGAACTGGACGCGGCGGCGAAGCACCGGCAGCTTGCAGCAAATCGCCGAGGATTCCGACAGGAAGGCACACGAGCGTCAGCGCGACTGGCAACCCGAAGGCGCGCCGAAGCCGGGCGAGGAAGCCATCTAGGCCTGACGGGATCCAAAGAGAGCGGGGTTAGAGAGGAACGATGGCTGCTCTTCTCGAGATCAAAGGGCTGACCACCACGGTCTCCGGTTACACCATCCTTAACAACCTCGACTTCAGCATCGAGGAGAACGAGCTCCGGGTTCTGCTGGGGCCGAACGGGGCCGGCAAGACGACGCTGATTTGCATGATCACCGGCCAGTACAAGCCAGCTTCGGGCACGATCCGCTTTCAGGGGCAGGACATCACGGGATGGGCGCCGGACAGGATCTTCCAGGCCGGCATCGGCCGGAAGTTCCAGGTGCCCAACATGTACGAGACGCTGTCGGTCTACAACAACGTGATGGTGTCGCTCAAAGGCGATCGCAAGGTCTTTCGTTCGCTGTTCAAGGGGGTGAGCCCCTCGGAGAACGAGCGCGTATGGGAAATCCTCGAATTCATCGAGCTTGTGGACAAAGCGAACGACGCCGCCGCGACGCTCTCTCACGGCGAGCGGCAATGGCTCGAATTGGGAATGCTGATCGCTTCCAACCCGAAGTTGCTGCTGCTCGACGAGCCGACAACCGGCATGACGGAGGAAGGCAAGCACCGCACCGCCGAGCTGATTGGGAAGATCGCAAAGAATCATACCGTGCTCCTGGTCGAGCACGACATGCAAGTCGTCCGTCAGATCGGGAACAAGGTGACGGTCTTGCACCAAGGCCAGCTCCTGGCCGAAGGCCCCCTGGCCGAGGTGGTCGCGAATCCGACCGTGCAGGAAGTCTATCTCGGCAAGACCAAGGGGAAGTTCCAATGATGCTGCAGGTTCGAGGCATCGACACCTTCTACGGGACAAGCCACATCCTGCACGGGGTGTCGCTCGAGATCGGCGACGGCGAGCTCTTCGCGGTCCTCGGCCGGAACGGCGCGGGCAAGACGACGTTGCTGCGAAGCATCACCGGGGTCAATGCGCCGCGCGCCGGCGAGATCTGGCTGAACGGCGTCGACGTCACGCGGCTGAGGCCGCATCAGCGCAACCATCTCGGCGTCAGTTACGTGCCGCAGGGGCGAGAGATCATCCCGGACATCACTGTCGAGGAGAACATCTTGGTTGCTCTGGTCGGCAAGAAACGAAAGGTGGAACGCGTCCCCGACTTCGTATTCGACTACTTCCCGGCACTGAAGAATCTGACGAAGCGCAAGGGCGGTGTCTTGAGCGGCGGCCAGCAGCAGCAGCTCGCCATCGCGCGGGCCCTCGTCCAGGAGCCGAACCTGCTGCTGCTCGACGAACCGACGGAAGGCTTGCAGCCCTCCGTGGTGCAGGAAATAGACGGGATCATCAAGCGTATCCCCGGGGAACGGAAATGCTCGGTTCTGCTGGTGGAGCAGAACCTGGATTTCGTCCGCGATATCACGAGGAAGTTCGCGATTCTCGATACCGGACGCGTCGTCGCCCAGGGGAACATCGGTGACTTGACGGACGAGGTGGTGAGGCGACACCTCCAAGTCTAAGTCGCGCCAAGCGCGGCTGCGGCGAGGGGCACGCAAGAGAAGAGCGACGGGAGGCTGGGGATCCTGGCGAAATGACGCCGCATCCGGCTTCGGTGCCCGCGGCGAAGCTGCCGCTGCACAAACGTCGGCACGTACCCGGGCAAGGCGGACTGGGAGACGTCGGCATGGAGACGTTCACGACGATCCTGGGATATGCGAGTGACCCGGTCATTGCCGAGCGGTTGCACGCGCTCGAGCATCAGGGCCGCGTCGAGTACCTGATTATCGGCAAGGACGATTCAGCCCGGCGGCGTCTGCGTCGGATCACTGACAAAGGCACGGAATGCGCGATTGCCCTGCCGCCGGACCAGCGGCTGGGCGACGGGGCGGTGCTGGCGCTCGCCGACCGGCACGCCATCGTCGTCCGGCTGGCGACGGAGAGCTGGCTGATCCTCGAACCCCGCGACGCGAGGGCGGCGCTCGAGCTCGGTTATTGCTGCGGCAATCTGCACTGGCGCGTGCGTTTCGAGGGTTTGCGCCTGAAGGTAGCGCTGGAAGGTCCGGAAGCGGACTATCTCGCGCGCCTGCGCCCGTTGCTCGAGGACGGGCGGGTCCGGAGGAACGCGGATGGCTGAAGCGGGCCCGATGCTAGTGCTGCTGCAACATGGCGACAGCTTCTTCCCTACGGGCGCGGCGTCGCTCTCATGGGGAACCGAAACCTTGAGCCAATTGGGGCGCATCTCAGACGCCGGCTCGGCGGAGATGTTCATCCGCGGCCAGATCCGTGGCCGCTGGGCAAGCTTCGATCGGCCTGCGCTGGCGGCGGCGCACAGGGCCGAGGCCGATCTCGATCGGGTCGCTCATGTCGACGAGCTGGTCGAGGCGCAATCGTTGGTGCTGGAAATGCGTCAGGGCTCGAAACGCGCGGGTGCGGCGATGCTGGGCGTTCACGAGCGGCTGGGCACCGCGGGTGCGGCCGCCTATGCCGCGCGCATGCGCGCCGGAAAAGCCCATGGCCATTCCAGCGCCGTGCAAGGGCTGCTCTGGCGCGTCGTCGGCATGGCCGAGGAAGAAGCGCTTCTGCTCTCCGCGCATACGTTTTGCGTCGGACTGCTCGGCGCCGCCATCCGGCTGGGGATTATCGGCCATATCGACGCACAGCGCAGCCTCGCGAGGCTGCATCGCGAGATCGTTGCCGTCCTGGCGACCGCCTGCCCGGATCTGGATTCGATGGGAGCGTTCGTGCCGGAAGCGGAGATCGCCGTCATGCGGCATGAGGTGTCCACCCCCCGGTTGTTTGCCAACTGACGCCCATTCGGAAGACGAGGATAAGGAGCGGCCATGCTGCTGACGCCAACCGAGCTGGAAAGACTCACCATCTATGTGGCGGCCGAGCTGGCGCGCAAACGCAAGGCCAAGGGGCTCGCTCTGAACCATCCGGAAGCGGTGGCATACATCACGGACGAGATTCTGGAGGGCGCGCGCGAAGGGCGCAGCGTGTCCGATCTCATTGCCTGGGGCTCGACCCTGCTCACGACCGACGACGTGATGCCGGGGGTGGCCGATCTCGTGACGATGATCCAAGTCGAAGGTGTATTTCCCGATGGCACCAAGCTGGTGACGATTCACGATCCGATCCGCTCGGGTCGGAAGCCATTGCCCGCAGACACCGTGAAACCCGGAGAGATCCTGGCGGAGCCGGGCGAGATCGAGCTGAACGCAGGCCGCCGCAAAGTTGTGATCAAGGTGACCAACACGGGCGACCGGCCCGTGCAGGTCGGCAGCCATTTTCATTTCTTCGAGGCCAACAAGGCGCTGGAGTTCGATCGCGCGGCCGCGTTCGGCCTGCATCTCGACATACCCGCGGGCACGGCGGTCCGCTTCGAGCCGGGTGAATCCAGGGAGGTCACGCTCACGGAGTTCGGGGGCACGGGCGAGCTTTACGGGCTCAACGGCTTGACCAACGGCTCGCGCCACAGCCAATCGCGCAAGACCGACGCGCTGCGCCGGGCGCGCGAGCAGGGCTATAGGGGGGCCTAGACCCATGGCCAGGATGAATCGCAAGGACTACGCCCTGATGTATGGGCCCACGAAGGGCGACGTCGTTCGTCTCGGCGATACCTCGCTCCTGGCCGAGATCGGGCACGATCACGCCGTGCCTGGTGAGGAATGTCTCCATGGCGGGGGCAAGACGCTGCGCGACGGCCTGGGGCTCACGCCCGGCTACGACAGCGCCATGGGCGCTCTCGACATGCTGATCTCCAACGCCGTCGTGATCGACCCAATACTGGGCGTCGTCAAGGGCGACATCGGCATCAAGGACGGGCGCATCGTCGCGGTGGGCAAGGCGGGGAACCCGGCGATCATGGACGGCGTCCATCCGCAGCTCGTCTGCGGCGCGGCGACGACGGTGCGCGATGCCGAGGGGCTGATCGCGACGCCGGGCGGCATCGATGTCCATGTGCATTTCGACAGCGCCCAGCTTTGCGGGCACGCCATCTCTTCTGGCCTGACTACTATGATCGGCGGCTCGCTCGGTCCGATCACGGTGGGCATCGATTGCGGCGGGGCCTGGAACGTCGGAAGGATGCTCCAGGCGGCCGAGCACTGGCCGATCAATTTCGGCTTCCTCGGCCGAGGCAACACCTCGAAGCCGCGCTCCATCTACGACCAGATCGCCGGCGGCTGCTTCGGCCTCAAGATCCACGAAGACTGGGGCGCGATGCCGGCCGTCATCGACACGTGCCTGGCGGTCGCCGATGAGCTGGACTTTCAGGTGCAGCTGCATACCGACACGCTCAACGAAAGCGGCTTCCTCGAGCACACCCTGGCCGCCATCAACGGCCGCACGATCCACATGTACCACACCGAGGGTGCCGGTGGCGGTCATGCCCCAGACATCATCCGCGTCGCGGGCGAAATGAACTGCCTGCCGTCTTCGACGAATCCAACCAACCCCTACACGGTGAACACCTTCGACGAACACCTCGATATGACGATGGTGTGCCATCACCTCAATCCTGCGATCCCCGAAGATGTCGCGTTCGCAGAAAGCCGGATCCGCGCCCAGACCATCGCGGCCGAAGATGTGCTGCACGATATCGGCGCGATCTCGATGTTGGGTTCTGACAGCCAGGGCATGGGACGGATCCATGAGGTGATCTGCCGCACCTGGCAGCTTGCCTCGAAGATGAAGGACCAGCGGGGGAGGCTTCCCGAGGAGCGGACGCGGCGCGGTGACAACGAGCGGATCAAGCGGTATATCGCCAAATACACGATCAATGCCGCACGCACCTTCGGCATCGATAGTTATGTCGGTTCGCTCGAACCCGGCAAGCTCGCCGACCTCGTGCTGTGGCGGCCGGGCTTCTTCGGGATCAAACCCGAGCTCGTGGTGAAAGGCGGCTTCATCGTTTGGGGAGCGATGGGCGACAGCGCCGCTTCGCTCATGACCTGCGAGCCTTTGCAGATGCGGCCGCAGTGGGGCGCATTCGGCGTCGCCAAGCAGGCCCTGAGCGCCTGTTTCGTCCATCCGCTTGCCATCGAGAGCGGCCTCGCCGGAAGGCTCGGGTTGCGCAAGGCGCTGCTGCCGGCCCGGGGCACGCGCAAGCTCAACAAGCAGCACATGCTGCACAACACCGCCTGCCCGCAGATTCGCGTCGATCCGCAGACCTTCGACGTCTATGTCGATGGAGAGCTTGCCACCTGCGAGCCGGCCAGCGTCCTGCCGCTGGCGCAGAAATACATGCTACGATGACCCGGGAACGAAACGTCCCTCTGCCGGCGGCAGCGAGAATAGGCATCGGCGGCCCGGTGGGATCGGGCAAGACCGCCCTGATCGAAAGGCTGATTCCGGTTCTGACGGCGCGCGGGATCGAACTTGCGATCGTCACCAACGACCTGGTGACGCGGGAGGACGCGGAGCGGATCAAGCGCAGCGGCCTCATCGATCCGCGGCGGGTCCTGGCGGTCGAGACCGGCGCTTGCCCGCACACGGCGATCCGCGAGGACCCGACCATGAACATTCAGGCCGTGCAGGAGCTCATCCGGGCCTTTCCCAGGGTCGAGGTGGTGCTGGTGGAATCGGGGGGCGACAATCTGGCCTCGACCTTCTCGCTCGATCTCGTCGACTATTGGCTGTTCGTGATCGACGTCGGCGAAGGCGACGATATTCCGCGCAAGCGCGGGCCCGGCATTCTTCGCTGTGATCTTCTCGTCATCAACAAGATCGACCTTGCACCCTACGTCGGGGTCGATCTCGACCGGCTCGTCGCGGAGACGCGGGAGGTGCGCGGCGGGAAGCCGTTCCTGCTCACCAACTGTCGCACCGGGGAGGGCGTCGAGGCCGTTGCGGACAAGCTCGTTCACGATGTCCTGTTCGTCGGCTGAAAGGCGGGGTCGAGGGTCGCGGGTTTCATTGTCGCCGGGGGCTTTGCGCCTCGTCTTCGCCGTCGCCAAGGACGGCCGCACCTATCTCGAAAGGCAATATGCATCCTATCCCTTCCACATTTGCCGGACGCAGCATCTGGATGCGGAGCCGGCCGGATTGGCGACGCTCTACCTGCAGTCCTGCGCCGGCGGAATCTACGAAGGCGACGAACTGCTGATGGAGATTACGGCTTCGGAAGGGGCGGCGCTGCATCTGACGACCCAAGCCTCGACGATCGTTCATCGCTGCGACGGGCTGCCGGCCAAACAGACGGCATGGATTGCGGCGAAGGCGGGGACGCTCGTGGAGTATTTCCCGGACCCGGCCATCTTGTTTGCCGGTGCACGTTTCCATTCCACACTGACCGTGCGCGCGCACGAAACGGCCCGCCTGCTGCTATCGGACGCCTTTCTGCCGCACGATCCAACCGGCGGGGATCGGCCCTTCGGCTGGCTGCAGAGTGAAATACGGATCGAGGACGAGGCTGGAAGGCTGCTCGCACTCGACCGGTTTCGCATCGATGGCGGAACGATCGCAGCCGGCGAAGTGGGCCTTGCTGGGCGTCATCGGATCCAGGGTGTGGTGATGGCGATCGATCGGCGGGGCGACAAGGCCGGTTTGATGACGATTTTGCGCGACGCGCTCGCGGGGGCCGCCGGTGTATTCTGGGGCGTTTCCAGCTTGCCTAACGATTGCGGGGCGTGGCTTCGGCTCTCGGCTGAAGACGGCGCCTCGCTCAGGCGAGCCATGACAATGGCCTGGACGGCCTGCCGAAAATTCATGACGGGTGTCGCGCCAGCGCCCCGGCGCAAGTGAGCAAAATTGGAGAACGATAAGGGGATGGGCGGCCGCACGCCCATCAAGAAATTTGTCGACGGAATCGGAAAGGGCGGAAGCGCCGACACCACGGCAAGCGTTCCGGGACTCCCACCGGCCGGATGCTCTGCGCTAACGCGCCGCCGTTTCTTCCGGCTGGCAGCGCAAGCTATGCTGGTTGTGGGCATGAGCCCTGTGCAGGCGCAAATCCTTTCCGAAGGACCTGGCGAGGCCTTGAGCGACCCCAGCGACCGTTCCGATCTCGTGACGCTCTGCCTGACGGGAGACGTCATGACCGGGCGCGGCGTCGATCAGGTCCTGCCCCATCCGGGCGACCCGCGGCTCTATGAGCCCTATGTCGAGTCCGCCGCCGAGTATGTCGCGCTGGCCGAAGCGGCCAATGGCCCGATCCCCAAGCCGGTCGACTTCGCCTATGTCTGGGGCGATGCGCTGGCGGAGCTCGCGCGTCGGCGGCCGCACTTGCGGCTGGTCAATCTGGAAACAGCGGTGACGGCCAGCACCGATCCGGCGCCCAAAGGCATCAACTACAAGATGAACCCGGCGAACGTGCCGGTTCTCACCGCCGCCGGGCTCGATGTCTGCTCGCTCGCCAACAATCACGTTCTGGATTGGGGAACGGCAGGTCTGATCGACACTTTGGAAAGCTTGCGCAAGGCCGGGATCCGTGCGGCCGGTGCCGGCCGCAACCGCGAGGAGGCGGCCGCTCCCGCGATCGTTCCGATCCCGGGCGGCGGGCGCCTGCTCGTCTTCGCGTTCGGATCGGTGACGAGCGGGATTCCGCGCGGCTGGGAGGCGGCTGCGGGCCGGCTCGGCATCAATCTGCTGCGCGATCTGTCCTCGCGGACCTTGGGCTCCGTCGCGGAGCGGCTGCGCGCAGCGAAGCGGCCGGGGGATATCATGGTGGCGTCGATCCATTGGGGCGATAATTGGGGCTACGGGATCCCCGCCGAGCAGACCGACTTCGCGCACGGGCTCCTGGAAGAGGCCGGCGTCGATCTGGTGCACGGTCATTCCTCGCACCACGTCAAGGCGATCGAGGTCTATCGCGATCGTCCGATCCTCTATGGTTGCGGCGACTTTCTCGACGACTACGAGGGCATCGCGGGCGAGGAAGCCTATCGCGACGATCTGGTTCTGATGTATTTCGCCAGCGTCAGGCGATCCGACGGCACGCTTGCCGAGCTGGCGATGGTACCGTTCCAAATCCGCAACTTCCGACTCAACCGTGCCTCACCCGGCGATGCGTCCTGGCTCAGCGACGTTCTCACGAGGGAGGGTCGGACATTCGGAACGCGCGTGGAGATCGGGCCTGACGGCGCGTTGAAATTGTCGTGGCGTTAGCGAAGTCCCTGCGGATTTGGCGCCGCGGCAATCCACGCCAGGTCAACCGGCCGGAGCCTCTAGGCGCTCTACCGCATGATGCAGCCCGTCGGCGATCCGGCTCTCGGCGTCGCTCCCTTGCCCCATCCGCTCCAACTCGCGCGGCGCGAGCGGCGGGCCGAAGCGAAGCAGAACCGGCTTGAGGCGTGGCCACCGGCGCGTTCGCGGCATGGCTTCGAATGTTCCGAAAAGGCGAGCGGGGATCGCCGGTACGGTGCCGGGCGCCAGCAGCCGCCCGATCCCGGGCAGAAAGCGCTGGAGCCGGCCGTCCGGCGAGCGCCAGGCTTCGGGAAACCAGACAAGCCCTTCGCTGCGCTCGAGCACTGCGCTCGCCAGCGTCAGGGTAAGGCCGGGCCGGCGCTCGTCCACGGGAAAGATCCGCAGCTGCCGGCAGAGCCAGCGCGAGAAGGACGTGCGGAAGAGACGGCTCGTCTCGCCGCCCCAATGAACCTGCGAGCGGAGCCGCGGCGGCAACGCGGCCGCCACGACCAGCGGGTCGAGATCGCTGCAATGATTCGCGACGATCACGAACGGACCGGAGGCGGGCAGATGCTCGAGGCCGGACACGCGCAAACGGAACCCGACCTTCAACAAGGCGCGGTTTGCCCCGTGAGCGAGCCACGCCACGACACCGCCGAAGAGGCTCGGAAGCCGCAGCCATCGGCCGATCTCGGCCGCGGCATCGAAAGCAGGTTCCGTGCCGGTCCACTCGCCGACCCGACGGATCAGGTCGCGCACGCGGTCGAGCTCCGCCAGCGCTTCTTCGGGCAGAGAAACCGCGAACCGCCGCTCGATCTCGAGCGACAGCGACATCCATTCCAGCGAATCCAGTCCGACATCCAGCGCCAGGCTGGAATCGAGATCGGTCAAGCGGTTAGGGTAGCGTTCGCGCAGAAACGCCCATAGAGCCCGGGCTCTTGGCATCGCCAGCAAAGCCTCATCCGCCGGCGACAGCGGCGCCGCCGCGCGCGGCTGGCCGGCCAAGGCGGCCTCGTAAAGCGGCGGAAGCAGGAAGCGCCGATACTTGCCGAGCCGTGTGCGTGGCAGCGGCGCCGCAGCGACGGCGAAGCCTGCAAGGCGCTCCCAGGGCGCCAGTTCTGCGGCGCACTCCTGCAGGGCGATGCGCAGCACGTCTTCGACCCGCGTCAGTCCGGCCGAGCGGATGGCCTCGAGATCCGGATGGACGAGTGCCACCAGCGCGCCGCTACGTTCCAGCACCGCGACCTCGCGAACGAAGGGGCTGGCGCCGTAAAGCGCCTCGAGCCGCTCCGGATCCACTTTCTTGCCGCCGCCGAGGACGATCAGCTCCTTCATCCGCCCGGCGACATAGAGGAAGCCGTCGGCGTCGAGGCGGCCGAGGTCGCCGGTGCGGAACCAGCCGTCCGCCGTGAACGCCTCGCGATTGGCCGCGGGATTGTCGCGATAGGCCGAAAAGACGCTGGGGCCGCGCAGCTCGATCTCGCCATAACCAGTCTCGTCCGGCTGCGCGATGCGCAACTCGCCGCCTTGGAAAGGCTTGCCCTCGCTGCCGAGGCGCTCGCGTCCCGGCAGGTTGCCGGTGAAGGTGGATGCGGTCTCGGCGAGCCCGTAGCCGCTGCGCAGATCGAAGCCGAGCCCCACGAGCCGCCACAGCAGCTCGGGCTCGATGCGCGCACCGCCAGAGACGAGAAGCCTGAGCTGCGGGCTCAGCCGTGCCCTCACCGATCGGAACAGGAAACGGCCGAGGTCGACGCCGAGCCGACGGCGCGCCGCGATTGCCAGACCGAGTGCGGCATGGAAAAGCGCCGCGACAATGCGTCCTCGAGCGCGGACCCGTGCTTCGACGGCGTCGAGCAGGGCGGCATAGAGCCGCGGCACGCCGACCACGCCCGTCGCCTTGCCCAGCCCCAGAGCCAGAGCGATCTGCGGCCCGGTCGCGGCCTCCGGCAGGAGGATGATGGCGCCGCTTGTCAGCGGCGTCAGCAGGCCGATCACTTGCGGGTAGATGTGATGGAGCGGCAGCGGCAGAAGCAGCCGATCCTCGGCGCTGACCACCTTCTCGGCGGCGATCGCACCGACATTCGCCCAGATATTGCGGTAGGACAGCGTGAAGCTCTTGGCCGCTCCCGTCGTTCCCGAGGTGTAGACGAGGACGGCCGGGCTTTCCGGATCGACCGGCGGCAGGGGCGCAGCTTCGGTTGCCGGCAGGCGTCGCCACGACATCTCACCACCTTCCTCCAGGGCGTCATCGCCTAAGAGAAAGAGGCGATGGTCCGACGGCAAGCAGGATCGCAGCAAGGCAGCATGTTTCGGGGAGACGAAGGCCCAGCGTGCGCCGCTTTGCCGAGCTTGCGCCGCTGTCTCGTCATCCGCGCCCATGTCGTCGAGCGGCACCGGTAGTGCACCGACCAGGCCGAGCGCCAGCCGTACCGCGATCCAGTCGCGGCTGTTCGGCGCCAGGATGACGACCGGCTCGCTCGGACGGAGCCCGAGGGCGAGCAGCCCCCTGGCCAGCCGCTGCGCAGCCGCTGCCAGGCTGGCATAGGATTCCGTGGACAGACGGCCTGCACGCACCCAGGCGACCGCCGGATGGTCGCCCCGGCCGGCCATCTCGGCCAACAGATGCTGCAGTGTCCAACCGTCGCTCACCCCTGCCGCCTCGAGGGCTTTCCGCGGCCCCACGGCCCATTGCCGACCCGAAGGGGGCCACCACCGGCAACCATACCGTCCTCCGCCTATCCAGGCGCGTCGTTAATCTGGATCAATTTCGCCGGCAGCCGGTTCCGCTAGTTATGGTGCGAGACGAGCGGCGCCGAGGCGGAAAGGGGGCGGCTCGGCGGCAGGCGCGTGAGGGCCAGGCGACGGCTTGCTCCTTCCAAGATGCAGGGCGGGCCCAGCTTGCAGGCAGGAGGATCGACGATGGAAGAGCATGAGATCTGCGACGCCATTCACAAGAGGCGGCGCGTGCAGTTTCGATATCGCGGCGGCGTTCGAACGGCGGAACCCTACGCCTACGGAGTCGGCGACGGCGGCCATCCGCTGCTCCGCGCCTACCAGGTGTCGGGCTACAGCCGGTCGCGCGAGCATGGCTGGAAGCTCTTCCATGTCGACGAGATCAGCGATTTCACCGTGCTGGAGGAGACTTTCGAAGCTCCGCGTACCGGCTACATGCGCAACGATCCGACGATGACGAAGATCTATTGCGAACTCTAACAATTCGGAGGATTGCGGGCTGCGGCTCGCGGGGGTGTCCAATCGTGGCGCTCCTCGTCTCATGCCTCGGCGGGCGAACGTCGTGAGGCGGATCGCTCATGTCGACATGGATGCCTTCTTCGCCGCCATCGAAGAGCAGCGGAACCCGGCGCTTGCCGGCAAGCCCGTGGTGATCGGCGGGCGGGGCGATCCGACGGAACGCGGCGTCGTCTCCACCGCATCCTATGAAGCGCGCCGGTACGGCATCCGTTCGGGCATGCCCCTGCGGACGGCCTACCGACTCTGCCCTGAAGCTGTCTTTCTGCCGGTCGACCATGAGAACTATGCGGCGGTCTCGGCGCGCATCAAGGCCGCCCTGCACGATATCGCGTCGACGATCGAGGACGCCGGCATCGACGAGGCCTATCTCGACATCAGCGATCTGCCCGGCCCGGCCGAGGCGATCGGAAGGGCGATCAAGGCGCGCATTCGCGACGAGACGGGGCTGAGTTGCTCGGTCGGTATCGCGCCCAACAAGCTCCTGGCGAAGCTCGCCTCCGACATGCAGAAGCCGGACGGCCTGACCGTGCTGACCGCAGCCGACATCGAGCCGCGCGTCTGGCCCCTGCCGGCCCGCAAGCTGCTCGGCGTCGGCCCGAAGACGGAGGCGGCGTTGGCTCGGATGGGCATCCGCACGATCGGCGAGCTGGCGGCGGCGCCCCTCGACCTTCTGATCGGCCGCTTCGGCAATGCCCATGGTCGCTATCTGCATGAAGCGGCGCGAGGTATCGACGAAAGCCCGCTCATCACGGTGTGGACGCGGCGCTCGATCGGCCACGAGACCACGTTCCAGCGCGACATCGATAAGCATGCCATGCTGGTGCGGGTGCTGAAACGATTGGCGCGCGAGGTGGCCGAGGAAGCAAAGGAAGAGCGCCTGCGCGGCCGGACGGTGACGACCAAGCTGCGCTTCGCCGACTTCGAAACATTGACGCGACAGACGAGCCTGCCCCGGCCGACGAATGCAACGGCCACGATTCAACGCGCCGCCGTCCAATGCCTGGAACGGATCGTGCTGGCGAAGAAGGCGCGACCCATCGGCGTTCGGCTGAGCGGATTCGAAGACGACACCGCTCATGCCGCCTGAGCGGCGACCCGAAGCCGGCAGCGAAAGTCAGAGCGTCAAAACAGATTCCGCGTCGATCGGTTCGCGGTCGATCGGGGCAAATGGGGCGCCGTCGGGCTCCCTGTCAGGAGGCTGAAGAACCTTCCCCGGTTCGCCCGACAGCGCCTTCGTCGCCTCTCAATGGGGCCAAGGCGACGCCGCCTCGAGAACCTCGCCGGCAAGGTCGTGCGAGCAGCGCGCGAGGTCGTCGACCGAAAGAAGACCAACCATGGCCTGCTTACGGTTCATGACGGCCAATCGCCGCACGCGCTTTTCCTCCATGATGTGGGCCGCTTCAGTGCAGTCCTGGTCCTCGAAGCAAGACGCGGTGTCGCGGGTCATGATCTCCCGCGCGGTCGTGGTTGCGGGGTCACGGCCGCCGGCAACGGCGCGGCAGCAGACGTCTCGATCCGTCACGACGCCAATGAGCTTTCCGTCTTCCCAGACGGCGAGTAGCCCGATACCCATCTGATCCATCTTGCGCGCGCACTCGCGAACCGTGGTCTTGGGCGCAATGGCCTCGACTTTGGTCGACATCGCTTCCTTGACAAGCATGGCTTCTCCTCCTCTGTCAGGATCGCTTTGTCGGTCGGATGACCGCGAGCGTAGCCAGCCGACCTCGCCATGAGGCTATGCGCGCGGAAGCAGGGCGCATTGATACAGATCAGTATCGCGGTTTCGTCGCGGCCGAGCGGCTTTCAGAATTTCTCGCGGGTACCGAGCAAAATGTGAATTTCTCGGAAAAGACGGCGCGCAGCGGACGCGCCGTTCGCAAACCGAGAGCTGCGATCCCTTGGCGAAAGACGCGCTGGAACCCGGAGCTACTCGAACCGGCCGCGCCGAACGAGATCTTCGAGCGGCCGTCGCGGCGGGCGCGCAGGCGCTTCGGCCGCATAACCGAGAAGAAGCAGCGTCACTGGGCGCAGGCCGGCCGGCGTTCGCAGCACGCGTGCCACGGCGGCTTCGTCGAATGCTCCCACCCAGCAGGAGGCGAGGCCGAGCGCGACCGCTGCAAGCTGAGCATGCGAGGCGGCGATGGTCGCATCTTGGATGCAGTAAAGCGTGGCCCCGCGCGTTCCATATTTGGCTTCACTGCGCGCCGGATCGGCGCAGAAGACGAGGACGGCCGATGCATCGGCGACGAAATGCTGATCGAGGGCCGCGCGCGCCAGCGCCCGCTTCGTCGCTGCGTCCTCGATCACGACGATCTGGTAGGCTTGCAAGTCGCCCGCCGAGGGCGCGAGCCTGGACACCCGCAGCAGGGAATCGATTTTGTCCTGCTCGACTGCCTTCTTCTGGTAAGCTCGGATCGAATGCCGGCGGTCGATGACGTCGAAGAAGTCCATGACACCCTCGCTTCCTCCGAATCGTGGGCCGCGGGCTTTATCGGAAGGTCGTGTCCGAGGCCGCCTGGGGAGGCGTGCCTGAGATGGATGTTCGCGTCGAATGTTACGCCGACGAGACGGGGGAGGAAACACCTCGTCGGCTGATGTTCGACGATCGCGCGCTCGATGTCGCGGAAGCGATCGACCGCTGGCTCGCGCCGGGACACCGCTATTTCAAGGTTCGCACAGTGGGCGGGGCGATCTTCGTCCTTCGCCACGACGTGTCCTCGCAGCGCTGGGAAGTGGTGATGTTCGAAGCGTCTGCGAAGCCGCAACGGCCGCATGATGGGCCATCGGATGGGCACTGATCGCGGCCGCTCGAGGGACGGGAGAGGCGCGAAGCTTGCGATCGGGCGATTGCCATATAGTGACGAAAGGTGGCCATGGGGGCAGACCAAGGCCGCGGCAGCCGCGAAATGGGCCGCGCCATCCGGCGCAATGCGCATTATGAAGGAGGCGCCTTCTCCCCGGCACGAGCGACATGCCGCTCCCGTCGAAGGCATGGCTCCGTGACGATAGTAACGGGCGCGATCTGCGACCTTGGAAACAGGCTGCCGACTGCCTAGGTCATATTCACCGGCGCTGCACGGCGCGAACGAAGATGGGCGCGCTCCGTCATGGGTTAAAACCATCCATGTGAGACGACATGGTATTCCAGAGGATCATCGCCGGCTTTGTTGCCGGCTTCGTCGCGGTACTCGTTTTTCACCAGACGACGCTGTTGCTTCTTCACCTCGCCGGCGTAACACCGGCCTTGCCGTGGCGCATGGATCCCGTGCCGCCGTTCGGCGTTCCAGCGGTTCTCTCCTCCGCATTCTGGGGCGGCCTCTGGGGCATCTTGCTGGCGTGGCTATTGCCACAGTTCCCGCGCGCGGCGAGCTATTGGAGCGCGGCCCTTCTTTTCGGCGCCGTGGCCCTGAGCCTGGTAGCCTGGTTCGTCGTGTTGCCGCTCAAAGGCTTTCCGCCCGGCAACGGCTTCGCCCTGCCGGGCGTGATCACCGGGCTGACGGTGAATGGAGCGTGGGGCATCGGCACCGCGCTGTTCCTGCGGCTGCCGGCCGTCGTTCGTCGACCACCGAAATAGCGTCGCACCCGTCAATCTTATCTTGCGACGAGCCGTGGCTTCCCCGCGCGCGCGAGCCCATCGTGCACAAAAAGCCATCTCCGCTTCACCGCCATCCGAGATGCGACATTCATTCACCCCGCAGAACAACAACGCTCTACAGGGTCTCCGCGTGCTCGCTACTCTTCGGCAGCCACGACGCCGCGTGTCCGTCCCCGGGCATCGCGGCGCCCAAATCCTGCGGCGGACGCGCCGTCCTATCTCGCGGCGAGAGAGCGCAGGCGCGCAGCGACGACATCCGTCGTCATGGTGCCGTTGTAGTGGCAGTCACACAGCAGGCAATGCGCCTCCTGCTGAGTGAGCTCGAAGAACGACATCGCGTCGCCCAGACGGTCGCTGGCAAGTCCCTCTTCGCGCAGAACGGGATCTCCATAGGCGACCGCCAGCGGCGTGTCATCGCCACGCAGCTGCATCCGCTCCCGTGCGGCGAGGAATTCGACCCTGATGAGAGGCCGAAGCTTTCCTGTGTGCCGCTCGAGCACCGTCGCCCAGCGCTCCAGCTTTTCGCGCCGGGTCATCCTTTGCGATGCGAAGGGGATAACCCCGGCGATGCTCCTGATCGCATTCAAAGTCTTGTGCTCCATGGTCTCCTCCGATGGATGGCGCCGTCCGCCGATCGCCGCAGCGATGCGGACCGAGCGCTTCCCGGCATCCGAGATGCCATGAACCGGCAGAGAGCGAGCCGCGCTTTCTTGGTTTTCTGGAGCGGCCGGAATCTCGTACCGGCCATGGTTGGATCATAGAACGAGTTGTCGGCGGCGGGAACCATCGACGTTGCCACGGCGGCATTTTCCGCTCGTCGTTGCGCGCAGAGCACAGGCCGAGCCCTCGATTTATCACAAGGCTCGAGCATGAGGCGGGAAGGAGAGCGCTCAGCCCGTGCCTCGCGTCGATCGGCAACGGAGTTCTTTCCCTCGATCCGCAAGAGTGAGGGATGCCTAGCCGCGCGAACCTTTCAGGCTGTAGGCTCACTTGGCGGCGGTCAGGTCGAGACAGGCCCGGATCGGCCGCGCCGGCCGAAAACGAAGCGGCGGAAAAGAAGAGCGGGAGGCGGGATGGGCAAACTGACTCAGAGCTATGTGCATGGCGCCAGCAATCTACCGTTGATCGGCGACACCATCGGCGCCCATCTCGACCGCGTGGTCGAGGTGGCGCCCGACCGCCCGGCGCTTGTGGTGCGCCAGCAGAACATCCGCTGGAATTATCAAGAATTTCGCGAGCAGGTCGATAGCGTTGCCGCAGGCCTGATTGCGCTGGGATTCGAGCCGGGGCAACGCATCGGCATCTGGGCGCCGAACAACGCCGAGTGGGTCGTGACCCAGTTCGCCACGGCCAAGGCGGGGTTGATTCTGGTCAACATCAATCCGGCTTACCGCCTCCACGAGCTGGAATACGCCCTTACCAAGGTGGGCTGCACCGGGCTGATCCTGGCCGCCAGCTTCAAGAGCAGCGACTATCTCGGCATGATCCGACAGCTTTGCCCGGAGCTCGATCGCTGTCCGCCCGGCGCGCTCCATGCCGGCAAGGTGCCAACGCTGCGCTGGGTGATCCGGCTGGGAGCGGAGCGGACCACCGGCATGGCGAATTTCGCGGACATTGCCGCCGCCGCGATGCCGGAGAGCCGCCGGCGGCTGGCGGAGCTGTCGCACCAGCTGCAATTCGACGATCCGATCAACATCCAGTTCACCAGCGGCACCACCGGCAGCCCCAAGGGCGCCACGCTCACGCACCACAACATCCTCAACAACGGCTTCTTCATCGGCGAGGCGATGCGGCTGACCGAACGGGATCGGCTCTGCATCCCCGTGCCGTTCTACCATTGCTTCGGCATGGTGCTCGGCAACCTCGCCTGTGTCACGCACCGCTCCTGCATGGTGATTCCGGGCGAGGGCTTCGATCCGCTGGCCGTGCTGGGAACCGTTTCGGAGGAGCGCTGCACCGGCCTGCATGGCGTGCCCACCATGTTCATCGCCGTCCTCGATCATCCCGAGTTCGCAGGTTTCGATCTGAGTTCCTTGCGCACAGGCATCATGGCGGGCAGCCCTTGCCCCATCGAGGTGATGAAGCGCTGCATCGAGAAGATGCATATGCGCGAGATCACCATCGCCTACGGCATGACGGAAACCAGCCCGGTCAGCTTCCAGAGCTCGGTCGACGATCCGATCGAGCGGCGCGTCTCGACGGTCGGCCGCGTCCAGCCCCATATCGAGGTCAAGATCGTCGATCGCGAAGGCCGCATCGTTCCGCCCGGCACACCGGGCGAGCTCTTGACCCGGGGCTACTCGGTGATGCGCGGCTACTGGGGCGACGAGGCGCGCACGAAGGAGGCGATCGACGCCGCCCGCTGGATGCATACCGGCGACCTCGCCACGCTCGATGCCGACGGCTATTGCAACATTGTCGGCCGGATCAAGGACATGGTGATCCGCGGCGGCGAGAACATCTATCCGCGCGAGGTCGAGGAATTCCTCTACACCCACCCCAAGATCATGGATGTCCAGGTGTTCGGCGTGCCGGACCCCAAATATGGCGAGCAGCTCTGCGCCTGGATCCGGCTGCGCGCGGGAGAAGAGCTCGCGGCCGGGGAAGTGGTCGGGTTTTGCCGCGGTCAGATCGCCCACTACAAGATCCCGCAGCATATCCGCTTCGTCGATTCCTTTCCGATGACGGTCACCGGCAAGGTGCAGAAGTTCCTCATGCGCCAGAAGATGATCGAGGAACTGGGCCTGGTCGAAGAGAAGACCGCCTGAACGGATGTCGATCGGCGTCGAGATCCGACGAGACACTGGGGCGACCTTCCGCAACCTGCGTCGCGCCGGGCTGGATTACCTCTCGCAATTCATTGGCCGCTTGGGCTCAAGCGGACCGGCTGCGCGCATTGTCGATGCTCCAAGCACCGCTGCCGCCGGCCGCGAAGAACAGGAACACGAAGCTATAGAGCGCTGCGAGCTCGCCGCCGTTCAGGATCGGGAAGAACGACTGCGGGAAGTGAACCAGGAAGTAGCCCACGGCGGTCATGCCCGACAGGATGAAGGCGACGGGGCGCGTGAACAGGCCCAGGATGAAAAGAACACCCCCGACAAGTTCGAACAGGCCTGCGATGCCGATCAGCGAAAAGGTCCCCACGTTGGACATTTCGGTAGGAGGAAAGCCCAAATGCTTGGTGGTCCCGTGCTGAAGAAGGAGGAGTCCGGTCATGATCCGCAGCAGGCCCTGGGCGTGGGATGCCCACCTCGTTCCGATTTGCTCGATGTTCATGGCTGTCTTCCCTCTCTGGACGGTTCCGGGCATCGAAGAGCTCGATCTTGATCTGATCGGTATCGATTCGTCTCGGGGCTGCGGCAGCGGGTGAGCGAGTATCCCTTGGGAAACTCGATCAAGCCGAGGTCGATCGGAGCGGCAGGCGGAGCAAGCCCTAGATAGATAGGGGCGAGTGCGGTCCGAGGCGCTCATACCGATCCAGATAGTCGTACAGAACTCGGCCGTAGGGCAGGGTGAAGTCGACGATCTGATGGCGGCCGCCGATCACGCGCCGTACCGGCAGATCGGCGACGCGGCAATTGACGTGCGGCACCAGATGCAGCGGGGCGGGGCCGTCCCAGGCGCCGTGCACGACGATATCCTCGAGGTTGTAGCCGACGAGCTGCGCGATCTTCGGCTTGCCGTCGACGTCGGGGATCAGCTTGAGGTTGATGTTTAGCTTGCCGATCCCGCGCTTTACCTCGTCCAGCCCAGCCTCCAGGCTCACATGCTTGTAGGCCATGGTGCCCAACGCAACCCGCTCACCGTCATAGTGCAGCGTGCCGGTGAGCGTGTCCTTGGCCACGCGGAGCTTGGGCTCGCCCCATTTCTTCGGAAAGCCCCAGATCTCGCGCCCGCCCGTGATCGGGGGCTCGTCATTCAGATACATCTGGACGGAGAAATTGCAGGGCTCGCCCTTGAAGGTGGCGAGGATGCCCATGCCGCTCTCCTCGTAGTCGCCGAAGCCGGAGCTATCCGGCATCTTCATCCATTCGTAGAAGCAGATGTTCCCGGGGGTGGCGGGCTCGAGCGGCTCGGGCAAGGTGGCCCGCACTGCGTCCGGATCGCTTTCGTAAGTGACGATTAGATATTCCCGCTGCTTGAAGCGGTAAGGCCCGGGCGGGTAGCTCGGGCTGAAGGCGGGCATGGAGTGGGTTCGCAGGATTTCGTCACGATTCATCGGGTGCACCTGTCGTTGTCATGAACCTCTGCGTTGCCCCCGTTTACCGACCCGCCGGGTCGGATCGGTCTCTTTCACATAGGCATCACCGTTCGATTCTCAACCGGGAACAAGTCGCGGCCGCGGGGCTGCACCGGTTCGCCACGGGTGATCGGGCCGGACCCGGCTGCAGGATCCGGCCGCGACATATATCCTTCGCATCCTTCGCAAGAGCCGGCGCGTCGCTTTGGCGAATGGAGTATCGTCGAGGCGGCCTTTAGCGGCAGGAGGCGTTCATTGGAGGGCGGCAAGAGCATCGTCATCGGCGTCGACCAGGGGACGACCAACACCAAGGCGGTCGCCGTCGACAGAGCTGGAAAGGTGCTGGCGCAGGCATCGCGGCCGATCGCGAGCGCGGCACCCCAGCTCGGCTGGGTAGAGCAGGATCCACGCGCCATGCTCGAGAATGTCGTTACCTGTGTGCGCGAGGTTCTGGGTGCCACAGGCAACAGTGCCGGCGCGATCGCCGGGATCGGCATCGCCAACCAGACCGAGACGCTCGTGATCTGGGACCGTCGGTCGGGCGAGCCGGTCCTGCCGGCAATCGTCTGGAAATGCCGGCGCGGTGCCGAGGAGATCGCGCCGCTGCAGAACGAACAGGCCACGGCCCTCATCCTCGATCGCACCGGGCTCAGCCTCGATCCGACCTTCACGGCGCCCAAGCTCAAATGGGTCTTCACGCATCGCCCGGCGGTGGCTGAAGGTCTCAGCAAGGGCGATTATCTGTTCGGCACGGTCGATTGCTGGCTGATCTGGAGCCTGACCGGCGGCGCCGTTTATGCAACCGATGCGAGCAACGCCTCGCGCACCATGCTGCTCGATATCGACAGTGTCGCCTGGGAGCCCAAACTCGCCGAGCTGTTCGGACTCGGGCTGGCCCGCTGGCCCGAGGTCAGGCGCTCGGCCGGCTCGTTCGGCGAGACGGCAACCGTATTCTTCGATGGCGCCATTCCGATCACGGCGGCGGTGGGCGATCAGCAGGCCTCGCTGTTCGGCCATGGCTGCTTCGAGTGCGCCCAGATGAAGGTGACGTACGGGACCGGCGCATTCCTCTGGGTCAATGCCGGCGGCAACCGGCCCTTTGCCATTGCTGGCGACGGTCTGCTGCGAACCATTGCCTGGAAGCTGGACCGCCCCACTTATGCGGTGGAAGGCTTCGTCATGTATGCCGGCGCTATCCTGGACTGGCTCGCGAGCCGGCTCGCCGTGGTCGGCGGCGGTCCGGCCGTCGCACGACAGGCGGAGCAGGCGGGGACCAGCGACGGCGTCGTGCTGGTGCCGGCCTTCCAGGGGCTGGCGGCGCCATGGTGGAATCCGGAGGTGCGCGCCGGGCTCCTCGGCATGACCGAGGCGACGACATCCGGGAATCTTTGCCATGCCGCGCTCGAGGCCTTGTGCTACCAGATCCGGGCGCTCCTGGGCGCGGTCGAGCGCGCGACGGGGCGGGAGATCGAAACGATCAAGGTGGATGGCGGCCCCACCCGATCGGATTATCTCATGCAGTTGCAGGCCGATATTCTGCAGCGCCCGCTCGCCATCTCGGCCTTCGATTCCATGACGCCCTACGGCGCCGCCCTGATGGCCGGGCTCGGTGCCGGCTTGTGGAGCCGTCTCGGGGAGTTGGAACGGCTGGTCACGCCGGCCAGGACCGTTCGCCCCGATCCGACAACGGCGTGTCATTGGGAGAAGGGCTACAAAGACTGGTTCGCTGCGGCCGAGGCGCTGCTCGCATACTATGGCGGTAGACATCGATCTTCGTGAAACTTGCCCATGTTCATTGCGCCCAAAGAGCCTTACGACCTCTTCGTGATCGGCGGCGGCATCAACGGTGCCGCCGTCGCCTGCGACGCAGCCGGCCGAGGGCTGAAGGTGGCTCTTGCGGAGGAGCGCGATTTCGCCGAGGGCACCTCCTCGCGCTCTTCCAAGCTGATCCACGGCGGCCTACGCTATCTCGAGACCTACGACTTCCGGCTGGTGCGCCACGCGCTGCTCGAGCGCGAGATCCTGATGGCCAAGGCGCCGCATCTGGTCTGGCCGCTGCGTTTGGTGCTGCCGCATGTGAAGGGCCTGCGGCCGCGCTGGATGATCCGCATCGGCCTCTTCTTCTACGACTATCTCGCCTGGCGGAAGACGCTGCCGGCGTCGGAGGCGATCGATCTGCGCAAGCACCCGGCGGGGCTCGCCCTCAAGCCCGAATTCCGGCATGCCTTCGCCTACTCCGACTGCCGGGGCGACGACGCCCGCCTCGTCATCGCCAATCTGTTATGCGCACAGGCGCATGGCACCGACATCCTCGCGCGCCATCGCTTCGTGGGCGCGCGGCGGCATACGGACCATTGGCAGATCGAGCTGGAGAATGGCTCGACGAGAGAGCGCTTGGCACTTCGGGCCAAGGCGCTCGTGAACGCGGCCGGCCCCTGGGTCATCGCCGTCGGCAACACCATCGAGGGCGTGAAGACCAACCGCCGCCTGCGCATGGTGCGCGGCAGCCATATCGTGGTGCCGCGGCAATGGGAAGGCGAACATGGCTATTTCCTGCAGACGCGCGACCGGCGCCTCATGGAAGCCTTCCCTTACGAGAATGATTTCACCTCGATCGGCACCACGGACGAGCCTTGGGACGAGGCGCCAGAGAAGGTCAGGATCTCCGACAAGGAGATCGACTACATGCTCGACGAGGTGAACCAGTTCCTGCGCAAGCCGGTCCGGCGCGAGGACATCGTCTGGAGCTATTCCGGGGTGCGCCCGCTGTTCGAGGTCGGCGGTGCGCGCGACACCGACCTCTCGACCCTGACGCGCGATTATTCTTTCGAGATCGATCATGTCGACGGCCAGACGCCGGCCTTGACGATTTTCGGCGGCAAGCTCACGACCCACCGCCGCCTGGCCGAGCATGCGTTGGCCGAGCTCGGGCGCTTCCTGCCGATGCCGGCAAAGGGACGCACGGCGGTCGAGAAGCTGCCAGGCGGCGATTTCGGCAAGGGCGGCATGGAAGCCTTCGAGGCGGCGTTCTTGCGCGATTTCCCTTGG
Source organism: Pseudomonadota bacterium (assembly GCA_049323455.1). Classification (GTDB taxonomy): domain Bacteria; phylum Pseudomonadota; class Alphaproteobacteria; order Dongiales; family Dongiaceae; genus Hypericibacter. The sequence goes on along the minus strand of JBMONF010000034.1, from coordinate 122,044 downwards.
CTGCCGGCCGCCCAGGCCCGGCGCTACGTCAAGCTTTATGGCACGCGCGCGCGCCAGCTTCTGGCCGGCGCGCGCGGCCTGGCGGATCTAGGATCCCATCTCGGCGCCGATCTCTACAGCCGCGAGGTGGACTTCCTGATCGAGACGGAGTGGGCGCGCTCCGCCGACGATATCATCTGGCGGCGCACCAAGCTTGGCCTTCGCCTGAAGCCGGCCGAAGTCGAAGGGCTCGCCGCTTACATGGCGGCCGGGGCCCGCGTTCCCATCCTTGCTCCTTAGCCCCATTATTTGAATACTAACGAACGGGCCGCCGTCGGCCGGTCGCCCATCGCGGCGTCGCCAGTGCGGGCGCCAGTCAGCGGGGAGGAGCAAAGGCATGGCAGCCGAGGAACCGAAACAGGCCGGGGGCCCAAGCAAGCTTGTCATCCGCAATATCGGCCTGCTCTTGAGCGGCGATCTCAACCGGCCGATCCTTGAGGCCGACACCATCGTGGCAATAGACGGCAGGATCGCGGGCGTGGGTCGCGCCAAGGACCTCGACACCGATAGGGCCACGACGATCGTCGACGCCAACGGCACGGCCGTGGCACCCGGCCTGATCGATAGCCATGTGCATCCCGTGGCCGGCGACTGGACGCCGCGCCAGAGCCAGATCAACTGGATCGACAGCTATCTCCATGGCGGCGTCACCACCATGATCTCGGCCGGCGAGGTGCATATGCCGGGTCGGCCGCGCGACATCGTCGGCGTCAAGGCCATGGCGATCTTCGCCCAGCGCGCTTTCGCCGCCTTCCGCCCCAACGGCGTCAAAGTCCATGGCGGAGCGCCGGTGATCGAGGTCGGCATGACCGAGGAAGACTTCAAGGAGCTGGGTGCGGCCGGCGTCCGCTATCTGGGCGAGGTAGGCCTGGGCGGCGTCAAGGACGGCCCGACCGCGCGCCGCATGGTCGCCTGGGCGCGCAAATACGGCATCCAGAGCACGATCCACACCGGCGGACCCTCGATACCGGGCTCCGGGCTCATCGACAAGGACGTGGTGCTCGAGGCCGACACCGACGTCGTGGGCCATATCAATGGCGGCCACACGGCGCTGCCGGACGCGCAGATCCGCTGCATCTGCGAGGGCTGCCGGCGCGGCCTCGAGCTGGTCCATAACGGTAACGAGCGTGCGGCCCTCCATACGCTGCGCACGGCCAAGGAGATGGGGCAGCTCGAGCGGATCATCCTCGGCACCGACGCGCCGGCGGGCTCGGGCGTGCAGCCGCTCGGCATCCTGCGCATGATCGCGATGCTCTCTTCGCTGGGCGAGGTGCCGGCCGAAACCGCGATCTGCTTTGCGACCGGCAACACCGCGCGCACGCGCGCGCTCGATTGCGGCCTGATCGAGATCGGCCGGGCCGCCGATTTCGTGTTCCTGGACCAGGCCCAGCATTCGGCCGGCAAGGGCCTGCTCGAGAGCATCCGTTTGGGCGATCTGCCGGGTGTCGGCATGACCATCATCGACGGCATCGTGCGCACGCAGCGCAGCCGCAACACGCCGCCCGCGACGCGGATACCGGAGATCGTGCCGGCGCGGTGAGGGCTCATGCCCTAACCGCCGCTCGCGTCTCGGGGAGGGGGCAGTGGTAGCGTTTTTTTGGCCGTCATTCCGGCCAAGCGCCGCTGATGCGGCGCACGTGCCGGAATCCATGAACACCGACGGTGCAAGAATAAGCGCGCATCGTGTTCATGGATTGCCGCCGGAGCCTGTCCTCGGGCCGGCCTACGGCCGGACCCGGGGGCGGCAATGACGAAGGAGAGAACGCGCCTCTCCGACCGAAGCGACCCTACACCAGCTTCCGCAGCAGTTCGATAAGGGCCGCCTGGTCACGGGGGCTGAGCGGCTTCAGTGTTTCGCGCGTGATCGCAAGGCCGTGGGCGAGCGCGCGCTCGACCAGCTTGCGGCCTTCCTCCGTCAGCGCCACGACGCGGTGCCGGCCATCCTTGGGATCGGGCCTGGTCTCGATCAGATGCCGCTTGGTCAGGCGGTCCACCACGCCCTTGATGGTGGCGGCGTCCATCGCCGTCTTGCGCCCGAGCCGGTTCTGCGACGTCGGGCCTTCCTCGTAGAGCTTCGACAGCGCCGCCCAGCGCGTGGGCGTGATCTCCTTGCCCATGTGGCGGGCGAAAATCGCGACATGGCGCTGCGTCACGCGGCGCAGAATGAAGCCGACCTGCTCGTCGAGCCGATAGGCCGCCGGCTTGGCCGCGGCCCGCTTCGAGGAGGTGGAGGATGTCATGGGGCCGATGGCGTCGCCCGCGCTCTACCGCAGGCCGTCCTCGCCCTTGATCTGGTCCTTGGTGAGACCGCCCACGCGGGGGATCGGCCGGCCGCTGTCGGTGACGGCAACCGCGACCATGATCTCGTCGGCGCGCGGCGCATCATTGACGCGCACCTCCATGCCGTCGAAATGGCTGCGCACGAAGGCTGCGTCCTTGTGGCCGAGCGGGATGTCGAGCGCCACGCCAAGCCCGCCGCGCTTCTTGGAGGAGGGGATAAGGGCGGCCCCTTTGCCGAGCGTCTTGCGGAAGGGAGCGCCCAACTTGGGATGCAGGATCGCGGCGGCATGCTCCAGTTCGCCGTTCTCGCCCACGGCCGCGGCCTTGCCGTAGCTCTCGACCTTGTCGCCCGGGACACCCAGCGCCACCACGGCCCGTTCGGAGAGCAGCCCTCCCAGCTCCTCGCCGATGTCGATCAGCACGGAGAGGTCCTCGACATAGTGTCCGGCGCAAGGGTTGGCGATGATCGCCACCGCGGCCGCGCGGCGCGTGGGCGGCATGATGCTCTTGCCCATTTCCTCGCGCGTCTCTTCCACGACAGTGACGATCTTGCGGATCTTGGCTTTCATCGGAGTCCATCCTCCCCTCTGATTTCGCTGGCCCTAAGGCCGCCTACGCGGGCATGGACGCGGGGGCCGGTGGTCATCACCAGGGCCAGCAGGATCTCGTCGGCCTTAGGCGCGTCCGCGATGCCGACCTCGATGGCGTCAAAATGGCTGCGCACATAAGACGCGTTGATATGCGTGACGGGCACGTCGAGCCGCGCGCCGGGGCCCCCGACCTTCTTGGTCGAGGGCACGATCGCCTTGGCGCCGCCCAAGGCCTCGCGCATGCCATAGCCGCCCGGCGCGTGCCAGAGTGCGCCATGCTCGAGCTCGCCGGCGGCACCCACGATGGCGCCCTTGCCATAGCCTTCGATCGCCTTCGGGTCGCCGCCCATGGCCACGATCAGGTCCTGCGCCATCTTGAGACCGAGCGGCTTGAGTTCGTCCATGAAGCCGGCGATCTCCTCGACATAGCGACCGGCGAAGGGGTTGCGGATCACGGCGAGTGCTGCGCCGCGCTTGATCGGCCGGGCGGTAACCGGCCCACCTTCGTGGAAGATCTCCTCGACCGAGACGACATATTTGCGGACGGCGGGTTCAGCCATGGACGAGCACTCTGGTTTGGGGGAAGGCATGGGATGGGATCGTTGCCGAGGGCATCGGCATCCCGACGGTGCAGGTCTCGCCCCTGAGATGCAAAGCCGCGGCTTCGATCAGCCCGTGCTCCCGAAGCGAGCGGGCACGGGCTGCGCCGGCGGAGAGCGCCCGCGCGATCTCCGGTTCTGCCAGAGGCCCCACTTCGCATGTCACTAGGCGGTCACCGAAGTCGCTGTCCGGCTGCAGCTCCGAGGCTGGAAGCCGGCGGACGGCGGGGTGGCCGGGCAAGTCCACGGCGTTGGCGATCACGGTAGCCGCCGCGTCCGCCATGGCGGCGGTGTGCGCGAGTACGGTGACCGCGTCAGCAATGCCGAGCGAGAAGCTGCGGCCACGCCAGCCGCTGGTGGCGATGCCACACACGGGATCCTCGGCTCGCAGGCGGGCCTCGCCGAAAAGCGAGGGGCGGTCAGGGCGGTCGATCAGGCCAGCCGTGAACTCTGTGCCGGGTGTCAGATGCAGCGCGATGTCGCCGCCATTGTTGACATAGGCGCGCTCGAGCGGTGCTGCCGCCAGCATCGCGCCAAGCACTTCCTCGGCGACAGCGCCGGCGACAGCGGCCATGGGCGTGATGAACTGCGTTGACGCGAAGGGCTCGACCGCCGCGAACATCCGGCGCGCGACGGTGCCTTGGAGCGCACAGCGACCGGCAACCGCCGGCGCGCGCAACAGGGGCAGCTCGGCGCAGAGCTCGTCGAGAATCGTGGCGAAGCGTTGCGCCGCTGCCACATAGGCTGCTTGCACAGCGGCGGGGCGGTCGAAGCCCTCGACGATCAGGTCGATGGGGCCGTCCTGCAGATGCAGGCGGCGGCCGTCGGGCAGCATCGCGGCCTGCGGCGGCTCCCTCATTCGGCGGCTCCCGAGCCGCGGCTGGGTCGCAGCGGCCAGGGATTCTCGGCATGGGGCGCCACCTGGCGCCGCTCGGCGTCACCGCCCAGCGAGGCGAGTGGCCGCACTTCCTCCAGATGTCCGCCCAGGGCCGCGTAATCCTCGCGCCGCAGGGTGAACTCGATCGGCGCCACCAGGGCCGGCGTCGGCACATAGCCGAAGGCGTTCGCCGGCACGCGCGTCACGTCCACCATGAAGGTGATGCCGCCGCCGGGCCAGACATAGACCGGCGCGCCGCCGCAGGTGACGCGGGTGAGCGCGTCCTTGACCGAGAGCGTGAGGCGCACCGGGTTCTCGGTGACGCCGGCCCGGAGCGAGCCGCCGGCACCCGCCATGAACAGCACGGTCGCGAGCGCCGGCTCGCAGTTCTCGCGGATGCGCTCGACCGACTGGCGCAGCTCGGCCGGCAGCTCCTGCTCGACCGGCCGCAAGCTCTCGTCGAGCCGATAGAAGGCATATTGCTCGCCGGTCGTGCTGACCATCAGCAGGCTCAGGCCCGGCCTTGCCACCTTCTTGTCGAAGGGTTCCAGGATCGAGAGCGGGTCGGTGATATTGGTGCCGCCCCAGCCGGTGCCGGGCTCGGCCACGCGGAAATAGCGGCCGGGCGTGGAGCGCCGTCCCTTGATGCGGATGCCGGTGTCCGGCACACCCAGATATTTCCCGGCCTGATGCTCCGACAGCACGCCGGTGATATGGTCGTCCACCACCACCACCTCGTCGACCTTGCCGAACCATTGGCGCGCGAACATGCCGATGGTGGCCGAGCCGCAGCCGACGCGCATGCGCTCCTCGCGCACACCATTGACGATGGGCGGCTGGCCTGCCTCGACGACCACGGTGGCGCCCTCGTCCACGGCGAGCTCGACCGGCTTGCCGTTGCACAGATCGAGCAGCGTCTCGCAGGTGACGCGGCCCTCCTTCTTGCCGCCGCCGGTCAGGTGTCGTACGCCGCCCAAGGAGAGCATCTGCGAGCCGTACTCGCCCGTGGTGACGTGGCCGATCGGTTCGCCCTGGGTGCGCACGGTGCTCTGCTCGGGTCCCAGATGGCGGTCGGTGTCGATCTTCACCTTGACGCCGCAATAGCTGAAGATGCCTTCGGTCACGACCGTGACCATGTCCACGCCTTCGACTTCCGACGAGACGATGAAGGGTGCAGGCTTGTAGTCCGGATAAGTGGTGCCGGCGCCGATCGCGGTGACGAAGGTTTCCGAACCGCTCAGGAGCTGGCCGTCCCAGCCGGCGTTGCGATGGAAGGGAACGACGCTGCCGCCCTGCGACAGGGTGCGGCGCAGCAGCAGGTGCGGATCGACGCGCACGATGCGGCCGTCCTGATTCGCGTAGCGGTCGCAGGCGCCGGCCATGCCGGGCTTGATGTAGCACATGACCGGGCAGGCGTCGCAGCGCAGCTTGTCGCCGATGGCGGCCGGTTCAGTCGTGGTCGTGGGCGCGGACATGGGTCAGCCCCGATTCTCTTCGGCCGCGGCCAGGATGGCGGCGCGCACGCGGTCGGGCGTGGCCGGCACCTTGCGGATGCGCACGCCCGTAGCGTCGTGGATGGCGTTGAGGATCGCGGGCGCGGTCGGGATCAGCGCCTGCTCGCCGATGCCTTTGGCGCCGAAGGGCCCGACCGGCGAAGCATCCTCGATCAGAATCGAGGTGACGCGCGGCATATCGCCGGCCGAAGGGATCAGATAGTCGTGCAGATTCTCGCCCCGGCCGGGGAAGAACTCTTCCATGAGAGCGAGGCCCAGCCCTTGCGCCGCACCGCCCTCGATCTGGCCTTCGACCAGGGTCGGGTTGATGGCGCGGCCGACATCGTGCGCGGCCGTGAGCGACAACAGCTTCACAGTGCCGAGCTCCATATCGACCTCGATTTCGGCCAGATGTGCGCCGAAACCATAGACCGCGTAGGGCACGCCTTGGCCGTCGGCGTCGAGTGCCGTGGTCGGCGGGTTGAAGGTGGCTTCGGCGGCGAACACGTAGCCGCGCTCGTCGGCCGGAAGGGCGGTCAGGTCGACCGTGCGTTCGTGATCGCCCTCGCGCACCGTGACCTGCCCGTCGGCGAACCGGATGACGGCATCCTCGCCGGCATTGGCGGCACGCAGAATGGCGGCGCGCAAGTCCCGGCCCGCCATCTCGGCCGCCTTGCCCGTCACGAAGGTTTGGCGCGAAGCCGAGGTCTTGCCGCAATCGGGCGTCAAGTCCGTGTCCGCCGGGACGAGATCGAATCGATCGATCGGCGCGCCCACGGCGTCGGCGCTGATCTGCGTGATTACTGTGTTGGAGCCCTGGCCGATATCGACCGCACCTTGATGCAGGCTCAGGCGCCCGGCGCGGGTCAGACCGACGCGTATGGTCGAGGGGTTGGGCAGCGAGGTGTTGCCGCAGCCATACCACATGCCGGCCACGCCGACGCCGCGCCGGACCGGCTTGCCATTGAGCCGATTGAAAGCCTGGGCCTCCTCGCGCGCCCGTTTCCAATGGGGCCTCAGCGCCTCGAAGCAGGCGCGGATGCCGACCCCGGCGCCGAGCACTTGGCCGGTGACGGTTGGCTGGTCCGCCCGCAGCGCGTTCTTGATGCGGAATTCGAGCCGGTCGAGCTCGAGCTTGTCGGCGATCTCGTCGAAGAGCTGCTCCTGCGCCAGCGTCGCCTGCGGCACGCCGAAGCCGCGGAAGGCGCCGGCCGGCACCAGGTGGGTGTGGATCGCGCGGGTGAGGGCCCGGTAATGCGGCACGTAATAGGGGCCCGAGGCATGGACCGGCACACGATTAGCCACGGTCGGGCCCCAGGAGGAGTAGGCGCCAGTGTTGAAATCGGCCGTGACGTCGACGGCGAGCAGCATCCCCTCGGCTGCGGCGCCGATGCGCGCGCGGATGCGCGAGGGGTGGCGCTTGGTCGTGCACATGATGGATTCGGGCCGCGAATAGACCATGCGCACGGGCCGACCCGTGATCCAGGCCGCGACCGCCACGAAAGGTTGCACCGACATGTCGAGCTTGGAGCCGAAGCCGCCGCCGACCGCCGTCGGAACGATCCGGACGGACTCTACCGGGATCCCGAGGATCTTGGCGACGTCCTCGCGATTCATGTAGGGCGCCTGGGTGGAGGCCTGGAGCTCGATGCGGTCGCCGACGCGCCGCGCGAAGCCGGCCTCGGGCTCGATATAGGCATGCTCGACGAAGCCGGTCTCGAACTCGCCCTCGACCACGGCTGCGGACTGGGCCAGGCCCGCCTCGACATCGCCGCGCAGGACGCGCCCTCGGACCAGCACGTTGTCGGGACGCCCGGCATGAAGCCGCGGCGCGTCTTCGGCGAGTGCCGCGTCGATCGAGAGCAGGGGCGGCAGCTCCTCCCAGGCAATCGGGAAGGCAGCGAGATCGAGCGCCTCGACGGCAGCAGGCTCGCCCACGACGGCGGCCACGGCCTCGCCGCGAAAACGCGTCTCCGCTTCCGCGAACACCGGCTGATCGGCGAAGGGCGGGATCACGCCATAGCAGTTGATCCCCGGCACGTCCTTGGCTGTCAGCACGCGCAGCACGCCCGGATGGGCCGCCCGGAAGGCCTTGAGATCGCCGAAGGAGAAGCGGGCGCGGTGGTAAGGGCTGCGGACGGCGCGCAGCAGGAGGCTTTCGGCCGGCGCCTCGTCGGCGCCGAAGATCTCGGTACCCTCGACCTTACGCTGGCCGTCGAGGCGGCGGATGCGCGCGCCCACAGCACGACCGGTCTCTGGACGAAGCGCGGGCATCGGGTTCGCGCCGGCATCCATGATCGCCGCGATGATCTTGCGGTAGCCGGTGCAACGGCAGAGCACGCCGCCGATGGCGTCCATGACCTCGGATTCGGCGGGCCGAGGCTGCTGCTCGAGCAGATGCGTCGCCGCAACGAGCATGCCGGGCGTGCAGATGCCGCATTGCGCGGCGCCATGCCGGAGAAAGGCGTCCTGCAGACGGCGCGTGATACCGGAATTGGCCGTGAGGCCCTCGATCGTCTCGATCCGCTGTCCTTCGATCTGGCCGACGCCGACAAGGCAGCCGCAGACGGGCTCGCCCTCGAGCAGCACCGTGCAGGCGCCGCAATCGCCGGCGTCGCAGCCGACCTTCGTGCCGGTCAGGCCCAGCTCGTCACGCAAGACGCGCGTCAGACGCGTGGCTGGTGCTGCCGTAGCCCGGACAGGCCGGCCGTTGAGGGTGAAAGCCGTGACGCGATCGATGCGGTTCATCGTGCTCGTTCAGCCACGCATTGCTCGAGGGCACGGGCGACGAGGGTGCGCGCGCTGTCGCGCCGATAGGCGGCGGTCGCCCGCACGTCGTCGATCGGCGAGAGGGGCGCCAGATGGGACGGCTCGACCAGCCGGCCGATGCCTGCCGCGAAGGGCGCGCCGATCAGCGCACGTTCCAGCTCGGGCAAGCGTTGCGCCACGGCCGAGCAGGCGCCGACGGCGACGCGCGCCTGGGCCACCTTGCCCTGTCCATCTTCTTCCAGAATCGCGGCCACCATGGCGATAGAGATGACGAGATAGCGCCTGGCACCGAGCTTGAGGAAGGCGGAGGGGCCGTCGATGCGGCGCGGGACAATGATCGCCGTGAGAAGCTCGTTCGTCCGGCGCGCCGTCTTCCGGTTGCCCGTGATGAACGACGCCAACGGCAAGCGGCCCGTGCCGGCCTTGGAGGCGAGCTCGACCTCTGCGTCGAGTGCCAACAGCGGTGGCATGCCGTCGGCCGCGGGCGAGGCATTGCAGAGATTACCGCCGACCGTGCCGCGGTTCTGGATCTGGATCGAGCCGACCTCGCGGGCCGCCGCCTTGAGCGCGTCGAAAGAGCGGGGTAAGGGTGCGCCGATGATCTCGCTCCAGGTGGTCCGGCTGGCGATGCGGATCTCGTCGGCGCCGATGCGGATGCCGGAAAGCTCGGGAACGGCCGTGATGTCGAGGATGGGGGCGGAGGCCGAACGCTCGCCCATCGCCGGGTAGAAATCGGTGCCGCCGGCCAGAATCTGAACCCCGGGCGTTTCGAGCGCCGCGACGGCCTCGCTCAGCGTCCGTGGCCTCAGAAACATGAAGGGCCCGTCTCCGTTCTTCGTGCCGCTCCTCGCAGCTCCGTTAATTGGTATGCAAATGATCCTCGCGGTCTGCCGCGCTGTCAAGCTGGCGCTGGCTCGAGACGCGGACTTGGGACAGCATGGAACCCGGGGCGGTGTAGGGGAATGATCACCGAACGGAATGGGCCATCGATGACGGCCGCGGGACTGGTCATCGCGGGCGCGTCGCGACGGCCGGCGAGGTGGGGCCTGCGCCTGCTGCTCGGGCTCGCTCTTCTCGCGATCGCCGCCGCCCCCGCCTGGGCGCATGCGGCGGAGAAGGCCTTCGTGCTGCTGCTGCCGACCCGCTACTACATCGTCGGCGGCACGTTCGCGGTCGCGGCCTCCTTTCTTCTCCTGCTGCTCGTGCCGAGTAGCGCCCTGCGCCGAATCCTGTCGGCGCGCGTCGATCTTGGCCCCTTGCCCCGGATATCGGCGACGGCCACGAGCGCCGGCGCGTTCGTGTTGCTGGTCCTGCTGCTGGCGACGGGCTGGCTCGGCAGCCGCGATCCGCTGGAAAATCCGCTCCCGCTCACGGTCTGGACGCTTTGGTGGGGCGGGCTCACCCTGACGCACGCGCTCTTCGGCAATCTCTGGGCGTTGCTCAATCCCTGGATTGCGCCTTGCCGCCTGGTGCGGCACCTCTTCAATGGCCCGGGCTCGACCGAGCAGCCGCTCCTGACCTATCCGGCCTGGTTCGGCTACGGGCCCGCCATCCTCGGTTCTCTCGCCTTCGCCTGGTTCGAGCTGGTCGATCCGGCGCCCGACGATCCGGCCCGCCTCGCTCTCGCGGCGGCGGTCTATTCGGGCATCACCTTGACCGGGATGCTGCTGTTCGGCGAGCGCGCCTGGCTCTCGAAGGCCGAATGTTTTTCGGTTTTTTTCGGCTTCGTGGCCCTGCTGGCGCCGTTCCGTGTCGAGAGCCTCGACCCGGCGCGGCCCGGACGGCGCCGCCTTTATCTGACCTGCCCCGGCGCATCTCTGGCAATGCGCGATGCCCTGCCGATGAGCGGCGTGCTGTTCGTGCTGCTGACGTTGGCGTCCGTGTCTTTCGACGGCCTCAGCGAGACCTTCTGGTGGTTGGGTCTCGGCGGCATCAATCCGCTTGAATTTCCGGGGCGCTCGGCGGTCGTGGGGCGCAACAGCTTGGGGCTGGTGGTGCTGTGGGCGGGGCTCGTTCTAGCCTACGGCTTGGCGATTGCAGCGGGCCACCAGTTGGCAGGCGGCCCCGCTCGTCTGAAGGCCTGTCTCGGCGCGTTCGTTCTCTCCATTCTTCCGATCTCGATCGGTTATCACCTTGCCCACTACCTGACGGCCTTCCTGGTGAACATGCAATACGCGGTGCTGGCAATCAGTGACCCTTTCGCGAAGGGGTGGGACTTGTTGGGGCGTGGCCGTCCCGAGGTGACAGTCTCGTTTCTGTCGAATTTCGACGCTGTTTCCGTGATATGGAAGCTTCAGGCAGGTGCGGTCGTGCTCGTTCATGTCATGGCGGTGATGCTCGCGCACGCCATTGCTGTCGAGCGGTACGGTACGACGCGTGCCGCGATAGCGAGCCAGCTTCCACTGGCGGCGCTCATGATCGGCTACACCCTGTTCGGCTTGTGGCTCCTGTCGACACCGACAGCGGGATGACCTCGCCCTCCATATTGTCTTTTGCGGGACCACATGATTTTATTTCTATGCAAACAGTCTCGAAGAACTGATGCCGCGGTTGCCGATGAGGGCATGATCGATACCGCTTGGAAACGTGGGGAGGAGCGACAATGGATCACAGCAAGGCAAGCTCGAATGGCAAGACGCGCTCGCCGGTCACCCGGCGCAGCGTCATCGGGGGGCTGGGTGCCGCAACGGGCGCGGCGGTGGCCTCAGGCCTGTTGCCGGGTCCGATGCGTTACATCCAGGCCCGGGCCGCCGAGCCGATCAAGATCGGATTCCAGGTCCATCGGACCGGTATAGGCGCCGCCTACGGGCGCTGGTACGAGCGCACGACCAACGCCGCGGTCAAGCTCATCAACGAAGCCGGCGGCATCGCCGGCCGCCCGATCGAGATCATCGCCGAGGATGACGGCACCGATCCGAAACGCGGTGCCGAGGTGGTGGAGAAGTTCGCCACCGAGCACAAGGTCGACGTGGTGTTCGGCACCTTGTTCTCGCATGTGGTCATGGGCTCGGCGCCCACGGCTGGCGAGCTCAAGATGCCTTATTTCGTCGTGAGCGAAGGCTATCACGTCGCCTCGGGCAAGCTGAACCGGTATGTGTTCCAGCCGGGTATCACGGATGTGCGCGCGCAGGTAACCTCCATGGCGCCGTGGGTTTCCGCCAATCTCGGCAAGAAGGTCACGATGATCTTCCCCGATTATGCCTTCGGCCACGATCACCGCGACTATTTCTCGGCGGCGCTCGCCAAGCAGGGCGGCACGATTTCGGCGCTGATTCCGATTCCGCCGACCGAAACCTCCTTCACCAAGTATTTCGCGCAAATTCCGGCCGAGACCGAGGTGATCTATCACGTCATGGTCGGACCGGGCGTGCTCACCTTCGTGAAGGAGATGGGCGAGCATTTCGGCTCCAACCGGCCGCAGGTGTTCGGCTTCATCGATTCGCTCGAAGCCGTCGATATCGCGAGCCCGGGCCTCGAATTTCTCGACGGCACCTATTTCTGGGAAGCCTATCCCCGCTATGCGCAGAAGGACCAGACGCCCTACGACAAGTTCTACCGGCAGGCGGTGGGCGTGAACGACGCGGGCGCGGCAGTCGACGATCCCAAGAACGTCTCGACCTACTCGCACATGTTCGGTTGCTGGGAGACGCTCTACGTCATCAAGGCCGCCATGGAAAAGAGCGGGTACCAGTCGGCGACGCCCAAGGACAAGGTGGCGCTGATCGAAGCCGTCGAGGCCATGACGGAGTTCCCGGAAGGCAACGAGCATCCGCAAGGCGACAAGAAGTTCGTCGGCAAGATCCACCAGTGCTTCGGCCATCAGAACATCTCGAAAGTCGAGAACCAGCGGCTCGACGTCGTCCACCGCACCTCGATCGAGGACGGGATGTACGAGCCCGAGGCCGACTACACCACGCAACCGCTGTAAGTACCGCGTACCCTGCCGCTGGCCCTCATGGTTCGACAATCTCACCATGAGGCTTGGCGCGCTCTTCAGCCTTACTCGGAACTGAGAGGTATGCAGTCACTGCGTCATCTCCCTCTCCCGCCGGAAGCGGGAGAGGGAGAGCGGATTCGGCGGACGACAAGGGGCTGTGTCATCGACAACCGTCGCGCATGAGTTTCGGGCCCCATCTTCTTCTGGCACTTCTGGAGGGGACCGTCGGCGCCTTCGTTCTGGCGCTGACGGCGCTGGGGCTTTCGCTCGTCTTCGGCGTGATGCGCGTCGTGAACGTGGCGCATGGCGAATTCTTCATGCTGGGCGCGGTTCTGGCCTGGGTCTTCAGCAGTCTCGTGCCGGGCCAGCCGGCCGCGGGGTTTCTGCTGGCTTTGGTCGGAAGCCCGCTCGTCGTCGGCGCCGTCGCCTTCGTAGCCGACCGGCTGGTGTTGCGGCGGTTGAGCTACAGCCCCGAAGCGACCATCGTTGCGACGATCGGTCTCCTCTACATCATCGAGCAAGCCACGCTGACCCTCTACGGGCCCGATGCGCGTCCGGTGGAAGCCCCGATCCAGTTTCGCGTATTGTTTCCCTGGTTCGGCTATTCCGGCTACAAGCTCGTCGTCGTAGCGGCATCGGCCGCGCTGTTACTGGCCGTCTGGTACACGCTGATGCGAACCCGCATCGGTCTTGTCATGCGGGCCACGCAGTTCGATCGGGAGACGGCCCAGGCTTTCGGCATCCCGGTGGCCCGCGTCTATTCGCTGATCTTCGCGTTGGGCGCGATGCTGGCTGCCATTGCCGGCGTGCTGATCGTACCGATCCAGCAAGCCCACTATCTGATGGGGCTGGACCCGCTGTTGCTGTCCTTCATCACGGTCATCATCGGCGGGCTGGGCAGCCTGCGCGGCACGGTGGTGGCGGCCTTCGTGATCGGCCTCAGCGACGGCGTGATCTCCGTCTTCTTCTCGCCGACGCTGGCCAAGATCATCGCCACGCTCCTGGTGGCGGTCGTGTTGGTGTTTCGGCCGGCGGGCCTGTTTGCGAGGAGCGGCCGATGATGTCGCGAGCGAACCGTCGCGCGCTGCTTCTCCATCTGGCCGTGATCGCGCTGCTGTTCGGGCTGCAGTTTGTGCTGCCGGCCTATGACCACACCAACATGACGCGGATCATGCTGCTGGCGACCTATGCGTTGGGTTACAACCTCCTGGTCGGCTATACGGGCTTGATGAGTCTCGGCCACGCGGTGTTCTTCGCGGCCGGCCTCTACGGCACCGGGCTCACGATCTACTATGGTGGGTTCGACGTCGGCGCCGCGTTCGCTGTTGGGCTTCTGTCGGGCCTGCTGTTAGCGCTCGCGGTCGGGCTGGTAGCGCTGAGAACCAGCGGCGTCTCCTTCATGATCGTGACGCTGATGTTCGCGCAGGCGGCCTTCCTGCTGATCCTCTACTTCAACGATTTCACGCGCGGCGACGAGGGCTTCGTGCTCGATGCGGCGGCGCGCGTCTGGTCGTTCGGGGGACTCTTGCTCGATCTGAGCGCGCCGACGGTTCGATACAATCTCGCTCTCCTGCTCTTCGCTCTTTGCCTTCTCGCCTGCCTGGTGCTGGTGCGCTCGGCGGTCGGCCGCGTCCTGGTGGCCATCAAGGAGAACGAGGAGCGGACCATGATGCTGGGCTATCACAGCTTCCGCTACAAGCTGCTGGCGCTGGCCTTCTCGGGGGCGATGTCGGGTGCTGCCGGCGCGGCTTACGCGCTGCTGTTCGGCTATGTTGGCGCCACCTTCGCTTCCATCCAGTACTCGATTTTGCCGCTGCTCTGGGTGCTTCTGGGCGGCGTGGGCACGACGCTAGGACCGCTTCTCGGCACTGCGACCATGTTCTACATGGTCGATATCTCGAGCGAATACATCTTGAGCTACATGCTCGCCGTTGGCGTGGCACTGGTGCTGCTCGTGCTCTGGTTTCCCAAGGGCATCCTCGGCACCTTGCGGGAGAGAAGAATTCCGTGGCTGCCATGACGCTCCTGACCACGCAAAGCCTGAGCCGGCATTTCGGCGGGCTCGTCGCCGTCGACAGTGTGGATTTTGCGCTCGAGCGGGGCGAGATCCGCGCCGTCATCGGGCCTAACGGCGCCGGCAAGACCACGCTGGTCGGCATGATCTGTGGCCGGATCGAGCCATCGTCCGGGCGCATCGCCTTCGGAGGGCACGATATCACCCGTCTCAAAGCCTGGCAGAGGGTTGCGCTCGGCATCGCCTACACCTTTCAGATCACGAGCGTCTTCCTGAACCTGACCTGTTTCGACAATGTCGCGCTTGCGGCGCAGCGCAGCCGAAGCTGGGCCAGGCATCAGTGGTGGCCGAGCGGCGACGGCGCTCTCGAACACGACGTGGCGGGCGCGCTCGACCGCGTCGGGCTTTCGGCACGCCGCGACGAGCTTGCGTCGACGCTGTCTTACGGCCATCAGCGCTTGCTGGAAATGGCGATCGGTCTGGCGCTCAAGCCGAAGCTCCTGATCCTGGACGAGCCGACGCAGGGCCTCTCGGAGTCCGAGATCGTCGATTTCTGCAGCCTCGTGCGCGACATCGCCAAGGATGCGACCGTTCTTCTGATCGAGCACAACATGGATGTCGTGATGGAACTGGCCCATCGCGTCACGGTTATGAACGATGGCCGCATCCTGGCGGAGGGCGCGCCGGCCGATATCGCCGCCAATGCCGAAGTGCAGAGGGCCTATCTCGGCGCATGACGCTCAAGATCGCCGCCATCAACTGCTTTTACGGCAGCGTGCAGGTTCTGCGCGATCTGTCGCTCGATCTGGCAGCGGGCGAGGTGCTGTGCCTGCTCGGCCACAACGGTGCCGGAAAGACGACGACGCTCAAGGCGGTCATGGGGCTGATCAAGCCGCGATCGGGGAGCATCTTTCTCGGCGAGACGGAGCTGACCGCGCTGCCGGCGCACGAGATTCCGAAACGGGGCATCGCCTATGTGCCGCAGGGGCGGCGGCTTTTTTCGGAGCTGACCGTCGAGGAGAACCTGGCTATCGGCTTGATGGCGCGCGATCGCGGAGCGGAAATGCTGGATCGGGTATTGGCGCTGTTTCCGGTGCTGAAAGCGAGGCTGCGCCAGGTGTCTGGCACGCTCAGCGGCGGCGAGCAGGAGATGCTGGCGGTGGCGCGAGCCCTTTGCCTGGAGCCCCGGGTCCTGCTGCTCGACGAGCCGACCGAAGGGCTGATGCCGAGCATGATCGCGACGATTCTCGACACGGTGCGGACGCTCAAGAGCCAGGGGGTCGCGACAATCCTGGTGGAGCAGCGGATCGAGGCCGCACTGGCCGTTGCCGATCGGGTCCTCTTCATCGAGAACGGCGTGGCGCGGGAGACGACAACATCGGTGGCCCTGCGTGCAGACCCTTCGCCGCTGCATCGTTATGTCGGCGTGGGACTGCGGCGGCGTTAGAACGGGGGCTTGGCGGTCTAAGCCGACAGCCCAACCCGTCGCTCGGTTCGCCCTCCAGCGCCCCAAGATTGCTGCGATCCGTGTGCGCTAGAATCGAAGCGAAAGGCTGACGGCGCCGAACTTGTCGGCGCCGTGCTGGCTCGCGAACTCCTGCGTTCGGAACACGTGGGTATAGGCAAGGCGGACCGAGCCGAGGGTGACGGCGAACCCCACCTGCGCGTCGCCCACAAGGGGCTCCTTCTCGACGCTGCGGCTGTCCTGCCAAGTGTTGCCGTCGAGGAAGATGTTGCGGGCCACGGCCCGGCCGTCGAGGCCGGCGAAGATATACATGCCGAGGCTGCCTTGCGGCTCGAAGAACCCCGATCCGGGCAGGCTCGGCTCGATGCGTGGCGGACCATAGTCGTTCGGCAGGTTCCAGCCCAGTCGCAGCGTCGCCCCGCCATTGGCATAGGTGAAGACGTTGCCGAGCGCGCCACCGATGTGAGGTGTGGCATCGAAAGAGAATCCGAGGAACTCGCCCGAGACGAAGGCGCGCCAGCTGCGCTGATAGGTGAGAACCACCCCGGGCTCGTTCTCGAGCTGCGTGTCCCAACCGCGCGGTTTGTCTGCGCCGACGATCTCGTGCACCGTGGTCTGGGTCTGCTCGGCGAGCGATGCGGGGCCGACGACGCCGACCTGCAGCTGCAGCTGATCGAGCCGCGTGCCGGTTTCCGCAATCAGCCCGATCGAGCCATAGAGCCAGCCCGCATAGGGGCGGTCTTCGGCGGGCGGGTTGCGCAACGTGATATCGTTGGGCGTGTAGATGCTCTGACCGAGCGCGAAGCTGGCGCGGACCCGCCCCGTTTCGGGAAACAGCGGAAAGAGACGCGCGGCATCGATCGCCCATGATGGAACCCGGTCCGGCCCCGACGTCCAGGAGAGCTGGACGCCGTTGGTATAGTCGCGATCGAAGCCGGAGACGATGTCGTTCTCCAGCACGAAGTTGAAAGTGCCTTGTTCGGGCTCGTCGGCATGCGCGGCGGGCGCGAATGCCGCCGTCAGCATGGCGAGCGCGAGAAGCCGGTTGCGCACCATGGGCCCGATGTGACCCCCGACCGTAATATGAAACCCGATTGGCGGCGCCAGCGAGAAGCCGGCATCGTTCTTTCGTCGAGACGACAGGATCGCGATAGCCGGGCCGACCGGGATCGTCCAGTGTCGAAGGGAGGGCGAGGTCAGGCCACCAGCCTACTCGCCTCGGCGAGGGCGACGCCCGCAGCGCGCATCTGCCTTTGCGCGTCAGCCAACGAACCGTTCAGGTCGATGGCCCGGCAGGCATCGAGCAGGACCGTGGCTTCGAAGCCGAGCCGCGCGGCGTCGAGAGCGGAGTAGGCCACGCAGAAATCGGTCGCCAAGCCGACGAGCACGAGCTGCGTCAAGCCGCGTTCCTTGAGGTAGCCGGCGAGCCCGGTCGGCGTCTTGCGATCGTTCTCGTAGAAGGCCGAATAGCTGTCGATAGCCTTGCGGAAGCCTTTGCGGATGATCAGCTCCGCCCTGGTCCAGCTCAGGTCGCGGTGGAACTCGGCACCGTGCGTGCCCTGCACGCAGTGGTCGGGCCACAGCGTCTGCGGCCCGTAAGGCATGGTCACCGTCGAGAAGGGTTTCTGCCCGGAATGGCTGGAAGCGAAGCTCGAATGGCCGGCCGGGTGCCAATCCTGCGTCAGCACGACATGGTCGAAGGAATCGATCAGGCGATTGACCAGCGGCACGATCTCGTTGCCACCGGGAACGGCAAGAGCGCCGCCGGGGCAGAAATCGTTCTGCAGATCGACCACGATCAGGGTCGAATTCGATGCGCTTGTCTGCGATGGGCTCACGAGGTTCGCTCCTTGCGTCCCGCCCCGAGGCAGGCTCGCGCAAGCTTAGGGGCGGTCCAAAGCGAGATCAACAATGACCGATCCGACGTGGGGGCGGAACGGGCCGTGGTCGCGCATTTGACGATCGGCGCCGGTGTTGTGCAGGGACGCAGGCCGCCCCGCAGCCTCGGCAGCTCGCAAGCCCATGCGCGATCCGGCGTGCCGCGGTCTGCTGTAAGAAATCGGTCGCATCATCTCTGGCGTTGTTCGCTCGCGAGGCGATTGACGACGGCCGAGACCTGGCGTCACTCTGCACCGACCGGCGGACGGCTTCGGCCGGGCCCGCTGGAAAGGGACCCACTGACAGCCGATGGCGGTCGTCATGGTCGAGCGGGGTCAATCTGCCGAGCCGGCGGGAACGGTCAAGCCGGCGGGCGCATCGGCGAGCGACAGGCTGGCCGAGGAATTGGCGATCGCGCTGCGACACCTCTCCGCCGGCCGGATGAAGCAGGCGGAGGCCGCCTGCCGCAAGCTGGTAGCCGCCTATCCGAACAGCCCCAATGCGTGGCGGCTGCTCGGCGATACGTTGCAGCGGACCGGCAGGGCCCAAGAGGCGGTCGAGCCCTTCGAGAAGGCGCTGAAACTCAAGCCCGGCTATGCCGATGCCTATCTTGGGCTCGGTAATGCCTTGTACCAGCTCGGCCGGTTCGAGCCTGCAGCGAGCTGCTATCAGCGGGCGCTCTCGCTCAGGCCCGATTTCTTGGAGGCTTCGCACAACCTCGCGAGCGCGTTGCGGGCCCTGGGCAGGTTCACCGAAGCGGTTGCCCAGTTCGAGAGGACGCGAGAGCTCAAGCCCGACTGGCCGGTCGTTTACAGCAATCTTGGCAATCTCCTTCAATCGATCGGCAGGGTGGAGGAGGCCATCGCCTGCTTCCGGCGGGCGCTCGAGTTGAAGCCCGACCTGGTGGAGGCGCTCAACAACCTCGGCTCGGCATTGAGCGATCAGGGCAAGCTCGAAGAAGCAGAGGCCTGTTACCGGCGCGCGATCACGCTGAAACCGGCCTTCGTGGTGCCCTACAACAACCTCGCCAACCTGCTGCAGGCGCAAGGACGGCGCAAGGATGCCATCGCCTGGTACGAGCGTGGCTTGAAGATCGATCCGAAGCTTGCCGAACTGCACAACAATCTCGGCAACGCGCTGAAGGATCAGGGCCAATTGGAGCGGGCGGAGGCCTGCTATCGCCGCGCGCTCGAGCTCCGGCCGAACTTCGCCGCGGCCCACAACAACCTTGGGAGCGTCCTTCAGGATCGGGGCAAGCTCGAAGCGGCGCGGGCCGCCTACCGAAAGGCGCTGGCGATCGACCCGAATTTCGCCGAGGCCCACAGCAATCTCGGAAACACGGTTCGCGATCTCGGCCATATCCAGGAGGCAGAAGACGCCTACCGGCGCACCTTGGCGCTGAAGCCCAACAGCGTCGAGGCGCTGAACAATCTGGGAACGGTGCTCAAGGATTGCGGCCGGTTCGACGAGGCCCAGGCGGCTCTGCGCCAGGCGCTGGCCTTGCGTCCGGATTTCGCCACCGCCCATCAAAACCTCCTGATGACGATGCAATACGACCCCGCCGTGACGCCGGCGGCGTTGCTGGAGGAGCATCGCGCGTTCGACCGGCGGTTTGCGGCGCCCTTGGCGCCGAAGATCCTGCATCACCGCAATGATCCCGATCCGGACCGGCGGCTGAAGATCGGCTATGTCTCGGGTGACTTCGCCCGTCACCCTGTCGGGCATTTCCTTGCGCCCGTGCTGCCTGCTCACGACCGCGGCCAGGTCGAGGTCTTCGCCTATTCCGACCGGCTGGCGGAGGACGATATGACCCGGCAGCTGCGCGAGGCGTGCGACCGGTGGCTGCGCATCGTGGATCTCGACGACGCCGCGCTGGCGGAGCGCATTCGCGCCGACGGCATCGACATTCTGGTCGATCTTTCCGGCCATACTGCGGACAACCGTCTGCTGGTCTTCGCGCGCAAGCCGGCGCCGGTGCAGGCGAGTTGGGCCGGTTATGTCGGCACGACCGGGCTCTCGGCCATGGATTATCTGATCTCGGACGAGCGCGAGACCCCGGTCGGCAGCGAGCCCTTCTATGTCGAGAAGATCGTTCGCTTGCCGCACTGCTATGTCTGCTATGCGCCGCCTTCTTATGCGCCGGAGGTCGGACCGCTTCCGGCGTTGAAGCAGAGTTGCGTCACTTTCGGCTGCTTCAACAACCTGACGAAGATCAACCCGTCCGTGGTGGCGCTGTGGTCGCAGCTCCTGAAGCGTCTGCCCGAGGCGCGTCTGGTGTTGAAGACGCACCAGCTCGACGACGCCGGGATGCGGAGCCGCTATGCCGATCTCTTTGCAAGTTTCGGCATCGATCCGCGGCGCATCGGCCTTTTCGGAAAGTCGCCGCATCGCGCCTTGCTGCTCACCTACAACGACGTCGATATCGCCCTCGATCCCTTTCCCTATTCCGGCGGGCTGACCACGCTCGAGAGCCTCTGGATGGGCGTGCCGGTGGTGACATTGGGCGGCGATCGGTTCGCCTCCCGCCACACCGCGTCGCACCTGTCGGCGGTCGGGCTGGCGGAGCTGATCGCATCGAATCCCGAGGAGTATCTGACGATCGCCGACGAGCTGGCCCGGGATCTGCCGCGGCTCGAGGCGCTGCGCGCGAGCCTGCGCGCGCACATGGCGGCGTCGCCCTTGTGCGACGGGCCGCGCTTCACCCGCGATCTCGAGGCGGCCTATCGCGCCATGTGGCGCCACTGGTGCGAAACCCGGGCCACGCCGAGCCTCGAGCCGTAGCGCCCCGCCCTATCGGCGCTGATGGTCGGCCGCCGCCTCTTGCTCGAGGAGAGACGCCGCCATCGCGTCCTCGAGCGCCAGCAACCGATCCCAGTTTCGCGCGGAGGCGATCTGCGCTTCGAGGGCGGCGAGCCAGCCATTGGCCTGCCATGCGGCGCGGGTCCCATCAGGCAAGGCGGCAAGGCGTTCGGGGTCGATGACGCGCAGACCCGACATGCCGCTGCGGGCCGAAATGCGCGCCGGGGCCACATTGCGGCAGGGCATGAGAAGATCCTGATAAGGCATCGCCGCGACGAGCGCGTCCGTCTGCTCGAAGGCGGTACCGACCTTGGCGCAGAATTCGAGCCGCTCGCGGCAGAGCGCCGTCATTTCGCCTCCCGCGAAGAGCTTCTCCGGCGCCGACGGATCGAGCTGACGCGCCGTCTCCTCGATGCCGAGGATCAGGGTGTCGGGGTCGTCCCTGCTGACGATGGTGATGAAAGGATAGCGCCTGACGGCGGCCGGAATGTAGTGGCCGGGACGCCATCGGCCCGCCGCATCGACATAGAGATTGATGCCGGGCAGGGTGCCCACGACACAGAGCGGCCGCGGCGGATCGTTGGCGCTGAAGGCGACGGGATAGTGCCGCGCCGCATGCACGAGCTCGCTGGCAGCCAGCGGTATCAGATGGGTGGTGGCAGCAAAGCCGTAGTCGCCTTCGCGCAAGCCGAGCCGCGCGTGCTTGATGCGCGATAGCTCCACCACTTCATGGAAGAAAACCGGCAGCCCCTTCGGCCGTACCTGTTCGCTCGGTGCCGGCGCCGCAGACGGTCGCTTGTCCGAGAATTCAGCCAAGCGGAGCTTCGCTTGATGATCGGCGATGCCGGGCTTTCCCCGCATATCGATGCCGCGGTAATAGCGCTTTTGCCATCGCTCCTTCTGCTCGGAGCTGCCGGTGATGTTCAGCCGGTCGCTGAAGCGGGTGCGTTCGCGCGACCACGCCTCATAGTCGGCCTGTAGCGCGGGCTCGCTGGCGATGTCGCGGATCTCGGGCTCGACGCTGTCGAGAAGGCCGCGCTGGACCGGAAAGACGAAGCAGAAGGGCTCGCCCTCGTCGAAAGAAACCCAGCAATGAGGCCGGGTGAAGCGCCAGTTCATCGTGAAGGTGTAGGGGGCCCAATCGGTCTCGATCACGCCACTCAGCGGATAGATGGCGTCCTTGGGTCGGTTCGGTGGGCCGCCGACGAACAGATTCCAGCCCGGCTCGGTGCGGAAGATGCCGTGAAGGTGAAAGGTGATGATGCCGTGGCCGAAGACGCTGGTCGGCTGCAGCGCCAGCTCCGCCGCGCAGCGGATATCCACATCGCCAAGCTGCGTGCCGCCGTTCCAGCGTGCGCTGAAGGCGGCGGGGCAGAGGATTTCCCAACCATGCGCGTTGGCGATATTGAGCGGCAGGCAGCGATAGGCGAAGGCCTGATCGGTTTCGTCCATCCAGGCCCGCGTCGGCGGCGCCGCTCGCAGCCCGCCGGCGCAACCCTTTATGGCATAGAAGACCAGCTTCATGACGGCGGGTCCGCAATCGAACGCTCGTGGACATTTAGCCCGAAGAAGCCGGCCAATGAAAGTATTGGCGCACCGTGCAGCAGCCGGCTGCCTCAAATCCGCGCGACGACAGCCGATTGAGCGGCCAGCCATCGCGGCCCGCGTCGCCGAGGCCGCAGACACGACACAACCTGTCCGAGCCGCCGTCTGTGCGCATGAAGCGGATCAAGCCGCGCTCTCGTCTCCTCGTCGTGAAGAACCTGTCGTTCGCGCCGCAAAAGGCTGCGCTGCGGCGCGATGGCGACAGCGGCGAGGCCGGCAGAGAGTTGTTGTTCCGCCAATGAAATCGCAGCGGCGCACAAACAAGTGCGGCGCGAGAGAACGGCGGAACCTTGTGGTGCCGCAACAAAGATAACCGTCGAGGAGGAGCCGCCTGGATGTAACAAAATTGCATGAGTTCGTGCTTGAAGAGAAAAATCAACCAAAACTTTACATAGTTTAATGTGCGACCCGGCCGCTTGGCGCAACATTGCCCCGTCTGCTGCATCCACAACCGATGATGGGGAGCCAAAGATGAAAAAGATTCTCTTAGCGGGGGTGGCTGGCTGCGCATTGTTCATCGTCAACTCGGCATCGGCGGACGTGAATGTCACCGCCGATATCGACAAGACGAAGATCATCACAGTCACCGAGCGGATCACGATCACGAAAACCGTCAACATCACGGCTCTCGTCGACGTGACTCCGGGCAAAGCCGCCGAAGCGAACGGCGTAATCAACCAAGCCAACTACGACAACGACGCCTGCGGCAATTGCGCCGAGAAGCTCGATGAGATCATCGGGTCGCTCAACGACAACACCGGCATCGTCAACACCAACCAGTCTTCCGGCAACATGAACAACCAGGGCAACGCCGTGTCCGTCGCGTGGGACGCGGTTCGTCCGCCCCAGGTGCCGCCGCCGCCCAACGGCCAACCGCCGAGCACGCCGGGCGCCAGCGCGTTCGCGAACTCGCAGGCGCATATCGATCAGAAGAACGGCGCTTTTGGGCCCGGGCCCGAGCCCGAGCTTGCGCCCAACGTGGCGGATACGGTCAATCTGGTCTTCCGCGACGCGGTGATCACGGATTCGATCAACGACAACACCGGCGTCGTCCAGGTCAACCAGTCCGTGGGCTCCATGAACAACCAGGCGAACCAGGTGTCGCTCGCGGTGAGCTTGTTGCAGGCGTCGCACGAAGGCGGCGTCGCCTTGTCCGAGGCCGACCTCGGACAGCTCAATATCGGCAACTCCGCGCACGAATCCGACAGCGCGCCGCTCGACACGACCGATCAGCTCCTCGGCATCAACAAGAAGGCCGACATCAGCGGATCGGTGAGCGGCAACACCGGTATCGTCGGCGTGAACCAGGGAGCGGGGAACATGGCCAATCAGGCCAACAACGTCTCCGCGGCCTTCGTCGTCGTCGGCGGCAGCCTGTGAGAGGAGGACCGGCCATGAAAAAGTCACTCTATGCGACCGCCGGCTCGGCTCTGGCGCTGGCTCTGCTCGCTTACAGCCCACCCGCTTCGGCCGACGTCACGGTGACAGCGACTATCACCAAGAACAAGGACATCACCGTCACCGAGCGCATCACCATCACGAAGCTGGTGAACCTCCAGGTCGAGACGGAAGTGCTTTACCGCTCCGCGGCGGAGGCAGATGCCATCGTGAATCAGACCACCACTGAGAACGATGTCACTTCCAGCCTCGATCAGTTGGACTTCGATCCTTCCCACGCAAACGACTTCGGCATCCATCTCAGCGCCTCGATCAACAATTCGATCAACGACAACCAGGGCATCGTCGGCGTGAACCAGGATGTCGGCAACATGTCCAACCAGGGCAATCAGGTGGCCTTGGCCGTCGCCACGCCCGCGAACACCGGACCGGACGTGAATGCGCGCGTGCTGACGAACGCACAGTCGGAAGCCCAACAGATCAACACGAACAACCTCGTCTTCCATCCCGAGGTGCCGGGCGGGGATCAGACTGAATTCGCCACTGGGCCGAACGAGGTGGCTTCGATCGACGGTTCGATCAACGGCAATGTCGGCATCGTCAATGTCAACCAGAACGCCGGCAACATGAACAACCAGGCCAATTCCGAGGCTCTGGCCGTGGCGATCAATCTGGCGGGTGTCGCGCTCTCCGAGGCGGCCCTCGGCCAGGTGAACACCAACCCGGACAACCCGGTGAATCACCGCAGCGCCGTGTTCGAGTTCGGCGTCGAGAAGAGCGCGTCGATGACCGGCTCGCTCAACGGCAACACCGGCGTCGGCGGCGTCAACCAGGCGGCCGGCAACATGGCCAACCAGGCCAACATCTTCTCGCTCGCCTTCATCGACGGCGGCGGGGGTGTCGGGTTGGGCCAGTGAGCGACAGGCGGAAAGGAGACACGAGCCATGAAGAAAGCTCTCTATGCGACCGCCGGATCGGCGCTTGCCCTGGTCCTGCTCGCTGCGGCCGTTCCGGCCTCCGCGGACGTGAACGTGACCGCCACCATCACCAAGAACAAGGACATCACCATCACCGAGCGCATCACCATCAACAAGACGATCGGTATCATTGTCGCCAGCCGCTTCACCGAGATCGTCTCGGCAGCGGAGGCGCAGGCGGTGATGAATGTCGACAACTTTGGCAATCGTGTTGACGGCGCGGGGGATCCCGAACATCCGGATCAGCCCGGCGGCGAGCCCGGGGTGGCCGATTACAACCTGCACCTGTCGGCTGTGATTGGCGGGGCGGATGCTGCCGGATCGATCAACGGCAACACCGGCGTTTTCGGCGTCAACCAGGATGTCGGCAACATGACGAACCAGGGCAACGTGGTGTCGGTTGCCGGAATCGCCAACCTGCCGGCCTTCGCGAATGCGCAGGCGGAAGCCGACCAGTCCAACACCAACAACTCGGTGCGCGAGCTCGAGTTGCTCAAGCATCCGGACGGCGAGCACTTCGCGTTCGATGAACTTTTCGACGACGTGACGCCGAGCAGCTTTCTGGTCAACAAGGAAGCCAAGATCGTGGGCTCGATCAACAACAACACCGGCGTGATCAACGTCAACCAGAACGCCGGCAACATGAACAACCAGACCAACGGCGTCGCGGCCGCGGTCGGTGAAGGCGCGCTGGTTGCCCTGTCGGAGGCGGCCCTCGGTCAGGTCAACGCCCACAACAAAGTCGTGGAGGCGGAGACGGTGAAGCACGGGTTGATCGATGGTTCGGTCAACAACAATACCGGCATCGTCAATGTCAACCAGTCGACCGGCAACATGAACAATCAAGGCAACGTGGTCAGCCTTGCGGCCATCACCTCAGGAGCGATCCTGGACCAGTGAGGCCATAGCTGGAGAAGAGGGAGGCGTCCCCCACATTCCTCCCTCTTCTCTCTTTGTCCCTTTTGCCGATTGCGCCGCCGTTCAGAAGCGACGCTCATAAGCTGTAGTTGGCGGGCCCTCTTGTTTCTCGAGCCGGGTGCGGGAGATGAAGCATTTAGCTCCCTTGTCGGTCGGCATTTCGCTGGGCGTAGCCATCTGCCTGCCAGGACTTGCGATGGCGGCGGATTTGCCGGGCACGCTCTTCATGGAGCCCGAAGCGGGCGTGCTGATCACGATGCCGGGTACGGACGGCGCGGTGGCGATCGTGGATGCGAGCGCGGGCGTGGCGTCGGTGAATGTCGACGCCGAGCAGCGCCTGGTAAACAGCTCCGTGACCCAGCAAGGCGGCGCCATGTCGGTCGATTTCACCGATAGCGGCAACCTGCTCGCCGGCATCCTCAGCATCAACCAGGAGGCCGGCAACATGAACCAGCAGGCCAATATCCGGTCGATCGCCATGGCGATGGCCGGCGGCGGCCTGGGCATGGTCAATATCGATGTCAATACCGTTCAGGAGCTCACGGGCAATTCGCTGACCGTGATCGATCCCGGTCCGCGCGATGTGACGATCGAGAACAGCTTCAATGACGGCGCCGGTATCGTCGGCATCAACCAGGCGGCCGGCAACATGAACCAGCAGATGACCGTCGTCGCCATCGGGATCGGGCTTCAGGTCGGACCCGATGCGATCCAGGTGGGCGATGCGCAGCTCGGCCAGATCGGCACGGACGCGGACAACACGCTGAAGGAAGAAGGCGCGCCGGCGGCCGGTCAGAACACGCTGGCCAACTCCTTCAACGATTTTTCGGGCATTGCGCAAGTGAGCCAGATCAGCGGCGACATGAACCGCGTCACGCAAGTGATCGGCGTGTCCGTCACGGCCATGGGGTCGCCATGAGAAGCGCCGTTCGCATCACGCTCGCCGCCTGTGTGGCGCTGATGCTGGGCGCGACAGGCGCCGGCGCGGGCGACGTCATCACGCTCCCCGGCCGCACCACGATCAATGTGCCGGTCACCAGCTATTTCAGCCTGCGTTTCAAGCAGGTGGTGCGGCAGGCCTATGACGTGAGCTGCGGCGCCGCCGCCCTGGCGACGCTGCTCACTTACTACTACGGCATGAACGTCAGCGAGAAGGAGATCATCGAGCGGATCTTCGAGAAGAGCACCGAGGAAGAAAAAAAGAAGATCAACGCGCTCGGCTTCTCGATGTTGGAATTGAAGCGCATGGGCGAGGCGCTGGGCTTCGCTGTCGGTGGCTTCCGCCTCGACAGCGTGGAGAAGCTCGCCAAGCTCAAGGTTCCCGCGATCACGCTGACGACCGTCCGCGGTTACAAACATTTCGTCGTGCTGAAGGGCCTTTCGCGCGGCCAGGTGTTCATCGCCGACCCGGCATTCGGCAACCGCTCGCGGTCGCTCGAGCGTTTCGCCGAGGAATGGGACAACGTGATCCTGGTCATGGTCAGCGACAAGATCGAGGGCCGCAACGACTTCTCGCCCGAAGGCTCGCTGACCGGGCGTGCGCAGGAGATTCTCCCGCTTCTGGACAACTATGTGCGCCCGATCACGCGCGGCGCCACGGAGTTCTAGAAAACCGTCGAAGGTGATTTCGAACATTCGAACAGGATGGGGGTGGCAATGCTAAGCAAGTCAGGATTGTTGCTCGGTACCGCACTGCTCCTGGCAGCCGCTCCGGCGGGTGCCGCCGAGATGAAGGCATTGGCGGCCTTGACCGAAATCAAGGCCTGGGCGACGCCGCTCGACGACAAGGAGATGGGCGAACTGCGCGGCGGCTTTGCCGGCTTCGCGTTCAACGTCATCATGTCGGGCACGATCGACAGGCTCGCGAGCTCGAGCAGCGGTCCCGTCACGACAGGCGTGAACGATCCAACGGTCACGGTGCAGGACGGCATGGTCAATATCCAGACGGCGATCGGCAGCTTCAACGGCGCGTCCGGCGTGTTCCAGCTCGCCAATCTCGAGCATAGCAGCTTCAACGTCGTGAACCAGAATCTGTTCGTGCAGATCGCGCTCATCGACGTGGCGAACACTGCGGACATCCCGACGATCCAAAACCTTCTCTCCGGGGCCTTCGGGCACTGATCGCGCTGGGACCCGGACCTGGCCCGTTCGCCGCCGACAAGCGGCACCTTTCCACAAGCCGGAGACGCCGGGGGCACGTCCCGCCCCCGGGGGCGGGAGAGAGCATGACCTCTTTCCCGTTGCCTCTTTCGATGATAAAAATAAAAAAAAAGATCAGGGGTGAGTCGCGCAGAGGGGGTTTGGGGGTTGCGCGCATCACCGCTCGTAAGGGCCCGGGATCGGTCTGCAGGGGGGCCTCATGGCAGCTCGCTTTTTTCGGCTATGTGCATGGCCGGGGCGCCGCGATCCGGAGCGGTCGATGCGCGAAGAGGACGACCCTGCCGCGGCGAGAGGGCGCCGATCGCGAAGGGTGCGGTCGGCGGGATTGATGGCGACGACCTCGCTTCTGGCATGCCTTGCCCTTGATGGTGTCGCTGCAGCGCAACAATTGGCAACCGCCGCCTCCAACGAGGATATCGCTGCCACGCTGCGCCAGCAGCAGAAGATGATCGAGGAACAGGCGCGCAAGCTCGAAGAGCAGGCGCGCCTTCTGGCCCAGCAGCAGCGCCAGCTTCAAGAGCAGCAGAAGCAGCTCGAGGAATTGGCCCGCCAGCGCGAAATCCCCGCCATTCTGCCGGCGACTATGTCGATGCCGGAGCTCGGCGACGACGGCTTCTTACATAATCGCGTGCAGGAAATCGTGCCGGTTCCGCCGGAAACGGGCGAGGGCCAGCCGGCTCAGCCCGGACAGCCCTCGGCGCAGGAGGAAGAGAGACCCGCCTCCGAGAAGCCGACCGAGCAGCTGCTGCTCGAGCGCGGCGGCGTCTTGCTACCGGAAGGGACGCTGCAACTCGAGCCGAGCCTCGAATACACGCACATATCGAGCAATCAGGTTTCGATCAGCGGCTTCACGATCTTCGATGCCATCGTCATCGGCAATATCAGCGTCGACGAGCTCAATCGCGACATCGTGACCGCTGCGGCGACGGCGCGCTACGGCCTGACCGACCGCATTCAGGTGGAAGCGCGCGTGCCGTTCGTTTATCGCCAGGACAGCACGCTCTTCGGGAAAGGCACCGCCGACCAGATCGAGGTCACCCACGAC
This sequence comes from Pseudomonadota bacterium, assembly GCA_049323455.1. Classification (GTDB taxonomy): domain Bacteria; phylum Pseudomonadota; class Alphaproteobacteria; order Dongiales; family Dongiaceae; genus Hypericibacter. Next base: position 93,201 of record JBMONF010000034.1, on the reverse strand, counting down.
GGCTACGGGATTGGCGATGTCGAGTTCTCCAGCTCCTACCAGCCGATCATCGGCAGCGGCGGCGCGCTCCCCGACGTCATCTTGCGGTCGAAGGTTCGATTGCCCACCGGCAAGAGCGCTTTCGACATCGACACGGAGAGTGTCGGCACGAACCGCACCGTATTGAAGGAGGCGCCGACCGGCAGCGGCTTCTATGGCGTCGGCGTTGGCGCAACGTTCGTGTGGCGAGTCGATCCGGTGGTCTTCTTCTCCGGCGGCAACATCACGGTCAACCTGCCGCGCAGTTACAATGTCGGCGATGTCGATCCGGGCGACGTGTTCGAGTTCTTCGGCGGCGTCAACGTGTCGCTCAGCGAGCTGGTGTCGATCAATCTCTCCTTCGACGATCAGATCACCAGCATCACGACGGTGGACGGCGACGCGGTCACCGGAACCAGCACCAATGACGCACGCCTCATCCTCGGCACTGCCGTCGGCGTCGGCGGCAATACGACACTGACCTTCAACGCCTCGGCGGGCCTCACCAGCGAATCACCGGACTTCGCCTTTACCATCGCCTTGCCGATCACATTTTCGTCGGTCTCGGAGCTGTTCTAGGGCGTTTTCATGTTGAGCGGAGCCGCCCCCTCACCCTTCCCTCCCCCCCAACGCGTTGGGGGAGAGGGTTGCGAAGGGTCGGCGAGGCGGAATGCCGAGCCCTACCCGAAGCTGGGTGAGGGGAATGTTTCAGGTCAAACCGAAATTGCTTTAGAGCCAATTTCGTTCGGTCTGAATCGCGCCTCCCTCGTCGTTCCCGCTTTCGCGAGAACGACGGGGGTTATGATTCCAACCAAACGAAATCTGCTCTAGGGCGTCGCACTAAAGACCGGAGGGCGTGAGGCAAGCTATTGCAGCGCCTTTACCGCCTTGTCGACGAAGCTGTTGTCGATATAGCCGTCCAGCTTCGGCGCGACCTTCAGCACGCCGCCGGCGTTGAGCGCCCAACCGTTGTATTCGGCGTCGGTCACGGCCGCCTTCGACCAGTCATACTGGTCGTATTTGGTCATCTTCACCCATTCCTGCGCCATCGGCGCCGTTACGGCCACGCCCTGCCGATGGAAAAAGATCTGGAGAATCCGGCTGGCATCGACCTGATCCTGCTGAATGTACTTCAGCGACTTCACCCATGCGTTGAGGAAGTGCTGTACCGTCGTCGGTTCCTTGGCGATCGTCTCGCTGCGGGCAACCAGCGGAATGCCGTCGATCGAGCCGATGGTCTTGGTGACGGTGGCGGGATCCACGATCACCACGCCCTCCTTCTTCTGCACGATCGGATCGGTGAAGTGACGGGTTTCGAAGACCGCGTCGGCCTTCTTGTCGGGCAAGGCCTTCAGCAGCGCATCGGCCGGCATGTTGACGATCTTCAAATCCGTCGGCTTCAGCTTCGCCTGATTGAGCAGCCTGATGAGAACGGGCAGCGCTTCCGAGCCCTGCAGAACCGCCACCGTCTTACCCTTCAGGTCGGCGACCGTCTCGATTTTCGTATCGGGCGGGGCGACGAGCTCCATCTCGGTACCCCAACCGCTGAGGCCGACCACCTTGACCGGCGCTTTGGCGGCCGCCATGACCAGCATGACGCGCTGCGGGACGAGGGCGAAGTCGGTGGTGCCGACGGCCAGCGATTCGATGACGGCCACCGGTGAGGTCACCGCGAGCCCGCTGACGACGATGCCTTCCTGGGCGAAGAAACCGCGCTCGATCCCGACAATCGCCGGCAGGGCATCCCAGCCGCTGCTGAATGTCAGCCTGGCGAGAACGACATTCTGAGCGTCGGCGCGGAAGGGAAGGAATCCGAAAAGCCCGAGTGCAAGCGCAACAATTCGAAAAATTCGAAACAGCCGCATTTCCGCCTCCCTGTCGGGATCCGTCACGCCGCGCGGACCGCACGGGCACTGTACATCTCTCTGTAATTGTTTATGAAATTTATCACAGCCCGATCGAGGCAGCCAGCATATGATCCTATGCGAAGGCCGGCACGGATTTCTATGCCGGCTTCGGGAGGAAATCAGCGGGTTGAACTCGGAGGTTTGTTTTCTTGCAATATAGAAAATTTTAAGGCATTATATTTTTCAAAGTACCTCCACAATATTTCTCTAGGATCAGGGCGGAGGGGAAATTAAGGCGGAACTGTATTTCCGACCTTCAATCGCAGGGAAGCTTCGATGGGAGCGCGTTGAAACCCAGCATGGCCCAGGGGTGGCGCGCAAAAAGATGGCCAGCGGCGTCCGTCTAGCGGGGGACGGAAGGCTGTTCGAGTTCCAGTTCGATGGCGAGCAGGGACCGATGTTGAGGCGTCGCAACGAACCGCCGGCGATCCCGAGGGATTGCCAGAGCTGCCCGATCCGAGAAGCGACCGTGTGTCGTGCGCTTGCGGATGGCCTGGATGTCTTACAAGCGTTCAAGCTGGGCGACCGTATTCTTCCGACACATAGCCATTTATACCGACCCGGCGACAAGCCGGCCGAGCTCTACAATTTGCTCGACGGCTGGATCGCGCTCTACCGGATCCTCGAAGACGGAACGCGGCAGGTTCTCCAGGTCGTTCTGCCGGGAGCGTTCATCGGCTACCAGCCGAGCCTGGAAGAGCCGATGGCGCACGGTGCGGAGTGCATCACGGACGTTTCCGTTTGCGTGTTCCCGCGCAAGGCGTTTCCCGATCTCCTCGAGAAATATCCTGCGGTTGCCCATCGTGTCGTCTGGCTGGTCGCGCACGACCTGATGGAAGCGCAAGACCATCTGACCAATGTCGGCGGGCGACCCGCCACGGAGCGGGTCGCGCACTTCCTGCTGCAGATCTATCTTCGGATGCGGCAGGATCATCCGGCCAATCGCGAAGACATGCTCGAACTGCCGTTGACACAGGAATTGATCGCGGATGCATTGGGGATGACCCCCGTTTACGTCAATCGCATCCTTCGCCAGCTGCGTGAGCGCGGCTTGGTCATGTTGCGGAACAGAACGTTGTGGATCATGGATTTCGAGGGGCTGCGGCGCCTCGCCGAAATTCCGCCCCTGGATGCTGTTGAACCTTAGCGCGGAACTCCCACACGAATTCGCGAGCGTCGCGGCGGTCATCCGTCCGAGAGGACGGAACGCGGGCGCCGGGTGACGCAGGGAACTCAACCTGCTTTGCGGCTATGCTGTGTGAAGCGGCGGAGCGATGCGCTCCACCGAGGGGTTATCTTTGCGCTGCGGCGATGGATCGGACCGGCCCGCCGATGCATGCAGCTCGGCCGAAGCGGTCCGTCTGCAAAGCTTGTGATCCATGCAGCGCGCGGGAAGGGCAGGGACGACGAGAAGACCCTGCGCGATCCGCGCGGCGCGCCAAATCACTCAGAAGCGCTTGTCGGCGGTCAAGTCCTGGGTCAGATCATCGAGCGGGGATTCGGTGCTGCGCAGAGACCAGATCTTCTGACAGAACGCAATGGCTGCAGCCTTGTCCGGGAACGTGAAAAACCGTGGTGCGGTTTCACCCTGCAAGAAGATGAAGACGCCGATCTGCACGTCCTTGCTGGGCCGTATCTCGATTTTCGTGATGGCATCGGGATCAAAAGTTTGCCCCTCGTGGACGATTGTCATCGCCATCGGCGGATCATCTCCTTCCACGGCCGCGCGATACCTTCGCCATATCCGCAGGGCAGCGCAATGCCCTGCATTGACGAGATTTTGACGGGAGCGTCTTGATTCATCTGCCGCTAATGGGCCACGCTGGCGAGATGTTACTGAAATAAGACTAATATGCCTATCCGACAAATGCGACGGGTTTGTTGTCGGACTCCGACAATCCCTTGTTGTAAAGCCGTAGCGCCGGCGCTTCAGGCCGGGTTGCTGGAGACAGGCCATAAGCCAATGGGTGTAGGTCCTACTCCAATCGAGCAGGAGCGAGACGCCGCCGTTTTCGGCCCGACTCGATCTGTGGGGAGGAGACGAGGAAGAACCCGCGAGCCCGCCAGCGACTTCGCCGCGAAGCCGGGGGCAATGCTCATGCTCGGCTTCCGTTCGGCCGACGCGGAAGTTTTTCAGGATCGCGAGGCGAGCGAGCCGGCTTTACGCCTCCGCCGCGCGGCCGGGCAGATGTGTGGCAAACCACCTGCTGGCCAAGTCGATAACCTGATCGAGCGTTCCTGGCTCCTCGAACAGGTGCGTCGCGCCGGGCACGATGGCAAGTTTCTTCTCGCAGCGGAGCGCAGCCAGCGCCTGACGATTGAGCGTCAGCACCTGGTGGTCGAGAGCGCCGACAATGAGCAGCGTCGGTGCCCCGACACGATCGAGGGCCGGCATGGCGAGGTCGGGACGTCCGCCGCGGGATACCACGGCGCCAATGGACTCCGTGCTTCTTGCTGCCGCGATCAGGGCAGCAGCCGCGCCCGTGCTGGCGCCGAAATAGCCCACGGCAAGATCGCGGGTCAGCTCCTGGGTCCGCAGCCAGCGCGTTGCCGCCAGGAGGCGATCTGCCAGCAGCTCGATATCGAAGACCAGGCGGCGATCCTCGCCTTCGTCGGGCGTCAGGAGATCGAACAGCAGCGTTCCGAGCCCGGCGCGCCTGAGCCCGGCTGCGACGTGGCGGTTGCGAGGACTGAGCCGGCTACTGCCGCTGCCATGGGCAAACAGCACAATGCTCCGCGCACCGGACGGCAGGATAAGCTCGCCCTCGAGGGGGAAGGGCGGGATCGTGATAGTCCAGGAGCGCTCACCTGTCGGGTTCGATGCCGATCGATCCGGGCTCATGGTACACAGCCTCCTTTTCCAAGCTGCGGCCGGCTCGCGGAACCTTGCTCGCGATCAGAGATGGCTCATTTCGACGTCGGCGCAGGAGAGGCCAAGGCTGGTCAAGCCTTCTTCCAATTCGTCCCCCAGATTCGGCGTGCCCACGAGGTAGGACGCAACCCGTTCGTTAAGAGCGTCCTGCGCGTCGGCGAGGGCTTTTTCCCACTCCTCGGCTACATAGTCGCCGCGGCCGAGCCAAGTCAGAGCGATGAGCTCCGCGCGTTCGTCGTCATTGAGGCTTTCGATGGCGTCGACGAGTTCCTGGTAGGTGGGGTCGTCGGCGTAGTCCTCGAGAACCTCGCGCTCTGCGTCGTCGGCCGGGTTCGAGCCCGGTTCGGGTTCCACGGGCTCGACCTTGGCATCAAATTCCCGAGCCTTGACGATGATGTAGCAAAGTTTCGGGAGCCCGATCGAAAGCTCGGGCGGCAATGGCGTGGCCATGGTCAGCGTCCTTTCGCAGATGAATTCGATTTCATAATCCTGTTCCTTGAGGCCCCGTGCGTTGACCTGCATCAAACCGCGACGACGCCGGAATCCCCGATCCGCACGAGGCGAAAATCTCGCACCGGGACCGAATGGCGCATCGATCAGCGGTAGCCCGCGCCGGCGCATCGCAAAGGGGAATTATCAGGGTGTTTTCGGCACCCATTTCCCGCCGACCTTGGCATAGAGCTTCTTCACGGCGGCCCAGGCGACGCGATGGGAAATTTCCTCGCGCCGTGTGTCATTTTCATACTGCAGCCAGGCGCTGTTGAAGGCTTCCCGGTAAATGTCCTGTGCGTGCTGCGGCAGGTGCCGCTTCACCGAGGGCGGCAGATCGTCGTTCGTTCGATAAGGCATGGTGCCTGCCATGGAAGGTGCCGCGACCGGGAATGAGCGGCCCGCCTGGCGGCTCGTCCCGATCCGGCTGCAGCGACGACTTATTCTAGGCGGATTCGGGCGCTCCTGTCTTACCGCCGAGAACGGTCACCAATCTGTGTTCATGGAAGTTTGCGGGCCGCTTCTGCACCGGGTCGCCGCAAGACGCCGCATTCGAGACGGCGACCTCCTATGGCATGTCGGGCGGTTAGCTTGTAGACTCCTTTGGCGGCCGGTTGCCGATCTCGGAGTGCCACCTTAGCCGGAAGAGGAAGGGCCCATGGCCTTCGAAGCCATCAAGGCGCAGATTTCGAACCTGCTTGAAGAAATGGAAAACCGGCCCGAGGACAGGCACGAGCTTTACTTGCAATTGCACGAGAAGCTGAACGAGTGGCGCGCGACCGGCTTGCCGGTGCCCGACGATCTGTTGAATCTCGAAAAGGCGCTCGAGGCCGAGTTCGCGGCGGATCTCCGACGTCGATAACGAGCGCCTCGCCGCTCGGCCACCACCGAAGGGGTGGCCGAGCGGTCGGACGTTGTCTGCCCTGCCTGTCGATGGCCTGGGCGAGGTCGGTTGCACGACCGCTCCTGCGCCTGCTCTTGACGATCGAGCGCGTGCACCCGTCGCGGCGAAGGCGGCGGATTCGCTCGAGAACGCTACGGCGCTGGGTGTCACAGCTTTACCCCTTCCGGCCCCCGCCACGGAAAACGGACCATCACCCATGCGCGGAGGACCGATGTTTCGTATCGCTCTCATCGCCATCGCGGTTGCTCTTGTCGTCAGCGGCTGTACGACCGTCCGCGAAACGAGCCCGCAGCGAACGGCAACCGAGCAGTTGCTGATTTCTACTGCGGCCGACCGTGCGGCGGAGCGGTTGGCCTTGCATGTCCCCTCAGGCGCGCGCGTCTTCGTCGATGCCACCAACTTCGAGGGCATCGACAGCAAATATGCCATCGGCGCCATCCGAGATCATCTGCTCAGGACCGGCGTAAAGCTGGTGGCCGATCGAGGAAATGCCGATACGGTGGTCGAGATTCGCGCCGGTGCGCTGTCCGTCGACGAGAAACAGCTGCTCATCGGCATCCCGCAAATGAACATTCCGATCCCTCTCGCCGGAAGCTTCAGCTTTCCCGAGATCGCGCTGTTCAAGATGAGAGAGCGTAAAGGCGTCGCGAAATTTGCGGCGACCGGGTACGGCGCGGCCGAAGGAAGCCTTGTGGATTCATCCGGGCCGCAATACGGATATTCGCATCAAACGGATTGGGTCGTTCTTCTGTTCCTGAGCTGGACCAGTAGCGATCTGATCCCGGAAGAACCGGGCGACCCATCTGCGGACGAGGCCGCGGCACCGGCCTTGCAGCCGTCACCGCCGCCAAAATGAACGCAGGCGCCTCGGCGTCTGGTCGCGATGCGCTGCGGTCGCCCGCCGGGAGGCAAAACGCGCCCTGGCGCTCACCGGCCGATTGATCACCGAACTGGCCTGGGTTGAGACGGCTCTCGAAAGACGAAGGCCGCGGCGACGTCGCCGCGGCCTTTTCCCTGTGTCCTGGACCCGAGCTGCCGCGCTCGATGCATGCCTTACCGGCGGTCCGCAGCTCGCGAAAAAAGCCGATTCCCAAGCATGTTGGGAAGCCCGCTCAATGGATCTTGATCGGAAACACCAGATTGATCGACGGCTCGGCATAGACCGGTGCCGGCGCCACATAGACCGGTGCCGGCGCCGCATAAACCACCGGCGGGGGCGGTGGGGGCACCACGACATAGGCCGGCGGCGGCGCGTAGACGTACGCCGGATAGCCGCCGTAATAATAAACTTTGCCGCGGTGCTTGCGCCAATGGCCCCACCCGTCGTCGTCATCGTCGGCCCATGAGGGGTGGGCGAGCGCCAGCACGGTCACCAAAGCGGCGAGCGCGATCGCGACCCGACTCGGTTTCGACGTCAGAAGTCGTGAATTCCCACCAACTCCCGAACGCAGCATTCCCATTGCTCTCTCCATTCTGATCGGTCCCGCATCAGGTCGGGTGCCGCCGGGCACCTCCCGCAGAGTCCGCATCGGATCTACCATGCCATGATGAATCGTGGCCGATTATGACCGTTTCGTGGCTGCCCCGGAAATGTCACATCTGGCGCAGATGGCGCGGACAAATGCGGGTAGTGGGTACGCGGAAGGCCGGATGATCGGCTAGCTCCAATCCTTGCCGCCGCGGCGGGCCGGATGCGGATGTTCGAGCATACCGCCCGCGCGTCGCTCCAGCGCGTCGCGCGGGCGCAGGCGCCGCGCCTGGGCCGGAGAAATCAGCGGGTAATGGCGGGTGCGATCGACCGCCTCGGCGACGTCCCAGCAGTTTTCCTTGTTCGTGATCCAGCGTTCCGGCGCAATGCGCCTCAGATCGAACGCTCCCGAATAGGCGCGCAGGGTCTTGCACGGCCCATTCACATATTCATGGAAATAGCTCATTGCCAGCTCGCGCAGGCTACGGTAGATCGGATCGCGCCAGCGCAACCATATGTGATTGCTCTTCGAGATCGCGCCCCAATGACGGCCGCGTCGGAACAGAGCGACGACATGGTCATCGTCATTCTCGGCATGGAAATCCATGAGCAGCGGCGGCGTACCCGCAAGCCATAGCGCACAGGCCGCGACGAAGGCTCCCTCGATGCAATGCGCGCGGCGCTGGCGAAGAACCTGGACAACGGAGAGACAGGTATCGCCCGTCTGCTCGTGATTTGAGGGCAAGGTCGTCACGAAGTCCTGGATGCGCTCCGGCGTTTTGAGCCGTGCCAATCGGGCTGCCTGCTCGCGGTTAAGCCCGAGCCGGACGCCAAAGGCGATTCGATCCCCCATCGAGCGGAAAGTTGCCATAGATCGGAGGCGCGCGTCGACGGTAGAAGCGGGGGATTCTCCCAATCGACGCGGCCCCGAAACGGCCAGGCCGAGATGTGCCATCGCGAAAATTCAAGGAATTTCGGCGTGGACGGCTACTGACCGTTTGAATGTGTGGCCTGCCTATCTCGGAAATTCGGATCGGATTTTTTGCAACGGGACGCGGGGGCGCCCGCTTCTTCCCAGTGCCGAACCCCGCCTTGCGAGCAGCGACGCGGGCATGCCGCTACTTGACCGTCAGAACCGTCCACATGCCGTTCATGAAATGGCCGGGGACGTTGCAGAAGAGCGCATATTTGCCCGGGTTGAGCTTGAGCCGCAGCGCGCCGGACTTGCCCGGATCGAGTTCGGACACCTCCCCCAGATGCCCCGCGCCATCCTCATCCACCCGATTCTCGGCGGCGATGTAGGGCAGCGGTTTGCTCTTGTCTTCGATCGGAACCACGATCATCTCGTGGACCGTATCCTTCGAATTGTTCTTCACCTCGAACGTAACTTCGCCCGCCTTGACGGAGGCCGGGGAAACCTTGACGCCCATTGTTGCCTTGGACATGTCGTGAGTGCCCATGCCCATGCCGAGGTCCGTCGCCATATCCGCGCTCGCGCCTTTGTCCCAGAGCGAAACATTCACGATGGAGTTCGCGGCTTCGGACGGGCTCGCCGTCGCCATGACCATGACAAGAGCCGCGAAGGAGAGAAGGAAGCCATTCTTGCAACTGCGCATTTGTTCCTCATGAGAGTTGAGATCGTTCGTGAGCCGCACTGGCGTGCGGGGGTCGATATCGATGTTTGCTGCTCCAACCAGTGCCGGATTGCGTTCGCGGTCGCTCTGGGCGATTTCCGTACCGCGGCCGGCTGGATGGAGCAGCCCGTAAAGGCCTTACCGGCTGGGGCTTTCAGGAAGCTGACAGACGGCTGAACTGGCCGTAACGCGTGGTCGGCTTCCTGACGCGTCGGTGGTGCGCCGCTGTTGCTGGTACGATGTGTTGCCATCGACATTTCGTATTTTCTTGACTTGCGCGCCGGATAAGGGGATGTTGCGCGCGCCGCCGATTGAGACGCGGCACCTCGGCGCTCCAGCCGCGTGAACGGACGACCCCGGTCGTCCTCCTGTTGAGCGCTCCCGAGATCTTCTTCACTCGATAGCCCAGGCCACGCGGGGCGTCTTCATTCCTCGCCCGCGATCCCGCGCGCAAGCCGGATAGGCCGGTTGCCGCCGCCGTGGCTACATAGAAAGATCATTCCCTTGACCGACTTTGCCAACCTCGGCCTCGCCGCGCCGATCCTTCGGACGCTGGCCACCGAAGGCTATGTCTCTCCGACACCCATCCAGGCCCGCGCCATCCCGAGCATTCTCGCCGGCCGCGATCTTCTGGGCATCGCCCAGACCGGCACTGGCAAGACCGCCGCGTTCGCCCTGCCGATTCTGCACCGCCTGGCGGCGGCCAAGCGGCCGGCCAAGCCTCACCGCTGCCGCGTCCTGGTCTTGAGCCCGACCCGCGAACTCACCGGCCAGATCGCCGACAGCTTCCGCACCTACGGCGCCGGGCTCGGGCTCGAGGTTGCCGCGGTGTTCGGCGGCGTCTCTTACGGGCCTCAGATCCAGGCTCTCGCGCGCGGCCTCGACATCCTGGTCGCGACCCCCGGGCGCCTGATCGACCATCTCGACCAGCGCAAAATCTCGTTCGACGAGACGGAAATCCTCGTGCTCGACGAAGTGGACCAGATGCTCGATCTGGGCTTCGTGAAGCCGATCCGCCGGATCGTGGCGAAGCTTCCGATCCGGCGCCAGAATCTGTTCTTCTCGGCCACCATGCCGAAGGAGATCCGCAACCTCGCGGCCGAGCTTCTGAGCGATCCGGCCGAGGTCTCGATCACGCCGGTGGCGACCACGGCCGAGCGCGTGCGGCAGCAGGTCATCCTCGTGGAGGCCCCGCGCAAGCGCGCGCTGCTGGTCGAGCTCTTCGCCGACCCGAGCATGGCACGCACGCTCGTCTTCACCCGCACGAAGCGCGGCGCCGACCGGGTGGCCGAGCATCTGGAGAGGGCGGGCGTGGCGAGCCAGGCGATCCACGGCAACAAGAGCCAGTCGCAGCGCGAGCGCGCCTTGTCCGCCTTCCGTGCCGGACGGATCCGCGCGCTGGTTGCCACCGACATCGCCGCGCGCGGCATCGATGTCGACGGCGTGACGCATGTGGTCAATTTCGAGCTGCCCAATGTTCCAGAGAGCTATGTTCACCGGATCGGCCGCACGGCCCGCGCCGGCGCCAACGGCATCGCGATCTCGCTGTGCGACGGCGAGGAGCGGGGGCTGCTACGCGATATTGAGGCGTTGACGCGCAAGACGCTGCCGATGGTCGACCGGCGCTCGCCGGAGCGCGCGCCGGGGCAGGTGGCTCGCGGGCCGCTGGTCCGCGCGGCGCACAAGCCGTCAGCGGGGCAGCCGGCGGGCGGCCTTGGGCGCGATCGGCGGCGTCCGTTGGAGGGCGACGGCAATGGCCTGTCCGATGTCGCTTTCATGAGCGCATCGCCGGGGCCAGGTCGTCCACGAGGCGGAAACGGCGACGCCAACGGGGCACGGCACTCGCGCAAGCGCGACCGGCGTCGTTCGCGGGGCCCCAAGAACGGCGCTCGCGTCGCTGCTTTGCCACGCTCGCATTAGCAGCAAGCCGCTGGACGGGTTATTCTGAGTGTCAGGACCGTCGTGTTCTGGCATCACCTGTCTGCTAAGCGATGAACGATAAGCCGGGCCGCGCGATATATACCCGACGTCCGAGCCGATACGAGCTGGCGGCCGATCGCTGGATTCACGTCGTCGGAACCTCGCTCGGCGTCGCCGGCGCCATCGCGCTTATCGTCAACGTGGCGGCCATCGGCAACGCGCAGACGCTGATCGTCGCTGCCATCTATGCGGTCGGCCTCGTCTCCACGATGATCTGTTCGGCAGCCTATAATCTGGCGCCGCCCTCGGCCCGCAAAGACCTGCTTCGCCGTCTCGACCACGCCGCGATCTTTCTCATGATCGCCGGCAGCTATACTCCCTTCACGACGCTCTTCCTCTCGGGCGCATGGTCCGTTGGGATCACGAGCATGGTATGGGCGGTGGCACTGATCGGCATCGTGATCAAGCTGGCAGCCCCAGGGCGTTTCGAGCGCGCCTTCGTTCTGGTCTATCTCGCGCTTGGCTGGATTGTGCTCTTGCCGCTGAGGCCTCTGGTCGCAGCCCTCGATGCGCCAACCCTTGCCCTGATCGTCACGGGCGGCATTCTCTACTCGGTCGGCACCTTGTTCCATCTGCTGCGGCGGCTGCCCTTCCAGAACGCCATATGGCACCTGTTCGTCCTCGTAGCCGCGCTGCTCCATTACCTGGCCGTGTTTCGCAGCGTCGCCTAAGCGTCGGGCGGGGTCGTTGAGGTCGAAGCGGAACGAGCGCGGGCCTCGTCCCGAGCCGCGCGATGAAGCAATAACCCCGCGCTATCGAATTCAGAAGCATCCGGCATTTCCGCAAAGGGTGCCGCTCCGCGATCCTCGGTCCCGTTGCTGTGGCCAATCCGGCTGCAGCTCAGGCAGAGGGAAGGAGCCAACAGATGATTTCGAACAACAGGAGCAGCCGCGCTCTTTGGCGTGGGCTGATCGTCGCCGGCCTCGTCGCGGGCGCGACGTCCGTGGCCTCGGTCGCGGCATTTGCGGGCGAGTGCCCAGCCAACAAGATTGTTGCCGACGGCCAGGGCCAGAAGCAGGTCGCAACGGAGCCAGTCGGCGTGGCCGACACGGTCCTCGCGTCGATCGACCTCGCGGAACAGAAGGTGGCCCTGAATGACCGCCTGTTCCGCATTCGCCGTCTCGAGATCCAGCCGGGCGGGGTCGTGCCGTGGCACGACCACGCGGACCGGCCGGCGCTGATCTATATCCTGCAGGGCGAGATCACGGAATACGCCAGCAACTGCGCCGCGCCGATCCTGCACAAGGCCGGCGAGGTGTCGCGCGACGCCGATCTGTCGCACTGGTGGAAGAATACCGGCAACAACGCCGTCGTGCTGATCTCGGCCGACATCCTTCACGATAAGAAGGAAGAGCACATGATGTGAGGGCGGATTCGACCGCCCTCATTCCCGGCGTGTGACGCCCCGGGCGGGCGTCACACTCTCGCCGCTCCGTTGCCGTAAGGGACTTCGCTCATGGAAAACGCGAGTTCCGCTCGAGCTGCGTCGTCGACGCCGGCAGGCCATCGCGTCGCGGCTGCGTTCTTGCGCGCCGTCGTGATCGGGTTGACAGCCTTCTTGACGCTCGTCGATCTGTTCGCAACGCAAGCCATCTTGCCGACTCTCGTCAAGACCTACGGCGTCACACCGGCCGCCATGGGCTTCGCGGTCAATGCCAGCACCATCGGCATGGCCATCGCCGGCTTGGCCGTGGCGCTCGTCAGCCGGCGCATCGACCGTCGACGGGGCGTCGTGGCGAGCCTGGCGTTCCTCGCCATTCCGACCGCGCTGCTTGCGGCGGCGCCTGACCTGGCGAGCTTTGCGGCGCTTCGTGTCGTGCAAGGGCTGCTCATGTCGTCGGCGTTCACTCTGACGCTCGCTTATCTGGCCGAGCAGTGCGGCGCCAAGGACGCCGCCAGCGCTTCGGCCGCCTATATCACAGGCAATGTCGCCAGCAACCTGTTCGGCCGCCTGATGTCGGCGGCGCTTGCGGACCATCTGGGCCTGACCGCTAACTTCTATGTCTTCGCAGGGCTCAACTTGGCAGGCGCTGTCCTTGTCTATGTCAGCCTCGAGCGCACGCCGCCGGCAGCACCGACCGGAAGCGCCGCACGTTCACCCTTCGCCGCCTGGACCGGGCATCTGCGCAACCTGCCGCTGCGCGCGAGCTTCGGCATCGGCTTCTTCATCCTCTTCGCTTTCATCGGCACCTTCACTTATGTGAATTTCGTGCTCGTGCGCGAGCCGCTCGCAGTCGGCGCGATGGCACTGGGTTTCGTCTATTTCGTCTTCCTGCCCTCGATCCTTTCCACGCCTCTCGCAGGCCGCGCGGCCCATCGGTTCGGGACGAGGCGTACCGTCTGGGGCTCGCTGGCGGTCGCAGCGGCCGGGCTCCCCTTGCTGCTCCTGCCAAGCTTGCCGGCGATCCTGGGCGGCATGGCGTTGGTTGCCGTCGGCACCTTCTTCGCACAGGCGACAACGACCGGCTTTGTCGGACGCGCCGCGACCACCGACCGCGGCGCGGCCAGCGGCATCTACCTCGCCTGCTATTTCTGCGGTGGTCTCGTCGGCAGCGCGGTTCTCGGGCAGATCTATGGCCGCTTCGGCTGGCCCGCATGCGTCGCCGGGATCGGGCTGTCGTTGGCGCTATCGGCCTTGCTCGCATTCCGTCTGCGAAAACAGACCGGCCAGCCCCGATTGACGACCACCGCCTGACAGGAAATTGCTGCCGGTTCATCTGGAGGTAGGTGCGAAGGATCGGATCGAGCCCGGTCTTGCGAGGAATTTCGCCGCGCTGCGGCTCAAGGAAATTTAATGTTGCCGCAAGGTAGCGCTAATCCCGAAACCCCAATTGGGGGTCAAGAAGCGTCCTCCTCCTTCCCAGGGACGCCGCAGCAAATTTAGAAGATGGAGTCATCCCATGATCAGGAAAGTCGCGCTCCCGGCGCTGCTGACCGCAGCCGCCTTTGTTCTTGCGCCGGTCGCGTTCGCCGCTCCCGATTCCAGCACATCCGCATCGACGGTGACCACGACCCTGTCACCCCCGCTCACCGGGCAGAGCGCGCCGGGCGCCCAGCCTTCCGGGGCGAAGCCGACGGTGACCGGCGCAGGGACCATGGCGCCCGCGACCCGGCCGGCTGGGCAAGCCGTCGCCACAGCGACGCTGCCGGCCGGCGGGTCGCCGAAGCCGGCGGTTCACTATGTCCGGTTCTCCGACCGCGTGAACCGTGAAGACATCATGGCCTTCGGTACGGCCAAGATACCGCTTGCCCAGGCGATGGAGAAGGCTGCGCGCGACATGCATGGCATCGTTGTGGAGGCCGTTTTCAAGGCGGATCCCTCCAAGCCCCATTATGCGGTGTGGGTCATGGAACATGGCCGTGTTCTGACCGCCTACGTCGATCCCGCGACCGGCCAGGTGACACGCCTCGGGCGCGCTATCGCCACTCACCGCCTGTATCCGAGCGAGCGCAGGGACTTCGAGGCAACGGCAAAGGCGACGATGACCTTGCCCGAAGCCGCGTTCTTCGCCAGCAAGCACACGGGCGGTGCGCCGATCTCGGCAGCGCTCGAGCGTGTCGACCGCACCAGCGGCTATCAGATCGCGTTCGTGGACAAGAAAACCGGGAGGATGCAAGAGATTTGGGTATCGCCCGATAACCCGCCGATGCCCATCCCCGAGTAAGGCCGTCTCGCCCGCTCGCCGGTGGCGGCTGCGATCGCGTGACACGGCAGGTCGCGTCGTCATCGGGCAAGTCTTCTGCCCGAACCGCTGTACGAGGCCGCGATAGCGCCGACACTGGCCGGCGGGTTGGACCAAGTGCGGACGACGGCGCTGCAGGAAGCGGCGCCGTCGTCTTGCCGCGTCAGCGCGTCCGGCCGCACTGCGATCACGCGCTTGGTCCTGTTCTCGAGCGGGATCGCCACTGCGTTCTTCGAGCCCCGCTCGTCAAAGCTCGTCAGGAAGCCTCCTGGGCGAGGTCGTCGAAGAGGGTGTCCTTACGCCGGATGGACCCTCTTCCGCGCGCCGCCCGCGACGCCACTGAATAAACGCTGAAATCTGCGATGCCAGTCTCGCCGTCGGTCGCACCGATTAAATTGGGGCCTGTGGTGTACGACCTCGCCCCCTCCAACCCAAGACCGGTCTTTCATTGCGCCCGCCGCCGCGACGCGGAGCCGCGGCTCGCCTCTGCCGCTTGCCGCCAGGTGGTGCGGACGAGCAGAGGCGCGATGCCGAGAATTGATCTGCGAATCGCAGAGCGTCCTTCTCGGGCAATCAGCGACACACAACCCCGTGCCTTTCGCCGCGCCGACCACGCACCTGGCCACAAAAACCGCTGCGGCGATTTGACCGGGCGTACTTGACATTTATCAAGCCCGAGGGAGACACCCGCGCCCTTCCTGGGCTTATCGATGCAGCAACACTTCGTTAGGGAGCGGCCTGCCGCCGCATCGATTGATTCAAGTCATGTTGACCCAAGACGAAGTGGCCGAGTTTCAGACGCACGTCATCGAATCACGCGTTCCACTTTCGGGTGGGGCCAGGCGGATGGGAATTGCAGATCATCGATACATGGCGAGGTCGCGTCATCGCCGTAGCACGAGCGGGGCTGCTTTGTGCCGGCCTCGCTCTCTCGACAGCGCTTCTGGGACTGCCTGCGCCTGCGCAGGCTGCCGGCTTTAGCGCCTATAGGGCCGATGTACAGCCGGCCGACGTCTTCCCCGGCGCGGATCGGTTCGGCCCCATGGAGGGCACGCCGCCTTCGGCGCCCGCTTACAAGGGCGACCAGATCGTCGGCTATGTCTTTCGCACCGAGGATATCGGCTACTCCGGCAAGCCGATCAAGCTGCTGGTCGGCATGGATCTCGACGGCGTCATCGTCGGCGCCAAGGTCGTGGAGCATCACGAGCCGATCCTGCTGGTGGGCATCCCGCAGGACAAGCTGTTCGAGTTCGTCGCCCGTTTTGTCGGGAAGAATGTCGTCGCGACGGCAAGGAACGGACAGAAAGCCGAAGTGGACGCCATCAGCGGCGCGACCGTCACCGCGATCGTCATCAACGAAGGCTTGACGCGTGTGGCGCTGGCGGTTGCCAAGTCGCGGGGCATTGCCGGTTTCTCCGCTGTTGCCGGCGCGGCGGCGCCAGCGGCCAAAACCCGAACCGTGCTCGCTGATATTCCTTTCGCACCCAGCGACTGGACGAGCCTGCTCGGCGATGGATCGATCCGGCGGCTGCATCTGCTGAATGGCGAGGTTGATGACGCGTTCAAAAAGATCGGCGTCGGCAGAGCGGGACCTTACGGCCGTGAGGGGCCGCCAGAGGCCGAGTTCATCGACCTTTATCTCGGCCTCGTCTCCGTCGAAGCCATCGGCCGCTCGCTGATCGACGAGCGGGACTATTCGACCATCCGATCATGGCTGAAGCCCGGTCAGTCGGCCATCGTGATCGCGGCGAACGGCGAATACAGCTTTCGCGGCTCCGGCTTCGTTCGTGGCGGCATTTTCGACCGGATCCAGCTGGCGCAGGGCGACACGACCATCCTGTTCAAGGACAAGGACTACAAGCGTCTTGGCGCGCTCGGTGGTGGCGCGCCGGAGTTCCAGGAGATCGGCATATTCCGGATCCCAGACGGCGCCATCTTCGATCCGGCGCAGCCGTTCCGCCTCCAGTTGCTGGCGCAGCGCCCGACGGGGCCGACGGAGAAGGTCTTCACCAGTTTCTCGCTCGATTACCGTCTGCCTGACAAATATCTGAAGACCGAGACCGTTGTGCCAGTCTCGGCGCCGCCAGCATTGCCGTTGGCGCCCGAGCAGCCGGCTGCAAGCGCGGGCGGCGAGCTGGCGGCCGATCAGATGCCGGCGGGCGAACCGGTATGGGTAAAAATTTGGCGGTCGCGTGTGATCGACATCGCCATCCTGACGATCTCGCTCATCATTCTGACGCTGATCTTCTTCTTTCAGGACATTCTGGTCCGGAAGCCCAAGCTGTTCACGCGCCTGCGGATCGGTTTCCTCATCTTCAGCGTCGTCTGGCTAGGCTTTTATGCCAGCGCGCAGCTCTCCGTCGTAAATGTCCTGACCTTCACGAACGCTCTTGCTCAGGGCTTTCGCTGGGACTTCTTCCTGCTGGAGCCGCTGATCTTCATCCTGTGGAGCGCTACGGCCGCGGCGCTGCTGTTCTGGGGGCGAGGCGCCTTCTGCGGCTGGCTCTGCCCGTTTGGCGCCCTGCAGGAGCTGACCAATCAGCTCGCGCGTAGGCTGGGCGTGCGCCAGCTTACGGTTCCCTTTGCGTGGCATGAGCGCCTCTGGCCGATCAAATACATCATCTTTCTCGGCCTGTTCGGCCTGTCGCTCAACAATCTGGCGCTCGCCGAGCGGATCGCCGAGGTAGAGCCCTTCAAGACCACGATCCTGCTCCATTTCATGCGCGACTGGCCTTACGTGCTCTACGCCGTGGCGCTGTTGGGCGCGGGCCTCTTCATCGAGCGCTTCTTCTGCCGCTATCTCTGCCCGCTGGGCGCGGCCCTCGCGATTCCTGGTCGGATGCGGATGTTCGAATGGCTCAAGCGGCGCAAACAGTGCGGCTTCGAATGTCAGCTCTGCGCCAAGGAGTGCATGGTTCAGGCGATCCATCCGCTGGGCCAGATCAACCCGAACGAATGCCTCTACTGCATGAAGTGCCAGGTCATCTATTGGGACGACCAGACTTGTCCGCCCTTGATCATGAAGCGGACGGGACGTGGCAAGAAACGGCCGATCGCGTCAACGGCGACCCCGGGCGGAATACAGCCGGCCGAGTGACGCGGGCCGGCAATCGGAACGCAAGCAAGGAGACGATCAATGTCAGAGAATGAAAAGAGAGGGGTTTCGCGCCGCGATCTGCTCGGCTCGAGCGCTAAGGCGGCGACACTGGCTGGCATCGCGGCCGGTACCGGCGGCGTGCTGGTCGGCGGCACGGGCGGCATGATGATCGCCAGCCGCAGCGCGGAGGCTGCCGAGGAGAACAAGGCCAACGTGCCGCCGGGCATGCTCGACGAATATTACGGCTTCTGGTCGGGCGGCCATTCCGGCGAGGTGCGTATCCTGGGGATTCCGTCGATGCGCGAGCTGATGCGCATCCCGGTGTTCAACCGCTGCAGTGCCTCGGGATGGGGCATCACCAACGAGAGCCTGAAGGTGCTGACGGATGGCTTGCTGCCGGAGACGAAGGCCTACCTCGCCTCCATCGGCCGGAAGACGTTCGAGAACGGCGACCTGCATCATCCGCGGCCTTCCTATACCGACGGCAGCTATGACGGGCGCTATCTCTTCGTCAACGACAAGGCGAACACGCGGCTCGCTCGCATCCGCCTCGACGTGATGAAGACCGACAAAGTTATCGAGATCCCGAACGCGCATTCGATCCACGGCCTGCGCAACCAGCGTTATCCGAGGACCGGATACGTCTTCTGCAACGGCGAGAACCGCGTGCCGATCCCGAACGACGGCTCGCTGCTCGACGACTACAAGAAGTGGGCCTCGATCTTCACCGCCGTCGATGGCGACAGCATGACGGTCGCCTGGCAGGTGATCGTCAGCGGCAATCTCGACAACAACGACGCCGACTATGCCGGCAAGTACGTGGCGTCCACCTGCTACAACTCCGAAGAAGGCGTGACCCTCGAAGAGATGACCGCCAACGACAAGGATCATGTCGTGGTCTTCAACATTGCCGCCATCGAAGAGGCGATCAAGGCCGGCAAGTATCAGGAGATCAACGGCGTGAAGGTGCTGGACGGCCGAAAATCCGCCAAGTCGCAGTTCACGCGCTATGTCCCGGTCGCCAACAGCCCCCACGGCTGCAACGCGGCGCCGGACGGCAAGCATCTGATCATCAACGGAAAGCTGTCGCCGACCGTGACCATCCTCGCCTGGGACAAGTTCGACGACCTGTTCGCCGGCAAGATCAAGGAAGAGGATACGATCGTCGGAAACCTCGAGGTCGGCCTCGGGCCGCTCCACACCACCTTCGACGGCAAGGGGAACTGCTACACTTCGCTGTTCCTGGACTCCCAGATCGTCAAGTGGAACCTCGAGGACGCCCTGCGCGCCTACAAGGGCGAGAAGGTCAATCCGATCCGGCAGAAACTCGACGTCCACTACCAGGTCGGCCATGTCAACGCCACCATGGGCGAAACCAGGGAGGCGGACGGCAAGTGGGCCTTCGCGCTCTGCAAGTTCTCCAAGGACCGCTTCCTGAACGTCGGCCCGCTGAAACCGGAGAACGATCAGATGATCGACATCTCCGGCGACGAAATGGTGCTGGTGCATGACGGCCCGACCTTCGCCGAGCCCCACGACGCCACCATCGTCAAGGCGTCGATCCTGAAGCCGGTCGAGATCTGGTCGCGCGATGACCCGTTCTTTGCCGATGCGCGCGAATGGGCGAAGAAGGACGGCGTCAAGCTCGAAGAGGACAACAAGGTCATCCGCGACGGCAACAAAGTGCGTGTCTACATGACCTCTGTGGCGCCGCAGTTCGGCCTGCAGCACTTCAAGGTCAAGAAAGGCGACGAGGTGACCGTGTTCGTCACCAACATCGACGACGTGGTCGACTTGACGCACGGCTTCACGCTGGTCGGCTACGGCATCGCCATGGAGGTCGCGCCCCAGGCGACGGCGTCGGTGACCTTCACCGTCGGAGCGCCTGGCGTTCACTACTACTACTGCCAGTGGTTCTGCCACGCGCTCCATATGGAGATGTCAGGGCAGATGCTGGTCGAGGCGTAAGGAAGATGCGGCGGCGCGGCCTTTCCGGCGTTCGGGTCGTCCTGGGGGCGGCTGCCCTCGGGCTTGCGCTCGCGTGCGGAGCGGCCGCGTCGTCTGCCGCCACCCTGGCGGTGGAGCCCGGGCCGGACGGCCTGCGCGAGGCCGTCGCTCGGGCGGCGCCGGGCGACCGGCTGCTGCTGGGGCCCGGCGTCTATGGCGGCCGGATCGTGATCGACAAGCCGCTGATGCTGCAGGGATCGCCGGGAGCCGTGATCGATGCCGGTGGTGCTGGGAGCGCCGTCAAGATCCTCGCCCCGGACGTGACGGTGCGCGGGCTCGAGATCCGCGGCTCCGGCACCAGGGGCGAGGACTTCGACAGCGGCATCTACATCGAGCAGGGCGCCGACCGCCCCGTGATCGAGGACAACAAAGTCGAGGAGAACCTGTTCGGGATCGTGCTTCACGGATGCCGTGATGCCGTGGTGCGCAACAACCGGATCGCCAACCGCAGCGATCTGTGGATGAACGACCGCGGCAACGGCATCCATGTCTGGAACAACAAGGGTTCGCTGATCGAAGGCAACCACGTGATCGGCGGGCGCGACGGGATCTATATCGAGGTCAGCCACGACAATGTGATCCGCGGCAACCGGTTCGAGGACCTGCGCTTCGCGGTCCATTACATGTATTCGAACCGGAACGAGGTCACGGACAACGTCTCGGTCCACAATCATGTCGGCTTCGCGCTGATGTATTCGGAGCGTCTGAAGGTCCTTCGCAACGTCTCGGTGGGAGACCAGCAGCATGGCCTCATGTTCCACACCTCGCGCCGGTCCGAGGTCGCCGACAACTACATCTATGGCACGGGCGGAAAATGCCTCTTCATTTACACCTCGGTCAAGAACGACATCCATGACAACCGCCTGGAAAAGTGCGGCATCGGCGTGCATTTCAC
Organism: Pseudomonadota bacterium; assembly: GCA_049323455.1. Taxonomy (GTDB): domain Bacteria; phylum Pseudomonadota; class Alphaproteobacteria; order Dongiales; family Dongiaceae; genus Hypericibacter. Next base: position 72,247 of record JBMONF010000034.1, on the reverse strand, counting down.
GGGTGGGTCCGAAGACAACCGGTTTTATGGCAACAGCTTCATCGAAGGACGGATCCAGGTGAAATATACCGGCACGCGTATCTACGAGTGGTCGCGCGACGGGCGCGGGAACTATTGGAGCGACAACCCGGCCTTCGACCTCGACGGCGACGGGATCGCCGACACGGCCTATCGTCCGAACACCATCGTCGACTGGGTGATTTGGAAATATCCGCTCGCCAAGCTCCTGCTGTCGAGCCCGGCGCTCGCCACGCTGCGCTACGCCCAGGAGCAGCTTCCTACGCTCTATCCCGGCGGCGCTGTCGACAGCTTCCCTCTGATGGCGCCCCCAGCGCCACCGGTCACGCTGCCGGCCGGCGTCGACCTGACGCCGGCCGCACCCGACACGGCGGAAGACATCGGCGTTGGCGCCGCTCCCACGATGTGAAGCCGATCATGGTCGCGATTCTCGCCGAAAACGTGACGAAGCAGTTTGCAGGCCAGCGCGCGCTCGACGGGATCGACTTCGCGCTGGAAAGCGGCAGGTGCCTTGCCCTGATCGGCCATAACGGGGCCGGCAAGACCACCTTGATGAAGCTGATCCTGGGGTTGATCGCACCCAGCGCCGGTCGCGTCCGTGTTCTCGACGCGGATCCCGTCAGGGCCGGAACAGCCTTTCGCCGTCAGATCGGCTTCCTGCCGGAGAACGTGGTCTTTCACGACGAGTTCAGCGGGCGCGACACCTTACGGTTCTATGCGCGGCTCAAAGACGTGGGGGCGAAGGAATGCGATCCGCTGCTGGAACGGGTCGGCCTGTCCTTCGCCGCGGCCCGGCGCGTGAAGACCTACTCGAAAGGCATGCGTCAGCGGCTAGGCCTGGCCCAGGCACTCCTGGGGCAACCGCGTTTGCTCCTTCTGGACGAGCCGACGACCGGCCTCGATCCGGCGCTGCGCCAGGAGTTCTTCCAGATCGTCCGCGATCTGCGGGACGCAGGCACCACGGTCATCCTGTCCTCGCACATCCTGACCGAGCTCGAGGCGCGCACCGACCTGGCGGCCATCATCAGGGAGGGCCGGCTGGTCGCCTTCGGCGACTTGGAGCGCTTGCGCACGGAGGCCGGCCTGCCGGTCACAGTTCGGGTTCGCGGAGACATCACGGCGATCGTCCAGCGGCTCGGTCGCGTTGCTGTGGTCGCGGTCGATCGAAACCGGGAGTGGGTCGAATTCGCCTGCCCGCTGGCGGAGAAGATGGCATTGCTGCGCCGGCTGGCCGAACTCGGCTCGCTCTGCACCGACATCGACCTGCGCCTGCCCAGCCTGGACGACGTCTATCTTCACTATAGCGGCAAGCCGATGCTCGCGAGCGCCGCGCTGGAGGCTGCGACATGAATGCCTTTCTCACGATCGCCGGCAAGGAGATTCGCGACGGGCTGCGGAACAAGTGGGTTGCCGGGGCGACGCTGCTGCTGGCGGGACTCGCCTTCGCGCTGACCTTTCTCGGATCGACGCCGACCGGTGCGCTCGGTGTCAAGCCGCTGGCGGTCGCCGTGGTCAGCCTGTCGAGCCTCAGCATCTTCCTCATTCCGCTGATCGCGCTGCTCTTGGGCTACGATGCGATCGTGGGCGAGGTCGAGCGCGGCTGCATGCTTCTGCTCCTGACCTATCCGGTGACGCGAGGGCAGATCCTCGGCGGCAAGTTCTGCGGCCATGTCGCAATCCTGAGCTTCGCCACCATTGTCGGCTACGGCGCCGCCGGCGTTGCGACGGTCATCGGCGGCGGCGGCGATGCGGAGAGCCTGGGCGCCTTCGCCGGCCTGATCGCGAGCTCGGCGCTGCTGGGTGCCGCTTTCCTGGCGCTCGCCTATCTCGTCAGCGTGTCGGTGAAGGAACGGGGCACGGCGGCAGGAATCGCGGTCGGGCTGTGGCTCCTCTTCGTGATCGTCTATGATATGGCGCTGATGGGCGGCCTGGTAGCCAGCAAGGGCCGGCTCGGCGCCGACGTCTTTCCCTATCTGCTTCTCCTCAACCCGGCCGATCTCTATCGGCTGTTCAACCTGACTTCGTTCGAGAATGTGCGGACGTTCTCGGGCATGGCCGGCTTGTCGGCGGCCGTGCATTTTTCGCCGGCCGCCCTGCTGTCGGCGCTGCTCGCTTGGATTGCGTTGCCGTTGGGAGCAGCGGCGGTTCGGTTCGCCAGGAGGGATGGATGATGCGGCTCGGGTTTCTACTATTCGGTGTCGCGTTCTTGTTGGCCGCCTGCGGCAGGAGCGAGAACGCCGCTTTGCCGACGCCCCAGGAACCAACCTCTCGCGCCGTGGGCTACTACTGCAACATGGTGGTGACGGAGCATCCGGGGCCCAAGGGCCAGATATTCCTCAAGGGCAAAACAGAGCCGATCTGGTTTTCCTCGGTTCGCGACACCTTTACCTATCTCGGTGAGGAGGTCGTCAACGAAGGCGAGCTCGCGGCGGTCTGGGTCAACGACATGGCGCAGGGCAGTTGGGATCATCCGGCCGCCGGCGCCTGGGTCGAGGCGCGCAAGGCGTGGTACGTGGTCGGCAGCCACATGGCGGCCGCCATGGGCGGCACCGAAGCGGTGCCGTTTGCCGATCGTGCCGCGGCCGAGGCTTTCGCCAACCAGTATGGAGGCGAGGTGGCCGACTACGAGGTCGCTCGAAAGAAGATCGAAGCGTCGCCGGTCGGCGACGCCGCAAGCGAGGTGTCCGATGCGCCCTGAAAGTCGGGTTTGCGGCCGCATGCCGCGGCGCCGTTTCATCGCCATCACGGCTGGCGTGATGGCCGGATCGTTGCTACCCGGCCTCGCGCGCGCCGAACGGTTGCGCACATTTCGCTGGGAAGGGGTGGTTCTCGGCGCCGCTGCGAGCCTGTCGCTTCAGCACTCGGACGAAGCCGAAGCCAAGTCCGCCATTACCGCCTGCCTGGCGGAGGCGGCGCGACTCGAGGCGGTCTTCAGCCTGTTTCGCCCGGATAGCGCCCTGGCTCGGCTCAATGCCGAAGGCCGCTTGGACGGTGCGCCGATGGATCTGCGCGTGTTGCTGACGGAGGCGCTGCGGTTGGCCGAGCGCAGCGGCGGCGCCTTCGATCCCAGTGTTCAGCCGCTCTGGGCGCTCTATGCCGATCACTTCGCCAAGCCCGACGCCGCTCCGGAGGGGCCCTCGCCGACGGCGATCGCGGCGGCCAAAAGACTGGTCGATTGGCGCCGGGTCGAGATCGCCGGCGGTGCGGTACGCCTCGCCGAGCCCGGTATGGCGCTCACGCTCAACGGTATCGCTCAGGGCTATATTACCGATCGCGTCGGCGACCTGCTGCGGGCGCATGGTTTCTCGCATGTTCTGGTCGACCTGGGAGAGGAGCTGGCGCTCGGACCGAAGGGCGATGGTGCGCCATGGCGGATCGGCATCGCCGACCCGGAGCGGCCCTCCGTCTCGCTGACCGACCTCGACGTGACGGAGGGCGCCGTGGCTACCTCCGGCGGCTATGGCTACCGGTTCGATCCGGCCGGCCGCTTCACCCACATTCTCGATCCGGGCAGCGGGAAGCCGGCGCACCGTTGGGCCAGTGTCACGGTCCTGGCCGAGAGCGCGATGCTCGCCGATGGCTTGTCCACGGCCTTGTCCGTGATGCCCGTCGAGAGAGCCGCCGAGCTGATCGACGGCCGCGCACGCGTCTATGTCGTGCCGGAGGGCGCGCGGCAGGGCCGCTGGCTGTAGCGGTCGGGCGCCGTCGAAGCCGATCAACGGGGCCGTCGCAAATGATCAGCCTGTCTCGGCCTTGCGGATCATCTCCGCATACCAGCGAGCCGAGGCCTTCGGGATGCGCCGCTGCGTGGCGAAGTCGACATAGACCAGCCCGAAGCGGTTGGCGTAGCCCGAACCCCATTCGAAATTGTCGAGCAGCGACCAGACGAAATAGCCACGCACATCGGCGCCGGCCGCGACCGCCGCACGCAGCGCATCGGTATAAGCGCTGAGATAGTCGATGCGCGATTGGTCGAGAATTTGGCCTTCGGCGTCCGGCTGTTCCTGTGCGCCGAACCCGTTCTCGAGCACATAGACCGGCAGTCGATAACGTCGATGGGTTTCCACGAGCTCGTCGCGGAAGGCCGACGCTTGGATCGGCCAGCCGATGCCCGAACGCGGCGCGTCCTCCGGCGGGCTGCCCCAACCGAAGCCGAGAGCCATTCCGGGATCGGCCTTGGCATAGATCGGCGAATAGTGATTGAGACCGAACCAATCGGCCGGGCGGCAAATGCGTGCCATGTCGCCTGCCTGCTGGTAAGGCTCGATCTCGCGCGCGATCGAGGGCGGGTAGCAGGCGAAGTGTTGCGGGTCGGGGAAGGCGCGATTCCAGTGCTCGTCGAACAGCTCCGCGGCTCGCGCATCTTCGGGCGCTTTGCTCGACGGGAAGCAGCGCTGCCGGTTGTGGATGGCACCGATCGAAGCCGCCGGCACCAGTGCTCGAAGCACATCGACCGCGGATCCGTGCGCCAGATTGACATGATGAATCGCCTTGAAATAGGCGGCACGGTCCGCAACGGCCGGAGCGTTCCAGCCGAAGGCATAGCCGAACAGGCTGAAGACGGAAGGTTCGTTGAAGGTGGCGAAGCGTTTGATGCGGTCGCCATAGCGCCGCGCCACCAGCGTCGCGTAGTCGGCGAACCAGCCAGCGCAATCCCGGCTGGTCCAGCCCCCCAGATCGTCGAGTGCTTGCGGCAAGTCCCAATGATAGAGGCAAAGCCACGGCTCTATCTCGGCCTCGAGCAGCGCATCGATCAGCCGGTCGTAGAAAGCGAGGCCCGGTTCGTTGACGGCGCCGCGGCCCTGCGGCAGGACGCGCGGCCAGGCCACGGAGAAGCGATAGGCGCGAATGGCGAGGTCGCGCATCAAGGCGACGTCCTCGGCCCAGCGGTGATAGTGATCGCAGGCCACGTCGCCGGTGTCATCGTTGGCGATGCGGCCCTTCTGGCGGCAGTGAGTGTCCCAGATGCTGGGGCCGCGACCGTCATCCTTCACGGCACCTTCGATCTGGTAGCTCGAGGTCGAGACCCCCCAGACGAAGCCGGGCGGCAGAGCGGCGGACGAGGCTCGAGTGGTCTTGCGCGCGCTGGTGCTCGTCATTTTCTCTCGCGAGTGGCGGGTCATGTTGCCGATGCCATAAGAGATTTCAATCCGGCGAAGGCGGCGTCGGGGCGCAGAATCACGGCGGCGGGAATGGCTTCGAGATAAGTGCGGAAACGCCCCTTGGCTTCGAAACGGCGGCGGAATTCCGTCCGCGAGAGATAGTCCGGGAAGCGCGGCACGATCCCGCCGGCGATGTAGACGCCGCCGCGGGCGCCGAATGTCAGGGCAAGATCACCCGCCACCGCGCCGAGCAGAGCGCAGAACAGATCGAGCGCGGCTCGGCCGACCGGGCAGGTTCCGTCGAGAGCGGCACGGGTGATCTCCTCGGCGCTGCGTGGAGGCGTCGAGATTCGATCGATCGTCGCGGTCGCCTCATAGAGATTGACCAGTCCGCCACCCGAGAGCGCGCGCTCGATCGAGACATGGCCGAATCGCTCGCGCAGATGCTGGATGATTGCATCTTCGCGGGCGTTGGTACTGGGCAACGTCGCATGACCGCCCTCTGTCGCGATCACCGTGCCGCCACCGGTACCGGGGACGAAGCAGGCCAGGCCCAGGCCGGTTCCGGGGCCTAGAACGAGCATCGGCGCATTCGGTTCTGCTCGGCCATCGCCGAGCGCGAACAGATCCGGCGGGCCCAGTTGCGGCAAAGACCAGGCAATGGCTGCGAAATCGTTGATCACCCGAACCGACGCGACGCCGAATTTGCGGCGCAGCTCCGCGCCGTCGACGACCCACGGACTGTTGGTGAGAGCGCAGCGATTGCCCTCGACCGGTCCGGCCACGGCGAGTGCCATGCTCGCTATGGCCTGTTTGCCGCCGTGCCGTGCCAAGAAGGTCTCCACCGCGTGAACGGCGCTCGGGTAGTCGGCGACCCGCATGGCTTCGAGCCGGCTTAGTCCGTCTTCGGCGAGAAAGGCGAACCGCGCGTTGGTTCCGCCGATATCACCCAGCAGGATTGGTTTCACGGTGCGTCGGACCTCCGGTTGCGGGACTTCACGGCCTTGCGGCCGAGCCAGCGAGCGATCCAGCGGGCCAGGCGCGACAATGGCGTCAGCGCTTCATATCCGATCGCGTGGCGCTCGCGCGCCTCCGTGACGGCCGGAAGTGCGTTTGTCGGGCGGATCAGGGTCAATTTGCGCTCATGATAGACCTCCAGGTTCGAACGAAATCCGATCGTGAGGAGGGTCGCACGAGGGAATTCCTCCTGGAGCAGCCGCATCATATCTGCTTCGCCTTGCGGATCGAGAGCATCCGTGGCTTCCTCGAGGAAAATCCAGTTGGGCTTGTGCAGGAACAGGCGCGCAAAGCCCAGCCTTTGTTGCTCGCCCACGGACAGTACTTGGTCCCAGACGGCGGTCTCGTCCAGGCGCGCCGCCAATGTGCCGAGCCCGACGCGCTCCAGCGCGGCGCGAATAACGCTGTCGTCGAAGAAGCCGGCATCTTCCGGGTAGCAAAGCACCCCACGCAGCGTTTCGATCGGCAAATAGGGTCGCTGCGGCATGAAGAAGATCGCGGCGTCGCTGGGCAGCTCGACACGCCCCTTGCCCCAGGGCCACAGTCCCGCGACCACTTTGAACAGCCTCAGCGCGGCGCCGGGATCGCCGGAGATCAGCACGCGCTCGCCCGGTTGAATCTCCGTATCGAAACCGCGAATGATCACTTCGCCGTCGGGGCTGACGATGCTGAGGTCGCGGAAGACGAGGGCGGGCCCCGCCGTCTTGCTGATCTCGATGGCGCCGCCATCGGTATAGGAGACTTCCTCCTTCACGCGCCGCAGCGCGTCGTGAAGAGCCAGCACGCGCTCCACCGACGCGCGCCATTCGGCTCCCTTCGGCAGATTGTCGACAGGCCAGGAAAGCGCCGATGCCAACTGCTGAAAGGCCTGAGCTGTCTGCATCAGGCCGCCGAGCGTGATCGCGCCCACGATATAGCGCGGGGCCGCGATCAGCACGGGGAAGATCGCCGTCAGCACTCCATAGCCCGAACTGAAGAGAAGGAGCCTGGCAAACCCGGCCGTTTGGCGGCCCCAGGCCGCCTCGATATCGCGGAACAGATCGGAAAAACGTCGCCGTTCATCCGGCTCGCCACGGGCGAGCGCGATGGCCTCCGAACTCTCCCGACCGTGGACCAGACCGAACCGGAAATTGGCTTCCATGGTCTGGCGCTGGTCGGTCGCCCTGACCAGAGGCCGGCCCAGCGAGAAGGCCAACGTGGAACCGGCGGCAGCATAAATCAAGGCGACCCAGACCATATAGCCCGGGATGGCGAAACTGACGCTGCCGATGGCGATCTGCAGCGGTCCGGACAGGGACCATAAGATCTTGACGAAGCTCGCCAGCAACAGCGCGGAGTAGAAGAGCGAATGGGCGAGTTCGACCGCGACCTCGGTGGTGTTGCGAATGTCTTCCGCGATCCGTGCGTCAGGGTTGTCGTGCTCGCCGGGGATGAAGGCGATCTGGTAATGATGACCCTCCGCCATCCAGTCGTTCACGAGCCGCCGCGTGAGCCATCGCCGCCAATCGAGCTGTAGTCGCCGCTTGACCCACAAGTGCGTCGTGGTGACGGCCATCGTCGCTGCCACGATGACGGCGAATATGCCGATCTGGCCGAGAAAGCGCGTCATGGACCGCTGCTCCAAGGCATTGAACAAGGCAGCGCTCCACAGATTGGTCCATATGGCGAGCGAGACCTGACCGACCGTGAGGACGATCAGCGCGGCCGTCAGGCCGCGCGCTCGCCACCTTTGTTCGGATCGCCAGTAGGGGCCGGCAAGGCGGATGAACCGCGCCGCGAATCCGGGCCTGCGCCGCCCCCGTGCGGCAAGAGAAGGAGGAAGGGCAGGGTTCGTCGCATTTGTGGCCATGCTGATGCTCTCGGGACCGCTCGCTGGACGGAGCATAGGATGAGATGAGCCTGCCGGATTGACCAGAGCCGGCAAGAATGAGGAACGCCGCTCGGCAGCGAAATTCGGCCCCGAGCGGTCGGAGCCATACGGGCGTCACCACGCTCCGGCGTTCGCGAAGCCCCCTTTTCACGTCGATGACTCGCAAACGGCGCGCATCGCCCGGATATGGCCGAGCAGATTCGAGCCTCCACATCAACCTAGCACGATGTCTCATTCAGCGGTCAGCGCATCTCGGAACGGGAACGACGGACCGAGCCGGGACGAAGGATCGGGTGCCGGCCGACGCTGGCTGGGATATGATAAGCGCTGTTTTATCGAGGTCACCAAGCGGTGATGCGAGATAGGCGCTGGTTGCCCGGCGCGCACCTTGAGTGGAACAGCAACGAGACGCTGCCCTCCTTGGTTGTTGCAAAGCTGGCCCCGGATGAGTGCAAGGGAAAGTGGTTATGATCGAGCCGCGCGTGAGGCTGCCGATAGCGTTCTTCTCCGCCGTTCTGGTCATTGCATTGGCGCATCCGGCGCCGGCCGGCGAGCCTGCCAAGGGTCTGGAACTCGCGCGCCGGTGGTGCGCCTCTTGTCACCAGGTCGAGCCGAGTGGCGCTGCACGCGACGTGGCCCCTTCCTTCGCGGCCATCAGCAACGACCCAGCCACCACGCCTCGGCGCCTGCGCGCCTGGCTCTTCAGCCCGCACCCGCCCATGCCCGATTTGAGCCTGGCAGCATCGCAGGAAGATGACATCGTCGCCTATCTGATGAGCCTCAAGACCGAATGAGAACGTCATCCATGCGACAGAGAGTCTGGTCATGGGCGCGAGGTTCGCTTGTCGGCCGCCGCTCGTGTGAGGTGCCGATGCCCGAGCAATCGACAGAGGATTGGGCGCTGCGCTACGGGCGCCTGGGTTGGTCCGTCATCCCCTTGCGACACGGGGAGAAGCGGCCGCTCGTCCGTTGGGAATCCCATCAGCGGCAAGCCGCGTCGGAAGAGGAGATTCGCGGCTGGTTCGCCCGCTGGCCCGAGGCCAATATCGGCGTCGTGACCGGCCGGATTTCGGGTCTGGTCGTGCTCGATGTCGACCCGGCGCATGGCGGCGCCGACAGCCTGGCGCGGCTCGAGGCGGCGCATGGGGCCCTCCCGCGCACGGCTGTGGCGAAAACGGGTGGCGGCGGGCGGCACTTCTATTTTCGGCATCCGGGCGGCACCCTGCGCAACAGGGTCGGTCTTGCCGCCGGGCTCGACTTGCGCGGGGACGGTGGCTATGTCGTGGCGCCGCCCTCGTTGCACCCGTCCGGCCGCCGCTATGCGTGGGAGCCGTCTCGCGGACCCGAGGAGGCTGCGCCCGCGCCCATGCCCGAATGGCTTCTGGAGCCGGTCGTCGACGATGGGGCGCCGGCGGGTCATCCGCTGCGCTATTGGCGTAATGTCGTTCGCGAAGGTGTACCGGAGGGTGAACGCAATAACACCATCGCGTCCCTTGCCGGACACCTGTTGTGGCATGGGGTCGATCCTGCCATCGTCCTCGACCTGCTGCTGTGCTGGAACACACGGCGCTGCCGCCCGCCGCTGAGCGACGACGAAGTCGCGCAGACGGTCCAGAACATCACGCGGACGCATTTCCGCCATCGCAGGGAAACCGAGCCGTCATAGCGCGGCTTCCGCGGCGGTTCAGCGCGAGGGCTTCCGAGCCTGCTCGATCAGCAAGGCAACCAAGGCTTCGCCGGCGTGTTCCAGCGGACCCGAATTGTCGATCGTTACCAGTGAGGGGTGGGTCGGCATGAAGGCGGCGGCACGCGTCAGCCGTTCCTCGACCGCCTGGGCATCCTCGCGCGCCCGCGCCGTCAAGCGGCGGCGTAATTCCTCGGCGCTCGCCGTGATCAGGACCGGCGTCGCATCGCCGAGCACATCGGCACAGGTCGAGAAATGCGCGCGCGAGCCATCGATCACCACGACGAGGCCGGCCGCGCGCCAGGCGTGGATCTCGGCTCCGATCCCGTAGCGCCAGCCATAGGCCTCCCAGTCGAAGGCGAACAGCCCGCGCCGGCGCCGCAGAGCAAACTCACCGGGCGAGAGCGCGATATAGTTCTCGATATCTTCGCCTACGGGACGTGTGATGTAGCGGTGTGCGAAGACGATCGGTTCATTGCCGTCGAGCCTGCGGCGCGCATAGTGCAGCACGCTGTCTTTGCCGGCGCCGGACGGCCCCATGAGATAGACGAGGCCTGCGCCGCTCTCGTGCATGGACAAGACGACCCTCCCGAACGTCAATCGCTGCCTGGTGCCCGCAAGAGCGGGTCCGCCGATGTCGGCATGTCGGCTACTATAGCAGCCGATCGGCGTTGAAGCGGGAACGCGGTGCGGTAATGGAGTTGCCTTGCCGGCGCACTGGTCGATCTCGGAGGGAGCCGACATGGCGCCGCTTCCCCCATGGGGCCGCGGCTGCGCGGTGGACGCGCCGCGCGCCCGGTGTTTTATTGAAGGATGCCGCTGTGCGAGGCGCAAAGCGGAGCGGAAGAGAAGGAAGCTCGGACGATGAAAATCGTAGTCGTTGGCGCGACGGGGACGATCGGAAGGGCGGTCGTGGCGGCGCTACAGGATCGCCATGAGATCGTGAAGGTGGGACATCGCGGTGGCGACCATCAGGTCGACATCGCCGACAGCGGCTCGATCCGCAACCTGTTCACGCGGATCGGCAGGTTCGATGCGCTGGTATCGACGGTCGGCAAGGTGCATTTCGGCGATTTCGCCGCCCTGACGGAGAAGGAGGTGGAGATCGGCCTGCGCCACAAGCTGATGGGGCAGGTGAACCTGGTGCTGATCGGGCGCGACCACATCAACGACGAGGGTTCCTTCACGCTCACCAGCGGCGTGCTGAGCCACGACCCGATCCGCTACGGCGCCGCCGCGAGCCTCGTGAACGGCGCCATCGACTGCTTTGCGCGCGCGGCCGCGATCGAGCTGCCGCGGGGCTTGCGCATCAACGTCGTGAGCCCGGGCGTCCTGATCGAATCGCTGCCTGTGTTCGGCGACTATTTCCGCGGCCATGAGGCGGTGCCGGGAGCGCGCGTCGCCAACGCCTATGTGAAATCGGTCGAGGGGCGCTTGACGGGGCAGGTGTTTCACGTCCTCTAACCCGGGCCGGCCAGCCAGTCTCGGCGGCATTCGAAGGAGGTGTGCGGCGCGCCGTGGCAAGTCGCCTCTCGGCAGCCGCGAGCATGGCGCCCGTTAGGATACGCGAGCGAGCGCGGTCCGATAGGCCGTTTTGGCCTGGAGGAAGCGGCGGATGTTGTTCTTCGATCCGCGAACATGTCGGCGCGCCAGATCGGCCGCGCGTTCGCCGTCGCCCGAGCAGATCGCATCGATGATGGCGGCGTGCTCTTCGCGTGCTGCGGCCCACTGGTCGAGCCACAGCAGCTCCAACCAGACGAAGTGATGGCATTTGTCGAGAATGCGCGACAACGTGTCGTTGAGCAGCTCGTTGTCGCCGGCGCGGGCGATGATGCGGTGGATCTCGAGCCCCAGCCGCATTTCCTCGACCATGTCTTCCATGGAGCGGTTGGCGGTCGTCGCCATCGCCTCGCAGCGAGCTTGGATCGCACGCAAGGCCTCTTTGTCCGGAGCTTTCATCTTCTCCGCGGCTTGTTGCGCCGCATAGCCGTCGAGGATCTCGCGGACGTCGAACGCGTCCTCGAAGGTCTTGAGGTCGAAGGCGGACACGAAATAGCCGTGGTGCGGCCTGCTCGTGACGAGGCCGTCCCGTTCGAGCCTATTCAGCGCCTCGCGCAACGGCGTCCGGCTCACCTTGAGCCGCGCAGCCAGGCCGTTCTCCGTGAGCCGGCTGCCGGGCTGCAACTCGCCGGTGAGAATCATCGCCTTCAAGGAGCCGTAGACGGATTCCTTGAGTGTGCCCTTGGCGATGATCCGCATCCTGCTTCGAGCCGTCCGAGCGTCCATGCCGTACCTCGCGTCCCCATCGACACCGAGCCGTCTACCCGGGCGGGGCGCCTGATGAAGGTAGTCAATTCTGTATACAATCTTTGCTACCGGTTCCAGGGAAAACGAAGAGCAGGCACTTACTGTTTCCAAAAGCACCAACAAGGCAAGGCGTTAGGTGGAAACGCAGGCGGTTCTCCTTGACTCGAATTGTGCGAAAAGATTAACTCGCAAATTGCATGCAATGTCGTATGCCATAACTAAAACGAACAGGCGACAGGGAAAGGATTCGCGAACATGAGGAAGCACAGAGTTGCGACGCTGCTGGTCGGCGCAGCGCTGCTCGCGCTCGGCGCCGCGACGGGCGCGCGCGCCGAGGACAGCATCACCGTCGCATCGTGGGGCGGCGCCTATCAGGAGGCCGAATCGAAGTCGTTCTTCCAGCCCGCCGCTCAAGCGCTCGGCATCACCATCAAGGAAGATACGACCAATGGGCTCGACGATGTCCGGCTCCAGGTTGCCGGCAACGCCGTCAAGTGGGATCTGGTCGAGCTCGGCTCCGACGAATGCGCACGCGGCAGCAAGGAAGGGCTGTTCGAGAAGCTCGACTACAGCGTCATCAATGCCGACGGCATCGATCCGAAGCTCGTCCATGACGACTGGGTCGGCATCACCTACTATTCGGTGGTGCTGATCTACAACACCAAGGTCTTCGGCGACAACGGCCCGAAGACCTGGAAGGATTTCTGGGATGTCGAGAAGTTCCCGGGCAAACGCGCGCTCGGCAATTTCGTCACCGAGACGCTGACCGTCGCCGCGCTTGCCGACGGCGTGCCGCCTGACAAGGTCTATCCGCTCGACCTCGACCGCGCCTTCAAGTCGCTCGAGAAGATCAAGCCGCATATCTCGGCTTGGTGGAATTCCGGCGGGCAGGCCATGCAGATGGTCAAGGATGGCGAAGTCGATCTGTCGAGCATCTGGAACGGCCGCGCCAGCGTGCTTGCCCAGGAAGGGGCACCGGTCAAGTTCACCTACGACCAGGGCGTCTTCCAGGCGGACTGCATGGTGATTCCCAAAGGCGCCCGGAACAAGGACCTGGCCATGAAGGCGCTGGCCCTTTTCCTGACCCCGGACCTGCAGGCGAACCTGCCGCTCAACATCGCCAACGGGCCGGTGAACATCAAGGCGTTCGATACCGGCAAGATCCCGGCCGACCGGATTCCGTTCATCGTGTCCGCGCCGGAGAACGTCAAGAAGCAAGTGCTGATCGATCCCAACTACTGGGCCGATCACATGGTCGAGGCGCAGGAGCGCTTTAACAACCTGCTGCAGCAATAGCGGCCGGAGCGCAGAGCTCCTCCGGAGCGTCTTCGAGGTGCGGATGGCGGCGGTGCTCGTCGCCGTCCGCTCCCCGGGACTATCTTCGGAGATGGCAAGCGCCTTATCGTCTATGATCGGACATGGATTGCGGGAGAGTGGCATGGTCGGCTCCGACCGGTCGCCGCCGGTAACGATACGCGGGGTTTCGAAACGCTACGGGGGCACGACGGTCCTGCATGATTTCGACCTGGACGTGAAGCCCGGCGAATTCGTCACGCTGCTGGGCCCCTCGGGTTCAGGCAAGACCACGCTTCTGATGATCCTTGCCGGCTTCGTGCGGCCCAATGCCGGCAGCATCAAGGTCGGCGGCGAGGAGATCGTGGCGATGCCGCCGCACAAGCGGAATGTCGGCATGGTGTTCCAGAACTATGCCTTGTTTCCGCACATGAACGTCTTCCACAACGTCGCGTTTCCGCTGCGCCAGCGTCGGCTCGGAGCGACCGAGATCGACAGCCGTGTGCGCCAGGCCCTTGACCTTGTGCAGCTCGGCGAGTTTGCGGAGCGCCACGTCGACCAGCTGTCGGGCGGCCAACGCCAGCGGGTGGCTCTGGCGCGCGCCATCGTGTTCGAGCCGCGCATCCTGCTGATGGACGAGCCGCTGTCGGCCCTCGACAAGAAGCTGCGCGAGCGCATGCAGATCGAAATCCGGCATCTGCACGAGCGCTTGGGCATGACCACCATCTATGTGACGCACGATCAGCGCGAGGCGATCACCATGTCGGACCGGATTGCCGTCATGAACCATGGCCGCATCGTCCAGCTCGACGTTCCAAGGCAGCTCTACGCCCGGCCGCAGACGCGCTTCGTCGCCGAGTTCATCGGCGAATCCAACTTCCTGCCCGTGGAGGTCGGCGCGTCGGGAGCCCGGTTCTGCGAAACGCCATTGCGGCTGGCCGAAGCGCCGAAGCCGATCGGCGCGAAGCAGTGGCTGGTCGTTCGCCCGGAGAAGCTCGCGATCGTCGATGGGGCGAATGATGCTTGCCTCAACACGTTCCGCGGCACGGTCAAGGAGATCGTCTATCAGGGCGAAAGCTTCGTCGGCTACGTCGTGCTCGAGGATGGCAGCGAGCTGGCGGTCAGGAACTACAGCCGGGGCGAGGCCTTCGCCAAGATGCCGGCCCCGGGTCAGCCGATCTGCCTCGGGCTCGGCGCCGAGGATGCGGTCGTGGTGCCGGAGGACGCGCAGCCGTGACGGCACCGCAGGCGATTGCCGCCGCTGCTTCCAGGCCGCTCAACCAGGCAGCGCTCGCTGCTGCCGAACGACGCGAGCGCGGCGCCCTCGTCGCGCTCTGCTCGCCCTCGCTCGTTCTCGTGGGAATCATCATCTTCATTCCGGTCGGATGGCTGTTCTGGCTGTCGCTGTTCGACGCCGCGGGCGCGCTGACCTGGAGCAACTACGCACGGATGGTCGTTCAGCCCTCCTACCTCAAGACATTGAAGACGACCTTCGAGGTGTCCCTGATCGTCACCGGCGTATGCGTCGCGCTCGGCTATCCGCTGGCCTATCTGCTTTCCCAGTTACCGCGGCGCGCGGCCGGTATCTGCATGATCTCGGTCATCCTGCCGTTCTGGACCTCGGTGCTGGTGCGGACCTACGCCTGGCTCGTGATCCTGCAGCGCCGCGGGCTGGTCAATGAATGGCTGACGAGCCTCGGCATCGTCGACGAGCCGCTGCTGCTGGCGCACAATTTCACCGGCGTGATCATCGGCATGAGCCACGTCATGCTGCCTTTCCTCGTCTTGCCGCTCTATGCGTCGATGAAAGCAATCGACCGCGACTACCTCCGTGCGGGGCTCAATCTGGGAGCCAGCCCGACAGCGACATTCTGGCAGGTGTTTTTTCCGCTCTCCCTGCCGGGTCTGTCCGCTGGCGTCGTGCTGACATTCGTGCTCTGCCTGGGATTCTTCGTGACGCCGGTATTGATGGGCGGCGGCAACGTCATCATGTGGGCCATGCGCATCGAGCAGACATCCAGGCTCTATTCCAACTGGGGGGCGGCGAGCGCGCTTGGCGTCGTGCTGCTCGTCATCACCCTGGCCATGTTGTGGATCTTCAACAAGCTGCTGGGCGCCGGCAATCTTTTGGCGAAGGGGTTCCGGTGAGCGACGGCCTCGACATCCCGATCCCTCATTCACGCCGGCTGTGGCTTTATGCCCTTTCCGGCGTGGTAATGCTGCTGCTGATGGCGCCGTCGCTGATCATCATTCCGATGTCCTTCTCGGACTCCGAATTCCTCGAATTTCCGCCCCCGGCATGGTCGTTGCGCTGGTACGAGAACTTCATCAACTCGGTCGAGTGGCGCGACGCGGGTGTCGTCTCGGCCAAGGCCGCGATCCTGACGATGCTTCTGGCTACGCCCCTCGGCACCGCGGCGGCCTATGCCTTGCACGCCGGGCGGTTCCGGTTTGCGGGCACTATCCAAATGATACTGGCCGTGCCGTTGATCATCCCGCTGATCCTGATCGGGATCGGCACCTTCTTTCTTTATGCCTGGCTCGGCATGAACAACACCATTACCGGTCTGGTTCTCGCACATACGGTGTTGGCAATCCCGCTGGTGTCGATGACCGTGTCGTCGGGGCTCAAGACCTACGACATGAACCAAGAGATGGTCGCGCGCAGTCTCGGTGCCAACCGCCTGAAGGCGTTTCTCACCATCACGGTACCGCAGATCCGGTTTTCGATCATTTCGGGCGCCTTGTTCGCTTTTACGACCTCCTTCGACGAGGCGGTGGTGGCCCTCTTCATTTCCGGCGGCGAGAACTCGACACTGACGCGTCGCATGTTCAACGCGCTGCGCGACCAGGTGGATCCGACCATCGCTGCCATTTCGACCTGCCTCATTGGGCTCACCATCGTGATGCTGACGATGGCGCAGCTGTTCGGTCGCAAACGCCCGCGCTGAGCCAAGGGCGTTGGCACGTGAAACCAATATAGCATTGGTTTCAAAACGGCACCGGGACATCGCAGTTGCGATGCTGCCCAGCAGAATTTGTAGTATGTTGCAAAACAGTCCAAAACGAAACCAATAGTGATATTGGTATCAATATGCGTCGACGGGATCGCAGTGTCGAAAAGCTGACTCGGTTTCTGGCTGGCGGGCGCTATCCGCCGCAGAGCCAACTGCCGCCCGAGCGTGAGCTGGCGCAGATGCTGGGTTTGAGCCGCAGCGCCTTGCGCGAGGGGCTCGAAATCCTCGAAGCCGAGGGCCGCATCTGGCGCCATGTCGGCAAGGGAACATTCGTCGGCGGGCGCCCGGTCGAAGGGTCGGTGAACCTCGGCCTGCTGTCCGCGATGACCAGCCCGGCCGAAGTTTTGGAGATCAGGCTCATGTTCGAGCCGCTCATCGCGGGCCTCGCGGCCTTGCGAGCGACCCCGGCCGAGATCGCGCATATGGAGCATCTTCTGGAGAAGAGCGAGTCCGCGCGCGATGCCAAGGCCTGGGAGCTGTGGGACGGAACGCTGCATCGTGCCGTCGCGCAAGCGGCTCACAACAGGCTGTTGCTCGCGATCTTCGATGCCGTCAACGCCATGCGCAGCCAGACGGCGTGGGGCAAGTTGCGCGAAGCGGCGCTGACGCCCGAGCGGCTGGCGAGCTACCGGCGCCAGCACCGGGGCTATGTCGACGCGATCGCCAGACGCGATTCCGCTCATGCCGAAGAGATCATGCGAATCCACATCGAGACGGTGCAGGACAACCTGCTGGGGTCTGGCCGTGCGAAGCCGAAGGAACCGGCAAAGCCCCGAGGCATGGGCCGCCGACGGACGGCCAGGGACAACGCCGAGGAGAGCATTGAGCATGCCGAGTGAGCCGACGGTCCGTACCCTCGTCACGGAAGATGAGCCGCAGCGCATCGCCATTGCCGCGCCGGGTGTGCAGCCGATGATCCGGGGCGATCTCTCTCGGCAGATCGACGCGACGGTTGGAGCGCTATGCGGACTGGGTATCGGACCCCGCGACCGTGTGGCGATCGTGCTGCCCAACGGGCCGGAGATGGCGACGGCATTTTTGAGTGTCGCATCGGCAGCGACCGCGGCGCCGCTCAATCCCGCCTATCGCGACGACGAATTCGACTTCTATCTCTCCGACCTCGACGCCAAGCTGTTGATCGTCCTGGCAGACATGGACACGCCGGCGCGTGCGGCGGCGACGCGGCGGGGGATTCCCATCGTCGATCTCGCTCCTGTGGAGGAGGGGCCGGCCGGCGGCTTCACCTTGAGCCGCGATGGCCGCAGGCTCGAAAGCGCAGCGCCGATCTTTGCCGCGCCGGAGGATGTCGCGCTGGTGCTGCACACTTCCGGCACGACCTCGCGGCCCAAGCAGGTGCCACTGACGCACCGGAACCTCGCCGCCTCGGCCCGCCATATCGGCACGACGCTGGCACTCGGTCCCGCCGACCGCTGCCTCAACATCATGCCGCTGTTCCACATCCACGGCCTCGTCGGCGCGCTTCTGAGCAGCCTTGCGGCCGGCGGCAGCGTGTTCTGCACGCCCGGCTTCAACGCGCTCAAGTTCTTCGCCTGGCTCGACGAGGCCGAGGCCACTTGGTACACGGCCGTGCCGACCATGCACCAGGCGATCCTGGCGCGCGCCGAACGCAACCGCGAGGTCATCGAGCGCCGGCGCTTGCGCTTCATTCGCTCTTCTTCCTCCTCGCTGCCGCCGCCGGTGATGGCGGAGCTGGAAGCCGTCTTCGGTTGCCCGGTCATCGAATCCTACGGCATGACCGAAGCCGCGCATCAGATGACCAGCAATCCGCTGCCCCCCAGGCCCCGCAAGCCCGGCACGGTCGGTCTTCCGGCGGGGCCCGAGGTCGCCATTCTCGACCCGGCAGGGCGCAAGCTGCCGCAAGGCGAGGAGGGCGAGGTCGCCATTCGCGGGCCGAACGTCACGGCCGGCTATGTGGCGAACCCGGCGGCCAATGCGGCCGCCTTCACCGACGGCTGGTTTCGCACCGGCGACCAGGGCCGCTTCGATCCCGAGGGCTATCTCACCATCACCGGTCGGCTCAAGGAGATGATCAACCGCGGCGGCGAGAAGATCGCGCCGCGCGAGGTGGACGAGGCGCTGCTGGCCCATCCGGCCGTGGCGCAGGCCGTCGCCTTCGCCCTGCCGCACGACAAGCTGGGCGAGGAGGTAGCCGCTGCGGTGGTGTTGCGCGAGGGGCAGAATGCGAGCGAGCAGGAGCTGCGCGCGTTCGTCGCCCGCCGTCTCGCCGATTTCAAGGTGCCGCGACGTATCCTTCTCTTGCCCGAGATTCCGAAGGGTGCCACCGGCAAGCCGCAACGCATTGGGCTCGCTGAGCGCCTGGGGCTTACGGCATGAAGATCTGTATCTACGGCGCCGGTGCCATCGGCGGGCTCTTGGGGGCCAAGCTGGCCCGGGCCGGCGAAGAGGTCTCGCTGATCGCCCGCGGCGCACATCTCGAGGCGATACGAGCGCGCGGCTTGAAGCTGATCGGGCCGGAGGAGGAGTTCGTCGTTCACCCTCGCTCTAGCGACAGCTCCGCCGAGATCGGTGCGCAGGATTATGTCGTCCTGGCGCTCAAGGCGCCGGCCGTTGGCGGCATCATCGATCGGCTCCAGCCGTTGCTCGGGCCAGAGACGACCGTGGTCATGGCGATCAACGGCGTGCCTTGGTGGTATTTCTACGGCCTGGAAGGGCCTTATCGGGATCGGCGGCTTCCGATCATCGACCCCGATGAGCGGCAGTGGCGCGGCATCGGGCCCGAACGGGTGCTGGGCTGCGTCGTCTATCCGGCGGCGGAAGTGGTGGAGCCTGGCGTGATCCGGCACATCGCGGGCGATCGCTTCAGCCTGGGCGAGCCAGATGGCAGCCGGTCCGAGCGGGCGCTGGCGCTGAGCCGCGCGCTCATCAAGGCGGGGCTGAAGGCGCCGGTGAGGCCGGACATCCGCACCGAGATTTGGGTCAAGCTGTGGGGCAATGTCGCCTTCAACCCGATCAGCGCGCTCACGGGCGCGACGCTGCGGCAGATCTGCGCAGACCCGCAGACACGTGCCCTGGCTCGTGCCATCATGACGGAGGCGGAGGCGGTCGCGAAGGCGCTCGGCGTGGAGATGCCGATCGACGTCGAGCGGCGCATCGACGGCGCTGCCGCGGTTGGCGATCACAAGACCTCGATGCTGCAGGATTTCGAGCGTCGCCGGCCGGCCGAGATTGACGCCATCGTCGGCGCCGTGGCGGCGTTGGGCGATGTCGTCCAGCTGCCGACACCGACCATCGAGGCGGTCTATGCTCTGGTCCGGCAGAAGGCCGTCCTGCTGGGCCTCTATCCATAACCACGACGACCATCAGATCGAAGGATCATCCGACCCTCATGCGAGACTTCCAGCTTCCCGGCCGTTCGCCGGTTCGCGCCACCGAAGCGGCTGCGGCCACATCGCATCCCCTTGCCACGCTGACCGCCATCGAGGTCTTGCGCGACGGCGGCAATGCCATCGACGCGGCAGTGGCCGCCGCTGCCGTGCTCGCCGTGGTTGAGCCGCAATCAACCGGCATCGGCGGCGACGGCTTCATGCTGTACGCGCCGCGCGGGGGCTCGCAAGTCATCGCCTTCAACGGCTCGGGCCGCGCGCCCGAGGCCGCCGCGCTCGACTGGTATCTCGAGCGGGGGTTCGACAGCATACCGATCTATGGCCCGCACGCCGTCACCGTACCGGGCCTGGTCGACATGTGGGCCCGCGTCGTCGCCGATCACGGCACGAGGGAGCTGGGCGCGCTGCTGCGCCCTGCGATCCGCTATGCCGAGGACGGCTACGTCGTTCACGATCGCGTCGCGTTCGACTGGGCTTCCTGCGCCGATCTCCTCGCCGTCGATCCGAATGCGGCGCGGGTCCTGATGCCGCGAGGCCGCCCGCCGCGCGCGGGCGAGCGGCACCGCCAGCCGGAGCTGGCCCAGACGCTGAAGCGCATCGCGGAGAAGGGGCGTGATGGTTTCTATGCCGGCCCGGTGGCCGAGGACATTGTGGGCCATCTGCGCGCGCTCGGCGGGTTACACACGCTGGAGGATTTCGCCGCCACCAAGGGCGACCATGTCCAGTCGATCCATACGCGCTATCGCGGCGTCGATATCCATCAAATGCCGCCCAACAACCAGGGCATCACCGCTTTGGTCATGCTCAATCTGCTGTCGGGCTTCTCGCTCGGCGATCTCGATCCGGTCGGTGCCGACCGCCTGCATCTGGAACTCGAGGCCGGCCGGCTCGCCTATCGCGATCGCAACGCGCTGATCGCCGACCCCAGCCGCGTCGCCGTGCCGGTCGACGAGCTGCTGTCGAAGGATTATGCGGACCGGCTGCGATCGCACATCGACAGGGAGCGCGCCGCGACCGAGTTGCCGCCGCCCCTCTTGCGCAAGTCCGACACCGTCTATCTCTGCGTGGTCGACCGGGAACGCAATGCGGTGAGCTTCATCAACTCGATCTATCACTCCTTCGGCAGCGGCGTGGTGAGCCCCAAGACCGGCGTGGTGCTGCAGAATCGCGGCGCCAGCTTCCGACTCGATCCGAGACATCCCAACTGCATCGCGCCCGGCAAGCGGCCGATGCATACGATCATGCCCGGCATGGCCATGAAGGACGGCCGCCCGCTGGCACCCTTCGGCGTCATGGGCGGCGACTACCAGCCCTTCGGCCATGTGCATTTCCTCACGAATCTGATCGACTTCGGCATGGACCCGCAGGTCGCACTCGATTGTCCCCGCGTGTTCTACAGCGCCGATATGGTCGAGACGGAGCGCGGCGTGCGGGGCGATGTTATCGCCGGCTTGCAGCGAAAGGGTCATCGCGTGCTCGTCGCCGAGGAGCCGCTCGGCGGCGGGCAGGCCATTCTGATCGATTGGCAGGCGGGCACGCTGACCGCGGGCTCCGACCCGCGCAAGGACGGCTGCGCGCTCGGCTATTGAAGCCGCGCGACAACGCGAAAATGCCCCTGGTCTAGAGCCAGAAGGCGATGGCGACGCCGCCGGCGGCGAGCGCCATGAGCGACAGGCTCGGGATCAGGGCGCGGCGATTGCGCGAGAAGACGAGCACATAGACCGCCTTGAGCAGATTGTTCGAGGAGGCGGCGATCAAGATCGCCATGGCCAGCGACTTGAATTCGATCTCCGTCTCGCTGCTTTGGGCGACGCTGAGGACGAAGGGATCGATATCGGTGATCCCGACGATTCCGGCCAGCCAGAAGAAGCCCGTCTGTCCCAGCGTGGTCTTGGCCCAGGTGGCGGCGACGGACACGATCACGAAGGATACGGCAAAGAGGGCGCCGGTCGAAAGCTCGAGCGGGTTCGTCGGGGCCATGATCATGGGAGCAGGCGTGCCGGGCTTTTGCGCCGGTTTCAGGAGGAGAGCGGCGCCGATCAGAGCGCCCAGCAGCAGGAGGGCAGTCAGAGCGGTAGCGAGCTCCCGGGCCAGCGCCAAATTGAATACCGCGATCACCACACCGACGCGCAGATACATGGCGGCGGTAGCGAACACGATTCCGGCCTCGAGCCCGCGATCGCCGGCCGGTGAACTTCGCAATTGACGCGCGATGACGACGGTCGTCGCCGTCGAGGAATAGAGGCCGCCCAGCACCGAAGTGAACAGCGCGCCGTTGCGCACAGGGAGATAGCGCTGGGCCAGGTAGCTGCCGTAGGACAGGCCCGAGACGGTGATCAGGGCCAGCCAGGCCTGATAAGGAGTGATGGGGGTCAGCGACGTGACGGGGCGGTCGGGCAGCAGCGGCAGCACGATGCCGGTCAGGATCAGGAATTTTCCCAGCGTGATGATCTCGTAGCCCGGCACGCGGCGGGCGAAGTCGTGCAGCCGCTCCCGCGCCGTCATGAGGACGACGGCACTGACCGCGATGGCGACGGCAAACCAAGGCGGCGCGACGAGGGCAATGGGCCCTAGCAGAAAGGCCAGGAAATTGGAAACCGGCACGACAAGACCGGGATCGCGATCCCCCACATCGCTGGGAGGGGCACCGAGGCGCATCCGATAGTAAAGAAACAGCCAGGCGCCCAGGACCAACGCGCCGACGGCGAGGACGAGGGGATAACGCGGCGATACGACATAGAGGCCGGCGCCGAGCAGGGCCAGCAGGGGAAAGGTGCGAATGCCGCCGGGCGGCTTGAGCGGGCTTTGCCGATGGAATTCCTCGAAGGCCAGTCCAAAGAAGAAGGACAAACCCAGCACGAGGAGGAACTGTTCCGGCTGGATCGCCAGGCCCACGGCCGTTGCTGCCTGTGCCGGACCGGCGGTGCCGCCGGCAATCACACTGTCCTGGTTCATGGCGTTGCGAGTTCGGTTGCGAGTTTGGCACGGCCTCAGAGCATCGGGTCGCTGGGTCGAGTGTATCCTGTCGGCTATCGTTTGGCTGCATCCGGCTTGCCGGCCGCTATCCGCGGTGCCTGGAACGCTCGATCAAGCAGTCGTGATCCGCTCCGGCACGCGCCCTGCCTAACCCCGGCTGGTCGCGAGACCTATCTGCCCCTATCTCGAGAGAATCGTCTGTCATCGCAAGCACGGGGAGGTTCGCCATGCGCCAGGACGTCATCGACCTCTATGACGACTTCACTCACAGCCGGATCGACCGACGCAGCTTCATGGAGCGACTGACAGCCCTCACGGGGAGCGCGGCGGCGGCGCTGGCCGTTCTCAAGCTGTTGCAGCCGGACCCCGCGGCAGCGGCCATCGTCGCGGCCGACGATTCGCGCATCACCACGGAAATCGTGACGATCGAAGGCGGGCCGAAGGGCTACTTGGCCCGGCCGAAGAACGCACCGGGTGCGCTGCCCGGCCTCGTGGTGGTGCATGAGAACCGCGGGCTCAACCCCTACATCGAAGACTTAGCGCGCCGGGCGGCGGTCGAAGGCTTCATGGCGCTGGCGCCCGATTTCCTTACCGTGGTTGGCGGCACGCCGGGCGATCCGGACAAGGCCCGCGACATGATCGGTCGGCTCACCGCGGCGCAAGTGGTCGCCGAGGCGCGCGCGGCGATTGGCTGGCTGCGCGCGCGTTCGGACGTCAATGGCAAGGTCGGGATCATCGGCTTCTGCTGGGGTGGCGGCATGGTCGGTCAAGTGGCGATCGCTGAGCCGAAACTTGACGCGGCTGTCGTCTTCTACGGCCCGCCCCCGCCGCTCGAGGCCGTGCCGAACATCAAGGCGCCGTTGCAACTTCATTACGCCGGGCTCGACCAGCGCATCAACGCCAACGTGCCGGCCTTTCTCAAGGCGCTCGATGCCGCCCATGTCGGCTACGAGTATTATATGTATGAGGGCGTCAATCACGCCTTCCACAATGATACCTCGGCGGAGCGCTATGCGCCCGACGCGGCGAAGCTGGCGTGGCAGCGCTCGATCGAGTTTCTAAGACGCAAACTGGGATAGTTGCCAGGGGGCTGGGCGGTCGCATCGGCCGGTGCCGTCGGGGGCCGAACCGGTGCCGGATAGGGGCGCCGAGGCGGAGATAATCTTGCGCCCCGCACGGGCCCCGTCCTAGGTTAAGCCAGGTCGGACGACCAGGATGAAGGTCCAAGCCAGCTCGACCGCCGGCCGTTTTGCTGTGCCAGCTCGCGGCGATGCCTTCATGCAAGACGACCGGCCGACAACGCTGGGGGCCGATGCTCGACGCTATTGCGCTGTCCGGAGAGGTGAACGCCGCGGCCGGCGCGCGGCTGCCGCGCGCCCATGGCGCGGCCCGGATCATTTTCAAGCGATGCGGGCCGAACACGGTTCTGGACCGTCTCTATCAGCAAGGCTCCCTGCGCGTGCGTTTGCCGCGCATGCCGGCCGGTGAGCGCCCGGAGGCCATTCTTCTCAATACGGCCGGGGGTGCCACGGGCGGGGATGCGTTTCACACCCGGGTTTTGCTGCAACCTGGCGCCGCCGCCGTCGTCACCAGCCAGGCGGCCGAGCGCGTCTATCGCAGTGGGGGCGGGGAGGCGGTGATCGAGAACCGCCTCGAGCTCGGCGCTGGCGCATCGCTCGATTGGCTGCCGCAGGAGACGATCCTGTTCGACCGCTGCCAGCTCGAGCGCCGCCTTTCGGTCGATCTCGGTGCCGGGGCGACGTTCCTGGCCGTCGAGGCCCTGATCCTCGGCCGGCAGGCCTCGGGCGAAAGGGTGACGCATGCCCATGTCCTGGATTCCTGGCGCATCCGGCGCGGCGGGCGTCTCGTCTTCGCCGACACGCTGCGCCTGGAGGGCGACGTCGCCGGGTTGAGTGGCGGCGCCGCGATCTTTGGCGGCGCCACGGCCATGGCCCTGCTGGTCTCGATTTCGCCCGACAGCGAGCGCCGGCTCGAGCCGTTGCGCGAGGCGCTGGCAAGTGCGCCTTGCGAAGCGGGGGCCAGCGCCTGGAACGGGCTCTTGACAGCGCGGATTCTGGCGCCCGACGGACGCCGCTTGCGTGTCGGCCTCCTGGCAGCGCTCGGCGCGCTTCGCGATCGGATTCAGCCGCCGCGTGTCTGGCTTTGCTGAATTTGGAGGAATCATGAACCTGACGCCCCGCGAGAAAGACAAGCTCATGATCGCCATGGCGGCGATGGTCGCGCGCCGCCGGCTCGAACGCGGCGTGAAGCTCAATTATCCGGAGGCGATTGCGTTGATCTCCGATTTCGTCACCGAGGGCGCGCGCGACGGGCGTTCCGTCGCCGAGCTCATGGAGGCGGGCGCCCATGTCGTCAGTCGCGACGAGGTGATGGAAGGCGTGGCCGAGATGATCCACGACGTGCAGGTGGAGGCGACTTTCCCCGACGGGGTCAAGCTCGTCACCGTTCACCAGCCGATTCGCTAGGGAGGCGCCGATGATCCCTGGCGAAATCATGGCGGCCCCGGGCGAGATCGAGCTCAACGTGGGCGCGGAAGCGCTAACGCTGACCGTGGCCAACACGGGCCATCGGCCGGTCCAAGTGGGCAGCCACTTCCATTTCTTCGAGGTGAACCAGGCCCTTTCCTTCGATCGGGAGAAGGCGAAGGGGCGGCGTCTCGATATCCCGGCCGGCACGGCCGTGCGTTTCGAGCCGGGCCAGGAGCGCGAGGTTCGCCTGGTTCCTTTCGGCGGGGCGCGGCGCATCTTCGGCTTCAATCAGAAGATCATGGGGCCGCTGGGCTGAGGGGGTATCCATGCCGGTACGGATTCCACGCGCTGCCTATGCCGACATGTTCGGCCCCACCGTCGGCGACAAGGTCCGTCTCGCCGATACGGATCTCATCGTCGAGGTGGAGAAGGATCACACGATCTATGGCGAGGAGGTGAAGTTCGGCGGCGGCAAGGTGATCCGCGACGGCATGGGCCAGTCGCAGGCGTCGCGCGCCGAAGGCGCCGTCGACACCGTCATCACCAACGCGCTCATCATCGACCATAGCGGCATCGTCAAGGCCGATGTCGGCCTCAAGGACGGCCGCATCGCCGGCATCGGCAAGGCCGGCAATCCGGACGTGCAGCCGGGCGTCACCATCGTCGTCGGCCCCGGCACCGAAGCGATCGCAGGCGAGGGCAAGATCCTCACCGCCGGCGGCTTCGACGCACATATCCACTTCATCTGCCCGCAGCAGATCGAGGAGGCGCTGGCCTCGGGCGTCACCACCATGTTGGGCGGCGGCACCGGCCCCGCCACCGGCACCAACGCCACCACCTGCACGCCCGGGCCCTGGCATATCGGGCGCATGCTGCAGGCGGCCGAAGCCTTTCCGATGAACCTGGCCTTCGCCGGCAAGGGCAATGCAAGCCTGCCCGAGGCGCTGGTCGAGCAGGTGCGGGCCGGAGCCTGCGCGCTCAAGCTGCATGAGGATTGGGGCACGACGCCGGCGGCCATCGACTGCTGCCTCGGTGTCGCCGACAGCCTCGACGTGCAGGTGACGATCCACACCGACACGCTCAACGAGTCGGGCTTCGTCGAGAACAGCATTGCCGCCTTCAAGGGCCGCACCATCCATGCCTATCACACCGAGGGGGCGGGCGGCGGCCACGCGCCCGACATCATCAGGGTGGCGGGTCTTGCCAACGTGCTGCCGTCCTCGACCAACCCGACGCGGCCCTTCACCGTCAACACGCTCGACGAGCATCTCGACATGCTGATGGTGTGCCACCATCTGGATCCGTCGATCCCGGAGGACGTGGCCTTCGCGGAATCCCGCATCCGGCGCGAGACCATCGCCGCCGAGGACATCCTGCACGACATGGGCGCCTTCTCGATGATCTCCTCCGACAGCCAGGCGATGGGGCGTGTGGGCGAGGTCCTGATCCGGACCTGGCAGACCGCCGACAAGATGAAGAAGCAGCGCGGCCGCCTGCCGGAGGAGAAGGGAGACAACGACAATGTCCGGGTCAAGCGCTACATCGCCAAATACACGATCAACCCGGCGATCGCGCACGGCATGGCCAAGCACATCGGCTCCGTCGAAGTGGGCAAGCTCGCCGATCTGGTGCTTTGGAGCCCTGCCTTCTTCGGCGTGAAACCCGATCTCGTGCTCAAATGCGGGACCATCGCCGCGGCGTTGATGGGCGATCCCAACGCTTCCATTCCGACGCCGCAGCCCGTCCACTACCGCCCCATGTTCGGTGCGTTCGGCCGCGCGGTGACGGCGAGCGCCGTGACCTTCGTTTCCGGGGCCGCGCTCGAGGCCGGCGTCGGCGAGAAGCTGGGGCTGTCGAAGCGACTCGTCGCGGTCGAGAACACACGGGGCGGTATCTCGAAGGCGAGCATGATCCACAACGACGCCACGCCAACCATCGAGGTGGACCCCGAAACCTACGAGGTTCGTGCTGACGGCCAGCTTCTGACCTGCGAGCCGGCAACCGAGCTAGCCATGACGCAGCGTTACTTCCTGTTTTGAGGGACCGATCCATGTTGCGCGCCATCGAGGTCAGACCGGGCGGTCGCTGGAACGGGCCGGCGCTCGATACGGTGACGCTCGATTACGAAGACAGACACCGGCGTCGCATTGCGATGACGGGTGCGGGCGGCACGCGCTTCCTGCTCGATCTCGAGCGGGCGACGGCATTGCGCGACGGCGACGGGCTGGTGCTCGAAGACGGACGGATCGTGGCGGTCCGTGCAGCGCCGGAGCCGCTCGCCGAGATCGCTTGCGCGTCGGCGGCCGATCTGGTGCGCATCGCCTGGCATCTCGGCAACCGCCATTTGCCCACGCAGTTCTGCGGCAGCGCGCTACGGATCCGCTTCGATCACGTGATCGTCGAGATGGTGCGACGGCTGGGCGCCGACGTCTCGGCCGTCGAAGCGCCGTTCGATCCCGAGGGCGGCGCCTATGTTCTCGGCGCACCGCACCATCATGCGCCCGAAGACGCGACGTTGCTGCCAATGCACGGAACGGAGCACCGCCATGGCTGACCCGGCGCTCTACCGCTTGCTGGCCTGGCTGTCGCCGGCCTATCCGGTGGGCGCCTTCGGCTATAGCCACGGCCTCGAATGGGCGATCGAGGAAGGAAGCGTGCGCGATGCCGAAAGTCTCCGCGCCTGGCTCATCGACATTCTGCGCCATGGCGGCGGGCGCAACGATGCGGTTCTGTTCGCGCAGGCTTACCGCGCGGCGGTCAGCAACGACCAGGTTGCGCTGGGTGAGATCGTCGAATTGGCGCTGGCCCTGTCGCCGTCGCGCGAGCGCCGTCTGGAGACCACGGCGCAGGGGAACGCCTTTCTCAAGGCCACCCGCGCCGCCTGGGCCTGCACCGCTCTCGATCGGCTCGCGAGCGCGGCGCCCGGCGCTGTCCCTTATCCTGTTGCGGTGGCCGTGGCGGCTGCCGGCCACGGGATCGCGCTCGAGCCTGCGCTTGCGGCCTATCTGCAGGCCTTCATGGCCAATCTGATTTCGGCTGGCGTGCGGCTGGTGCCACTGGGCCAGACCGCCGGCCTGCGCGTTCTGGCGGCGCTCGAAACGGAAGTAGCCGCAGTCGCGGCCGCGGCAAACGCCGCCCCGCTCGATGCGGTGGGCGGTGCTGCGATCCGCGCCGACCTCGCCTCGATGCGGCACGAAACCCAGCACACGAGGCTGTTCCGCTCATGAGACCGACATCCACGGGGCCCCTGCGGGTCGGCATCGGCGGCCCGGTCGGCAGCGGCAAGACCGCGCTGATGGACGCGCTTTGCAAGGCGCTGCGGCAGGACTACGACATCGCCGCCATTACCAACGACATCTATACGAAGGAGGACGCCGAGTTCCTCAACCGCTCGGGGGCGCTGGCGCCGGAGCGCATCATGGGGGTCGAGACTGGCGGCTGCCCGCACACCGCGATCCGCGAGGACGCCTCCATCAATCTCGCGGCCGTGGCCGAGATGAACGCGCGCTTTCCCAATCTCGACCTCATCCTGATCGAATCCGGGGGCGACAATCTCGCCGCCACCTTCAGCCCCGAGCTTGCCGACATCACCATCTACGTCATCGACGTCTCGGCCGGCGACAAGATTCCGCGCAAGGGCGGGCCGGGCATCACCCGTTCCGATCTTCTCGTCATCAACAAGATCGACCTGGCGCCGCTGGTGGGAGCCAGTCTCGAGGTGATGGCGCGCGATGCCAGGAAGATGCGCGGCGAGCGGCCGTTCCTCTTCACCAACATCAAGGCCGGGCAGGGTGTCGACGCCGTGGCGGAGTTCATCAAGACGGCAGGCGGGCTTGTCCGCTCGGCGGCCCAATAGCGGGCCGAGCTGCTCTAACGCGCCAGCACGCTCGGCGCGAACGTGACCCGAGCCGCGATCTCCTGACCCGGCTCCAGCACCAGCATGCCCGTATCGGTGCGCCCCTGGCTCGCCAGATTGAAAGCGTCGGTGCAGTTGCTCACGGGTTCGACGCAAAAATGACCGTCGCCCGCCGGCGTATAGATGACGAGAAAGCGCAGGGGCGCGGTCGCCTCCATGGTCAGCCGCGTGTTCCATTCCGGCCAGTCGATCAGGGCGCGGCCGTCCCAGCCCGTGAATCCGTTGTCGAGATTGGTGCCGGCCACGGCACAGCCGGTCGGCAAGGTCAGGCGCGCCGGCAGCGCGACCAGGCGCGTCGGCATCACCTCGGCGTCCGTCTCCCACATGCCGACGACACGCGCCGTGAGGCGGCAGCCCGGCGTGAAGGGGAAGTAGGGGTGCAGGCCGAACCCGTACGGCATGGGATCGGGGCCGCAGTTGCGCGTCTGGAGCTCGATGGCGAACGCATTGCCATCGAGGCGAAAGATCTGGCGCATCTCGTAAGCGAACGGCCAGCCGTCCGGCTCATGGCGATAGGTGAGCGTGGCGGTGTCGCGGGCCGCCGCGGTCACAGCCCAAGGGCGCTGCCAGCCATGGCCATGCTCGACATGCGGGCGGGGTGTGTTGCGCGGCATGACGATCTCGCGGCCGCGGAAGCTGCACCGCCCGTTGCGCAAGCGGTTGGAGAAAGGCGTCAAGGGAAAGCAACTCACGGCATTGACGCCGGCCCTGGCGAGCGCCGTTGCCGAGGCGGGACGCAGCAAGTTGAAGGACGAGCCCAAGGGGTGCTGCCAGCGGCAGCCTACGACGGAACCGCCGAGTGCCGGCATCAACTCGACGAGCCAGCCGTCGCGCTCGAGCCTGACCCGATCTGCGTCGCCGCCCATGGTGCTCACGTCAGCAGCGACCGCATGAGCCAGAGCCCGAAAAACAGCCCGAGAATGGCTGCGGCCACCGATGCGCCGACATAGAGCGCGGCCAGGAAAACCTCGCCGCGCTCCCATAGGAAGGCGGTATCGAGCGAGAAGGTGGAGAAGGTGGTGTAGCCGCCGAGCACGCCGGTCGTCAGAAACAGCCGCCAATGCTGCGAGGAATCGCCTTTGAAGGCGAAATAAGCCGCGAGCAGGCCCATGGCGAGCGAGCCGACGATGTTGACCGCCAGCGTGCCGAACGGGAAATCGGTGCCCAGCAACCTTGCCGCCAAGAGATTCGTTCCGTGCCGCAAGGCGCCGCCGATGCCGGCACCGAGAAAGACGATCAGATAGGCAATCATGCCACGGATCTCCGTTCGATCCGGCGCCAGACCGGAATCAGCCCAACCAGCGCCAAGGCCGTGAATCCGGCCCCGACGAGGAAAGTGCCTTCGGGACCGACACGGTCCCAGATCTCGCCCGCGATGACGCTGGCCGCGAGCAGAGCAAGACCGCCCAGCAGGTTGAACATGCCGAACGCCGTGCCGCGCAGCTCGGGCGGCGCCGTGTCGGCGACGAGCGTCGCGAGCAACCCCTGAGTCAGCCCCATATGGAGCCCCCATAGAGCGACGCCGACGCCCACGCCCATGATGCTTCCGGTGAAGCCCAGCACCAGGTCTGCCACGATCAGCAGCGCGAAGCCGATCATCAGCACGGGATAGCGACCGATCCTGTCGGAGAGAATCCCCGCCGGCGTGGCAGCGGCGGAATAGACGATGTTCATCACCACCAGAACGCTCGGCACCAGCGCCAACGAAAGGCCGACCGACTGTGCCCGCAAGATGAGGAAGGCCTCGCTGAACCGGGCCAGCGTGAATATCGTCGCCACGGCCACCACCAGCCAGTAGTCGAGCCCCAGCCGGCCGAGCTCGGCGAACCGCAAAGGCGAGCGGACGGTCGCAGTGCCGGCCGGGCGATCGGGTTCGTGAACGGCGAAAACAATGATGCCGAGAGAGATGAAAGCCGGAACGACTGCTGCCCAGAACACGGCCGTGAAGTTGTCCGCCGTGAGCCACATCAGAGCGATGCCGGCAAGCGGGCCCAGGAAGGCGCCGATCGTATCGAGCGATTGACGCAGCCCGAAGCTGGCGCCGCGCAGATGCGCGGGCGCCAGGTCGGCGACCAGGGCATCGCGCGGCGCGCCGCGAATGCCCTTGCCGACACGATCGACGAAACGTCCGACCATCAGCCAACCCACCGAGCCCGCGAGGGGGAAAATCGGCTTGGTGACGGCAGCAACCCCGTAGCCCAGCGCCGCCAGCATCTTGCGCTTGCCCAGCTTGTCGCTGAGCGCGCCGGAGAAGATCTTGGTGATGGACGCCGTCGCCTCGGCGACGCCCTCGATAATGCCGACTGCGAGCGTCGAGGTTCCCAGTATGGTCACCAGATAGACCGGAAGGAGGGCATGGATCATCTCCGAGGAGACGTCCATGAAGAGGCTGACGAAGCCGAGCGCCCAGATGCTCGAAGGAATGCCACGAAGGCGGTAGTGATCGGGTCCCTTGTTTTCCATATCATCGTCCCGTTACGGATGTCGCAGTGATGCGATCGGGCACAAAAAAACCCGCCACCGGGCGGGTCATCCGCAGACTCCCGCTCCCGGCGACCAAGGCGCCGATCGAGCAGGAGCCATCAGCCTTCGTTCAGGCGGTTATCGGGGGACTCCATCCCCATCGCACGAGCGGACATTACCGGCTCTGGCCCGAGTCGTCAAAGTGCTCGTCCGGCCTGGGAGCGCTCGGCCGGAAGCAACGGGGGGCTGCCGCGGTTCATTGATTCAGTCATTCGAATGAAATACTGTTGCCTCTCGGCGGTCACCGACGCCCGCCTTGCGGCCTCGGTTCGAGGAAGCCGGGCACCGAGCGCGATAAATCTCATGGCCGCCGGATCGGCGGCGGCGAGGGAGGCGGATCATTTCCCGTGCGCCGGCATCTGCCGCTGAAGGCTCGCGCGGCGACGCCACGCGCCGGCGCCTGATCGAGGCCGGCCTCATGCTGTTCGGCAAGCTCGGTTACGACGGCGTGTCGACGCGTGCGCTTGCCAAAGCAGCGAAGGTCAATCTCGCGGCGATTCCCTATCATTTCGGCGGCAAGGAAGGCGTCTATCTGGCCGTTGTCGGCCACCTCGCCGGCACGATCGCGCCGCCGCTCCAGGCGCTGGTACAGGAGATCGACCGCGATCTTGCCCTCGCAAGGACGCGGCCCGAGATCGAGGCCCTTCTCGCTCGTTTCATCGCGACCATGGCACGGATCATGCTTGGCGGCGAGCAGCGCGCGCTGCGCGCCCGCTTCATGATGCGCGAGCAATTGCAGCCAACGGCGGCCTTCGATCATCTTTATGCACGCTTCATCGAGCCGGTTCATCGCTGCGTGACACGGCTGGTCGGGCGTCTGCTGGAGGCCGAGCCGGAGGATCCCGCCACGATCCTGCGCGCCCATGCGCTGTTCGGCCAGATCCTGGCTTTCGCCGTGGCGCAAGCGACGATCCGGCGGCGGCTCGGCTGGAAAGGGGATTATACGCCCGAGCAGATCGAACGAATCGCCTCGATCATTGTCGAGACGACGCTGGCCGCGCTGAACACCCGGCTGGCGCCGCTGCGGCGCGTGGCGAAAGCGAAATAGGGCGAGACTCGCATGCGCTATCGCCTGATCGTTCTTCTCGCCATTCTGATCGCCGTGGCTGGCGGCGCCTATTGGTATGTGGTGATACGTCATGCGCAGCCGTTGGACCGCCTCGAGCTCATGGGCAATGTGGAAATCCGGCAAGTCGATCTGGCCTTCAAGGTCAGTGGGCGGATCGACCGCCTGCTGGTCGACGAAGGCGACGAGGTCAGAGCCGGAGATGTTCTCGCTTCGCTCGACAAGAGCTATTTCGAGGACGATATCCGCATCGCCGAGGCGAAGGTGGCGCAGAAGCAGGCGGTGCTGGACCGGCTGGAGCACGGAACCAGGCCCGAGGAGATCGACCAGGCGCGCGCTCTGGTGGCGGAGCGCGAGGCCACGGTCGAGAACGCGCGGCTGGTCTTCCGTCGCCAAAGCGAGCTGCGAAAGAAGGGCGTGGCCTCGCAGCAGGCCTACGATGATGCCGAGGCGGCCTTGCGTCAGGGCGAGGCGCTACTGCGTTCCGCGCAGAAGGCGCTGATCCTGGCGGAGATCGGGCCGCGAGCCGAGGATATCGCCGAGGCGCGGGCGAGCCTGGAAGCGGAAAAGGCGACGCTGGTTCAGGCGCAGCACGATCTCGCCGACGCCGACCTGATCGCGCCGAGCGATGGAACCGTCTTGAGCCGCGTGCGCGAGACGGGCGCGATCGTCCAGGCCGGCGAGACGGTCTATGTGCTGAGCCTCACTTCGCCGATCTGGATACGCTCCTACGTGTCCGAGCCCGATCTCGGCCGCGTAGAGCCGGGCATGATCGTCGAAATCCGCACCGATATGCCGGGTGGGCGCGTCTACACCGGCAAGATCGGCTTCATCTCGCCGACGGCGGAGTTCACGCCGAAAACGGTCGAGACGCGCGAGCTGCGGACGGCGCTGGTCTACCGCTTGCGCATCGTCGTGGACAATCCCGACGGCGCCCTTCGCCAGGGCATGCCCGTGACCATCACGGTTCCGTTGTCGCCGCCGGGCCGATCATGAGCGAGCCGCTGGCCGTTCTCGAGCGCCTGACAAAGCGCTTTGCGCCGGACGGACGACCAGCCCTGGACGGCGTCGATGCCAGGATCGCGCCGGGGCAGGTGACCGGTCTGGTCGGGCCCGATGGCGCGGGCAAGACCACGTTGCTGCGTTTGATGGCCGGCCTCCTGGCACCCACGGAAGGAAGCCTCGTCGTCTGCGGCTTCGATACGATCGAGGAGAGCCAAGGCCTGCGTCACGAGATCGGCTATATGCCGCAGCGTTTCGGGCTCTACGAGGATCTGACAGTGATGGAAAACCTGCAGCTCTATGCCGATCTGCGGGGTGTGACGGGCCGGATGCGGGCCGATCGCTTCGAGCAGCTGCTCGCTTTCACCGACCTTGCCACGTTCACCGGCCGTCTCGCCGGGCAACTCTCCGGCGGCATGAAGCAGAAACTGGGCTTGGCTTGCGCGCTGCTGCAATCGCCCAGGCTGCTGCTGCTCGACGAGCCTTCCGTCGGCGTCGATCCCGTCTCGCGGCGCGAGCTGTGGCGCATGGTCTACGAACTGGTGCGGCAGGGCATCGGCGTGGTGTGGAGCACGGCCTATCTCGACGAGGCGGAACGCTGCGCCGAGGTGCTGCTGCTGAACGAAGGCCGGCTGCTGTTTCGGGGCGATCCGCGCCGGATGACCGGTCAGGTTCAGGGCCGCGTCTTTTTGGTGCGCGGGATCGAGCGGCAGCGCCGCGATCTGCTGGCGCGTCTTGTGGGACGACCCGAGGTGGCTGACGGCGTGATTCAGGGCGAGGCGCTGCGGCTGGTCATGCGCGAGGGGGCGGGGCCGCCTTCCGCCGCGATGCTTGATGGAGGTGCGGGGGCGTCGATCGAACCGGCCGCGCCGCGTTTCGAGGATGCCTTTGTGGCGGTGCTGAGCGACCAGGCCAGGCGTAGTATGCAACATCCGGACCTGGGCCTGCGCGCGCGAGGCGATGGCCCCGTGGCGGTGGAGGCGATCGGCCTCACCAAGCGCTTTGGCACGTTCGTGGCGGCCAACGCGGTCGGCTTCTCGATCAAGCGCGGCGAGATCTTCGGCCTGCTGGGGCCCAACGGCGCCGGCAAGTCCACCACCTTCAAGATGATGTGCGGCCTGCTCCGGCCCAGCGCCGGCACGGCGCGGGTCGACGGCTACGACCTCTACCGTGCGCCGGCGGCGGCCCGCGCGCGCCTCGGCTACATGGCGCAGAAATTCTCCCTCTATGGCGATCTCAGCCTCCGCCAGAATCTGGAGTTCTTCGCCGGCGCCTATGGGCTCGTGGCAGGCCGGCGGCGCGAGGCGGTCGACCGCATGATTGACGCCTTCGGCTTCGAGCCCCACCTCGCCCGCAATGCCGGCGACATTCCGCTGGGCTTCAAGCAGCGCCTGGCGCTCGCCTGCGCCGTCATGCACGAGCCGCCCGTGCTGTTCCTGGACGAACCGACATCGGGCGTGGATCCGCTGACGCGCCGCGAATTCTGGAGCTACATCAACGCCATGGTGGGGCGCGGCGTCACCATACTGGTGACGACGCATTTCATGGACGAGGCCGAGTATTGCGACCGCATCGCGCTGATCGATCGCGGCACCGTCATTGCGATCGACGCGCCCGACGCGCTGAAGGCCGCCGTCCGCACGGCAGAACGGCCGAATCCGACGCTGGAGGACGCCTTCGTCGCCTTGATCGAGGCGCAGGCCGGCAAGGCGGCGGCATGACGGAAGCATCTCGCCTCCCGACCGGGCGCTGGCGGCGGGTCCGCGCGTTGATCCGCAAGGAGATGCTGCAGATTGTCCGCGACCCGAGCAGCCTCCTGGTCGCCTTCGTGCACCCGCTGCTGCTGCTGTTCCTGTTCGGGTTCGGGCTCTCCTTCGATGCCAGCATCGTGCGGATCGGTTTGGTGATCGAGCGGGCGACGCCCGAGACCGCCTGGTTCGAAGCGTCGCTCTCGAACACGCCCTTCTTCGACGTCAAGGTCGCAAGCGACCGCCGGGCCTTTCTCGACGATCTCGCCGCCGGCTGGATCGATGGCATCGTCGTGCTGCCGGGCGACTTCTCGCAGCGCGTCGCCGGCGGTGACACCGCACCGGTCCAGATCATCACCGATGGCAGCGACCCCAACACCGCGAGCCTCGTGAACGGCTATGTTCAAGGGGCCTGGCGCATCTGGATGTCGCAGCAGGCCGCCTCGGCCGGGGGCAAATTCGCCAATCCGGTCGTGACCTCGCCGCGCTACTGGTTC
Source organism: Pseudomonadota bacterium (assembly GCA_049323455.1). Classification (GTDB taxonomy): domain Bacteria; phylum Pseudomonadota; class Alphaproteobacteria; order Dongiales; family Dongiaceae; genus Hypericibacter. The sequence goes on along the minus strand of JBMONF010000034.1, from coordinate 36,357 downwards.
AATCCCGAGCTCATGAGCCGGCGCGCCCTGCTGCCGGGCTCGATCGCCCAGATCCTGATGCTGGTGGGGTCGCTGCTCACGGCGCTCGTGGTGGCGCGCGAATGGGAGCGCGGCACCGTCGAGGCATTGCTGGCGACGCCCATCGGCAAGGCCGAATTCATCATCGGCAAGCTCGTGCCCAACTTCCTGCTGGGGCTGGGGGCCATGACCGTGTCGGTCGTGGCGGCGGTGCTCGTCTTCGACGTGCCGTTCCGCGGATCGGTAGCGGCCCTTCTCGCCATCACCGCCGTCTTTCTCCTGGTGGCGCTCGGGATCGGCCTGCTGATCTCGACGATCGTGCGCACCCAGTATGCGGCCAGCCAGTTCGCGATGCTGCTCTCCTTCATGCCGAGCCTGTTCTTCTCCGGCGCCATCTTCGAGATTGCGGCGATGCCGGCGCCCTTGCGGGCCTTCTCGGCGATCGTGCCGGCACGCTACTACGTCACCAGCCTCGAGACGATCTTCCTCGTCGGCGACGTGGGGGCGATCTTGTGGCGCGTAGGGGCCATCCTGGCCGCGATGGCGGCGGTCGTGCTCGTGCTGACGATCCGCAAATCCAAGATGAGGCTCGATTGAGCCATGCTGACGCGGATCGCCGCCCTCATCGTCAAGGAGTTCCTGGCCGCGCTCAGGGACCGCCGCAGCCGCTTCGCGCTGATGGTGCCGCCGTTCCTGCAGCTTCTGCTCTATGCCTATGCCGCGACGCTCGAGGTCAAGAACGTGCCGATCGGCATCCTCAACGAGGATTGGGGCATGGCCTCGCAGCGACTGGTGAGCCGGTTCGAGCGGGCTTCGGCCTTCTCGGAGATCGTCCATTTCCATCACATCTCGGAGGTGGCGCCGGCGATCGACAGCCAGCAGGTGATGGTCGTCGTCCATATCGGGCAGGATTTCTCGCGCCGGTTTGAGGCGGGCGAGCCCGCCGAAGTGCAGATCATCCTCGATGCGCGCAAATCCAACAGCGCGCAGATCGTCAACGGCTATATCGACGCCATCGTCAATCAGTTCAACCAGGATCGGATCGATCTCGCGGGCGGCAGAGAGCCCGTCAGCACGGTCGTCGACCGGACCTGGTACAACCCCAACCGCGAATATCGCAATGTGATGATCCCCTCTCTGGTCGGCACGCTGAGCATGGCGACCGTCCTGATCGTCGTGGCGATGTCGGTGGCGCGCGAACGCGAGCTGGGAACGTTCGAGCAGCTCCTGGTGTCGCCGCTGCAGCCGCTCGAGATCGTCATCGGCAAGGCCGTGCCGGGTGTGGCCATCGGCATGGTTCAGGCAGTCGTGATCGTGGGGGTGATCACGACCCTGTTCGGCATTCCCCTGACCGGCTCGCCGCTGCTTCTGTTTGGCGGGCTGTTCGTCTTTCTGCTGGCCATCGCCGGCGCGGGGCTCTTCATCTCGTCGCTCGCTCACACGCAGCAACAGGCCATGCTGGGATCGATGCTGTTCATGGCGCCGGCCATCATGCTCTCAGGCTTCTCGGCGCCCGTGCAGAACATGCCGAACTGGCTCAAGCCGCTGGCCTACGCCGATCCCCTGACCCATTTCCTGGTGATCGTCAGGGGCGTGTTCCTGCGCGACATGGCGGCGCATCTGGTGGCCGATCGCGTCTGGCCGATGGCGTTGATTGCCGGGATCACGTTGACGGCGGCGGCCTGGCTGTTCCGGCGCAGCGTGCAGTAACGCAGCCCCGTCCGGCAGGCGGGCGATCTGTCAGAGCGCGCCGCCGGACCGCAAGAAATGCTCGGGCGCGAACGCTTTCGCGCAGTCGCAGGCTGGCGGGCAGGGCTCCGGCCGCCGGCAGAGCGGCATCGGCTCTTCCCCGATCGGCAGGAAGCGCCCCGTGCGCATGTCGTGTGCCAGCAGACGGCCGCTTACCAGGTCGAAATACCAGCCATGGAGCGTCAGGCGCCGCTCGTGCACACCCTGCATGATCCAGGGAAAGCCCAGGAGGTTGCCGAGCGACACCATGACGGTGGCCTCCTCAAGCAGGCGTTGGCGCTTCGCGGCGGGCGCATCCGGACAGGCGGCGTCGACGGCGGCCCGCGCCGGCGCCGCCACACGCATCCAGTCCGACACGAACTCGAATCTCCGGCTCTTGGGGTCGCCGGGCGCCGCCAAAGCCTGCACGCCGCCGCAGAGCGCATGGCCCATGACGATCACATGCTCGACGCCGAGCCCCCGGACTGCGAACTCGATGGCCGAGCTGGTGCCCTTGATGCGTCCATCGCGCTCGTAGGGTGGAACCAGCGCTGCCACGTTGCGCACGATGAAAAGATCGCCCGGCTCGGCCTGGGTGACGATCGCCGGATCGACGCGGGAATCCGAGCAGCCGATCATCAGCACCTTCGGCGCCTGTCCCTCGCGCGCCAGGCGGCGATAGAGATCGGATTGTCCCTCGAAGTGAGTGGTGCGAAAGCTCTCGAAACCGCGGATCAGACGCTGCAAGGGATCAGGCATGAAGGCTTCATGCCAAATGCGGCGCCGGGGCGCAACACCGGACGCTCGAAATCCTCCGATCAATACAGTGTCGCTGTGTGAATCCGTGTCGAATGCGCGATGCCTGTCCTCATCGCGCCGCGCTCTTGGTCGGGAAGATCGCTTCGCTGCACGTGCGGGACAGGTTGGCCAAGCGCGATCTCGCCGTATCTGGGTCTGTCTGCACGAGCTCGCGCGGATCTGCGCGCCATGGGCGTGAAGCTTCCGACCGGTGCGGCGTTCGCCCATGTCTCGAATCCGACCGGCCCTGTCCCGTTCGACGGATGCTCGGGCCCGATGTCGAAGTCGGTCCGATCCCGCGCGGCCGACCGCAAGCGGACGCGCGCGGCGCAGGATTTGGTGGCTTGGCACGTGTATCACTGGCCTTCCCATGCCCAGGGGCGAGCCCGATTGTGACAGACGGAAGGCGAGGCCCGGACCCAACCTGTTGGTTTGTGAGGGTTTTCGGCGCTCTTTCGTTGCCATGCGCCGCCGCCGATGTGGTAAACTGCATTTTGCCGATCCGCCCATGAGCCGCCGGTTCGTCATTCTCTTCGTTCTGATCGCCCTGCTTGCCGGGGGCGGCGGCTATGTGCTCATAAAGACCCGGGCGGCGTCGCTTGCGCCGCAGGCGCCGACGCCAAGTGGCGCGGCCTCGACCTTGACCCAGAGCGTCGGCGGATCTGGCGTTCCGGTCGTGCTGGCGACCGCCGAGATGAGGTCGCTGCCGGTGCAGCTCGAGACCATCGGCCGGGTCGAGGCCTTTGCGACCGTCGCGGTCAAGTCGCAGGTGGACGGGCCGCTGCTCGAGGCCCACTTCCGGGAAGGCCAGCTTGTCGCCAAGGGCGATCTGCTGTTCGTGATCGATCCGGCGCCGTTCCGCGCCCAGCTGCACGCGGCCCTGGCCAACCTCGGCAAGGATCAGGCGCAGCTGGCGAGCGCGCTTGCGGATCAGAAGCGCTATGGCCAGCTTGCCGGCTCGGGCTACGCCTCGCAGCAGAAGGACGAGCAGGTCAAAGCGACCGTCGACAGCCTGCAAGCCTCGATCAAGGCCGACCAGGCGGCAATCGAGACGGCCGAGCTCCAGCTTGGCTATACCGAGATTCGTTCCCCGATCGACGGTCGCGCCGGGGATCTGCAGGTCGACCCCGGCAATCTGGTCAAGGCCAATGACACCACGCCGCTGGTCGTAATCAATCAGACGCGCCCCGTCTATGTGGCCTTCTCGGTGCCCGAGCGTTATCTGCCGGAGATCCAGGACCGCATGGCGGGCGGCGATCTCGTGATCGAGGCGCGCGTGCCTGACACCGAAGTGCCGCCAGTCACGGGCAAGGTGGTGTTCGTGGATAACGCGGTCGACAGCGCGACCGGAACCATCCTGCTCAAGGCCGAAGTCGCCAACGAGGACGACAGGCTGCTGCCGGGCCAATTTCTGCGCGTGACTCTGGTCTTGCGCACGGTGCATGACGCGGTCGTGGTGCCGAACGCAGCCGTGCAGATGGGGCAGCAGGGCAGCTATGTCTATGTCATCGGTTCCGACAACAAGGCGGAGCTGCGCACGGTGCAACGAGGGCCAAGCGCCGATGGCTTCACCGTCATCACCGACGGCGTTGCGAGCGGCGACCACGTGGTGATCGACGGTCAGATGAACCTCTATCCCGGCGCGATGGTGGCGCCGAAGATGGAAAGTGCGGGCTAATGGTCGCGAAGGGCGCAACAATGTCGGCCCGCTCGTTTCGGCAAGCTCGACGTGCGGACATCTTGCGCTATCACGGCTTCATCTTGAGCCCGTCGACCTTCCTTCCCCCGCCGAACGGCCTTCGCCGGAGCGAAGCCCCGGTTTCGCGCAGGCAAAGGGCCGCTTCGCGAAGGCGGAAGGATGAGGTTGGCGGCGCAGCATGACGCTCCCCGAGCTCTGCATCCGCCGCCCGGTGATGACGACGCTGCTGATGGCGTCGTTCGTGCTGTTCGGGGTGATCGCTTATCGCGCGCTGCCGGTGGCGGAGCTGCCGAGCGTCGATTTCCCCACCATCCAGGTCGGCGCCTCGCTGCCTGGCGCGAACCCCGAAACCATGGCCTCGTCGGTGGCCACTCCGCTCGAGCGACAGTTCACGACCATCGCCGGGCTGGACACCATGACCTCCACCAGCGCGCAGGGTCAGACCACGATCGTCTTGCAGTTCGCGCTCGACCGCGACATCGACGCGGCGGCTCAGGACGTGCAGGCGGCACTGGCGGCCGCGCAGCGACGCCTGCCGTCAGAAATGCCGAATCCGCCGTCCTACCGGAAAGTCAACCCGGCGGATTTTCCCATCTTCTATCTGGCCCTGAGCTCCGCCACGCAGCCGCTCTATGTCGTGGACGAATATGCCGAGACGGCTTTGGCGCAGCGGATCTCGACCCTGGAGGGCGTGGCCCAGGTGCTGGTGTTCGGCGCGCAGAAATACGCCGTGCGCGTCCAGGTCGACCCTGATGCGCTCGCCGCACGCGGTGTGGGCATCGACGAGCTCACGAGCGCGATCGCCAGTGCCAACGTGCAGTTGCCGACCGGCACGCTGGAGGGGCCACGGCAGACCCTGACGCTGGAGGCGAGCGGGCAGCTGACGGAGGCCGACGCCTATCGGCGCCAGATCGTGGCCTACCGCAACGGCGCGCCGGTGCGTCTCGACCAGCTCGCCCATGTCGTGGACAGCGTCGAGAACAACAAGGTCGCGAGCTGGTTCGACGGCAATCGGGCGGTGGTTCTTGCCGTGCAGCGCCAGCCCGGCACCAACACCATCGAGGTGGTGGATCGTATCAAGGCGCTGCTGCCGTCCTTTCGCGAGGCGCTGCCAGGCTCCATCTCGCTCGACGTGCTCTATGACCGTTCGGAGTCGATCCGCGCCGCCGTGGACGAGGCCCAGTTCAGCCTGGTGCTCGCGGCGGCGCTGGTGGTGCTGGTGATCTTCCTCTTCGTCGGCAGCGCTTCGGCGACGATCGTGCCGAGCTTGGCGCTGCCTATATCGGTCATTGGCACCTTCGCGGCGATGTACGCGCTGGGCTACAGCCTGAACAATCTGACGCTGATGGCGCTGACGCTCTCGGTCGGCTTCGTCGTGGACGACGCCATCGTCGTGCTCGAAAACATTCTGCGGCATGTCGAGCGCGGAGAGAGACCCCGCGATGCGGCGATGCGCGGTGCGCGCGAGATCGCCTTCACGGTTCTCTCCATGACGCTGTCGCTGGCGGCCGTGTTCATCCCCGTCGTCTTCATGGGCGGCATCGTCGGCCGGCTGCTGCACGAGTTCGCGGTGACGATCGTGGCGGCGATCCTGGTGTCGGGCCTGGTATCGCTGACGCTCACGCCGATGCTGGCAAGTCGGTTCGTGCGCGCCCAGCGCGTCCGGGGCGATGGGGCAGTCGCGCATGGCCGGACGGCCCGCCTGTCGCAGCTCTGGTTCGAGCCGTTACGCAAGCTCTACGCACTGACGCTCGATTGGTGCCTGCGCCATCGCCTGAGCGTGGTGGCGATCTTTTTCGCGACCATGGCCGGAACGGTCTGGTTGTTCCAGGCAGCGCCAAAGGATTTCCTGCCGAGCGAGGACACCGGGCGCATCATGGTGACGACCGAGGGGCCGATCGACACTTCCTTCGCGGCGATGGTGAGCCGGCAGCAGAAGATCGCGGAGATCGCAGCGTCGGATCCGAACGTGGAATCGGTCATGTCGAGCGTCGGCGCGGGCGGGCCCCGCGTGACGATGAACTCCGGGACGATGTTCCTGAAGCTGAAGCCCCGCGACCAGCGGAGCCTCAGTGCCGACCAGATCGTTCAGAGCCTGCGCAAGAAGATGGCGACGGTTCCAGGCATCAGGGTCTATCCGCAGAATCCGCCGCCGCTGCAGATCGGCGGACGCGCGTCCAAGGCGCCCTACCAGTACACCCTGCAGGCGCTCGACCTGAACCAGCTCTACGACAGCGCGACTAAGATGCTGGATCGCATCAAGAGCCTGCCCGGGTTCGTGGACGTGACCAGCGACATGGAACGCAACGCGCCGCGGCTCTCCGTCGACATCGACCGGGACAAGGCGGCAGCGCTCGGCATCAGCGCACAACAGGTCGAGGAGGCGCTATGGACCGCCTTCGGCCAGCGGCAGGTGTCGACAATCTATACCTCGACCGATCAGTACGAAGTGATCCTGGAAGTGGCGCCGCAATATCAGAGCGACCCGGCCGCGCTCTCGCGTCTCTATTTGCGCTCGAGCGACGGTGCGCTGGTGCCACTGACGGCGCTGGCCACGGCTCATCGAGGTGTGGGCGCGCTCACCGTGAACCATCAGGGCCAGCTCCCCGCCGTCACCATTTCCTTCGGGCTCGAGCCCGGCGTGTCGCTCGGCACCGCCATCGAGCGGGTCCGATCGGTGGAGCGCAGCGTCAACCTGCCGGCCACGGTCACCACCAGTTTTCAGGGCACGGCGCAGGCCTTCCAGTCATCGCTTCAGGGCCTCGGGCTGCTGCTGGTGATGGCGGTGCTCGTGGTCTACATCGTGCTCGGCATTCTCTATGAGAGCTTCATCCATCCGTTCACGATCCTGTCCGGCCTGCCGGCGGCTGCGGTGGGGGCGATGGTGACGCTGATGTTCTTCGACTTGAGCCTCAGCCTCTATGCCTTCGTCGGCATCGTCATGCTGGTCGGCATCGTCAAGAAGAACGCGATCATGATGATCGACGTCGCGGTGGTGCAGCGGCGGGAGCACGGCAAACCGCCGCTCGAGGCGATCCGGGAAGCCTGTCTCGTTCGCTTCCGCCCCATCATGATGACGACGATGGCCGCTCTCGCGGGAGCCCTGCCCATCGCCATCGGCTTCGGCCAGGGATTCGAGTCGCGCCGGCCGCTGGGGCTCGCCGTGGTCGGCGGGCTGCTTCTGTCGCAGCTCCTGACGCTCTACATCACGCCGGTGATCTATCTCTATATGGAACGGCTGCAGGGCCTCGGTCGCCGGCGGCACCGCCGGCCCGCCGTCTCGGGCGCCGAGTAGCCGCTCCGCCCGCTGCCACCCCGGCAGCCAGGGGGTTCCGTCGCGGCCGGCGCAATGCGAAGATGCCGCATTCACCCTTTCCTTTCGGCAGACTCTCTCCTCGAGCATCATGTCCACTCTCTTCGTCACCCGCAGCAAGACGCTCTCCGAGTGGGGATCCGACGTCGGGCTCGGCAAGAACCTCTTCAAGGTCGGCATTGCCGAAGACGCCGCCAAGGAGGCCGTCGAGGCGCTCAATGCGGAGGCCTATGCGGGGCAGACCGATTGGATGTTGGTGAAAGGCGAGCCGGTCGAAGGCGTGGAGGAGGCGGCTCTGCTCGAGAAGCTCGGGCAGAAGGAAAAGATGATCGACCCGAAATATTATCCCCGCATCCGCGGCGCGCTCGGCATCTTCAAGGTCAAGCTCGAGAACGTCGAGAACCACATGATCGTGAAGATGTCTTTGGCGGGCGAGGAGCCCAAGCTCGTCAAGCCGAAGCCGGCCGACATCGCGGGCTACCTCATCCACAACGCGCTCAACTGAGGCGCTTTCGTTCCGCCACAGGTCGCATTTCGGGTCGGCAGGATTGCCGCGCATATTCGGCCCCGATCCCGCAAGCATGGACGCGGGGCCCGTTCGCGGCATAAATTCGCTTTTCAAGAACGAGTGCCGGTAGCCTCGGGAGCGGCCGTGCTTTTTGCGGTGCAGCGAAAGTCGGGGGAGAAACCGGTGTGGCGGAGGGAGGAGAGCATGTGCCGTATCTTCGCCGGCCAGTCGCCGGCTAGCTATGCCTATCAGACCCGCTCGGTGCGCCTCGGCGGCCATTCCACCAGCATCCGCCTGGAGGCCGCGTTCTGGAGCATCCTCGAGGAGATCGCGCAGAGCCAGGACACGAGCCTGGCCAAGTTCCTGACCACCCTGCATGACGAGGTGCTGGAGCTGCATGGCGAGGTCGGCAATTTCGCCTCGCTGCTGCGCTGCGCCTGCCTGCGCTATCTCGCCGAGGTCAAACAGCCGGCCGCAATGGCCGGCGAGCATGCGTTGAGCCCGATCGGAAGGGCAGCCGCCTGACGGCGCGCGGCGGTCGCACCGCAGTGCACAATCGCGCGGCCGACCGCGCGATAATCCTCGCTGTAGTAAGGGGATACCACCAGGATCCGCGCAGGCTCTCGTAGTTTTCCTCCGGGGCGCGGCAGCGCGTCGCCGCGGCTGCCATATGAACGAAGGAAGACGATGAGCATTGTCCGTCACATCGGTGGCATCGGGCTTGCCGGAACGGCGCTGGCAAGTCTGCTATGGGGCGGCGGGACGGGCGCCGCCACGACCGATCTCGCGGCCGCTGAGGCGCAGTTTCACAAGAGCTGCGGCACCTGCCATACGACCGAGGCAAATGCGCCGCCGCGCCAAGGTCCCAATCTGCGCGGCGTGGTCGGCCGCAAGGCCGGGACGTTGTCCGGATTTGCCTATTCGGACGCGCTGAAGGCGGCCGGCAGAAACGGCCTAGTCTGGACCCCGGATGCGATCGACAAATGGATCACCGACGCCGGGAAGTTCATCCCCGGGGTCAACATGATGTACCGCCAAGCCGACCCGGCCAAGCGCCACCTTGTCATAAAGTATCTGGAATCGGTGTCCAAGTAGCATCGCGAACGAAACGCCGTACGACGAAGAGAGGTGCCGAGAGCAATGGCGAAGGCCATACACACCATGATCCGGGTGCTCGACGAGAAGCGCTCGGTCGACTTCTATCGCAAGGCCTTCGGGCTGCAGATCGCCGAGCGCTTTCCGTTCGACAGCTTCACGCTCGTCTATCTGCGCAACCCCGAAGCCGATTTCGAAATCGAGCTCACGATCAATCACGATCGGACCGCGCCTTACACTCACGGCGACGGTTATGGCCATCTCGCGGTCGTCGTCGACGACATCGATGCCGAGCATCGCCGTTTCGTCGATCTCGGTCTGAACCCAGCCCCGGTGAAGGAGTTCCATCGCGACGGCTCGCTGATGGCCAAGTTCTTCTTCGTCCAGGATCCTGACGGTTACAAGATCGAGGTGTTGCAGAAGCACGGGCGTTATCGCTGACAAGTCCGCGGGCCGGGGCAAAGCCGGCCGCACCGAAAAAGACAAGAAGAGAGGGAGGAATCCATGCGGGTGGTTGACAAGCGCGCGAAAGTCTCGCGCCGAGAATTCATCGTCGCAGGCAGCGCCGCTGCCTTCGTGATCACCAACATCGCGATCATCCACACGAAGGAAGCCTGGGGGCTCGAGGTCAAGGCGCTCAAGCCCGGGACCATGCGCACCCTGATCCAGGTGGCTCGCGATACCTATCCTCACGAGCAGTTGGCCGACAAGTATTACGCCATGGCGCTCATGGGATACGACGAGCAGGCGCAGAAGGATGCCGAGCTCAAGAACCTCATCGAGATGGGCGTCTCGGGGCTCGATCTGCGGTCGCGCGACAAGCACCACAAGCCTTATGTGGCGGTGGCGGAAGAGGCGGATCGGGTCGCCATGCTGCGCGAGATCGAGGGCACCAAGTTCTTCCAGAAGATCCGCTCGGGCCTGATCACCGGCCTCTACAACAACAAGGAGGTCTGGCCGCTGTTCGGATACGAGGGCTCGTCCTGGGAAAAGGGCGGCTATATCCACCGCGGCTTCAACGACCTCGACTGGCTCTGAGCCGGATCGACGAGATGGGAGGGCAATGACATGGGTGCTCCATACAAGCTCGATGACGACAGCGTCGTCGTGATCATCGGCTCCGGCGCGGGCGGCGGAACGCTCGGCACCGAGCTGGCGCTCAAGGGAATCGATACCGTGATTCTCGAGGCGGGCGCTCGTAACGAGATCGAGGATTTCGTCAACGATGAGTGGGAAAGCTTCGGGCAGCTCGCCTGGAAGGATTTGCGCACCACTTCCGGCACCTGGCGGGTCCATCACGACTTCCCCAACCTACCGGCCTGGATCGTCAAGTCGGTCGGCGGCTCGACCGTGCACTGGGCGGGCGCGTCGCTGCGCTTCCAGGAGCACGAGTTCAAGATCAAGACCACCTATGGCGACATCCCCGGCGCCAACCTGCTCGATTGGCCGATCACGCTCGCGGAGCTCGAGCCCTATTACGCCAAGGCCGAGGACAAGATGGGCGTGACGCGGACCAACGACATCCCCGGCCTGCCCGGCAACAACAACTTCAAGGTGCTGGAGGCCGGCGCCAAGAAGCTCGGCTACAAGACGGTTCATACGGGCCGCATGGCGATCAACAGCCAGCCGCGCGATGGCCGCGGTTCCTGCCAGCAGATCGGCTTCTGCTTCCAGGGCTGCAAGTCGGGCGCCAAGTGGTCGACGCTCTACGCCATGATCCCCAAGGGCGAGGCGACCGGCAAACTCGAAGTGCGGCCGAACAGCCAGGTCCTGCGGATCGAGCATGACGACAAGGGGCTGGTGACCGGCGTGGTCTATGCGGATCCGAATGGCAACCAGTACCGCCAAAAGGCTCGCATCGTCTGCGTCGCGGGCAACTCGATCGAATCGCCGCGTTTGCTGCTGAACTCGACCTCCAGCATGTTCCCGAACGGTCTCGCCAACTCGTCGGGCCAGGTCGGCCGCAACTACATGCGGCACACCACGGGCTCGGTCTATGCCATCTTCGACAAGCCGGTGCATATGTACCGCGGCACCACCATGGCGGGGATCGTGCAGGACGAGGCGCATAACGATCCGAGCCGCGGGTTCGTCGGCGGTTACGAGCTCGAGACCCTGTCGCTGGGGCTGCCTTTCATGGCCGCCTTCCTCGAGCCGGGCGCCTGGGGCCGCCACTTCTCCTCGGCGCTCGACAAGTACGACCACATGGCGGGCCTGTGGATCGTCGGCGAGGACATGCCGCAGGAGACCAACAGAGTCGCGCTTGATCCGGAAGCGAAGGATCAGTTCGGCATGCCGGTCGCGAACGTGCATTTCGATGATCATGCCAACGACAGGGCGATGCGCGAGCATGCCTACAAGCAGGGATCGGCGCTCTACGAGGCGGTCGGCGCTTTGCGGACCTTCCACACGCCGCCCTATCCGTCGACCCACAATCTCGGCACCAATCGCATGAGCGAAAACCCGCGCGATGGCGTCGTCAACAAGTGGGGACAGACGCACGACGTGAAGAACCTGTTCGTCTCCGACGGCAGCCAGTTCACCACCGGCGGGGCCGAGAATCCGACTTTGACGATCGTCTCGCTGGCGATCCGGCAGGCGGATTACATCGCCGATCAGATGAGCAAGGGTGAAGTCTGAAGTCTCTCCTGTCTCTCTTCACTCCGAGGCCCCGGCTGCGGGCTTCGGCCGCAATTCTCGAGATCGCGGGCGAAGCCGGCCGGGGCCCTTCTCTTTTGGTAAAATGGCGCTCAGTCGCCGGCGAATCCGCAGGACCGCAGCGCCTTCAGCATATGCGCCGGGACCGGCGCTTCGGCGGCGACCGGCGCGCCGCCTTCGGCATAGGGCAGGCGGATGGCGCGGGCATGGAGATGCAGCGGCGTGCCGGCTGCAAGGCCCGCAGCCGTCGCGCCATAGATCCGATCGCCCAGCACCGGGCAGCCCAAAGCCGCGCAGTGGGCGCGCACCTGATGGGTGCGCCCGGTCCGCGGCTTGAGCTCGAGCCATGAGATGCCGCGACCGCGGCCCAAGAGCCGCCAATCCGTGATCGCCGGCTGGCCCGCGGCGTCCGGCACCATGCGCCAGCCCTCCTTGCGGACTTGCTTGCGCAGCGCCAATTCGATGCGCCCGGCCTCGGCCGGCGGCGTGCCGACCACCACTGCCCAGTAGGTCTTGTCCACCTGGCCCGCAGCGAACAGCTCGCCCAATCGCCGGAGCGCGCGGCGACGGCGCGCCAGCGCGAGACAGCCGCTGGTATCGCGATCGAGGCGATGGGCGAGGGCGGGGCGCTCCCTGCGGCCGAACTTGAGCGCGTCGAGCCCGTCTTCGAGCGAGGGATCGCCACCCGGGCCAGCATGGACGGGCAGGCCGGCGGGTTTGTCGATCACGATCACGGCTTCGTCGCGATAAAGCACGCGCACGAGCAGATCGCGCGCGATCGCGGCCGCAGCGGAAACGCGCCCTGCCGGCGAGGGCCGCGTGCGCGCAGGCCGAAAGGCTCGCCGGGACCGTCCCTGCTCCGGTCGCTCGGCGTGAGCGGAGGAAGAGCGGTGGACCGGGGATCGCGGCTTTCGCATGGATGAATCGACGATGGAAGCTGGAGGCAAGCGATGCGGCGTGGCTCCGGTTGACGGCCAGCCGCAGGGTCGACAGGATGTCAAACCATGTCCACTGTCAAGGATGTGCCACCTTTCCGTCTCGTTGGCCTCGATCACGTCGTGATCCGGGCCCGTGACGTCGAGCGGCTTCGGCGCTTCTATTGCGGCGTGCTTGGCTGTCAGGTGGAACGGGTGCAGGCCGAGCTCGGATTGACGCAGCTGCGTGCCGGCCGCTCGCTGATCGATCTGATCGATGTGGCAGGCGCGCTCGGCCGCGCGGGCGGCGCGCCGCCGGGAGCCGAGGGACGGAACATGGATCATCTGTGCCTGTCGATCGAGCCCTTCGATGCGCAGGCCATCCGGGCGCATCTGTCGCGCCACGGTGTCGCCGCCGGCGAGCCGGCCAGCCGGTACGGCGCCGAAGGCGAGGGACCCTCGATTTATCTGACCGATCCCGAAGGCAACACGGTCGAGATCAAGGGCCCGCCCGTGGCTTGAGCGCGAAGTTCGCGCCTCCGCCGGCCCAAAAAATGAAAGCGGCGGCCGCTGCCGGCCGCCGCTTCCGCTTTCGTCGTCCGCGATCGGGGCGCTCGGGCCCCGACGGGAATCAGGCGAGCTTCAAATTCGCCGCCGCGGTCTTGCCGCGCTCGGTGACGAGGTCGTAGCTGACCTTCTGTCCCTCGGCGAGCCCGTCAAGGCCTGCCCGCTGCACGGCGGTGATGTGGACGAACACGTCCTTCGAGCCGTCGCTCGGGCAGATGAAGCCGAAGCCCTTCGTCGGGTTGAACCACTTCACGGTTCCGATAGCCATAGTCTCTTAGTCTCCTCTAGCGCATGCGCGCATCGTCACTAGCCGCGCGACCGTCGCGCGGCCTTAAGTACTCACAACCTGGATCTAGGAAATGACTTGGATGCGCAGCCCCTTGAAGGAGGGCCCTTGGCAGCTTTCGCCGTGAGGGCAAGGCAGGCAAGGCACGCCAGAACTCGATTGCAGCCCGAGATATGGCTTCGCGCGGCCGATTTGTCAATGCGAAATCGCGAAAATCCGCCGAAGCAGCACATTCGAGGCCGGCGGCTATGCCAGTGCGCGCCCCAGCAGCGTGGCCAATCGACGACCCAACTCAGCGACACGGAACGGCTTTTCGAGCAGCGGCTCGACATCGTCCGGTCGCGGACCCGAGACACGCTCGCTGTAGCCGGAGGTGAGAAGCACAGGAAGGCTCGGGCGCTGTGCGCGGGCGATGCGGGCCAGATCGAAGCCGCTCATGCCGCCGGGCAAGACCACATCGCTGAAGAGCACCGCGACGTCCTTGCGCGCCGCCAGAACCTCCAGGGCCTTCTTGCCGTCGGCAACCTCGACCGGCTCGTAATTGAGCGTGCGCAACGCCTCCGCCGAATAGGCCCGCATTTCGGTGCGGTCCTCGACGACCAGCACGACCTCGCCGTTGCCGCGCAGGGTGCGGTGGGGCTTCGCGTCGTCGGTCGCTTCCGTCGGGTACGTCGCGGCGCGCGGCAAATAGAGGCTGATCTCGGTCCCTTCGCCGACCTTGCTGTCGAGGTGCAGGAAGCCGCCCGACTGCTTGACGAAGCCGTAGACCATGCTGAGGCCGAGCCCGGTGCCCTGGCCGACCGGCTTGGTCGTAAAGAAGGGCTCGAACACGCGCGATAGAATATCGGGCGGAATGCCGGAACCCGTGTCGTGCACCACCAGCCGCACATAATCTCCGGGCAGCGCGTCGTCATCGTCCGGCAACGCGTCATCGTCGACGGTCTCGTTCGCGAGCGCAATGGTGAGGCAGCCGCCTTTCGGCATGGCGTCGCGAGCGTTGATCGCCAAGTTTAGAATGGCGCTCTCGAGTTGTCCGGCATCGACGAGAATGGGCCAGAGGCCAGCGGGTATTCGGGTCTCGATGTCGATGGACTCGCTTAGAGAGCGGCGCAGCAGAACCATCATGCCGCCGATCAGATCCTTGAGATCGGTGAGCGTGGGCATCAGCATCTGGCGGCGTGAGAAAGCGAGCAACCGGCGGATCAACGAAGCGCCGCTCTCGGCCGCATCGAGTGCGGTCATAACCAGCTCGCGCCCCTTGGCCTCGGCCGTCATCTGCGTCGCCAGCAGATCGAGGTTGCCGACGATGACGCCGAGCAGATTGTTGAAGTCGTGCGCAATGCCGCCGGTGAGCTGGCCGACCGCTTCCATCTTCTGGGCCTGACGAAGCTGGGCTTCCATCGCGAGCCGCTCGGTGAGGTCGAACACCATGCCGAAGAAGCCCAAGACCTTGCGATCGGCGGTGACGTGCGGAATGTAGAGCATCTCGATGTCGCGCGGCGGCCCCACCCGGTACTGGCGGCGCGTCTGCAGCTTGGCGGTCGACCCCGATAATGCCGCCTGAATGTGGGGCAGCATATGGCTGTAAGTCTCTTCGCCCATCGCTTCTCGTAATGTCATGCCGACGAGCTCTTGGGCCGGAATGCCGTACCAGCGCTCCGCCGTAGCGTTGACGAAGCGTATGCGCTCGTCACGGTCCATGTAGCCGATCGAGACGGGCAGGTTGTCGGTGATGAGCTTGAGTTGCGCGGCACTTTCCTTGAGGGCGCGCTCAGCCTCGCGCAGTTCCGTCACGTCCTGGAGCGTGCCGGTGGCGCCGAGCAGGCGCCCGTCCGGCGCTCGATCCCATTCGCCACGCTCGCTGATGTTCCGCCATTCGCCGGAGGAATGCTGGATCCGATATTCGATGGCGAAGGTTGTGGCTCTCGCCTCGAGAAAGTCGTCGAAGGTATTCAAGACCGCCTCGCGGTCGTCGGGGTGCACATACCGCTGCACATAGACCGGCATGGGCACCCGCAATTCCTCCACCGGAACGCCGAAGATCTCGGCCGCCTCGGCCGAATAGGTCGCGGCACCATCGGTCCATCGCGTCCGAGGCGGATCGGCAAACCAGTGCCAATGCGCGAGCTTGGCGATCTGCTGAGCGCGCTTGAGCGAGGCCTCGCTGTTCTTGAGCGCGGTCTCGGCGTTCACACGCTCCGTCATGTCCTGGAGCACGCCGGCAGCTCCGATCGGCGCGCCGTTCTCATCGTAATCCCACTGGGCGATTTCGTGGATCCAGCGCCAGCGGCCATCCGCATGGCGGATGCGGTAATCGATCTCGTAACGGGTCAACTGACCCTCGACGAATCGATTGTAAATGTGGAGGCCGCGACTGACATCTTCTGGATGCAGATAACGTCGGACGAATTCCTCGCTCGGCAACTCCAGCTCGTCCGGCGCGACGCCGAAGAGTTCGGCCGCGGTCGGCGAATAGTGGGCGGCGCCGTTCCATCCGGCCGTGCCGCTCGAACCGGGGCGCCATTCCCAGTGACCCATCCGCGCCGTGCGCTGGGCGCGCGTGAGCAGGGCCTCGCTGTGACGCAGCGCCTGTTCCGTCTCAATTCGTGTCGTAATGTCTTGCAGGACGCCGGTCGCGCCGATCCGGTTGCCGTCTGGCCCGATATCCCATTCGGCGATCTCGTGGATCCAGCGCCATTCACCGCTCGAGTGACGAATGCGGTATTCTTCTTCGTAGCGAGGCTCGCCGTCGATGAAGAAGCGATCGTAGACATCCTGGATTCGCGCTCGATCGTCCGGATGGACGAAGCGCGAGGCGAATTGGCGATCCGGCACGAACAGCTCCGCTACGGCGATGCCGAAGATCTTCGCCATCGTGTCGGAATAGTAGATATCGCTGTCGTACCAGTCCTTGCTGTCGGGTGCCGGTCGCCATCGCCAATAGCCAAGCTTGGCGATGTCCTGCGCTCGTGCCAACAGGCTCTCGCTCTGATGCAGGGCGATCTCGCTTTCGACCCGTCCGGTGACGTCCTGAATGACGCCGATGGCGCCTGCGGGCCGGCCTGCGACGTCGAAGTCCCATTCTGCGCGCTCATGCACATGCAGCCACGTGCCGTCGGGACGTCGCAGCCGGAAGGAGACGGCATAATCTCGCAGCTTGCCGCTCCAGAAGTCGTCGAAGACGGCCAGCGTGCGCATCTGGTCGTCGGGATGCACGAACCGCGCGACATAGTTGGCGGCCGGAATGCTGAGCTCGCTCGCGGGAACGCCGTGCAGCAGCGCGGCCGATTCGGAGAACTTGATCGTGGCGGGCCAAGTGCGACCGGCCGGATCGATTTTGAACTGCCAATAGCCGAGCTTGGCGATCTCCTGGGCCCGCAGCAGCAACGTCGATCGCTGCTTGAGCTCGGTTGCGGCATCGGCATGGTCGGTGATGTCCTGCATCACGGCGGTGGCGCCGATCGGTCGGCCGCCGGCATCGAATTCCCATTCCGCGATCTCGTAGAGCGTGCGCCACGCGCCGGGGGCCTGCCGGACGCGAAACTGAATCGCGAAGGTTCGGCGCTTGCCACCGATGAATGGACGCAGTTCGGTCAGATACCGCTGCTGATCGTCGGGATGAACGAAACGCGCGACGTAATTTTCGAGCGGGGTGTCCAATTCCGCCGGCGTCACGCCATGCAATGCGGCCGCGGCTTGAGAGTAGTGGTAGTTGCCAATGCCGCCATGAGGATCGGCCGGATCTGCGGTTCCGCGCCAGGTGCCGATGGAGGCCAGACGCTGCGCTGAGGCGAGAAGAGCCTCGCTCTGTCGGAGCTGGGTTTCGATGGCGCTGCGATCGGTTACGTCCTGAAGGACGCCGGCAGCTGCGACGGGCAGGCCTTCGGCCGAGAGCTTCCACTCGCCCGCCTCGCGGACCGTGCGCCACTCGCCAGAAGCGTGCCGGATGCGGTACTCGATCGAATAGTGCGGATCATCGCGCCGAAGGAAGCGTCGGAATGCCTCGAGCGCCGGAGCGCGATCGTCCGGATGGACGAAGCGGGCGACATAGTCGTCGGCGCCCGCCGTCATTTCGGCGGCAGGCACGCCGAAGATCTGCTCGATGCCGTCGGAATAAATGCGGCTCGGATATCCACCGTCGCCGCCGGTGGCCTCCGACAGCTGCCAAAAGGCGAAACGACTGATCGACTGCGCGCAGCGCAGCACGATTCCCGTCACGCATTCACCGGGAGCGGCCAGACCGCCGAGCGGGACGGGCTGAGAGCGCATCTTCTACCGGGTGGCGGCCTGTGACGCCCGGGCCAGATCGACAGGAGCCACTTCACCTGAGCGCACAGCGCGCTTCCGGCGGTCGGCTCTCGCTCGACCTCCGGGAAACAGCAGAACCTTCGAACCTCCCCGACTATGCCTTTTGCCCGCCATGCCCCCAGATTGGGGCATGCGGACGTAAAAAATTGTGCAATGGCCGGTCGATTCCGTGCGCCCCTGGCGCAATCGAAGTAAGAGCGCGCCCGGAGCACGCCTCGCCTGCTCACGGGGCATCCGACAACCGTCCGATCGAAGCGATTTACCCATCAGGTCTGTGTATATCAGATCTTTTGATATCGACGCGAATTTGCCGAAAAATCAGCGCCTTTCAGCGGCTTATCTGATTTACTTGATAATTATCAAGCCTTTGATTTGCAAGTGTTTTTTTATCAGGCATTAATTCCCAACCTCTTAGGGTGGCGCAGTTCTGGATTGCGTCTTGTGACCAATTGCTCGGGTAATCACACAACAAATGTGGAGATCAGACAAATGACGGTGCTCGCCTTAGACAGCGATACCTCGCCAGCCCAGTCCGGGCCCGCTCGGGACTTCTCGCGCGGCCGCCGCCTGGTTGCCCGCCTCGGCAGCCTGAGGATCCGGACCAAGATCACGCTGCTGCTCCTGGTATTCGGCTTGGTGCCGGCGCTCGGCGTATTCGGCATGTTCATGAAGGCCAAAGGCGACTTCGAGGCCGTGTTTGCGGGGACCCTGGGTAACCAGGCGCAGTCCGTCATCGAAACCATCGATCGCAATCTGTACGAGCGCTACGGCGACGTTCAGGCCTTCGGCCTCAATATCGCCGCCCGGGATCCCGCCCACTGGCGCAGTCCCTCGCCGACCAATCCGCTCGTGGCCGCCATGGATGCCTACATGGCCAATTACGGCCTCTACCGGTTGATGATGCTTGTGGGGACCGACGGGTCGGTCCTGGCGGTCAACAGCAAGGATGCCGTTGGCCGGGCGTTATCGACGGAGCCGCTCTACGGGAAATCCTTCGCCGATGCCACCTGGTTCAAGAAAGCGATAGCGGGAGAATTTCTGCAGGGCAAGGACGGCTTGACGGGCACCGTGGTGGAGCAACCCGCGCCGGTCAAGCTGGTGGCCGACATCTATGGCGATGACGGCTATGTCATTACCTTCGCAGCCCCGGTCAAGGACACGAATGGCTCCATCATCGGTGTGTGGGTCAACTTCGCCGACTTCGGCCTGGTGGAACAGATCGCTGCCAGCATGTACGGGCGGTTGAGCGCCGGGGGCATGCCGAACAGCGACATCACGGTGCTCGACCCGCAAGG
Organism: Pseudomonadota bacterium; assembly: GCA_049323455.1. GTDB lineage: Bacteria > Pseudomonadota > Alphaproteobacteria > Dongiales > Dongiaceae > Hypericibacter. Next base: position 17,170 of record JBMONF010000034.1, on the reverse strand, counting down.
GCGCGTCATCGTCGATTACGATCCAAAGGGTCAGAATCTTACGCAGTACAAGCGCAATCCGGACGTCATCGGCAAGTTCAATCTGGTCGAAAAGGGCGTCGAGGCTGCGATTGCGGCCGTCAATGGCAGCGACGGCGCGATGATCTCGATGCATGCGCGCAAGCAAATCATGCAGGCGGCCGGCTACGCTCACAGCACGGGCGCCCTGGGCTTCCCGGGCATGGGATGGTCCGTGCTCGTGCGCGCGCCGCTCGACGAAGCGTTTGCGGCGATCAACAACAGCGTCCGGATCACCGTCATTGCCATCGTCGTGGCGGGCATCGCGACGCTGGTGTTGGGGCTGCTGACCGGCAATCTGGCAGCGCGCCCGATCATGGCGTTGACGAATGCGATGAAGCGGCTCGTCGACAAGGGCTGGTCGACCGAGGTGCCGGCCATGGCGCGCCGGGACGAGATCGGCGACATGGCGCGGGCCGTCGGCGTCTTCAAGACCGCGGGCATGGATGCCGAGCGGCTCGAGGCGGAGCAGCGGGCCGAACAGACGCGCAAGGAAGCGCGGCAGAAGGCCATCGAGGGTTACATCGCCGAGTTCGATCGTCAGGTCACGGCCGCGCTGCAAGGGTTGGCCGGTGCTGCAAGCCAGATGCGGGCCACGGCGGAATCGATGTCGGCAACCGCCGAGGAAACGTCCCGCCAGGCGACTGCCGTCGCGGCGGCATCCGATCAGGCCTCGACCAATGTCCAGACGGTGGCCTCCGCCGCGGAAGAGTTGAGCTCCTCGATCGGAGAGATCGGCCGTCAGGTGCAGCAGTCGACCAACATCTCCAACAAGGCGATCGAAGAGGCGCAGCGCACCAACCGGTCGGTCGAAGGGCTTGCCGAGAGCGCGCAGAAGATCGGCGACGTGGTCAAGCTCATCAGCGAGATTGCGAGCCAGACCAATCTGCTGGCACTCAACGCGACGATCGAGGCGGCGCGTGCCGGCGAGGCTGGCAAGGGTTTCGCCGTCGTCGCCGCGGAGGTGAAAAATCTCGCCAATCAGACCGCTCGTGCCACCGAGGAGATCGGCTCCAAGGTCGGCGAAATCCAGTCCGCCACCGGTCAATCGGTGTCGGCCATCCAAGGCATTGGCGGCATCATCCGGGAGATCGGAGCGATCTCGACCATGATCGCTACGGCCGTCGAGGAGCAGAGCGCCGCCACGCAGGAGATCGCCCGCAACGTCCAGCAGGCGGCGGCCGGCACCGGTGAGGTATCCTCCAACATTACCGGCGTCACCCGAGCCGCCTCGGAGACCGGTGCTGCGGCGGGTCAGGTGCTGAGCACGGCGACGCAGCTGGCGAAAGATGCGGAAGGGTTGCGCAGTCAGGTCGATAAGTTCCTCAGCAACATCAGGGCTGCCTGATGTTGCATCCCAAGTGGCGACGGCGCGGGCTTTGCCCGCGCCGCTCGCGGGGAGGGTTCCTTAACAAACAACGCGGGAGCGCGCAGTAACCATGGGCATTGTTGTGCCTCATCCGACGCGCATCGATGGCTCGATCCGCATGGTCGGGCAAAAGCAGAAAGAGCTGGCCGAGCAGCTCGATCGGAGCATCGAGGCAATCTACCGAATCATGCGGCCGTTAAACACCATCAGCTCCTTGGATGAAAGCATCGATCTGACACCCATCATTGCTGCCTACCAGCACATCGTCGATGAGCTCGCCGCAATAGATCCTCGGCATCCTCCAGACCGAACCTTGATTGAAAGCCTTGTTCTCAAGCTCAAGACGCTGGCAGAGGAGACCCTCGACGTCTTCTGCGTGCAGAGGCGCCGCGGGCGCAATGAAAACGTCGGCAGAAGCCTTCTTTTTGGAGAGGTTCATGGCGCGGTTATTCAGCGGTAGCGGGGCCCTTCGCCTTGTTCCGATATTGCTTCTGCTCGTGGGATCGCTGATCGGGCCACCCCGCATTGCAGTCGCCGACGATCTGCCTGCCGCCCGGGGGCCGATCCTTCTGACTGTCAGCGGTCAAATCGGGGCGTCCGACGGCCCGATGCAGTTCGACCGTGCGGGCCTCGAAAGCCTGGGCTTGCGCCATCTGAAGACCCATACCTATTGGACCGACGGGGTGCAGGATTTCGAAGGTGTTCTCTTCCGCGACTTGCTGCGCGCGGTCGATGCACAGGGCACGGTTGCCTTGATGGTCGCGCTCAATGACTACAGCGTCGAAATCCCGCTGTCCGACGCAACATCGTACGACGTGCTGATCGCCGTGAAACAGAATGGCTCTGACATGCCGATCCGGGACAAAGGCCCGCTATGGCTGATTTATCCAATCGATGACCACCCGGAACTCGATCGGAAACTGACCGCCGACAAGATGATCTGGCAACTATCGCGCATCATTGTCAAATGACCCTTCGCTTCGCCTTTGGCCGCGCCGCGCTGCTCCGCTCGGTGCCGCTGTTGCTATTGGTAGTGGCGTTCACGAGCGGCGCAACCTACACGGCCTGGGAGATTCTTCAGTTCAGGACGAAGAAGGAACTGGAGCGAAGCACCGTGGACTGGATGGCGTGGCAGGCGGAGCTCGAGGCCAATCGCCTGTTAATGGCGCTCGATCGCTACGGGCTCGGTGATGGTGCCATCACCCACAACGACGTCCTGACGCGGTTCGAAGTATTCTGGAGCCGCCTGTCCGTTGCGCAGCAGGGCAGCGAAGGAAGGTTGCTGAACGAAGTTTCCGGCGCCCAGGTCCTGTTCTCCGACATAATCGCGAAGCTGACGAGCATCGAGCCGGCCTTGAACCGACTCGAACGTGGTGACCGATCGGGTTATCAGGCATTGCGGACGCAAATCGAAGCGTTTCTTCTTCCGCTCCACCAAACCGTCCTTCGCGCCTTTCAAGGGCGGGATCAGCAGCACTCGGTATCCTGGGCGGAAGAATTTGAAAGAGATCTGATTTTCTTCCTTCTCGGCACCGTCGTCATCGCCGTAGTCCTGGTCACCTGGCTGGTGTGGGCGTTCCGTCGGGCCGATTCAATGCGCGCTTCAGCTCAAGAGGCGCACCGCAAAGTGACGGCGGCAAATGAAGAGCTGGAGAAAACCGCAGGCAGTTTGCGAGATGCGCTTCATGCCGCGGCGGCGGCAAATCGGGCGAAGAGCGAATTCCTGGCCAACATGAGCCATGAACTCAGGACGCCGCTCAACGCGATTATGGGCTTTTCCGAGGCGCTAGGGAGCGGTATCGGCGGCACGCTTACGCAGCGACAGGAGGAGTATCTCAGCGACATCCGGGAAAGCGGCGCCCATCTGCTGCATATCATCAATGATATTCTCAATTTGTCGAGGTGCGATGCCGGCCGTGTCGAGCTCCGCGAGGAGCTCGTCGATCCCGCAGAGTTGATCGAAAAAGCGCTGTCCACGATGCGCGCGCAAGCGGAGAAGAACCAGCTGCGTTTGATGTTGGAAATTGCACCGCGCCTGCCCAAGCTTTGCGCCGATCCCGTGCGCGTCCGCCAAATTTTGCTCAACCTGTTGTCTAACGCGCTCAAATTCACGCCAGCGGGTGGCGAAGTGCGCGCAGCGGTCCGCTACGAAGATGGGTGTTTGAGGATCATGATTGCCGACAGCGGCATCGGCATCGCGCCCGAGGATATACCGCGAGCCTTCGAGGTCTTTGGGCAGATCGATAGCCGGCTGTCGCGCCGCTATGACGGCGCCGGTCTCGGTTTGCCGCTGGCCAAACAGTTTACCGAGCTCCATGGCGGCGGGCTCGAGCTTGTCAGCGAAGTCGGCTTTGGCACGACGGCCATCGTGGCATTTCCACGTGAACGCGCGGTCTTTCCGGAAGAGGAATCGCGTCGCGTCATAGCGGGATAGCGACCGAGCGCGCGCCGCTGCTGGCGTCGCGTAAGGGCGTGATGAACGGCCGCCCGCCTCCCGACGGGCGGCCGTTTCATTGTGCGGGAGCCATAGGGGCAAAATGCCTCGTGGCGCTGCCGATCAAAGCCGATCCAGGGGCAGCTTCAGATAGATCGTGCCGTTGCTATCCGGCGGTGGAAACTGACCGGCCCGCATGTTGACCTGGATCGAAGGCAGGATCAGCGCGGGCATGTCGAGCATGCGGTCGCGCGCCTCGCGCATCTGGACGAAGGCCTCCTCCGCGATGCCCTCATGGACATGGAGGTTCTTGGCCCGCTGCTCGCCCACGGTGGTCTCCCAGGCAAAGTGATCGCGTCCCGGTGCCTTGTAGTCATGGCACAGAAACATGCGCGTCTCGGGCGGCAGCGACAGGATCCGCCGGATCGAGCGATAGAGCTCGCGAGCGCTGCCGCCGGGAAAGTCGGTTCGCGCGGTGCCGTAATCGGGCATGAAGAGAGTATCGCCGACGAAGACCGCGTCACCGACGCGGTAGGTGACACAGGCGGGCGTATGGCCGGGCGTGTGCATGACCTCGACCTCGAGATCGCCGATGCGAAAACGCTCGCCGTCGGCGAACAGCTTGTCGAACTGGCTGCCGTCCGGCGCCAGGTCCGTGGCATTGAACACCGGCTTGAAGAAGCGCTGCACCTCGCCGACCGCCGAGCCGATGCCGGTTTTTGCGCCGGTCTTCGCCTTGAGATAGGCGGTCGCGCTGAGATGGTCGGCATGGACGTGGGTTTCGAGGATCCAGGCGATCTGCAAGCCGCGCTCGGCCGCGGCGGCGAGAATGACGTCCGCAGACTGGCGGGAGCTGCGGCCCGATTTGGCATCGAAGTCGAGCACGGGGTCGATGATGGCCGCCGTCCTCGTTGCCATGTCGGACAAGAGGTAGGAAACCGTGAAGGTCGGCTCGTGGAAGAAGGCGTGGACCGTCGCTCTCATATGTCACCTGTAGCGCACACGCTGATCGGTGCCGCGGGGCTTGACGAATATTTGAGCATTTACTAATTTAGTGTCAACTGAAATAAGGAATGCCATGTACGGGCTCGAAACCCTGGATCGCAAGAGCTTCGAAACCAAGGCGTCGACCGCCGCGCGATTCCTGCGGGCTGTCGCCAATGAACGCCGCCTGATGATCCTGTGTCATCTGGGGGGCGGAGAAAAGTCGGTCGGCGAGCTCTGCGGCCTCGTGGGTCTGCGGCCATCGGCGCTGTCGCAGCATCTGGCAAGGCTGCGCGCCGACCGGCTGGTGAGCACGCGCCGGGAAGGTCAGACGATCTATTACCGGCTCGAGAGCCCGGACGCGGCCGCGCTGATCAAGACGCTGGCCGGCATCTTCTGCCCGCCGCCGAGTGCCAACCGAAGGAAGACGAAATGAACAGCGCCACCCTGCCGCCACTTGATCCGCAGACGCTCAAACGGCGGCTCGATGAGGGCAGCGTCTTGCTCATCGACATCCGCGAGCCGGACGAGTACGCCCGAGAAAGCATTCCGGGTGCCCGCCTGGTGCCGCTCTCCACTCTGGAACGGTACGATTTCGGCGAGGAACTGGCCAGCGGCAAGACGCTTGTCTTCCACTGCAAAGGCGGGAATCGAACCGCGATGTGTGCACCCCATCTGATCGCCAAGGGCTGCGTCGGTGCCTATGTCCTCGCAGGCGGCATCGAAAGCTGGAAGCGCGCCCGCTTGCCGATCCAAAGCGGCTGCTAAAAGACAATCCTCTGCTCGGCGTGACTTGACCGTCGCGCTCATGTTCCTCCGAAGCTTGCGTCCGAGAAAGGCGCGAACACAGCGCCTTACCGCGCCTCTTCCAGAGGGCGGCGATCGTCGCGCAGCAACACGTAGATCGCCGGGATGACGAGCAGCGTCAGCGCCGTCGAGGAAGCCAGCCCGAACAGCAGCGAGATCGCGAGCCCCTGGAAGATCGGGTCGAGCAGGATGAAGGCCGCGCCGACCATGGCGGCCAGCGCTGTCAGCAGGATCGGCCGGAAGCGGATGGCGCCGGCGTTGATGAGGCAGACGCGCAGCGGCAGGCCCTTCGCCTGCTCATGGCGGATGAAATCCACCAGCAGGATCGAGTTCCGCACGATGATGCCGGCCAGCGAGATGAAGCCGATCATCGAGGTCGCGGTGAAGGGCGCGTTGAAGAGCCAATGCCCGAGCACGATGCCGATGAGCGTGAGCGGGATCGGCGTCATGATAACGAGCGGTAGGCGGAAGCTGCGGAACTCGCCGACGATCAGAAGATAGATGGCCACGATCGCCACGCCGAAGGCGATGCCCATATCCCGGAAGGTCACATAGGTGATTTCCCATTCGCCGTCCCAGAGCAGCGTCGTCCTCGATTCGTCCGTCGGCTGGCCGTGGAAACGCACGGTCGGCGGCCCGGCCTCGCCCCAGTCCTGTCGTCCCAGCGCACGATCGACCGCGATCATGCCGTAGATCGGGGCTTCGAAGGCGCCGGCGAGATCGGCCGTCACCATCTCCGCGAAATGGCCGTCCCGGCGGAAGATCGGATAGGACGCCTTCTCGCGCGTCAGCTTGACCAGGTCGCCCAACTCGACCGTGCCGTCGCGCGCGGGAACCGGCGTCGAAAGCAGGCGCTCGCTCAGACGCAGGCCCGATTTCGGCAAGCGGATCGCGATCTCGATTGGATAAATGCCTTCGCCGCGGTGCGAATAACCGACGCTGGTGCCGTCGAGCAGTGCCGCGATCGAGTCGTAGACTTCCTGCTGCTCGACGCCATAGAACTCGAGACTGTCCTGGTCGATGGCGATGCGCAGCCGTTCGGTCGGGACGCCGAAGCTGTCGTCCACGTCGACGATGAAGGGGACGCTCTCGAAGATCTTGCGCACCTGGCGCGCGGTCTCGCGTCGGGCATGAGCGTCGGGCCCGTAGATCTCGGCCAGGAGGGTGGCCAGCACGGGCGGGCCGGGCGGCACCTCCACCACCTGGATCGAGCTGTGGGGCGGCGCCGGCAGGCCCTTCAGCCGCTGGCGGACGTCGAGCGCGATCTCGTGGCTCGAGCGACTGCGCTCGCTCTTGGGCAGCAGATTGACCTGGAGATCGCCCTGCTGGGGCTGGTCGCGCAGGTAATAGTGGCGGACCAGGCCGTTGAAATTGAACGGTGCCGATGTGCCGGCATAGAGCTGGAGGCTGGTGACTTCCGGCAGTGCCAGCAGGCGCCGCGCCGCCTCCGACAACACGCGCTGCGTCTCCTCGAGGCTGGTGCCTTGCGGCAGGTTCGCGATGACCTGCATCTCCGACTTGTTGTCGAAGGGCAGCAGCTTCGCCGTCACATTCTCCGTGTAAAACAGCGCGCAGACGGCGACCGTTGCGACGCCGACCGCCGCCAGGAACAGGCCGGCCCGTCGCCGCGTCTTGAGGATGGGCGGGGCCACGCGCCGATAGAGGCGGACGAGCCATCCCGACAGACCGGATTCGATCTCGTGCTCCGATTCGCCCTCGGCGATCTTCGCGCGCCGGCTCAGCCGGACCAGAAGCCAGGGCGCGACGATCACGGCGACGAAGAAGGAGAACAGCATCGCGGCCGACGCGTTCGCCGGGATGGGGCTCATGTAGGGGCCCATCAGCCCGGAGACGAACATCATCGGCAGAAGTGCAGCGATGATAGTAAGGGTGGCGATGATGGTCGGGTTGCCGACCTCGGCAACGGCGCGGATCGCCACCTGTACCCGGTCCGCATGGGACTCGAGACGCCAGTGGCGCACGATGTTCTCGACCACGACGATGGCGTCGTCCACCAGGATGCCGATCGAGAAGATGAGGGCGAAGAGGCTGACGCGATTGATCGTGTAGCCGAGCAGCCAGGAGGCGAAGAAGGTCAGGAGGATCGTCGCGGGCACGATGATCAGCACCACGAGGCCCTCGCGCCAGCCGATGAAAGCGGCGATAAGGGCCACGATGGTCAAGGTCGCGAGCAGAAGATGGAACAGAAGCTCGTTAGCCTTGTCCTGCGCCGTCTGCCCGTAGTTCCGAGTGACGGCCACCTCCACGTCGCTCGGCACCAGACGGCCCTCGACGAGCTTGAGCCGCGACAGCAATTGATCGGCCACCACCACGGCGTTCGCCCCCTTGCGCTTGGCGAAGGCGAGGCTGACGGCCGGCCGCGACAGCATGCCGCCGTCGGCGGCCTTGGTGATATGCCAAGCCTGATGTTCCTCGGGCTTGGCGCCGACGACGATGTCGGCCACGTCCTTCACATAGACGGGGCGCCCGTCGGACGTGGTCAGCAGGAGATTGCCGATGTCCGCCACGCCCTGGAGCGTTTGGCCGGCGACGACGGGCAGCGTGCGGTCGAGCTCGCGCAGCGATGTCGTCTCGAACGAGCGGTTAGCGTTGGAGATCTTCTCGACCAGTTGATTGAGCGTGACGCCGTAGAGCGAGAGCCGCTCCGGGTCGGGCTCGATCCGGATCTGATCCGGCCGGCCGCCGACGATGTAGGTGCGTCCGACATTCTCGACCTTGACGAGCTCGTGCTGCAGTTCGCTTGCGATCTTGTAGAGCCCGTTGTCGTCCCAGCGGGCGGCGGCGTTCGGCGCGGGCGTCAGCGTCAGCACGACGATGGCGACGTCGTCGATGCCTCGGCCGACGATGAGGGGCTCCGGGATTCCGATCGGGATGCGGTTCAGATTGGCCCGGATATTGTCGAACACGCGCAGGACCGCGGTGTCCTCGTCCGTGCCGACGAAAAAGCGTGCAGTGACCACCACGCGGTCGTCCAGGGTCTGGGAGTAGGTATGCTCGACCCCGTCGATCCCTTTGACGATATCCTCGAGCGGCTTGGTGACGAGCTCGGTCGCATCGGCGGCCTTGAGCCCGTTGGCCTGGACCATGATGTCGACCATGGGGACGCTGATCTGCGGCTCCTCCTCGCGCGGCAGCGCCAAGAGGGCGACCGTTCCCATGAGAAAGGCGGCGAGCAGAAGGAGAGGGGTCAGCGGTGAGGCGATGAACGCCTGGGTGATGTGACCCGAGATGCCAAGCCTCATGGCGAAACCAGCACGTCGCCGGGACGGATGCCCGAAAGCACCTCGACGCCTTGAGGGGTCTGCTCGCCGACCTGGACGACCACTTCGCCGCCATCCCTCAGATTGACGTAATAGACGCCGAAACGCCGCGACACGAAACCCGGGGGCACGATGAAGGTTTCGCGCCGGCCGGTCGCGACGTAGACGCGCGTTCGTTCGCCCACGAAGAAGTCGCCGAGCCCGGAAACCTCGACGTCGGCCACGACGCGGCCGTGATCGAGCTCCGGATAGACGAGCCGGACATGGCCATCGCGCAACTCTTCCGGCGTCGAGCTCAACCCGCGGGCGCCCACCTGGACGAGGTCGCCGGCCTTGATGAACCGCGCGTGGCGCTCGGGCAGATAGATCCGCAGCACATAGGTCTGCTCGGCGAGGGTTGCGATGGCTTCGCCCGGCATCGCCACCGTGCCTTCGATCATCTTCACCTTGAGGATGCGCCCGTCGACCGGCGCCAGCACGGCGCCTTCGGCCTGCTGCTCGCGCACGAGCTGGCGCGAGGCCTCCATTGCTGCCATCTGGCCTACCACCACGTCGAGATTGGTGCGCGCCTGGTCGAGCTGGGCCTGCGAGGCGGTGCCCGCCTTGCGGAGCTGGGATATCCGATCGAAGTCGATCTGCGCCTGGGCGCGCTGGGCCTGCAGCGACTTGAGCTTCGCCTCGATCTCGGCCAGCTGGAGCACCAGCTTCGGATCCTCGACATAGGCGATCCGCTGCCCGGCCGAGACGCGATCGCCTTCCGCAACGGAAAGCTCGACCAGCGTGCCCGCGATGCGCGCGCGAGCCTGCGTCTCATGCAGGCTCTCGACCGTGCCGAAAACGGCCTTGCGATCGTCCACCATGACGGGGACCACGGTGTACTCGGCCGCGCGGACGGAGCCGCCCAGGGCAGGTATCGCAAGGGCGGCGCAGGCCATCAAACTGAGGAAAATCGCGGGTCTCACGGGATGCGGCCTCGGTGTCGTCGGATATCTCTTGCAAATATATTAGCATATGCTAAATAGCAAGTGTGAATGTAAGAGAGCTCGAACCCCAGGCGGCCAAGGCCGCCCAGCTGCTCAAGGCGATGAGCAATCAGCGCCGGCTGATGATCCTGTGCCACCTGCTCGGTGGCGAAAAGCCCGCCGGCGAGCTCGAGCGGCTGGTGGGTCTGCGTCAATCCGCCCTCAGCCAGCATCTGGCAAGGCTGCGCAGCCATGGATTGGTGCGCACCCGGCGCGAGGCGCAGTCGATCTATTACGCGCTTGCGGACGACGCGCCGCGTGCAGTCATCGAAACGCTGCATCGGCTCTACTGCAGCCCGTCGCGGCGCAAGGGCAGGAAGGGCCGCTGATTGCCGGCCGTCGCTTTGGTCGGCCTCGCTTAAGGGAAAGGACAGCATCATGTCGATCGATCGTCTCGTCATGGCTTTCGCGGGCACGCTCATCCTGGCGAGCCTCGCGCTCAGTCAGCTCCATCACCCGGCCTGGTTGTGGCTCACCGCCTTTGTCGGCGCCAACATGCTGCAGGCCGCCTTCACCGGTTTCTGTCCCGCCGCCATGATCTTCAAGAAGCTTGGCGCCAAGGCGGGTGTCGCGTTTCATTGAACGGGCGCCGGCGCAACCCAGCATGACCGGTTGAGCCAAGCCTCATTGATTTGGCTCAACCGACCATGCAGGCCGGCTTGATGAGCAATATCTCGACGACGAAGGTGCGGCGCGTCGGAACGGTTGAGTCGCCCGGCCCATGATCCAGACCGATCTGCTCGCGGCCGGCTCCGGCGTGCTGGTCGGCTTTCTGCTGGGGCTGCTCGGCGGCGGCGGCTCGATCCTGGCCGTGCCGCTGCTTCTCTATGTTGTCGGCGTGGGCGATCCGCATCTCGCGATCGGCACCAGCGCGCTGGCGGTCGCCCTCAACGCCTTTGCCAATCTGATCCAGCATGCGCGGGTCGGGAATGTGAAATGGCCCTGTGCAGCGGTGTTCGCCAGCGCCGGCGTGCTCGGCGCCATTGCGGGTTCGAGCCTCGGTAAGGCGGTCGAAGGCGAGCGGCTGCTCGTTCTGTTCGCGCTGGTGATGGTGGCGGTCGGCGTCGCCATGCTGCGGCCGCGCCGCTCGGAGGGCGACCCGTCGGTGCGGATCAATCCCAAGATCGCCGTTCGGCTTGCCGGCATCGGCTTCCTGACCGGCGCGGTCTCGGGCTTTTTCGGCATCGGCGGCGGCTTCCTGATCGTGCCTGGCATCATGCTCGGCAGCGGCATGCCGATCTTGAACGCCATCGGCTCCTCGCTGTTCTCGGTCGGCGCCTTCGGCCTCGCGACCGCCGTCAACTATGCTCTCTCGGGGCTGGTTGCCTGGCCCATTGCGCTCGCCTTCATCGCGGGTGGCGTCGTGGGCGGCTTTCTCGGGCTGAAGGCGGCGGTCCGGCTCTCCACCGAGAAGCAGGCCCTCAATCGCATCTTCGCCGGCGTGATATTTGCGGTCGCAGCCTATATGCTCTGGCGCAGCCTGCCCGCGGTTCTGGTAAATCTAGGGGCCTAGGCGCCGCTCGCCTTGCGTCCTAGATTCACCGGACAGCTGACGGCATATTCTCACCGCGCCGAATCACGTTGCGCCTGCGCCGCTCATGATCGCCGAAGAGACGGCCTCCAACCCGCCGCCAGCGACCGACGACGCCGACGGGGAGCGAACGCCGCCCCGCTGGGTCGGGGGCTTGCGTCTGGGCGCCCCGCCGCTCATTACGGCGCTGCTGCTCGGGCTCGCCGTGTGGGTCATCCACGGCCAGCTCCGCGATATCCATTATCGGCTGGTCGAGGAAGCATTCGAGGCGCTGCCGGCGCGTGCCATATTTCTAGCCATCCTGGCGACTGCCGGCAGCTTCCTGACGCTGACCGGCTATGACTGGTCCGCCTTGCGCTATGTCGGCGTCAAGGTGCCCTGGTCGACCCTGAGCTTCGCGTCCTTCACGAGCTATGCGCTCGGCAATACCACCGGCTTCGGCATCCTCACGGCCGGCTCGGTGCGCTACCGGGTCTATTCCGCAGCGGGGCTGTCGCTGCCCGACATCGCGCGCGTCACGCTGTTCTGCGCGCTGGCCTTCGGCTTCGGCATCACCGTGGTCGGTGCCAGCGCCGCTCTGCTCGAGCCCGACAGCGCCGCACGGCTTCTGCGGCTGCCACCGGACAGCGTCGCAATCGGCGCGTTGCTGCTGCTGGGCGCTGCCGCAGCCTTCATCCTCGTCTGCTTTCTGCATCGCGGCACCCTGCGGCTCGGCCCCTTCAGCATTTCGCTGCCGAGCGGGGAGGTGGCGCTAGCCCAGCTCGCCATATCGGCCCTCGATATCTGCCTGACCGCCGCCGTGTTCTACGCGCTCCTGCCGGGCGGGGGGCCCGGCTTCGGCATGGTGCTCGCCGTGTTTGCGATCGCGCTCCTGGGCGGCGTCGTCAGCCATGTGCCGGCGGGGCTGGGCGTGTTCGAGGCGGTGATGCTGATCGGGCTCGAGGGCAGCCTGCCCGTTGACACGCTGACAGCCGCGCTCTTCGCCTACCGCATCATCTACCACCTGCTGCCGCTCATGGTGGCGGCGGCGCTGCTCGGCGGCGGCGAGATCTTGCGCACCAGCCGCGGCACGCTCGCCTTCGCCCTCACGCGCAATCTCGGCACCTGGACCTCGCGCCTGGCCCCGCCCTTCGTCGCGACGCTGACGTTTCTCGGCGGCGTGATGCTGCTGTTCTCGGCCGCCACGCCCACGACCCACGCCAGGCTCGCCCTGATCGAGCCGTGGATTCCGCTGCCGGCACTGGAAATCTCGCATTTCGTCGGCAGCATCGCCGGCCTGGTGCTGCTGATCGTCTCGCGCGGGCTCTACAAGCGTCTCGACGCCGCCTACTGGATCACCGTCGTCGTGCTGTCGGGCAATGTCGTGCTGGCGCTGCTGAAGGGTGGGGCGGTGCGCGAGGCGCTGGTGCTGCTCGTTATCCTCGGCATTCTCGCCGCCTGTCGGCGCGAGTTCTATCGGCCGTCCTCCCTCTTGGATCAGCCCCTGAACCTGACCTGGGCGATCGCGTTCGTGCTGGCGCTGGGCGGCATGATCTGGCTGGTCTTCTTCTCGTTCCGTCACGTCGAATATTCGCGCGAGCTGTGGTGGCAGTTCGAGATCCAGAGCCAAGCGCCGCGCGCCATGCGGGCGACGCTCGGTGTCGTCCTCGCCGGCTTGGCCTTCGGCCTGCTGCGGCTGCTGCGTCCGGCTCCAATCGCCTTTCGTCTTCCGGACAAGGCCGAGCTCGATCGCGCGCGCGCCGTGATCCAGGCGCAGGATCGCGCCGACGCCAATCTGGCGCTCCTGGGCGACAAGGCGCTGCTGTTCTCGGACAGCGGGCGCGCCTTCCTAATGTATGGCGTGCGCGGGCGCAGCTGGGTGGCATTGGGCGATCCGGTCGGGCCGGACGAAGAGCGCAACGAGCTGATCTGGCGCTTTCTCGAGCTGGCGGACCGGCACAATGCGCGGGCCGCCTTCTACCAGATCCGTGCCGACGATCTGCCGCTCTACATCGACGCCGGTCTGGTGCTCTTGAAGCTGGGCGAGGAGGCGCGCGTGCCGCTCGCCGCCTTCAGCCTGGAGGGCAGTGCGCGCAGCGATCTCCGCCGCACGGTCAGCCGCAGCGAGCGCGACGGGCTCTCGGTCGAGGTGCTGCCCGGCGGACAGGCGGCACCGCTGATGGACGAGCTTTCGGCCATCTCGGATGCGTGGCTGGAGGCCCGCAACACCCGCGAAAAGCGCTTCTCGCTGGGCTTCTTCTCGCCCGCCTATGTCGGCCAGTTCGACACGGCGCTGGTTCGCTTCGACGGCCGGATCATCGCGTTCGCCACGATCCTCGCCACCGACACTAAGGCTGAAGCGCTGGTGGATCTGATGCGCCATCTGCCCGAGGCGCCGGGGACCACGATGAAGTATCTCTTCGTCAAGCTCCTGCTGCATTACAAGGCGGAGGGCTATCGCACCTTCAGCCTCAGCATGGTGCCGCTCGCGGGCATGGAGGCGCATCCGCTGGCGCCGCGCTGGCACCGCTTCGGCCGCTTCCTCTATGCGCATGGCGAGCATTTCTACAATTTCCAGGGCTTGCGTCAGTTCAAGCAGAAATTCGATCCCGAATGGGCGCCGCGCTATCTGGCGATGCCGCAAGGCGCCAACGCGCTGGTGCTGGCAAGCGATATCGCTGCCTTGTGCGGTGGCGGCCTCAAGGGCGTGGTGAGCAAATGATCCGTATTCGGATGTTTCTTTTCCTGCTGGTGTTGACGAACCTGGGCCTCGGCGCGACGGCTGTGCGCGCCGCAGCGCCGGAAGCCCTCAAGACCGACGAGTTCGGCACGGCCTATCTGTTCCGTCCGGAAGGCACGCCGACCTCGTTCGTCTATCTCGTCTCGGATGCCCATGGCTGGGGCCCGGGCTGGGACGCGGCGGGCGCGGCGCTCGCAGCCGAGGGAGCCGCCGTGCTCGGCATCGACTGGCCGAGCTTTCAGGCGGCGCTCGATCGGCGCGACGATACGTGCATCTATCCGGTCTCGGAGCTCGAGAATGTGGCGCGCCGGCTACAGCGCGACTTGAATGTGTCGCAATATCTGCTGCCGGTGCTGGCCGGTTCGGGCGAAGGCGGCAGCTTCGTCTATCTGGCGCTGGAGCAGGCCGCGAGCGTGATGTTCCAGGGCGGCGTCACGATCGACGCCACGCCGGCGCTCGCGACGAAGGCGCCGTTCTGCGACCTGAGGCCCGCGCCGGTTGAAGGGCAGGGGGGCTTCCGCTATGCGCCGCAGGCATTGAAGGGCTGGTGGCGCGCCGCGAGCCACGACCCCAATGCACCCGATCTCGCGCTCATGCTGGCAGCGGCCGGCGCCGATGGCGAGAAGGTGGCCCTGCCGGCGGGCGCCGACGCACCGTCCGGGCTCGTGGCGCTGCTCGCACCGAAGCTGGCCGCACCGGCCGCCGCGGCGGCGGCACCGGCAACTTCTGGGTCCATCAGTGCGCTGGGGCTGGAGTCGCTGGTCGAGGTTCCGGCCAAGGGCGGCGGCAAGCCGCCTTATCTCGCCATCGTCTATTCCGGCGACGGCGGCTGGCGCGATCTCGACCGCACTATCGCGGGCATTCTGGCCGATCGCGGCATCCCGGCAATCGGTGTCGATTGCCTGCAATATTTCTGGCACGAGCGGACGCCGGAGCAGGTGGCGGGCGATCTCGCCGGCATGATCCGGCGCTATCGCGAGAAATGGGACGCCGACAAGGTGCTGCTGATCGGCTATTCCTTCGGCGCGGGCGTGCTGCCCTTCGCCTATGACCGGCTGCCCGAAGCGGAGAAATCGGCGGTGGTGCAAATCTCGTTGCTGGCGCCGGAACTGCGCGCCGATTTCGAGGTGCATATGGCGGGCTGGTTCGGCGCCGCGCCTGCTGAGACCTCGCCGCCGCTGGCCCCCGAGATGGCCAAGCTCGATCCGAAGCTGGTGCAATGCTTCTATGGCGAGGAGGAGGCCAAGGACAGCTTCTGCGCCACGCCCGACGCCGCGAAGTTCGAGGTGATCCGCACCAAGGGCGGCCATCATTTCGACGGCGATTACACAGCGCTCGCCAACCGCATCCTCGAGGGGGCGAAGAAGAGGGGCGGGTAGTACGCGAGACAGCCCTCATCCTTCGACAGAAGCTATGGGGCGGCGACGAGGCTTGTTGCACCATCGTCGTTGGCAACAACCGATGGAGGGCCCCAATGGCACAAGTCGATGATCTGAGCCGTAGCCTCGTCGCCTTCGAGCAGGATAGCACGGTCGTGGCGGTGGTGGAGATGAGCCAGTCGAGTTGGCTGGCCGCCGGCCTGGTGCCCGGCGTTATGCGGCAACCCTTGAAGAAGCTGGAGCCGCGAGCCGAGACGTTGCTGGGCCTCGTTGAGCGGTGGCGGAGCGAGGCGACGAAGGCCGGTCGAAGGATCGAGCGGATTGTGCTGGCCTATGAAGCCGGCCGCGACGGCTTCTGGCTGGCGCGGTGGCTGCGCGCCAAGGGGATCGAGGCTTACGTCATTCATCCGACGAGCATCCCGGTGCCGCGCGAGCACAAGCGGGCGAAGACGGACCGGCTCGATACGGCGATGCTGCTGCGCGCGTTCCTCGGCTGGCTGCGGGGCGAGCGCAAGCACTGCTCGATGGCGGCGATCCCGACCCGCGAGGAAGAGGATGCCAAGCGCCCGAGCCGCGAGCGCGAGGCCCTGGTGAATGAACGGACGCGGATCGTCAACCGGATGAAGAGCACCCTTGCCCGGCTGGGGATCCGCGGCTTCAAGCCGGAGCTGCGCAAAGCGGCCGGCAAGCTTGAAGAGCTGCTCACACCGGAAGGCGGGCCGATCCCGCCGAACACGCTGGCCGAGCTCCGGCGCGATGTGGAGCGACTTGCCGTGATTCGCACGCAGATCGCGGCAATCGAGCAGGAAAGAGCGCGGCGCCTGGACGAAGCGCCGAACCAAGGCACGCCCGCCATGGTGCACCTGCTGTCGCGCGTCTATGGGCTCGGCCTCGAGACGGCCGACATGCTCACGCACGAGATTTTCTATCGCCGGCTGCGCGACGAGCGCGCCGTCGCACGCTACGCCGGCATGACCGGCTCGCCCGACGAGAGCGGCGGCAAACGGCGCGAGAAAGGGCTTGCCAAGGCCGGCAATGCGCGGGTGCGCAAGGCCATGATCCAGCTCGCCTGGCGCTTCCTGCTGTTCCAGCCGCAAAGCGCGCCGGTGCAATGGTATCGCGCGCGCATCGCCAAAGGGACGCGCAAGACCAGCGCCATCGTCGCGCTCGCCCGCAAGCTGCTGATCGCGCTCTGGCGCATGGTGAATACGGGTGATGTTCCCGAAGGATTCGTGTTGCGCCCAGCAGCGGGATGAGCAGGAGCGGCGAACATATAACTTCGGTGCCGACTGCGCGCGGCGCGGCGACGCACCAAGGACGATCCGAGGAGGCGGTGACCCGACCCGAGCTATGGCTCTCATGCCGCCGACAGAATGGGCCCGCCGCCTCGGAGCCTCGCCGCCGAAGCGCATGGTTGCTTCATGGTCCGGATCGCTCGTCGATCCGACCGAATACAAGGTTGCGGCGCGATGCATCGCGCCCGCCGGCAGGCTCCCCTCGCTCGCCCTCGATGCGCTCGCCAAAATCAGAACGCGCACCGCCATATACTCGCTTGACAAAAAAAGCCCCATACAAAGCTCGGGATGA
>JBMONF010000033.1:0-75134 GCA_049323455.1 Pseudomonadota bacterium | reverse complement strand
ACGGGCCTTCGGCCCTCCTCAGGGTGAGGAAATCCGCGAGATTTCGTGAGACCCCCTCGTCCTGAGGAGGCCGCGAAGCGGCCGTCTCGAAGGATGAGGGCGTCACATGCGATACCCCTGCCCCTTGACGGGGGAGGGCCGGGGTGGGGGTGAAGCTCATGTCCGATGTCACCGATTAGAGGCTCATCACCTTGAGCCACTCGTCGATCCACTCGCGGCGATGCTGGGACGCCTCCTCGGGCGAAAACAGCAAGGTCTTATCAGCCGGAACGGGTGCCGCAAACCCAGCCGGCAAACCCTCGGGCAGCTTCGTCACCGGATACATCCAGTTGGTAGTCGGAATCACCGACTGGAAGGCGGGCGTCAGCATGAAGGCCAAGAACTTGTCGGCAAGCGCCGGCTCACGCGCGTGAACCAGCTTCGCCGCGACCTCGATCTGGAGATAGTTGCCCTCCGGGAACAGGGCGGCGGCATATTTGTCGTCCTTCTCCGCGATCAGATGGTAGCTCGGCGAGGTGGTGTAGCTCAGCACCATGGCCGCCTCGCTCTTGAGGAACATGCCATAGGCTTCGCTCCAGCCCTTGGTCACGGTGAGAATGCGGGGCCTGAGCTTGGCCCAGGCCTCGGGCGCCTTGTCGCCATAGACTTTGCGGATCCACATCAGGAGCCCGAGGCCGGGCGTGCTGGTGCGCGGATCCTCGATCACGATCTTCTGCGAGGGATCGCCATTGACGAGATCGGCGAGGCTCTTCGGCGGGTCGGGCAGCCGCGTCTTGTCGTAGCAGACGGCAAACCAGCCATAGTCGAACGGCACGAAATATTTGTCGGTCCAGGCGATCGGCAGATCGAGGCCGGAGAGATCGAGATTGTACGGGGCGATGAGCCCGGTCCTGATCGCGTCGGCGGTCAGGTTGGTGTCGAGACCGAGCACGATGTCGGCCTTGGCGCTCTCTCCTTCGAGCTTGAGGCGCGACAGCAAAGCCGCTCCGTCCTCGGCCGATACGAATTCCAGCGTGCAACCGCATTCCTTCTCGAAGGCGGCCTTGATCGCCGGCCCCGGCCCCCATTCCGAGGTGAAGGACTCATAAGTGTAGATGGTGAGCGTCGGTGTGTCGGCCCCCGCCAGCCCCGCAGGCAGGGTGGCGGCCAACGCCGCAAGAGCGGCCGCCGCCGCGGCCTGGATCAATGACAAGAAGCGCATCGCGTCCCTCCATCGGTGACGCGGAGGGCGCAAAAGCCAAGCATCCCTGAAGAGCGGCTCATTTCCCTCCGCCGGCATGACCCGGATCAGGTTCGTCGGGTTGGAGCGGATTTGGGTCCCTCTCCTCTCAGCCCCGAAGGGCACCCCGTTGAGACGGCGGCCATCATAGGGGGCGCGACCGCGAATGCAAGATCGTCCGATCGCCTGCGGGCGGTTCGGCCAGGGACGAGGCGCTAGGCGATGGCGCGGACGAGCTCCGCGAATTCGGCGCCTTCGATCAGGGGCCACGCGCGCTCGGTGTAGCCGCGGGCCAGTTCCCGATAGCTGTCGGCGTCCTCCGCCGCGGGCACTTGTGCCGCCGCCCAGGAAGCCGCGACCAGATGAAGCAGCGCACGGAACAGCTCGACACGCGCCCGCGGGGGCGCATCCTCGCCGGCCCCGTAGGCAGAGAGCAACCGGCGGCGCTGCGCCGCATCGAGCCGCGCCTCGATGGCAACGCCGGCCAGATCCCAGGCCGGCTCGCACATGGCCGAGTATTCCCAGTCGATCAGAAAGAGCGCGTCGCCGCGGCGAAGGAAATTGGCGGGCGACGGATCGATGTGGCTCGGAACCCAGGCGACGGGCGAGGCTTCGAGCGCCAGGCGGGCCGGCTCGGCCGCCGCGCGCAGATCTTTGAGCGCATTCTCCGCGGCGGGACCGGCGAGGGTCAGATACTGGTCGATCTTGGGAAACAGGTCCATGCGCCCACGAAAATGGCGGCCGCTGCGGTGAAGCCGGCCGAGCAGCCTGCCCACCGCCTCGACCGTCGCCGATACGGCGAAATCCTCCGGCTGCAGCGGCTGCGCGCCGTCGAGATAGCGTGTTACCAGGCACTCGGGATCGGCCAGCAGGATCTCCGGCGCCAGACCCAGCTCGGCCGCGATCCGGTGGTTGTGGAGCTCCGCCCTGCGGTCGATGTAGCGCGCCGTGCCGGGTCCCGGCAGACGCAGCACCAGGCGCTCCGCTCCGCGCTCCAGTAGGAAGCTGCGGTTGGTCAAGCCCGCCAGCGGCGTGATCGCCCATCCGGAGGCCGGCCCCGGCAAGCGATCGAGCCATGCCTCGATCATCGTCCCCGTTCCTCGCGTCTGACCGAGGCTGCCGCCCGAAGCGCCGCGCGGATCGGGCCCGCCGGCACGGACGAACGGCAGGATCGGCGCGCGGCCGGCTCGAAACAAAGGGGCGCCTTCGCGCGCCAGTTCCTCGCGGCCACGGGTTTCGATCCGTTCGCTTCGGTTCGTGCCGCCGCCCGTCGGCGCGACGGCTTGCGCGCCGCGCAAGACGGGCCGGCCCGACCGGAAATGCGAGAATTGCCCGGGATTGCCGGCATTTTCCTCGTGGTTTTGCGCAGGCCGCACGGCCCGGCTATGCTCCTCGCCCTCACGACAATTTCCTTTCTTTGGGTATCATGGACGAAGCACTTCCTGCGAGCGAACTTCAAGACTATCTGCGCCACCACCCCGAGACCCGATTCGTCGATGCGATCTATGTCGACCTGAACGGGTTCGTACGCGGCAAGCGCTATCCCGCCGACAAGGCCGGCAAGCTCTATGCCAGCGGCATGCAGATGCCCGAGGCGCACTTCACCCTCGACGTGACCGGCGATTCCGTCGACCCTTGCGGACGCGGCTTTAGCGACGGGGACCCCGACTGCGCCATCTTTCCCGTAGGTGGAACGCTGGCGCCTGTGCCCTGGGCCGAGGAGCCCCGCGCGCAGCTGCTGATGCAACAGGCGCCTTCCGCGCGGCCGCCGAAGTTCGTCGATCCGCGCCGCATCCTGGGCCAGGTCGTCGAGCGGTTCGCGAAGGCCGGGCTCAGGCCCGTCATGGCCTTCGAGCTGGAATTCTATCTGCTCGACCCCGAGCCCGACGCCGCCGGCCGGCCGCGATCGCCGCTCATCCCCGGCACCAACCGGCGCCTCACGACCATGCAGGCCAACAGCATGGAGGAGCTCGACGCCTTCGGCGCCTTCGTCGCCGAGGTCGAACGCAGCTGCCGGGCGCAGGGCATTCCGAGCTCGGTCGCCTGCACCGAGTTCGCCACCGCGCAGTACGAGATCAATCTCGACCACGTGAGCGATCCGCTCGCCGCCGCCGACCATGCCATCCTGCAGCGCCGCGCGATCAAGGCCGTGGCCCGGCGCCACGGCCTGCAGGCGAGCTTCATGTCGAAGCCCTTCCTCGACCGCAACGGCAGCGGCACGCATCTCCATGTGAGCCTGGTCGACGAGAAGGGGCGCAACGTCTTCGACGACGGCTCGGCGCTCGGCAGCCCGCTGCTGCGCCACGCCATCGGCGGCATGCAGGCGGCGATGGCGGAATCGATGGCGATCTTCGCACCCAACATCAACGCCTTCAGGCGTTACGGGCCGAACCGGTTCGTGCCCGTGAACAAGAGCTGGGGCGCGCAGAACCGCTCGGTCGCCTTCCGCATCCCGGGCGGCGACGCCAAGGCGCGGCGGATCGAGCACCGCGTCGCCGGCGCCGACGCCAATCCCTATCTGGTGGCCGCATCCGTGCTGGCCGCGATCCAGCACGGGCTCGAGAACAAGCTCGATCCGGGCGCACCGGCCGATCAGCGCAATGTCAGCGGCGAGGTCGATCCCGATCTGCCGTTCGACTGGATGGCGGCGGTGGACCGGCTCGAGCGGGCGCCGATCCTGGGCCAAGCCATCGATCCGCTCTATCTTGCGATCTACGCCGCCTGCAAGCGCGGCGAATATGCGCGGTTCATGAGTGGCATCTTCCCGCGGGAGTACGAGTGGTACTTGTGAGAGGAGCGCTGACGCACCAGCCGCTCCCATTCGCAGTAGCCGTCGCCATTCCAGTCATCGCCGGGCTTGACCCGGCGATCCAGGAAACGGCCTCATGGTGAGCCTGTCGAACCATGAGGCCGACCTCTCCTTCGACAAGCTCAGGATGAGGTCGGCTGCCGGATGCCCGCGTCAAGCGCGGGCATGACGCCGAGGAAGCGAACCTTTCGGGCCGACGCCTCCGGACATTTCACAACCGCCCCAGCCGCTCGCAGAGCAGATCGAAGAGGCGCGGCGCGTCGGCCTCGTCGAAGGCAAGGCAGTTGGGAGCAAGCCCCCATTGGCCGCGCCAGTCGGCGACGGTCATGCCGCGGGTGAGCGCGCCCTCCGTCTCGACCTGGACGGCCACGCGGTTCCCTCGGAACAGCGTCGGGTCGATCAGCCAGGCGATGGTGCAGGCGTCGTGCAGCGGCGCACCCGCGGTGCCGCCCTCGTGCTGGCGCTGGCTCTCGACATAGAAGGCGAGCAGGTCGGCGACCGTGCGCGCCGCGGGCCGCCCCAAGGCCTGGATGCGTGCGATCTGCGCCGGCCCGAGGCGCACCTTCCAGGTGACGTCGAGCGGGAACAAGGCGATCTCGATCCCGCTCTCGAACACGATTCTGGCCGCATGCGGATCGACGGCGATGTTGAACTCGGCGGCCGGGGTCACGTTGCCGCCGACCTTGAGCGAGCCGCCCATGATCACGAGCCGGTCGATCTTGCGTGCAACCGCCGGCGCGCGGCGCAGCGCCATGGCGATGTTGGTGAGCGGCCCTACTGCCACGACGGTGGTGCCGGCATCCGCGCGCGCCATCAAGGTCTCGATCAGCCAGTCCACGGCGTGAGCCGGACGCAGGCTCGCGCGCGGCTCCGGAAGATCGGCTCCATCGAGCCCAGTGCGCCCGTGCACCGCCTCGGCCGTGATGGGCGGCTCCAGCAGCGGACGATCGCAGCCGGCGAAGACCGGAACGTCGGCGCGGCCCGCCAGCTCGCAGATCTTGAGCGCGTTCCTGGCCGTAAGGGCCAGCGGCACATTGCCGGCCACAGCAGTCAGGCCCACGACCTCGATCTCGGGCGAAGCCAGCGCGAGCAGGATGGCGATACAGTCGTCCTGGCCGGGGTCGGTGTCGATGATGACAGGGATCGGCATGGGGGCTGCCGTGTGAAGGCAAAGGGCTCTGCACTCTAGAGTGCATCGTGCCTTATTTGAACTCCTCTTCGTCACCCCTGCGAAAGCAGGGGCCCAGGGCCGCCGCACGTCGCTTGCCCCGGCTCCCGCTTTCGCGGGAACGATGAAGAGACGCGTTTCAAACCAGACGAAACTCGCTCCAGCGAATGGCCGGCTGCCGCACCATCCGGGGCAACGGCGGGCACACTTCGCGGGCCGCCGCCAACATGCTAACCGTTGGCCCGCCGAGCCAACGGGAAAGAACGACCATGCGCGCGATCAACCACCTGGCCGTCCTCGCGACGGTGCTGCTGCAGCAGGTCCTGGGTTTCATCTGGTATCATTGGCTGTTCGGCTCCGCCTGGCTCGAAGGGCTCGGCATGACCCCCGAAGAGATGCGAGGCCGCTCCTGGCGCTTCGCCGTCGCGATCCTGTGCGGCTTTCTCTCTAGCTATGGGCTCGCCTGGCTGCTCGCCGCGACGAGCCGACGGGGCTGGGCCGAAGGCTTGAAGCTGGGCCTCGTCGTGGGCGTCGCCTTCGCCGGCAGCGCCGTCCTGCTCCACTACGCCTTCATCCCAAGAATCTGGCCGGCGGCACCGATCGATGCCGGCGTGACGGTGGCCGGCGCCGCGCTGACCGGCCTCGTGCTGGGCGCCTGGCCGAAGAAGAGATAGGCCGCCAACGGCTAGGGCATCACGCTGCCGCCATTGGGGCCGATCACCTGGCCGGTGATGAAGCTGGCGCCGGGCCCGGCCAGGAACACGGCAACCGCGGCGATCTCCTCCGGCTTGCCGACGCGGCCCAGCGGAATCTGCTCCTCCTTGGCGCGCCATTCGGGGCTCATCTGGTCGAGCGCCAGCATGTCGGTGTCGACCGGCCCCGGCGCGACGGCGTTGACCAGCACATGCGGCCCGAACTCGCGCGCCCAGGCGCGGGTGAAGGCGAGCACGCCCGCCTTCGAGGCCGAATAGACCGAGAACTGCTCGCGCGGCCCATAGCCCAGATCGGAGGCGATGTTGATGAGCCGCCCTGATTTTTGCGCCGCCATATGCCGCAGCGCCTCGCGGCCCACCAGGAAGCAGCCGCGCAGATTGATGCCCATGACCCACTCGTACTCGGCGAGCGTGGTGTCGACGAGCGGCCGCTCGAGGATCACGCCGGCATTGCTGACCACGATGTCGAGCCCGCCCATATGCCCGAGCGCATCGCGGAACATGGCCTCGACCTGCTCCTCGCGCGCAACGTCGCAGGCAAGCGGCAGCGCCCGGCCGCCGGCATCGACAATGGCGGAGGCGGTGGAGGTGCAATCGCGGATGTCGGCGACCGCGAGCTCGGCGCCCTCGGCCGCCAGCGCCTCGGCGATCGCACGCCCGATGCCGCGCGCAGCACCGGTGACGAGCGCGCGCCTGCCGTGAAGCGGCCCTCTCATGCCATGAAGTCCCCGCGGTCGATGCCGACCGACTGTCCGGTGATGTTGCGCGCCGCGTCGGAGGCCAGGAAGAGATAGAGATCGGCGACGTCGTCGGGCTCCATCAGGCCGCCCATCGCCTGATGCGCCAGAATCTCGTCCAGGAGCTCGGACTCGGGTCGGCCGGTGCGCTTCGACATCGTCGCCAGCGAGCGCAGCGACGCCTTGGTCTTGACCCAGCCCGGGCAGACCGCGTTGACGCGGATACCCATCGGTCCCAGCTCGCGCGCCAATGTGCGCGTCAGGCCGATCACCGCATGCTTCGAGGCGACATAGGCGGCGAACCCCGCCTCGGCCGTGCGGCCCCACAGCGAAGCGGTGAAGAGGATGCTGGCGCCCGCGGTCATTTGCGGCACGGCGGCCCGGGTCACCCACCAGCTACCCTTGATGTTGATGTCGATGATCCGCTCGAAGTCCCGGTCGTTGTCCGCACTGGGCTCCAGCACCGGCGTCAGCAGCTCGAGCCCGGCGTTGTTCACCAGCACGTCGAGGGCCCCGAGCCCGCCCACGATGCGCGCGACCGCGGCCTTGTCCGTGATGTCGCAGACATAGGCCGGCACCCGCACCTCAACGAGCTTGCCGATCTCGGCCGCAGCGGCATGGATGCCCTCGTCGTCGGCCATGACGAAAAGATCGGCGCCGGCCAGCGCGAAGGCGCGCGCGATCGCCTCGCCGAGGCCGCGGCTGGCGCCGGTGACGAGCACGCGCTTGCCGGCGAAGTCGAAACGGCTCATGCGGCAGGCGCTCCCGGCCGGAAGATCTCCTCGGTCTTGCGCGCCTGAACGCGCATGAGATCGAGCACGTGGTTGCGCAGCTGGAAGAAGTCCTCCTGCTGCTTGGTCTCGAGCACGCGCCGGGCACCCAGCGCCCGCGTCACGTCGATCTCCTCGATGATGGTGGCGGGTCGGGCCGAGAACATGAAGATGCGATCGGCCAGGAACACCGCCTCCTCGACATCGTGCGTGACGAAGATGACGGTCTTGCGCTCGGCTCGCGCGATCTCCAGGAGCTGCACCTGCAGGAACTCGCGCGTCTGCGCGTCGAGCGCGCCGAAGGGCTCGTCCATCAGCAGAATATCGGGTCCGGCCGCGAGCGTGCGCGCGATCGCCACGCGCTGGCGCATGCCGCCCGAAATGCGGTTGGTATAAAAGTCGGCGAAGTCCTCGAGCCCCACCAGCTTGAGATAGTGGCGCGCGATGCGGTCCTTCTCGGCCGGGCCGACATCGTCGCGATATTTGAGGCCGAAGCGGATGTTGCCCAGCACCGTCAGCCACGGGAAGGAGGAGTAGGCCTGGAACACCATGCCCTTGTGGCGGTCGGGTCCGGTGACGCGCCGGCCCGCCAGCCGCACCTCGCCGGTGGTCGGATAATCGAGACCGCCCGCCATGCGCATGAGCGTGGTCTTGCCGCAGCCCGACGGCCCCAGGAACACCGCAAACTCGCCGGCCTCGAGTGACAGCGACACCTCGTCGATCACATGGATCGGCTCGCCGCCATGGCCGCCGCCCTCGAACGTCTTCGTGACCCGGTCGATGGCGAGGAAGGGTTCGGCGCGCATGGTCGTCGGCTCCTCAGAGATAGCGGAACCAGCGCCGGTGGGCGAAGCGGATGAGCTGATCGGTGACGAGGCCGATCAGCCCGATGGTGAGAATGCCCGCCATCACCTCGTCCGTCTTCACATAGCGGCGCGCCGACATGATGACGTAGCCCACGCCGGAATCGGCGGCCACGATCTCCGCCACGATCAGGTAGGTCCAGCACCAGCCGAGCGTGATACGCAGATTGTCGACCATGCTCGGCAGCATCGAGCGCAGCACGATGTCCTTGAGGATCTGGCCCGGCTTGGCACCGAGCGTGTGGCCGATCTCGATGAACTCGCGCGGCACGCGCTTGGCGTCGTCGGCGATCAGCAGCACGAGCTGAAAGAAGGTGCCGATCCACAAGAGCGTGATCTTGGAGGTCTCGCCGATGCCGAGCCAGATCACCGTCAGCGGCACCAGGGCCGGCACCGGCAGGTAGCGGATGAAGTCCACCACCGGCTCGCTGATGCCGTTGACGATGCGGAAGGAGCTCATGAAGAGGCCGAGCGGAATGGCGATGATCGCGGAGGCGAGGAAGGCCGCCCAGACGCGGAACACCGAGATGCCGATGTCGCCAGCGAAATTGTACTTCGTCAATAGCTCCCACAGGGCCGCCACGACCTGGCCCGGCGACGGCAGGAACTGCGGCGGCGCCCACTGGAGGCGGGCCGCGATCTCCCACAGAATCGTGAAGCCGACGAAGCTCGCGATACCGACCCAGAGATCGACGGTGCGGCTGGTCTGGCCGCGAAACGCGATCAGCTGGCGCCAGACCGACTGCCGATGTGCCCCGCTTCCCTGCATCCCGCTCCTCGCGCCCGACCGTCGCCCCGGCCTGCTGTTCTCAACTATCGCGCCGAAGGGCCCGCCGCCTCAACCCGTCCCGTGCCAGCTTTCTACGGAAGCTGGCACAAGAGTTACCGATGACGGTATCCGCCGACGTGCACCGCTTGCCGATCTCCATGACGCGCCTTGCCGCGACGGCAGGTACCGGCGGCAGCCAGGGCGGCACGACCGTCGGCCGCACCGCCCTTGCCCGCCTGCCGGGCCCGGGGACGCCCGATCAGCGCGTATGCCCCTTGAACAGATCGGTAATGACCGAATTGTCGATCTGCTGGTCGGAATCGAGCTTCACGTCGGCTGCCCCGTTCTCGAGGTTGAGCTGCATCACCTGATCGAAGATATCGTGCAGCTTGCCGCGTTGGCCGTTCTGTCCCATGAACTCGACCGCCTGCTCGTAGGGCGTATAGGCGAGATTCTTCAGCACCTCCTCATATTCCTCGGGCGACAGCTTGAAGTGCGGGGCCATGATCTTCACGGCATCGTCGTGGTTCTTGTCGAAGTAGTCGATCGCCCGGTAGATGCCGCGCAGGAACCGCCTGTACTTCTCCGGGTTCTCCTTGAGGTCGTCGGTGCGCGCCACGATCACGTCAGTAATGAGACCGGGATAGTCCCGCGACGAGGCGATGATGTAGGCGCCGGGCTTGTTCGATGACTTGAGCGCCTGGGTCAAGGTCGGCTCGTAAACGGCGACGCCGGCCACCTGCGGGTCGGCGAACACGCCGATCGCATCGGCGGAGGCTATGTCCTTCAGCGTCAGATCGGCGAAGGTGAGCCCGTATTTCTTGAGGCCCATCTGGGCGATGAGACGCGCCGGCGTGTTGGGCTCGGCCGCAAACACCTTGCCCTTGAGATCGGCGAAGGTCTTGATCGAGCCTTCCACCAGCACGCCATCGCCGCCGAGCGAGATGTCGATGGTGCCGATGATGCGCCCTTGCGTCTCGGGCGTGCGCGGGCGGCCCTGGTGCTCGCCGACCGTGCGCATGTCGCAGCCGATATCGCCACGTTCGAGCGCCGGCAGCACGTTGCCGCGGTCGTCGTCGAATACCTCGCTGACCTCGAGCCCTTCCTCCTTGAAGTAGCCGAGCTCCTGCGCCAGGTAGACCGGCGCGAAGCCCGGCCAGAACGGATAGGCGCACTTCAGGGTCATCTCCTCCGCCGCGGCCGTCCCGGAATGGCCGAGCGATGCGCCGCCAACGGCACCCAGAGCCAGCATGGCGGCAAGCAGATAGCGTGTCGGTGCGTTCATGGGTCTCCCCCTCTCGGATTGCCTCACCTGATCGACTTGGTCTTCTTGTTGTCCTTGCCCTTTGCCCCGCCGGCACGGGACCCTAGGCCGAACTCCTTGCGCACGGCAGCGGCGATGTCACGGCGATACTGCTCCGCCATCAGCCGCCCCTTCTCCCGCGTCGCCCCCTTGGCCGAGATCAGCGCGCCCGAGCTCGGCACCCATTCGCGGTGCGGCGGAAACATGTCGTAGGGCGGGAAATCGGCGCCGGGATTGTCCGGGATCTTGTCGAGCCGGACCATCTCGGGATGGTAGTGGAGCATCAGCGAGGTCTCCATCACGGCCGCGTGCTCGAGCGCCACGCCCGGAAAGCCGTCCGGAAAGACTTTCGCCAGCGTCTCGGGCGTGCAGAAATCCCAATATTCGAGCCGCATGATGCGCACGCCCTGGCCGCCGACCTCGCGCATCGCGAGGTCGATGCCTTCGGTCACGAACCACTGGTTCTCGTAATGGCCGACGATGAAGCAGAGCCGCCTCGCGCCGTGGCGCACCAGCTCGCGCACCACGTCGCGCACGATCGCGGCGACGGTGCTGCCGTCGAGATTGACGGTGCCAGGGAAGAAGGGGCCGCCGCCCGATTTCGGCATCGACTTGTAGCCCATGGTGAGCGTCGGGCCGACGATGCCGCCCACCTCCTCCGCCACCTCGCGCGCGATGTCGGTCGGCAGCAGCGCATCGACGCTCAAGGGCAGATGGGGCCCGTGCTGCTCGGTGGCACCGCAGGGCACGAAGACGACCGGGTCGGCCTTCATGCGCTGAGCGAATTCGGGCCAGGCCATCTCGGCCATCATCACGGTTTCGGCACCGGTCTTCGCCATGGTTGTTCCCCCTAGCGCTTGCCGCCCTTGCGCCGACGCGCGACCGCGTCGGCCAGCAGGCACAGGATCTCGAACATGATGGTGGCGCCGACCAGCGCGGTGTTGCCCGAGGGGTCGAAGGGTGGGGCGACCTCGACCACGTCGCCGCCAACGAGATCGAGACCCTGGAGCCCCCGCAGAATGTGCTGTGCCTCGCGGGTGGTAAGCCCGCCGATCTCGGGCGTGCCGGTGCCGGGCGCGAAGACGGGATCGAGCCCGTCCACGTCGAAGCTGATATAGGTCGGGCCTCGGCCGACCACGCGCCGGGCCTCCTTGATCGTCTTCTCGACCCCGAGCCGGCAGAACTCTTCCATATAGATCACGCGCATGCCGGACTTCTCGGCGAATTCCATATCGTCCGCGCTGTAGATCGAGCCGCGGATGCCGATCTGCACGGTGCGCTTGGGATCGAGCAGTCCCTCCTCGACCGCGCGGCGGAATGGGGTGCCATGCGTGTATTTGTTGTCGCCGAAATAGCGGTCGTTGGTGTCGGAGTGGGCATCGAAATGAATCATGCCGACGGGCCGCTTCGCGGCGATGGCACGGAAGATCGGCAGCGTGATCAGGTGGTCGCCGCCGGCCGAAAGCGGCACGCAGCCGGCCGCATGCACCTTGGCGTAGAAGCGCTCGATGCGCCCCAGGCTGTCCCTGAGATCGATCGGGTTCACCGGCGCATCGCCGAGATCGCCCACGCGCGCCAGCTCGTAGGGTGCGATGCGGCTCACATGATGAACCTTGCGCATGAAGCTCGACATGTTGCGGATCTCGCGCGGCCCATGCCGGGCGCCGGCGCGGTTGGTCGTGCCCCCGTCCCAGGGCACGCCAATGAGCGCGATGTCGAGCTGGCCCGGATCCTTGAGGTGGGGCAGCCGCATGAAGGTCGGAATCGACCCGAACCGCGGCGTCACGGCCGCGTCGACCGGCTGCGGATTGGCCTGGGCCTTCGCCATCCTGTCCCCCTCTGTCCTTCGCATTTTCTGGTCGGCGGTTCTGGCGCCGCTCCGGCCTACGAGTTTCGACCAGTCGATAGTTCCGATAAATCAAAAAATACGAACTTTCACTTTCTATTTTTGGAATATAATCAACCCATGGCTCCGCAGCTTGCCGACATCGACCTCAAGCTCCTGCGCGTCTTCTGCACCATCGTCGAAGCGGGCGGCTTCACCGCGGCGCAGACGCGCCTCAACATCAGCCAGTCGCGCATCAGCACGCTGGTGGCCGATCTGGAGGCCCGGTTGGGCATGCGGCTGTGCCAGCGCGGACGAATCGGCTTTCGCCTGACCGACAAGGGGCGCACCGTTTACGAGGCGGCGCAGCGGCTATTCGCGCGCCTCTCGGACTTCAGCGCCGAGGTGGGGGCGCTCAAGGGCGCGATGTGGGGCGAGCTCCACATCGGCATCGTCGACAGCACCATCACCAACGCCGATTGCCGGCTGATCGAGGCGATCCGACGCTTCAAGGCGCAGGCGCCCGAGGTAACGCTGCGGCTGCAGATTGCCGGCCCGCACGATCTCGAGCGCGGGGTGCTGGATGGGCGGCTGCAAGCGGCGATCGGCGCCTTTCACCATCATGTGGCCGGCCTGTCTTACGATCTGCTGTTCCACGAACGGCAGACGCTCTATTGCGGGCGCGGCCATCCGCTGTTCGAGCGGCCCGAGCCCGAGCTCAGCCTGGCCGAAATCGCCCGCGTTCCCTTCGCCGACCGCGGCTATATGGAAGGGGCCCGCCCGCGCGTCCCCTTCGCCCCCAAGGCGGCGACGACTACCGACTATATGGAAGCGCTGGCCATGCTCGTGCTGTCCGGACACTACATCGCCTATCTGCCGGCGCACTTCGCGACGCAATGGGTGGAGAAAGGCCAGATGCGCCCCTTGCTGCCGGCGACGCTCTCTTTCGATTCCGTGTTCGAGGTTGCCAAGCGCCGCGGAACGATGTCGACCGCGGTGCTCCATGCCTTCCTCGGTGCGCTCGAAGCGGCCCATCCGCGTGCCGAGCGCGCCGCGCCGGCGAGGCCGCGGCGAGAGGCCGTCGAGGTGTGAGCGGCTCGCCCGATCCTCAGCGCGCCAGCGCTCGCGTCTCGCCCAGGAGCGCGATCACGAGCGCGCCGAATCCCAGGCCGAACAGCGCGGCATGGATCGCGTGCCCAATCTCCCACTGATCGCGATAACGGGTCCAGTCGGGCGGCAGAGTTTCGGGCGTCCAGGCGTTCAGCGCCGCGTTCATCGGCGAGACCAGCCAGAACCAGACCCCCAGACCCGCCGACACGCAGAGGGCGGCGATCAGCGTCCACCGCCATGCGGGCTTGCGTGCGCGCACCAGGAAAACGAGCAGCCAGACGAGAACAATCGCGAGCACCTCGATCGCCGCACCGACGACGCCGAAGGCGACGTAGAGGTTGTGCTGGACGGTGAGCCAGTCCGCGCCGTCTAGCCTCAGCTTGCCCGGGAGTTCCATGACGTGGCTGAAGACGAGCCCCAGCGTGAGGGCGACGAAAAGCAGGCTGAAGAACC
Source organism: Pseudomonadota bacterium (assembly GCA_049323455.1). GTDB lineage: Bacteria > Pseudomonadota > Alphaproteobacteria > Dongiales > Dongiaceae > Hypericibacter. The sequence continues at coordinate 61,395 of JBMONF010000033.1, read as the reverse complement.
GCACCAGGTCGAGCATCGCTCTCATGATCTTCCCGCAAGCGACGTCCGACCGACGGCGGAGATGGTCGCGCCGCACGATCGGCAGCTCGGGGTCGTCCGGCGCGACGAGGCTGCCAAGTCGGCGCCCGGTTCACTAGGATGCACCGCGCACCACCAGCACTGGACAATCCACGTTGCCCGCCGCCTCGGCCCATTCGGCAGGAAGCCTGCCCGCCGCGTCGCAGCCGAGCACCAGGAGCCGTGGACCCGCCCTTTCGACGACATGACGCGCTGCCCCGTCGCCGCCGATCGCGGCCCGGAATTGCAGCTTGATCGCCTCGCCGTCGACGCGTTTCTGCACGCGCTTGCGCCGGGCCTCGAACTCGGCCTGGTCCCTGGCCGAAATGACGGCCAGAAGCGGCCGTTTCTCCTCGCGCGCAGCCTGAGCCGCCAACGCAAGCGCCGCATCGGCGCAGGGTGCCTCCGTATACAAGATCGCCACCGGAGCGTCGGGGGCGGCGCGCTTGGCTCCCGAAAGCAGCACCGAGCAATGCAGCTCCTTCACCATGCGCGCCGTGGTGCGACCAAGCCGTTCGCCGCCTATTCTCTGCGGGCGGCGGCCCAGCGCCAGCAGGTCGGCTTCGCTCGCCGCGGTTTCGAGCTCGCGCTCGATACGCCCGCGCAGCACGCGAAAGGACCAGCGCAGATTCATGGCCTCCGCCATCTCCTTGAGCGCGCGGCGCGAAAGCGCCGCTTGCGCCCTCAGCTCCTCTTCCAGGATCTCGGCGTCGAGCGCGCGGCCGGCGCGGGTCAATCGGCTGACCTCGCGGGCGAAGGGAAGCCGCGCCAGATTGAGGAGATCCTCGTCCTCGATGAAGAGCCCGGTCAGCTCCGCCTGCAGGCGCGCCGCAAGGTCGGCCGCATGCTCCAGCGCGGCAAGGCTCTCGGGCGAAGCGTCGAGCGCCACCAGGATGCGGCGTATAGACGCCAAATCGCTCTGTGCGGTCATTTCTCAGCCTCCACCGGCGGCGCGGCTTCGGCGCCGCCCGGTCCCGCGGCACCAAAGACTTGTCGGCGCCGGGCGAGTTCGATCAGGCGATCCTCGACGCGGCGGTTGACGCTGCCTTCGGGAAACTTGCCGTCGGCGCCGCGCGCGCCCGCAGGCACGCCGGTCAGGATCTCGATACCCTGGTCAATGGTCTCGATTGGGAAAATGCGGAACTTGCCCTCGCGTGCCGCCTCGACCACGTCGCGGCGCAACATCAGATGACGCGCGTTGGAAGCCGGGATCAACACGCCTTGGCGCCCGGTGAGGCCGCGCCGCCGGCAGGTATCGAAGAAGCCTTCGATCTTCTCATTGACCCCGCCGATCGCCTGCACCTGGCCGTGCTGGTTGACCGAGCCGGTGACGGCGAAGGACTGATCGATCGGCAGATCGGCCAGCGCCGACAGAAGCGCGTAAAGTTCGGCCGAGGAAGCGCTGTCGCCTTCGACCTCGCTGTAGGATTGCTCGAACACGAGACTGGCCGACAGCGACAGCGGATGGTCGACCGCATAGCGCGCGCCGAGAAAGGCCGAAAGGATCAGCACGCCCTTGGAATGGATCGGCCCGCCCAGCTCCACCCGACGCTCGATGTCCACCACCTCGCCGCGGCCGAGCCGCACGCGCGCCGTGATCCGGCTCGGCCGTCCGAACGAGAAATCGGCGAGCGAGATCACCGAAAGGCCGTTGATCTGGCCGACCCTGGCGCCGTCGGTATCGATCAGGACGATACCGTTGTCGATGCTTTCCAGCGAACGCTCGCGCACGCGATCGGCGCGGTGGATCTGCGCCGCGATGGTCGCCTCGACATCGGCGGCCGCGATCACATCGCGCTTGGCCTGGCTCGCCCAGTAATCGGCCTCGCGCAATATGTCGGCAATCTGCCCGATGCGCGCGGTCAGCTTGCGATTGTCCTCGGCGAGGCGCGCCGCATGCTCGATGACCCGCGCGACCGCCTCGCGATCGAGCGGCTTCAGCTCCTCCTTTCGGCCAATGGTCGCGACCAACCGCGCATAGGCCATGCTGGAATCGCCGTTTCGCGGCATGTCGTCGTCGAAATCGACCGCAACCTTGAAGAGATCCATGAAGTCGGGATCCAGGGCGCAGAGCAGGTGATAAAGCATGCGGTCGCCGACGATGACGATCTTCACGTCGAGCGGCACCGGCTCCGGCTCGAGCGATACCGTGCTGATGAGGCTGAAAGCCTGCCCCGGCGCTTCGATCGTGATCAGCCGCGCCTTGAGCACGCGCTTCAACGCCTCCCAAGCGAAAGGCTGGGTCAGCAGCTTCCGCGCGTCGAGCAGCAGGTAGCCGCCATTTGCCCGGTGCAGGGCACCCGCCTTGATCAGCGTGAAATCGGTGACCAGTGCGCCCATCTCGGCCAGATTCTCCACGCGGCCGACCAGGTTCGGCATGGTCGGGTTGTCCTCGTAGAGCACCGGCGCACCATGCTGCTTGCTGTGGTCGATCAGCAGATTCACCTGGTAGCGGCGGAAGCGATCGGCGATGCCCGGCATCGAGCGCATCACGGCCGGGGGGACGGGTCCCTCGCCGCCAGTCACCAGGAAGGCATCCGCGTTCTCGACGATGTCCTCTTCGACCGTCCCGAGATAAGCGAGGACTGCGGCCTGGTCCTTGTAGCGCGCCTTGAGGCCGTTGATGCCGCTGCCCACGGCGGCCATGGTGACCTGCCGGTTGAGTTCGCGCACGCGGTCGCGGCGCTCGCGCTCCCATTGCGGGAACCGGCGCAGGTTCTCCTCCAGCTCCTCCTGAAGCGCCTTCAGATCGTTCTCGATTCTCCGGCGCTCGCTTTCCGGCAGCTTGTGGAACTCTTCGGGCGTGAGGGCCGCGCCGTCGCGCACGGGCGCGAAAGCGAAGCCCATCGGCGTGCGCAAAAGCGCGATGCCTTTCTGCTCGCCCTCGGCCTGGAGCCGCTCGAACACCTCCTCCTGGCGCCGCTTGTTCGCCTCCTCGATGATCTGCCGGCGGTTGCGGTAATCCTCGCTTTCGAAGATCGCCGGTATGGCGACGCGCAGATCGTCGATCAAGCCGTGCATGTCCGCCTGGAACTGCGCGCCCATCCCGGCCTGCAAATGGAGCGCGATCGGCTTATGGGGGAGGTCGAAGTTGTTGACGTAACAGAGGTCAGGCGGAACCGCGCCGGCCTTGGCGCGCTCTTCGAGGAAGCTGCGGATGGTGGTGTGCTTGCCGGTTCCGCTCGGCCCAAGCGCGTACAGGTTGTAGCCCGGGCGCCGGATGCCGATACCGAATTCGAGCGCGGCCAGGGCTCGGCTTTGCCCCAGAATCTGCGTGATGTCTTCGAGCTCCGCCGTCGTCTTGAAGGCCAGCTCCGCCGGGTCGCAGTGGCGGTAGAGAGCGTCGGTCGAAAGCGGGGTGACGGGTGCAGCCACGGGTCCTCCCTTCCCGGCAACGGGCTATGGCGAAATCTGCCGCCCGATGAGGGCGGCAGCCGCACTATAGCATGGACATCATGGACGTCGTCGCGCTCCCGCACTCGGTCCGGCGTCGGATCGTCAATCCGCGTCGTTCTCCCCATCGCCCGTATCGACCTCGCCGGCCTCGCCTGCGGGGCGGGTCACCAACGCCTGCCAATCGAAGCCGCGCATGACGCCGATCGCGGCAACGGCGGTGAAGACCGCAAGGGCAATGCCACGGGCCGGGCCTGCGAGCGGTCGCTCCTTGGCCGCCTCGGCCGCCGGGAGATGTTTGCGCCCCGTGATCATGGCGCGGATGATGTTGTCGCCGGTGAGAAGCCAATGAAGAAAGACGGCAAGGACATGGATGCCGGCCAGCACCATGATGAGCGAGCCCAGGGTCTCGTGCAGCTCGCCGGCGGCGCGGCTGCCCGCACCCATCATGGCGATCAGCGACGAGCCTGCCTGATAGCCCTTGGCGGCCGCGCTGGCGAGCCCGGTCCAGGTCACAGCCGCCAGAAGGACGACCATCGCAAACACCATGAGGCCGCCGAGGGGGTTATGGCCGGTATGGCGCGGCGGCGAAAATCGAAGCAACTGCGTCGCGTATTCGCGGATCGAATGCCAGGAATAGGTGAAATCGGTGAAGCGCGAGCGGGGGCTGCCGATGAACCCCCAGACGATCCGGACCAGCAGCAGCAGCAGGACGAGATGGCCGGCCACGACATGAACGGCAAATATCGTGCCTTCGTCCTCGCCGGTGAGGTAGGCGACGATGACGGAGGCCGCCAGCAGCCAGTGGAAGAGACGCGTCGGCAAATCCCAGACCGGCGTCGAGATCGTCGTCATGATCGGAATGCTCCCATCCTTGTCTCAGCCAAAGACGTCGTTTTCCCTGGCGTGGCCTGCGTTCGTCGATGACGGTGATGCGGCGAGCCCCAAAATTCCTTGATCCAAATCAGGGGCAATGCGGCCGCATCGTGCGGCGACGCTGCGGGCCGGCAGGCCGTATGCTTATGCGTCGTCGCCCGCCTAACCGGCAGCCATGACACCTTGGCGCGCAAATTTCCCCACACCCTGCGTATGTCAAAACGGAGGCGAACAGCCTCCTATTCAGGCGTCAGCCCGCTGCAGGCGACAGCCGCGGAAGTTCGTTGGCGTGGCGCGGCTGTGGCCGCACCTCCACCGATCAGCCCCGGCAGCCGATGCGATCAAGGAGCGCGGCTCGGCCAAAGGGCAAGGAGAGGCTTGCCGCGAAGCAGGCCAAGTCTGAGAACTCATCCTCCGTAATCGGGTTCCGGTAGGCCCCGCGCGCCGACCTCAGCCACCAGCAGGTGACCCGACAGCGGTGCCTCGCGCAGTTGTGCCTCCGACAGGCCCAGCGACGCCGTCGTCACGAACAGCCGGTCCAGGCGCTCGCCGCCGAAGGCGACCGAGCTCGGCTGCGGCACCGGCAGCTTGACGCGCCGTTCGAGCCGGCCGTCAGGGCGAATCTGCGCCACGCACCATGCGTCCCACAGAGCCACCCAAAGACAGCCGTCGGCGTCGACGGTCATGCCGTCGGGCTGCTCGGGCACGTCGCCGAACTTGTGGAAGCTGCGTCGGGGGCCGACGGCACCCGACGCCGGATCGATGTCGTAGCAAAAGATCTCGCGCGTGGGACTGTCCGTCCAGTAAGCGCGCCTTCCATCGGGGCTAAAGGCGGGACCGTTGGCGCAAGCCACAGCGCGATCGATCACGGTCACCTTGCCGTCGGTGTCCATCAGATAGAAGCTGCCGGTTGGCGTAACCCAGTCCCGATTGCAGCTTCCGGTCCAGAGCCGGCCGCGTCGATCCACCTTGGCGTCATTGAAGCTGTTCCCGGGGTGGCCGGCTTCGGGATTCCCGAGCGACGTCCGAGAGCCGCTGGCGGGGTCGAGGCGATGAATTCCCGCATCGTCGACGACGATCCAGCGCCCCTGCCGATCGAACACCAGCCCGCCGAGGCCCGATGGCAATGCGGCCCCCAGCGTTTCGTTGCGGCCGGTTACGGGATCGAAACGAAAGATGTCGGGCCCGCGCAGATCGAGCCAATAGAGCCGCTGCTCCGAGCCGCGCCAGAGTGGCCCTTCACCCAGCACGGTTCTCAAATCCGCAGCCCGCTCAATCCGTTCCATGAAGCCCCCCTGTCGTTCGCCGATCCTGGGTTAAATCTAGCCGCCTATTTGATTGAGAACAGGCCTCAAAATCACGCCACCATGGCCCGTTGCGCTTCTGTGCCGCAATGCCCGCAATTCGTTAATGCGCTACCGCGCGATGTAATCCGCCGCGACCGGGGTTAGGGCCGTCCCTTTGTGGAGGCGTCAAATCGAGGTAAACTATAAAAAGTTGAATATCGGATGGCGATTCGCATCATGGCCGTTCGATAAAGCATCGGTAACCAGGATCGGTGAACGCTTGACACCCCGCGCACTCAAGACCTCCATCCGTGACGTACGCCGCCGCGATCTCGAGGAAGCGGCGCTTCTCACCCTTCAGGAATATGGTTTTTCCGGCACGACCATCGCCCGCATCGCCGCGCGATTGGGCATGTCTCCCGGGATCGTGCACCATTACTACCGCAGCAAGGACGAGCTGCTTGAAGCCGCCATCCGCTATGCCAACGCCCTGCTGACGCGCGAGGTGATCGCGCGCCTGCAACTGGCGCGCACGCCGCGCGAGCGGCTGACGGCCGTGATCGAGGGCCAGTTTGCCGAGCCGGCCTTCACGCGCGGCGTGACCCAGGCGTGGGTGTCGTTCCAGGCCCAAGTGCCCTTCTCGCCGCAGTTCGCGCGCATCAACACCCTCATCCAGCGGCGGCTGCGCAGCAATCTCATGCATGCGCTCAAGGACATCATGCCGCGCGAGAAAGCGGCGAAGGTCGCCGAGGAGATCGCCATCCTGATCGATGGCCTGTGGATGCGCCACGCCGTCAAGGAGGGCGGCATCACGCATGAGGGCGCTCTCCGGCTGCTCAACGATTATCTCGACTGCGCACTCAGGGATGCACGCGAACGCGGGCGCGGCAGCTGCGCCGCATAGCGGACCTGCGGCCAGACGACGATCTCCGCCGCTCGCGCTTTGCTCGCCGCTTTCCTCACGGTTTCGTCGCTGACGCTTGCTGTTGGCGGCGGGGGCGCGTGCCGCCTTCGGGCAAGAGGTTGCGCGCTGTGGCGAGCTCCCGTCGGCGGTCCGGAAGACGCATGACGCGATCCGCGGCGCCGCCTCGGCCCGTGACGACAAGACGTTGGCGACACGATCGACCGCGAACGGTTCAGCGCCGGCGGCGCCGATCTTCCCTGCGACGCGTTGAGCAAGGGCGAGATCGCTGCGCTGCAAAAGCTTTACGAGGGACTGCGCGAAGCGCAATATCTCGACACCGGCTGCTACGTCGGCTGGCGCCTCTCGGTCAATGCCGACGACACCTGGTCTGGGTTCGTCGCCGGCGACGGAGTTTCGCCGAGATCAGCTCACCCCTTCCGGCAGGTCTTGCTTGCGGCGCTGGATGAAATCCTGGAGCGCCTCGTCGATGCCGGGATCGAGCGGCGGCGCCTCGTACTGGCGCAGGAGGCTTTGTGCCCGCTCGGTGGCGCGCTTGTCGGCGTCCTTGGCGCCCTCCGCTTCCCACTGCTCGTAGCTGTTGTTGTCGGCGATGGGCGAGGTATAGAAGGCGGTCTTGAAATGGCGCTGGGTGTGGGCGCAGCCGAGATAGTGGCCGCCCGGCCCCACCTCGCGGATGGCCTCCATCGCGATTCCTTCTTCCGACAGATCGGGGCCCTCGGCGAAGATCTGCAGCATGGCGATCTGATCGGCATCGAGCACGAACTTGCCGTAGCCGGCGGCAAGCCCCGCCTCCAGCCAGCCGGCCGAATGCAGCACGAAATTGGTGCCGGCCATGAGCGTCGGGATCATGGTCTGCACGGATTCGTAGGCTGCTTGCGCGTCGGCGATCTTCGAGCCGGTCAGCATGCCGCCCGAGCGCACTGGCAGCCCGTATTTGCGGGCGAGCTGCGTCGTCATATAGATCATCATGGCGGGCTCGGGCGTGCCCATCATCGGCGCACCCGACTGCATCGAGACGGTGGTGACGAAATTGCCATAAACCATCGGCGCGCCCGGTCGCACGAGCTGCGCATAGGCGATGCCCGCCAGCACCTCGGCATTGAGCTGCGCCACCGCACCGGCGGTCGAGGCCGGCGCCATGGCGCCGGCCATGATGAAGGGTGTTACCAGCACGGCCTGATTGTTGCGCGCATAGACGCGCAAGGCCGACAGCATCGTCGCGTCCCACACCATCGGCGAGTTGCAGTTCACCACCGAGGTCAAAACCGTGTTCCCGGCGTCGATGAAGGCATCGCCGAACAGGATTCGCACCAGCTTGACCGTATCCTCGGCACGCTCCTCGGCGGTGACGATGCCCATGAAGGGCTTGTCCGAGTACTTGATGTGCGAATAGACGATGTCGAGGTGGCGCTTGGGCACCGGCACGTCGACCGGCTCGCAGATGACGCCGCCCGAATGGTGCAGGTTCGGCGTCATGTAGGCGAGCTTCACGAAACTGCGCAGATCCTCGAGCGTGCCATAACGGCGCTTGTTCTCGAAGTCGCGCACGAAGGGCGACCCGTAAGTGGGCGCAAACACGGTATTCTTGCCGCCAATCACCACGTCGCGTTCGGGGTTGCGGGCATGTTGCGTGTATGTGGACGGGGTTTTGGCGATCAGCGACATGAGGAGCTCGCGAGGGAGCCGCACGCGTTCGCCCTTGACGTCGGCGCCCGCCTGTTTCCAGGCGGCGATGGCCGGCGCGTCGCGGAAGTCGATGCCGATTTCTTCGAGGATCGTCATCGAGGTTTCGTGGATGAGTTCGAGCCCCTCCGCGTCGAGCAGTTCGACGGTTGGGATCTTGCGCGTGATGTAGCGCCTCTGGACGATCGGCGCCCCTACCCGTTCCGCGCGCCGCCCGCCCGTTCCGCCACGCCGTCTGGTTGCCAATTCCGTCACCGTTCATCCTCCCCGAGCTTGCCGGAACCTCTGAAGATCAGGCGATGCCACTCACCTCGCGCTGACAAGGTCAGAAAATTTCGGGCAGCTTTGACTTTTTCTCAGAAGCGCGAGCTTCCCACATCCTGCACCCAAGCGGCAAACAAGGAGGAGGAAACCGCATGAAAGCCTTCGTGATCGTCCAGGAGGAGGTCGTGGATCAGGCCACGTTCGACGCATACCGGAAGGACGTTCTTTCCACCATCGAGGCGTTCGGCGGCCGCTTTCTGGTGCGCGGCGGCCGGTTGGCAAAGCTGGAGGGGACTGGCCCTTCAGCCGGGTCGCCGTCCTCGAGTTTCCTTCACGGGTGGCCGCCGAGGGTTGGTACCGGTCCCCCGCCTGCCGCTCGGCCATCGCAGTGGATCTGCCGCAATTCCAGGACCTCGGGGCCGCCTTGGCCGGTCGCGACCATCGCCTTCATGGTCGTTGGCATCCTTGCTTCTCCGTTCCCGTCCGTTCCGATCGGCCCTCGCGAACCCGATTGAGCCGGCAGCTCTGCCGGGCGCGGTGGCGGAGTTCCGTCAAGCGAGGCCGAGCTCGGTGCGCTTGCGCCGGCTCCAGGCCTGCGTCATCCGATCGGCGATCATGGCGATCACGGCCATGCCGAGGCCGGCAACGAACCCAACGCCGAAGTCGCCGTTGCTCAGCCCGACATAGACCTGCTGACCGAGCTCCTTGGTACCGACCAGGGCGGTAATGACCAGCATGGCGATGCCGTACAAGATGGTCTGATTGAGACCCAGCATCAGCTCGGGCAGCGCCATCGGCATCTTGACCTGCCAGAGCAGCTGGCGCGGGGTCGAGCCCATGGCGGTGGCGGCTTCGATGACGTCGGCGGGGAGGTGCCGGAGCGCGTGCTCCGCGTAGCGGATGGACGGGACCATGGCGTAGAGGCAGATCGCGATCAGCGCGGTGAAGTCTCCGAGCTGGAAGATCATGATGATCGGGATCAGCAGCACGAAGAGCGGCATGGTCTGCAACGTGTCGTTGATCGGCCGTATGATCCGCGAAAAAGTGTCGTTGCCGGCGGCGAGGATTCCGATCACCGATCCGATCGAGAAGGACAGCAGGACGGCGATGCCGCATAGATAGACCGAGAGGACGGCATAGACCCAGATGCCGGACAGCAGCAGGAACAACAGTCCGATCAGCGTGCCGATCGCCAGCCTCGGCCCGCCGGCGGCCCAGGCCAGCGCCGTGACCAGTGCGATCAGGACCGGCCACGGGATGTTGGTGATGCCGAAGAAGAAGATCGCCGCGAGCATCACGATCGCCGGTCCCGCCGTGAGCGACAGCCTGCGCGCGGCATAGGCCGCCGCCGCCGCCGTGAGGACGGCGTATCCCGCGCTATGCCAAAGGGACCATTCGAAGCCCCAGGTCATGGGCTTGACCGCGTTCTCGAGTCCGATGCGCAGCGGCAGCATGACGAAATAGAACGCGAAGCGCTTGATCAGGTCGATCCAGGCCTTGAAATCGACGACGATGAAGTCGATCACCCGGTTGATCGGCTGCGCGGGAAAGACCGTCCATGCTTTGGGGTAGCTGTCGAGGAACGGCACCCAGTTCGCCAGCAGGATGATCGCGGGAACCAGGGCCGCGGCCAGCGCCAGATGGCGATGGCGCATCAGGAACGGCTGCGTGGCGACCGGCCAAACGCGGCTTTCGGCCATGCCGGAGGTGACCCGGTCCATCACCATCGCGAGGAGCGCGATGACCAGCCCGGCAAGGAGGCTCTCGCCGAAGGCCGCCTTGCGCAACGTGGAGAGCACCTCCCAGCCGATATCCTGCGTGCCGCCGATGATCGAGGCGACGATCACCATGCTGAGGGCCGCCATCGTCGTCTGGTTGACGCCGAGCAGCACCTGGCGCAGCGCGGTCGGGACCCGCACCTGCCAGAACAGCTGCCACGGCACCGCACCCGACATGAGGCCCGATTCCACCACCTCCAGCGGAACTCTCCTCAGGCCCAGGAGGGTGTTTCGAACCATCGCGGGAAAGGCATAGAGCAGGCTGGCGACGAGTCCCGTCACCGGTCCGAACCCGAACAGCAGCAGGATCGGAATCAGATAGGCAAAGGTCGGGACGGTCTGGAGAAAATCCAGCGCGGGCATGATGAAGCATTCGGTCCGCGGCCAGCGAAAGGCGGCGGCGCCGACCAGGAAGCCGATGGCGACCGACAGCGGCACCGAGATCGCCACCAGCGCCAGCGTATTCATGGTCTGCGGCCAGTAGCCGATGACCGCCATGTAAAGCATGCCCAGGGCGGCAAAGACCGCCAGCCTCGGGCCCGAAACCGCGTGGGCGGCGACGGCGACCAGGGCGACGGTCAGCGGCCAGGGCAGACTCTGCAGCAGCACGCGCATGCCTGTGATCGGGTTGCCAAGCAGCCAGGCCAGGGCGCGGAATAGCGGCTGGGTGCCGGCGACGAACCAGGCCATGAACTGGTTCAGAAGCGGCGTGACAGGCAGCACCAGATCCTGGGGAAAGGTCTTGAGCCAGGGGGCAGGACCGACCAGCAGCGGCGACAGAACCATCGCGACCGCCAGGACGGCCCAGAGCAGGGTGCGGCGAGCCGGCAGCGGCGATGAGCGGAGGTCTTCCATCGGAGCTAGGCGGCCGAAGGCTTCTCGTTGCCCCTGGCGGCGAGCGCGGCGACGACGCTGCGGGCGGTCGCCATGCCGAGAGCCTTGCCGTCGGCGCCCTCTATGATCACGCCCTCCGGCCGGGCCGACAGTCGCACCAGAAGTTCCTCCAGCTTGGTCCGTCCGTCGATGCGTGGGCCTTCGATCGGCTGTGCCCCGGGATCGACCACGTCGGCTGCCGTGAGGACCCGCGCAAGCGGAACCTCGCTGGTGAATTCCAACACATAGGAATCGGCGGGGTTGAGCACGAGTTCCGCTGGAGAGCCGATCTGGACGATCTCGCCGTCGCGCATGATGGCCATGCGATCGGCGATCCTGAGCGCCTCGAGGAAGTCGTGGGTGATGAAGACGATCGATTTGTGCAGCAGCCGCTGCAGCCGCAGGAATTCATCCTGCATCTGCCGGCGGATCAAGGGATCGAGCGCCGAAAAGGGTTCGTCGAGAAACCACAGCTGCGGATCCACCGCGAGACTGCGGGCGATGCCGACCCGCTGCTGCTGGCCGCCGGAGAGTTCGCGCGGGAACGCCGATTCGCGCCCCTTGAGACCGACCAGATCGATGACGCGCTGGGCGCGCTCGCGCCGTTCGGCTTCGGCTATGCCCTGCAGCTTCAAGGGAAAGGCGACGTTGTTGATGACGTTGAGGTGGGGCAGCAGGCCGAAGGTTTGAAACACCATGCCCATCTCGTGGCGGCGGACCTCGATCAGCTCCTGCGGCGACGCCTTGAGCAGGTCTCGTCCGTCGAGCAGGACTTCGCCCGCGGTGGGCTCCACCAGCCGCGACAGGCAGCGCACGACCGTCGACTTGCCCGAGCCGGACAGCCCCATGATGACGAAGATTTCCCCGACCCTGACGTCGAAGCTGACGTCGCAGGCGGCGACGATGTTGCCGGCGTCGCGCAACGCCCCGGCCAGGGCGCGCGGCTCGGCATTGGCGCTGCGGCCCCGCGCAAAGGATCCTTCGGCGTTCGGACCGTACACCTTCCAGAGATTGCGGCAGGAGAGCTTGATGGTGTCGCGGCGGTCGTCTGCGGACATCAGCATTCCGTTCGGCTAGCCGCGCGCAATCCCGACACCCCGCCCATACTGGTCGGACTTGCGCCGCGATCCGATCGGTTCAAGTGCAACAACGAGCATTCGCCAAAGCTTGGGCCGGTACTCCTGGGAGTGGCGACCGGGGCGGGACCGCACCGCGTGGGGGTTCCCGCCCCGGTTGGCCGGGCTCGAACGGACAGGCCTTACATCAAGGCGCCGTCGACCCAGGACTTCCAGACGGCCTCGTTCTGATCGAGCCACTCCTTCGTCACGTCCTTGACGTCGCGGCCCTTGTTGTCGACCTCGGCCATCAGCGCCTGCTGCAGCTTGTTGTCGATGGTGAAGGCCTGGAGCAGCTTGTAGGCGGCCGGCCATTTCTCCTTCATCCCCTTCCAGGCGACCTTGGAAACGTTCGCCTGCTGCAGGCCGCAGTCGTTGACCTTGTCGGGATAGGGCCCGAGCTTGGGATCGGTGTCGCAGCCGGGCTGATAGGGCGGGAACTGGACCCAGTGGAAATCGAGCTGCGAGAAGATCCAGTGTGGCGCCCAGAACATCATCATGATCGGCTCTTTGTTTGCGACCGCACTCTTGAGCTGGGCGATCATGGCGCCCTCGCTGCCGCCGGGAATGGCGACGAAGGGGAGGTCCGTGCCCGTGATCAGGGGTGCCGCGCGCGCCGCCCAGTCGGCCGGATAATCGATCACCTGGCCTTTCGGAAAGGTCTCGGGCGTGGCGAAGGCCTCGCCGCACTCGAAGAGCGCCTTCCAGTCCGGCAAGCCCGGGCACTTTTCTTCCATGTAGGGCGGATAGATCCAGGATTCGTGCGCCTGCAGGCCGAGCGGGCCCATATTGATCAGATCGCCGCTGGCGATCGCCTTGGGGTAAACGTCGCCCGTATTGTTGTCCCAGTTTTCGGGATTGACCGTCAGTTCGCCATCGGCCATGGCCGTGTATTGCGGTACGGCGCCGGCGGTCACGTAGTCGACGTTATAGCCCATGCGCTGCAGGATGCCGCCGAAGAGATAGGCGGAAATCAGCTGGCCGGTCCATTCGTTGAGTGCGATCTTGATCGTATCCTTCGATTCCGGAACCGTGCCGGCATTGGCCGATCCGGCGCCGGCAACGAGCATAACCGCCGCGACCGCCGCAATCGCCCACTTGATGGTTCTTTGCATCAGCCTTCCTCCCAATATCTGGTTTCTTGTGTTTGCTTCTTTGACCCGGCCGGACCGGCCTGCCGTTTAGAATTTGGATGGTTATATAAATTTCTGGGCATATTATCAATCAATCTCTACGACTTGGTGACGTGCCCCTGGAGAGTGGTCCGATTCCAATGTTGGTTCATGGCGCCTTCCGAGGCCAAGCCGGCCCTCCGGCTCCGCTGCGCTTCGCCGCCAGGCCGGCTTGGCCTCATGAGGTCCCCTGAACTGCCATTCAAGGCGGACCACTCTCCAGGGGCACGTCATTCCCGGAAGGACCGGGAATAAGGGACCGATTTCAAGTTAGCCATCATCATGTTCTGGTATGCCCACCAACTGCGAAAGACAGCCCAATGACCGATTTGCCGAAGACCATGAAAGCCGTCATTGCCGACGGCAGAGGTGGACCCGAGGTGCTCAGGCTGGTCGAGCTGCCGCTCGATTGGCCGGCCGGCGACAAGGACGTCCTGATCAAGCTCGATGCGGCCGGCATCAACCCTGCCGATGCTTGGTTCCGCCAGTTCGGTCCCTATGTCGAGAGCAACCGTCCGTTCGTGCCGGGTCATGACGGCGCCGGGCACGTCGCCGCGGTCGGGCGCGCCGTCACGCACGTGAAGCCGGGGGATCCGGTCGTTTTCTGCCATGGGGGTATCGGCGCGGCCCGCGGCACTTACGCCGAATACGCCACCGTGCCCGACGTTTCCGTCGTGAAGCGGCCGGCCGGCCTCGATCCGATCAAGGCGGCGGCGTTGCCGCTCGTCTTCATCACGGTCTGGGAGGCGCTGATCGAGCGCGCGCGGCTCGAGGAGGGCGAGTTCGTGCTGATCCATGCCGGCGCCGGCGGCACCGGCCATATGGCGGTGCAGGTCGCGGCGCAACAGGGTGCCCGCGTCGCCGCTACCGTGAGCGGCCCCGAGAAGGCCGCGTTCGTGAAGCGGCTGGGTGCCGAGCGGCCAATCCTCTATCGCGAAGAGGCGCTGCAAGATGCGGTCGATGCCTGGACGGGCAGGAAGGGCGTCGATGTCGCGCTCGATAATGTTGGCGGCGAGGCTGCGCTGGCCACGATCAAGGCCATGGCGCCTTATGGCCGCATCGTCACGCTGATGGGCGCGCCCTTCGACGACAGCGAGGGAACGGCCTATGTCCGCAACCTCGACATCCTCAACGTGATGATGCTGACGCCGATGTGGTTCGGGCTCGAGCGCGAGCTAAAGCGCCAAGCCGGCATTGTCGCCGACGGCATCTCCAAGCTCGCCAACGGGGCCCTCACGGTCGAGATTGCCCAGACTTTCCCGCTGACGCGGGCGGCCGATGCTCACCGCCGGCTAGGCCAAGGCAGCCTCGCCGGCAAGCTGGTGCTCGCCATCGGCTGAAATCGGGTGGGCGCCCCACCCGCCGCCGATAGGGTTCGGCCAATCGACGCGCTGCTCGCAGAGGCACAAGCGCCCGACGGGCTCCCGTGGCCAATCTGTGGCGCGGGCGGCCAACGGTGAGAAACCACACGACTTAGCGGGCCATTTTTGACGCAAGCTCCTGCTTGTTCCGGGGCGCATACGCGCGCCGCGTGCAAAAAATGTAAAGACTCACATGGCGGCGCGGGGTGACATCAACATGGCCCTTGCCAGGACGAGATATTCCTGATGTCGTGGAATCGACCGCTCGGAACAGTCGTAATCCTCATGCAACCGCCGCGTGCCGGCGGACGGTCACAGGAGGACGACCATGGCAAGTGTCGCCTCTTCCGGCATGGACAGGGTGGATCCGAACCTCCTGCGCTATGCCATGAACCTGCCAACGCTTTCCGCCGTTGAGGAAGGCGAATTGACGCGAGCCTGGGTCGCCGCCCGCGATGAGCGCGCGTTGCGCAAGCTCGTGAGCGCGCATCTGCGCATGGTGATCTCGCAGGCCACGCGCTACCGTTCCTATGGCCTCCCTTTCGCGGATCTGGTGCAGGAGGGCGCCGTCGGCCTGATGCAGGCCGCCGAGCGGTTCGACCCCGCACGGGAGGTTCGCTTTTCAACCTATGCGGTCTGGTGGATCCGAGCCGCGATCCAGGATTATGTCCTGCGCAACTGGTCGGTGGTGCGTATCGGCACGACGCATGCGGAGAAGCGGCTGTTCTTCAACCTGCGCCGCCTGCGGACCAAGATCGCCCAATCGGGCTCCGGCACGCTCGATCCCGATCAGAGCGCCCAGCTCGCACGGGAACTCGACGTCTCGCTCGACGCGATCGAGAGCATCGACGCACGCCTGTCGGCACGCGATCGTTCGATCAACGAGCCTTTCGGCGAAGGGGGCGATGGCGAATGGCAGGATTTGATCGCTGACGAACGGGCCACGCCGGAGGAACAGGTGATCGAGAACCGCGATGCCCGGACCCGCTCGCGCTGGCTCGCCGCTGCTTTGCAGCAGTTGCCGAGCCGCGAGGAAACCATCATCCGCCGGCGCCACTTGGTCGAGAATGGCGCCACGCTCGAAGATCTGAGCCACGATCTGGGCGTCAGCAAGGAACGGGTGCGCCAGCTCGAAAAGCGAGCCCTGGGAAGGCTGCAAACGATTCTGGCCGAATGCGAAACGGCGCTTTGACTCGCCCCCGCGTCTTCGCCCGTCGACGACGGATCAATGCCGGGCGCCGCGCGCCCGGAACATCAGCGGCCCATAGATCGCGACGAAGAGCAGGAAGCCCAAGCTCCAGAGCCCGCCAGCCAGCGCCAGAGCCGCGGTCGGGTCGATCGGCAGGAACGGGGTCGCAACCCGCAACAAGGCGCCAGCCAGGATGGCTGCATAGATCGTCACGGTGCCGCGGCCGGCCGTAAGCTCGCGTCCGGTATGGCCGAGCGTCGCGCGCGTCATGACCGCCATCGTCATCGTGCCGATCGCACCGGCCGTCAGCGCATGCAGCGCCGCCGTCGTCGGCACGGCTTCGGGTGCGAGCGCCGCAACGCCCATGAGCAGAAATCCCAGCGGCAGCCACGCATATCCCAGATGCAGGATCAGAACGAGCGGCTCGGCCCCCGTGCCCCAGCCCTGCCAGCGAGCGAGCCGCGCCGCGTGCACCAGCCCGATCAGGAGCAGCGCGGCGCCCGACCAAGGCGCTTCCGGCCATAGGGCCCAGCTCGCGAGCGCCGGCGCCGTGACGGCGAGAGCCGTCTGATCGAAGCGCCCGAAAGGCGCCGGCAGCTTCGTGGCACCCCGCTTCACCAGCCAGTTGCGCGTAAAGCTCGGCACGATGCGCCCGCCGATGAGCGCGATCAACAGGGCCGCCACGCCGAGCGCCAGACGCTCGCCCAGGCCGGTGTTCCAGCCACGGATATAGCCCAGTTGGGCAAGGCCATCGGCAAGCGCGAAGCCCGCCACCAGCAGGCAAACCGCGAGATTGCGCCAGTTGCGCCCGGCCACCACCTCGCGGGTGACGAGTGCCGTCAGCGCCACCGGAAAGAGCAGATCGATGACCGCGGCCGCGACCAGGCCGGTCAAGGCCGAAGCCGCCATGGCGATCCGGCCGAGGAGCCATAGGCTGAAAAAGACGGCGAGCGGCGCCCCGGCCAGCGGCAGCCGGCCGGTCCAGTTCGGGATCGCGGTCAGCAGAAAACCCGCCATCACGGCACCGAGATAGCCGAAGGTCATTTCATGCTTGTGCCAGGCGAGCGGATCCGTCGCCACCGGCAGATCGATCAGTCCGGAGAGCACCACAACCCAGATCGGCACCGCGAGGACAGCGAGAACTGCGGCGCTCAAGAAGAAGGGACGGAAACCGTCATTGAGGATCGGCCACCGGCTGCGCGAACGCGGCCGAGCCGGTTCGGCAATCTGGACGATCGGTATGGCTTTTCCGCTCATGCGCATGAATGTGAAGCGTCGGTGCGCGGGCGGCAACCGGGGTTCGTGCGCAACAACGCCGCACCGCGCCATTACCCGCGTCCCAATCATGGTTTTGGCGCCGACGGCGCCGCAACACAGGGAATCGGCGGCGCGGATTTTCGACCCCGGCCCGCCGCGTCAGGCGCAGCCGCAGTGACCGCCACTGGTGGCCGGCCTTATCGACGGCTCGCCATTGCGGGCATCCGCGTGCTCCTCGACGAAGCGCTTGAGCACCAGCTTCAGCACCACGGCATGCGTGATGTCGCCGCGCGCCTGGGCCGCCGCAATATCGTCGAGGATCATGCGCTTGATGCCTTTCTGGCCGCTGGGCGTATGCACCAGATAGTTGCCGAGCTCGGCCGCGACCAGCATCGGAATATGCTCGTGCTCGGCGATCGCGGCAATCTCCGCTTCGGTCAACTCGCATAACGCAACGCAATCTTCCCAAGTGAGCATGGTCGCCTCCGATCGAGTGCAGTCGTTGTTTTGTAGCATCGGGACGCATGCTTTCGTTTTGATCCGGATCAAGGCGATACTGACGCATTGAACCAAGCTTCGGACGGCTGGCACCCGGAACCGGTCGCGCCCGGCGCTCGCCCCTTCCCCGGCGGGGGTTGATTTGGGTCAAGGCGGCGGCACCGTTCCGAGGCGATTGTCGGGCCATGGATTCGGCCCTCATCGCCAAGTACGACCGTGGTGTGCCGCGCTACACGAGTTATCCGACGGCGCCCCATTTCACGCCAGCCGTCGAACCGACCGACTATCGCCGCTGGCTCGGCGAGATTCCGGCGGCCACGCCGCTGTCGCTCTACTTCCACATTCCCTTCTGCGACAGCCTGTGCTGGTTCTGCGGCTGCCATACCAAAATCGTGCAGCGCTACGGGCCCATCGCCGACTATGTCGCCCTGCTGCTCAGGGAACTGGCGCTGGTCTCAGGCGCGCTCGGATCGCGCCAGCCGATCCGGCATCTGCATTTCGGCGGCGGCAGCCCCAGCATCCTCAAACCCGACGATGTGCATTCCATTGCGAATGCCATCGAAGCGACGTTCGACTTCCGGCCCGATTGCGAGTTCGCGCTGGAAATCGATCCGCGCGGCTTCGACCGGACGGCCGTCGCCGCGTGGGCCGAGGCAGGCGCCACGCGCGCCAGCATCGGCGTGCAGGATTTCGACCCCACCGTTCAGGCCGCTATCAACCGCGTGCAGAGCTTCGACTGCACCGCCCGTGCGGTCGATTGGCTCCGCGCAGCCGGCATCGGATCCATCAATATCGATCTCATGTACGGCCTTCCCCATCAGACCGTCGACGGCCTGGCGCGCACGATCAAGCAGGTGCTGAAGCTCGAGCCCGACCGACTCGCCATCTTCGGCTATGCGCATGTGCCTTGGATGAAGCGGCATCAGCGGATGATTCCCGAAGCGGCCCTGCCCGATGCCGCCGAACGCTTGGCTCAATTCGAGGCCGTGGCCGCGCGCCTCGTCGCGGCAGGCTATGTTCCTATCGGCCTCGACCATTTTGCCAGGCCCGGCGATGCGCTGGCGCAAGCCCGGGCGGAAGGGCGGCTTCATCGCAACTTCCAAGGCTATACGGCCGACTCCGCGCCGGTTCTGCTCGGGCTCGGCGCCTCCGCCATCGGCGCGCTGCCGCAAGGCTATGTCCAGAACGATGTCGCCATCCGCGACTGGAGCCGTGCCATGGGCGAAGGTCGGCTCGCCACCCGGCGCGGCCTCCAGCTCACGCCGGAGGATCGGCTGCGCCGCGACGTGATCGAGCGGATCATGTGCGATCTCGAGGTCGATCTCGAGACCGTGTGTGCGGCCCACGGGGTCAAGCCCGCGCGGTTCGCGCCCGAGCTGGCGCGCCTCGCCCGGATGGAAGAGGAAGGGCTCGTGCAGGTTGCGGGCTGGCACATTGCTGTCGCGCAGACCGGGCGCCCGCTCCTGCGTGCTGTCTGCGCGATCTTCGACGATTATCTGGCTTCCGCGAAGGCCTCCCACTCGCGCGCCGTCTGAGAGCAGCGCCGGACCGGGCTTCGTTCGGCCGAACATGAAACTCCTCGTCGTTCCTGCGAAAGCAGGAACCCAGGGGCAAGCGCCGTGCAGTTGCCCTAGGTCCCCCCTTTCGCGGGGACCACAAGGAAGTTGTGCTTCGAGCCGCGCGGATGCCGCCCTACTCGAGCCGCACGCCCTCGCGCGTCAGGTCGTCGGCCGTCGCCTTGATGCTGGCGGCCAGAATCGCCACCAGCTCGTCGATCTGCGCACGCGTCAGGATCAAGGGCGGCGACATGACGTTGAGATGACCCAGCGGCCGCACGATCAGCTCCCGCGCCTGGCAATGCTCGGCAATGCGCCCGCCGACATTGATCTCCTCGTCGAGCAGCGCCTTGCTCTCCTTGTCCTGCACGTTCTCGACGCAAAGCATGAAGTGGCT
Organism: Pseudomonadota bacterium; assembly: GCA_049323455.1. Classification (GTDB taxonomy): domain Bacteria; phylum Pseudomonadota; class Alphaproteobacteria; order Dongiales; family Dongiaceae; genus Hypericibacter. The sequence continues at coordinate 41,715 of JBMONF010000033.1, read as the reverse complement.
GCCGCGCACGTCGCCGACCAGCGGCAGGTCGAGCAGCTCTCCGAGGTGCCGCTCGAAGTAAGGGCCGACCTCGCGCACATGCTCGCAGATGCGCTCGCGCTCCATGATCTCGATGTTCTTGAGGCCGGCAGCGCAGGCAACCGGATGGCCCGAATAGGTGAAGCCGTGCGTGAACCAGCCGTCGGGGTCGGCGGCGCTGATCACGTCCCAGATGGCTTCCGAGAAGATGCAGGCGCCGAGCGGCACATAGCCCGAGGAGATGCCCTTCGCGGCGACGATCATGTCGGGTTGAACGTCGAACGCCTCCCTCGAGGCGAAGAAATGGCCCAGCCGTCCGAATGCCGTCACCACCTCGTCGGAGACATAGAGAATGTCGTGGCGCCGGCAGACCTCCCGCATGCGCCGGTGGTAGCCCTCCGGCGGCACATGCACGCCGCCCGCGCCCATGATCGGCTCGGCGATGAAGGCGGCGATGGTCTCGGCTCCCAGCTCCCCGATCTTGGCCTCGAACTCCGCGACCAGAAGGTCGCAAAACTGCGCCGGGCTGGTGCCGGCGGGCCGCCGATAGGTATTGGGGCAGGAGATGTGGTGGACGAAGTCGGTGATGAAGTGGAAATGGGGCGATTTGTCGGCCTTGCGCCCCGTCAGCGACATGCCGAGATAGGTGCTGCCGTGATAGGCGTCGATGCGCGAGATGACATGCTTCTTTCGGGGCCTGCCGCGCCGGCTCCAATAGTAATGGGCGAGCCGCACCGCCGTATCGTTGCCGTCGGAACCGGTGCAGGTGAAAAAGACGCGGTTGAGATCGCCGGGCGCCAGCGCTGCGAGCTTGGCCGCCAGCAGCGCCGCGGGCGGGTTCGAGGTGTCGTAGAAGGTGTTGAAGTAGGGCAGCCGGATCGCCTGTTCGGCGATCGCATCGGCCATCTCCCGCCGTCCATAGCCGATATTGACGCACCATAGGCCGCCGATGCCGTCGAGATAGCGCCGCCCCGCGGTATCGTACACGTAAGCGCCCTCGCCCTCGCACATGGCGAGCGTGCCTTCGGCCTTGAAGGAATCGAAATGCGTCCAGGGATGAACGAAATGATCCCGATCGAGACGCCAAATTCGCTCGGCCTCGTCGTTAAAGAGACGGGCTGCCGCTTGTGTCGTCATGCGCTGCTCGCTCCCCGCAAGCTTGCTCGATATCCCGACAACAGCCTGTCGGATACGGCAAGAGAGGCCAATGTCCCAGATGGGACAAGCAGGCGATCTTCGATATTTCGAGCGGCGCCCTTCAACCGGAGACTGAACTGTCAGCTCACGGCCGCCGCAGGTTCCGCGCCGCCCAACGCGTCGAGGAACCGCGCGAACAGCTCGCTATGCGACGATACGCCGAGCTTCGCATAGATGCGCTTGATGTGATTGCGCACCGTGCCGGGCGCGATATCGAGCCCGCGCGCGACCGATTTGGCCGAATGCCCCTTGAGCATCAAGGCGACGATCTCGCGCTCGCGCTCGGTCAAGAGATCCGCGCCGAAGCGAGCGAGCGCAAGGCTCAGCCGCGCATGAAACTCGCCGCGCGCCCTGGCGTCCCCCGCTTCCTCGCGCCGCCGCTTGTGGCAGGCCTGCCGCAGCACGGTCGCAACCACCGGCTCGGCCGCCCGGAACCAGGCCAGCTCGCGCGCCGCAAATCGCGGCAGCGACAGCGTGCGGCAGACCGAAAGATGCGCGGCTGAATGTGCGTCCAGCGCCACCAGGTAGCCGATCTCGTCGGCGAGTCCGAAGTGGCGGTAGTAGGCATTGTAATATTCGGTCTTGGCAAAATCGTCCGGCGCCAGGCTGCGCAAGGGATGACAGCCAAGAACCCCGCGCAGATAGGCATTGTAATAAGGGTCGAGCAGATAATGCCCGTAGCCATATGTGTCTTCGCCGCGCTCGACGCCGATCTGACCGAGGATCGTCGGCGGCGCCTGTCTGTGGAATATGACGGCGAGCCAATTGTCGAACGGGGTGTGTCGCGCCAACTCTTCGATCAAGCTGCCGAGCAAAGTGGGCTGCTCCAGCTCGGCCATGAGCCGAGCCATGGAACGGTTCCACTGCGCAAGACGGTCCAGATCCATCGTCCCAACGACATTCTCATGAGCGGGCGCGCGCGTTTCGCTCTGACGGCCCAACAGGCTGAAATCAGAAGGAAGCTATGCTCCGTGAAACAGGCATTGTCCGCGGCCGCGAGATGAAATAACCTACAAGAAAGCAAGAAAAAAAGACCAGCATTTTATATAATACCTGCGTGATCCCTTGAAGGGACCGGCATTATCGCCCGCAACATGAGCGACGATCGGCTCATCGCGCTTGCCAACGCGGCGACGCGCATCCACGGAGCGCCCTCGCTCAGCGAGGCGCTCGACATCATTAACGAGGAGGCGCGCCTCATCGTCGGCGCGCATCAATCGGTCACCTGTCTGACGATCGACGCCACCTCGACGCCCGTGATCCATTCGGTTTCTCTGTCCGAGAAGTATGCGCGGTGGGCCGATTATCGCGAGCCCACCGACGGCTCCGGCATCTATGCTCTCGTCTGTCGCCAGAACCGCCCCATCAGGCTGACCCAGGCGGAGCTGGAGCGCCACCCGGCATGGCGTCATTTCGGCGCGGCCAAGGAGCGTCACCCGCCGATGCGAGGATGGCTTGCAGTGCCGCTTGTTTCGCGCGACGGCGGCAATCTCGGCATCATTCAGCTTTCCGACCGCTACGACGGGGATTTCACCGAAGCAGACGAGGCGATCCTGGTGCAACTGGCGCAGATGGCGTCGATTGCCGTCGAGAAGACGCAGCTTCTGGACGCGGCTCGAGCGGCCGAAGCGCGCTATCGCCGGATCGTGGAATCCTCGATCGACGTCATCTGCATGATCGACCGCACGGGAAATCTCGTGGACATCAGCCCGAGCTGTCGGACCTTGTGGGGCTACGAGCCCGAGGAAATGATCGGGCGCCTCTTCCTGGATTTCGTAAGCCCGGAGGACCGCGATCGAACCGCTGCCGCGGCAACCGATGCGATCGAGAGGAACATTGCGCCGCCGCGCTTCGAGAACAGACACATGCGCAAGGACGGCAGCATCGCGCATGTCCAGTGGTCCGGCACGTGGTCGCCGGAAGATCAACTCTTCATCGTCGTCGCGCGGGACATGACCGAGCGGCTCCAATTCGAGGAGAGGCTGCGGCAATCGCAACGCCTCGAGGCGATCGGGCAACTGACCGGCGGCGTGGCACACGACTTCAACAACCTGCTGACCGTCATTCTCGGCAACGCAGAACTGCTCACGGAACGCCTGACCGACCAGCCTCGCCTCAAGGCGTTGGCGCAGACGAGCCTCGCCGCAGCCGAGCGCGGTGCCGAGCTGACCAATCGCCTACTGGCCTTCTCGCGACGGCAGGCGCTCGAACCCAGGATCGTGGATGTGACCCGTCTGCTCGACACCATGGAAGAGCTGTTGCGGCGCACGCTCGGCGAACATATCGATGTCGTGTTTGCCCACGATGCGGATCTGCCGCCCGCCACCGTGGATCCGACCCAACTGGAGACGGCCATCCTCAATCTCGCCCTCAATGCCCGCGACGCGATGCCGGATGGCGGCCGCCTGACGATCGAGATGGCGAACGTTCATATCGATGAAGCCCGCGCGAGCCGTCTCGACGAGCTTTCGCCGGGCGACTATGTGATGATCGCCGTGTCCGATACCGGCACCGGCATGCCTCCGGCCGTGCGCGAGCGGGCATTCGAACCTTTCTTCACGACCAAGGGCGTCGGCAAGGGCAGCGGCCTCGGCCTCAGCATGGTTTACGGTTTCATGAAGCAGTCGGGCGGCCATGTTTCCATCTATTCCGAGCCCGGCCACGGGACCTGCGTGAAGCTTTTCCTGCCGCGATCCGGTGAAGCCGATCGTGCCGAACCTGTCGCACGCGCAACGACCTTGCGCGGCACCGAAACCGTTCTGGTTGTGGAGGATGACGATCTCGTGCGCGCGCACGTCGAGAGGCAGCTGACCGAGCTGGGCTACCGCGTCTTTGCGGTGGCAGATGGGCAGCAGGCGTTGGAAACGCTGCGTAGCGATGCGGCCTTCGATCTGCTCTTCACCGACATGGTCATGCCCGGCGGCATGAACGGCAAACAGCTGGCGGACGAGGCGTGGCGCCTCCGGCCGGGCCTCAAGGTGCTCTTCACCTCCGGCTATACCGAGAGTACGATCATCCATCGAGGCCGCCTCGACCCAGGAATTCAACTTCTCAACAAGCCCTACCGGCTGCAGGATCTGGCGACCAAGATCCGCCTCGTCCTCTCTGGCGAGGGTAGACCCTAGAGCGGTTCAGACGCGATGGCTCGCATTCTCGTCATCGACGACGATGCCCTGGTCCGCGAGACGGTCAAGAACATGCTCGAACTCAACGGGCATGAGGTGACGCTTGCCGAGCATGGCGGGGACGGCCTGCGCCGGTTCGGCAGCGGCGGCACCTTCGCCCTCGTGATCACCGACATCCTGATGCCCGAGGTCGAAGGCATGGAAACCGTCAGGCGGTTGCGCCAGATCTCGACGACGACGCCGATCATCGCGATGACCGGCGGTTCCACGACACGGCTATGGGTGAACGCCGGCGGCGGCGCCGACTATTTGAAAATGGCGCGAGCCTTCGGCGCCAACCATGTGCTGCGCAAACCCTTCACGGCCACGCAGCTCATGACACTGGTGGAAGATTGCTTGCGCGGTTCAGCCAGCGGCAACACCGGCGCGGGGACCTAAATCCCTGTCGCCGCAGCTCGTGGCCGCGGGCTAGCGCTGGCTAGGGGCCGCCGACGGTTCGCAGCGAATGACCGGCTCCCCTCGAAGGCCCGACGCCGGCCTGCGCTGAAGGAAACCTGCCGACTTTATGCATTGACGAGGAATTTCGACGATGCGTGGATCAACAGGAAGAGGCTTAACCATCCGTTAAGCGGATATATTTATTTAAGCTAAAGTTTGATCTTCAGGGGCGCCGCCATGAAACAAGGCCCTGGCACTCACTTGTCGGCGTATAAAACCTCCTCTGCCGTCACGAACCAGCCCGGCACTCCGCCTGCTCTCGCGAACCGACGGCGCGTGGCGTACGCCCTCGACGACGAAGAAGGCATCCTCAGCTTCGTCGGCGAAACCCTGAGCGAAGTCGGCTTCGAGGTGCGGCTGTTCACGAGCCCCCGCCCTTTCCTCGCTGCCATCGAGAACGAGCATCCGGATCTGGTCATCCTCGACCTGGCGCTCAAGGAGGGCGATGGCGTGTCGGTCCTGTCCGATTTGCAGAAGCTGCAATATCGCGGCGGCGTCCTCCTGATGAGCGGATACGACCCGCGCATCCTCCAGACCGCGCGCCGTGTCGGCGAGCGGCACCACCTCGATATGCGCGGCTGCATCCGCAAGCCGTTCGGCCCCAGCCAGCTGCGCCAGTTCCTGCTGGATCTGGGCGTGACCGCGCAGAACGATCTCGGAGCGGATTTCGACGATGCCATCGAGGAGCGCCAGTTCTTCCTCGAGTTCCAGCCCAAGCTTTGCCTCTCGACCGGCAAGATCGCGGGCGCCGAAGCGCTCGTGCGCTGGCGCCACCCGAACTGGGGGCGCGTCATGCCCGGTCACTTCATCCCTCTGCTCGACAAGTCCAAGCTGCACCGCCTGACGGAGCATGTGCTGGGCTTGGCGCTTCAGCACGCCGTGCTGCTGCAGGCGGCGGGGTACGAGACGGACGTATCCATCAACGTGCCCGGTTCCGCGCTGACCGAAATCGATCTCGTCGAAGTCGTTCGCAAGCTGCGCCAGCAGCTCAAGACCAAGTGCCCGCTTACGCTCGAGGTGACCGAAACCGAGGCCTTCGCCGATGAATTGGTCGCCGCCGAGGTTCTCACCAAGCTGCGTCTGAACGACATCTCCCTTGCGATCGACGACTTCGGCGTCGGCTACTCGTCGCTGGTGCGCCTGCGCGACATGCCGTTCTCGGAGCTCAAGATCGACCGTACCTTCGTGCGCGACTTCCTGACCAATGAGGCCAGCCGCGCCGTGGTCGAGAGCGTGCTGCATCTGGCCAAAGGGCTCGGTCTCGCGTCGGTCGCCGAGGGCGTGGAAGACAAGGAAACGCTCGACGCGCTGCACGACCGCGGCTGCGATTTCGCCCAGGGCTACCTCATCTCGCGCCCCTTGAGCGCGGACGACTTCCTCACCTATCTCTATCGCGACAGCTGAGGTCCCGGTTCCGCCTGTCATCGCCGAATGCCGGTGCACCGGATCACATGTGGCCACGCCAGCGTTTGGCACGAGCCACCGCCTCGCCGAAGCGCGCCCGCCACGGGGACGCATCGCCCGCGGGCCCGATCATGCGCTCGCCATCGCCGGGGGGCGGCAGCGACCGGCCCAGCCCCGCTGCCGCGAGAGCGGCGCAACCGAACGCCGTCAGCTCGTCGAAGTCGCGCAGCACGACGGTGCGCCCCAGGCAGGTCGCGAGGAAACGAACGAAATAGGCGCTGCGGGTAAGCCCGCCATCCACCGAGATGCGGCTGCCGATCGGCACGGCAGCGCTCATGGCTTCGATCACCTCCGCCGTCCGGAGCGCGATCCCTTCCAGGACGGATTGCGCCAGATCGCGCGCGTCGGTCTCGAGCCCCATGCCGATCCACAAGCCCGCGGCGCCGCGATCCCAATGCGGGCAGGCGAGCCCCGAGAGCGCCGGCACGAAGGCAAGACCTCGCTCGATCGCCGGCGGACGGTCAAAGCCATTGAGTGCTTCGAGGTTCGGCACCAGCCCCAGCCGCAACAGCCATTCAACGGCCGAGCCGGCGTTGTAGACGCCGCCATCGACGGCATAGCTGCGGACAGGTCCCACCTGCCAAGCGACCGTCGGCAGAAGACCCCGGTCCGGGGCTCGCAGGATGCGGGGCCCCGTCACGCACAGCGCGAAGGCGCCGGTGCCAAAGGTGATCTTGGCATCGCCAGCCGCGCGGCAACCATGGCCATAAAGCGCCGCCTGCTGGTCGACCACCGACGCCGTGACCGGCACGCCATCGATCTCGCCGAAGGCGCCCGCGGTCGGGCGAATCTCCGGCAGGCATTCGACCGGCACGCCAAAGAGCGCGCAGAGCTCGGGATCCCAATCGCTAGCCTCGAGATTCATGAGCGAGGTGCGGCTCGCCGTGGTGACGTCCGTCGCGAACACCCCTGCCAGGCGGTCGAGGAAGAAGGCATCGGTCGTGCCGAGCCGCAGCCGTCCGGAATTCGCCAGCGCGCGGGCCTCAGGAACATGGTCCAAGATCCAGCGCAGCTTGGTGGCCGAGAAATAGGGATCAAGCGGAAGACCGGCACGCGCGAGCGTGAGCGCCTCGGCGCCCGCCGCCTTCAGCCGCTCGACCGCGTCGGCGGTGCGCGCATCCTGCCAGACCATGACGGGCGATACCGGCCGTTTGGTGACGGCGTCCCAGGCGAGGCAGCTCTCGCCCTGATTGTCGATGCCGATGGCGTCCACCTTGCCGGCCGCAGCCAGGCAGGCGCCGATGTGGGCGATCAGCTCTTCGCCGTCATGTTCGACCAGACCGGGGCCGGGATGGTGCTGAGCATGCCGTTCGCTGTGAACGACCCGGCAGGCGCCGCTCTCTTCGACGAGCAGCGCGCGGGTCGAGGTGGTACCCTGGTCTATCGCGACGATCCGCATGATGCGCATGCCCCCGTTCCCGTCTTTGTGCGCCTGAAGCGGATTCCGTTCCGTCAGAATCGTCACTCACCGTCGTCGCCGCGAAGGCGGGGTGACAAGAGAATGTTCCATCTGACCGGAATCAACTCTAGTCTCCGAACCCGATGCGAAGCGAGGCGGTCCCGTCGGGTATCGCGAGGCTCCGCAACGGCACAGTGAGGCGTCGCTCCGGCAGAGCCGCCATGCGCCGATGCCAGATGAGCTTGCCGTCCGCCTCCACCTGCAACGCGCCTCGGACTGGACGGTCGACGCGCAGCTGGATGATATCGAGGCCGCCGCCGGCCGGCACCGCAATCCGCTGCGGCACGGCGAGCTTGATGCCAGACCCACGCGCGATCCGGATCTCGCACGCAGCGGCCGGCAAGCGCCCGGCCAAATCGTCTGCCACCAGATTGCCAACGCGTGCTCCTTCTCGGTAGCACCAGCCGGCGGTCTCCACCGGACGCAGCAGATTGCCCGCCGCGAAAAAGGCGGGATCGGCGCATCGGCCATATTGATCGACAGCCGGGCCGCCGCTGCCGGGATCAAGCGCCAGATGGCTCATGCGCACCAGCTCGGCTGCCGGCACGAAGCACCCCGTGAACACCACGCCGTCGCAAGCAATCCTGTCGCGCCGCCCTTCGCTGTCCACGATCCCCACCGCCTCGACCTGCGCTTTGCCGCAAATCTCGACGATGCGCGTGCCGAAGCGCACCGGAATGCCCAGAAGCCGCAGCGCCCAGGCGCTGGGCCAGCGCGCCGTCGTGCGCGAGCCCTCCTCCAGCATCGCCACGGGACGGATGCCCGCCTTGTGCGCGGTCAGGATCGCCGAGAAGGAAACCAGCTCTGTGCCGACGATCACGGGGCGACGAAAGGGCCGCAGCCCTTCGAGATAGACGAAAGCCTGCAGCGCGCCGGTGGTGACGACGCCCCAGGGTCGCTCGCCGCCGACGAGCCGCGCGCTGCGCGGGCTTTCGCGGATGCCGGTGGCGAGGATCACACGCTCGGCCTCGACCCGGGCCAACCCCGCCGGCGTCGCGACTTCAAGCTGGCCGCCTTGCCCAAGGCGCAGCACGCTCGCCTTTATGCGGACATCGACGCCGGCGGCGCGCGCCGCCTCGGCGAGCCGTCGGGCGTAAGCCGGTCCCGAGAGCGGGCGGCCGAACTCGCAGAGGCCGAAGACGGGATGACCGCAATGCCGCGGCACGCCGCCGGGCTCGGCCTCGCGCTCCAGCACGACCACGCCTTCGACGCCGCGCCGGCGCAGCGCCATGGCTGCGGCCAGGCCGGCCGGCCCGCCGCCCACGATGGCGACGCGCCAGCACATCGGGCGTGCCGGTTCATCGACCATGCAACGCCTCGACCTGCAGCCGATCTCGCCCCCAACGCTCGTGGGCGATAGCCGCGACGCGGGCCGCGCAATAGAAGCCCTGGCAGCGCCCCATCATGGCGCGCGTGCGCCGCTTGAGCCCGCCGAGATCGCCGGCCGGCAAGGACCCTCCTAGCGCCGCCTCGATCTCGCGCCGCGTGACCAGCTCGCAATGGCAGACGATCTCGCCATAGCCGGGGCTCTGATGATCGCGCGGCGCATGCTCGGCGAGGTTCGGGAGACGCGGCCAAACCGGGTGGCGCAGCGGTTCGTGGCGCCGCTCGAGTCCTTCATAGAGTGACCAGACATGGCGCGCGATGCCGAGCGCAGCCGTCAGGCCCGTCGAGCGGATGCCGCCGACCGTGATCCAGTTCCGCTCGGGTCGCGCGACGATGCGGTAGTCTTTGGATTCCGTCGCCGGCCGCAGGCCCGCATAAGCCGCGGTCACCGGCATGCCGGCCAGGGCCGGAACCAGGCGCCGGGCATGCTCGACGAGACGCGCCAGCGTGGGCCCGTCGGTCGCTGCACGCTCGCGATCCTCTTGTTCCTCGGCGGTGGGGCCGACCAAGAGGTTGCCGAAGACGGTGCGCGCCAGCACCACGCCTTTGGTGCGCTCGCTCGGCACCGGCAGCAGGATGGTTCGCAGCAACTTGGCGGCCGCTTTGTCGAACACGACGAACTGGCCCTTGCGCGGCCGGATGGTGAAATCTTCGACCCCCAGCAATGCGCGATCGAGGAGATCGCCCCACAGCCCCGCGCAATTGACGACCACGCTCGCCTCGATCCGGCCGCGCGGCGTGGCGAGCGACCAAGAAGCGCCGTCGAATTCGCCGCGTTCGACCGGGCAGGAGAACAGCGCCTCGGCGCCGTTCTCGACCGCCTGGGTCAAATAGGCGAGCGGCGCCGACCAGGGATCGATCACATGTTCGCCCGGCACCAGCACCGCACCCAGCGCTGCTGGCGATAGCTGCGGCTCGCGCGCCAAGAGCTCGGCGCGATCGATCCGGTGGACGTCCATGACGCCATTGCGATGGGCCTGCTCGACAATCCCGTCGAGCCGCGCGAGTTCCTCCTCGGTCCAAGCAACCACCGCGGCGCCGGCCTCCAGCAACGGCAGGCCCAGCCGTTCGCGGCTTTCGAGATATTCGGCATAGCCGGCGCGCACGCAGACGAGCTCGAGGCTTCCCGGCGTGGCGTCGAAGCCGGTATGAAGCAAGGCGCTGTTCCCCTTGGAGGCGCCGGCCAGGATGTCCGGCGCCCGCTCGATGAGGACCGTGCGGGCGCCTTCCAGGGCGAAGCGCCGCGCCGCGGCGCAGCCCACCACCCCGCCGCCGATCACGGCCACGTCGAAGCGGCCATTTGCTTTCTCTTCGGAAAGGCGATCGAGTGCCACTGTCCGCGCCTGAAACGGTCGCTATAGGTGACCGAATATAGTATTTTCTAGCCCGAACGGTCAAATTTGAGGCATGGCTCTTCACCCTATGCGCCCCGAAGCCAGACGGCAGCGGATCGAAGCGCTGGTGCGCGAAAGCGGCCGGATCACGGTGGAGGATCTGGCGGCGCGGCTTGGCGCCTCGCGCGAGACGATCCGGCGCGACCTGACGCAGCTCGCGATGCAGGGTCGTTTGCGCAAGTTCCACGGCGGCGCGGCGGCGCCCGATATCGGCAGCGAGGGGACCTTTCGTGCCCGGCTCGGCGACCATGCCGAAGAGAAGCAGCGGATCGCGCGGCGCGCGGCGGCGCTGTTCCGGCCGGGTGACAGCCTCTTCATCGACACCGGCAGCACGACGCTGGCCTTCGCCGCGGCGCTCGCCCCGATCGGCCGGCTCACTGTCGTCACCAACAGCGGCCTCATCGCCGAGGCCGTCGCGCGGGCCGGAGCCGACAACCGCGTGTTCCTGATCGGCGGGACGTTCCGCGAGGATGGCATGGAGACGCTGGGCTCCGTCGCCATCGACCAGATCGCTCGCTTCCGCCCGACGCACGTCGTTCTCACCGCCGGCGCCATCGACGCGACCGCCGGCATCATGGACTACGATCCGGAGGAGGCAGCGGTCGCCCGCGCGATGATCGCCCAAGCGCGCTCGCTCACGGTGCTCGCCGACGCCACTAAGCTGGGTGGCAGCGCCCCCTTTGCCGTCTGCGCGCTCGACACAGTCGATCGGCTCGTCACGGATCGTACGCCCGAGCAGGCACTTCCGGCCGCCTTCGCCGCCGCGGATGTCGAGGTGATCGTTGCTTGAGCAGCAACCGCCCTTCCTTCTCCCTCCAATGAAGCGCATCTTGATGCCCGTTGTCCGCGCACAATGTGTTGAAAGATCCAGCACCGGCACACCGGCAGTCACTGCCGTACGCCTGCCTCGCAAGCAACCGTGCAAAACATCCACGCAACTTGCTTCTGTCTCTTATGATTCCGACTGATCGTGGAGGGCGATCTATGCGTTATGTCCGTCTCGGATCGACCGGGCTCAAGGTGTCCCGCGTCTGCCTCGGCTGCATGACCTATGGCAGCCCCAACTGGCGGCCTTGGGTGCTGACGGAGGAGGCCGCCCGGCCATTCATCCGTCGGGCTCTCGAGCTCGGCATCAATTTCTTCGACACCGCCAACATCTATTCCAACGGCGCCAGCGAGGAGATCCTCGGCCGCGCGATCCGGGAATTTGCCGAACGCGACAAGGTCGTGATCGCGACCAAGGTGTACTTTCCCATGGGCGACGACCCCAACGAACGCGGCCTGTCGCGCAAACATATTCTGGCCTCGATCGACGCCAGCTTGCGCCGGCTCGGCACCGACTATGTCGACATCTATCAGATCCATCGCTGGGACCCGGAAACGCCGATCGAGGAAACGCTGGACGCGCTCGATGCGGTCGTGCGAGCCGGCAAGGCCCGCTATCTCGGCGCCTCCTCCATGTTCGCCTGGCAGTTCATGAAGGCGCTCTCTATCCAGGCGCGCGAGGGCTGGGCGCGCTTCGTGTCGATGCAGAACCACTACAATCTGGTCTATCGCGAGGAGGAGCGCGAGATGCTGCCGCTCTGCCGCGACCAGGGTGTGGGCGTGATCCCCTGGTCGCCGCTCGCCCGCGGCGTGCTCACGGGCAACCGCAGCGCCGGCACCGAGCGTGCGAAGACCGACGAGTTCGGCGCCAAGCTCTATCATGACGAAATCGACGGTCCGGTCGTCGCGCGCTGCGCCGAGGTCGCGGCTCAGCGCAATGTGCCGCCCGCCCAGGTTGCGCTGGCTTGGCTGATGTCGAAGCCCGCAGTGGCGGCGCCGATCGTCGGCGCCTCGAAACCGCACCATCTCGAGGATGCGGTGGCCGCGATCGAGCTCGAGCTCTCGACCGAGGAAATCGCCCGGCTCGAGGAGCCCTACAAACCGCATCCCGTGCTCGGCCATTCTTGAGAGCGGGCCCTTCCGGGAGGGATGACTTGGCATGAGGTCACCGCTCATCGCGACGATTGCCCCCGGCAAGCCATCGCCACCGGCGGTCGGCAGGGGCAAGCGGTTCTGCGGCCTATCGCCGCCCCCTCCTCCGTCTCGCCTCGGGCATCCCCACGGGCCTGGGTGAGCCCGCCATTTCGGCCGAATTCTGCCGTCACGGCGTCGTGAATCCACCGAGATTTGAAGCGACGGGCCCGATTTGCTATCTAAGAAACATGCGAGATCGCTCACGGCTTCGGCAGGTCATGGTCGCCGCGCTGGCCCTGGTTTTTGTCCTGGGAATGGCGCTTCACGCCGCCCAGGCGGCGGCGATGAGCGCAATGGCGACCACGCCCGCGAAATGCCAGATGGAATCATCCGGCAAGTGCGACGACGCTGCAGGCAAGATGTCCACATCCTCCTGCGCCACGTTCTGCCTTGCGCCGATCGCGGTATTGCCAGCCTTGCCGGCACAGCCCGGGCCTATCGCCGCCGATTTCGTCGCGACGCCGCCCGACAAGGCCGTATCGCACCAGGTCTCGCCCGACCCCTCGCCTCCTCGATCTCGTGCTCTGATCTGAACGACGGCCGACCGCCAAAGCGGTCGCCCGTATCGTGGCTGCGGCGGGCATTCCGGTATTCGGCATCGCCAAAGCATGACAGACAAGATGCGTCGAGCGGAACGGCCCGATCCGCGCATCGGCATAGGTGATTGATGAACATCGAGCGGACGAAGAGTGCCGCTTTGCCGCGTCGGCGCCTGCTGCTGACAGCCGGTGCGGCGACGCTGGCCGGGCTGGCCGTGCCGCGGCGAGGCCCGGCAGCCATTTCCGGTCCCGAATATCGCCTCACGGCCGGTGCCGGGCGCACCCTCCTGCTCGGCGACGGCAAGCCGGCAACGGATGTCTGGTGCTATCAGGACCAGGTGCCCGGACCCGAGATCCGAATCCGACAGGGCAACCGGCTGCGCGTGCTGGTGGAAAACCGGCTCCCTCGGCCGACCACCGTGCACTGGCACGGCATCCGCCTGCCGAACGCGATGGACGGCGTGCCGCATCTGACGCAAGAGCCGATCGCGCCCGGCGAATCCTTTCTTTACGAGTTCGACGTGCCGGACGCCGGCACCTTCTGGTATCACTCGCACTTGCGCGACACCGAGCAGGTCGGACGCGGCCTCTACGGCCCGCTGATCGTCGAGGAGCGACAGCCGATCGCGGTCGATCGCGACATCACTTGGATGCTGAGCGACTGGCGCCTCGAGCCGGATGGCGAGATCAGCGACGATTTCGACGATTATCACGATATCGCCCATGACGGCCGGGTCGGCAACACCGTCACGGTCAATGGACGCGTTCCGAAAAGCTTCGCCGCGCGGGCCGGCGAACGCATCCGGCTGCGGCTGATCAACGGCGCCAACGCGCGCATCTTTTCGCTGGCGTTCGAAGGACACCGCCCCTGGATCGTCGCGTGCGACGGCCAGCCCCTGGAACCGCACGAGCCGGCGGGCGGTCGCGTCCTGCTGGGTCCCGGCATGCGGGCGGACCTCGTCATCGACATGCTCGGCAAGCCCGGCCAGCGCTACCCGGTAATGGACACATTCTACGAGGGGCTCGAATACCGGCTCCTCGACCTCGCCTATACGGATGAACCGCCGGTTCGAGCCCATGCGTCGGAAATCCCCATCGCGCTGCCGGCCAACCCGGTTTCCAGACCCGACCTCGATCGTGCCGTGTCATACGAGCTGCGGCTTGGCGGCGGCATGATGGGCGGCATGACCCATGCCCTGGTGCAAGGTCGCGAGGAGAGCATGGACGCGATGGCGCGAGACCGTCTCGCCTGGGCCATCAACGGCGTGGCCGGGTTCGGTTATCGCTACGAACCCCTGCTCACTCTCGCGCGCGGCCGCTCCTATGTTCTGCGGCTCGTCAACGACACCCGTTGGCACCATCCGATCCATTTGCATGGTCTCGCTTTCCGGGTGCTGTCGCGCGACAACAATCCGCTGCGCTACGAAGAATGGGGCGATACCGTGCTGCTGCGACCGCAGGAGCGGGTCGATCTCGCCTTCGTCGCGGACAACCCCGGCGACTGGATGATTCACTGCCACATCCTGGAACATCAGCTCGGCGGGATGATGGCCGTCCTTCGCATTGCTTGAACGAGCCGAACCTCGAGGAGGAAGACATGCGCATTCTCGCCCGCCTGACGAGCCTGACGATCGCTCTCGCCAGCCTCGCGTCGGTTCCCGCGCTCGCGGCCGACCCCGGCATGAAGGAGGCGGTTCTCTACAAGAACCCGAACTGCGGCTGCTGTGAGGGCTATGCCAATTATCTGCGACAGAACGGCTATACGGTCGCCGTCAAGCCCTCGCACGATCTGACGCTCATCAACCGGCAGTATGGCGTCCCGGACCAGCTCGAGGGCTGCCACACGACCTTGATCGACGGCTATGTCATCGAGGGCCATGTGCCGATCGAATTCGTCAGCCGGCTTCTCTCGGAGCGCCCCGCGATCCGCGGCATCTCGATCCCGGGCATGCCGGTGGGATTGCCGGGAATGGAGGGCGACAAGGAAGGCCCGATCACGGTCTACGAGTTCTCGGATGGTCAACCTGCGGTCTATGGAACCGTCGAGTGAGAAGCGAGCTACCGCCAATCCCGACAACCGGAGCCTCATACCTTGCCGTCCCGTAAGATCGCGGTGCTGACCGCGCTGATCCTCTTCCTCGCATCAGCGGCGGGGCTCTATGTCTATGTGCAGCATCGGCCGCCGCAGCAAGAGCCGCCCGCCGCGAGCACGACCCCGACGGCGCCGAGGCTGCCCTCCGCTTTCAACTTCGTCCGCCAGGAGCCGCCCAGACCCCTCCCGGAAATTCAATTTCTCGATGGTGCGGGTCGGCCGATGACGCTGGCGAGCTTTCGCGGCCGGATCGTGTTGTTGAACCTCTGGGCCACCTGGTGCGGGCCTTGCCGCGAGGAGATGCCGACGTTGGACCGCCTTCAGGCAAAGATGGGAGGCCCCGATTTCGAGGTCGTGGCCCTCTCGATCGACGAGAAGGGCATGGGAGTCGTTGCGCCGTTCTTCCAGGAAATCGGCGTCAAGGCGCTGCGGCCCTATGTCGACGAGACCGGCAAGAGCGCCGCAGCCCTCGGGGTCGTCGGGCTCCCCACGACCATCCTCATCGATCGCAATGGCAACGAGCTGGGCAGCGTGGTGGGGGCCGCGAACTGGGATTCGCCGGAGGTCGTCAGGCTCGTCGAAGGCGCGATCGTGGCTTCTCCATGACGTTGCTTGCGCGCAAGATCGAGGCACCGGGAGCAGCCGAATGTTGACGGCCTCGGCCATCGGGATTCCGGCGGCCTTTCTCGCTGGGCTGATCTCCTTTCTCTCGCCATGCGTCCTGCCGCTGGTGCCGGGTTATGTTTCCTACGTCGCCGGTAGGACCGTCGAGAGTGCGGCCGATCGTGCTTCCATCGCGGGCAAGATGGGCTCGAGCCTCTGCTTCGTGCTCGGATTCTCGACGGTGTTCACGCTCCTGGGTGTCGGCGCCTCGAGCCTCGGCGAGTGGCTGCGCCTGCACCGCTACGAGGCAGGGCTCGTGGGCGGCTCGGTCGTCATCCTGTTCGGGCTGTTCGCCACGGGCTTCATCCGGTTGCCTTGGCTCGACCGCGACTTTCGGATACATCCGCGGATTGCCGGGGGAACACCGAGTGCGGCCTATCTGTTGGGGCTCGCCTTCGGCTTCGGCTGGACGCCCTGCATCGGGCCCATTTTGGGCGCCATCCTCACCGTCACGGCCGTCAGCACCTCGCTCAGCGGCATCGCGCTTTTGCTGGCCTATTCCGCCGGTCTTGGGCTCCCCTTTATCGCATCCGCCTTCCTTACCGACCGGCTCGCGGGACGAATACGGCCGATGGCGAGGATCGGACGTCTCCTGCAGATTGCCGCCGGCGGCACGATGGTGCTGATGGGGCTGGCGGTCGTGACCGGCCGGTTGAACGAGTTTTCGGTCTGGCTTCTCAAGACGTTTCCGCAGCTCGCAACGATCGGCTGATCTCGCGCGCGGGGTTTGCCGGGGCGGTCGCGCTTCTACCGGCGCGCCGAACGCCGCCCATTCGAAATCGATTGACAGGTCGTGCCGGCCTGTCTCACCTTTCCCGCACGTGGTGACTTGGGGTGCTCGTCTCTCGGGACGGGCTGAGATCACACCCATCGAACCTGATCTGGGTAATGCCAGCGCAGGGAGCCGTCACCCGACGCCGCCCCGGCCTGCTTTTCCTTTTTTGCGGACGAGGTTTCCCGGCGTTCCATCGGCTCCCCGCGCGCGAACGGAGGAAGCCATGGAGACAGCAAACCTGCATGAAGCGATGGCGCGGCTGAGGGCCGCGGCACCGCTCGTCCACAACATCACCAACTTCGTCGTCATGAATACGACCGCCAACGCGTTGCTGGCGATCGGCGCCTCGCCCGCGATGGTCCACGCGATCGAGGAGGTCGAGGCCTTCGTGCCGCTGGCAAAGGCGCTCGTCGTCAATATTGGCACCCTGTCGACACCCTGGCTCGCGGCCATGGAGCGCGCGGCCAGCAAGGCCGCCGAGGCCGGCGTGCCCTGGGTGCTCGATCCGGTCGCGGTCGGGGCTACCCCTTACCGCACCGAGGCCGCGCGCCGGCTCGCCAAGCTCCGGCCCGCGGTGATCCGCGCCAACGCGTCGGAGATCCTGGCGCTTGCGGGCGAAGCGGGCATTGCGCCCAAAGGTGTGGACAGCGCCCATGGCTCGGAAGCGGCGCGCGAGGCGGCCAAGGCGCTGGCCCGCGAGCTCGGCACCGTCGTCGCCGTCACGGGCGCCGTGGATTACATCACGGACGGCCGGCGCATGGCCGCGGTCGCCAACGGCAACGCGATGCTGACGCGCGTCACCGGAACGGGCTGTACGGCCACGGCTCTGGTCGGTGCGTTTCTTGGCGCCGGCTTGGCCCCCTTCAACGCCGCCACGGCAGGCCTGGTGGCGCTCGGCGTTGCGGCCGAGATTGCGGCGGCCCGGTCCGCCGGCCCCGGCAGCTTCCAGGCGGCGCTCTTCGACGCGCTCCACGCGCTCGACGACGCCGCTCTGGCCGAGCGTGCGAGGCTGTCGTGACACGACGGCTTCCCGACGTTGCGCTGATGCTGGTCACCGATGCGGCCATGACGGCGGCGCGGGGGCTCGTCGCGACCGTGCTCGCGGCGGTCGAGGGCGGCGCGACGATGGTGCAGCTTCGCGACAAGACCGCGCCGGATCTGGTGCTGGTCGAGGTCGCGCAGGCGCTCAAGTCCCGTCTTGCGCCGCTGGGCGTGCCGCTGATCGTCAACGACCGGGTGGCTGTGGCCCGCGCCGCGCAAGCGGACGGCGTGCATCTGGGGCAGACCGACGGCGATCCGGCTGCGGCGCGCGCCGTGATGGGGCCCGACGCGTTGATCGGCTTGTCCGTGAGCAGTTCGGACGAGGCCGCGGCGGTCGACCCGAAGCTCGTCGATTATGCCGGCCTCGGGCCCGTTTTCGCCACGCCGACGAAGCCGGATGCGGGGCTGCCATTGGGCCTCGAGGGCGTGCGCCGGCTGCGCTCCCTCCTGCCGCTGCCGGCACTGGCCATCGGCGGCATCGATCGCAACAACGCCCAGGCCGTCGTCTCCGCCGGCGCCGACGGCATCGCCGTCGTCTCTGCGATCTGTGCCGCATCTGACCCGCGGGCCGCCACAGCGGAACTGCGCCGCGCCATCGTCGAGGGAAGGCGGCGATGATCGCGAATGTCCTCACCATTGCCGGCACGGACCCCAGCGGCGGCGCCGGCATTCAGGCGGACCTGAAGACGTTCTCGGCGCTGGGCGCTTACGGCATGTCGGTGGTGACCGCGCTGGTGGCCCAGAATACCCGCGGCGTGCGCTCGGTGCGGCTCGTCGATCCGGATTTCGTCGCCGCCCAGATCGACGCCGTCTTCGACGACGTGCGGGTGGATGCCGTCAAGATCGGCATGGTGGCGACGGCCGAAATCGCCGCCGCGATCGCAGATCGCCTTGCGCATCACGGTGCGCGTCTCGTCGTGCTGGACCCGGTCATGGTCGCCAAGAGCGGCGATCGCCTGCTGGCGGAGGACGCGGTGGCAGCGTTGCGCGACCGGCTGGTGCCGTTGGCCGAGGTGGTCACGCCGAACCTGCCGGAAGCCGCCGTTCTGCTCGATCGCCCGGTTCCCGCGAACCTGGCCGAGATGCGCGATGCCGTGCGTGACCTGCATCGGCTCGGGTCCCGTTGGGTCCTTCTCAAAGGCGGGCATCTGGAAGGGCCGGACAGCACCGACCTCTTGTTCGACGGACAAACCGTCGTCGAGTTCAACGCACGCCGGATCAGCACGCGCAACACGCACGGCACCGGCTGCACCCTCGCCGCCGCCATCGCCGCGCTACTGCCGCACCTGGGCATGGTCGAGGCGGTGCGGCGGGCCAAGGCCTACCTCACCGGCGCGCTCGGTGCCGCCGACCGCCTGTCGGTCGGCGGCGGCCACGGGCCCGTCCATCATTTTCATGCCCTGTGGAGGGAGGAGAGCGGCCGATGACCCGTTTTTCCGACGCGGCCCGGCGGCGCACGGCCGGCTTGCGCCAGGCCATCCACGATATGCCTTTCAACGCCGAGCTCGCGGCCGGTACGCTCGGCCGCGATCGCTTCCGCACCTATATCGTACAAGACGCCCTCTATCTCGCGCAGTACTCGCGCGCCCTCGCCATCGCTGCAGCCAAGGCGCCGCATACCGAAGCGATGCAGCAATTGGCCCAATCCGCGTTGGGTGCCGTGGCTGTCGAGCAGGCGCTGCACGAGCGCTATCTGCGCGAATTCGGCGTCGATCCCGCCACGATCGCGCAAGCCGAGCCATCGCCGGATTGCCTCGCCTATACCAACTTCCTGATGGCGACAGCCTACCACGCTCCCTGGGCGGTGCTGGTCGCCGCTCTCCTGCCCTGCTTCTGGATCTACTGGGACGTGGGCGGCGCCATCGCCCAGCAGGCGGCACCCGACAATCCGTACCGCGCCTGGATCGACACCTATGTGGACGAGCGGTTCGGCGCGGCCGTTCGCGCCGTCATCGCGCTCGCCGACGAGGCGGCGGCAAAGGCGACGCCTGCCACCCAGGCCTGCATGTTCTCGGCGTTCGAGCGATCCAGCCAATATGAATGGCTGTTCTGGGACGGCGCCTATCGGGGACGCGGCTGGCCGGCGGCTGCGCCCGCGGTTATGCCCGTCGCGTGACGATGCGGAAGAAGATGGCGGTCAGAACCAGGACCAGGAACAGCAGCGCGAAGGAGGCGGCCGCACCCTCATTGATGCTCAGGCCGAGGAAAGCCCGCTTGTAAGCGAAGTAGCTGAGCAAGTCGGTCGAGATGCCGGGCCCGCCCTTGGTCAGCACATAGACCAGGTCGTAGGTGCGGAACTCGTTGATGAGCTGGATGATGATGGCGATGGCAGCGATCGGTCGCAACATCGGCAGGGTCAGATACCAGAACTGCTGCAGCTCGCCGGCCCCGTCGACCTCGGCCGCCTCGTAGGGCTCCTTCGGCAGGGAGGCAAGACCGGCGGCCAGGATCAGAATCACGAAGGAGACCTGCTGCCAGACATCGACGAAGACCACGGTCCAAAAAGCGAGGATCGAGGAGCCCAGCCAGTCGAAACCGGGATGGCCGATCGCTTCGAACAGACGGTTGATGATGCCAAGATTGGGCTGCAGCAGCATGTGCCAGATGAGCGCGACGCTCACCGGCGACATCGCCATCGGAATGGTGAGGATCGCGAAATAGACCGGCTTGAGCCGCACCACCCGGTTCAGCATCAGCGCAACGAGGAGGCCCAGCAGAAACTCGCCGATAACGGCAAGGCTGGAATACTCGATGGTGAGCCAGACCGAGTGCCAGAAATACTCGTCCGCCATCACCGTGGCGAAGTTCTCGAGGCCCACGAAAGGCGAAAGGTGCGGATGGAGCAGCGTGAAGCTCGAGATCGACAGCAGAACCGCATAAGCCAGCGGAAAGCCCATGACGATGGCAATGACCGAGAGGCCGGGCAGCGCGAATTTCCAGCCGGTCACGACCCAGCGGTCGGCCCGCCGGCGCAAGCTCACGGTGCCCGAAATGATGTCGACGGCCATCGCCGCATCTCCCCGTGGATGAAGCGCCGGCAGGAACCATGGGGCCCTGCCGGCGTCTTCCCGCCAAGCTACTCGGACTTCTTCAGAAGCTTCTCCAAACCCTCCGCCGCCTCCTTGAGTGCGGCGTCGGATTTGGACTCCCCGGATGCCGCCAGGGAGAGCTGGCGACCCAGGACGTCCTCGTACTGCGCGGAATAGGCGAAGATCGGGAAAGGCTTCCCGCTCGCCACCACGTCGAGAGCCTGCTTGTAGAACGGATATTTGGCGAGCACCTCCGCGTTCTCGTAAGTGTCGCTGCGCACCGGCGCATGGCCCTGGAGCGCGCGGGCAATCGAGATCTTCTCGCCCTGCACCCAGCTGATGAATTTCCAGGCGGCCTCCTGCAGCGCCGGGCTCTCGTTCTTCGGGATGGCCCAGCCCCAGCCGCCGCTCTCGCCGTGCCCGCCCGGCATCACGCCGAGCGCCACCTTGCCGGCGACGTTCGGGCATTTCTCCTTGCTGTCGAGCTGCGGCAGCATCCACCAGTAGGTCACCATGCTGAAGGCCTTGCCGTCGCACATCAGGCGGAAGGTGTCGTCGAGCGTTGCCGAGAGCGCGCCCTGCTGCGCCCCGTTCTGGATGTTGTCGACATAGAGCTCGAGCGCCTTCAGCCCCTCGGGGCTGTTCAGCACCACCTTGCGGTCCTTGTCGAGATAGGCGCCGCCGGCCGAGAACAGGTAGTTGGAGAACTCCATGCTGTTGGGGTCGCCGCGCTGGCCCTGCATGGCGGCTCCGGCAACACCCCCGTTCTTTTTCATGAACTTGCTGAGGGCCACATAGTCGGCGAGCGTCGTGGGCAGCGCCAGATCCTTGCCGGTCTCCTTCTTGAACGCCTCCTTGAGCTTCGGGTCGTTCAGGAGATCGGTGCGGTAGATGAGCCCCATCGAGTAGTTGTACATGGGGATCATGTAGAGCGTGCCCTTGTGATAGCCGACGAGATCGAGCATCGACGGAATGAAGGGCTTGAGATCGAAACCGCTCTTGTCGACGAAGGGCTTGAGGTCGGCGAGCCAGCCGGCTTCGGGAAACTCGCCGGCCCACAGGAAGTCGACCTCGAGCACGTTGTAATAGCTGCTCTGGCCGGTGAGCTGCGTCACCAGCTTGTCGTGCATCTCGGAATAGACGAGCTTCTGGAAATCCACCTTGATGCCGGTCTCCTTCTCGAACTCCGGCAGCATGGCCTCGATGATCTGGGTCTCTGGCACATCCTCCATCAAGGCATGCAGCGTGATCTGCTCCGCCCGCGCCGGCGGCGCCCAGACGGCCGTGAGCGCGGCGAGCGAAATCCCGCCGAGCAGCGACGTGAATGTTTTCAGCTTCATGGTTGCCTGCCTCCTCTGGCTGTTCTTGTTGCAATCTCGTCTGTTGCACCCTCGCCCGTGTCGATCGAGCCGGGCGCCGCTCGGTGGCGGGCAGAGGCCCGCCTTCGAACTCGAACCGTCCTGCCGGTCACTTGATCGCGCCGAAGGTCAGCCCGCGCACCAGGTACTTCTGGATGAAACGCGAGGCGATCAGCATCGGCGCCACGCCCAGCACCACGCCGGCCGAGACCTCGGCGATCTGCACGCCGTTCTGGGATTGGAGAGCCGAGAGCGCGACCGGAACGGTCGCGGTGGTCGGCCCGGTGAGAATGAGCGCGAACAGGAATTCGTTCCAGGCCAGGATGAACCCCAGCACGCCGGCAGCGGCGAGGCCCGGCAACGACACGGGAATGACGATACGCCAGAAGGCGCCCCAGGCCGTAGCACCGTCGGTCATGGCCGCCCATTCGAGCTCGACCGGCACGCCCTCGAAGAAGCCCATCAGGATCCAGGTCAGGAACGGCAGGTTGACCGCGGCATAGGCGATCACCAGGCCCGTCACCGAGTTGGTGAGGCCGGCGAGCCGGAACAGCGCAAACACCGGCAGCACGATCGCCACCGGCGGCAGCATCTGGGTCGCGAGCACGATGAAACGGCTGGCCTGCCCGCCCGTGCGGAAGCGCGCGAAGGCGTAGCCGGTCATGGCCGCGAGCGGCAGTGCCAAGAGGGTGGAGCCGCCCGCGGCGAGGAGGCTGTCCTTGTAGGCGACGGCGAATTCGTCCTGCGCGAAGAGCTTCACATAGTTGGCAAGGGTGAGCTCGGGAAAGAGCGAGGTCTGGTAGGCCACGGAGTCCGGCACGAAGCTCGTGCGCAGCACCCAGAGCGGCGGCAGCAGCATGTAGAGCGAGAACAGGACCAGCACCAGGTGCGGCAGCAGCGGCTTGAGCGTTCTCATGGCACCTCCCCTCCCCCCCTTCTCAATCCATCAGCACGCCGCCGCTGGCGTTGACGGCCTCGCCGGTCAGGAAGCGCGACAGGTCGCTGGCCAGGAACAGCACGATGTCGGCCACGTCCTCCGGTTCCTCGATGCGGCCCAGAGGGGTGAGCGAGACATACTCCGCATGCACCGCCTCGGGCGTCATGCCGCGTAGCTTCGCCTCCCAGGCGATCTCCCGCTCCTGCATGGAGGTGCGCACGAAGCCGGGGCAGACGCAGTTCACGCGGATCCCGTGCTTCGAGACCTCGCGGGCCAGTGCCTGGGTGAAGCCCAGAACCGCGAACTTGCTGGCCGAGTAGTGCGCCAGGAGGGGCGCTCCGAGCTTGGCGGCCAGGGATGCGGTGTTGACGATCACGCCGGGGCTGTCGGCCTGGCGCCAGCGCCGGACCGCCGCCTGGTTGGTCAGGAACACGCCCTTGGCGTTGACGTCCATGTTGGCGTCCCATTCCGCCTCGGTCAGGTCGACCACCCAGTTCATGGTCGAGATGCCGGCATTGGCGCAGACGATGTCGAGGCCGCCGAGCCGGGCCCAGGCCTCGTCGAAGACCTTGGCGGTCTCGGCCGCATTCGTGACGTCGAGGCGCGCCGACAAGGCGCCACCGCCCGCCTCGCGCGCCGCTTTGGCGGCGGCATCGAAATTCAGGTCCGTGGCGAAGACGCGCGCGCCCGCTCCGGCCAAGGCCGCGACGATCGCCCGGCCGATGCCGGAGCCGGCGCCCGTGACGAGGGCACGGCGTCCGTCGAGCAGCTTGCTTTTCTCCATGGCTGGTTTCTCCATCGCTCGGGAACGCTGCATGTCTTGCTCGCTCAGCTCGCGGGATCGAGCCGTGGATAAAGCGTTTTCAGGCGCTCATAGATCTCCCGATAGTTAGAATAGGCGCGGTCATAGATGTGCCTGCGCCCCTGATCGGGCTCGAACAGGCGTCCGGCGGCGACGTAGCGGCCGACGCCTGCGAAATCCTTGAACAGGCCCGCGCCACATCCCGCCACATAGGCGGCACCCAGGCAGGAGCCCGGGTGACGCTCGATGCGCTGCACCGGCCGGCCGATGACGTCGGCCGCGATCTGCAACCAGAGGTCGCTGACGGCGCCACCGTCGCAAGCGAAGACGCGCGCGACGGACAGGTCGCGCTCGGCGAACACCTCGACATGGTGGCGGAAGCCGAAAACCACGCCCTCGAGCGCCGCACGCCAGACATGGGCAAGGCCGTGGTGGAGGCCGAGGCCGACCAGCGTGCCGCGGGCATGAGGATCGTGAAGCGGCGTCTTCTCGCCGAGGAAATAGGGCAGGAGCACCACACCTTCTGCGCCGGCCGGCACTTCGCTCGCGCGCCGATCGAGCCAGGCATAGAGCGAGAGCTTCGCCGCCGCCGCCTTTTCCCGCTCGCCGTCGGCCCATTCGCGCGCGATCCATTTGAGCAGGCTGCCCGCCGTCGCAGTGCAGCCATTGCTGAAGTAGAGCCCGGGGATCACGTGATAATCGATGAAGAGCCGCGGGTCGGTGACGGCCTTCGCGGTCGAAAGCAAGATGTCGCCGGCACCGCCGAACTTGAGCACCAGATCGCCGTCCCGCGCGGCACCTGCGACATAGGCCGAAGCGACATGGTCCGCGCAGCCGGCCACGACCAGCGTGCCGGCCGAGAGCCCGGTCGCCGCGGCCGCCTCGCGGCTCACCTGGCCCACGATCTCGTGCGAGGCGCGGATCGGCGGCAGAACCGAAGGATCGATGCCCGCAAGCTCGACTAGCTCGCCTGTGAAGCGGCGCTGGCCAAATTCCATGAGCCCGGATTCGAGCGCCCAGTTGTGCTCGATCGTCCGGCTGCCGGTCAGCCGGTAGGCGATGTAGTCGTAAGAGCCGAGCACCGTCGCGATCGCCCGGAAGACGTCGGGCTCGTGGCGCGCCACCCACTGCAGCTTGGGTGCCACCAGTTGCTGGTTGATGCTGCCGCCCGTGAGCTTGAAGAAGCGTTGCGGATCGATGCGCCGGCGCATTGCCTCGATCTCCTCGACGGCGCGCGCATCGTTCTGCTGCATGCTCCGGCGCAGCACCCTGCCCTCGCGGTCGAGCAGCACCACCGCCGGCACCATGCCGGTGACGCCGACGGCGGCGATGTCCTTGCCCATGAGGCCCGTCCGGCGCAGCAACTCGGCCGTGATCGCCGCCACGTTCGACCACCACAGCGCCGGGTCCTCCTCGGCCCAGTTCGCATGCAGGGAGACGAGCTCGCTCGGCCGCTCGGCGGTCGCGAGCGTACGGCCGTCCGTGTCGATCAGGATGCCGACCGTCGAGGTCGTGCCGATATCGAGGCCGAGCAGCGCCGGCATGGCTTCACCGCACCTTGGCGACCAGATCCATGAAGCGCTTCACCCGGTCGCCGTCGACCGGGTTCCAGGTATTGCCGTCGACTTTGAAATGCGTCCCGATCACGCAGCCATCGCCGACCGCGAGGATGTCGCGCACATTGTCGATGGTGACGCCAGTGTTGGCGAAGACGGGCGTGTCCTTGAGCACGGCCTTGACGGCCTTGAGATCGCTTGTCTCGGTGGCCTGCCCGGTCATGAGGCCGGAAACCAGCACCACATCGGCCAACGCCGAAAACACGGCGCTTCGCGCGCGCTGCGCAATATCGCGGCCGCCGATCGGCGAAGCGAACTCGGCATTGATGTTGTACATGAGCTTGAAGTCGTCCCGCGCGAGATTGTGGCGCAGGCGCACCGCGCCAGCGCAGTCGGGTGCCCACAGGCCCATGTCGGAATCATAGACCCCGGTCATCACCTCGCGGCCGAAGCGCGCCCCGGTCGCCACGCCGAGCGCCACGGTGGCGACCGGGTCCCAGAGATAATCGACGCCGAACGGCACCTTGATGATCGGTTTCAGCGTCGCGATCGCGGCCGCCATGGTGGCCAGGCTCTCGGCCGTCGCCTTGAGAACATAAGGGCGATCGCCCTCGTTGCCGAACATGATCGCGTCGACCCCGCCGGCCTGCAGCTTCTCGATGTCGGCAGCTGCCGACTCGACGATGGCGCCGATGCCGCCCTTGGCGTCGTAGCGCGGCGAGCCAGGGAGCGGTGGAAAATGAACCATGGCGATGATCGGCTTCCTGCACCCAAACGTCTCCTCGAGCATTGCGAACTTCTCCCGCTGGATGTTCCTTCGCGGCACGGCGAACCGCGGCGCCGCCGGGTCTAGGCACGACGCGGAATGGCTTGGGTAGTTTCGGGATCGAACAGCCTGATCTCCGAGATATCGACATAGAGCCGCTGCGGACCGCCGACCGGCGCGCGATAATGCCGGTCGAGACGCGCGGATAGCTCTTTTCGGGCAAGGCCCCGAACCGTCAGCACGAGAACCACTTCCGCGCCCAGCGCCTCGAGCGCCACCACCTCGCCATCCAACGCCTGCCATGCCGGATCGAGTGGCTTTTCATGGATGTCCTCGGGACGAATCCCGAGGATCACCGCCGCTCCGACCCGCGCTCGACAGCTGTCGGCATAGGCATCCGGCAGAGGCAGGCGCAGATCTCCAGCTTCGATCGCCGGCAGCCCGCCGGCATCTGCGACGAGACGCGCCTCGATCAGGTTCATGGGCGGGCTCGCCAGGAAGCCGGCGACGAACGTGTTGACCGGATTGCGATAGACCTCGAGCGGAGCGCCCACCTGGACGACGCGACCGTCCTTCATGATGCAGATCCGCTCGCCCATGGTCATGGCCTCGACCTGGTCGTGCGTCACATGGACGATGGTGGTGCCGAGCTGGCGGTGCAACTTGACCAGTTCGAGCCGCATGTCGGCGCGAAGCCGCGCATCGAGATTGGAGAGCGGCTCGTCGAGCAGGAAGGCGGCGGGCTCACGCACCAGCGCGCGGCCGAGCGCCACACGCTGGCGCTGGCCGCCGGAGAGCGCCGCCGGTTTGCGCGCCAGCAAAGGCTCGATTCCCAGCATCCCCGCGACGCGCCTGACCCGGGTCTCGATCTCGGCGGCGGGATGCCCGTGCATCTTGAGCCCGAAGGCCAGGTTCTCCGCCACCGTCATATGCGGATAGAGCGCATAGCTCTGGAACACGACCGCGATGTCGCGATCGCGCGGCGCCACCTCGTTGACGAGCCGGCCGCCGATATAGACCTCGCCGCTGGTGACGCTCTCGAGCCCCGCGATCATGCGCAGCGCCGTCGATTTCCCGCAGCCCGAGGGCCCGAGCAGAATCATGAACTCGCCGTCGCGAACCTCGAGGCTGACGTCGCTGACCGCGGTGACAGCGCCGCCATATCGCTTCGTGACGTGCCGCAGTTCTATCGAAGCCATACCCCCTCGCTGCTTCCGGCTTCCGCCGATGCGACCGGTCACTTTTGTTAAGAATTGCACATGATCGCACAATTCGCAACTAACCCGACCGCGGACTGTGATATGGTGCGGCCATGAACCGGCATCGGGCAGGCTCGGACGGGCAACGGGTGCGGGCCAGGACCGGCCGCGACGCCAAGCGCGCGAGCGGCGCGGGACCGAAGGCGCAGAGTAGCGCCGGCCGATTGCTCGCCAGCGCCCGGCAGGCACGGATCGCGGAGATCGTCGGACAAACCGGCTTCATCTCGGTCATCGAGGCCGCCGGCAAGCTCGGCGTCTCGGGCATGACGGTCCGGCGCGACCTGGAGGTGCTGGAGTCGCGGGGGCTGCTCGTTCGGACCCATGGCGGCGCGGTTGCAACGGCACCCGATCGCCGCGAGGTCTACGACGCCGAGGAGCCCGCCTTCGAGCGGCGGCGACGGCGCAACGCGACCGCGAAGGCTGAGATTGCGAAAGCGGCAGCGCGCCTGGTCGGCGCCAACGAGACCATCGCGCTCGATGTCGGCACCTCGACGCTGGCGCTCGCCGAGGAGTTGACCGCGCGCGCCGATCTGCGCGTTTTCACCAACAACCTGCGCGCTGCGATGGCCCTCTCGCGCGGACGAAGCTCCGTCTATATTCTCGGCGGCCAGTTGCGCGGGCCCGAATTCGCTGTCGTCGGATCGGTGGCCACGGCACAGGTGAAAGACTACTACTTCGATCGGCTCTTTCTCGGCGTCTCGGGCATCACCGAGACCGGCCTCTACGACTACATGCTCGAGGACACCGAAGTGAAGCGCGCTTTCCTCGAGCGCGCACGCCAAGTCGTGGTATTGTGCGATTCATCGAAGTTCGATCATCGGGCGCTCGCCCGCATCTGCGGGCTCGAGCAGGCCCATGTCCTGGTGACAGACAAGGTACCGCCGCCTCACCTCCTGCGCACCTTGGAGGATCACCGCATCGAGATCATCGTCACGGAATCCTAGCCACGACAAAGGATCAGGTGCATCTGGCCGCCACCGCGGCGAAGGGTTTCGCCCTTGGCCCATAATAGATGCTGGCCGGGCGCGGTTCGCCTGTTCAGCACGTCCGCGGCCATCCCGTCTCACTCCTCGGACATGAAGAATCTCGCTCTGCCTTCGTGGAGCAGGCCGCCGAAATGCCCGGCCGAGCCCGTTCGTGCCCTGGTGGCGTCGCCCCACAAGCGCCACCGCGCGCGCCTTAGAGTAAGTCGGCCGTAGTGATCGGCTCTTTCGGCAGCCAGGGCCTGGCCTTGCGGAAGGCCGCGAGCCAGCTTTCGAAGCCGATGTCGGCGATCCCTGGGCCCACTCGACCCGTGGCGGCTGGTCCGTTAGCGTGCTTACGGACCAGCATGGACAATGGAGCGAAGCTGGCGATGGTGTCGAAGACGACAGCAACTCGACATGAATCCGGTCTGGCCTTTCTCTTCGATCTGGACGGCACGCTCGTCGACAGCGTCTATCAGCATGTACTGTCTTGGCACGAGGCACTCACCCTCGCCGGCATCCCGCTTTCCATCTGGCGCATCCATCGGCGCATCGGCATGAGCGGCGGCCTCTTCGCCAACGCGCTCTTACGCGAGATGGGCCGGCCGATCGCACCCGATCTGATCGCCCGCCTGCGCCAGCATCATGCGGAGGCGTTCCAGCGCCATGCGCCCTCGGTCATGCCGCTGCCGGGCGCCCGCGAGCTTCTGGCGGCTCTGACCGAGCAGCGCGTGCCGTGGGCGATCGCGACCAGCGGGCGGATGGAGACGGCCGGACGCCTGGTCGAGAAGCTCGGCGTCGATCCGGCGAAGGTTCCGGTCGTCACCCGCGACCAGGTTCGTTACGCCAAGCCCGATCCCGATCTGTTCGTCACCGCGGCCGAGCGGCTCGGCGTCGACATCCTCGACGCGGTCGTGGTCGGCGACAGCGTGTGGGACCTCCTCGCGGCGCGGCGCGCCCGCGCACTCGGCGTCGGCCTGCTGTCGGGCGGCTATGGCGAGGACGAGTTGATACGCGCCGGCGCCTATCGCGTCTATCTCGATCCGGCCGACCTGCTGAAGCATCTCGACGAGGTCGGCATCCGGCAGTAGACGAGCGACAGGCGACTTCGGCGGGGAATGGAAATCTTGAAACGACGTGTATTCTCGCGGACGGCACGGCATGCCGGCCGTGTCCCGGCGGCCTGACATGGTGGCGCCGACCCGCCCGCTTCGCCGGGAGATCCTGGCGCTCGTGAGCCAGATGACGGCGCGGGACGGCTGGTCGCGGGAGCGCCTTCTCGCCTATCAGCGCGACCGCCTGCGCGAGACGATCGCGCACGCCGCGCGGCATTCGCCCTATTACCGCCAGGCCATCGGCGCGGCGGCGCGTGGACCGCTGCGGCTTCAGGACCTTCCGGTTCTGACCAAGGCGAGGTTGATGGAGGAATTCGACCGGATCGTCACGGATCCCCGCTTGCGGCGCGCCGACGTCGAGCAGCACATCGCCGGCCCGCAGGCGAGCACGCTCCTCTTCGGCCAATACCGGACGCTCGCCACCGGCGGTTCGACCGGCGAGCGTGGCGTCATGGTATATGGTCCTCGGACCCAGATGCTGGCGGCAGCCAATGCCTGGCGCTGGATGGGCGTGCTGGGAATCCGGACCGATACGCGGGTGCTCGGGATCGGTGCCGCCTCCTCGATCCATGTCTCGAACCGGCTGTTCGAGGCGCTGCGAGGAGGCCGTCCCGACGCCCCTCAACTGGCGGTCACCATGCCTCTGTCCGAGATCGTCGCAGGCCTGAATGCGGACCGGCCCGAGATCCTCATCACCTATCCCTCCCTGCTGCGTCGGCTCGCGGAGGAGCAGGCCGCCGGCCGGCTGCGGATCGCGCCGCGGCACTTCTGCTCGGTGGCGGAAATGCTCACGCCGGACCTGCGCGAGCTCGTGCGCGCGACCTGGGCCGTACCGGTGCTCGACAGCTATGGGACGACCGAGACCGGCCTGATGGGCGCGGAGTGCCCTTGGAATACCGGAATCCATCTGGCGGAGGACATGCTCGTCGTCGAGATCGTCGATCGCGACAACCGGCCCGTGCCGCCCGGCGTGACCGGCGATCGGATCCTCGTGACGCTGCTCTTCAACCGCGCCCTGCCGCTCGTCCGCTACGAGATCTCCGACATGGTCACGCTGGCCGACGGGACCTGCCCCTGCGGGCGGCCGCATCGGCGCCTCGCCTCGATCGACGGCCGGCGCGAGGATGTGCTGTCGCTGCCCGCACGCGGCGGTGGTGTTACGACCGTACAAGGCGTGCGCTTTCGAGCCGCGCTCTTTCGCATGCCAGTCGTGCGCCAGTTCCGTGTCGCGCCGCTTCCCGGGGGCCTGAAAATCGAGGTCGTGCTGCAGCCCGATGTTGCGCAGGACGACGGCACGTTGACGTCGATCCGCCAGGCGGTACTGGCCGAACTCGATCAGGTCGGCGCAGCGCCGGAGACGCTCACGATCGAAGCGGTTGACCGGATCGAGCGCACGGGCACGGGAGCGAAGGAGACGCTGATCACGAAGACCGGCATCTCTGCGACGAAGCCGGCCCCGGCGCGCCGCCAAGCGACGACCGGACCCAACCGCTCAGGCAGCGCCTGACCAAAACCAAGGCAACTGCCAGCCGCGTCTGCCAATGATTGATTGCATCGTAAGCGGGCGGCCTTATCAGCGAGGAACGTTTCTTGCTGCCCCAATGACGTCGGCGGCCGTCAAGCGGCCGATGACATGGCCCGACGCCCCCACCACCGCAATGCTCGACTTACCGCTTGCAAGCATCGTTAGCAGCGCCTCCTCGAGCGACGATTGCTCGCCGATCTTCGGCCCATCCAGGATTGCGGATTCTCGCGCCATCACCGTGCTGACCGGTGTCGTGCGCAGAAGCTTCAGAAGCCGGTCGTGCCCCAGCAGATCGGCGACGAAGGTGTTGACCGGCGCTGCCAGAACCGAGGCCGGGTTGCCGAGCTGCACCAGCCGGCCGGCCTGCAACACAGCGATACGATCGCCAAGCCGGACCGCCTCATCCATGTCGTGCGTAACGATCACGATGGTCTTGTGCAGCTTGCGTTGAATCTGTACCAGCTCGTCCTGCAAGCGTACGCGGGTGATGGGATCGAGCGCTCCGAACGGCTCATCCATGAGGAGGATCGGCGGATCGGCGGCGAGCGCGCGCGCCACGCCGACGCGTTGCTGCTGGCCGCCGCTCAAGGCCCGGGGTCGGCGGTTCCTATACTCATCGGGCGACAGGCCGACCAGATCGAGCAGCTCGTCCACGCGCGCGTCGATCTTCGCCTTGGGCCAATGAAGCAGCTTGGGCACTACCGCCACGTTCTCGGCCACCGTCATGTGCGGGAACAAGCCGATATATTGGATCACATAGCCGAGCGAGCGGCGAAGCTCCAGGAGCGGTATCGCCGCGATCGACCGGCCGCGAACCAGGATCTCGCCCGAGGTCGGATCGATCAGCCGATTGATCATCTTCAGGCTGGTGGTCTTGCCGCAGCCAGATGGGCCGACGAGTGCCATCGTCGTGCCCTCCTCCACCGCGAAGGAGAGCCGGTTCACGGCCGGCACACCGCCGTCGAAGCTCTTGCTGACGTTTCTGAATTCGATGGCGTGAGCCATGTGACGACTTCCGGAACAGGCGCTCACGTTAAACGGCTCGCCGCTACGCGCTCGGCGCCGACGAGCACATAGTTGATAGCCACGGCAAGCGCGGCCGTCAGGCTCGAACCCACCAGCAGCGGAGCGGGATCCATGCGTGCGATGCCCTGCACGATCAGGGTTCCGAGGCTGTCGACACCGATATAGGCCGTGAGCGTCAACACCGACACCAGCATGACCGCGGCCACGCGGATGCCGGAGATGATGACCGGCAGCGCCGAGGGCAACTCGATGCGGAACAGCACCTGACGTCGTGTCAGGCCAAGGCCAGTGGCGGCTTCCACCATGCGGGCATCGACGCCGGCAAGCCCGCTCGTCGTGTTGCGGAGGATGGGCAGCACACCCTTCACGAAGAGCGGGATGAGCGCTCCCTCGAAGCCGATACCAAGGAGAGGGATCGAGACCGCCAGCAGCACCACTTCGGGACAGGCCTGGAGCAGGTTGACCAATGGCACCACGGCCGAGGCCACGGCCCGTATCCGCGCCACAGCGACACCCAGCACGATGCCGATCGCGGCGGCGCCGAGCAGAGACAGGGCGAAGAGCAGGAGATGCTGCCAAGTGAGCGCTGCCACCTGGTCGCCATGGTCGCGAACATAGTCGAGCAGGCTCATGACGGACCCTGCCAAGCCGCAAGCCGACGCTCCAGCGTCCTCAAAGCCAGATCGGCCAGGATGGCGAGTGCCAGCACCGGCACACTACCGGACAGCACGAGGGCCCACGAGACCGTGGAGATGCCGCGAAATACCAGATCGCCGAGCCCGCCCGCGCCTATGAGGGAAGCCAGCGTCATCATGCCGATGGCGTTCACCACCGCCACCCTGATACCGGCAAAGATCACCGGCAGCGCCAGCGGCAGTTCGACCCGCCAGAGCCGTGCAGCGTAGCCCATGCCCATGCCGGTGGCCGATTCGCGGATTTCGGGCGCAACGGCGGCAAGACCGGTATAGGCGTTCTGTACGATCGGCAACAGCGAATAGAGTACCACCGCCACGATCGCCGGCAGGATGCCGATGCCAAGCAGCGGGATCATGATGCCGAACAGGGCAAGCGTGGGGATCGTATAGATCACGCTGACGGCGTTGAGGACGACCGTCGCCACCGGCCGGATGCAATAACACGAGACGCCCAACGGAACCCCGATCGCAAACGCGATGCCGACCGCGTAGAGCGACAGCTCAATATGGCCCCAGGTCAGATCGAGAATGCGGGGCCAATTGGTCGCAAGGAATGTCAAGACGCTCATAGACGGGACAAGATAACGGGCGCCGGACGGCAGCTCGGACCATCCGGCGCCGCAGACCTCTCGTGACAGCTTAGAGCACTTTGAGCTGCTTGAGATACTCCTCTGCCACCGTCTCGGGCGGCACGCCCTCGATGTCCGAGCGCCCATTGAGCTTGATCTGCACCGGCGTCTCGAGCGTGCCCGTCACGGCCTCGACCGCCGGGGCGATCTCAGGGTGAGCCTTCAGTACCTCGTCGCGCACGGTGATCGCAGCGTTGTAGGATGGAAAGAACAGCTTGTCGTCCGCCAGCACGCGCAGCCCCACCTTGCCGATGCGGGCATCGGTGGCGAAGGCGACGATGACATCCACCTCGCCACTGTCGACGGCCGTGTACATCAGCCCGACATCCATGGGCTTCACCGTGCCGAACTTGAAACCGTAATGCTTGACCATGCCGGGATAACCGTCGATCGGCCGCCCGGCGAACTCGACCGAGCAGCCTAGCTTCCAGCCCGGGGCGTGGGGCGCGAGGCCGGAGATGGTCGTGATGTTGAGCTCCGCCGCCTTGGCCTCCTTGAGCGCCAGCGCGTAGGTGTTGTTGAAGGGTGTGGGCTTGAGCCAGGTGATCTTGTAATCCTTGGCATAGCCGTCCTTGACCGCCTCCCAGGCCTTGGCCGGGTCGGTGATCGGGTCCTTCTTCAGCACGTTCGCCAGCGCATCGCCGGTATAGTCCGGATAGATGTCGATGGCGCCGTCGATGATGGCCTGATGCGCGATGCCGGTGCCGCCGAGATTGCCGATCCGCTCGACCGGGATCCCGAGCTTCTTCTCCAGGATCAGCGCCGTCATGTTGCCGAGGATCGACTGCTCGGTGTCGGTGGTCCAGCCGACCTTGACGGCGCTGGCCGCGCGCACCCGCGGGGCGAAGGCGGCAAGCGCCGCCGCCGCACCCAACCCGCCCATGAGACGGCGGCGGGACATTGGATTGAGTTGATTGAGCATGGATAGCCTCCCTTGCCTTACGCGTTGGACGTCGTTGTCTCCGGGCGATCGGGCCTGTGCCCGGCTGTCGGCTCCTCCGCCGGAGAACGGAAAGCCGTGGATCGGGATATGAGCAGGTCCCAGTTGCGGGCGAAGACGCGCGCCTCGCCTTCATAGGCGTCGAGCGTCACGATCAGGCGCCAGCTGGCGCCCTCCGCCGTCAGCACCGACCTTGTCTCCACCGCGACCTGCCAGTCGCCGCGCTTGAACGCCGCTCGCCGGCGCGCTTCCGAGCGCGCTCGCGCCGGATCGTCGGCCGCGATGCTGTAGCGCTCCGAGCCCAGGGCTTGGAGCTCGAGATCGACGTCGGCGATATGGAGCGCGCCCAGGTTGCGGACCACCTCGACGGTGGTGAGGCCATCGACCAGGTTGCGCTCGATCCTGATGCGGCCGCGCTCGGGCGCAACCAGCACCTCGGCCTCGAGCGGCGGCGGGCTCCAGGCCGCGCCCAGGGCTGGCGGCAGCGCCTCGTTGCCCCGAGGCTGGCGGACCGGCAGAAGCAGCTCGCCGTTATGAAGCGTGACGGTCGCGGCCTGCGGCGCGGGCATGGCGAGCGGCCAATAGGCGGTCGAGACCGCCACGCGCAGCCGGTGGCCGGCAGGCAGCTCGTAGGCCACGCCCTTCAGCCGAATCTCGGCCCGGTAGCGCCGGCCGGGCTCGAGCGCCAGGGCGCGCGCGTGGCCGGCATGGTGCTGCAGGTTGAGAAGCCCGTAGGTGATCCGCGCCACGCTGCCGTCCGGCGCCAGGTCGTTGAGGCGCACCGCCAGCATCGCCTCGGGCTTATCGCTCGAGAACTCGACCGCCAAGCGCGCACCGCCCAGGAGCTGCAAGGGCTCCTCCAGCGCTGCGCCGTCGAAGCAGAGCGAGCCGGCATCGTCCTCGCGCTGGTCGGTCGGCATATCCGGCCCCCAGCCATAAGGGCACCACTCGCCCGAGGCCAAGCCGACCGTAGCGGGGGAGCGGACCGCCAAGGCGATCGCCGCCGCTTTCTTGCCGAGTCCCGATCGCGTCAGGTGCAACGATCGGCGCTCGACCTGCGGGCTCGGCCAGACGGCCTCGGCGACCCAGCGGCCGCGCCGTACAGCATAACGGGCGCGCGGCGGCTCGCTCTCCTGCATCCAGCAGGTGAGCATCGGCTCGCCCATGATCCCGGTGTCGCGGCCCTTGAGCCAATGGTCCCACCAGCGGGTCACATAGCCCAAGAAATCGATCTGGGGACCGGGCGTGGCCACATGCGGCAAGGCATGGCCCCAGGGGCCGATCAGCCCCTTGCGCGGGCCCGGCAGCCCTTCGAGCAGGCGCAGCACCGCGTTGGTGTAGCCGTCGGCCCAGCCGCCCACGGCCAGCACGGCGGCCTTGATGCGGCTGTAGTCCTCGCTGACCGAGCCACTTTTCCAATAGGCGTCGCGGTCGGAATGACGCATCCAGCGCGCGGCCGGCGGCTCGACCGCCGCCAGGCGTTCCAGCCACATCTGGCGCCAGCGCTCGCCGACGATGGCGGGATCGGGCGGTGTCGCGAGCCAAGTGAAGAGCGTCGAGCCATACTGCAGGTTGTCGTCGAGCAGGCAGCCGCCCATGTAGTGCATGTCGTCGCCATAGCGGTCGTCCGACGCGCAGGTGGTCACGATCGCCTTCAAGGCCGGCGGCGCCAGGGCCGCCACCTGCAGCGAGTTGAAGCCGCTCCAGGAGAGCCCGATCATGCCGACCTTGCCGTTGCACCAGGGCTGGCGCGCGATCCAGGCGATGACCTCGGCCGCGTCGACCCATTCGCGAGCCGTGTACTCGTCGGTCATGATGCCGTCGGAATCGCCGGCGCCGCGCATGTCCACGCGGATCGCGGCATAGCCGGCCGTAGCGAAGGCGGGATGCAGGATCGCATCGTCGCCGCGATGGCGGTCGCGCCGGCGATAAGGCAGATATTCCAGGATAGCCGGCACCGGGCACTGGAACTCGGATGGCAGCCACAGCCGCGCTGCGAGCCGGCAGCCGTCCGCGAGCTCGATCCAGACGGCCTCCTCGACGCGGACGCTCTCCCGGCTCACGACCTCACGCTGCTGCAATCTTGCCCTGCCCCGTGCGCTGCTTCGGCGCGCTCAGCAACCGGTCGACCAGCGCCGCCGCGCTGTCCTGTTTCGGAAGAGCGGCGATCGCCTCGAGGAGCGCCGTCGCGTCGCCCGGCCCCAGCGGCTCGTCCGCCAGCTCGTGGAACTTGGCCAGGATGTCGTCATCGGACAGCGGCCGTTCGGCATCGCCGCGCGCCGGCATGGTGTCACTCTCCAGCACCCTTCCGTTCGCGAGGTGGAAGCGCGCCCGCGCATAGCGCTCGGCGGGGAAGCGGGCGTTGAGATCCTCCGCCTCGACCAGCCGGATGCGGTCGCTCATCGCCAGGATGTCGCGGTCGCCCA
The DNA here is from genome assembly GCA_049323455.1 of Pseudomonadota bacterium. Classification (GTDB taxonomy): domain Bacteria; phylum Pseudomonadota; class Alphaproteobacteria; order Dongiales; family Dongiaceae; genus Hypericibacter. The sequence continues at coordinate 5,017 of JBMONF010000033.1, read as the reverse complement.
AGGCCGCGCCCGAGATGTCCGTCGGCGCCAGCTTGCCGCGGACGATCGCCGCCGCGACCGGGAAAGGCAGGCTGTATTGCGCCTCCTCGGTCGAGCCTGGCCGGTGCTGATCGAGCCGGACCGCCTCGTGGAAGGTCTCGATCTCCACGGCCTCGATCGCCATCGGATCGACGGCATGGGCGCGCCTCAACGCCAGCGCCGCCTCCACCGCCGGCTGCGCCCAGCGGCAGATCGGATAGGGCTTGAAATAGATCTCGAGAATGCGCCAGCGCTCGCCGAGATCGCCCCAGAGATGAGCCACGGCCTCGCTTTCGACCACCAGCGCCGGCGCGCCGGTGAAGCCGTCGGCGGCGAGATAGGCGGCGCTCAAGCCACACATGGCGCCCCAGCCCGAGCCGTCCTTGACCATGGTCGGGTAATCGATGCAGCGCATCATCTGGCTGCGCGGGCCGTGATACTCGGCGATGCCGAGCGCATGGCGGAAGCGCTCGCGGTCGAGCCCCCAGCGGCGCGCCGCCATCGCGCCGACGCCGAGCGCGTTCCAGGCGCCCGAAGTGTGATAGTCGGGCGCCGTCGCATGCTGGGCCATGCCGGCGCGGATCGCGATCTCGTAGCCGATGACGAGCGTCGTCAGAAACTCGGGACCCGTCACCGGCTTGGCCGCCGCGTCGACCAGTGCCAGCAGGCCCGGCAGCACCGCGGCACCCGCATGGCCCTTGGTGAGGACATGGCCGTCATGGGCATCGAAGCTGTCGATGGTCATGCCGCCGGCGAGCGCCGCCCCCATCGGGCTCGCGCGGCGCCCGTCGAGCAGCAGGCGCGCGCGGGGCGCGCCTTCGCCGGCGCCGAAGCCGCGCACGGCATGATTGCGAATGACATGCGAAAGCGGCGTGGCCAGCCCGGCGGCAGCGGTTCCCGCCAGATCGATCAGGCAACGCTCGGCCATGCGCCGGACGGCAGGCGGCAACGCGTCATAAGGTGTTTCGCGCACGAAGGCGCACAGACGCGCAACATCCATCACGACGCCCCTCTTCGCGAAATTGCAGCGATCGATGCGATATCGAGATTAGGAACCGATGCTTGTCGGCGCTTCGTCATTTATCGACGGAATCTGTGCGTCTTACGCCAAACTTGACGGCGCGATAGCGGGCCCGATAAACCGGTCCCCGACACGGGCAAAGGGAAGGCTTCACATGAAAGTCGCGCTGGGTCAGGTCGTTGGCGCGCCGACGGATATCGCCGCCAATCTGGCCTTGATGGAAAGGCTCGCCGCCGAGGCGGGCCGCCGTAGCGCCGATCTGCTGTTGCTGCCCGAGCTGTTCCTCAGCGGCTACAACATTGGCGCGACCGTTCGGGAGCTGGCCGAGCCGCTCGACGGCCCTTCGGCGACCAGGGTCGGCGCCATCGCGGCCAAGGCCGGCCTCGCCATCGCCTACGGCTATCCGGAGCGCGTGCCGGAAGGCGTCTATAACTCTGCTGCGGTCCTGGACCGCAAGGGCCGCGCGGTCGCCAACTATCGCAAGACCCACCTTTGGGGCGATTACGAGCGCGCGCAATTCCTTCCCGGGCAGGCCTTGGACCTGTTCGAGCTCGACGGTCTGAGGCTTGGCTTCATGATCTGCTACGACATCGATTTTCCAGAGCTGGCGCGCGGTCTTGCTCTGGCTGGCGCCGACGCGCTCATCGCCTTGAGCGCCACGACGGCGCCCTACCCCGTGGTGGCGCGCCATCTCATCCCTGCGCGCGCCTATGAGAACCGGCTGTTCGTCCTCTATGCGAATCGCGCCGGCGAGGAGAGCGGCCTGCGCTACGCCGGCGAAAGCTGTATAGCCGCCCCCGACGGCAGCATCCTGGCAAGCTGCGGTCAGGGCGAGGAGCTGGCGATCGGCTCCGTCGATCTCGAGCGATATGCGGCCTTCAGGCGCGACCATCGCTACGAGGCCCATCGCCGCCCGGAGCTCTATCGCGCCTGAGCAGCCCGCCGGCTCCCTAGATTTTCATATCGAGTGGGGTCGAAGCCCCCTCATCCTTCCCTTCCCCCAAAGCTCTGGGGAGAGAGTTGTGAAGGGTTGACGAGGCGTCGGCCGAGCCTACCCGAAGCTGGGTGAAGGGGCTTGCGCTGGCTCAGTGGTCAACGTTCTCGAGCTCCTCCTTGCGGCGCGCGACGAAGGCTTCCAGTGCCTCGGCGATCGCCGGATCGAGCGGCGGCGGCTCATAGGCCTCGAGCGCCTTCTGCCAGATCGCCGTGGCGCGCTGCGTCGCGTTCTGGGCGCCGGCCAGTTCCCAGCTCTCGTAGTTCTGCCAATTCGACAGAAGCGGCTGATAGAACGCCGTCTCGTAACGCGCGAGCGTGTGCGCGGCGCCGAAGAAGTGCCCGCCGGTCGGCACCGCGGCGATGGCCTTGAGCCCGTCCACGATTTCCGCCGGGTCGACGTCGATCGGCTTGATGGTTTCCGCCATCATCTGCAGCATCTCGACGTCGAGGATCACCTTCTCGAATGAGGCGGTGAGCCCGCCTTCCATCCAGCCGGCGCCGTGATAGACGAGGTTGGCGTGCCCCATCACGGCCGACCAGATCGACATTTCGGACTCGTAGGCTGCCTGGGCATCGACCACATTGCTCGCGCTCGAATTGCTGGCTCGGTAAGGCAGATTATAGAGCCGCGCCAGTTGCCCGGCCGCCAGCGTCGCGCGGGCGTTCTCCGGCGTGCCGAAGGCAGGCGCGCCGCTGCGCATGTCGACGTTCGAAGTGAAGGCGCCATAGGCGACAGGGGCACCGGGGCGCACCAGCTGTGTCAGCACGATGCCGGCCAGCGCCTCGGCGTTCTGCTGGATCAAGGCCGCGGCCAGCGTCACCGGCGCCATGGCCCCCATCAGCGTGAAGGGCGTCACCACTACCGCCTGCCCGAACTCCGACATGGCCATGAGGCCATCGCTCATCGCCTCGTCGAAGCGACGCGGCGAATTGACGGAGATGATGGTGAGCACGCCCGGATCGTCGATCATCTGCTCCCGCGTCTTGTCCCGCGCGATCGCCATCATGTCGATGCCGTCCAGCGCCCGGTTTCGACCAATCGCCGTGCAGTGATAGACGCGATCCGAGAAGGTCACGTTCGCCAGATAGCAGTCGAGATGGCGCGTTCTGGCCGGCAGCTCGATCGGCGCGGTCGGCTGGTTGCCGATGAAGTGAATAATGTCGAAGCTCTGCGCGAGCTTGATCAGCGAGATGTAGTCCTGATAGTTGCCGGAGCGCCGCCCGTTGACGCAGTCATGGATGTTCGGCGGGCCCGCCACCAGGCTGAAGGAGACGTAGTTCTCGCCAACATGGAGCCGGCGCGCCGGGTTGCGTGGGGTCAGCACGAAGCTCGAAGGCGCGGTCTTGAGGGCGTCGCTGACGAGCCCGCGCGGGATCTTGACGAGCCCGCTCGCCTCCTCGACCTCGGCGCCTGCTTGGCGAAACTTCGCCCGCGCCGCTGCGCCCATGAACTCGATGCCGACGGTTTCGAGCAAGTCCAGCGACGCCTCGTGGATCGCCATGAGCTGGTCCTGGCTCAGCGGCTCGATCGGCTTGAAGCTGTTGCGAAGCGGCGGCGAGCCCAGCAGGGTCGCCCCGAGATGCGGGGTTGCCCGAGGCCGTCGCGTGCGGCGGGTGGATCGCGCAGGTTCCATCGTCAGGGTCCCTTTCATTCCGACCCCTCCCCTTGTCCCATCGGCCTCCAGCGTTAGACTAGCCTGATTTCGACATGGCCTGATCGTTTTGGGCCTGATCGTTTTCGGGCCGATCGGCTTCGACGGGTGGGCGAGAATGGCGCATCGCGGCGATTTATTCCACGTAGGAGTGGTGCTGACGCCTGGTTTCTCGCTGATGGCGTTCGCCTCTACCGTGGAGCCGCTGCGGGGTGCCAACCTGATGCGGGGCGCCGTTCTCTATCGTTGGAGCCACCTTTCGCCCGAGGGCGGCATGGTCGCATCGGGTGGCGGCTTGGAGGTGCTCACGCGACCTCTGCCCAAACCGGCGGAAGCGGATTTCGACATGCTGGTCGTCTGTGGCGGCATGGGCAGCGATACCTACCGGAACGCCAAGCTCGACGCCTTCTTGCGCCAGATGGTCAGGCGCAACGTCATCCTTGGCAGCGTCAGCACCGCGAGCTTCATCCTTGCCGCGGCGGGTCTTCTGGACAACCGCCGCTGCACCGTGCATTGGGACTATCTGGAAGCGTTCCAGGAAGCGTTCCCGCATCTCGATGCCACCAACGAGCTCTTCGTCATCGACAAAGGCGTCTTTACCTGTGCAGGCGGCACGGCTGCGATGGACGTGATGCTGCAGTTCATCCGGCAGCGGCAGGGCGACGAGTTCGCAGGCAAGGTCTCGGATCAGTTCATCTACGGCACCATTCGACAGCCGCGCGACGCCCAGCGCATGACGCTGCGCAACCGCCTCGGCGTAGCACAGCCCGCACTCGTCAACGCGATCGAGGTCATGGAGGGTGCGATCGAAACACCGCTGCACGCGCCGCAGATCGCCACGCGGGTCGGCGTCTCGACGCGCCAGCTCGAGCGATTGTTCATGCGCTATCTCGGCTGCTCGCCGACCCGGCACTATATCCGGCTCAGGCTCGAGAAGGCGCGCAAGCTGCTGCGCCATAGCACGCTCTCCGTGCTCGAGATCGGCGTGGCTTGCGGCTTCACCTCGGCCTCGCATTTCGCGCGCGCCTATCGGCTTCATTTCAACGTCGTGCCCAGCGCGGATCGCAAACCTGAAATCGTGCCTTTCCTGGCCGAGACACCCCCGACAACGGCCGGGAGCAGGCGACGTAACGCAGCGACGCCGAAATCCGACCGCTTGCGCCGGTAGGCTTCCTCCGTCTGTCTGCGTCGGCGTCTCTTTCTCCTCAGCTCCAGGGGAAGGGGCTGTGGGAGACGGGGTGGAGCTTGCCCTCGGCGAAGCGCGAGAAGCGGAACGGGTCGAGCAGGTCGCTGTGCCGCCCGCAGATGTCGTCCGCCACCAGCGCCCCCA
>JBMONF010000032.1:0-76354 GCA_049323455.1 Pseudomonadota bacterium | reverse complement strand
GGCTGCAACTTCATCCTACCCTCGTCCAGAGGCGGCATGGCCACACCGGCTCGGGCGCTTAGGACTCTCATGGTCCCGCGCCCGCCCGGTGTGGCCTCAACTGTCAGGTGATTACCCTCTCAGGACAAGCTGTATCGCCCACCCTCGAGTCTGCCTTACACTCCGCCATCGACCAACACACTCTGAAATCCTCCCCCCATGCCCTCCACCGACCCCGCGCTTCTCTCCGCCACTGAGCTCCTCGCCCTTTACGCCAAGAAGAAGCTCTCGCCGGTCGAGGCGACGAAGGCGGCGCTCGCGCGCATCGCCACGCTCGATCCCCGCTTCAACGCCTTCTGCCTGGTGGACGAACGCCACGCGCTGGCCGCGGCGCGGGCCTCCGAGGCGCGTTGGCACAAGGGCAAGCCCGTCGGCGCCGTCGACGGCGTGCCGGCCACGGTCAAGGACCTGCTGCTCGCCAAGGGCTGGCCCACGCTGCGCGGCTCCAAGGCGGTCAAGCGCAACCAGGACTGGAACGAGGACGCGCCGGTGGTGGCGCGCTTGCGCGAGCAGGGCGCGGTGCTGCTGGGCAAGACCACCACGCCCGAGTTCGGCTGGAAGGGGGTCACCGACAGCCCCTTGACCGGCATCACGCGCAACCCCTGGGACCCGACCAAGACGCCGGGCGGCTCCTCGGGCGGGGCCGCGGTCGCGGCCGCCTGCGGCATGGGGGCGCTGCATCTGGGCACCGACGGCGGCGGCTCGATCCGCATCCCGGCCTCCTTCACCGGCATCTTCGGCTTCAAGCAGACCTATGGCCGCGTGCCGGCCCACCCCTTGAGCCCGTTCGGCACGGTGGCACACGTGGGACCGATGACGCGCACGGTCGCCGACGCGGCGCTGATGCTGAACGTGCTCGCGCTCCCCGACCCGCGCGACTGGTATGCGCTGCCCTATGACGGCGCCGACTACACGAAGGGGCTCGGCAAGGGCGTCAAGGGCCTCAAGGTCGCCTTCAGCCCCAGCCTCGGCGGCAACCGCGTCCAGCCCGAGGTGGCGAAGATCGTGGCCGAGGCCGTGCACGTCTTTTCCAAGGAGCTCGGCGCCAAGGTCGAGGAGACCGAGGTCCGGTTCGAGAACGTCGCCGACGTGTTCGTGAAGCACTGGTTCCCGGGGGCGGCCAACGCGCTCCGGGCCTATACGGCGGCGCAGAGGAAGCGCATGGACCCGGGCCTGATCGAGATCGCCAAGGCGGGCGCCAGGATCCCGCTCATGGACTATCTGGCCGCGGTCAAGGCGCGCGAGGCCATGGGCGTCGCCATGAACCGCTTCCACGAGCGCTACGACCTGCTGCTCACGCCGATGATGCCGCTCACGGCCTTCGAGGCGGGGCACGAGCTGCCGCCCGACGACGAGGAGGGGCGCTGGACCGACTGGTCGCCCTTCTCCTACCCCTTCAACCTGACGCAGCAGCCGGCGGCCTCGGTGCCCTGCGGCTTCACCAGGGCCGGGCTGCCCGTGGGCCTGCAGATCGTGGGCGCGCGCTACGCCGACGCGCTGGTCTTGCGCGCCGCCCGCGCCTTCGAGCGGGTGCGGCCTTTTGCCCTGCCGCGCTTGTAGGGCCAATGCGGTAGGCCATTTGTTGGGGACGCCTCTTGCAATGAACCCCTCCCCCTCCCGCCTGCGGGCCGAAGCTTTTCCGTCGGAGTGTCTCTCCAACGGAACCCTTCGGCGGGCGAAGGCCCGCAAGGGGAGGGGGTCAAAGAAAATCTGACCCTCCCCCTTCCCTCTCGACGGGAACGAGACGGGCGGGGCCAACAACAAACTCTTCGCCCTCCCCCTTGACGGGGGAGGGTAGGGAGAGGGTGGAGATGCAACGAAGGCTCGCCGGATAATGAACGGACCTCACATCGGGCGGACGGCATCCATGACCACACCAACAGACATCGGCTCGGCGGCGACGAGCGCGGGGGCGACGGGCAGCAGCTCTGCGGGCGCGGGCCGCTGGGCCGGCGCAAGGCCCGTCGGCCTCTGGACCGCGCTCAAGCGGGGGCTCCATCGCCGCTGCCCGCGCTGCGGCCGGGGCGCGCTGATCCGGGGCTACCTCGCCATGCGCGAGGCTTGCGCCCATTGCGGCCTCGGCTTCGAGCCCTACCGCGCCGACGACGTGCCGGCCTATTTCACCATCCTGATCGTGGGCCACATCATGGTGCCGGGGCTCCTGCTCATGGAGCAGCTCGCCCATCCGCCCGAATGGGTGCAGATGGCGATCTGGTTGCCCTTCACGCTTCTGGCGACGCTGGCCTTCCTGCCCTTCATCAAGGGCGCGGTGATCGCCGCCATCTGGCGCTCGAAGGAGCGGTAGGCGGAAAGGCCTCCTCTCTCGTCGCCCCGGCGCCCGCGGGCTTCGCCCGCTACCTTTGATTCGCCGGCGAAGCCGGCCGCGGGGCCCAGGGGCAACTGCACGTCGCTCGCCCCTGGATTCCCGCTTTCGCGAAAATGACGGGGGAATGTTGCGGGCGTGATAGCAAATTGCCCAGGCATGACGATCATCAACAATGATCGTCACTTCCCCGCTTTCGGGTTCCAGATCGCGTAGTATTTGCGGATCGGCTCGAGCGTCTCCCAGGTGCCGGTGAAGCCCATCGGAATCACGAAGGCGTCGCCGGCCTTGTAGGTCTGGCTGCGGCCGTCGGCGGCGGTGAGCTTCACCCTGCCCTCGATCAGATAGATGAACTCCTCCTCCTCCTTGTACTCGACCGGCCACTTGCCCCGGGTCGAGGTCCAGATGCCGCAGAAGAGCGCGCCGGTGGCGTCGGTGTAGAAGTTCTGCGTGGTGGTCCTGGGCCTTCCCGACACGGGATTGGCCGGCGCGCCTCTCTCGATCTTCGCCCCCCGGCCGCCGATCCTGACCGGCATCGGCCCGCCCTTCTTCGCCGCCTTCTTCTTCAAAGCCCCACGCTTCGCCATCCTCTTCTCCGTTGCCTTTGCGTTGTCCGGTTTCGCCGCTTTCCCCGCCCCGCCGCGCTCGGGCTTCCGCGCGTGCCAGCGCCCGGGCCTGAGCTCGCCCTTGTCGAGCACCACCGTGAGCGCGCGCCAGTCCTCGACGAAATGATCGGCCCGGTCCTTGCCCAAGAGCGCCACCATGCGCGGATAGAGGGTCGGGCCCGCCATCAGGTCGTGCTCGTGATGCGCCTCGCGCCGGTACCAGCCGCCATCCTCCTCGACCATCACGGGATCGAAGCCGAGCCGATCGAGGAGCCGGCGGTGGAACTCGGGCGTCTCCATCGCGTAGGTGAGCTCCTCCATCTCGTAGAAATAGCGCATGTCGTCGCTGATCGGGCCCGGCCCCTTCATCCAGTCGTAGGCCGCGAACCAGCCGCCGGGCACGAGCACGCGGAAGGCCTCCTTGAACAGGCCCTCCTTGTCGGCGATCTGGGTGAAGGCGCCGGAGCTGTAGACCAGATCGAAGCTCGCGTCCGGGAAGGGCAGCGGCCCGGGCTTGGTCAGCCTGAACTCGACGCGCTTGGAGAGGCCCTTGGCGGCGGCGAGCTTGCGCGCGCGCTCGACCAAGGGCGCCTCGATGTCGAGTCCGACCACGCGGGCGCCGAGCCCGGCCAGCACGATGTCGCCGCCGCCGAGCCCCGAGCCGATGTCGAGCACGCGCTTGCCCTTAAGATCGAGGCCCCGGACCGTCTCGCGCACGAGATCGGGTCCGCCGGGCGCCATGAAGCCCTCGCCCCAGATCAACTGCAGCATGGCGGTCATCTTGTCGTTATATTCGCCGCTTTCGCTCATGCGTTTCCTCCCCTCGACGCCTCTTTCGGGCGCTCTCTTCTTGTGCGATTGCTCGCCTTCGCGCGAGAGCGATTATCCCCCCAGCCTCGCCGTTTTCCGCAAGAGAGCAGGATCGCAAGCGCTTGTCACCCCCTCCCTACCCTCCCCCATCGAGGGGCAGGGGTATCGCATGTGACGCCCTCATCCTTCGAGACGGCCGCTTCGCGGCCTCCTCAGGACGAGGGGGTCTCACGAAATCTCGCGGATTTCCTCACGCCTCGCGGAGGGCCGAAGGCCCGTCTCGAAGGGCGAGGAAATCCGCTCCGCAGCCACATGCGATTGCCCTGCCCATCGAGGGGGTCAGAAAATTTTGACCCCCTTCTCTTGCGACGGCTTCGGTTTTCCATTTACCCCCTCTCCTTGCGAGAGGGGGTCGGGGGAGGGGTAACAGCACGGCCGTCGTCGAGCGCGTCGATCGCGCCTGGTGCCTCAATCCATCCGCAACACGATCTTGCCGAACACGTCGCGCTGCTTCAGCCGTTCGATGCCGGCCGCCATCTCCTCGAGCGCGATCTCGGTATCGATCACGGGCTTCAATCCCGCCGCCATCTTGGCGAGGCTCTCGCGCACGTTGCGGAAATTGGCGCCGAAGGAGGCGATGATCCTGAGCTGCTGCTGGAACAGATGGAACAGGTTGGTCTCGGCGCTGATGCCGCTGGTCGCCCCGCAGGTGACGAGGCGCCCGCCCTTGGCGAGCGACAAGAGACTGCCGGCCCAGGTGGCGGGACCGACATGCTCGAACACCACGTCGACGCCGCGCTTGCCCGTGAGCCGGCGCGCAATACTCTCGAACCGCTCGGTGCTGTAGTTGACGACGTGATCGGCGCCGAGGCGGCGCATCTTCTCGAGCTTGGCGTCGCTGCCGGCGGTCGCGATCACGGTGGCGCCGGCCCGCTTGGCCATCAGGATCGCGGTCGAGCCGATGCCCGAACCGCCGGCATGGACGAGAATCCACTCGCCGGCCTCGAGCTTCGCGTTGTCGAACAGCATGTGCTGCACGGTGGCGAAGGTGAGCGGCGCGCAGGCCGCATCGCTCCACGCGACCCCGTCCGGAATCTTGAAGGCGAGGTGGGCGGGGACGTTGAGCCGCTCGCGCGCGAGCCCGTCCACATGGAAGCCCATGATGCCGGCGACGTTCTCGCACAGGTTCTCGCGGCCCTCGCGGCAGCGCCGGCAGGTGCGGCAGACGAGCCCGGCATAGAGCGCCACCCGGTGGCCGGTGGCGAGGCCTTCCACGCCTTCGCCGACGGCGACGATCTCGCCGGCCCCCTCGACGCCGGCCACGACCGGCAGCTTGCGCTTGGCGAAGGCCATGCCGCGCGCACCCCAGAGATCGATATGGTTCAAGGCCAGCCGGCGCATGCGCAGCTGCACCTGGCCCGCGGCCGGCGGCGGCGGCTCCGGGCAATCGACCGGCTCGAGCCGGCCCTCCTCGATCAGCGCCAGCGCGCGCATGGACCGAGCCCTGCCGCTCTAAACCCTCGCCCTCCCGAAGCGGAGGAGAGCTCTGCCGCTCTAAACCCTCGCCCGCATGAAGCATCAGGGCATGCACATATCCCGTCGTCCCGGAAGCCGGTTTGCCCGAAATCTTCGATTTCGTCGGCAAACCGAGCTATCCGGGACCCATCTCGACGCCGAGTTCGGTATGGCCCTGGATCCCGGATCGCAAGGCTCGCAACCCCAAAGCCCTTCCGGGCTTTGGGCTCGCCTAGCGTCCGGGATGACGAATAAGGAACGGCCCTGTGTGCACACGCCCCCGCTTCGCGGGTGGCGAGGGAGAATGGGCCTGTGCTCGCGCGCGCTTCGCTCACGCCGCGTCGAGGCCGAGCACGAGGCTCGTGTTCTGGCCGCCGAAGCCGAAGGAATTGGAGAGGATGCGGCTCACGCTTGCGGGCCGCGCGCGGTTGGGCACGACGTCGAGCGGGATCGCGGGATCGGGCTCGCGGTAGTTGATGGTGGGCGGCAGGAGCTGCGCCTCGAGCGTCATGACCGAGAAGGCGGCCTCGACCACGCCTGCCGCCGTGAGCGTATGGCCCACCATCGACTTGTTGGAGCTGACGGGGAGGCCCGCGAGCCGCTCGCCGAAGAGCTGTTGCAGGCCGAGCGTCTCCATCCTGTCGTTCTCGGGCGTGCCGGTGCCGTGCGCGTTGACATAATCGATGGCGTCGGGCCCGAGCCCCGCATCGGCGAGCGCGTTCCTCATGCAGCGGACAATCGGCCCGCCGTCGGGGCTGGAGCGCGTGCGGTGGAAGCCGTCCGCCGCCTCGCCGCAGCCCAGCACATAGCCCAGGATGCGGGCACCCCGCGCCCTGGCCGCGGCGACATCCTCCAGCACGAAGGCGGCGGCTCCCTCGGCCATGACGAAGCCGTCGCGGTTCCTCGAGAAGGGCTTGGCGGCCGCGGCAGGGTCCGCGTTCGCAGTCGAGAGCGCGGAGAGCAGGGAGAAACGGACGAGCGCCTCGGGCTGCACCGAGGCGTCCGCGCCGATGACGAGCGCGGCATCCGCTTCGCCGCGGCGGATCGCCTCGACGCCCAGCTGAATCACCGTGGCGCCCGAGGCGCAAGCGGTGGAGATCGTCGCGGGCGCGCCCCGCGTGCCGAGCTCGTCCGCCAGCCGGTCGGCGACGAAGCCGTTGAGGAAGGCCTCGTAAGCCTCGTTCGATTCCTGATCGGCGGCGGCCATGGCCGCATAGCCGCAAGCCCCGGCGCGTGCCGCGAAGCGGCGGCGCTGCGGCCATTCGTGCTCGATCGGCGGCCCGGCCAGGAACAGGGGCCCGGGAAAATCGCCGGGCGCCCCCAGGCCGCTCTCGGCCAGCGCCTCGGCCGCCACGCGCCGCGCCGCCTCCAGCGTGACATGCGGCGTGTCGGCGAAGTCCGGCCGGATGAAGTCGATGGTGCCGGCGATGCTGGTGCGCAGCCCCTCGATCGGGAAGCGCGTGATGCGGCGGATGCCGGATTCGCCGCCCGAAAGGCGGCGCCAGTTCTCCTCGCGGCCTTCGCCCAGCGCGGTCAGGATGCCGATACCCGTGATCGCCACGGGCTTGGCCGGTACGCGTTGCGCCATCCCGATCCTCCCCTTGCTCCCGCGTCGGTGCGTTTCGCCCGACGCCCGCCCCGCTCGTCGAGGCGCCGCTTCGGTTCCCGCGTCCGTCAGGGCACCGCTTCGACCAGCGCCAACCCCTCGCCGCGGTGATGCCCCCAGCCCGTGACCAGGATACGCTCGAGACCATCGGGCGAAGGCGCTTCGACGGGTTCCTGCGGATCGAGGCTCGCGAACAGGCGGCGGTGTTCGAGACAAGTGATAGCAAGGGCGAGATTGGCCAGGAAAGAGGCTTCCATGGCGTGACCCAGCGCCGCGGCCGTGCCGCGCACCGCAACCGCGCGCCCGCTGTCGCCGAGGCTCGCGAGAAGATCGCGCTCCTCGCGCGTGATCGGTCCCGCGCCGCAGGCGCCCGAGAGCACGCCGAGCGGCCCCCGCCCCAGTCTCGAACCGATCCCGGCCAGCTGTCGCCGGGCTGCGGCCGCCGCGGCGCCGGGCCCACGGTCGCTGCGATCGGCCAGCACGGCCGACAATTTCGCCAGCGGCTTCGCACCGCGCGCCTTGGCACGTTCGGGCGCCTCCAGCACCAGGAAGGCGCCGACGCTGCCGAGCACGATGCCCGCTTGCGGGCGGCGCCAGAGCGGCATCCAGGGCCGGTCGAGCAGGATGCCGCCCGACCGGAACAGCAGCAGGATGTCCCAGCGGCTGGCGTTGAAGGCGGCCCCGACCAGCGCCACCTCGCTCTGCCGCGCTGCCACGCGCGCGAAGGCGTCGCGCACCGCGTCGATCCCGGCGATCTCCTCGCCCATGAAGGTGCGGCTCGAGCCCGTTACGCCATGCACGATCGAGATGTTGCCGGCGATGAGATTGGGAAGCTGCGCCAGGAACAGGGTAGGCCTGAGATCGTTCAGCAGCCGCTCGTTGAGGAAGGCGCCTGCCTGCGGCGCCTGCTCGATCCCCGCCAGGATCTGCTCGTCGACCGCGACATCGCGCTCGCCGCCGGGACCCGCCACGACGAGATCGGTCTCGGCCAGTCGGGCCGCATCGCCGGCGAGCCCGGCATCGGCCAGCGCCAGGCCGGCCGCCGCCACCGCGTAATGCATGAGCGGGCCCATGGCCCGCTGATCCCCCTTCTTCGGAATGAAGCGATCGAGATCGAGCGCACGAACGGGATGAATCGGAAAGGGCGCGAAGCTCTCGGCGTCGATGGCCGTCCGCCAGCGCGACGGATCGTCGAGTGCCGCCCAGTGCGCCTCGCCGCCTTCGCCCAGGGCCGAAATCAAGCCTCGGCCGGTGATCCAGACCTCGCGTTCCACTCGTGCATTCCCTTTACGGCATCTTGGGCCTACGCGGCGGCGCGCCGCAAGCGGCCGTCAAGGCATGCCGATGCGGTCGGCGAAGCCACGCAGGACCTGGCGCATCGATTCGGTCGGATAGGGCAGGCTGCGCAGCATGATCTGCGCGTCCGCGACGGGCTTGCCGCCGACCTCGCAGCGCGCGGCCGTCACCGCATAGCCGGAACCCTCATGCGCCACGCGCGCGAGCACGCTCATGACCGTGCCGGGCCGCACGAAGTGCCTCAGCTTCGCCTCCTTGATGCCGGCGAGGAAGGGCATGCGCTCGTACCGGCCGAGCGCCAGCAGCAGATAGCCCGAGGTCTGGGCCATCGCCTCGACCAGCAGCACGCCCGGCATCACCGGATGGCCGGGAAAATGGCCTTCGAACACGGTCGAGTGAAGCGGCACCTCGGCGCGGCAGCGGATCTCGCGTGCCTCGAGGTCGAGCGCCTCGAGGCGGTCCACCATCTGGAAATATTCGAACTGCATCGAGGCTGTGTCGCGCGGGCGCCGAGGAGCAGGAGCGGCCTCAGGCCGCCCTGGTCGCGACCAGCTCGTCGATGCGGCTGCAGAGATTCCTGAGAATGAAGTAGTCGTCGACCGACGACCGGCCCTCGTTGATCTCCTGCATCCAGCGCTCGACCGGCATCTTGATGCCGAAGCGCTTGTCGATCGCGAAGGTCACGTCGAGGAAATCGAGGCTGTCGATGCCGAGGTCGTCGATGGTGTGCGACTCGGGCTTTATCTTGTCCCGATCGATGTTGCAGACCTCGTTGATGATCTCGGCGACGGCCTCGAACGTGGCGCTCATGCTGCCTCGGCTTACCCCTCGAGTCTGGGCCAGGAAACGGAGGCAATCTAGGCAAGTCGGCGCAGCGGCGCAACGGTCGCGGATGGCCCTCGAAATCTCACGGACGCGCCGCCGAAAAGGGCCGATTTTCTGTCGTTTTGCGCCTTGGAGGAGGCGCGGGCGGCCGATTTTTCCTGGCGCACAAGGATTCCGCTTTTTACTCTTTCCAGCGCCGGCGGCACGCCTTGCCGCCCGCGGCTTTCCGTTCAGGCGCCCGAGACGGCCCCGAACGCTCAATCGGAGATGCCATGCCGCCACCGCCTCTCTCCTCTGCGCCCCTTTCGCCCGCATGGCAGGCGCTGCAGACGCATGCCAAGACGCTGGCCCGCATCCGCCTCGCCGATCTGTTCCAACAGGACCCCACACGCGCGCAGCGCTTCTCGCTCGAGGCCGGCGATCTGTTCCTGGATTTTTCCAAGAACCGCCTCACCAACAAGACCCTCGATCTGCTCAAGGCGCTGGCCGAGGAAGCCTCGTTGTCGCGCTGGATCGAGCGGCTCTATGCCGGCGAGAAGATCAACGCCAGCGAGGGCCGCGCCGCCCTGCACATGGCCCTGCGGGCCGACCCGGCGCGGCCCATGATGGTCGACGGTATCGACGTCATGCCCGCCGTGGCGCGCGAGCTCGCCCGCATGGAGCGCTTCGTGGAGGATCTGCACGCCGGCCGCTGGACCGGCTTCGACGGACGGCCGATTTCCGATCTCGTCGCCATCGGCATCGGCGGCTCCTATCTGGGACCGGCGCTGGCGGTCGAGGCGCTGGCTCCCTCCAACGCGACAGGCTCCAAGCCAGCCGGGCCGCGCGTCCATTTCCTGGCCAACCCGGACGGCGGCGCGGTCGAGCGCCTGTTCGCCCGCCTCGACCCGGCGACCACGCTCTTTCTCGTCATCTCCAAGAGCTTCTCGACCGCCGAGACACGGCTCAACGCCGAGACGGCGCGCGACTGGTTCCTGGCCCATGGCGGCACTGCCGAGGGTCTGCCCAAGCATTTCCTCGCCGTCTCGACCAACCGCGAGGCCGTCGCAGCCTTCGGGCTCGATCCCGACGCGGCGTTCACGATGTGGGACTGGGTCGGCGGCCGCTATTCGCTATGGTCGGCTGTGGGCCTGCCGGTGGCGGTGGCCCACGGCTTTGCCGCTTTCCGCGAGCTCCTGGCCGGCGCGAGGCTCATGGACGAGCATTTCCGCTCGGCTCCGCCAGAGCGCAACATGCCGGCGCTGATGGCGCTGATCGGCCTCTGGTACACGGGCTGCCACGGCGCCGAGACCCACGCCGTGATCCCCTATGACAGCGCGCTGGCGCTGCTGCCGGGCTATCTGCAGCAGCTCGTGATGGAGAGCAACGGCAAGGGCGTGACGCGCGATGGCAGGCCGGTGCCGATGCCGACCGCGCCGGTCGTCTGGGGCGGCGTCGGCACCGAGGTGCAGCACGCCTTCATGCAGGCCTTCCATCAGGGGCCGCGGCTGCTGCCGGTGGACTTCATCGGCGTGGTCGAGGATCGCCACGGCCGGCCGGCCCATCACCGCATGCTGCTCGCCAACCTGATCGGCCAGGCCGAGGCGCTGATGGTGGGGGCGCCGCACCGGGACCCCGAGCGCGCTTGCCCCGGCAACCGCCCCAGCAACGTGATCCTGCTGAAGCGGCTCTCGCCCCACGCGCTCGGCCAGCTCCTGGCGCTCTACGAGCACAGGACCTTCGTCGAAGGCGCGATCTGGAACATCAACAGCTTCGATCAGTGGGGGGTCGAGATCGGCAAGAAGCTGGCGGGCCGCATCGAGACGGAGATCGCCGGCGCGGCCGGTCCAGCCGATGGGCATGACGCTTCGACCGCGGCGCTGATCCAGCGGGTCAGCGGGCAACAAGTCTAACCGACACCGCCGGCTTGCATTCCGTCGTCATCCCGGCCAAGCGAGCAACGGCGAGCGCGTGCCGGGGTCCATGCACACCTGCATAGCCATCGAGCGCTCGTTGCCGACGCCGGTGTTCCTGGATGCCCGTCGGAGCTTGTCCTCGGGCCGGCCTTCGGCCGGACCCGGGGGCGGGCATGACGGCGAAATAGGGTTTACAGCCACCCGGCGCGGCGAAAGCGGTAGAAGAGATAGCCGCAGATTCCCGCGATGGCGCCGATCGTGACGGGATAGCCCCATGGCCACTCGAGCTCGGGCATGTAGCGGAAGTTCATGCCGTAGATGCCGGCGATCGCGGTCGGCACCGCCAGGATCGCGGCCCAGCCGGCCAGCTTCTTCATCACCTCGTTCTGCCTGACCGAGGACAGCATGAGATGGGCTTCGAGTGCCGAGCCCAGAAGCTCGCGCAGCGTCTCGATCCCCTGGCTCGCCTTGATCGCGTGGTCCTGCACGTCGCGGAAATAGGGATAGGTGTCGCGGTCGATCAGCGGCACGTCGAAACGCATGATCCGTGTGCAGATGTCCTGCAGCGGCTGCACCGCGTGCCTGAGCGCCACCAGATCGCGCCTCAGCCCGAATATGTTCTCGATGTCGCCGGCGCTGAGGCGGTTGGAGAAGATGTCGTCCTCGATCTGCTCGATCTCCGCCTCCATGGCGTCGATGATCGGGAAATAGTTGTCGACGACGAAATCCATCAGCGCGTAGAGGATGAAATCTTCGCCCTTGCGCAGCATTTGCGGCGCGGCCTCGCAGCGCGCGCGCACCGAGGCGAAGGTTTCGGAAGGGCCGTGGCGGATGGTGACCACATAGCCCCGGCCGATGAAGAAGTGGCTCTCGCCAAAGGCGAACTCGCCGGCTTGGCGGCGCGCCGTGTGCAGCACCAGGAACAGCGTGTCGCCATAGACCTCGAGCTTGGGGCGCTGATGCGCGATATGCGCGTCCTCGATCGCCAGCTCGTGCAGCCCGAAGCGCTTCTGCACCTTGCCCAGCACCTCCTCGTCCGGATCGTAGAGCCCGATCCAGATGAGCTGGCCGGGCGCGTCGGGCACCTCGGCGAGGTGATCGATGTCGATATCGCGGACCGCGCGGCCGTCCTTGTAGAGGCGGCAATTGACGACCTGCTGCCGGGCGCTCGCGCCGGAATTCCCATGCATGATGCCGCGCCTCGCCCTCGTCCGTCCGTGGCGGGTTTGACCGGGCCGGACCTTATCACGGGCGCCCGCGTCGGAGCCACCCGCGCGAAGGCGGGGACCGAGGTAACGATGCCTCCGGTCGCCAGGCGCTTGCGGCGACGGGCGCGACGGCTAGACTGCCCGCCGCCCGAAGCCGGCTCCCCATTCTTCCGCCGGCCGCCCCTGCAACCACCCGGCCCCGATTCCGATGACCTCCACCGCCCCGTTCGCGCCCGACCCGTTCGAGACAGCCTCGATCGCGCCGGCTCTGCTGGCGCCCGACGAGCCCGACCCGGCCGTCGTCCATCGTCCGGACGGCGCCTCGCCCTTCTTCCTCACCTGCGACCATGGCGGGCGGCTGATCCCGCGCCGGCTCGCCGATCTGGGGCTGCCCGGCTTCGAGCGCGAGCGCCATATCGCCTGGGACATCGGCGCGGCCGGCCTCGCCCGCCAGCTCTCCGCAAGGCTCGATGCGATCCTGGTGCGGCAGGTCTATTCGCGGCTTGTCGCCGACTGCAACCGGCCGCCTGAAGC
The DNA here is from genome assembly GCA_049323455.1 of Pseudomonadota bacterium. Classification (GTDB taxonomy): domain Bacteria; phylum Pseudomonadota; class Alphaproteobacteria; order Dongiales; family Dongiaceae; genus Hypericibacter. Next base: position 63,698 of record JBMONF010000032.1, on the reverse strand, counting down.
CCCCGACTTCGTCGCCGCGAAGAGTGAACTGACCCGGATACCCGGCAACCGCGATCTCCCTCCGGCCGAGATCGCGGCGCGGCGCGAGGAAGTCTGGCGCCCCTATCACGATCGCATCACGGCCCTGCTCGATCGGCGCCAGGCGGCCGGTCGGCCAATCCTGCTGATCGCGGTCCACAGCTTCACGCCCGTCTACAAGGGTCAGGCCCGGCCCTGGCATGTGGGGCTGCTCTACAACCGCGACGCCCGCATGGCGGATGCGATCCGGCCCCTGCTCCGGGCGGCGCGGGTGCCGGCCGCCAGCAGCCATCCCGAGGCCGGCCGGCCGCTCGTGGTGGGCGACAACGAGCCTTATCGCCTGAGCGACGCCACCGACTACACCGTGCCGGTCCATGGCGAGAAGCGTGGCCTCGTCAGCCTCGAGATCGAGATCCGCCAGGACCTGATCGAGAGCGCGCAAGGCCAGGCGGCCTGGGCTGCGCTGTTCGAGGGTATGCTGCGCGAGATCGCGCCGCGGTTTGTTTAAGCGGATCCATGGCGGTGGATCACCCCCTCACCCTTCCCTCTCCCCCAACAAGTTTGGGGGAGAGGGTGAAGTTTTTCTCCCTCGCCCCGCTTGCGGAGAGAGGACGGGGTGAGGGGTCATGCTCACAGCGGAGCCGAGCCCTACCCGGAGCCGGGTGAGGGGGCGGTGCTTCACATCAAACGGAAACTGCCTCACCGCCCGGTCGAGAACTGGGCCTCGTAGCTGCCGCGCTGCAGCCGGGCCGCGGTCGCCGTGTTGCGCATCAGGATCGCCACCGTCACCGGCCCGACCCCGCCCGGCACCGGCGTGATCCAACCGGCCACCTCGAGGCAGGACTCGAAATCGGCGTCGCCCACCACCTTGGGCGCGCCGTCCGGGCCCGTCACCTGGTTGATGCCGATGTCGATCAGCGCAGCCCCCGGCTTGATCATGGCACCGGTCACGAGCCGCGGCTTGCCGACCGCGACGAACACCGCATCGGCCTGGCGCGAATGCACCGCGAGGTTGCGCGTCATGTGGTGGCAGACCGTGACCGTGGCGCCCTCGCTCATCAGGAGAAAGGCGATCGGCTTGCCGACGATCTCGGAATGGCCGATGACCACCACCTCGAGCCCCTTGAGCTCGAGCCCGGTGCGTTTCAGCAGCTCGACCGCGGCCACCGAGGTGCAAGGGCCCAGCACCAGATCGTTGTAGACGATGTTGCCGATCGACGCCGGGTGCATGCCCTCGACGTCCTTCAAGGGATGCACCGCGCTCTGCAGCTCGCGGATCGCGATATGGGCTGGCACCGGGCGCTGGATGATGATGCCGGTGATGCGCGGATCGGCGTTGAGAGCCCTGACCGCCGCGAGCAGCTCGGCCTGGGTCACGCTTTCGGGATAGTGCCGTTCCTCGAAGCTGATGCCGACGGTCTGGGCGACGCGCTTCTGGTTGCGCACATAGAGCGCCGTGGCGGCGCTGTCGCCGACCGAGATCGAGATCAGGTGCGGCGCCCAGCCGGTCTCGCGCAACGCCGCGACCTCGATCGCCACGCCCGCGCGGATGTCGGCGGCGACCGCCTTGCCGTCCAGGAACTTGTGATCCGATGCCATGGGGAGGATTCCGAGCCGAAGATCTGAGCGCCCGTCCATCAGGTCGCCCGTAAAGGCTCGGTTGATAAGCCGGCGGCGTTGCGCGGGCAAGAGCGCCCTTTGCCTCAGCTCCGTCGCAGGCTGCGGCCGGCGGCCGCAAAGCCCGGCGCCGTTCCGGAAAGCGGCCGGCGGACCCGACGCGAGGAGCGCTCGCCGCCGCCCGCGCGGCAGCGATCCCGGGGACGACCTCGGGCGCGATCATGAGGGGGCCCCGCTGGGGGCTCGCGGGTCTGCCGGCGCGCATGGGCGTGGGCCGGCGGCTGGCGCCCGCGTTCACGGCAAGACGTCTGCTGGGCCGGAACGGCGTCGCCGGGGCCCGGGCCGCTCAAGAAGCGACGGCCGTCCTTCTCGGCTCCCTTAGCCCTTAGGACACGGTTCCAGGGCCGCGCCATACCGATATAATCGGATTGCAACTGGGGTCGGGCGGAGTCGGTGCCGGAACTCGGACGAGACGACACGTAGATAGAGTTGCATGACAAGACCGGAGCTGAAGGTTCTCCCGCCCGAGGCGCTGAAAGCGATCGTCAAGACGCATTTGCTGTGGACGAAAGTGCCGTCCAAGGGCAAGCGCGGCGACCTGTCCTATTGCGCGCTGCCCGGCGTCGATCTCGCCGGCCTCGATCTGCACGGCATGGTTTTCACCGGCGCCGATTTGAGCGGCGCCAAGCTGGACGGCTGCGATCTCGCCGAATGCGATTTCTTCGGCGCCAATCTGTCCGGCGCGCATCTCCGGAACGCGAAGATGAGACGCGCCGTGCTGCGCGGGGCGCGTCTGGCCGGAGCCGATCTGGAGGGTGCCGATCTGCATGAGGCGGATCTGCGCGAGGGCGTGCTCTATCGCCACCGCGGGCCGAGACGGGTCGGCGAGATCGAGATGGACAATGCGGCCGGCGGCGAGATGACCAACTTCTTCCGCGCCGATCTGAGCAAGGCCAAGCTGTCGCGCTCGGTATTCAAAGGCGCACGGATGGCCGGCGCCATCATGGCCGACGCGACGATGGTGGACGCGGATTTCTCGGGTTGCGACATGGCCGGCGTCGACCTGCGCGGCGCCAATCTGTCGGGCACCAACTTCACCAAGGCCAACATGGCCGGCGCCAAGATGGTGGGCGTCTCCATCGACAAGACGGTGTTCACCGGCGCGGATTTGACCGGGCTCATGCCCGAGGACCTGAACGAGGTGAAGGTCTGGGCGCGCGACGCCAAGCTCGATCCGCCTCCGGTCAACGATCGCACCAACCTGAGGGCGGTGCTCGACGCGCACGAGAAATGGCTCGAAACGGACGGCCGCGAGGGGCAGCAGGCGGTGTTCGAAAGGGCCGATCTGTCGCGCATCGATCTTGCTGGCAGGCTGCTGCGTCTGGCGGTGTTCCGGCGCTGCAGCCTGGTGGGCGCCGATTTCAGCCAAGCGCAGCTCTTCGCCGTCGACTTCAGCGGCTCCGACCTGCGCCAGGCGCTGTTCCGCGGCGCCAGGGTGAGCGGCGGGCGTTTCGACGGGGCGGACCTCTCCGGTGCCGACATGTCGGGTTGCCGGATCGCGCCCCTGCCCTTGGCCGGCGAGGAGGGCGGCCAAATACCCACCAGCTTCCGCGGCGCCAAGATCTCCCGCAGCGTCTTCGCCGCTGCCGATGTCTTGGCGGGCGATTTCAGCGAGACGGCCCTGGAAGGCACCGGGTTCCCGCCTCGTGGCCAGGCAGATACAAGCGAGCGCCGCTAACGGCGGCGGGAGATCGCGCCCGCAAACGCAGGGGACGCCCTGCCTGCAGACGGTGCGCTATGCCTTCATCTCGAGGTCCGGACGCAACGGCTCCGAGCGAGGGCGAAACGAGTCGCCCAGCCCGCAGCTCATTTCCAGCACACCACGCGCGCCGGGCGTCGCGGCACCGCCGGCGTCTCGCCGCTCGGATAGCCCACGATGATGGGTAGCACGGGCATCAGCTCTTCCGGAATGTCGAGCTCGCCCTTGACCTCCGCCAGGCTCAACAGAGGGCGCGCCCAGCCGATGCAGCAGGTGCCCAGCCCGAGCCCGCAGGCCGCCAGCATCAGGTTCTGCCCTGCAAGGCAGCAATCCTCCGCCGGAACCAGGCCGCCGGGGGTCGCGCACACGACGACGAGGGTGCCGGCACCGTAGAAGATGTCGAACCCCGAATTGGACAGCTCGTCGCGATAGCGCTCGAGGCGCGGATCGCCGACATAGGCGCGCAGCAGATGCGCCTTCGCCCGGTCGGAAAGGCTGCGTAGCAGCGCCATGTCCTGAATCACGGCGAAGGCCCAAGGTTGCGCGTTCATGGCGCTCGGCGCCTGAACCGCCGCATGCAGCAAGGTTTCGATGGCGCGCCGGCCGACCGCCTTGTCCCTATAGGCGCGGACCGAGCGGCGATGATCGATTGCCTCCATGACGTCCATCGTCGTTCACCCATTTCGCGCGTCCGCGCTTCCAATTGCCGCCGGATCGCGAGTTACGGCGAGGGTCCAGGCTTAGGCTCCTTGGAGCGCCTGGCGCGCGCTGTCGCGAAAGGCCTTTGCCGCGCTCTCCGTGGATAAGATGGCCGCGACACATTTGGCCCCCGGCCGGGCCGGCGTGTCGTCCTTGCCTCCGTGCGCGCCGATCGAGGCCCGGACCGCTTCGCGGCGGCGCTGCGTTTCACCCGAATTGCCCGGGACCTTCACGGCAAGCTCGACCCGGTACCACGTCACGACAGGAGCCTTCCTCGCCTCCGACGGAAGCCCGCGGAGCCGTCAACCGATGCACCTGCTCCACGCCGGCGCAAAGCCTCACCCGGATTCCCAGCCCCGCGCATTGATGCAAGTCAACGGTCGGGGTCGTCACGCCGTAGGCTTCGCCTGGCGCCGACGGACCAGGGCCGGCCACTCTTTGGGCGCCGTCGCCGTCCAAATCCGCTGGAACGATCGATAGGGGAGTCGTGAGCCGAAGACGGCTTGGGCCTCCATCCAGATCCGCTTCCTTGTCGGCGGCTCCTTGCCGGCGCTCTCGGCGATCTTCGCCGCAAGCCATGCGCGGAACTCGGCCTCCACGTCCGTCGGCGCTGTTGCGAGGGCACCGAGCAGTCGGCGAACATCGGATTCGGGAAGCAGAACCCACCGCCTTCCTTCGCCTGTCTCGCCTGTGATGCGACCTTCAAGCGCGACGCGGAACTGCACCGGAAGCTCGCCTGAGCGAAAGACGGCGCGAATCCCCGGGCGGGTCCAAAGGAAAGGCGGACAGGGATGTATCTCCCCATTTTCGCGCGCGATCACCGCCTTCACCTCGCCCGCGAAGAGAGCGCGAAGGAGATGGTTCATCGCTCGGTTCAATCGCCCAGTCGGGGTGCCCGTTGCGATTGTTTCCTCGCCGACGGCGGCGAGATCCTCGGTGATACTGCTGTCACTCTGCAACAGGTTGATTTCGTGGCTCAGCCATTCGCCCGGCATCAGATGCCGACCGATCTCGTCGATAGCTTGCTGCAGCGTTACATAACCCGATGGGACGAAGTGCACCATGAGCGCCTCCACGCGCAGCCGCGATTCGTCCGCGCCCGACCACGCGCTAGCCTCAGCCGGGCCCGACGCCCTTTTCTTGTTCCTGGATCGGCTCTCTTCGATCCGGGGCGAGGCCGTTCGCGGTCGCCGTCTTAGGGAGGATCGAAATTTGTCCTCAGTTTCCACAAGTTTCCCCACAGCACATTGATGCAGGTCAACAGCGCGAGCCCGACAGCGCGCGCAAATAGAGCCGGCTGGGCCGACGGCTGCGGAAAGCGCAACCGCCCATGAGGCGCTCGCTGCGCCATGAGAGTGGAACGCAATGCGCGAAGATCGCGAGACGAAACCGCATGTCCTGCTGGTCACGGGGCGGCCCGGTATCGGCAAGACGACGGTGATCCGCCGCGTCGCGGACCTGCTCGAAGACAGATGCCTGCGCGGCTTCTACACCGAGGAGGTCCGCGAGGGCGGGGAACGGCGCGGCTTCCGCCTCGTCGGCTTCGACGGCACCACGCGCATGATCGCCCATGTCGATTTCCCGAGGAGCCACCGCGTCGGCAAGTACGGCGTCGAGGTCGATGCGATCGGCGAGGCCGCGGCAGCGCTGCTCCGGCCCGATCCCGCGGCGTATGCCTACCTCGTTGACGAGATCGGCAAGATGGAGTGCCTGTCCGAGGACTTCGTCGCCGCCATGCGCGCGCTCGTCTCCGGCCGCACGCCGCTCGTCGCCACGGTCGGCGCACGCGGTGGCGGCTTCATCGCCGAGGTCAAGCGCAGGCCCGAATGCGAGCTATGGGAGGTCACCCACGCCAACCGGGACGAAATGCCGTCCCGCGTTCGCGCATGGATCGCCGAACGGGCGTGAGCCGAGGTTGGCGCGGCGGGTGCGCCGATAGGGCCGGGATCCTTTTCAAAGCCCCTCCCGCCCGACGCGGCCGAGCTCGCGCCCGTCGAGATCGATGTAAAGGTCGCCGAGCTGGAGCACCCGCAATTTCTCCGCGGCCACCGGCGAGCTGATCGACATCACCCGGCGGCCGAAATCGATGGTCTCGAGCACGGCCAATCCCACGCCCCGATTGCGCTCATCCGCCACGCCGCAGAGCAGGCCCCGCTCGAAGCCCGGCTTCAGCCATTTGGCGACTTCGACCCCCTGGATTTGGCCTTCCGCTACGGCCACAACGCCATCGACCGTCCGCTCGGCGTAAAGGGCGCCTGCCACGGCGAGCGGCTCGCCGGTGAACAGAAGCGTGCGCTGGATGACCACCTCGTCGAGCTTGAGCTCCGATCGGCGCGCCTCCTGGAAATAGGCGGCGAAGGCCCGCTCGCGCGCGAGGTCCCTTTCCCAACGATCTCTCGGGCGCGCCTTTCGCGAGGGCCGGATGCGGATCGTCGGGCAGTTGCGGTGCGGGCGCAAGATCGCTTCGAGCTCGCCCCGCTTTTCGATCGCGATGATGACGTCGGGCCGCACAGCCTCGATCTTGTAACTCTTGAGCACGCGGCCGGCGCCCTCGACATAGCCGGTCGTGTCGACGATGACGAAGGGGGCGTCGGCGGCGCCAACGAGCCGCGCGGTGCCGATCACGAGAGGCAGCAGCCGGCCTTCCGGGCTGGTCGATCCGACGAAGTAGAACGCTTCCGGTCGCGCCACCAGACGTTCGGCAGTATCCGTGACATATCCGAGGGTCACGGCGGCCGGCGGCCCGATGTCCTTCTGCCCGATGTCGGCATCGACGAGCGCCACCTTTCGTCCCGCGGCCCGAAGCTCGCCCGCGAGGAAACGGCAATAGGAGCTCTTGCCGGCATCGCTGGCACCCAGCACGAGGATCACGCGCAATCGGTCTTGCAGGATGGCGGCGGCGCTCTCCCGCCACGCTTCCGGAACATGCAGGCGAGTCATGAGCAGCGCCTCCTTGCCGCTCGCACCGTGCCGGCGCTCATCGGGCTCTCGAATCCTTGTCGCTCCTCTCCCGCTCGGCTTCGGCCATCACGCGCTGCAGCAGCGCGGCGCAGTCGGCGCCCGAGGGAAGAAAAAATTCTGTGACGATGCGCCGGCGGATCGCCATTACCTCCCTGTTCGCCACGGGATCGTGGCCACGCTTCTCGTAACTCTGCCAGTAGAGCCCGACACCCTGGCGCTGCCAGGAAGGCAGTTGGTCGAAATCGATCCCGTGCCGAAGGAGCATCTCGCGCATGGCGCGGCTTTCGCACCCGTCGAGCGCCCGCGCGGCATCGGCGGCGCCTGCCCCGCCCTCGCGCAGCGTCCAGTAGCACCAGGCCGAAAGCGCATTGCGCGCGGCGTCCGACTGCCGCCAGTGGAAATAGTCGAGCGCCTGCGCCTCGCCGGGGCCGAGCCAGACGCGGCCGTCGAAATAGGCGGGCTCGCCGCAGGCATGCGTGAAGGTCGCGCTGGCGAGCCCGGCGGCGAGCGAGACGATTTTTTCGAGCCGTCGCGCGAATTCGTCCCACTGCGGTGCGAGCAGAATCGAGATCTCGTCGCTCATCGTGTAGGCATAAACGCCGTGGAAGACCTCCAGCAGCGTTCGCGCCGTGACCACCATGAAGTCGCGCAGCCGCTCGTCGAACGGCCGTTCGAAGCGCCCCTCGGTGAAGCGGTGGAAGCCGTGGCCATCGACCCTCACGACAACCCACGCGCCCGGAAGCAGGCGCAAGGGCGTGAAACATTCGAGCGCACGCATGCGCGCGTCGAGCTCCTCCGCAGCCGCTTTCGTCACGCGCGTCTCCTGTCCTCGGTGCCTCAGCCGGGTCGCCTGGCGGAGCGATAGGTGATGCCCGCACGCTTCAGGCGCTCAGTCACGTGGCCGTAGAGCACCAGTTCCTCGTCCTCGAACTCCGCAAATCGTGGGGCGATGCGAGCCAGCCGCGCACGCAGCTTTTCGACGCTCTCGGGCGGCGAGAAGCTCGTCATGACCGCCACATGAACGGAAGCGCCGGCCCGATCGAGGTTGGCGAGCGCCTGAAGCTGCAGCTCGAACGCCTCGGGCCGCGCGCCGGTCAGCCGCGCGAACTCGTCTTCCGTCGCGCCCTTCAGGCTCACGCGCACATGCAGGTTCGGAAAGCGCGCGAGATCTTCGGCAAAGCTCGGATCGTGCCCGATGAGGATCCCGTTCGTCTCGAGGACGAAGCGGATGTCCTCGGGCACGAGGCCCGCGACCTCGAGCAGGTGCGAGCGGCCGATCGTGGGCTCGTTGCCGCTGATGCGCATCTGCAGGAATCCGTGCTTTCGGGCGATGCCGACGAGCCTTTGCGCCACCTCCTCGGGCGAATAGAAGCGGCCGTGGGCCTCGGGCCGCACCACCTGCTCCCAGGCCCAGCAGAAGATGCAGCCAAGGCAGCAGCCGACGCAGTCCGCGGTGGCGATGCCGCCATAGAACCGGGCCGGCCGGAAGCGGTGATATTTCCTCAGCGCGCCGTCGCAGACGATCCGGGCGACCTCGCGGGCTTTGTCGACGGGGTCATAGGGCGCAACGGCAGCCACGGCGGATCCCGGGGTCATCCGGTCACCCGGCCGGGCCTGCCGAAAGGAAGGCGCTGCGGAGCGGCATGCGGCCTCCTGGCTCTGCTGGGCGGTTCATGGCGCAGCGGCATCGCTTGAGGACGTCGAGACTACGGCGATGCGACAACGAGCTCGCCCCGAGATGGCTCATTGACGACGGGATTGCCGCTGCCGGCATTGATGCAGGTCAAGCGTCGCAGGCGCAGGCCGCCGGCACCGACGGCTTTCGTCACGCCGGCTTGACCCACGTCAAGGCGGACGGAACGCGGCCGAGGCATAAGAATTTATGCTATTCGGGGACGAAGCGATGAGCGACGCCATGCCAGGAGGCCCGGACGCGGGCGCTCGAACGAAGACCTTCGAGGCGGCGTATGTGGCGCTGCACCGGTCTGGCGATCTGCGCCGGCGCGCCGCGGAGGCCCACCGTCACCTCGAGAATTGCGATCTCTGCGCGCGCTACTGCCGGGTCAACCGGATCGTCGGCATCAAGGGCGCGGTGTGCCGCACGGGCGCCTGCGCGGTGGTCTATTCGGCCGGGCCGCATCATGGCGAGGAGGATTGCCTGCGCGGCTGGCGCGGATCGGGCACCGTGTTCTTCTCCTGGTGCAATCTGCGATGCATCTTTTGCCAGAACTGGGAGATCGCCTGGAAGGGCGAAGGAAACGAGGTGACGGCCGAGGCGCTCGCTCAGATGATGCTGAGGCTCCAGGAAATCGGCTGCCACAACATCAACCTCGTCACCCCGAGCCACGTCGTTGCGCAGATTCTCGAGGCGCTGGCGATCGCGGCGGAGCGCGGGCTCGGGCTGCCTCTCGTCTACAACACCAGCGGCTACGACAGCCCGGAGGCGCTGGCCCTGCTCGACGGCGTGATCGACATCTACATGCCGGACATGAAATACGGAGATTCGGAACTGGCGCGGAAGTACTCGCACATCCGGGACTATGTCGCCGTGAACCGCGCCGCCTTGCGCGAGATGCACCGGCAGGTCGGCGACCTCGTGATCGGGGAGGACGGCGTTGCGCGGCGCGGGCTGCTCGTCCGCCACCTGATCCTCCCGAACGGGATCGCCGGAACCGAGCAGGTCCTCGCGTTCCTCGCCGGGGAGATTTCGCGGGAAACCTATCTCAATCTCATGGGCCAGTACCGGCCCTGCTATCGCGCCGGCGAGTTCCCCGAGTTCGACCGGCCGATAACCCGCGCCGAGTTCCGCGAGGCGCTGGCGATCGCCCACCGCTACGGGCTCAACCGCCTCGACCACGAATTGGCCGAGACCTAGCTTTGAAAGCGATCGCTCCGCGCGGCACGAATTCGGACAAGCAGAGCCGGCTGTGCGGCGCGCACGCGGCAGCTCTGGCCCGCTCGAGGAGAAAAATCCGGAAAAGAGTTCGACCGGGCGAGGCTGCGCGTTTCCGAACGAAATGCGCGGGTCACCAATCGGCCGTCGATCGGATTGGTGGGCCGGTCAGGGCAAATCTCGCCACTGGTCTCGGCAATCGCGATATTCGCGGTGCCCGCCCCCGAAAGACATAAAACGACATGTCGGGCCAGACAACAGGGTGGGGCAATGCAGTTTCCGCGGACTGTTACACTCAGCCGGGCGGATCGTGGAAAATCGACTGGCGTCAGATGGACAAGGGAGTCGTTTGATTGCGCCTTGGACCGCCCCGTTCCCTTTTCGGATTGGGCTGTAGGATGGCGAGTGGCTCGCTCCGAGGAGACCCGCTGTATCGAGACAGCAGGCAAGACCGCCCCGTGGCTCTTGCGATTCGTGGTGAGATAGCCACGCTTCATTCCAAGCCCCGGCAACAAAGGGACGAGCATCGCGCATGGGTAAGATCAAGTCGGAGGTCGGTTACCACTCGCTCTGCGCCGCGGACGTCCTTGCCGCCTTGGGCGTGACGGAAAAAGGCCTCGGTCAGAGCGAGGCGGAACGGCGCTTGGAGAAGCACGGCCCAAATCGGCTCCCCGAGCCGACGCGCCGTAGTCCGATCCTTCGCTTCCTGTCCCATTTTCACAATGTCTTGATCTATGTGCTGCTGGGCGCAGCTGTGATTACCGTCGGCCTTGGGCACTTCGTCGACACCGGGGTAATCCTCGCTGTTGTGGTCGCCAATGCGATCATCGGCTTCATTCAGGAGGGACGGGCGGAGCAGGCGATGGACGCCATCCGCCAGATGCTTGCTCCCAAGACTTCGGTTCTGCGAGACGGCAAACGCCGTAGTATCGACAGCGGCTCGGTAGTGCCCGGCGACATCGTCCTTCTGGAGGCGGGCGAAAAGGTTCCTGCCGACCTCCGGTTGATCGAGGTGAATGGCCTCCGGGTCGAGGAAGCAATTCTCACGGGCGAATCCGTTCCCGTCGAGAAAGCAACCAGGCCCGTCTCCGCTGACGCCGTAATCGGCGACCGCTCCTCCATGGCCTTCAGCGGCACTCTCGTCACCGGGGGTGCGGGTCGTGGCGTCGTCGTTGCGACGGGAGCAGCGACGGAGATCGGTCGCATCAGCGGCATGCTTTCCCAGGTCGAGACCTTAACGACGCCGTTGATCCGCCAGATGGACGGGTTCGCACGCTGGCTGACGATCCTGATCCTGATGATCGCCGCCATTCTGCTTGTCTACGGCTATTTCGTCGGCCACCTGCCCTTCCCTGAACTGTTCATGATCGTCGTCGGCCTATCGGTGGCTGCCATCCCTGAAGGACTTCCGGCTGTTCTGACGATCACGCTTGCCGTGGGCGTCCAGGCAATGGCTCGTCGCAATGCGATCGTTCGGCGCCTTCCTGCGATCGAGACACTCGGGTCCGTGTCGGTTATTTGCACTGACAAGACAGGAACGCTAACGCGCAACGAGATGATGGCGGCTACTTTGGCCACCGCCGATCACCTCTACTCCGTGGCAGGAAATGGATATGCGCCGGAAGGCCCTATCCGCTTGGCCGACGCCGACATCGACCCCGCCAAGCACAACCTGCTGGTCGAGGTTGCCCGCGCATCCGCCCTGTGCAATGACGCGGCCCTGCATGGCCACAAGGATGGCTGGCAGGTCGAAGGCGACCCGATGGAAGGAGCGCTCAAGGCGCTAGCCGGCAAGATAATGCGGCAGGGGCCCGACCCGTTCGCCGATTGGACGCGGACCGACACTATCCCCTTCGACGCCAACCATCGATACATGGCTGTCCTCCACCACGACCATGAGGGACATGCCTGGATCCATGTGAAGGGCGCGCCTGAACGAATCCTTGCTATGTGCGCAGGTCAGCGGGTGGCCGATGGCAAAACCGAGGCTGTAGACACCGATTACTGGCACAGGCGGATCGACCAAATCGCGGCACAAGGTCAGCGCGTGCTCGCAATTGCCGCGCGTTCGGTCCCGCAGGACCACGTCGTTCTGAACACTTCCGATCTCGACGGTCATATGGTGTTCGTTGGCGTCGTCGGCCTGATCGATCCTCCTCGCCCCGAGGCCATTGTCGCAGTTGAGGAGTGCCATGGCGCGGGTATCCGCGTGAAGATGATCACCGGCGATCACGCAGGCACGGCAGCCGCGATCGCCCGCCAAATCGGCCTCCAGAATCCGGATAGGGCGCTGACAGGGGCCGACCTCGAGAAAACGGAGGACGCCGAACTGGCCGCCGCCGTTCTCGATACCGACGTGTTCGCGAGGACCAGCCCGGAGCACAAACTGCGCCTCGTGATGGCGCTCCAGTCGCACGGCCTGACCGTCGCCATGACCGGGGACGGCGTGAATGACGCGCCGGCCTTGAAGCGCGCGGACGCCGGTATCGCCATGGGTCAGAAGGGCAGCGAGGCGACGAAGGAGGCCGCGGATCTGGTTCTTGCCGACGACAATTTCGCATCCATCGTCGCGGCCGTCCGCGAGGGCCGCACGGTTTACGACAACATCAAGAAGGTCATCAGCTGGACACTGCCCACCAATGCGGGCGAAGCGATGACCATTGTCGTCGCACTGTTTCTAGGCATGGCGCTGCCGGTGACAGCGGTTCAGATACTCTGGATCAACCTGATTACCACAATAACGCTTGGCATTGCGCTCGCTTTCGAACCGACCGAGGACAACACGATGAAGCGGCCGCCGCGGCGCCGCGAGGAGCCGCTGCTGAACGGCGAACTGATTTGGCACATCATCCTCGTCTCCGCACTGTTCTTGGCGGCGGTGTTCGGCATCTACGCCCATGCCATCGATAAGGGGCACTCGCCCGATCTCGCCCGCACCATCGCACTGAACACGATTGTGGTGCTGGAAATCTTCCACCTGTTTTTCATCCGGAACATCTACGGGACGTCGCTCACCTGGAAAGCAGTGCAAGGAACGCGCGTCGTCTGGGCCTGTGCGATCGCGGTCACCCTGGCTCAGTTCGCCATCACTTATCTGCCGCCGCTGCAGCAGGTGTTCGAAACCCGAGCGGTCCCGTTCTTCGACGGTATTCTCATCGTAGCCACCGGAGCGGCATTCTTCGTAACAATCGAAGCGGAGAAGCAGCTTCGATTGGCCTATCGGCAAGCCAATGATCGGTAGTGGCAACGGGTCACGACGGATAACCCCCCTGCGCGACCGGCATCCCGTTGCTCGCGCGGGCTCTATCGGTATCGCTGGCGCTTATGCTTGCTCCGGTCTTGCGTGCTAGGCTGTTGAGATATCGTACGGTGAGTTTGGTGGGCGCAACAGGACTCGAACCTGTGACCCGCTGATTAAGAGTCAGCTGCTCTACCAACTGAGCTATGCGCCCGAACCCGACGGCCCGGCCCGGAGCCATGCCCCGGCACCGTCCTTCGAAGAACGCGGCGATATAGCAAAGCCGACCGGGCTTGTCGATAGCTTTGGATGGCCGTGCAAAGGGCCGGACGCGGCCCGAAATCGTCGCCGAAGGGCGGATTCCCCCTCTCTGGCTGGACCGGGCGCCCGAGGCTAAGATTGGGCTCGCTTGCGCCCGAGCGCCGGCGCCGATCGAAGGCCCGCCCCCGAGCGCCAACGACGCCCGGGACCCGCCCCGGGCTCGAGAACACAGGGACAGATCATTTTGCCACGGGAGGCTTCCATGAAACGCCGATCCATCCCCCTTGCTGCCCTGAGCGGCGCATTCGCTCTCGCGGTCGCGCTCGCCGGCACGACGCCCGCCCCCGCCGCCGACATGATCGGCAATTGCGAGCTCACGGGCCCCAAGGGTTCGGTCCCCATCAACCCGGCCATTCCGGGCCAGCTGACCGTCGAGGTCAATCTTCCCGCCCCCGGCTGGTGGAACGGCGACACGCCGGACACGATCAAGGACGGCTACGAATACTGCATGGCGGCCAACATCGCCTACCGCGCCGGCCTCGACAAGGTGAAGGTCGTCAATGTCGCCTGGGACGCGCTGGTGGCCGGCCAGACCAAGAATTTCGACCTGGCGCTGTCGGAGATCTCGATCACGCCCGAGCGCAAGAAGGTGGTCGATTTCTCGGTGCCCTATTTCTCCTCCGACATCGGCGTTCTGGTGAAGAAGGGCACGAAGGTCGACGAGAACTCGATCAAGAAGATGCGGATCGGCGTGCAGCAGGCCACCACCGGCGCCGATTTCGTTCATGACAAGCTGAAGCCGGAAACGCCGGAGAAGGTGTTCCCCGACACGCCCTCGATGTTCACGGCACTCCAGGCCGGCCAGATCGACGTCGCCATGACCGATACGGCGATCGTGCTCGGCCAGGCCGCGACCTCGGGCGGTCTGTTCGAGGTGGTCGGCCAGTATTCGACCGGCGAGACCTACGGCGCGCTCTATCCCAAGGGCTCGACCAACGAGGTGAAGCTGGACAAGATCATCCAGTCGCTGATCGACGACGGCACGCTCAAGCAGCTCGCGGCGAAATATCTGGCCGCGGCCTGGGGCGCCGATCCGACCCAGATCCCCTACTTCAAGCCGTAACGCCGAACCGCCGGTACCATGCCGGCACCGGCGTGGCCCGCGCCCTGTCGCGCTTGCCCTTCGATCCCCTGCCCTTCTCCTCCTCCGCCCGAGGAGAGAAGGGAAGGCGGGCGCCTGGCGGCAAGGGGGCGGGCGACGCCCTGGATTCTTTCGTGAGCCTGTCGCCATGAGCCGCATCGACAGCCATTCGGAGGGACGGGGCAGCCGCAAGCGTGGCGTCACGGTCCCCAGGGACGCCACCGCGCTCTCGACCGCGGCGCTCGCCGTGGGCCTCGCCGTCGTCGCCGCGACCTGGTGGGTGGCGAGCGCGGTGCGCCAGGTCCTGGCCGACGCCCAGCTCGGCGGCGGCCTGACCGACACGGCTCTGCTCGTCTGCTCCGTCGGCTCGCTGATCCTGCTGCTGCCGGCCTATAAGAGCGTCCAGACGGCGCGGCGCGGGCGCGCGGCCCGCCTTGCCAACGACGTGATCGAGGCGCGCGTCCAGGGGGCGGCGGCGCGCAGCTGGTGCTGGTTCACCTTCGGCTACGCGGCGGCCCTGCTGCTGGTGCTGGCGATCGCGATGTTCATCGTGCTCAACGACGTGGCGGTCGGCCGCACCTTCTTCTTCCTGCCGCTGATCCGCGATTCCTTCGGGCTGGTGCTGACCGCGTTCTGGACCAACGTCTATATTTTCTGCGTGGCCGAGGTGCTGGTGCTGATCTGGGCGCTGGTGGTGGCGATCGCGCGCCTCATCCCGGGCGCCCCCGGCCAGCCGATCCGGCTCATCGCCACCGCCTATACCGACATCTTCCGCGGCCTGCCCGCCATCATCACCATCTACCTGGTGGGCTTCGGCCTGCCGCTGACGGGCTTGCCGATCTTGCGCGACTTTCCGATGGAGTGGTACGCGATCCTGGCCCTGACCCTCACCTACGGCGCCTATGTGGCCGAGGTCTATCGCTCCGGCATCGAGAGCATCCATTGGAGCCAGACCGCGGCCGCGCGCTCGCTGGGCCTCTCCTTCGGCCAGACCCTGCGCTTCGTGGTGGTGCCGCAGGCGGTCAGGCGCATCATCCCGCCGCTCCTCAACGACTTCATCTCCTTGCAGAAGGACACGGCGCTGGTGAACGTGATCGGCGCCATCGACGCCTTCAACCAGGCCAAGATCGTGGCCAGCAACCATTTCAACCTGTCCTCGGTCACGACCGTGGCCTTCCTGTTCGTGATCATCACCATCCCGCAGGCGCGCTTCGTGGATCGGCTGATCGAGCGCGATCAACGGCGCATGCGCGCCGGCGGCTGAGCGGACGGCGCCAAGGGAGCCCAGAGGAGCAGGTCGGCGATGTCCTTTCTCGAGATCCGCAGCCTGGTCAAGCGCTACGCCGGCCATCAGGTCTTCAACGGCCTCGACCTGACGGTCGAGGAGCATCAGGCGGTGTGCCTGATCGGGCCGTCGGGCTGCGGCAAGTCCACGCTCTTGCGCTGCATCAACGGGCTCGAGCCGATCCAGGGGGGCGAGATCCGCCTCCATGGCGACCGGGTGACGGGGCCGGGCGTGGACGTGAACGCGCTCCGGCGCGACGTCGGCATCGTGTTCCAGAGCTTCAACCTGTTCCCGCACATGACGGTGCTCGAGAACGTGACGCTGGCGCCGATCCGCGTGCTCCGCATGGATCGCGCTCAGGCCACCGACAAGGCGATGGCGCTCCTGAAGCGCATCGGGCTCGAGCAGAAAGCGAAAGAATATCCCGACCGGCTCTCGGGCGGGCAGCAGCAGCGCGTGGCGATCGTGCGCGCGCTCGCCATGGACCCGATGCTGATGCTCTTGGACGAGATCACCTCGGCGCTCGATCCCGAGCTGGTCTCGGAGGTGCTCAACATCGTGCGCGATCTGGCCAGGGAGGGCATGACCATGCTCCTGGCCACGCACGAGATGGGCTTCGCGCGCGACGTGGCGAGCAAGGTCTGCTTCCTCCACGGCGGCGTGGTGCACGAGGAAGGCCCGCCCGACCAGATCTTCGGCGCCCCGCGCGAGGAGCGCACCCGCGCCTTCCTGAAGCGCATCATCGAGGCGGGGCGGTTGTAGGGCACCGTGCAACCCTCATGCTTCGACAAGCTCGGCATGAGGGCTCTCTGCAAGACGGGGTGCAGCCTCGTCCTGAGCCTGTCGAAGGACGAGGCGGAAGAACCGGTATGCTCCTTCTCACACATGCACCAGCACGGGCGGAGCATCTTCCGACCGCGTCTCGGGCAGCACCACCACCCGCTCGCCGATACGCTGGAACACGAGGTCCAGGCGCTTGTCGCCGAGCGAGAGGCCTCGTATGGCGAGATGGTCGATGCCGACCGGCAGGTGCGGCCGGTCGACATGGATCTCGCCGTGCCGGCCGTCGATGCGCAAGCCCAGGCAAGCCTGCAGCATCATGAAGATGGCGCCCGCCGACCAGGCCTGTGGCAGGCAGGCGACCGGATAGGCGATCGGCGGCTCGCCGGGCGTCCGCGGGAAGCCGCAGAAGAGCTCCGGCAGCCGCATGCCGAAATGGACGGCCGCCTCGAACATCCCGCCCAGCAGCCGGACCACGCCCTTGCGCTCGCCATAGCGCGCGAGGCCGGCGGCGCAGAGCGCCGTGTCGTGCGGCCAGACCGAGCCGTTGTGATAGGACATCGGGTTGAAGTGAGGCTCGCCCGGCGCCAGCGTGCGCAGGCCCCAGCCGCTGTCGAAGGCGGCGGAGAGAAGCTGATCGCGCACCCGCCTCGCCCGATCGGCCGGCGGCAGCCCTACATAGAGCAAGTGCCCCGCGTTCGAAGCCTTCGCGCGGCAGAGCGCGCCCTCCCCGTCGATGGCAAGCCCGTAGAACCCGGCCTCCTCTATCCAGAACCGCTCCTCGACCCCGGCGCGCAAGCTGTCGGCGCGGATTCGCCATGTGGTCGCCGCGACCGCGTCGCCGCGCCGGGAGGCCAGCGCCCCCATCGCCCGCAGTGCCGCGAACACATAACCCTGCACCTCGACGAGCGCGATCGGGCCCTCGGGGATGCGTCCGTCGGCATGAAAGACCGCGCCGTCGCTGTCTTTCCAGCCCTGGTTCGAAAGCCCGCTCTCCTCGCCCCGCTCATAGACGAGAAAGCCGTCGGGGTTGGCGCGGCTCGCGCTCTCGATCCAGCCCATCGCGGCCTCGAGCGCCG
This sequence comes from Pseudomonadota bacterium, assembly GCA_049323455.1. Lineage (GTDB taxonomy): Bacteria > Pseudomonadota > Alphaproteobacteria > Dongiales > Dongiaceae > Hypericibacter. The sequence continues at coordinate 45,967 of JBMONF010000032.1, read as the reverse complement.
GCCACAGCTCATCGATGAAGGCCAGATCGCCGGTGCGCTCGGCATAGGCGCCGGCCAGCATGACGAAGAGTGGCGTGGTGTCGACGCCGCCATAGTACCGGCCGAAGGGCAGCTCGCTCAACGCCGTCATCTCGCCTTTGCGCGTCTCGTGCACGATCTTGCCCGGCGCCGAATCTCGGAAAGACGAGGTCTCCTGCGCCTGGTGCCGGGCCAGGAAATTGAGCACGCCCCTGGCGAGCCGCGTGTCGAGCCAGAGCGTCTGCAGCGCGGTGACGATCGCGTCGCGGCCGAAGGGCGTCGAGAACCAGGGAATGCCGGCGTAGGGATAAGGTCCCGTCGGCAGCTCGGTCGTGAGCAGGGCCAGGTCGGCGCGGGATTTCTCGAGCCATTCGTTGAAGAGCCGGCCGGAGCTGCGCAAGACGGCACCCCGCCGGCGGCGCGCGCGCATGGCGAGGCGGGCCCGGGCGCCAGCCGCGCGGAAGCGGGCGCGGCTCGGCTGCGGCTGGCGGTCGGGCCCGATCTCCAGATAGAGCTCGGCCCGGCCACTCGCCGGCAGGGTCAGGAGAAAGTCGGCCCGCTCCGGCGTCAGGCGCGCCGGCGCCTCGGAGAAGGCGATCACCGTCTCGCGCGCGACCCCGTCGAGCCCTTCGTAGCGAAAGAGGATGGCACCGTCCGCGGCGACGGGCGGAAAGAGACGGCCCCGCGTCCGGCGCGCCGTGCCGCGGACCTCGAACATGTCCCGGAAATCGGCTGCGAACTCGAGCGCCAGCGGGAAAGACACGGCGCGGTCGTCGTAATTGACGCAGCGAAGGCGCTCGTAGAGCCGCTCGCCGGCGAGAAAGCGCGTGCGCTCGAAATGGATGATGCCTTCGGGCGCGGCCTTGCCGCCCAAGAGCGGCAAGGGCCTGTTGGTCATGTGCGAGGTGAAGAAGACGTTGTCGCGGCTGACGGAGGCGGAGAGGAGCGACGGCGGCTGGCCGCCCAGGATCAGACGCAAGCCCGACAGCACGCGCGTATCGTCGCGGAAGAACCCGTCGCCTTCGCCCCGAATGTCGCCGAAGGCGTCGGCGACCAGGAAGGTGTCGCCGTCCTTGAGTGCGTAGAACCGTTGGGGCACGCGCGGCTCGGCGGCATCCCCCGATGCCGCAGCCCTATCCGAAGTCGAGGCGAGATGAGGCATCGCCGTTCTGCCCCCTCGTCCTTGAGCGCCGCCGGCTAGCTTCGTCCGTCCTGTCGCAGCCGGCGCCCCCGCAGCGCCGCCACGCCGGGGGCGACGGGATGTTATAGCTCGGCGGCCCGCCCGGCCGGAAGACGCCCGGAACAGACGCCGGTCCTCGCGTGACGCGAGACGTCGGCGATCCTCGCCGCGCTGGCGCGATCGGCCCTGGTCTTGACTGTTCCATGTCCCGCTTCACATCGGCAATCGAGGGCGGGCCCAACCACGATTTTGTTACGACCAAGGTCGAGGGTCGGCACTTTTTTGTTACGACACGACCAAAGGGTCGAGACCTATGTCTATCGGGACGCCACGGCGGCACGGATCGTCCGCATCCGGGACACCGTAACCGGTCGCCATTTCTCGCAGCGAGAGTGCCCAAAGGACACGGAGCGCCATGAGGATCGCCCAAGTCGCGCCCCTGATGGAGGCCGTGCCGCCCAAGCTTTACGGCGGCACCGAACGCATCGTCGCCCATCTGACCGACGAACTCGTCGCTCTCGGGCACGATGTCACGCTGTTCGCCAGCGGCGACAGCGTGACCGCGGCAAAGCTCGAGGCGGTATGGCCCCGGGCGCTTCGCCTCGACCCCGCCATCCGCGACCCGATGGCGCCGCTTTTCGTTATGCTCGAGACGATCGCGCGCCAGACTGCCGTCTTCGACATCGTCCACGTGCACATCGACTATTTCGCCTATCCGATCCTCAAGCGCACGAACGCGCCGTTCGTCACGACCCTGCACGGCCGGCTTGATCTGCCGGAGCTGCAGCAGATCTATGCGACGTTCCCCGACGTGCCGGTGGTGTCGATCTCGAACGCGCAGCGCGAGCCGCTGCCGCAGGCCAACTACATCGCCACGGTCCATCACGGCCTGCCCGAGCGGCTGCTGACGCCCGGCAGCGGCAAGGGCGGCTACCTCGCCTTCCTGGGGCGCATCTCGCCCGAGAAGGCGCCCGACGCGGCGATCCGGATCGCGGCCGCGGCCGGCATGAAACTCAAGATCGCGGCCAAAGTGGACCGGGTCGATCAGGAGTATTTCGCCGACAAGATCGAGCCGCTGCTGAGCCAGCCGCATGTGGAATATATCGGCGAGATCAGCGACGCCCAGAAGGGCGAGTTCCTGGGCAACGCGGCGGCACTCCTCTTCCCGATCGCCTGGCGCGAGCCTTTCGGCCTGGCGATGATCGAGGCCATGGCCTGCGGCACGCCGGTCATCGCCTTCGCCAGGGGCTCGGTGCCCGAGGTGGTCGACGATGGCGTGACGGGCTTCGTCGTGCAGAGCGAGGCGGAAGCGACCGCCGCGACGAGACGGCTGCACACTCTCGACCGCGCCACCATAAGGAGTGTCTTCGAGCGACGCTTCACCGGGCGCCGCATGGCGATGGACTATCTCGGCATCTACAAACAATTGATCCGGCGCCGGGCGGAAGCGGCATGACCGCGCCGGCTGCTTTGCAAGAACGGCGCCGGCGGTCGCAACGTCCGGGATCGCCACACGCGACGCCACACTAAGCAGATCACCGGTCGCCCGCATGAACGGAGGCGCGATGCCTCTACCGCATTATCTGTCGCGGAGCGCAACCGCCCTTCTGCTGCACTATGTCCGCCGCCGGCTGGGCAGCCACCTGGTCGTGCTCGGTGCGGTGCTGGCGGCGGTGGGCTGCGCCATCGGCTCTCAATACGCGGTCAAGAACCTGGTCGACGTGCTGAGCGCGGGCAGCGCCGACAATTTCGCCCTCTCCGTCGCGGTCGGCGCGCTGCTCGCACTGGTCGCCGGGGACAATCTGCTGTGGCGGCTCGCCGGATGGGTCGCGAGCCACGCCTTCGTCGCCGTAACAGGCGATCTGCGGCTTGACCTTTTCCATCATTTGTCTGGACACGGCACGCGCTACTTCGCCGAGCGGTTCCCTGGCGCGCTGGCCGGGCGCATCACCACGGCGGCTAGTGCCGCCTGGAGCATCGAGAGCTCGATCACCTGGTTCACGGTTCCGCCTCTGGCTGCCGTGATCGCCAGCATCGCCGTGCTGGGCACGATCGACTGGCAGATCACGGCATTCCTCTTCGTCATCGTGACCGGCCTGGGGCTTGCGATCGGCCGCCTCGCCGCCAAGCGGCACCATCTGCACGAGCGCTTTGCCGGCCGCGCCGCCGCCGTCAACGGCGATCTCACCGACATCGTCAGCAACATCGTCCTGGTGCGCTCCTTCGGCATGGCGCGGCGCGAGCACGAGCGGCTGTCACGCCGAATCGAGCGCGAGATGTCGGCGCAACGCGAGAGCCTGCGCTCGCTGGAGCGGCTGCGCCTGCTGCATGCGCTCTCGGTCTTCGCCGTGACGGCGGGCATCCTGGTCTGGTCGGTCGAGCTCTGGCGCCGGGGCCTCGTCACCACCGGCGACGTGGTGCTGACGACCACGCTGGGCTTCACCGTGCTTCACGCCTCGCGCGATCTGGCCATGGCGCTGGTGGATCTGACCCAGCACTTCGCCAAGCTGGGCGAGGCCGTGCGCGTGCTGGGGCTGCCGCACGAGATGGTGGACCGGCCGAACGCCAAGCCGCTGGTCAACCTCGGCGGCTCGGTCGCCTTCGTGAATGTCAACTTCGCCTACCCGGACGGCCAGCCGGTGTTGCAGGACTTCAACCTGCGCATCGCGGCCGGCGAGCGGGTCGGCCTGGCCGGCAGATCCGGCGCCGGCAAGTCGACCATCCTGGCCTTGCTGCAGCGGCACTACGATCCGCAGCGCGGCCATGTGCTGATCGACGAGCAGGACATATCGCAGGTCACGCAGGAAAGCCTGCGTCAGTCGATCGCGGTGGTGCAGCAGGATATCTCGCTCTTCCACCGCTCCGTGCTCGAGAATCTCCGTTACGGCAAGCCGGAGGCGACCGACGCGGAGGTCTATCGCGCCGCCGAGTTGGCGCAATGCGGCGAGTTCATCCACCGTCTGCCGCAGGGCTTCGACACGATCGTGGGCGACCGCGGGCTGAAGCTCTCGGGCGGTCAGCGTCAGCGCCTCGCGATCGCGCGCGCCTTCCTGCGCGACGCCCCCATCATCCTGCTCGACGAGGCGACCTCGGCGCTCGACAGCGAATCCGAGATGGCGATCCAGGAGGCGCTGGTGCGGCTCTTCAAGGGCCGCACGGTGATCGCCATCGCGCACCGGCTCTCCACGCTCGACAGCTTCGACCGCGTCGTGGTTCTCGATCGCGGCCGCGTCGTCGAGGAAGGATCCTCGAGCGAGCTGAAGCGCCGGCAGGGCATTTACGCGCAGATGTATCGCCGTCAGCTCGCGACCGCCCAGAGGCCGGAGCCGGTGGCCGCCGACGAACCGACGGAAGGCCGGCGCATTCGCCTGCGGGCGGGGATGAAGTAGGAAGCGCGGTTCCGCCCGCCTTCCGGGGCCGCCCTTCAGGCTTCGTCGCCGCGACCGTGCTGGCCCAGGCGCAGATCGCGCTGCACGTTGACGGCCAGCACCAGGCCGAACCCCATCAGCAGCGTCAGCATCGACGTGCCGCCATAGGAGATCAGCGGCAGCGGCACCCCCACCACCGGGATCAGGCCCATCACCATCGCCATGTTGATGAAGACGTAGAGGAATAGGCTCGAGGTGACGCCGATCGCCAAGAGCCGGCCGAACTGGTTGCGGCTTCTGAGCGCGATCATGAAGCCGTAGAAGAGCACCAGCCCGTAGAGGCAGAGCAGCGTGATCCCGCCCACCATGCCGAACTCCTCCGCCAGCATGGTGAAGATGAAGTCGGTCTGGCGCTCGGGCAGGAAGTTGAGATGGCTCTGGGTCCCCATCAGAAAGCCCTTGCCGAACACGCCGCCGGAGCCGAAGGCGATCTTGGACTGCATGATGTGGTAGCCGGCACCGAGCGGGTCGCTCTCCGGGTTGAGGAAGGTCAGCACGCGCTGGCGCTGATAGTCGTGCAGGAAGCCCCAGCCGACCGGCACCGCCGCCAGCCCTGCCGCCGCCACGACGGCGAACTTCCACAAGCGCACGCCGGCGGCGAAGAACATCACCGCGCCGATCAGGAGCAGCATGCCGGCGGTGCCGAGGTCGGGTTGGACCAACACCAGGCCCGCAGGGGCCAGCACCAGCAAGGTCGGCGGGAGCAGCGGCAAGGGCCGGCGGATCTCGTCGAGATCGAGCCGATGGAAGTAGCGTGCGAGCGCGACCACGAGCGCGATCTTCATGATCTCGGAAGGCTGCAGCTGGAACACCCCCAGGTCGATCCAGCGCTGCGCGCCCATGCCGATCTCGCCGGCGATCTCCACATAGATCAGCAGCAGGAAGGCGAAGGCGTAGAAGGCGTAGGCCCAGCGCAGCCAGAGGCGCAGGTCGCTGAGCGCGACCGCCAGCATCAGCGCCAGCCCCACCGCGAGGCGCACCGCTTGGCGCGACATCCAGGGCTCGACGCTGCCGTTACCTGCGGAATAGAGCATGGCGAGCCCGACGCCGGCGATGGCGGTCAGCAGCAGCACCAGCCCCCAGCTGACCTGCTTGAGCTTCTGGCCGATCGGCGGTTCGCTCGGGTTACGGCCGAATTGGCCCGATCGGAAATGGGTCGGCCCGATCATGCCGGTCTCGTCGCATCGGCAAGTTGATCGGTCGGGCGGCGGCGCGCCGGATCGCGCATCTGAGCCTCGATCAGGATGTCGCGCGCGATGGGCCCCGCCACCTTGGAGCCGCCGCCGCCATGTTCGATCACCACCGCCACGCCATAGCGCGGCGCCTGCACCGGCGCATAACCGATGAACAGCGCGTGGTCGCGCTGCGGCCAGGGCAGATCCTCGTTCTTGCGCACGCCGCCGGCGCGCTCGCTCATGGAGATGCGCCGCACCTGCGACGTGCCGGTCTTGCCGGCCATCTCCATGCCCGGCGTCTCGATACGCGCGCGGTAGGCGGTGCCGCCGGGTGCGTTGCTCACCTGGTTCATGCCCTCGAGCACGACCGCCAAGTGCTCGGGCGGCACATTGAGCGAGGGGAAAGGTGGACGCAGGATGCTGCCGCTCGCCTGGTTCTCTCGCAGGGCGGCCCCGCTCTCGCCTTCGAACATCTTGTCGCGTTTGAGCCGGGGCTGGATCGCATAGCCGCCCGAGGCAAGCCGCGCCACCAGCACGGCCAGCTGCAGCGGCGTGGTCAGGATGAAGCCCTGGCCGATCCCGGCCACCAGCGATTCGCCCGGATGCCAGATGTCGCCGAAGGTGGCGCGCTTCCAATTACTGTCGGGGATCACGCCGGGCTTCTCGGCCGGCAGGTCGATGCCCGTCGGCGCGCCGAGGCCGAAGCGCCGCGCCATGGCCGCGATCGGATCGATGCCGATGCGCCGCGCCAGGTCGTAGAAATAGACGTCGCAGGAGCGGCTGATGCCGCCGATCATATCGAGCGTGCCGTGGCCTTCCTTCTTCCAGCAATGGAAGCGGCTCGAGCCCAGCGTCATGAAGCCCGGGCAGAATACGGTATGGTCGGGCGTGATGCCGGCCTCGAGCGCCGCCAGCGTCACCACGGTCTTGAAGGTCGAGCCGGGGGCGTAGGTGCCGCCGAGCGCCTTGTTCGAGAGCGGCCGCAAGGGGTCGGTGGTCAGCGCCTGCCATTCGGCGCTGGTCAGGCCGCGATCGAAGGCGGTCGGGTCGTAGCCCGGGGTCGAGGCCAGCGCCAGGATCTCGCCGGTCATCACGTCGATGCAGACGGCGGCCCCGCTGAGCTCGGCGGAAAGCCGCTGCTGGGCGAAGGTTTGCAGGCCCAGATCGATGGTGGTGACGAGGTCCTTGCCGGGCACGCCTTCGTCGCGCGACAGCTCGCGGATGACGCGGCCGACGGCATTGACTTCGACCTGGCTATTGCCCGCCGAGCCGCGCAGATCGAGGTCGTACTGCTTCTCGATGCCGCTCTTGCCGATGCGAAAGCCCGGCAACTCGAGCAGCGGATCGCCGGTGAGCTCGTTCTCCGACACCGCGCCGACATAGCCCAGCACATGGGCCGCCATGCCGCCGTAAGGATAGTTGCGGCTCTGCTCGACCTCGATCGACACGCCCGGAAGATCGGGGGCGTTGATCTCGATCCGCGCCACCACCGGCCAGTCGAGATTCTCCTTCACCGTCACCGGCACGAAGGCGCGCTTCTTGGCAGCGTCGTTCAGGATGCGGTTGTGCTCGTTGTCGCTGATCGGCACGATGCCGTGCAACGCGCGGATGGTCGCTTCCAGATTCTCGGCCTGCTCCGGCACGACGACAACGCGGTAATTCTGATCGTTGGTTGCCAGCGGCAGGCCGAAGCGGTCGAGAATGCGGCCTCGGCGCGGCGCCAGCAGGCGCAGATTGATGCGGTTCTCCTCGGCCAGCAGCGCATAGCGATCCGCCTCGACCACCTGCAGGTAGTACATGCGGCCGGCCAAGGCGCCCAGCAGCAGCAGTTGGCCGCCGCCCAAGAGCGCGGCGCGGCGCGAGAAGGTACGGACGAGCTCCTGATTGTTCTGCATCGCCATCGCCGGACATCAAGCCGAGGAGAGCAAAGAGCGCTGCACCCGGGCGAACAGGTAGGCGACGCCCGGGTAGAGGCCGAGATCGACCAGATAGCAGAAGATGGCGGGGCGCGAATCGACCAGATCGACTGCCAACAGGCTGGTGACGGCCCAGGCCAGCGCCATGGCAGCGCCCGACACCATCATGTAGCCCCACCACACCACCAGGAAAGGCTGGCCGATGAAGAGACGGCGCTGCGAGAGCGTGACCGCATAGGTCAGCACCAGCACCAGCGTGCCGACGCCGAGCGGCGCCATGCCGAAGAAATCGGCGAGAATGCCGATCAGGAACACGAGGGGCAGTGGCAGCGCGGTGGGGCGGTGGATCGCCCAATAATAGACCGCCATCAAGGCGAAATCGGGGTTGATCGGCTGCCAGAACGGCAATGGCAGCGGCACCGCCCCCAAGAGCATCAGCAGCAGGGTGAGCGTGGACGGCCAGAGCCGCTGCGACCACAGATCGATGCGCTGCCAGAAGCCGGAGGTCATGGCGCGGCGTGAACTCCCTCGCTCCCAAGGCTCAGCGCTGGCGAGGCGGGGCCGTGGCGGCGCCCGTCGGCGCAGAAGCGGCCGCAGCGCCGCCACCGTTGGGCCTATCGTCGGATTCGGATCCTTCCGCCAGGATGCCGGGCAGGCCGTAATCGACGATCTGCAGGAATTCCATGTGATCCCAGTCGACGAAAGGCGTCACGGTGGCGACGCCGTCGACGAAGCTGTCCACCACCCCCACCGGCAGGCCCGGCGGGAAGATGCCGCCGTCGCCGGATGTGACGACGCGGTCGCCGGTCTGGATCGTCGTGCCGGGCTTGAGGTAGAGGAGCTGCGGCCGGTTCGAGTTGTCGCCGGCGAGGATGGCGCGGTCGCGCGAGCGCTCGACCAGCACCGGTATGCGCGAGTTGATATCGGTCAGCAACAGGACGCGCGCCGAGCGCGAGCCGACCTCGGCGACGCGGCCGGCCAGCCCGTCGCCGGTCATGGCGGCCTGCCCTTTGCGCACACCGTCCTTGCTGCCGGCCGCGATCAGAACTTCGCGCACGAAGGCGCCGGTATGGTCGCCGACCACCCGGGCGCTGATGAAGCTCGTCTTGGGATCGGGCACGAGATGCAGCAGGGTGCGCAGCTGCCGATTTTCGGCGTCGAGACGCTGCGCGATCGTCTGCCACTCGGCCAGCCGCGCCCGTTCGATGCGCAACCGCGCGTTCTCCGCGCGCAGATCGACCAATTCCTCCAGATTGTCGAACAGGCCTTCGACGGCGCGCACCGGTTGGGACAGCGCCGCCAGGATGGGCGCCACGGCGTCGGAAACCATGCTGCGGGCCTGCGCCACGAGGGGACCGTCGGTGCGCCCCAGCACCATCAGGCCGAAGGCGCCGGCGACGACCAAAACCAATGTTAGGCGATGAACCAACGCCCGGAGCGGCGACGTCAACCGCAACGCGGGGCCGGTCCGCTGCTTCATCGCGCGCCTCCGCAGCGAAGCCCCAAGCCCGAATCGCGGTCCTCCGCCGCGAACCTGCGACTCACCTTACCCCGACACCCGAGTCGGACAAAGAAAAATCCAGCCGGATCAATCAATACATATTGATGAGGACGTTCTTGAGCGTCTTCATCTCCTCCAGGCAGCGGCCGGTGCCGAGCGCCACGCAGGTGAGCGGATCGTCCGCGATCGAAACCGGCAGGCCGGTCGAATGGCGCAGCACCAGGTCGAGGTTCGAGAGCAGCGCGCCGCCGCCGGTCAGCACGATGCCCTTGTCGACGATGTCGGCAGCGAGCTCGGGTGCCGTGTGCTCGAGCGCCACCTTGACCGCCTCGATGATGGCGCCGACGGGCTCGGCCAGACTCTCGGCGATCTGGCGCTCGGTGATGACGAGCTCCTTCGGCACGCCGTTCATCAGGTCGCGGCCCTTGATCTCCATGACACGACCGTCGCCGTCCTCGGGCGGGCAAGCCGAGCCGATTTCCTTCTTGATGCGCTCGGCCGAGCCCTCGCCCACCAGCAGGTTATGGTTGCGACGGATGTAGGCGATGATGGCCTCGTCCATCTTGTCGCCGCCCACGCGCACCGATCGCGAATAGACGATGCCGCCCAAGGACAGCACCGCCACTTCGGTGGTGCCGCCGCCGATATCGACCACCATCGAGCCGGTCGGCTCGGTCACGGGCAGGCCGGCGCCGATCGCGGCCGCCATCGGCTCCTCGATCAGGAACACGCGGCGGGCGCCGGCGCTCTCGGCCGATTCCTGGATGGCGCGGCGTTCCACCGCCGTCGAGCCCGAGGGCACGCAGACGATGATCTGGGGGCTCGCGAAGGAGCGGCGATTGTGCACCTTGCGGATGAAATGCTTGATCATCTCCTCCGCCACCTCGAAGTCGGCGATGACGCCGTCGCGAAGGGGGCGAATGGCGGTGATGTTGCCGGGCGTGCGGCCCAGCATCATCTTGGCCTCGTCGCCAACGGCCAGCACGTGCTTGCGCCCCTTGACCTCGTGGATAGCCACGACCGAGGGCTCGTTGAGCACGATGCCGCGGCCCTTGACGTAGACGAGCGTGTTCGCGGTGCCGAGGTCGATCGCCATGTCGGCGGAGAGTATCCCCAGCAATCTACCCAGCATCGAATTTCACCTCATCCATTTATGGCATGCGCCGGGATAACCCGGCGCATGCATCGGTTTCAAGTCCTAGGCGGAATCCCACGATCATGCGGAAAGAGCGGCGGGCGCGGTCTTCTGCCTCTTGGTTAAGAGCTTGTTGAGCGCGTGCAGATAGGCCTTGCAGGAGGCCACCAGCGTGTCGGTGTCGGCGCCCTGGCCGTTCACCGTCTTGCCGTTCTCCTCCAGCCGGACCGTCACCTCGGCCTGCGCATCGGTACCGGCGGTGACGGCATGGACCTGGAACAGCTGCAGCTTCGCGTCATGCGGGTAGAGCTGGCGGATCGCCTTGAAGGTGGCGTCCACCGGGCCGTCGCCGAAGGCGCGGGTCTGCTTCACCACGCCGTCGATCTCGAGCTCCAGATCGGCCTGCTGCGGGCCCTTGGAGCCGGCGATGACCTGGAGCGAGACGAAGCGGATATGCTCCTTCGAGCGCACCACCTCGTCGTCCACGAGCGCCATGATGTCCTCGTCGTAGACGTCCTTCTTCTTGTCGGCCAGGTCCTTGAAGCGCTTGAAGGCCTCTTCGACGGCGTTGTCGCCGAGGTCGAAGCCCAGCTCCTTGAGCTTGGCCTTGAAGGCGTGGCGGCCCGAATGCTTGCCCATGACCAGGGTCGAGCGGGTGAGCCCGACCGATTCGGGGGTCATGATCTCGTAGGTGCCGGCGTGCTTCAGCATGCCGTCCTGATGGATGCCCGATTCGTGCGCAAAGGCGTTGGCGCCGACGATGGCCTTGTTGGGCTGGACCGGGAAGCCGGTGATGGTGGAGACCAGGCGCGAGGCCTTGGTGATGACCTCGGTGTTGATCCCGGTCTTGTAGGGCAGGGCGTCATGGCGCGTCTTGAGCGCCATCACGATCTCCTCGAGCGCGGCGTTGCCGGCGCGCTCGCCGAGCCCGTTGACGGTGCACTCGACCTGCCGGGCGCCGGCACCGATCGCCGCCAGCGAGTTGGCCACGGCCAGCCCGAGATCGTTGTGGCAATGGACCGAGATGACCGCCTTGTCGATGTTGGGAACGCGGTCCACCAGCATCTTGATCAGGGCCGCGAACTCCTGCGGCACGGCATAGCCGACCGTATCGGGGATGTTCACGGTGCCCGCCCCGCACTTGATCGCGGTCTCGACGCAGCGGCAGAGGAAATCCGGCTCGGTGCGAGAGGCGTCCTCGGCCGACCATTCGATGTCGCCGCACAGGCCGCGCGCATAGGTGACGCTGTCGATGATGGCCTGATGCACCGCCTCCGGTTCCATCTGCAGCTTGAACTTCATGTGCAGCGGGCTGGTGGAAATGAAGGTGTGGATACGCGGGCGCTGGGCCTCCGACAGCGCCTCCCAGGCCCGGTCGATATCCTTCTTGGAGGCCCGCGCGAGACCGGCGACCGAGCTGGTCTTGATCTGGCGGGCGATCTCGCGCACGGCCTCGAAGTCGCCGTTGGAGGCGATCGGAAAGCCGGCCTCGATGACGTCGACGCCCATTTCCTCGAGCACGGCGGCGATGCGCCGCTTCTCCTCGAGGTTCATGGAGGCGCCCGGCGATTGTTCGCCGTCGCGCAGGGTGGTGTCGAAGATGATGACGCGGTTGGGATCTCGACCCGGGTTCATAGCTCTAACCCCTTGATATCTCTGGTTTCGAAAGCGGATTCGACGGGGCCCCTGAACGGCGCGCGGGAACGCGCTCCCGCGCATCACCCATTCAGGGGTGGCTAAGTCGAAGCGTCCGAAACTCCAGAGACAGGGCGGTCCGACCGCAGGCGACCGGCCATGCCACCGCGATCCGCGCCCCTTCCGGCGCGGACGTCAATTTCTCGCGGTACATCAAGGACATCCGATCAGCCTCGAAAACCCAAGCAGCGAACGGTCCGCAGCTTTGTAACCTTGCTTCAGGGTGGTTAACAAGTCCTTTTCGCGGCTCGCGTTTCATCAACGCTCGTCGCCCCGCCCCCGGCTTTTCCGCAAGGCCGTCGCGGCCGGGCGGGCCAAGAGCGGGGGCGTTCGGCCGGCGCCGGCGGCGGTCGATCTAGGCTTTTGTTCCTATATATTTGGCCGCCCCCGCGCTCGAACGGGTCAGTCCGGCAGCGCTTTTTCCTTTCCGCCGACGAAGGAGGCGGTCGGAAAGCACAGTCGATAGAGCAGCTGCGCTGTCAACAGATCGAACAGGCCGGCAAAGATCACGTCGCTGAGAAAATGCGCACCCGCCAGCATGCGCAGCAGGCCGAGCCCTGCGCCGGCCAGTGTCGCCGCCGCCAATCCGAGCCTGCGCCGGCGGGCCGGCAGCAGCAGGGCCGGCCCCAGGAAGGCGAAGCCCGCCGCGGCGTCGCCGCTGACGAAGGAGCAGTTGCGCTCGCACGCGTCGCTGATGACGAAGGGCGGCGTGAAGGCCGCCCCGCCGCCGAACTCGACGATCTCGCGGGGACGCGCGCGCCCCCAATTGTCCTTGAAGATGCCATTGGCGATGAGGCCGGGCCCGACGGCGAAGACGGCGACGACATAGAGCAGGCGGCGCAGCCAATCCCATCGCGGCGCACCGCGCAGCCATGTCACGATCACCGCAACCGCGATGCCCGCCGCGAATGCGGTCATGACATAACGCACGACCCCCGAGACCGGCACATCGCCGGCGAGCAGAAACCGGCCGTCCGGCCGGAGCATCGTCCGGGCGACCGCAAGATCGAGCGACGGCCACAGCAGAAAGAGTGCTGCGCCGGCGAATGTCGCCAAAATGGTGGCGAGAACGACCCCGCTCCCGACCAGCCGCGGCAATGCCGCTTCTATAGGCGTCGCCATGGCGCCGAGCCGCCGCTCCTTCCTGGCCGCGCGCATCGAACGGCAGCCGTCATCGGTTTAGTCCGCATCCCTGTCCGGCTCCTGTCAAACCGTGGTGGCATGACCGCCGAAATGAAACCGGCCGCGGGCGAGGCGGCGCTCGATGCACCAGTCCCGCCAGCGGCCGGCCGTCGTTGCAAATCCTCGATGGATCAGTTCTTGGTCTTGTCGACCAGCTTGTTCTTGGCGATCCAGGGCATCATCGCCCGGAGCTTGGCGCCCACCTCCTCGATCGGATGCTCGGCCGCACGCCGGCGCATCGCCTTGAAGCTGGGCTGGCCGGCCTGGCACTCCGCCACCCAGTCGCGCGCGAAGCGGCCCGACTGGATATCGTCGAGGATGCGCTTCATCTCCTTCTTGGTCTCCTCGGTGATGATGCGCGGCCCCCGCGTATAGTCGCCATACTCGGCCGTGTTGGAGATCGAGTAGCGCATGTTGGCGATGCCGCCCTCGTAGATCAGGTCGACGATCAGCTTCACCTCGTGCAGGCACTCGAAATAGGCCATCTCGGGCGCGTAGCCGGCCTCGATCAGCGTCTCGTAGCCGGCCTGGATCAGCGCGGTCAGGCCGCCGCACAAGACCACCTGCTCGCCGAAGAGATCGGTCTCGCATTCCTCGCGGAAGCTCGTCTCGATGATGCCCGAGCGTCCGCCGCCGATGGCCGAGGCGTAGGAGAGGCCGATCTCGAGCGCATTGCCGGACGCGTTCTGCGCCACCGCGACGAGGCAGGGCACGCCGCCGCCCTTGAGATATTCCGAGCGCACCGTGTGGCCCGGGCCCTTGGGCGCCACCATGAAGACGTCGAGGTCGGAGCGCGGCTCGATCAGGCGGAAATGGATGTTGAGGCCGTGGCCGAAGGCGATCGCGGCGCCCTGGCGCATGTTGGGACCGAGCTCCTCGGCATAGAGCTTGGCCTGAAGCTCGTCGGGCGTGAGCACCATGACGATATCGGCCCACTTGGCGGCCTCGGCCGGCGTGGTGACCGGCAGACCCGCGGCCTCCGCCTTCTTGATCGAGGCCGAGCCGGCCTTGAGCGCGACGCGCACCTCCTTGACGCCGCTGTCCTTGAGATTGAGGGCGTGGGCATGGCCCTGGCTGCCATAGCCGACGACGGCAACCTTCTTGCCCTTCACCAGGTTCACATCGGCGTCACGGTCGTAGTAAACGCGCATCGTTCAAAACTCCTTGTCTCATTCCTTATTGCGGTCCCACCCTCTCCCTACCCTCCCCCGTCAAGGGGGAGGGTCAGGAAAACAGGAAGCGCCCTTGCGGAAGGATCGATTTTTTCTTTTGCCCCCTCCCCTTGCGGGAGGGGGTAGGGGGAGGGGTCGCTTCCGCTCGCGATGTATTCCCGTCAAAGCGCCTCGGGCCCGCGCGCGATCGCGACCACGCCGGTGCGCGACACGTCCACGAGGCCCAGGGGCTGCATCAGGTTGATGAAGGCGTTGAGCTTGTCGGTCGAGCCCGTCATCTCGAAGACGAAGGATTCGATCGTCGAATCCACCACGCGGGCGCGGAAGATGTCGGCGATGCGCAAGGACTCGACCCGCTTGTCACCGGTGCCGCGCACCTTGATGAGGGCCAGCTCCCGCTCGAGGCTGGGCCCCTCGACGGTGAGGTCGCTCACCTTGTGCACCGGCACCAGGCGCCGGAGCTGCGCCTTGATCTGCTCGATGATCATCGGCGTGCCGGACGTCACCACGGTGATGCGCGAAAGGTGATTCTGCGCGTTCACCTCGGCGACCGTCAGGCTTTCGATGTTGTAGCCGCGGCCCGAGAACAGCCCGACGACGCGGGCGAGAATTCCGGGCTCGTTGTCCACCAGCACCGAGATGGTGTGGCGCTCGATCTTCTGCGGTTCGGCCATGGCACTACACCAGCACCATGCCTTCTTCGGAGACCGGCTTCGCGTGATCCTCGGGCCCGAGCAGCATCTCGTTGTGCGCCGAGCCCGACGGGATCATCGGGAAGCAGTTCTCGGTCTGCTCGACGCGGCAATCGACGATGACCGTGCGCTTGGTCGAGATCATCTCGGCGATGACCCCGTCGACCTCCGAGGGCCTTTCCGCCTTCAGGCCCACCGCGCCGAAGGCGTCGGCGAGCTTGACGAAATCGGGCAGCGAATCGGTATAGCTCTCGGAGTAGCGGCCGCCATGCAGCAGCTCCTGCCACTGCCGCACCATGCCCATCCACTGGTTGTTCATGATGAAGATCTTGACCGGCAGCTTGTATTGGCAGGCCGTGGACATCTCCTGGATGTTCATCAGGATCGAGGCCTCGCCCGCCACGTCGATCACCAGCGCGTCGGGATGCGCCACCTGCACGCCGATCGCGGCCGGCAGGCCGTAGCCCATGGTGCCCAGCCCGCCCGAGGTCATCCACCGGTTGGGCTGCTCGAACTTCAGGAACTGGGCCGCCCACATCTGGTGCTGCCCGACCTCGGTGGTGATGTAGTGATCCTTGTCCTTGATGGCCGCATAGAGGCGCTGCAGCGCATATTGCGGCTTGATCACCGTGTCCGAGTTCTTGAAGCGCAGGCAGTCGCGCCCGCGCCATTCCTCGATCTGCTTCCACCAGTTGGCGAGCGCCTTCTGGTCGGGCTGCACCTGCCGGGCCTTCCAGATCTTGATCATGTCCTCGAGCACGTGCGCCACGTCGCCCACGATCGGAATGTCGACGCGCACGTTCTTGTTGATCGAGGACGGGTCGATGTCGATGTGGATCTTCTTGGAGTTCGGCGAGAAGGCGGTGAGCTTGCCGGTCACGCGATCGTCGAAGCGCGCACCCACCGCGATCATCACGTCGCAGTCATGCATGGCGAGGTTGGCCTCGTAGAGGCCGTGCATGCCCAGCATGCCGAGAAACTGCGGGTCGGAGGCCGGAAAGGCGCCGAGCCCCATCAAGGTCAGCGTGCAGGGGAAACCGGTCGTCTTCACGAACTGCCTGAGCAGCTGCGAGGCGGCGGGCCCCGAATTGATCACGCCGCCGCCGCAATAGAAGAGCGGCCGCTTGGCTTTGGCCATCAGCGCCACCGCCGCCTCGATCGCCTTCGGGTCGCCCTTGACCGGCGGGTTGTAGCTGCGGTGCTTTCTGGCGGCGGCGGCGGCCCCGCCGGCATAGCCGGTCTTGGCCTGGAGCACGTCCTTGGGCAGATCGACCACCACCGGGCCCGGCCGGCCGCTGCGCGCGACGTGGAAGGCCTCGTGGATGACGCGGCCGAGATCGGCCACGTTCTTCACCAGATAATTGTGCTTGGTGCAGGGTCGCGTGATGCCGGTGGTGTCAGCCTCCTGGAAGGCGTCGTTGCCGATCAGGTGCGTGGGCACCTGGCCGGTGAGACAGACCACTGGAATCGAGTCCATCAGCGCGTCGGTCAGGCCCGTCACCGCGTTGGTGGCACCGGGCCCCGAGGTCACCAGCACCACGCCGACCTTGCCGGTCGAGCGCGCATAGCCCTCGGCGGCATGCACCGCCGCCTGCTCGTGGCGCACCAGGATGTGGCGCAGCGCGTTCTGCTTGAACAGCTCGTCATAGATCGGGAGTACCGCGCCGCCCGGATAGCCGAATACGACGTCGACACCCTGGTCCAACAAGGCCCGGATGACGACTGACGCTCCGATCATCTCCTGCGCGGACATATGCCGATCCTTTCGCTTCTGTCCCGGTGCCGGAACCGGCCCGGATGGGGCGCGCGCCGCCTTGTTCGCGGGCGCACAAGCCCGCCTCGCTGGCCCTTGGCGGCCGGCGAGAAGCCCGAAACTAGAGGCTTGCTGCAGTGCGGTCAACTAGAAATGGCAAATCTTCGAAAAGAAACTGTGAAAGAATCTTTCCAAAAATTGCTCGGTGGCGAAGGCGGGATCGAGCGGGTCCGCCTCGATGCGCACAGCCCCGGGCAGCCGGTGCCGGAACCAGGTGAACTGGCGCTTGGCGTAGCGCCGGGTGGCCTGCTGCGCCGCCCGAATGGCCTCGGCGAGGCCGGTCTTTCCGTCAAGATAGCCGCCCAGCTCCGCCACACCGATCGCCTTCATCGCCGGCAAGGCCGGATCGAGCGCAAGAGCCTTGAGCGCCCTCACCTCCTCGAGCGCGCCGGCTTCGACCATGCGCGCGAAGCGGCGATCGCACGCGGCATAGAGAGCTGCGCGCGTCGGCATCAGCAAGAAAACGTCGAAGGCGAGATCGGTCGGCGGCGCTTGAGCGGCCTCGGCCTGCCACTGGGAGAGCGGCCTGCCGGTGGCCTCCAGCACCTCGAGCGCGCGCACGATGCGTTGCCGATCGGTGGGCTTGAGCTTCGCTGCGCTGACGGGATCACGGGCTGCAAGCTCGGCATGGAGTGCTGCCGGCCCTTCGGCCGCGAGCCGCACCCGCACTGCCTCGCGCACCGGCGCCGGCACGCTTGGCGTCTCGGCGATGCCCCGCATCAACGCTTCCAAATAGAGCCCGGTTCCGCCCACCAGGATCGGCAGGCGAGCGCGCGCATGAGCCGCGGCGATCTCTGCCAGCGCCAATTCGCGCCAGCGCCCGGCCGAGCAGGGCTCGGCTGCGGGCAGGATGCCGAACAGCCGGTGCGGCACTGCCGCCACCTCGGCCTCCCGCGGCCGCGCGGTCAGCACGCGAAGCTCGCGATAGAGCTGCATGCTGTCGGCATTGACGAGAACGCCGCCGAGACGTTTGGCCAGCGCGAGGCCAAGCGCCGACTTGCCGCTCGCCGTGGGGCCGGCGATGACGAGCACGGGCTTGGCGGAGCCGATGCCGGGTTGCTCGGCATCGGTGGCGTTCTGCTCCCTCGCCCCCGCAACGCGGGGGAGAGGGCCGGGGCGAGGGGGCACGTTCGCCAGGCTCAGCCTCGCCTGCTGTGCGTCGATACCCTCACCCCAGCCCTCTCCCGCTTTCGCGGGAGAGGGAGCCATGGCTTCGGGCGTATGGCGGTCGCCATTCGGGCAAGAGCGCTGTCGCGTCACCCGCGATCGATCCGCACCGCGACCCATTGATAATCGCCGGCGCGGTAGACCAGCAGCGTCACGACGCGGTAGCCGTTGCTCTTGGCCTCGTCGACGCGGCGCTTGACGTCGTCGGCCGTCGCGACCGCCTTCTGGTCCACCTCGATGACGACGTCGCCTTCCTTCAAGCCCTTCTCGGCCGCCGCGCCATCGGGATCGACGCCGGTCACCAGCACGCCCTCGACATCCCGCTCGAGCTTGAACTGATCGCGCAGATCGGCCGTCAGCTCGGTCACGGTGAGGCCGAGCAGCGGCACGTCGCCGCCGCCGTTGCCGCCGCCGGGGCTCTTGCCCTGGGGCTCCTCGGCCGCGGCCTGCTCGGCGCTCTCGTCGAGCTCGCCGACCTTCACGGTCACCGTCTTCTTGGCGCCCTGGCGCCAGAGCACGACCTCGACCTCTTTGTCGATCGGGGTTTCGGCGACGACCCGCGGCAGCTTGCGCATCTCGTCGATCGGACGGCCGTCGAACTCGAGGACCACGTCGCCCTGGCGGATGCCGGCCGCATCGGCGGGGCCGCCCGCCGTGACATTGGCGATGAGGGCGCCCTTGGCGTTGGGCAAGCGCAAGCCCTCGGCCAGCTCAGGGCTGACGCTCTGGATGCGCACGCCGAGCCAGCCGCGCCGGGCGTGGCCGTAGGACTGCAACTGCTCGATCACGTTGCGCGCGAGGTTCGAGGGGATCGCGAAGCCGATGCCCACGCTGCCGCCCGAGGGCGAGAAGATCGCCGTGTTGATGCCGATCACCTCGCCGTCCATGTTGAACATGGGTCCGCCCGAATTGCCGCGGTTGATCGAGGCGTCGGTCTGGATGAATTCGTCATAGGGGCCGGCGTTGATGTCGCGCTGGCGCGCCGAAACGATGCCGGCCGTGACCGAGCCGCCGAGCCCGAAGGGATTGCCGATGGCCAGCACCCAGTCGCCGATGCGGGTCTTGTCGGAATCGCCCCAGCGCGCAGCGACGAGCGGCGTCTTGGGCTCCACCTTGAGCAGCGCCAGGTCGGTCTTGGTGTCGATGCCCACGACCTTGGCCTGCAGCTCGGTGTCGTCGTGCAGCTTCACGGTGATTTGATCGGCACCCTCGATCACATGGTTGTTGGTGACGATGTAACCCGACGGATCGATCACGAAGCCGGAGCCGAGCGAGGTGGCGCGGCGCGGCGCCTCCCCCCTGTTCCGCCGGTCGAAGAAATCCTTGAAGAACTGCTCGAGCTCCTGCTGCGAAAGGTCGTCGGCGCGCAGCTCTTGCGTGGTCGAGACGTTCACCACCGCCGGCAGCAGCGATTCGGCGAGGTCGGCGAAGCTGTCTGGCGCTTGCCGGGCCTGCGCCGCAGCCGCCCCCCAAGCAGCCAGCGCCGCGCCCAGCAGCAAGGGCATGAGCCAGCGCCGGAGCCACGGCGCCAGATCCAGGCGGGCCGCACGGACACGCAACGACGGGAAGCACAGAGGACGGGACGACACGGGCATCAACCTCCGATTTTCAGGGGGCCAGGGGACCGCTGGCGGGGCGCCGGCAACCGATGGCCCCGGCCGCTCCACATAATGTAGCGCACACGTCAGTCAAGCGCTCGGGGTGCGCCGGCGGACCTCTGGGAGCGGCCATCAAGATTAGGCGAATTCCATGGCAGCGGGGTGAATTTTCCCAAAGTCGCCCGCCTCCGCTCTCAGCCGCGCACCAGCCAGACCAGGAGCAGGCCGATCGCCGCCGCCGCAAGCCCGCCCGCACGCAGCACCGTCTCGGGCAGGGTCGACAAGGTTTCCACCAGGCGCCGGAGCATTCCGGGCATTGCCGCCAGCGTGATGCCCTCGATCACCAGGACCAGCCCCAAGGCCGTCGCCAGATCGGCCATGCGCCGCTCAGAACCGCGCGTCCGGGATCGGCGGGTCGGCCCGAAGGCGCTTCCCGACAGCGCCGGCGCCGCTCACGGCTTGGGCGCGGCCGGCGCGGCAGCGCTTCCGCTCTCGCTGCCGAAGAAGCGGAAGAAGTCGCCGGCCGGCGGACCCACATAGGTCGTATTCTCGCCGTTGAGACCTTGGCTCAGCGCCTGCATCGATCTGTAGAAGTCGAAGAAGGCGGGGTCCTTGCCATAGGCGTCGTTGTAGATGCGCGTCGCCTCGGCCTCGCCTTCGCCGCGCCGGATCTCGGCCTGGCGGCGCGCGTCGGACAGGATCACCACCTTCTGCTTGTCGGCCTCGGCGCGAAGGGCTTCGGCGTCGCGCTGGCCCTCGGCGCGGAAGCGGCGCGCTTCCTGCTCGCGCTGGGTCTGCATGCGCCGGAAGATCGCTTGGCTGTTTTCCTCGGGCAGATCGACGCGCTTCATGCGCACATCCATGACGTTGACGCCATAGCTCAACGACGCCCGATTCACCGCTTCGGTGATCGACCGCATGAAATCGGCCCGCCGTTCGGTCAGCATCTCGGCCATCGGCACCTTGCCGATCTCGGCACGCAGGTTCGCGCTGATGATGGGGCCGACCCGGCCGCGCAGGCCGGTCTCGTCGCGCACCACCTGATAGAACTTGAGCGGATTCACGATCCGGTATTTGGCGTAGACGTCGACGACGACCTGCTTCTGGTCGTTGGTCGGCATCTCGGCCGGCGCCAGGTCGAGGTTCAGCACCCGCTTGTCGAAATAGATGACGTTCTGCACGAAGGGCAGCTTGAAATGCAGGCCCGGCTGCTCGACGACGCGACGGGGCTCGCCGAACTGGAGAACCAACGCCTGCTGCCACTGACTGACCGTGAAGGTCGAGGACAGCAGCAGCACGACCGCGATCAGGAACGCGATCAGAAGGCCGACGGTCGAGATCCTGTTCATTGCGAGGCTCCCGCGCTGCTGGCGGACGGCGCCTGCTGGGCCGGCTGGCTCTCGGCCGGCTGAGGCGCGCCCGGCTTCTTCAGAAGCTCGTTGAGCGAGAGATACGGCACGGTGCCGGCGCCGCCGAGCGCGTTGTCGACCAGGATCTTGTTCATGTCGTGCAAGATCTTGCCCATCGTCTCGAGGTAGATGCGTCGCTCGGTGAGCGTCTTGTTCTTGGCGTACTCCGCCTCGACGGAGAGGAAGCGCTGCGCGTCGCCGGTCGCGATCGCGACCTTCTCGGCCTTGTAGCCCTCGCCCGCCTTGATGATCTGCTGCGCCTGGCCCTCGGCGCGCTGCGTGACCTCGTTGTAGTAGGCCTGCGCCTCGTTGACCGACCGTTCCTTGTCGGCACGGGCGGCCTGCACGTCGCGAAAGGCCTCGATCACCGGATCGGGCGGATCCACCTTTTGGAGCTGCAGGCTGGTGACGATGATGCCGGCATCGTAGCTGTCGAGGATGCGCTGGATCAGCTGATGGGTCCGCGTCTCGACCTCGGCGCGGCCCTTGGTGCGGGTGCTCTCGAAATCGGACTGGCCGATGATCTCGCGCATGGCCGCCTCGGAGACGTTCTTCACCGTCTCCTCGGGGTCGCGGATATTGAAGAGGTACTTGCCGGCGTCGCCGATCTTCCACAGCACGACGAACTGGATATCGATGATGTTCTCGTCGCCCGTGAGCATGAGACTCTCGGCCGGGATGTCGCGGGGCGTGGAGCCCTCGGCACCGGAGCGAAATCCGATCTCGACGCGGTTCTCGTAGCCCACCATCGGCGTCTCGACCGAGCCGATCGGCGCCGGCAGGTTGTAATTGAGGCCGGGGCCGGTGGTCGCCACCCACTTGCCGAAGATGAGCGCCACGCCCTGCTCGTTGGCATCGACGCGGTAGAAGCCGCTGGCAAGCCATAGCGCCAGCGCGGCGAGGGCCACGAAGAAAAGCCCGCGCCGGCCGCCCATGCCGCCGGGCAGCCAGCCCTTCAGGCGGTCCTGGCCGCGGCGCAGGAGGTCTTCCAAATCGTTGGGCCGCTGGCCGCCGCCGGATGGGCCACGGCCCCACGGTCCTTGGCCGCCGCCCCAAGGGCCGCCGCCACCTTGATTCTGCCACGGCATGTCAGGCTTTCCCTGTTTCGCGAGATTAAGTCGATGGCGCCCGCTTTCCCGGGACGGTGCGACGCCTTATATGACAGCCGGTTGCCTCGAGCAACCGAACCCCGCCCCACACATGGCCCACATATTGGGCACTTCCGGGAGTTGTTCAAGCATGACCGCCATCAGCGAAGCCACCGTCCTCGAGGTTCTGAAGCGCGTTCCTGGGCCCGACGGGCGCGGCGACATCGTCGGCCTCGGCATGGTTTCCGGCGTGGTGGTGAAGGACGGCAATGTCGGTTTCGCGATCGAGATCGATCCCAAACGGGCGGACGAGCTCGAGCCGCTGCGCCGTGCCGCCGAGCGGGCGGTTTCCGCGCTGCCGGACGTGCTCTCCGTCACGGCGGTGCTGACCGCGCACCGCGGGGCGCCGCGCCCGTCCGCCCCGTCTCAGCCGCAAGAAAGGGCGGCGCACCGAGCGGGGCACGCCCAGAAGGCGGCGGTGCCGGGGGTACGCCATATCGTGGCGGTGGCGAGCGGCAAGGGTGGGGTGGGCAAGTCCACCACCGCGGCCAACCTCGCGCTCGCGCTCAAGGCCATGGGGCTCCGGGTAGGGCTGCTCGACGCCGACATCTACGGGCCCTCTCAACCGCGCATGATGGGCATCTCCGGCAAACCGACCTCGCCCGACGGGCGCCGGCTCAATCCGCTCGAGAATTACGGCGTCAAGGTGATGTCGATCGGCTTCATGGTGCCCGAGGAAACGCCGATGATCTGGCGCGGGCCCATGGTGATGAGCGCCATCAACCAGATGCTGCGCGACGTGGATTGGGGCGAGCTCGACATCCTCGTGGTCGACCTGCCGCCCGGCACCGGCGACGCCCAGCTCACCATGGCGCAGCAGGTGCCGCTCTCGGGTGCCGTCATCGTCTCGACGCCGCAGGACATCGCACTGCTCGATGCGCGCAAGGGGCTCAACATGTTCCGCAAGGTGGAGGTGCCGGTGCTCGGCATCGTCGAGAACATGAGCTATTTCAGCTGCCCCCATTGCGGCCATCGCAGCGACATCTTCAGCCATGGCGGCGCCAAGCGCGAGGCGCAGCGCCTGGGCGTGGAGTTCCTGGGCGAGCTGCCGCTCGACATGGCCATCCGCGAGACCTCGGACGGCGGCCGGCCGATCGTCGTTTCCGATCCCGAGAGCCCGCACGCCAAGACCTATCGTGCGATTGCCGAGCGCGTCTGGGCCAAGCTCGAGAGCGGCGATCGCGCGGCCCGCGCCGCGCCCCGGATCGTGATCCAGTAGGGATCGAGAGCGGGCCTCGCAGACGGGCGGAAGCGATATCGCGCCGCCCCGCCGGTCACGGGCGGATCACGATCGGCGTGCCGGCGCGCGTGGCGTTCCAGATCACGTCCATCGCCGTGTTGGAAACCGCGATGCAGCCGTCGGTCCAGCTGTCGCGGCTGAACCAGCGCCAGACGCTGCGCTGGCCGTGCAGCATGATCTCGCCGCCGGGGTCGACGCCGGCCGCCGCGGCGCGCGCCTTGTCGGCGGCGTCGGGATAGGAGATGAGGATCGCCTTGTAGTGCGAGCTGTCGGGGTCGCGCCAAGTGAGCCGGTAGCGGCCCTCCGGCGTGCGCCCGTCCCCTTCCGCGAGCTTGGGGCCGGACGGGTTGCGGCCGAGCGCCACCGCGAAGCTCTCGAGCACTCGGCCGTCGCGCAGCAGGTAGAGCCGTCGCTCGCTCTTGTCGACCATCACCTGGTCGACCCGCCCGATCACTACCGCGGCGGACGGCCCCCACAGCAGCGGCGCAGCGCCCGCGACGAGCAGCACCAGCCCCGCCGCCAACGCCAGGCGACGGCGGCCGGCGGGGCGGCATAAGGCGGTCCAGGCGCGACGCATGGCCCGGCTCATAGCCGAAAGCAGGCCCGCGGTCGATGGCCGAAATACCGCCCCGGAGGAAGAAAAGCCGGTCCCGCGGCGGCGGCCTATCCCTCGCGCCCCAGCGCCGCCATCAACTCGGTCCATTCGCGCTTGCCGAGCCCGCTCGTCTCGGCCGTCACCCTCTCGCCCGCGAGCATGCGTTTCACCACCGTCATCGCCGCGGCCGACAGCGTCACGGCATGGAGCCGGTGCTGCAGGAAGGCGTCGTAGGTGAGCGGCACCCATTTCGACACCACCTCGATCATGCGCTCGGCATAGGCGCGAATCTCGTATTGCGCATGGGGGTCGGCGCGCAGCGAGAGAAAATGCAGCAGATTGTGAAGGTCGATCTTCCAGTACCACTGCGTATAGAAATTGAGCGAAAGGTTCATGCGGGCGAGCTCGCGCGCCAGGCCACGGCGATTCTCGTCGATGATGCTGCCGTCCTCGCGCTCGTTGAGCATCTCCTCGTAATGCGCGTAGGCGCGCGCCGCATCCTCGCGCAGGAGCTCGAGCACTCGCGCCGCCTCCTCGCCCTCGAGCACCTCGCCCCGGCCCTGGCGGTTCGAGCGCGACTGGGCGGCCAGGTGCTCCGGCGCCGGTACGTAGAACTCGTTGTCGAGCACCGAATAGCGTGCCGAGTACTCGTTGACGTTGGCGGTGCGATGCCGGATCCACTGCCGCGCCACGAAGATCGGCAGCTTGACGTGGAGCTTGATCTCGCACATCTCGAAGGGCGTCGAGTGGCGGTGGCGCATCAGATAGTTGATGAGCCCGCGGTCCTCGCTCACCTTGCGCGTGCCGCGCCCGTAGGAGACGCGCGCGGCCTGCACCACGGCACCGTCGTCGCCCATATAGTCGATCACGCGCACGAAGCCGCGATCGAGCACCGGTAATGCGGTGTACAGAATCTCTTCGAGCGCCGGCACGGTGGGGCGGCGCGTGGCGGCACTGGCGCTCCGCTGCGCCTCGATTTCGGCTTTCTGCTCGGGCGTAAGCGACATGTTGGTTCGCGGGCTCTTTCTCGTGAGGCTCCAGTGACCGGGTCCGGGAATAGCCCGGGGGCGGCACTCTACCGGCTCGCGCCCGAGCCGGCCACAGGTGAGGCCCGAGAGCCGCCGAATCCTTGCGACTCCATCGCGTTTCGCCCCGGAAAGGAGGCCGCGGGGCGCGGCCGCGGACGGCCCCGCCCCCTTCCGATTCGCCATGTCCCCACCTATATTGAAGGCGTCGGGCAACCGACTATGGCGATAAACGCGCTGTGGAATAAGCGTAGCGGACCCGGGGGCAGTACCCGGCGCCTCCACCAGTTTCCGGCCCGAGGGTGTCATGCGGGATGGGACCCCTGAGCTCGAGGCCGGCTCCCGACGGGGGCGAAACAGGATCGACGCGCGTGGTAAAGGCAGCGTTTTTGCCCGGCATGGTACCGCCGTTATCGGGCCAACCTAGAAGTGCCAACGACAACAATCGTCTGGCTCTCGCTGCCTAACCATAGGTAAGCGCGGTCCGGGGGGCACCGGGCAACAGAAGCCCCCCACTTCGATCAGCGCCGCCCGAGCTCGAGAAGCGGCGCGGCAGGCGGAGGGGGACCGAAGGAGGAATGGCGGAAGATTTCCTGCGTTACGAGGCGATGGTCGAAGCGGCGTTGCGCGACGTCGTTCGCCGGTCATTGGCTTTGACGGCCGAGCGCGGCCTGCCCGGCGCGCACCATTTCTACATCACCTTTCGCACCGACCGGCCCGACGTGCAGGTCCCGGACCGGCTGAAGGCTCAATATCCCAAGGAAATGACGATCGTGCTCCAGCACCAGTTCTGGGGCCTCGAAGTGGAGCGCGACCTTTTTCGCGTGACCCTGAGCTTCAACAGCCAGCAGGAGCGGCTCGTCATCCCGTTCCTTGCCGTCACAGCCTTCGCCGATCCCTCCTGCAAGTTCGGCCTGCAATTCGAAGCGCGCCCCGCCAACGAGACGGCAGCGGACCGCAGCACCGCGCCGGCAGGCCGTCCTCCGGCCCCCGTCGCAACTGCGCCGGAAGCGACGGCGAAGGGCGCCGAGGTGGTGGCACTCGACGCCTTCCGCAAGAAGTAGGCGGGGCGAGCCCCGCTCTTGCCCGCTATCCCCGCGCCCACCACTCCCGCGCCCGCCGTCCTCGCGCCGAGCGTCTGCGTGATCGTCGTCGCTTATAATTCGGGGGCCTATCTCGGCCCCTGCATCGATGCGCTCAAGGCTCAGGGCTTTCGCGACTTCGAGGCCATCCTCGTCGACAACGGGTCGAGCGACGGCTCGATCGAGCGCCTGGGGCCGCTGCCGCCGAATTTTCGCGTCCTGCGCTTTGCCGACAATCTCGGCTTCGCCGCCGCCAACAACCGGGCCGCTGCCGCCACGAGGGCTCCTTGGCTGGCCTTGCTCAATCCCGATGCGGTGGCGGCACCCGACTGGCTCGAGAAGCTCATGGCCGCGATGCGGCGCCATCCCGACATCGTCATGTTCGGCTCGGCGCAAGTGAAGCTCGGCGATCCCGGCATCTGGGATGGGCTTGGCGACGCCTATCACGCCGCCGGCATTCCCTGGCGCGGCGGCTTCGGCTGGCGCGTCGAGGGCGGAGCGCCGGAGGGCGAGGTGTTCGGCCCCTGTGCCGCCGCCGCCCTCTATCGGCGCGACCTGTTCCTCGCCGCCGGCGGGTTCGACGAGCGCTTCTTCTGCTATGTCGAGGACGTCGACCTCGCCTTCCGCTTACGTCTCATGGGTCACCGTGCCCTGCAGGTGGCAGACGCCGTGGTGCAACATGCCGGCTCGGGCACGGCCGGGCGCGCGACCGACTTCACGCTGTTCCATAGCTGGCGCAACCGGAGCTGGACCTTCGTCAAGAACATGCCGACGCCCCTGTTCTGGCCGCTGCTGCCCGCCCACTTGGTGGCGGTGGCGGCCGTGCTGGCCTGGTTTTGGCTTCTCCCCGGCCATCGCGGCGCGATCGGCCCGCGCTGGCAGGGGCTTGTGGCGGCGCTCAAGGGTGTGGGGCCGATCTGGCGCAGCCGACGGGCCATCCAACGTGCCCGCACCGCCTCGCTCTGCGCCATCGCCCGCGCCATGACCTGGTGGCCGCTGGCGGCGATGCGGCGGGCCCCCGCGGTGCGGCCGATGCA
Source organism: Pseudomonadota bacterium (assembly GCA_049323455.1). Classification (GTDB taxonomy): domain Bacteria; phylum Pseudomonadota; class Alphaproteobacteria; order Dongiales; family Dongiaceae; genus Hypericibacter. Next base: position 18,759 of record JBMONF010000032.1, on the reverse strand, counting down.
TAAGCTGCCGAGCCGACTGTCGCCATGAGCGCGGGGCGACAAGACCTGCCGAGGCCCGAGCGCCGCGTGAGCGCGATCGTCGTCAGCTATCGCTCGGGCCCGATCCTGCGCCGGACGCTGGCGGCCCTGGCCGGCCAGCCCGAGCTCGCGGAGATCCTGCTCGTCGACAATGGCAATCCGTCCGGCATGCAAGCCGAGCTCGACCGGCTCGCGGCGGCCGGCACCATTCGGCTCTTGCGCAGCGCGCACAATCTGGGTTTCGGCGCCGCTTGCAACCGGGCCGCAGCCGAAGCGCGAGGCGATCTCCTGCTGGTCCTCAATCCCGATGCGATCATGCCGCCCGGCGGCCTCGGCCGGATGCTGGCGGCGATGGAAGGCCGGCCGCGGCCCTGGCTTGCGGGCGCACGCCTCGTCGGCGAGGACGGGCGCGAGCGGCGCGGCGGCCGGCGCGGCGAGCTGACGCCCTGGACCGCTTTCACCGACGCGCTGGGCTTCGGCACCTTCAACTGGCATGACCGGCCCCTGCCCTCGGGCCCCCTGCCCGTGCCCACCGTCAGCGGCGCCTGCTTCCTGGTCCCGGCCGCCGACTTCCGCGCGCTCGGAGGCTTCGACGAGGGCTATTTCCTGCATGTCGAGGACATCGACCTGTGCCGCCGCCTGCGCCAGGCGGGCGGCACGGTCTGGTTCCTGCCCGACGTCGCGGTGGAGCATGAGGGCGGCTCTTCCGACGCGCCCTCCTTCCTCGTCGAGCGGCACAAGCTCAAGAGCTTTGCCCGGTTCTTTCGGCGCCATTATCGCGGACGGCTCGACGCATGGCTGGCCCTGGCGCTCATCACACTGCGTTTCCGGCTGCGCACCCCGCTGCTGCGCCTCGCGGACCGGCGCCGGGCGCTCTTGCCGGAGGAGTGACGCACATGGCCGGCAGCTTCGCGGACTATCTGATGGACGAGCTGGCGGCGCTGGGAAACGCCTCCCTGCGCGTCATGTTCGGCGGCCACGGCCTCTATCTCGGTGGCGTCATGATCGGGATCCTGTTCGACGACGTGCTCTATCTGAAAGTGGGGCCGCGCAACCGCGCCGACTTCGAGGCCGCCGGGTCGGAGCCTTTCACTTACGAGCGACAGGGGCGCCGCGTGGCGCTCTCCTTCTGGCGCACGCCCGACGAGGTGATCGAGGACGGCGAGGCCCTGCGCGCCTGGATATTGAAGGCCAGGGATGCCGCTTTCGCTTCGGCACGCGAACGCTCGAAGCCGAAGCGCCCGGCCGTGCCGCAGCGGAAGAAGGCTCGGCGGCGCGGTAGGACCAAGCGCCCGCGCCGCTGAGGCGGCCCGTCGCTCCCGGTCCCGGCCTTTTCCCCGCCGCCGATTGCCGCTAGAAGGATGCCGCGCGGCCTCGGGGGGCCTCTTCCCCCGCGACCCGGCCTCGTCCCGCCTGTCCTTCCTCGCAAAGGAGTGTCCGATGACGTCCGAGCGCAAGACCCGCATGGAAAGCGATTCGATGGGTGCCGTGGCCGTGCCCGACGACCGCCTGTGGGGCGCCCAGACCCAGCGCTCGCTCGAGAATTTCCGCATCGGCGGCCAGCGCATGCCGCTGGAGCTGATCCACGCCTACGGCCTGCTCAAGCAGGCGGCGGCGCTGGCCAACATGAAGCTCGGCAAGCTCGACAAGAAGCTGGGCAAGGCCGTCGCCGCGGCGGCGGCCGAGGTGGCGGCGGGCGAGCTCGACGATCACTTTCCCCTGGTGGTGTGGCAGACCGGCTCCGGCACCCAGACCAACATGAACGCCAACGAGGTCATCGCCAACCGTGCCAACGAGATGCTGGGCGGCCGGCGGGGCGACAAGAAGCCGATCCACCCGAACGACCAGGTCAATTACGGCCAGTCCTCGAACGACAGCTTCCCGACCGCGATGCACATCGCCGCGGTCCGGCAGGTGCACGATGCGGTGCTGCCGGCGCTGGATCACCTCGCGGCCGCGCTCGAGAAGAAGGCCAAGCAGTTCGCCAAGATCATCAAGATCGGCCGCACCCACCTGCAGGACGCGACACCGGTCACGCTGGGCCAGGAGTTTTCCGGCTATGCCCAGCAGATCCGCAACGGCGTCGACCGCGTGAAGGCCTGCCTGCCCCGCCTCTACCAGGTGGCGCAGGGCGGCACCGCCGTGGGCACAGGCCTCAACGCCGCCAAGGGCTTCGACAAGGCCTTCGCCGAGGAGCTCAAGACGCTGACCAAGCTGCCGTTCGAGCCGGCCAAGAACAAGTTCGAGGCGCTGGCGGCGCACGACGCGATGGTGGAGCTCTCGGGCGCCTACAACGTGCTCGCCTGCTCGCTCATGAAGATCGCCAACGACGTGCGGCTCCTGGGCTCCGGGCCGCGCTCCGGAATCGGCGAGATCCTGTTGCCGGAGAACGAGCCCGGCTCCTCGATCATGCCGGGCAAGGTCAACCCGACGCAGGCCGAGGCGCTCACCATGGTGGCGGCGCAGGTGATGGGCAACCATGTCGCCGTCACGGTCGCCGGCAGCAACGGCCATCTCGAGCTCAATGTCTTCAAGCCCGTCATCATCCACAACCTGCTGCAGTCGGGCCGCCTCATCGCCGACGCCTGCTTGAGCTTCACCGACAACTGCGTGGCCGGCATCGAGCCCAACAGGACGCGCATCAAGCAGCAGCTCGAGCAGTCGCTGATGCTGGTGACGGCGCTCAATCCGCATATCGGCTACGACAACGCGGCCAAGGTGGCGAAGAAAGCGCACAAGGAGGGTTTGAGCCTGCGCGAGGCCGCGCTCGCCCTGAAGCTCCTGTCCTCCGAGCAATTCGACAAATGGGTGCGGCCCGAGGACATGCTGGGCCCGCGGTGAGGCTTCGCCACCATCTCGATCCAACGCGGATTCCGCTCCGGTTGCCGTAGCGCTTTGAGCCTTTCTTTCGTCATGCCCGCGGAGGCGGGCATCCATGAACACAGGCTGCAACAACGAAGACTCGACGGCGACATGGGTGTTCATGGGCCCCCGCCTTCGCGGGGGCGACGAAAGGCTTTTCGGTTCCGGCGGAGCGGCTTCCGCTCTTGCGAGAGCATGCGCCCGGTCATGACCGCCACGACACCCGGCACCTTGCGCGGCAGTGCGATGCGCAAGCATTCCGTCGCCATCGCCGGCCATCGCACCAGCCTCACGCTCGAGGACGCCTTCTGGCGCCGACTGCAGGCCATCGCGCGAGCCCGTGGCCTCTCGGTCAGCGCGCTGATCGAGGCGATCGACCGGGCTCGCGGCGAACAGGAAACCGCCGCCAGCAATCTGTCGAGTGCGGTGCGCGTGTTCGTGTTGGAAGAAACGGCCGGCGAACGCGGCCGCAAATAATCTGCTCGGACACTTGGAATCGAGCGGGACACCCCCTCACCCTTCCCTCTCCCCCGCGAAGTGGGGGAGAGGGCTGCGAAGGGTTGGCGAGGCTCAAAGCCGAGCCTACCCGAAGCTGGGTGAGGGAGCCTCGCGCCGGCCCGAACGGGAGCGCTTCACGGCACCAGCACGGCCGCGCCCTCGATGCGGCCTTCGCGCAAGCGCGCCAGCGCCTCGTTGGCCGCGGTCAATGGAAAGGGCGTTGCCGTGATGCGCACCGGGACCTGCGCAGCGATGGCGAGAAATTCCTCGCCGTCGCGCCGCGTCAGGTTGGCGACCGAGCGCACCACCCGCTCCTCCCACAAGAGCCTGTAAGGAAAGCCCGGTATATCGCTCATGTGGATTCCGGCGCAGACCACCGTGCCGCCTTTGGCGGTGGCGGCCAGCGCGGCCGGGACGAGCGCACCGACCGGCGCGAAGATGAGCGCGGCGTCGAGCGGCTCGGGCGGCAACGCGTCGGAGCCACCGGCCCATTGGGCGCCGAGCTGCCGGGCGAAGGCCTGGCCGACGGCGTCGCCGGGCTTGGTGAAAGCGAAGACCCGCTGGCCGCGATGGCGCGCCACCTGCACCGCGATGTGGGCGGCGGCGCCGAAGCCGTAGAGCCCCAGACGCTCCGCATCGCCCGCGAGCCTGAGCGCGCGATAGCCGATGAGCCCGGCGCACAAGAGCGGTGCCGCCTCGACATCGCCGAAGCCGGGCGGGATGGGAAAGCAGAACCGCTCGTTCGCCACCGTGCATTCGGCATAGCCGCCGTCGATCTGGTAGCCGGTGAAACGGGCGCGGGCGCAAAGATTCTCGCGTCCCGTCCGGCAATAGACGCAAGCGCCGCAGGTCCAGCCGAGCCATGGCACGCCGACCCGGTCGCCGACGCGAAGCCGCTCGACCTCCGCCCCGACCGCCGCCACCGTGCCGACGATCTCGTGGCCCGGCACGAGCGGCAGCTTCGGGGACGCGAGCTCGCCGTCGACGATGTGGAGATCGGTGCGGCAGACGCCGCAGGCATGCACGCGGATCAACACGTCCTGCGGGCCCGGCGCGGGCGGCGCCCGCTCTTCGAGCCGCAGCGGCTCGTGGGCCGCGTGAAGCATCATGGCGCGCATGGGCGCTCTCGGGTTTGGCCGATCGGGTCCCGCGAGAAATTATTCGCTCAACCGCCTCCCGAACGCAAATCTCCCGTCGCGTCCGCCCGCCTGATCGGCCCGATCGATCGACCTTCCGAGACGCCGCTACACGCCCTCGTAGGCCACCGTCGTCATCATGCCGGCCTCCGCGTGGTAGAGGTGGTGGCAGTGGAAGGCCCAGCGGCCGGGATTGTCGGCATCGAACGCGATGGTGACGGTCTTGCGCGGCGGCACCAGCACGGTGTCGCGCATGGCGCCCGCAAAGCGCTCGCCGTCGATGGCGACGACCTGAAAGCGATGGCCGTGCAGATGCATGGGATGCGCCATCATCGAGCTGTTGCCCATCGTCACCTCGACGCGCTCGCCCGCCTTGACCGGAATCGGCCCGTCGCCGGTGGTGGCCTTGAGGCCCCAGGCATAGGCCGTCATGTTGCCGACGAGATCGAGCCCGACCGTCCGGTCCGCAGGACGCGGCGCCAGCGGCTCCAACGCCCGCAAGGACCGCTCCAGCATCAGGTCGAGAATGGGACCCTCGCGCTCGCCGACGGAGCCAAGCTTCGTCACGGGCGCACCCTTCGGCTGAAGCACCATGCCGGTGCGCTGCTCCTCCCCCTCGCGCAGCGCCAGGATCGGCAGCGCGCCGGCGTCCTTCGGCACTTGCAGCAGGATATCGAGCCTCTGGCCCATCGAGATCGGAAAGCGCGCCCCCTTGACCGGCTGGACCGGCTGGCCGTCGACCGCGACGAGCTCGCCCTCGATCGCGCCGAGATCGATGGTGAAGGCGGTCGCCGTGGCGCCATTGATGATGCGCAAGCGAACCGTGCCGCCGCGCTCGACCGGGACCACCTCGGGATCGTCGAGCGTGCGGTCGTTCACGAGATAGGCGTCGTACTCGATGTCGTTGATGTCCTCGGCGCCTGTGCCCATGGTTTCGCCCATGCCCGGCATCGCACCGTGGTTCATGCCGGCCATGTCCATTCCCGTCATGTTCGACATGTCCATGTTCGACATGTTCGTGTCTGAGCCTGCGGCGGCATGACCGCTGGCGGCCTTGAGGCCGGCCAGAATCTCGTCGGCGGGCTTGAAGGAGAAGTCATGGATGAGCAGCACCACCTCCTGCTCGTCCTTCGGCTCGGCAGCGGCGACGATGAGCGGTGCTGCCAGCAGCGCCTGCTCCTGCAGCCCGTGGTGCGAATGCATCCAATAAGTCCCGGGATGCTGCAGCGGGAATCGATAGTCCTGTGCAGCACCGGGTTCGAGCGGTTCCTGCGATAGACCGGGCACGCCGTCCAGTCGCCAGGGCGGGGTCAGGCCATGCCAATGGATCACCGTGGATTCGGCGAGCCGGTTCTCCAGCCGCACGGCGAAGTCGCGGCCGACGACGGTGGTCAAACCCGGCCGCCCGTCCGGCTGCCGAAGGCCGAACACGGTCGCTGGCCGGCCGGCGACCTCGATCTGGCGGGTCTCGGCCCTGAGAACGGTCATATCCTCGGCCCGCGCCCGGGGCCCGAGCGGTGCGGTGGCTGTGACGAGCGCGGCAGCACCTGCACCGGCCAGAAGCTGACGACGTGACAGCGTGATCATGGCTTTGTTCCTGTCGTTTCGTTGGAGTCCGAGAGCGTCATTCTGAGCGAACCGGCACCGCGTCATAGCCGACCGCTTTCAACGCGGCCATGGCGGCGGCCGTATCGAGATTGCCTTCCACCGTGACCTCGCGGCGCTCCAGATCGATATCGACGGGGGTCTGTGGCGCCAGCTTGCCGAGCGCCGTGCGGATCGTGCTGGCGCAATGCCCGCACGTCATTGTCTCGATCTTGAACCGAATCATGACGGGTTCCTCCATTCGTGGCGTCATGGAGGTGGGGCTTCCCTTCATGGCAAGGTCAAGGGCCTCTGCCGCGCGGCCGCGGCAGAGTACCGGGGGGCTGCGCGCCGTCCGGTCGCCGGCTACGGCTGCGGCTGGGGCTGCTGGAGAATTCCCTGTAGCAATTTGTTGAGGGCGCCGCCCTGCTGGCCGGCCGGGGATGGCGTGCTGTTCTGGTCCGTCGCCGGCTGCCCGACGCCGCTGGCGCCCGGCTCGGTCGGCGGCGTATCGGTGGGCGTCGGCGGGACGGTGGCAGACGGCTGAGCCGGCTGGGTATCGGCCGGCGCGGGGGATTCGGCTCCTGCTGGCGGCGTCTCGACGCCCGTGGTGCCCGGCTCGGCCGGCGGCGTACCGGTCGGTGCCGCCGGCGTCTCGGACGGCTGCGATGGCGCAGCCGGCTGCTCGGGCTGTGCCGGCGGCAATTCGGTCGAGGGGGCTTCGACGCCGGCGGCGCCAGGCTCGGCCGGCGGCGCGCTGGCCGGCGCAGACGGTTGTGATGGCGCAGCCGGCTGTTCGGGCGGCGCCGGGGGTGCTTCGGTCGAGGGGGCCTCGACGCCGGCGGCACCGGGCTCAGCCCCGCTCGGCGGTTGCGCCGGTGCAGGGGCGCCCGATTCGCCGCCGGGCGGCTCGCCGAGCATGCCCGGAAGGATTTTCTGCAGGAACCCGCCGCCCGGCTGCTGCTGCTGCTGATCGCCGCCGCCGGTGGCATCGGGCAGCACCTGTTGCAGCAAGTCGCCAGGAGCGGGCGCGGCGGCCCCCTGGAAGCCCTTGAACTTGGTGTTGGGCGAGTCGAGCACGCCGTTGAGGCTCAGCTCCAGAAAGGGCTGATTCAAATCCGGCGCACGGAACACCGTGGCAAGGAGGTCGAGCGTCCAGGCGGGCAGATCGGCCGTGCCTCGCGCCAAGGCGCGCGCGTTCGCGTTGGCAAGAGCCAGATTGTCGGTCTTGATCTGGCCGTTTTGAATCTGAAAGTCGCCGGTGAGGCTGTTGGGCACGCCGGTGAAGGCGCGATAGGCGGCGTCGGCGACCTGGGTCAGGCCCTGAAGCTGCGTGCCGACCGAGCCGAGCTTCTTCTGCGCCAGCGAGCCCAGCAGATTGAGCCCGACCGAGCCGACCGTCTGCTCGACCTTGCTCAGCACCGTGATGGTGCCGGCCAGGTTGCCGTTGCCGTTCAGGCTGCCGACCAGCTCGGCCATCGAGGCGCCGGCGCCGGTCACGTCGGTCGTGACCGTCAGCGGCCCCGTGATGCGATCGGCCAGCAGGCCGCCGCCCATCAGCTCATTGCTGTCGAGGTTGGTGCCCGAGAAGCGGCCCTTAAAGGTCGGTATGCCGCGGCTGGCGAGCGTGCCGGCGAGGTCGACCGTGCCGCCATAGGTGTTGCCGGTGAAGCGATCGATGGCGAGCGTGCCGTCCTTGAGCAGGAAATGCGCGTCGAGGTTGTCGATGCGCGTGTCGTTCATGACAAAGCGCTGGATCTTGGCCGTCACATCGGCGTCGAGGCCGTCGAGTGCCGAAAGATCCATCGGCTCGGTCGACCAGCGCTCGGCCGCGGGTGCGTTCTTCTTCTGCGTGCCCTGCGGGGCCGCGACGAAGGGCGAGACATCGAAGAGCGTGCTGGTGAGGTTCGCCGTGACCATCGGCCGCGCGCCGGCGGGAGCCGCGTAGTCGATGCTGCCAGCGAGGTCGCTCGGCCCCATCTTCAGCGACAGATTGGCGATCTTCGCCGCCTCGGTCGTGCCGGTGGCGGTGGCCGCGAAGGTCAAGGGTCCGAGGCTTTCGGGCCCCGGCGCGGCCTTGGGCACGAAGGCGGCCGCGAGCTGACGCAGCTCCGGATGGGTGGCCGAGAGCGCCAAGTCGAAGCTCGCCGGCTTTGCCACGGCCTTGACGGTGCCCCTGGCGGTGACGCTGCCCCCGAGCCCGTCCAGCGCCAGATCGAGCGCCATATCGTCGGCGCTGCCCTGGAGCGTGCCTTTGAGGGCGAGCGCGCCCAGCTTGGCCGCCGTGGGCCCATCCATGCCGAGCAACGTCAGCAGCGCCGCCGGCTTGTCGGCGGCCAGATCGATGCGCGTATCCACCTGCGGCGTGCCCTGAAGCCCCGCGACAGAGCCTTCGACACTGCCCTTGCCGCCGATGCCGGCGAGATCGAATGCGACGTTGTAAGTAAGCTGGTCGCCGCCGCTCTTGGCCGTGCCGGCAAAATCGAGCGCGCCGAGCTTCGCGTCGGCGGCCCCGGCGAGGCCCGCGAGCTCGAGCAGCGGCCCGGCGTTCTTGGCCGCGAGCGTGAAATCGCTGTCGATGCGCGGAATGCCGGCACCGAGGCCGCTCGCGGTGCCTTTCGCCTTTCCGCTCGCACCGATGCCCGAGACGTCGAACGAGATGTCGTAGGCGATCTGCTGACCGCCGCCCGAGAGCTTGCCGTCGAAAACGAGCTTTCCGAGCTTCTTCGGCGGATTCTCCAGCCCTGCGAACTGAAGCGCCCGGGTCGCATCGGCCACCTTGAGCGAGAACTGGCTGTCCAGCGTCGGCGTACCGGCCAGATCGTTCACGGTGCCGGAGAAGCTGCCCGAGCCGCCGGCGAAGTCCTTCACGCTGAGATCGCGGAGCGTCAGGACGCCGCCCTGCAACGTGGCATCGAGATGCACGCCGTTTGCCGTCTGCCGGTTCAGCGTCAGGCTGCCGACCTTGATCTCGAGATTGGCGTTGAGGCCGGCGAGCGGCTTGAGGGCGTCGAGCGGCAAGCCGCCGTCCTGGCCGGCGTTCTTGCCGGCATCGGCGGTGGAGCCGCCCTGGCCACCGCCCGCCTGGCCCGCGCCGCCCTGGGTTCCGGTCCCCTGGTTCTGGGTCGGCTGTGTCGCGGCCGCGGGCGCCGTTCCCTGGGCCTTCGGGGGCAAGTAGGCGTCGAGGTTGAGCTTGTCGATCGCAAGCCCGATGCCGAGGCCGGGCACTTTGCGCTGCCCGTTCGGCAGCGCCACCACGATGCCGCCGGCGATGCGCGAGGAATCCAGCCGCAGATCCATCTCGGCGATCTGAACCTGGCTCGGCGTCGCCGAGACGCGCGAGGCCAGCGACATCTTGCGCAGGCGGTCCGGCGGCACATCCGGCATCGCCACCTTCAGCCACTCGAGCAGGCCGCGCAGATTGTCGGAATGCAGCTCCAGGGTCCCGGCGAAGCTGGGCAGCCCCTCCACCGTCGCGAGCTTGCCGGCGAGCGCCACATCCGAGCCGCCGGGCAGCGTCGCGGTGAATCGCGTCAGGGACAACTCGCCGTTGGCGAGCGCCGCCACCAAGCGCGCCTTGTTGACCACGCCGCCGTTGTAGCTGATGGCCTCGATGCCGAGATCGATATCGGCGGCGACATTCTGCGGCAGCGCGAAGCCGGGCGGCGCGCCAGCGCCTTCGGCCGGCACCGTTTCCGTTTGGCCGCCATCGCCGGCGCCCGCGGTCTTGGCATCGGCGATCAGCTTGTCGAGATCGAGTTGCGGCAGCGACAGCGCCAGCTTGGCCTTGATCGTGTCGTCCCGTGTCACCGAGGCTTCGCCGGTGGCCTGCTGGTCGCCCAGCGCGATGGTGAGGTTCCTGGCGTCGCCGCCGGCCGCCGATCCGGTGACATCGGCCGCGATCGAGAACTTCTGCTGCACCAGCGGCGAGGCGCCGGCGCCGGCCGACAGCGCATCGAGCAGGGCGCCGAGATTGTCGCCGCCGCCCGTGAGCTTGCCGGCAAGGCTCGGGCCGCCCTCGTCCGTCGTCACAGTGCCCGCGAACTCGATCCGCGCCTCGGGATCGCCCGCGCCAAGCAGCAGCCGGACCGGCACGGGCTGGCCAGCGGCGAGCATGCCGGCGTCGACCCCGAACCGGGCCCGAATGCCGCGATAGGTCGCGGTCCCGTTCGCCTCGAAGGGCCCCTGCAGCGAGCCCACCTTGATGCGAGCGTCGAGCGCCTCGAGCTTCTGCTCCGAGCCGGACACGGCGTCGCGGTAGATGAAGGTGCCGTTCTCGATCCGCACGCTATCGAAGGAGAGATCGAAGCCACCGGCGCCTTTGTCGCCTTCCCGCGCCGCCTCGCTCGGTGCCGGCGCCGCGGCGCCCTCGGCCGGGCCGATCTGCCAATTGCCGCGCCCGTCGGCGAGCCTTTCCAGAAGGACGGTCGGCTTGACCAGGGTGAGGCTGGTGACCTGGATCTTGCCGCTCAAGAGCGGCAGCGGCGCCACCTGCACATCCAGCGCGTCGATCGTCGCCATGTCCGGGGCGCTGGCACCCTCGGCGTTGGCGAAGCGCACACCCTTGACCGAGAGCTTCGGGACCGGCAGCAGCGCCAGCGAGATATCGCCGTCGATGCGCAGATCGCGCCCCGTGGCCTTGTGTGCCGTCTCCTCGATCTGCTGCTTGTAGACGTTCCAATCGACGAAGCTGGGGCCGATCAGCAGGGCGGCGACCGCCAGCAGGAGAAGGGCAGCGAAGGCGATGAGGATCTTGCGTGTCATCTAGGCTTTCGTGCGGGCTGGGGAGTCTGGCAAGCGGGCTCCCCTTCCGGGCGAGGTGGGTTTGCGCTAGGCTTGATCGCGTCCGATCGGTGCACCACGCCGCCGGAACGAGTTGTCGGCGGCTTGCAACGCACCAGGGCGATGGCAGCCATGGGCGACGTCGTCAATTTAAACAAATATCGCAAAGCGCGACAGGGCCGCGACGAAAAACGCGCGGCTGCGCTGAACCGTAGCAAATACGGCAGAAACAAGGCGGATCTGCTCGAGCTCAAGGCCGAGCGCGAGCGTTCGCAGCGCGACCTCGACGGCAAGCGGATCGAGCGGGACGGCACGGCCGAGGACCAGGCGACCGACTGACGCAGCGTGCCTTTGGCACGGGTCGGCCTCGCTACTTTCCCTTCCAGTGCGGCTCGCGCTTCTCGGCAAAGGCCCGCATGCCTTCCTGCATGTCCTCCGAGCGCATCATGCGCTCATAGATCGGCAGGCCGCTGCGGCCGGGCTTGGTCTTGGCCATCGCCTGCGGCAAGGGCATCCCGTCGATCGCGGCCAGCACCTCCTTGAGAGCCCGCAGCGCCAGCGGCGCGCCTTTCGCGATCTCGGCGGCCAGCGCGCGCGCCTCGTCCATCAGCCGGCTCTGCGGCACCACCTTGTGCACGAGGCCCCAGCGCAGGGCCTCGTCCGGCTCCATGCGCCGGCCCGTCAACAGCATCTCCTTGGCGACGTTGGGCGGGATCAGCCTCGGCAGGCGCTGGATCGCGCCGGCGTCGGGAAGAATGCCCCGCTGCATCTCCGGCAACTGGAAGAAGGCGTTCTCGGCCATGAGGATCACGTCGCAGGCGAGCGCGATCTCGAAGCCGCCGCCGACCGCGGCCCCGTTCACGGCCGCAATCACCGGCTTGGTCAGGCCCCAGAACTCGGTGATGCCGGCGAAGCCGCCGGGACCGTTGCCGGCCTCGGGATCGGCGTCGAGATCGGGATCGTAGCCGAGCGCCTCCTCCTTGAGGTCCCACCCGGCCGAGAAGATGCGCTCGCCGGCACCCGTGACGATGCCGACGCTCGCGACGGGGTCGTCGAGCAGCGTCTTCAAGGCGGCATAGATCGCGCGGCTCATGGCGCGGTTGATGGCATTGGCCTTGGGGCGGTTCAGCGTCATCTCGAAGACTGCGCCGTTGCGCCGCGTCAACACCAGATCCTCGGTCATGGGCACTTCTCCTCCCCCCCGTGTCACATCGATTTCGACGCGATGTGATCGCTTCCTTTCCTGTCACCCCCGGGCTTGACCCGAGGGGCCATGACATGGATTGCCGGGTCAAGCCCGGCAATGACGGACAAGAAAGCTACATATCAGCGAACCATCGAAATCGAATTCAGCGACCTTCACGCGGCACCGGCCATCGTCAGGCGGCGATAGCGGTCGAGATGAAAGTGCGAATCGCCGCAGGCGAGGTCGATCAGCATCAGCCGCTTCAAGTAATGGCCCGCCTCGTAGTCCCAGGTCATGCCGATGCCGCCATGGAGCTGCACGCCCTCCTTGCCGACCTCGCGCCCGAGATTGCCGATCAGGTGCTTGGCGGCGGAGACGCCGGCCGCGCGCGCGGTCGGGTCCGTCCGCATCGCGGCCTCGGCCGCGTCGAGCGCCGCCGAGCGCGCCAGCTCGGCCTTGAGATAGACGTCGGCCAGGCGATGCTGCAGCGCCTGGAAGCTGCCGATGAGCCGTCCGAACTGCTCGCGCGTCTTGAAATAGCCGAGCGTCTTCTCGTAGACGGCGGCGACGATGCCCGCGGCTTCGGCGCAGAGCGCAGCCGCAGCGCGATCGAGCACGGCCTCGAGGATGGCCAAGCCACCGTCGCGCGGGCCCACCAGGCCGTCGGGGCCGACGCTCACGCCATCGAGCCGCAAGGTCGCGGCGCGTCCGCCGTCATGGGTCGGGTGGTCGCTGAGATCGACGCCCTTGGCGTCCCGGTCCACCAGAAACAGCGAGACGCCCTCGCGATCGCGCAGGCCGCCCGCCGTTCGGGCCGAGACCACGACCTTGTCCGCGGCGGCCCCGTAAGGCACGCCGATCTTGACGCCGGAAAGACGGAAGCCCGTGCCGTCGGACTCGGCGCGCGTGGCGACCGCGGCGGGCGCGTGACGCGGCCCCTCGGCATAGGCCAGCGACAGCTTCATCCGGCCCTCGATCACGGCGGGCAGGATCGCCTCGCGCTGGCCGGCCGTTCCCGCCTCGGCGACGGCGCCCGCACCCAGCAGCACGGTCGCCCAATAGGGGCTCATGACGAGGCCGCGCCCGAAGGCCTCCATGACCAGCGCCACTTCCTTGGGCCCCATGCCGAGGCCGCCTACGCTTTCAGGCAATGGCAAGCCCAGCCAGCCGAGCTCGGCGAAGCTCCTCCAATCCTCCTCGCTGAAACCCTGAGGCGTGGCCGCGATTTTCTGGCGCCGGTCGAAGGCGTAGCGCTCCGCCACGAAGCGCGCGAGGCTGTCGGCGAGGAGCCGCTGCTCCTCGTTGAGATCGATCTGCATGCTTACTCCAGCCCCAGCACGGCCTTGGTCAAAATGTTCTTCTGGATCTCGTTCGAACCGCCATAGATCGAGGTCTTGCGCATGTTGAAGAAGGCGCGCGCGGCAAAGCGCGCCTCGGGCGGCAGCGGCGGCTCGTCCTGACCCTCGGCCGGAAGATCGGGGGCCGCGCCAAGCCCGGTCGCATCGACCAGCAGCTCGAGCAGGCCCTGCTGCACCTCCGTGCCCATGATCTTGAGGATCGAGGCCTCGGGCCCGAGCGCCTCGGGCCCGCCCGGCCCGAACAGGAAGCGCCGCTCCAGGCTCTCGAGCGCCTTGAGCCTGATCTCGGCCGCGGCGAGGCGCTGGGCGAAGCCGGGATCGTCGAGCAGCCTGGTGCCGTCGGCAAGCGGCCGGCGCGCGGCGGCCTTCACTCGTGCGAGCGTGGCCAGCGAGCGCGACACCTCGGCGATACCGAAGCGCTCCAGGCTCAGGAGATATTTGCCAATGCCCCAGCCGCGATGCTCCTCGCCGACCCGGTTCTCCACCGGCACGCGCACCTTGTCGAAGAAGACCTGGTTGACCTCGTGGCCGCCGTCGAAGGTGCGGATCGGCCGGATGGAGATGCCCGGCGTCTTCATGTCGAGCATCAGGAAGGTGATGCCCTGCTGCTTCTTGCCGGAGCTGTCGGTGCGGAACAGGCCGAACATCCAGTCGGCGATGTTGGCCTCGGTGGTCCAGATCTTGGTGCCGTCGATGACGTAATGGTCGTCCTCGCGCACCGCGCGGGTCTTGAGCGAGGCCAGGTCCGAGCCGGCATTGGGCTCGGAGAAGCCCTGGCACCACAGCACCTCGCCTTTGAGGATCGGCGGCAGGAAGCGCGCCTTCTGCTCCGGCGTGCCGTACTCGATCAGGGTCGGGCCCAGCATGCTCACGCCGAAGGAGGGCACCCGCGGCGCATCGGCCAGCGCCGCCTCGCGCTCGAAGATATATTGCTGCTCGAAGCTCCAGCCGGGCCCGCCATGGGCTTTGGGCCAGTTGGGACAGCCCCAGCCGCCGCGCTCGTAAAGGATGCGCTGCCAGCGCAACTGGTATTCGCGCGGCAGCTCCATGAGCTCGGTCGCGACCAACCGCCTGATGTCGTCCGGCAGGTGGGTGCGGATGAAATCGCGCACCTCGTCGCGAAAAGCCTCGAGATCGGGCCGCGCCTCGAGCCAGCCGCCGCTATAGCCGTCGTCCTCGCTGTCCGCTGCCATTCTCGTTCCTTCTTTGATTGTGTGAGTATCCTCTGGTTGCTCGCATCAACACCCCCTCACCCAGCTTCGGGCAAGGCTCGGCTCTCGCCTCGCCAGCCCTTCGCAGCCCTCTCCCCCAACTTGCTGGGGGAGAGGGAAGGATGAGCGGATACTAGGCCGCACCGAAGTGGCGTTACAGCCGCAGGATCTTGCCGGGGTTCATGATGTTGTCGGGATCGAAGGCGCGCTTGAGGCGGCGCATGGCGGCGAGTGCTTCCCCATGCTCGGCCTCGAGGAAATCCATCTTGCCGTAGCCGACCCCGTGCTCGCCGGTGCAGGTGCCGCCCATTTCGAGCGCGCGGCGGACCATGCGCGCGTTGAGCGCCTCGATCCTCGCCGTCTCCTCCCGGTCCTCGGGATCGAAGATGCAGGTCAGATGGAAGTTGCCGTCGCCGACATGACCCACGATCGGCGCCAGCAGGCCGCTCTCGCGGATGTCGCGCTTGGTCTCGCCGACGCAGTCCGCAAGGCGCGAGATCGGCACGCAGACATCGGTCGCCATGCCTTTGGCGCCGGGGCGCAGGGCCAGCGCCGCGTAATAGGCGTTGTGGCGCGCCTGCCAGAGCTTGTTGCGGTCTTCCGCCTGGCTCGCCCAGCGGAACTCGCCGCCGCCATGCTCGGCCGCGATCGCCTTCACCATCTCGACCTGCTCGGCCACGCCGGCCTCGGTGCCGTGGAACTCGAAGAAGAGCGTCGGCTGCACCGCATAGTCGAGCTTGGCATAGCGGTTGACCGCGTCGATCTGCACCTCGTCCAGGAGCTCGATGCGCGCGACCGGGATGCCGGACTGGATGGTCTCGATCACGGTGTTGACCGCATCCTCGATGGTCGGGAAGGCCGTGACGGCCGCCGAGATCGCCTGCGGGATGCCGTAGAGCCGGAGCGTGACCTCGGTGATGACGCCGAGCGTGCCCTCCGAGCCGACGAAGACGCGCGTGAGATCGTAGCCCGCGGCCGACTTGCGCGCACGGCCCCCGGTCTTGATGGCGCTGCCGTCCGAGAGCACGACCGTTAGGCCCAGCACGTTCTCGCGCATGGTGCCGTAGCGCACCGCGTTGGTGCCGGACGCCCGTGTGGCCGCCATGCCGCCGAGGCTGGCATCCGCCCCCGGATCGATCGGGAAGAAAAGCCCCTTGTCGCGCAAATGCGCGTTGAGCTGCTTGCGCGTGACGCCGGCCTCGACCACGGCGTCGAGGTCGCCCTCGTGCACCGCGAGGATGCGGTTCATCGGCGAGAGGTCGATGGTGACGCCGCCATGAAGGGCCGCCACATGGCCCTCGAGCGAGGTGCCGGTGCCGAAGGGGATGACGGGCACGCGCCGGGCCGCACAGGCCTTGACGACCGCCTGCACCTCGGGCGTCGAGCGCGCGAAGGCCACGGCATCGGGCGGCACCGAGGGATGATAGGACTCGTCCTTGCCGTGCTGCGTGCGCACCGAGGCCGAGAGCGTGAAGCGGTCGCCAAGCAACCGGCCGAGCTCGGCGATCAGGTCGGCCGGTAGGCGCGAGGCAGCCGCCGGTGACGCAGGATCGGGCGCCACGGATTCGGGAGGGTTCATGGCGCCAAGGCTACCGCCCGGGCCGAGCGCTCGGCAACAGACGGCGCACGCCGCCGGGGACCCTTGTCCAGCCGATTGGCCCGTCCTGTCTCTATCGGGGCTCGGGCTTGTCGTCCTAGCATGCCATCCGTCGAACGAGGGCCGGGAGCCGATCGCGCGGCCCCGGCAAGTATCATTTTTCCGGGAGAGGGTTATGGCGGAGACGAATCGCGGGTCGGGCGACAATTCGCTCGCGGTCTCGTGGGACTACGAGACGGTCGCGGCCAAACGCGATCGCTTTCTCTCGCCCTCGCTCGCCACCTTCACGGCTTACGCCAAGCCGGTGCTCCTGAAGCGCGGCGAACGGCAGTATCTCTACGACGCCGACGGCAAGCGCTATCTCGACTGCCTGGCGCAGAACCTGTCGATCAGCGTCGGCTACAACCACCCGCTGGTCACGGCCGAGGTCAAGAAGCAGCTCGAGACGCTGCAGCACTGCACCACCATGTATCTGCACCCGGTGCCGGCCCATTTCGCCGAGGAGCTGGTGGCGAAGATGCCGAAGGGCGCCGACTGGGTGGTGCATCTCGTCAACAGCGGCGCCGAGGCCATCGACCTCGCGGTCACGATGGCGCGCACCTATACCGGGCGCTTCGAGATCCTGGCGCTGCGCAATTCCTTCCACGGGCTGCATTTCGGCGCCCAGGCCGCGACCGGCCTTTCGCTCTGCCGCCAGCCGATCCCGCCGGCGCCGGGCTTTCTCCATGTCGCCAATCCCGACCAATATCGCGGCGCCTTCGGACCCGGCATCGATCCCTATGTCGAGGAGATCGACCGCACGGTGCAGGCCTCGAGCCCGGGCGGGCTCGCCGGCTTCATGCTGGAGCCCATACAAGGCTATGGCGGCGTGATCCCGCTGCCGCCCGGCTACATCGCCCGCGCCTTCGCGCGCGCCAAGGAATGGGGTGCGGTCACCATCGTCGACGAGGTGCAGACCGGGTTCGGGCGCACCGGCCAACATTTCTGGGGCTTCGAGATCGACGGCGTGATCCCCGATGTCGTCGTGATGGGCAAGGGCATCGGCAACGGCTTCCCGCTGGCGGCCGTGGTGGCGCGGCGCGAGATCGCCCGCAGCATGGCCGAGCGCAAATTCTTCAACACCTACGGCTCGAACCCGATGGCGGCGGCGGCCGGGCGCGCGGTGCTGCGCGCCATCGAGACGGAAGGGCTGCAGGCCAATGCGCGCGAGATCGGCGCTCTCATGCGCGCCGGGCTCGACCGCATCCGCGAGAAGCACGAGGTCGTCGGCGAAGTGCGCGGGCGCGGCCTCATGCTGGGGATCGAGATCGTCAAGGACCGGACATCCAGGACGCCGGGCGAGGAAGAGACCGGTCGCGTGCACGAGCTGATCCGCGAGAACGGCGTCATCACCGGCCGCTCGGGCCTCTACAAGAACGTGCTGCGCGTCAACCCGCCGCTCTGCCTCACCAAGGACGACGCGGCTTTCTTCCTCGATGCGGTCGATCGCGCCTTCGCGGCGCTTTGAAATGCGGGCCTGCCGGCAGAGGCGGTAGCGCTAGCCGGCGAGGCCGACCGCGCCTTGCGCCGCGGTCAAGACCGCCATCAGCAGCAGGAGCCTCAGCACCCAGCGCCTGAAGGCGGCCGGATCGGCCTTCTTGAAACTGTGGTGGCCGATCCAGACCCCGAGCCAGAGCATCGGCAGGAACAAGGCCGCCTGCAGCAGGCTCGCGCGCGTGACGAGGCCCTGGCGCGCCAGAAAGGTCAGGCCCACCACGTCGATCAGCGCGAAGAAGGCGATGACCGAGGCGCGGCCGACGGCCGCACCGGCGGGCGAGCTGAAAAAGAACAGAATGACCGGCGGGCCGCCGATGCCGAACGCGCCGTTGAGCAGGCCGGCCGCAGCACCGGTCGCCACCGTCTCGACGCGGTTGGGCATCCGCTTCATGACGAAGCCGCGCATCAGAAGGAACGTGGTGGCGATGACGAAAAGCCCCAGCGCCAGCTTCATCGGCGCCGCGGGCACCGCCGCCAGCAGCCACACCCCGGTGGGGGTGAAGAAGGCCACCCCGAGAAGAAGCCAACCGACTGCGCCCCATTGCACGTCGCGCCAAACCGAGGGCAGAAGCGGAATCGAGGCCGCGATCTCGAGCATGAAGATCGAGGGCACGATCCGCGCCGGCTCCAGCGCCAGCGACAGCGCGGTGATGGTCAGAAGCGAGAAGCCGAAGCCCGCAGAGCCGCGCACCACCGCCGCACCCAGCACGCAGGCGAGGCTGTAGGCCAGGATCCAGCCATTCACGCCGTCGATGAGCGCGGTCATCGGGGGGCGGTCTCGTGCAGCGTCACATTGCTGGGAACTGATCCCCCTCACCCAGCTCCGGGTAGGCTCGGGCTTGGGCCCTCGCCAACCCTCCGCAACCCTTGTATCTGAAGGGATGAGTGGCGGGGAGCAGCGAATCAGAGTTGATTTGCCGGAGCGGCGGCGCCGCCGCTCCGGCAGTCGCGGGCCGGTGACCGTAAACCCTCTGGTGGCGAGCACCGTGGG
>JBMONF010000031.1:0-4716 GCA_049323455.1 Pseudomonadota bacterium | reverse complement strand
ACGGGCCTTCGGCCCTCCGCGAGGCGTGAGGAAATCCGCGAGATTTCGTGAGACCCCCTCGTCCTGAGGAGGCCGCGAAGCGGCCGTCTCGAAGGATGAGGGCGTCACATGCGATACCCCTGCCCCTTGACGGGGGAGGGTAGGGAGGGGGTGTTTCTCGCCTCGCACCCGATCGTCAATCAGCCTTCACGCGTACGATGCAAAAGGAAAGCCCTCGTCCTGAGCTTGTCGAAGGGCGAGGGCGGAAGCCGTTCGAAACCTCATGCTTCGACAGGCTCAGCATGAGGTTCTTTTTATGCCTTCGCGTGATCGCCCTCACCCCGCCTTGGCGAGGTTCCGCAGCACGTAGTGCAGGATGCCGCCGTTGCGGAAATACTCGACCTCGTCGAGCGTGAAGATGCCGCAGGTGAGCATGACGGTCTCGCTGCGCCCGTCGGCGCGCCGGATGGTCGCGGGCACGTCCATGCGCGGCTTGATGCCCTTCTCGATGCCCTCGATGTCGAAGGTCTCGCTGCCGTCGAGCGCCAGCGTCTTGCGGCTCATGCCTTCCTTGAAGATGAGCGGCAGCACGCCCATGCCGACTAGGTTCGAGCGGTGGATGCGCTCGAAGCTCTCGACGATCACCGCCTTGACGCCCAAGAGCACCGTGCCCTTGGCCGCCCAGTCGCGCGAGGAGCCGGTCCCGTACTCCTTGCCGGCCACCACGACGAGGGGCGTGCCGGCCGCCTTGTATCTCATCGCCGCGTCGTAGATCGGCATCACCTCGCCGGTCGGGATGTATTTCGTCACGCCGCCTTCCACCCCCGGCACCATCTCGTTCCTGATGCGGATGTTGGCGAAGGTGCCGCGCATCATCACCTCGTGATTGCCGCGCCGCGTGCCGTACTGGTTGAAGTCGGCCACGCCCACGCCGTGCTCGATGAGGTACTTGCCGGCGGGGCTCTCCTTCTTGATCGAGCCTGCGGGCGAGATGTGGTCGGTGGTGATGGAATCGCCGAGGAGCGCCAGCATGCGCGCGCCCTTGATGTCGGAGAGCTTGCCGGCCTCTTTCGGCATGCCCTCGAAATAGGGCGGGTTCTGCACATAGGTCGAGCTTCCGTCCCAACCATAGGTCAGGCTCGGCTTGACCTTGACCGCGCGCCAGTTCTTGTCGCCGCGAAAGACGTCGGCATAGCGCGACTTGAAGGCGGTCGAGGTCACGTTCTTCTGCACCGCCTTGGCGATCTCCATGTTGGAGGGCCAGAGATCCCTGAGATAGACCGGCTTGCCGCCCTTGGCCCTGCCGATCGGGTCCTTGGCGAGATCGATCTTCATCGAGCCGGCGAGCGCGTAGGCCACCACCAGCATGGGCGAGGCCAGGTAGTTGGCACGCGTCTGCGGGTTGACGCGGCCCTCGAAATTGCGGTTGCCCGACAGCACCGAGGCGACCACGAGATCGCCCGCGGCGACCGCCTTGGAGACGGGCTCGGGCAGCGGGCCCGAATTGCCGATGCAGGTGGTGCAGCCATAGCCGACCAGGTTGAAGCCGATCTTGTCGAGCGCCTGCTGCAAGCCCGCCTTCTTGAGATAGTCGGTCACCACCTGCGAGCCCGGCGCCAGCGAGGTCTTGACCCAGGGCTTCACCTTGAGCCCGTGCTTGACCGCGTTCTTGGCGATGAGGCCGGCGCCCAGCATGACCGAGGGGTTGGAGGTGTTGGTGCAGGAGGTGATGGCGGCGATCACCACGTCGCCATGGCCGACGTCGTAATTCGCACCGTCGGCGCGCACGCGCTTGCCGTCGTCCTTGCGCCCGAACTCCTTCTCCATGTTGGCGGCGAACTGCTGTGCCGCCTGGCTCAGGGGCACGCGGTCTTGCGGGCGCTTGGGGCCGGCCAGCGACGGCTCGACCGTGGCGAGATCGAGCGCGAGCCTGTCGGTGAAGACCGGATCGGGCAGCTTCTTGCTGCGCCACAGCCCCTGCTTCTTCGCGTAAGCCTCGACCAGCGGTGCGGCCTTGGCGCGGCCCGTGGCCTTGAGATAGCGGATGGTCTCCTCGTCGATCGGGAAGAAGCCGCAGGTGGCGCCATATTCCGGCGCCATGTTGGCGATGGTGGCGCGGTCGGCCAGCGCCATGCTGTCGAGGCCGGGCCCGTAGAACTCGACGAACTTGTTGACGACGCCCTTCTTGCGCAGCATCTGCGTGACGGTCAGCACCAGATCGGTGGCGGTGGCGCCCTCCCGGAGCTTGCCGGTGAGCCTGAAGCCCACCACCTCGGGCAGCACCATCGAGAGCGGCTGGCCCAGCATGCAGGCCTCGGCCTCGATGCCGCCCACGCCCCATCCCAGCACCGAGAGGCCGTTCACCATGGTGGTGTGGCTGTCCGTGCCGACCAGCGTGTCGGGGAAGGCCAGCGTCTTGTTGCCGTCCTTCCTGGTCCACACGACCTGCGCCAGATATTCGAGATTGACCTGATGGCAGATGCCGGTGCCCGGCGGCACCACGCGGAAATTGTCGAACGCGTCCTGGCCCCAGCGCAGGAACTGGTAGCGCTCGCCGTTGCGCTGATATTCGAGCTTGACGTTGGCGCCGAAGGCGGAGCTGTTGCCGAAATTGTCGACGATCACCGAATGGTCGATCACGAGATCGACCGGCACCAGCGGGTTGATCTTCTTCGGATCGCCGCCGAGCCTGGCCATGGCGTCGCGCATGGCGGCCAGATCGACCACCGCCGGCACGCCGGTGAAGTCCTGCATCAAGACGCGGGCGGGACGGAACGCGATCTCGCGGGCCGAGCGCTTGTCCTTGAGCCATTTCGCCACCGCGGCGATGTCGTCCTTGGTGACGGAGCGGCCGTCCTCGGATCGCAGCAGATTCTCGAGCAGCACCTTGAGCGAGAAGGGCAGGCGCGAGAGATCGCCCAGCGCCTTCTCCGCGGCCTTGAGGCTGAAATAATCGTAGCGGCGATTGCCGACGGTGAGGCTGCGGCGCGTTTTGAAGCTGTCGAGGCTTGCGGTCACTTTCTCTCTCTCCCGATTTTCAGGCAGGCGGCGGGACGCAAAGGGGCTGAAGGCATGTCGCGCCCTTTGCGCTGGCCTTTTATCACGGGTGCCGATTCCCTTCGAGACTGGCGCTCGCGAGATCGGCGCCGCCCGGACATCCGTCGAGAGCGGCTGGTTGTGGCCAGGATGGGGCGGGGCAGAAATCACAATTTCGCCATGTTCGCGGCCCATTGGCGCCCCATTCCGCCTCTACATCGGAGACCGTCAGAGACCTTCCCTCTCTGTCAGAGGCGCTTCCAGCCCGCCTCAGCACTGGCCCCCAAAAAGGCTGGAAATCGGATGCCCGTCCAGCTTCCCCCAGACGGCCATCCCCGAGCGCCGCGCCCCCGACCCATCCCCGGGGGCGCGGCGTCACTCGTTTAAACCCCTCGATCTCCTGCGGCCTCTCGTCCCTGCTGCGGACGCCCGGGCTCCTGGGTAGAGTGCGCGGCACCCGGCCGAGCCTGCGGCCATCATCGTCCTTTCCAGGGGGCTTCCGCCGTTGTCCAATCCGTCCGCATCGAGCCGCGCCGCCCCGCATCGGGCCGTTGGGGGCCTCGCGGCCGAGGGCCTCGCCTGCCGGCGTGGCGAGCGGCTGCTGTTCGAAAGCGTCGGTTTTGCACTTCCGGCCGGCGGCCTGCTGCGGCTGGTGGGCCCCAACGGCAGCGGCAAGTCGAGCCTGCTGCGTCTCCTGGCAGGCCTGGCCGCGCCCGCTGCCGGCGTGATCCGCTGGGGCGGCCGGCCGATCGACGCCGATATGGACGCGCATCATCGCCGCCTGCGCTTTCTCGCCCATCTCGACGGCGTCAAGCCGGCCCTGACCGTCGCCGAGAACCTCGCTTTCTGGGCCAGGCTGCTGGGGGCGCCCGCTGCGGCTGCCGAGCAGGCGCTGGAGAGCTTCGACCTCGCGCGCATTGCCGATCTGCCGGCGCGCTTCCTGTCGGCCGGCCAGCGCCGGCGGCTGGCGCTGGCGCGCCTGCCGCTGGCCGCGGCCGCGCTGTGGCTGCTCGACGAGCCCTCGACCAGCCTCGATAGCGACGGCACCGAGCGGTTGCTCGTCGCGATTCGCGCCCATCGCGCGCAAGGCGGCGTCGCCGTGGTGGCGACGCATGACGGCCTCGCGCTTGATCCCACGCACGAGCTGCGCCTGCCGGTGGGCGAGCTCGTCGCCTGCGGAGCCTGACCAAATGGCAACCTGGCGTGGCGCCTTCGTGGCCGTGCTCGGGCGCGATCTGCGCCTGATCCTGCGCCAGGGCTCGGAGGCCGCGACCGCGCTCGCCTTCTTTTTGCTGGCGACCGTGCTGTTTCCCTTCGGTCTCGGGCCCGAGCCCGAGCTCTTGGCGCGCGTGGGCGCGGGCATTCTCTGGGTGGTCGCACTGCTCGCCTCGTTGATCGCGCTGGAGCGGCTGTTCGCCGACGATTTTCAGGACGGCAGCCTCGAGCTGCTGGCTCTGGGTCCGCTACCGTTGCCGCTGGTGGTGCTGGCGAAGCTGCTCGCCCATTGGCTCGCGACTGGCCTGCCGTTGGTGCTGCTGGCGCCGGCGCTGGCGCTGTTCTTGCACATGGAGCCGAGCGGGCTGCCGGTGCTGGTCGTTTCGCTGCTGTTGGGCACGCCCGCCCTGAGCTTGATCGGCGCGGTCGGCGCCGCGCTGGTGCTGGGCGCCCGGCGCGGCGGCCTGCTGCTGCCCCAGCTGGGGC
>JBMONF010000030.1:0-4881 GCA_049323455.1 Pseudomonadota bacterium | reverse complement strand
CCGCGCCGGTCGTGACGATCATCGACCCCACGGGCGAGGGCTCGGGCGGCATCATCACGCTGACCGTGGCGGGTGGCGCGATCACGGGCTTCACGATCGTGAACGCCGGCCAGAACTACTCGCCCTCGACCTATGCCGAGATCACGGATGCGACCGGCGCCGGCGGCACGCTGGTGCTGCTCGTCTCGCAGAACGTCGAGTTTCATGCGAGCGCGCCCGTGTTCACGGCAGATGACGTCGGCGCGGTGATCCGCGTCGGCGGAGGGCAGGCGACGGTGACGAGCGTGTCGTCCCCGACGGCGCTGATTGCGGCGGTGACCGTGCCGATCGTGCAGGTCATGCCTGACGATCCTTACCGGCTGCCGGTCCCGGCGCCGGCCGGCACCTGGACCATGACGCAGCCGGTGACGGAGATATCCAACCTCGGCCATCTCGAGGGCATGACGGTGACGGGCCTCGCCGACGGCGTCGTGATCGATCCCGTCACGGTCGAGAATGGGTCGATTACGCTGGCCAATCCCGCCTCCAGCATCGTCGTCGGCCTGCCGTTCGTGGCCCAGCTGCAGGCGATGCCGGTGGAGGTGCCGCAGGTAGGCACGATCCAGGGCTCGCGCAAGGTGATCTCCGGCATGAACGTGCGCATGGAGAAGACGCGCGGCATCCAGATCGGTGCCAACCAGCCGGTGGCCTCCACGCTCGACTTTTTCGAGGAGGTCCCGTGGGACAACCTCGTCGACCTGCAATGGAATCCGCGCGCCAACGTCCCCGATGCGGCGCTGCCGCTGTTCACGGGCGATGCCTTCGCGCCGATCGCCGACGACTGGCAGAACTGGAACGGATTCGAGGCGGCGCCCGGCATGGTCTGCGCGCAGCAATTGTTGCCGCTGCCGATGAACATCCTGGCCTTCATGCCGAACGTGCAGCTAGGCGACCGCTAGTGCCATGCGAAGCGTCGGCGCGTCTCGTCGAGGTGCGGGCATCCGAGGTTGCCGACATCTACCGGCTCGCGGCCAACCTGCGGGCCGGGGATGCGGATGAGGTGCGGGCGCTTGGGCTGGATCCCGCCTTCGCGATCCGGCGCTCCTACCGCGACGCGATCCTGCGCAGGTCTTACTTCGTTGATGGAGAACTCGCTGCGATGAGCGGCCTCTGCGGGCCCCTGCTGGCCGATATCGGCGAGCCCTACCTGATGACGACGCCGGCGGCGGAGCGGGCCAAGGTGTCGTTCATCCGCTGTGCGCGCGCCGCGGTGGACGAGATGCTGGCGCATCGGCTGCGGCTGGAGGGGCACGTTGCCGCGTCCTACACGCAGGCCTGCCGCCTGCTCGAAGTGCTGGGTTTCACATTGTCCGAGGCGCGCCCGTTCGGTCCGAACGGAGCGCTATTCCGGACCTACAGCAAGGTGCGCGACGCATCCCCGGGCCGGGCGAGCGTATGCGAAACCGTCAGCGAATGGGATCAGCTGTAATGGGGGTTGCGCTCGGAATCGCGGGGCTGGCCGGCGGCGCCATGCAGGCGGTCGGCGCCGTGCAGTCCGGCTACGCGAAGTCGGAAGCGGCGTCCTACCGCAGCCAGGTGGCGGCCAACAACGCCCAGCTGGCGCAGGACGATGCGGTGCGCGAGATGCAGGCCGGCAATACGGCCGCGTTCAACCGCGGCCTCAAGACGCGCGCCCAGGTCGCAAGCCAGAAGGCGTCGCAGGGGGCCTCGGGCATCGACGTCAATACCGGCTCGGCGGTGGACGTGCGCGCCGGAACGGAGGAGCTCGGCATGCTGGATGCGCTGACGATCCGCTCCGATGCGGCCAAGCGCGCCTATGCAAGGCAGGTCGAGGCGACGAGCTACGAGGCCCAGTCCGAGCTCGACAAGGCAGAGGCCGAGCAGGCCGTGACCGCGGGCTGGATTCAGGGCGCCGGCACGCTGCTGTCAAGCGCGTCCTCGGTCGGCGGCAACTGGGGCAAGTATCAAACCATGTTCGGATCCTGATGGCTTCGCATCCGCTCGAATACAGTTCGGTACCGGGCATCAATCCCGGCGTGGGCTCGACCGGTGCGCGCGAGCGCATCGACGCGCGACCGGACGCGTTCGGCGCGTCGATCGGGCGCGCCATGGAGACGCTCGGCGGCGCGATCGAGAAAGCCTCCGACGTCGGCTTCCAGCTGGCGACCACGCAGGAGCAGATCGACGGGCAGACCCACGCCGCCGAGCTGCATTCCTGGCAGAGCGAGCAGACCTCGAAGGCGCAAGCCGAATTCCTGACGCTGAAGGGCAAGGCTGCGATCGACGCTCTGCCGGACTTCGACAAGCGTATCCGCGAGATCCACGACGAGGCCAAGGGGCAGGGCGGCAATCCCTACACGACGCGCCTCGTCGACGCCCAGGGGCGCCGCCTGGTCGACGTCACGGCGTCGAGCGCGGCGCGCCACGCAGCCGCCGAGCGCAAGACGTGGGAAGCCAGGACTGCGGCCGATTCCGCGCAGAGCTACGGCAGCCGCGCCGTGCTGCTCGCGAGCCAGTCGCCGGCGCCGGAGATTTCCGGCGACGTCACGGTGCAGACCGCGCTCGGCAATTCCGACAACGAGATCCGCAACCTGTTCCAGGGCCAGGGCTATGACGGCCCCGCGATCGAGGCCGAGGTCCAGAAGAACCGCGGCCGCAACGTCAAGGCCATCGTCGAGCAGATCGCATCGGACGCATCGCCCGACGGCGCCAGTCCCGGCAGCGTCAAGCGGGCCTTCGACTTCTACAAGTCGCAGGAAGAGAAGATCGACGCCGGCTCGCGCGTCGCTATCCAGAACTATCTCAAGGGTCCGCTCAACCAGATCGCCGGTGCCGCGATCGCCGACCAGGCCATGGGTCGGCCGCCGGCGGGCAGCCAGAAGCCGGAAGTGGTCGAGGACATCCCGGCCAACTTCATTTCCGCGATCAAGAGCACGGAAGGCTACCGCTCCAAGGCCTATTGGGACGTCAAGCAACACACGGTCGGATTCGGCACCCGGGCGAGTTCGCCCGACGAGGTGATCACGCCGGAAGAGGCCAATGCGCGCTTCAACCGCGAGATCGGCAAGGCTGCGAAGTTCGTCGACAGCGTCAACCCCAATCTCGATCCGGGCACGCGTGCCGCGCTGGCATCGCTGACCTTCAACGCCGGCGAGGCCTGGGCCAAAGCCGGACTCGGCGATGCGATCCGTGCCGGGGACCTCGGCAAGGCCAAGGAACTGTTCCTGCAGTACAACAAGGCAGGTGGCGAGACCAATCAGGCCCTCGTCATGCGCCGCGCGCGCGAGGCCTCGTGGTTCGGGCGGGGCGAGATTTCAGCATCGGAAGCCGGCACGCCGCGCCTCAACAAGGGCGACGTGATGCTGAAGATACTGGACGATCCGACTCTCCAGAACCGGCCGCAGGTACAGGCCGCCGCGCTCGCGCGCGTCAACAAGATCTATCAGGCTTGGGACCTGCAGCAGAGCCAGAACAAGGCGAGCTTCGACGTCAATGTGAGGAACGCCACGGCGGAGGCGCTGGCAACCGGGCAGGTGAAGAACCCGCTTTCCCGCGAGCAGTTCATCATGAGCTACGGCGCCGCCGACGGCGAGGCGCAATGGGCCGAGTATCAGGCCAATGTGCAGCTCGGCTCCGACGTGCACACAACTGCGGGTCTCGCCCCGTCCGATCTCGCGAGCCTGCGCGAAAAATACACCCCGCAGCCGGGCGAGCACTTCATCGACCAGCAGAAGCGGCTCGCCATCCTCGACAAGGCCATCGCGTCCAACGCGCAGGCGCGGGAGGACGATCCCGCCAGCTTCCTGATCGCCCGGACCGACTTCGGCAAGGAGACCTATCAGCAGTTCACGGCGCAGATGGCGGACAAGAACGCCAGCCCGGAGATGCGCACGGCCTATGCCGACATGTATGCCAACAAGATGCGGCAGGAGCAGACCCGGCTCGGCATCGCGCCCGACAAGGTCCGCATCGTGCCGCAGGCTTATGTCGACCAGCTGTCGGCCAAGCTCAACAACCCCGCGCTCAACGGCGGCTCGCTCGCGATCGTGCAGGGCCTTGAGGCCGAGGCCAAGCTGTGGGGCAGCCATTGGCCCGAGGTGTATCGCCAGATGGCCAAGAACGTGCAGCCGGTGGTGCGCGTGATCGGCTCCGGCGTGAAGCCGGACGCGGCGCAGGTGCTGGCGGACCTGTCGGCCGTGTCGCTTCCCGACATCCTGAAGGACCAGAACACGGAGCGCGCCGGCCAGATCAAGAAGGACGTGCTGGACGCCTTCAAGCCGCTGGCGGGCTCGATGGGCGGCCAGGACGGCGCCATCAGTGTGTTCAACGACTTTCGCGAGCAGGCGGAGAAGCTGGCCGCGAAATACGTGATCGGCGGCATGACCTCGAGCGACGCCGCGACCAAGGCGTTCGATGACCTGGTCGGATTCAAGTACACGTTCCAGGACGGCTATCGCGTGCCCAAGGAGCCCGGCATCGACGCGGCGCAGGTCATGGCCGGCGCCGCCGCGGTGAAGACGCTGATCGGCGAGGGGAAGGGCTATCAGCCCGCCGCCGCCCGCGACACGCTGGGCGGCCTCTCGCCGGACTATCTCGCCCGCGAGACCGCGCGCGCCTATGCCCGCGACGGCAAGTGGGTGACGTCGCCCGACGAGAAAGGCCTGATGCTGACCTACAACGACCGCGCCGTGCGCATGCCCGACGGCGGCCCGCTGATCGTGCCTTGGCGCGAGCTGCAGGACCTCGGCCGCCCCGCGATCGAGAAGGACGATCAACGATTCAACCGGTACTTCCGCGGCGGGAGGTTCGGCTGATGCCGATCGTGACCGATGGCGCCATGATGTCGCCGGAGCCCGGCATCCACGAGCTCGGCGCCAGCTT
>JBMONF010000029.1:0-80981 GCA_049323455.1 Pseudomonadota bacterium | reverse complement strand
CTTCGCGGCCTCCTCAGGACGAGGGGGTCTCACGAAATCTCGCGGATTTCCTCACGCCTCGCGGAGGGCCGAAGGCCCGTCTCGAAGGGCGAGGAAATCCGCTCCGCAGCCACATGCGATTGCCCTGTCCCGCCAGGGGAGGGCGTAATGAAAAAGCACTCGCTCGCTACGCCGTCGCCGCTGCCAGCGCCGCCGCTTTCTCCGCCTCGGCCTTTCTTGCCTCGCGCCGGCGCAAGACTTCGTAGGCGATGGCGCCCACCAGCGTAATGGCGATAATGATGACGGCGAGCGCCGACAGGCTCGGCGTCGTGCCTTGGCGCACGCGGCCCGCCAGCACCGTGACGAGCGTCTTGTCGGCGAGGATGGCGAAGGTGGTGGTGTTGTAGTTCTCGAACGAGGCGAGAAACGTCAAGACCGAAGCCGAGAGCACCGCCGGCCTTAAGAACGGCAACAGGATGTGGCGGAACACCTGCGGGAAGGTCGCGCCCAGATCGAGCGCCGCCTCCTCCTGCGCCCGATCGAAGCGCTGCAGGCGCGACAGGAACACCAGCATGGCATAGGCCGAGATGAAGGTGGACTGGCCCAGGATGGTCAGGAAGAAGCCGTCATAGAGAAATTTGACGCCGGTCCAGTTGGTCACGTCGCGCCAGAAGATCACGGTCGAGATGCCGAGAATGACGCCCGGCGTCAGCACCGGCGACACCACGATCAGGTAGTAGAGCCCGCGCGCGCGCCAGTAGATCTGCGTCATCACGATGGCACCGGCGAGGCCCACCGGCACCGCCAGGCAGACCACGCCGATGCCGATGATGATGGAGTTGACGAGCCCGTCCATCAGGTCCTTGTCGTTCGCAAGCGCGGCGAACCAGCTCAGCGTGAAGCCTTCGAACGGGTAGGCCTGCGGATAGTTCGGCGTGTTGAACGCCGTGACGCCCATCACCGCCAAAGGCCCGAACAGATAGGTGAAGAAAAGGAGGATATAGAATCCCACCATCGCCTTCATGACCAGCCGGGACGTCATCGCGTGATCTCCCCGAGGCTCACCCTGAAGACGCGCAAGACGGCCAGCACGAACACGATGCAGGTGAGGAGCAGGATGAAGGCGTAGGCCGAGCCCTGCGCCCAGTTCATCGCCTGATAGAAGCGGTCATAGACGATCGGCGTGAACCAGAGCGTCTGCGGGCCGCCAAGAATCAAAGGCGCCGCCAGCGCACCGGCGGTCAACATGAACACCATGGTGCAGCCCGACGCGATACCGGGTTTTGCGAAAGGCATGACCACGAAGAGATGAATGTGCCACCAGGGCGCGCCGAGGTCGCGCGCGGCCTCGATCTGGTTCTTGTCGAGGCTCTCGATCGCGTTATAGAGCGGGAACACCATCATCAGCAGATAGGCGTAGGAAAGACCCGTGTACATCGCGATGTCGGCGCCGATGAAATCGATCGGCTGATCGATCACGCCGAGGCCGAGCAGCAGGTTGTTGAGCAGGCCCGAGGTGCCGAAGATCACGCGGAACGCGAAGGCGCGCAGGATCTCGTTGACCCAGAACGGCACGATCAGCATCAGCATGAAGAGCCGCAGGCGCTCGGGCTTCGCCACCTGCGCCAGATAGAACGCCAGCGGATAGCAGATGGAGAAATTGAACGCCGTCACGCCGATGCTGGCGAGGATGGTCATGAAGAAAGCTTTGATGTGCAGCGTGTTGTAGTGGTCGGTCGAAACCGTGCTGCCGTAAATGAAGTACTTGTAGTTCTCCAGAGTGTAGTGGTCCTTCGGCCCACCGACGTCCCGAGGAAACAGCTTCGGGCGGAACGAATAGTCCACCATGTAGAGCTGCGGCAGGACGATCATCACGATCGCCCATAAGCCCACCGCGATCAGCAGATAGGACGAGATCGCAAGGCCGTTGCGCTCGAGGAAGCTCCTGGCGCCGGGATCGCCGGCCACGCGCCGTTCGGCGGCCGCCATCGCCCAGAAGACTGCGATGACGATGAAGGGCGAGCCGAAAATCAGGAATTTTACGGTCTGCTCAATCACTGGCGAGTTTTCCTGCCGACAGCACCAGGCCGGCCTGCCGGTCGTAATGGATGCTCGCGGTCTCCCCCTGGGCCGGCATGCGTTGCGACTCGCTGCGTCCGAGCGTGACCACGATCTCCTTTCTCGCCGGTCCCTTGAGAAAGATGTGGCTCACATTGCCCTCGAAGGCCACGTTGAGCACCGGCGCCTTCAGGGTGGTCTCGGCAGCGCCGACGCCGAGCTTGAATGCCTCCGGCCGGACGAACAGGATGGCCTCCTCGCCGGCCCTGACGCCCTCGCCCTTGCGCCCGCGCAAGCGGCCCACCGGCGTGTCGATCAGGGCCTCTCCGTTCTCGATTGCCGCCACCTTGCCGGCGAACGGATTGTTCTCGCCGACGAAAGACGCGACGAAGCTGGTAGCCGGGCTGTCATAGACGCTCTTGCCGTCGCCGACCTGCTCGATCACGCCCTCGTTCATGACGGCGATGCGGTCCGACATGGTGAGCGCTTCGCCCTGATCGTGCGTAATATAGATGAAGGTGATGCCGACGCGCCGCTGAATGCTTCTGAGTTCGTTGCGCATGTGCTGGCGCAGCTTGAGATCGAGGGCCGAGAGCGGCTCGTCGAGCAGGAGCACCTGCGGCTCGACCGCCAGCGCCCGGGCGATAGCGACGCGCTGCCGCTGACCGCCGGAAAGCTCGTTGACCTTCTTGTCGGCCTGGCCCGGCAGCGCGATCAGGGAAAGGAGCTCTTCGGCGCGACCGCGCTGCTCGGCCTTGGAGGCGCCGCGCACCCTGAGGCCGTAGGCGATGTTCTCGGCCACGGTCATGAGCGGGAACAGCGCCAGGTTCTGGAAGATGAGGGCGGTCGGACGCTTGTTCGGACCGATGCCGCGCATGTCCTTCCCGCCGATGCGCACCGCGCCCTCGGACGGTTCGAGAAAGCCCGAGATCGTGCGCAGGATCGTCGTCTTGCCGCAGCCCGATGGCCCAAGGAAGCTGAAGAACTCGCCGTTGTTGATCTTGAGGGTCGCGCTCTTGACCGCGGTGAAGCTGCCGAAGCGGACGGTAACGTGATCGAGCTCGACGTCTGCACTCATCGAAAAACAACTTCCCCCTAGCCCAGCGTTCCCTCGCCGAAATCCGACAACGGGGATTCCGGCGCGAACGGGTCGCTCACTCGTCGCCACAAACGGCCCGCATATGCCGGAAACGTCGGTGCGCCCTTTCGCGAAGGCGTTCTACGGCAGGGCGCCGGCCGCCGGCCCCGAATCCGGGAGCCCAATGCAGGCATCCCGGCCCGCTCGGGCCGGGATGTCGCATTCTTCCGGATCGCTCGAACGATCAGGCTGCCTTGAATTTCTCGGCGTATTCCAGCTTCAGGTCGCCCAGCCACGAGCTCTCCGGCGGGCGGTCCCACAGCAGGTCCACCGCGTTTTCCGGATAGGCTTCCTGGAACAGCTTCTTGGCCTCGGCCGAGAGCAGGTTGTCCGCGCCCTTGACGACCGGGTTGTACCCCGAGCCTTCCGCAGCGGCGGCGGCCGCTTCCGGCGTGTGGACATAGTTGATCCACTCGTAGGCCTGCTCGATGTTCTTGGCACCCTTCGTCATGGCCCAGCCGTCGGTCCAGGCGATGGCACCTTCCTGCGGCGCCATATAGCTCACCGGCTTGCCCTCCTTCTTGAGGCTCAGCGCCGGGCCGTCCCAGGTCTGGCCGATGATCACGCCGTTCTCCATCAGGCCCGACTTGGTGTTGTCGGCGCTGTCCCAGAACTGCTTGATCCAGGGCTTGTGCTCGACGGCGAACTTGATGATCTGATCGTAGATCTTGCGGAACGTCTCCTCGTCCTTGAAGGCGTCGAGCATCCGGTTGGAAGGAAGCTTGCCGGTATGATCCCACCACAGGCCGATGCCGAGCAGCATCGAGTGCGGACGACCCTGGACGCCACTCTTGTACTGGTCCTCCCACATCGTGCCGTAGCTGAGGGTCTTGTACTCCAGTGTCGTCTTGTCCGTGCGCCAGGAAATCGCCTCGCTACCCCAGACATGCGGCACCCAGTGCAGCTTGCCGTCCCATTCCCACAGCTTGGTGCCATCCTGGAAGGACTTGTTGAGATTGCCGAAATTCGTCAGCTTCGCGGTGTCTAGCGGTTGCACCAGATCGAGATCGAAGAACTGCGGCTGGCGGTCGCGCGTCGGCTGGCACAGGTCGAAGCCTTCGCCGCCGGTCGCCTGCAGCTTGTTGATCTGCTCCTCGTTCTGCGAGAACGGCGTCGAGGTCACCTTGATGCCGGTCTTCTTCTCGAAGTTCGGGACCACCGGATCAGGAATCTCGTCCGACCAATTGAGGAGGCTGAGTTCACCCGAGGACGAGAACGCATCCTTAACGAGCCATGGGCCGACCGCCGTCACGGCTCCCGCCGCGGCAGCGTACTTCAGCATCGTGCGGCGGCCGAAGCGCTTGGCGGCGCCCAGCGTCAGTGCAGCCGGCGAAGCCGGTTTCTTCCCAGTCATCTGTTGCTCCCTGTCTTGGTGATGTGAAGCCTTCATGCGCGTCCCCTTGTGTCGCGTCCGTCGTTCGAAACCGCCCCGGGGACTGCTTCTTCTAGCGCCGGCCCTTGTCGGATTGATGACATCCGCGTGACCGGCGCCCGGGGCCGAAATCGGCCGACAGGCTGGGGATTCTTCGCCAATTGATCCTAATGTTACAATCAACTAGTGAAATAGAGCCAGTCAAGGCGTTTTTGCCGGGCCATGTCGCGGCGGCCCGGATCCGAAAGTAAATGCGGGACCAACTCTTCCATCTCGAGCCCGACGGCAAGAGCACCTTGCAGGCGCAGCTGCGCCGGATGCTGGTGGATGCCATCCTGGACGGCCAGATCCCGGTCGGCAGCCCGTTGCCCTCCTGCCGCAAGATGGCGCAAACGCTGAACGTCGCCCGCAACACCGTCGCACTCGCATACCAGGACCTTGTGGAGGAAGGCTTTCTCGTCGCCCGCCAGCGCAGCGGTTATTTCGTTGCGCCGGACGTGCTGGCCGGGCGCGTCGCCGCGGCGCCCCGCCCAAGGGCCAGCGACGCTGGATCGGACTCGGCCGGGACAGCGGGCGCCGTCGACTGGGCCGGGCACTTTCGTGTCCGCCCTTCGGTGCAGCGCAACATCGAGAAGCCGCGCAATTGGCAGGACTATCCCTATCCCTTTATCTACGGACAGGTGGATCCGGGCCATTTTCCGATCGCCGCCTGGCGCGATTGCTCGCGACAGGCGCTGGGCCGGGCCGCGGTCCGCGAGTGGTCGCGCGACCTCTTCACCGACGACGACCCGCTGCTGATCGAGCAGATCCGCACGCGCCTCCTGCCGCGGCGCGGCGTGCGCGTCGGCAACGACGAGATCCTGGTCACGGTCGGCGCGCAACAGGCGCTCTACCTGATCGCGAGCCTCCTGGTGGACGCCGGCGTTCGCGTCGGCATCGAGGATCCGGGCTATGCCGATGCGCGCAACATCTTCAGCCTGCGCACCGACAGGGTGAGCCCGCTGGCGGTCGACCGCGAGGGCGTGGTGGTGAGCGAGGCGCTTGCCGGTTGCGATTACATCTATGTCACGCCGAGCCATCAGTTCCCGACCACCGCCACCTTGTCGCTGGCGCGCCGGCGCGCCCTCCTGGAGGCGGCGGCGCGCCATGACCTGGTCGTGGTCGAGGACGACTACGAGAGCGAGATCAACCATCTGGGCACGCCGTCGCCGGCGCTGAAGTCGCTCGACCGCGCGGGCCGCGTGATCTTCGTGGCGAGCCTGTCGAAGACGCTCGCTCCGGGCCTGCGTCTCGGCTACATGGTGGGACCTGCGCGCTTCATCGGAGAGGCCCGCGCGCTGAGGCGCCTGATGCTGCGCCATCCCCCGGCCAACAATCAGCGCACTGTCGCGCTCTTCCTCGCCGACGGCCATCATGACGCGCTCATGCGCCGCCTGAGCCACACCTTCAAGGAGCGCTGGAAGGCCATGGGCGAGGCGCTCGCCAAGCATCTGCCCGAATGCCGCTGGCAACCGACCCAGGGCGGCACCGCTTATTGGATCGAAGGCCCGGCAGGGCTCGATGCGCGAGCGCTCGAGGCCGCGGCCGCGCAGCAAGGCATCCTGATCGAGCGCGGCGACTGGCATTTCCTTCGCGCCGAAGGTGCGCCGCGCAACTTCTTCCGGCTGGGATTCTCCTCGATTCCCGTGGAGAAGATCGAGCCGGGCTTGAAGCTTCTGGGCGAAATCCTTCGCCGGCAGCTTGCCGCGACTTGAGACGCGGGCTGGCACCGGGAAATGGAGTGCTCTGGCCCTAGCCTTGAGCCGGCTCGCCGGCGTAAAGACAGGGCCAGAAGCCGAAGGTCCGTCGCTGCTCGCGAAGCAGCGCTGCTGCGGGTTTCGCTCGGCTTGAATCGCTTCCTTCCGTCGTCCCCGCGAAAGCGGGGACCCAGGGGGAAGCGACGTGCAGTCGCCCTGGGCCCCTGCTTTCGCAGGGGCGACGATGGAATGTTCAACTCGAACGGAAATTGCTGCAGGGCTCCGACCTTCTCCACCCAACCACCCGATGAGGCAAGACCCATGACCCGCATGTCCGCCAGCGAAGCCTTCGTCGAGACGCTCGTCGCCCACGGCGTGAAGGACGTGTTCGGTATCGTCGGCTCGGCCTATATGGACGCGCTCGACCTCTTTCCCGCCGCCGGCATCCGTTTCATCTCGGTCGCCCACGAGCAGGGGGCCGCGCACATGGCCGACGGCTATTCGCGCGTTCTCAACAAGCAGGGTGTGTGCATCGCGCAGAACGGTCCCGGCATCACCAATTTCGTGACGGCCGTGGCCGCGGCCTACTGGGCCCATTCGCCGGTCGTGGTCATCACGCCCGAGACCGGATCCAACACTATCGGCCTCGGTGGCTTCCAGGAGACCGAGCAGCTCCCGATCTTCTCCAAGATCACCAAGTTCCAGGCCCATGTCTCGCGCCAGGATCGCTTCGCGGAGCTGACCTCGCGCTGCTTCGATTATGCGCTTCTGGAGCGCGGGCCCACCCAGCTCAACGTCCCGCGCGACATGTTCTATGGCGAGGTGGATGTCACCGTCCCGAAGCCGATCCGCATCGAGCGCTCGGCCGGCGGCGAGCAGAGCCTCGAGGCGGCGGCGAGCCTGCTGGCCGAGGCAAAATTCCCCGTCATCGTCGCCGGCGGCGGGGTGATCATGTCGGACGGCCAGGCCGAGGCGGTGGCGCTGGCCGAATATCTCTCGGCGCCGGTCGTGACCTCCTACCTCCACAACGACGCCTTCCCGGCGAGCCATCCCCTCATGTGCGGGCCCTTGGGCTATCAGGGCTCCAAGGCGGCGATGAAGCTCATCGCCCAGGCCGACGTGGTGCTGGCGCTCGGCACCCGGCTCGGGCCGTTCGGCACCCTGCCGCAGCACGGGATCGACTATTGGCCCAAGACCGCCAAAATCATCCAGGTCGACAGCAACCCGCGCATGCTGGGGCTGGTGAAGCCCATCAGCGTCGGCGTCGCCGGCGACGCCAAGCCGGCCGCAGCCGACATGCTGAAGCGCCTGCAGCAGGGCAATCGCAAGGTCGCCGCGCACGCCAACAAGGACGCGCGCATGACCGAGCTCAAGAAGCAGAAGGACGCCTGGGAGGCCGAGCTCAACAGCTGGGGCCAGGCCGACGGCTCGCCGATAGCACCCCGCCGGGCCTTGCGCGAGCTCGAGAAGGCGATGCCGAAGAACGCGATGGTCACGACCGACATCGGCAACATCTGCTCGGTCTCGAACAGCTACCTGCGCTTCGAGAAGCCCCGGAGCTTCTTCGCCGCCATGAGCTTCGGCAATTGCGGCTACGCCTATCCGACCGCGATCGGCGCCAAGGTCGCAGCACCCGACCGCCCGGCGGTGGCCTATGTCGGCGACGGAGCCTGGGGCATGAGCCTGCAGGAGACGCTCACCTGCGTGCGCGAGAACATTCCGGCCGTGGCCGTCGTCTTCAACAACGGCCAGTGGGGTGCCGAGAAGAAAAACCAGATCGATTTCTTCGCCGACCGCTATGTCGGCACCAACCTGAAGAATCCGAGCTTCGCCGCCATCGCCAAGGCGATGGGGGCGGAAGGCATCAAGGTCGATGGGCCCGGCCAGGTCGGCGATGCGCTCAAGACCGCGATCGCCTCGAACAAGCCGACCGTGCTCGAGCTGATGGTGACGCAGGAGCTGGGCGATCCTTTCCGCCGCGACGCGCTCAAGAAGCCCGTGCGTCTCTTGGACAAGTACAAGGCTCTCTCCGTGGCGTAAAGAGAGCTCGTCCCGATGTTGCGTGCAACGGCCTCATCTTGAGCCTGTCGACCTTGCTTCGCCCGCTGATCCTTTTGGATCAGCGATTTGCAACAGCCCACCGAAGCGGGCTTCGCGAAGGCGGGAGGAGAGGCCGTGTCGCGAAGAGCTGTGCAATCGGGGCCATCGCCTTTTTCACATGGTTGACCGGCTGACAAGCTCCTCGTCCTTCGACAAGCTCAGGACGAGGAGCTTATCCTACGCATGAGCGCCGAAGGTCGCCTCCTCGTCATCAATGCAGGCTCCTCGAGCCTGAAGTTCGCGCTCTATGCGCTGGGCGACAGCGAGCCGACGGCGCTCGCGCGCGGCCAGTTCGCCGGCATCGGCCGCACGCTTACGTTTTCCGCCAAGTCAGCCGCCGCTTCGTCGATCGATGCCGCGGCGCTCGAACCACCTGCGCCGGCCGAGCTGGCCGCCCTGCACTCCCATGCCGACGCGCTGCTGCTGTTGCCGGAATGGCTCGCGCGGCGCGGTCTCGCCGACGTCATTGCCGGCGCCGGCCATCGCGTGGTCCATGGCGGCAGCCGGTTCTCGGGCCCCGTCCGCATCACGCCCGAGATCCTCGATGCGCTGGCGGCGCTGGAGCCGCTGGCGCCGCATCATCAGCCGCACAATGTCGCGGCGATCCGGGCTCTCCTGCGCCAGCAGCCAGACCTGCCGCAGGTGGCCTGCTTCGACACCGCCTTCCACGCCACCATGCCCGAGCCGGCACGCCGGCTGGGACTGCCGCCGGCGCTCGAGGCGAAGGGTCTCAGGCGCTACGGCTTCCACGGCCTCTCCTACGAGTACGTCACGGAGCGCATCGCGGCCCTTCGCGACGGCGATCTGCCGCGACACCTCGTCATCGCCCATCTCGGCAATGGCGCCAGCATGGCGGCGGTCAAGGACGGCCGGAGCTGCGCCACCACCATGGGCTTCTCGACCCTCGACGGGCTCGTGATGGGCACGCGTATCGGCAGCCTCGATCCGGGCGCGATCCTGCATCTCATGCGCACCGAGGGCATGGGGCTCGCGGCGCTCGAGGACCTGCTCTACAACAAATGCGGCCTGCTCGGCCTCTCGGGCCTCAGCGCCGACATGAGAACCCTGCTCGAGAGCCCCGATCCGCGCGCGCAGGCCGCAATCGAGCAATATTGCTATGCGATCGTCCGCCACGCGGGCTCGCTGGCCGCCGCCATGGGCGGGCTCGACGCCTTCGCCTTCACCGGCGGTATCGGCGAGAACGCCGCGCCCGTCCGCGCGCGGGTCTGCCGCGATCTCGCCTGGCTCGGGCTCGATCTCGACGAGGCGGCCAACGCCAAGGGCGGCCCCCTCATCAGCCGGCCCGGCTCGCGCATGGCGGCCTATGTGGTGCCGACCGACGAGGAGCTGGTGATCGCACGCCACACCCGGCGGCTGCTGGGGCTATAAAACGCCCTCGTCCTGAGCCTGTCGAAGGACGAGCGCCGACGCGCGGCTCTCGAACCTCATGCTTCGACAAGCTCAGCACGAGGTTCGATTCTTGGCGCCGCAGCTATGCACTCGCAATTAATCCGTAGAGCGCGCGGGCGACGGCGATCGCGGCGACGGCGGCGAGAAAGACCAGCGCCACGCGGCGGTAGGTCTGGGCCGAGGACTTGACGAACAGCCGATCGCCGACGCCGTTGCCGAGCGACATGGCGGGCAGCATCAGGAGGCTCAGCAGCACCGCCCGGAGTGTCAGCAGCCCGCCCACGGCGGTGCTGCCGAGCGTGGCCAGCGACAGGAAGAAGAAATAGATCAGGAGCGAGGCGCGGCCGGCGGCCGCTCCCGCCGGCGAGGCCAGGAAGAAGATGATGACCGGCGGCCCGCCCATCGAGGTCGAGCCGTTGAGGAGCCCCGAGATCGCGCCCAAGCCCAGTCGCATCGCCTTGGAGGGCGCATGGCTGATCGTGAGGCCCCGCCACAGCAGCAGCACCGCACCCAGCACGATCAGACCGATGAAGGCGCGCATGAGATCGGCCGGCAGCCAGCGCAGCATGGCGATGCCGAGCGGCAAGCCGGCGATGGCGCCCGCGAGCAGCAGCCAGGTCGAATGCCAGTCCGCCTGGCGCCACACCCTGAAGAGGAGCTGCATCCCGCCAAGGAGCGCGATGATCGTGATGGCCGGCACGATGTCGGCGGGATCGAGGATCAGGGTGAGCGCCGGCACGGCCGCCAGCGCGAAGCCGAAGCCGGTATAGCCGCGCAGGATGCCGGCCAGGAAGGCGACCAGGAGCACGAAGCCGGTGCCGAGGATCCCGAGCGACCCGACGAGGTCGATGAACTGCTGCAACAAGCCGGCACCGCGAACGCGTTGATACGGGGCGTCTTGCGGCGATCGTTCGTGCGCGGCCCACCCCCACCCCAACCCTCCCCCGTCGAGGGGGAGGGAGAATTTATCGAGACCTCATATCCCTCCCCCCTTGCGGGGGAGGGTCAGGGAGGGGGGTGACGCGCACGGCTTGAGATCGTCGACATGAAAGCGCCCCCTGCCGCGATCATGGCCGAAGCGGCGCCGTGGGCGCAATCGGCGCAACAGTGGGAGGCGGACCGAGGCGCCAGCCGGCGCGGGCTTGCCGGCTCAGTCGCGCACCTGCCGGCGCCAGCGCTCCACCGTCTCGCTGATGAATTCCCGGGTGGCGCCATCCTCGGCCCAGGCGCGGGAGAAGGCCGGCGTGCCGTTCATCGGCCGGGAGCCCGGATCGAGCTCGTCGAAGCAGAGCCGCATCGGCATGGTGACGCCCTCGCCGACCGCGATGGCCTCGCGCATGCGCAGGGCCGGCAGCGCGCTCAGGAGCCCGATCGCCGAATCGGGCAGGGCGTTGCGCACGAAGCTGCAATCGCGCTCGTTGTTCATGCGCAGCGCGAACATGGTGTTGCACTGCGACAGAATGTTCGCCGACAGCTCCGACGGGCGCTGGCTCACGAGACAGAGACCCACGCCATATTTGCGGCCCTCGCGCGCGATCGTGGCGATCACCTTGCGCGCGGGCCCATGGGCCTGGTCGTCGTCGCGCGGCACGTAGCGGTGCGCCTCCTCGCAGACGAGCAGGATCGGCAGCGCCTTGCTCCGGTCGCTCCACAGCGCGAAGTCGAACAGCGTGTGGCAGAGCACCGAGACCACCGCGTCGGCGATCTCGGAAGGAATTCCCGATATGTCGATGATGGTGATGGGCTTGCGCTCGACCGGGATGCGCAGGATGCGCGACAGGATCTCCACCATGTTGTCCTTGACCACCATGCCGGAGAACATGAAGGAGAAGCGCCGGTCGTTGCTGAGCGCCTCGATGCGCGACTTGAGCCGGAGATAGGCCGTGCTGTGCTCCGGCTTCTCGAGCCTGCCCATGGCCGCGTCGATGGCGCGCAGCACGTCGGAGAGCCGGTAGGGGACCGGCGTGTCCACGGTGATGTAGTCGGACTCCTTCTCGGGCCCGCCATATTTGCGCTTGGCCTCGATGATCGCCGCCTTGAGCACGGCGTGCTCCGCCTCCACGCTGGGTCCCGTGCGGCTCGCGAAGACGGAGGCGATCTCCTCGAAGGTGAGCAGCCAGTAGGGAAGCTGCAGGTTCGTGGGATTGACGAGCTCGGCGCGGTCGCCGAAGGCGGCCGAATATTCGTTGTGGGCGTCGAGCAGCACCACATGGCCGCCCGGATTCTGGTCGAGCACGGCGCGCAGGATGAGCGCCACGGCGCAGGACTTGCCCGACCCGGTCACGCCCAGAATGGCGAAATGCTTGCCGAGCAGCTCGTCGGTGGCGACGAAGGCCGGAAGCGTGGAGTCCTGGTGGATCGTGCCGATCCGCACATTGGCCGCCTTGGGCCGGGCATAGACGAGCTCGAGTTCCTCGCGCGAGGCGGCGTAGATGTCCGCCCCCAGCCCGGGATGGACGGAGACGCCGCGCTGGAAGCCGCGCGCGGCAGCTTCGCCGCCATGCAACGTCTCGCCCAGCAGCTGAATTTCCGCGAGCTTCTTTTCGGCGATCGACGCCTCGGGCAGCGCGTTCTCCACCCGGAGGCTGACGACCATGCCGAACACGTCGGACCAGGGTGTAGGCATGCGGACGATGGCGCCGATCCGCACATCCTCGGCATCGCTCTTGAGGATGCCGGTCGCGGTCGAGCCCGAGACCGCGATCACATGGCCGGCCTTGACCGAACTCTGAAGCCGATCCGACGGCGGCCCCTTCTCGAGCGCAGGCTGAATGATCATCGCGGGGAGGCTCTCGATATCCGGGAAATGGATCGAATTCGCGTAAAAGACAAGGGGATGGCAGAAGGCAGAAGCCTGCCGCACGGCAAGCCCTCGACCTTGGGGCGTGAACCCTCAACAAACCGCTAACGGGTCGCCAAGGGCCGAATGGTCGCATCGAAGCGGCCCCGCGCGGCTGCGGCGGTGTCGAAGCACGTTCGTCCCTGCGGCGCGATCGGCGGCAGAGCATCCCACCCGGCTAGCCCATCTCGTCGAACAGGGCCGCAAGCCGCTCGACTTCGCGGACGGCGTTCTCGACCGGCAGGTTGGTGAAGCTCACGCCCACCGCGGGCGGATAGCGCGCCTCGATCAGTTGCGCCGAGAGCGGATGCAGCACCAGACCTTTGGCGCGGCCGCGTTCGGCCAGCGCCACATCGCTCATCCGTTCGTCCAGCCAGGCGATCAGATGCATGCCGCCGCCCTGAAGTTCGAGCCGCAAGCGGTCGCCGAGCCTCGCTTCGAGCGCTTGCGCCAGGGCCGCCCGGCGCTCCGCATAGAGCTGGCGCATGCGCTTGATGTGGCGGGCGAAATGGCCCTCGATCATGAAATCGGCCACGACCATCTGATCGAGCAGCGCCTGGGCCGGCATCAGCAGCGAGGCGGCATGCGCGAAGCGGTCGATCTCGGCCGCGGGCACGACGAGGTAGCCCAGCCGCAGCCCCGGTATCAGCGTCTTGCTGAATGTCCCGACATAGAAAACGCGCGCTTCCTCGTCGAGGCTCTTGAGCGCCGGCAGGGGACGGCCCTGATAGCGGAACTCGCTGTCGTAGTCGTCCTCGACCACCCAGGCACCCGCCGACGCCGCCCACCACAGCAGCGCCAAGCGGCGCGTGAGCGAGAGGGTGGATCCCAGCGGCGCCTGATGGGTCGGCGTCACCACGGCGAGCCGCGCCCAGGGCGCGCGCCGTCTGCCTTCCTCGACGTCGATGCCCTCGGCGTCGACGGGCACGGGCACGATGGAGGCGCCGGCAAGCGCAAGCGCTTCGCGCCCGCGATAGTAGCCCGGGTCCTCGAACCAGACCGGATCGCCGGGCTTGAGCAGAACGCGCGTGACAAGCGCGAGCGCGCCCTGATAGCCGGCAGTGATGAGGACCTGATCGCTGCTGCAGACGAGCCCCCGCGCGATCGCGAGATAATTGACGATCGCCTCGCGCAAGGGCCGATAGCCGGCCGCGTCCTGATAGGCGAGCGCCGCGCTCGACAGGCCGCGCGCGCGTCGCGCCACGAGCCGCGACCAGAGCTTGCGCGGAAAGACGTCGAGCGCCGGCAGCCCCATCTGGAAGGGCAGCGGCGGCGACATCTCGGCCGCGGCATCCGTGCGATGGGGCTCAGCCGGGCGACGGCCGCGCGGCGGCGGGCGCTTTGTATCGAGCGTCGGCGCCACCACCGTGCCGGCGGCCGAGCGGCCTTCGACATAGCCTTCGCTCGCGAGCATGGCATAGGCGAGTTCGACCGTGCCGCGCGCGGTGGCGAGCTGGCTTGCCAGGCTGCGCGTGGAGGGCAGTCGCGCCCCCGGCGCCAAATTGCCTGTCAGGATCGCTTGGCGGATGCGCTCGTAGAGCTGGCGGTAGAGCGGTGCTGCGCTCCGCCGGTCGAGACGCAGGGTTCTGAAATTCAAGCCGTTTTCGCGCTCGGCCATGGCCTAGTCGGATTTTCCGTTCTTGGCCCTGTCGAATGGGCCAATGCGGGAATATCACTTGCCGCGTCGCGGCACGGCAAGCGCCGAATCCGCGATCGACGCCGCGCGAACCCGACGCGCGAAGACCAAGGCGAGAGCACCGGAAGGAACAACGCAGATGGAAGCGAGACTGAGCCCCTCGGCGGTCGCACCCGGCGCCTACAAGGCGATGCTGGGCCTCCAGGGCTATATCGACACATGCAGCATCGAGCCCTCGCTGCAGGAGCTGGTGAAGACCCGCGCCTCGCAGATCAATGGCTGCGCCTTCTGCATCGCGATGCACACGCGCGACGCCCGCAAGGAGGGCGAGACCGAGGAGCGGCTCTATTTGCTCGATGCCTGGCGCGAGACGCCGCTCTACAGCGACCGCGAGCGTGCGGCGCTGGCCTGGACCGAAGCCGTGACGCTCGTGGCCGACGGCCACGTCCCCGACGCGGTCTACGAAGAAGCGCGCCGCCAGTTCTCCGACCGGGAGCTGGTCGACCTGACGATGGTGATCGTGACGATCAACGGTTGGAACCGGCTCGCGATCTCCTTCCGCTCGGTGCCGGAGGTCGCGGGCCGGAACGGGTGAAGCCGACGAGATCGCCGCTGGTTCTAACTCTTCATTGTCATCCCGGGCGGAGCGCGAAGCGCGCAGGCCCGGGATCCAAGACCACCGTCGTGGACAGAGTGGCTCAGTCCGTGTTCATGGGCCCCCGCCTTCGCGGGGGCGACTCAATGATGTGTCAGAGGCAAGCTCCATGAAGATTCTTCTCTCCCGACTTCCCCTCGCCCTCGCCTTCGCGGGCGGCCTCCTGCTCGCCGTGGCGCCAGACCTGCTCGCCGGCACGGTCACCGGCGGAGAGGCGAAGATCACGCCCGTCATGAGCGAGGCGCTGCCCAACCTGCCCGGCAACCGCCTCACCGCGGTGCTGGTCGAATACGGCCCCGGCGGCAAGTCGGCGGCCCATCACCATGCGGGCTCGGTCATGGCCTATGTGATCGAGGGCGCCATCCGCTCGCAGGTGAGCGGCGGCGAGGCGCGCGTCTATCGCGCCGGCGAGAGCTTCTTCGAGCCGCCCGGCTCCCGGCATCTCGTCAGCGAGAACGCGAGCCAGACCGAGCCCGCCAAGCTCATCGCGATCATCGTGGCGCCCGAGGGCGCGAAGCTGACGGTGTTCGATAAGTGACCGGCGCCCAGCCGGTCATCCCGGACGAGGCGCGACGCGCCGAGATCCGGGATCCATGCCTCCGGAAAACGCTCGCAGCAGCGCGCTGACCTCGGCATGGACCCCGGATAACGGCTTCGCCGTTCCGGGATGACGGCAAGTGACCGCAACGGGAGAAGGCTATTTCCTACTCCGCCGCCCTCTTCGCCTCCGCCGCTTTGCCGTAGCCGCCGCCGCCCGGCGTCTCGATCACGAAGAGGTCGCCCGGGTTCATCTCGATCCTGTCGGTCGAGCCGAGCTCGACGCGCGTGCCGTCGGCGCGGATCACGTAGTTCTTCCCGACCGCCCCCGGCTCGCCGCCCGCCATGCCATAGGGCGGCACCTTGCGATGGCCCGAGAGGATCGCGGCCGTCATGGCCTCGCGGAAGCGGATGCGGCGCACGACGCCGTCGCCGCCGCGGTGCCGCCCCTTGCCGCCCGAGCCGCGCCGGATGGCGAAGCTCTCGACCAGCACCGGGAAGCGCCACTCCAGCACCTCGGGGTCGGTCAGGCGCGAGTTGGTCATGTGGGTGTGGACCGCGTCGGTGCCGTCGA
Organism: Pseudomonadota bacterium; assembly: GCA_049323455.1. Lineage (GTDB taxonomy): Bacteria > Pseudomonadota > Alphaproteobacteria > Dongiales > Dongiaceae > Hypericibacter. Next base: position 64,947 of record JBMONF010000029.1, on the reverse strand, counting down.
AATCGGGGCCAGCGCCCGAGCCGCCGCAGATGGTCTCGTAATACTGGTAGCGCGCATTGCCGAAGGTGAAGTTGTTCATCGTGCCCTGCGCGGCCCCCATCACGCCGAGCGCGCCGTAGAGCGCGTCGGTCACGTATTGCGAGGTCTCGACATTGCCCGCCACCACCGCGGCCGGGTAGCGCGGGTTCAGCATCGAGCCCTCGGGGATGATCACCTCGAGCGGCTTGAGGCAGCCCTCGTTCATCGGGATGTCGTCGTCGACCAGCGTGCGGAAGACGTAGAGCACCGCGGCCTTGCACACGGCCGCGGGCGCGTTGAAGTTGGTCGCGACCTGCGGGCTCGTGCCGCTGAAGTCGATCCGCGCCGACCGGTTGGCATGGTCGATCTTGATCGAGACCGCGATCTTGCTGCCGTCGTCGAGCGGATAGGTGAAGCTGCCGTCCTTCAGCACCGAGATGACGCGGCGCACCTGCTCCTCGGCGTTGTCCTGGACGTGCCCCATATAGGCCCAGACCACGTCGAGCCCGTACTGGGCCACCATGCGCCGGAGCTCCTGCACGCCCTTCTCGTTGGCCGCGATCTGCGCCCTGAGGTCGGCCACGTTCTGGTCGGGGTTGCGCGCGGGATAGGGCCCCGAGGCCAGGAGCGCCCGCAGCTCCGCCTCGCGGAAGCGGCCGCGATCGACCAGGGTGAAATCGTCGATGAGGACGCCCTCCTCCTCGACCGTCTTGCTGTCGGGCGGCATGGAGCCCGGCGTGATGCCGCCGATGTCGGCGTGATGCCCGCGGCTCGCGACATAGAAGAGGACGCGGTTTTCTTCCGGCCTCGCCCTTCGAGACGGCGCCTGCGGCGCCTCCTCAGGGTGAGGCCGGCTCTTTGAGTTCGCCTCATCCTGAGGAGCCCCTGAAAGGGGCGTCTCGAAGGATGAGGCGTCCGCTTCCCGCTCGAACACCGGCGTGATCACCGTCACGTCGGGCAGGTGCGTGCCGCCGTTATAGGGCGCGTTCAACACATAGACGTCGCCCGGCTGCATCCGGCCCGCGCGGCTGCGGATCACGGTGCGGATGCTCTCGCCCATCGAGCCCAGATGCACCGGCATGTGCGGCGCGTTGGCGATGAGCTGGCCTTGCGCGTCGAAGATGGCGCAGGAGAAGTCGAGCCGCTCCTTGATGTTGACCGAGTAGCTGGTCTTCTCGAGCGTCGAGCCCATCTGTTCGGCGATCGACATGAAGAGGTTGTTGAAGACCTCGAGCATGACCGGATCGACCTCGGTGCCGACCGCGGCGGTGCGCTTCAAGGCCACGACGCGCTCCAGCACCAGATGGCCGCGCGGGGTCAGCCGCGCCTCCCAGCCGGGCTCGATCGCGTTGGTGCCGGTCGGCTCGACGATGATGGCGGGGCCGGTCACGCGGTCGCCGGGCTTGAGATCGGCGCGATCATAGAGCGGCGTGTCGTGCGCGAGGCCGGCGGCGCGCATGAGGACGCGCGCGCGGGGCCGTGGGGCCGCCTGGAGCGCCGCCGGCTCGATGGCCAGGTCTTCGACGCTCTCGGTCTTGCCGATCACCTCGACCGACACCGCCTCCAAGATGTGACCCTTGCCGGGCACGATGAAGCCGTAGCGCTGGCGGTGCGCCCCCTCGAAGCGCGCGACGATCTCGGCGATGAGCGCGGCTGATGCATCACCCCCCTCCCTCACCCTCCCCCTCAAGGAGGGAGGGGATGAAAATTCTTCCCCCTCCCCCTTGACGGGGGAGGGTTGGGGTGGGGGTGGAACGCTCTCCGGCAGCGTCACGATCAGCGGCGCGTCGGTGCCCTCGTAGCGAAGATGGACGCGCCGGACCGCCGTCAGCGCCGCGTCGGCGAGGCCTTGCGCGTGCATCTCGGCGCGCGCGTCGGCCTCGAGGCCCGCGAGCCGATCGAGCGCCTCGGCCACCGCGGCCGCATCGAGCTTCGCCTCGACCGCCGCCTCGCGCATGGTGCGCACGTCCGCGAGCCCCATGCCGTAGGCCGAGAGCACGCCCGCCATGGGGTGGACGAAGATGCGCGTCATGCCGAGCGCGTCGGCGACGAGGCAGGCATGCTGGCCGCCGGCGCCGCCGAAGCAGCAGAGCGTGTAGCGCGTCACGTCGTAGCCGCGCTGGATCGAGATCTCCTTGATGGCGTTGGCCATGTTCTCGACCGCGATGGTGAGGAAGCCCTCGGCCACTTCCTCGGGCGTGCGGCGATTGCCGGTCGCATCGGCGATGCGCTCCGCCATCTCGGCGAACTTCCACCGCACCACCTCGGCATCGAGCGGCTGGTCGCCCTCGGGCCCGAAGATGCGCGGGAAGAAGTCGGGCTGCAGCTTGCCCAGCATCACGTTGCAGTCGGTGACGGTGAGCGGCCCGCCGCGCCGGTAGCAGGCGGGACCGGGATCCGCACCGGCCGACTCCGGCCCGACGCGGAGCCGCGCGCCGTCGAAGAAGAGGATCGAGCCGCCGCCGGCCGCGACCGTGTGGATCTGCATCATGGGGGCGCGCATGCGCACGCCCGCCACCAGCGTCTCGAAGGCGCGCTCGTATTCGCCCGCATAGTGCGACACGTCGGTCGAGGTGCCGCCCATGTCGAAGCCGATGATGTGGTCGAAGCCCGCTTGGCGCGAGGTCTCGACCGCGCCGACGATCCCGCCGGCCGGCCCCGACAGGATGCAATCCTTGCCCTGGAACAGCTTCGCGTCGGTGAGGCCGCCGTTCGACTGCATGAACATGAGCCGCGCGCCGCCGAGCTCCGAGGCCACTTGGTCGATATAGCGGCGGAGCAGCGGCGAGAGATAGGCGTCCACCACCGTGGTGTCGCCGCGGCCCACGAGCTTCATGAGCGGGCTCACCCGATGGCTGACCGAGACTTGCGTGAAGCCCGCGGCCTCGGCGACCTCGGCCAGCTCGCGCTCGTGCGCGATGTGGCGATAGCCGTGCATCAGCAGGATCGCCACGGCACGGATGCCGTCGGCATAGGCGGCCTCGAGCCCGGCCCGTGCGCGGGCGAGATCGAGCGGCACCAGCACCTCGCCCTCGGCGGTGACGCGCTCCTCGACCTCGAGCACGCGCTCATAGAGCAGCTCGGGCAGCTCGATATGGCGGGCGAAGATGTCGGGGCGGTTCTGGTAGCCGATCCGGAGCGCGTCGGCGAAGCCCTTGGTCACGACCAGGAGCGTCCGGTCGCCCTTGCGCTCCAGAAGCGCATTGGTGCCGACCGTGGTGCCCATCTTGACGGCGGCGATGGCGTCGGCCGGGATCGGCTCGCCGGCGCCTAAGCCCAGGAGTTCGCGGATGCCCTGGATCGCGGCGTCGCGATAGCGCTCGGGGTTCTCGGACAAGAGCTTGTGCGTGATCAGGCGGCCGTCGGGCCGACGCGCGACGATATCGGTGAAGGTGCCGCCGCGATCGATCCAGAACTGCCAGCGCGCCCCGCCGGCTCCGCCATCCGCCATGTTTTTCTCCCGCCCGATGAATAGTCGTGTTCAACGATGAGCCCCGCGGCGCCCTCCCCCTCACCTACATCTCTCCCCTCCCGATTTCGGGAGGGGAGAGGAAAAGGAGGGGCGAAGCCCCGACGCGGATGAGGGGGTAGGAAGCCTCGGCATCCAACCCCGAATACTCGGCGCCACGGTGCCGGTTGTCCCGGCTAGGCTGCCCGAAAGGACGCGAGTTTAACGAAGGCAGCGGCGGGCGTCAGCGCCTATGCGGTGGCTGCCCCTCGCGCCGGCATGAATTTGAGCGCGATCTTCACCAGCGCCGGCACGAGGCGCGGGCGGGTCAGGCGTGCGTCGTAGCGCGCCATGCGGCGGTCGTTCTCGGCGAGGCAGAGCTCGAAAAGATCGCGCGGCTTGAGGTCGGTCTGGATCGCCTTGCTGCTGGTGGCGGTGAAGTTCTTCTGGCCGCCGACGCCCTTGGCGGTCTTGATGCGCTCCTTGACGCGGCCCAAGAACACGAGCGCGCAGCGCAGGTCGAACAGGACACGCCGAGGCCAGGGAAGCTGACGGCGATGCCAGGCCAGCCAGTTCACGAAGAACAGGATATGCCGACACTCCTCCTGGATCACCGGCTCGAAGGTCTCGACCAGCTCGCTCGGAAAGAAGCCGGAGCGCCGCGCGATCTCGAACAGCCCGAAGGCGAAGAAGCTGTCCAGGCATTCGCCATAGCCGGTCCGCAGGAAAGCCAGCTCCGGATCGGCGGGCTTGGGATAGTCCGGCTCGGGCTCGAGCGCGATCCCGTAAAAGGCGATCAGACAGCTCAGCACCTCCTTGTGCCGGGCCTCCTCTCTGGCGTCGAGCGTCACCGCCTCGCGCAGCAGCGGATCGCGCAGGGTTCCCGCATAGGTCCCGACCGCCATCGCGGCCGTGCCCTCGACCCTGACCGCCATGTTCCAGACCGGCAGGCCCGTGAGGCGCGCGAAGGCGGCGTCATCCAGCTTGGGCCAGGGGATCACCGCCGGCCGGTAGGGATCGTGCGTATCCAGCAGCATGCGGCAGAAGAGCTGCTTGTGCTGCTCCGAACCCGGCCGGATCGCCGTCTGGTCCGGGCGACCGACTCCCATCCGATCGGCCGCGATCGGTCTCGATGAATTCTCAGCCATGAGCCCCCGTCTTGCATCCCACGCCATGCCGGTGAAGGCCAGCATGGATCCTTTAGCTGCGCCGGGCCACCCCGCCAACCCGGCGCAGAATCCCGGATCGGCCGTCCGGCAGCCGCTCCCCAGGTTCCAGGGAGTCTAGCGGATGCACTCTCCAATGCCAGCGGGAAGCTCGATGACGGGCAATGGGCGACCGGAAAAAGAGCCGGAACAAGGAGGGGGCCGGCTCGGCAGCCGACCCCCTCGAGCCCTCTCTGCCGGACGTAAGGGAGTTAGGACGCCGCCCGATGCAGCGTCACCTGGACGTGGCGGACCTGCGGGCGGGCTGCCAACGCCGGCGCCGCGGCCTGGGGCTGATCCGCCAGATCGCGCGTCATCTGGCCGATGCGCTGAATGATATGGGCGACCGGCGAGGCCGATGGCGCGCCGCCCGCTTCGGTGTCGCCCGTCCCGGCCTGCACATCCGTCGCCACCCGATCCTCCGCCGCGGCTTCGTTCTCCGCCGCTTCCTCGGCCGCCAGCGTCTCGGGCGTGACGTCCTCGAAATGGCCCTGGAACATCTCGCCGGCAGCCACGGTCTTCTCGGCCGGTGCCAGCATCGCAGCCGCTTGCGCCGCCGACATCTCGGCTGCGGGGCTTTCGCCCACGAGCGCGCTGGCCTTGCGATCCATCTCGTGCAGCGCCGCCATCAGCGCGTCGCCGCCGCCGGCCTCGATCGCCGCCAGGAGCGCGTGCAGCATCGTCTTGACCTGCTCGTGGTCGCGCTTCAGGCGCTGCATCTCGCCGATGTGGCGATCGAGCTCGCGCTCGCGCTCGGCGGCGCGCTGCTCGATGCGGTCCATCAGCTGAATCAGGCGGGCGCTGTACTTGCCCTGCTGCTCGCCCATCATGCCGAAGCGACGCTCCGCCGCTTCGACGCGCCGCTGCAGTTGCTCGATGTCGCTCATCGTTCCGGTGTCCCTCTGTGCCGAGCCCCATGGGGTCGCGTTTCGCGCACCCTCGCAAGACGGACTTCACAACAGCGGCGGTTAAGAAAGAATTGAGGTTACTTTTTCAGAAATATGCCCGAGCCGCGGCCGGCGCGGCGCCTCGGCTTCGCGCCGACGCGCCCCAGCCCGCGCTCTTCACCCGGCTATCGCCCCGGGCCCGCCCGCTGAAGCGCCCTCCTCGGCGATGTCGAGCGCCTCGGGCGCGCGGCCGGCGAGATGGGCCCGCCACATCGCCCGGTAGGCGCGCTCGAGCGTGCGGGCAAAGCGGGCAAGGTCGAACAGCGGCGCGGTCTTTCTCGCCGCGCGCAGCCGGTCCTTGAGCCCGGCCAGCGCCACCTCATCCCGCGCATAGCGCAGCACGATGCGACGATAGCCTTCGAGATCGGCGGCGATCAGCTCCGGCACGCCGACACCTTCGAGCAGGCTCGCCGACATGCGGCTGGCGCAATGGTTGCCGCGCAGCGTCACCACCGGGACCCCGACAGAGAGCGCATCGCCGGTTGCGGCGGGGCCGTTGCAGGGATGGGTATCGAGCACGAGGTCGGCCAGCATCAGACGCCGCCGATGCTCAGGGCTTGCCGCGACCGGGGCGAAATGCAGGCGCTCGGGTGCGACGCCCCGCGCCGCGGCCTGGCGCTTCAACTCCGCCTCCATCGGCCCGCCGCCCGACAACAGCCACAGCACGGCGCCGGGCAAGGCCCCCAGCAGCTCCATCCAGAGCCGGAACATCGCCGGCTCGATCTTGTCGCTGTCGTTGAAGCAGGCCAGCACCGGCGCGTCCTCCGGCAACCCGGCCCCGGCGCGCGAGGCAGGCTGTTCGGCCACGGTCGGCTCGCCGGCGAGCGGCCGATGGCCATGCGGCAGGCGGCAGATCGCCTCGCGCCACAGCGCCGCGTCGGCCGCCGGCGCCGTCACGGCGTCGGCGAGGACGTAGTCGACATAATCGGCGCCGGTCGTGCCGGGAAAGCCCGGCCATGCCACCTGCAGCGCCGCCGGCCGCAGCGCCAGGATCTCCATCGCGCCCGTCGCCCCGTGGCCGTCGAGATCCACCAGAATGTCGACGGCCTCGTCGGCGATGCGCTGCGCCGCGATCTCGGGCCGGAGGTCGCTCAGATCGACGAAACGGTCGGCGTCGGCCGCGATTCCCGCGCGCTCGTCGCTATCGCTCTCGAACCCGCGCAGGAAGCCGAAGACCTCGACGCGCCGGCGGTCGTGCTGGCGAAACAGCGCGCGCAGCAGAGGGCCGGCGGCACGGTCATGGGCGTCGGCCGAAAGATAGGCCACGCGAAGCCGGCGCTCGGGATCGCGGTCGAGCGCACGACGGCGCAGCATCGCATGAGCCACCCGCGCCGCCGCGGCCCGGCTCCAGGCGGCCGCGATCCGGCGCAGCTTGGCCCCGTCCGTCGAATGGGCGAGGAAGTCGCCGGGCGTCTGATCCGGCACAGCACCTTCGATCAGCGCCGCGTCGGTGAGGCGGTCCACCAGCGCGGCCAGGGATGCGGCCTCCTGCCAGCGGCAGGCCGATTGCAGCACACCCAAGAGCCCTACCGCGGCCGGCCCGTGCCCGGGTGCCAGTGCCAGCGCGCGCTTGCCTGCCGCGATCGCCTCGTCGGGCCGGTCGAGCGCGACGAGCGTGGGCATCAGCGCCACCAGCGTGCGCACATCGGTCGGCGCCAGATCGAGGGCGCGGCGGAAGGCGGCCAGCGCCGGTATCGGCTGGCGATCGCGCTGCCGGAGGCGCCCCAGCGCGGTCCACGCCCCGGCGTCGTCGGCCGCCAGCGCTGTCAGCGCCTCGTAGGCTCCGATCGCTGCCTTGTTCTTTCCCCGACGTTCGAGCAGGCCGGCGAGATTACGGGCTGCCTCGACGAGGCGGCCGTCGGCGGCGAGCGCACGGCGATAGTGCATCTCGGCCTCGTCCAGCCGCCCTTGCGCCTCGAGCACCTGGCCGAGGTTGCAGGCCGCGGCGGCAAGGCCGGGCTGCAGGCGCAGGGCTTCGCGATAGCAGGCGGCGGCCTCTTCCAGGCTGCCTTGCTCGCGCAGCAAATTGCCGAGATTGAAACGGATCGTCGGACGGTCGGGCTCGATCGCGAGCGCGCGCCGATAGGCGGCGATGGCCGCCTCCTTGCGGCCGAGGCGGCGGCAGACGGCGGCGAGCTGGCGCTCGGCTGCCGCCAGACGCGGATCGAGGCCGATGGCGAGGCCGTAAGCCGCCGCCGCCTCCTCGTCGCGGCCGAGATCGCGCAGCGCGTTGCCGAGCAGGAAATGCGCCTGCGCCAGCCGCGGATCGGCAAGGATCGCCTTGCGATAGTGAGCGATGGCCGCCTCGGGGCGCCCCGTGACGGCCAGCGCATTGCCGAGATTGCAGCGGAAGACGGCATCGCGCGGATCCAGCGCCATGGCGCGCTCGAACAGATCGGCCGCCTCGCGTCGCCGCCCGGCCTCGAAGCAGGCCACGCCCAGCTCGTTGAGCGCCTCGGCGTCGCCGGGATCGCGCTCCAGCCGCGCGCGCAGCTCCTGCTCGCGCTGGGACCGCTCGCGCCCGGGCCGGTGCTCTTGCGCCTCGCCTTCCGCTCTCATGCCCGTTCTCGTGCCGCAGCACCGGCGCCGGTTGCAAGGTCGAGCTCGGTGACCGCAGCGGCGTCGGGATTGGCGGCCATCGCCCGGCGAAGGTCGGGCTCGGCGCCGACGAGATCGCCGGCACGGTCGCGCGCTATCGCCCGCCCGGTCGCCGTCGCTCGAGGCTTGGACCGCTTCATCCTTGACTTACGTCCCGGCTTCGTTTCCCCCACGGCCGCCCTGCCCTGACGGCGAGGCGCCATTGTCGCACCGCGTTCCCCTTCGCACCAAGCGCGAGGAGCGCCGCCAACCCCGATCGCATCGCTTTCGCGCCGCCCGCTCTGGCTCCGGCCGGCCGAGTTGGCTAAACTGGCAGCCTTGGATTTTTCGCGCAGCGGGCGTCTCCCTCGCGTCTTTCCCGATCAACCGATAGCCGCAAATCGATGAGCATCTGGGGCAAGATCCTCGGTGGGGCCGCCGGTTTCGCGCTCGGCGGGCCGTTCGGCGCGCTCCTGGGCGCGGTCGCCGGCCATGCCGTCGACATGCTGCGCGAGGCCAATCTCGAGCAGGACCGCGTGACGGGCGCGGAGGAGCCCGGTCCGAGCGACGAGCGTGCCGCTACGCGCCAGATCGCCTTCACCATCGCCGTCATCGTGCTGGGAGCCAAGATGGCCAAGGCCGACGGCCGCGTCACCCGCGAGGAGATCACCGCCTTCCGGGAGGTGTTCCAGGTCCCGCCCGACGAGCTGAAATATGTCGGCCGGCTGTTCGACCAGGCGCGCAGGGACGCCCACGGCTTCGAGCCTTATGCCCGCCAGATCGCCCGGATGTTCCCGCGTCGGTCGAAAGTGCTGGAAGAGCTGATCGACGGCCTGTTCCACATCGCCAAGGCCGATGGCAAGGTCAGCGGCGAAGAGGAGACCTTTCTCAAGCGCGTTGCCCATATCTTCGGTTTCGCCGAGACCGACTTCGAGCGCATTCGCCAGTTGCATCTGGGACCGAGCGAATCCGATCCCTATGCGATCCTGGGCGTGACGCGCGCGGCAAGCGATGCCGAGATCAAGTCGGCCTGGCGCCGGCTCATCCGCGAGACCCACCCCGACCGGCTGATCGCGAAGGGCATGCCGAAGGAGTTCGTCGATCTCGCCACGCAGAAAATGGCGCGCATCAACGCGGCCTACGATCAAATCGCCAAGGAGCGCAGCCTTGCCTGATGACCGGGTTGGCGGCGTGATATCGGTCGCTGCCACGAAGCCGCGCGCCTACGGCGGCAGCCACGGTTGCAAGGTGTCGCAGACATCCCGTTGGAGGCGGTCATGACTCCGCTCGATCTGGCGGGAATCCTGGCCGTCATGCTGATCTGGGGTTTCAATTTCGTGGTGGTGAAATGGGGCCTGGCGCTGATGCCGCCTTTCACCTTCGTGGCGCTGCGCTTCCTGGTGGTGGCGCTGCTGCTGCTGCCTTTCATCAAGCGCCCGCCGCGCTGGCGCGGGCTCTTGGCGCTGTCGGCGACGCTGGGCCTGCTGCACTTCAGTTTGATGTTCACGGGCCTGAAGCATATCGACGCCGCCACGGCCGCGATTGCGATTCAGCTTCAGGTGCCGTTCGCCGCCCTGCTCGCCGCGGTGTTCTTCAAGGACAAGATCGGCTGGCGGCGAACGGCCGGCATGGCGATCGCGTTCGCCGGCGTGGCGCTGATCGCGGGCGAGCCGCGTTTCGAGGGCGGACTCGGGCCCCTGGGGCTCGTCGTCGCCGCCGCCTGTGTGTGGGCCTTCGCCAATATTCAGATCAAGCGGCTGGGCGAATCCGTGGACGTGCTGGGCCTGAACGGCTGGATCGCCGCCTTGGCTTTTCCTCAACTTCTGATTGTCGCCTTCCTGACCGAGGGAAACCCGCTCGGGACCGTGCCCTGGCGCGACGGGGGCCTCTGGGCGGTGATCGGATTTCAGGCGATCCTGGTGACGCTGGTCGGCTACGGCATCTGGTACCGGATGATGCGACGTTTCCCCGTCAATCAGGTCATGCCTTTCACGCTGCTGGTGCCGCTGTTCGGCGTCCTCTCCGGCATCCTGTTCCTGAACGAACCGCTGACCTGGCCGATGGCGGTGGGCGGGGCGGCGACGCTGCTAGGCGTCGGCATCTGCGTGATCCGGCGGCCGGCGGTGGTCGAGCCCTCGACCAAGGGCGGGCTCTGATGACGAAGACGCGAAGATCGATGGCGATGCGGGAGCGTCCTTCGCCCAATCACGATTCCCGGCCGGTGGGCCAGCCGGTCGATATCCTCCTTCTCCACTACACGGGGATGCGAAGCGCCGCCGCCGCGCTCGACCGGCTGTGCGATCCCAAGGCCAAGGTCAGCGCGCATTACCTGATCGAGGAGAGCGGGCAGGTTTGGCGGCTGGTGCCCGAGGAGCGGCGGGCCTGGCATGCGGGCGTCAGCTGTTGGGCGGGGGCGCGCGACGTCAATGCCCGCTCCATCGGCATCGAGCTCGCCAATCCCGGCCACGAATTCGGCTACCGCCCCTTCCCTGAGCCGCAGATGGCCGCGCTCGAAACGCTGGCCCGCGAGGTACTGGCCCGCCACCCCATACCGGCCTGCCGGGTGCTGGGCCACTCCGACGTGGCGCCGGCGCGCAAGCAGGATCCGGGCGAGCGGTTCGATTGGGCCCGGCTCGCGCGTGCCGGGATCGGCCTGTGGCCACGGCCTGAAGCCGCCGGAAAACAATGGTCGATCAAGGAGTTGCAGGAAGCGTTGGGGCGCTTCGGCTACGCGGTTCCGGCAAGCGGCGTGCTCGATGAGCCGACCCGTTTGGTGCTGACCGCCTTCCAGCGCCACTTTCGGCCGGCCCGCCTGGATGGCGAGCCCGACGCCCAGACGGCCGGGCTTCTCGCCGATCTGCTGGATCAGATCGGCTGAGAGCCGACCGGCCGCGCCCGTGCTCGGGCGCGCTCGCCCCTGCTAAGCCCTTCGATCGGCAACCTCTTCGATTGACGCAGGGCCTCAGGATGCTTACCTCTGCGACGCCAGACGGCCAGATGGCTGCCTTCGGCCGGCGTCACCGCCGCCGGGGGAGGAAAGTCCGGACTCCACGGAGACACGGTGCCGGGTAACGCCCGGCGGGGGCGACCCCAGGGACAGTGCCACAGAAAAGATACCGCCGATTCCGCGCATGCGGGGTGGGTAAGGGTGAAAAGGTGCGGTAAGAGCGCACCGCGCGGCCGGTAACGGTCGTGGCAGGGCAAACCCCACCGGGAGCAAGACCAAGTAGGGGCGGCAGGCTTTTGATTTTCCATGTAAAATCATAAGCTGGGTCGGTTTTCGGACCGCCGCCCGGGTCGGTCGCGCGAGGCGTCCGGTAACGGACGTCCCAGATGAATGGCCATCGCCGTCGGGGAGACCCGGCGGAACAGAACCCGGCTTACCGGCCGTCTGGCGCCTCTTTCTCCCATCGCGGAGCGACGTCTTCACGACGCGGCTTTTGCGGGGATGCCCCAAGTAATCGCCTTTGGAACAAATAAAGAACAAAATTCTGCCGCAATGGTTAGCAAGGAATATGTTCCTCGATCGGCGGATCTGCTTGCGAGGTCCCGGCAAAGCATGGTTAACGGCCCGTAAATGCCTCGAAAATCCAGATTTTTACTACCCAATCCCATTGACGCCCATATTATCCCATGTTATCCCATAACCGGCGGTCGCGCGCCCATGCGGCGCCCGCAGAGCCCTTTGAGATCGGGGCTTCCGGCCACGCGCGGCCGGCCAGGAGGGGGCAAGAGGCGGAAGGCCGATGGCGCTGTTCATCGACACCTTCGTGAACAAAGTCGATCGCAAGGGCCGCGTCTCGGTCCCGGCGCCCTTTCGCGCTGCGCTCGCCGGACAGAGTTTTCACGGCATCGTGGCCCTGCCCTCCTTCAAGTTTCCGGCGGTTCAGTGCGCCGGCATGGATTGGATGGCCGACATCAACGCCAAGCTTGCCAACGTCGATCTCTTTTCCGACGAGCACGACGATCTGGCGCTGACGCTGTTTTCGGACGCCAAGCAGCTCGCTTTCGACGGCGAAGGGCGCATCATGCTGCCCGAAATCCTGGCGCAGCATGCCGGCATCACGGAGACGGCGGCCTTCGTCGGCCGCGGCCAGCATTTCGAGATCTGGGAGCCTGGCGCCCTCGATCGCCACAAGGCGGAGGCGCGCAAGCGCGCGCTCGAAAAGGGCCGCACCTTGCGCGCCGGCCACAGCGGGAGCGGCTCATGAGCGCCCCCTCTCGCGAAACGGCGCGCGGCGGTCACGTTCCCGTCCTGCTGGATGCGGTGCTGGTCGCGCTCGCCCCCAAGGACGGCGGCATCTATGTCGACGGCACCTTCGGCGCCGGCGGCTATACGCGGGCCCTTCTGGCCGCCGCCCGATGCACCGTCTGGGCGATCGACCGCGACCCCGACGCGATCGCCATTGCGCAGGCGCTGGCCCGCGACTTCCCCGGCCGCTTGCACGCCGTCGAGGGCCGCTTCGGCGAGATGCGCGATCTGCTCGCCGCCAAAGGGCTGAGGCGGGCCGACGGCATTGCGTTCGATCTTGGCGTCTCCTCGATGCAGCTCGACCGGCCCGAGCGCGGCTTCTCCTTCCGCTTCGACGGGCCGCTCGACATGCGCATGGGGGGCGGCGGCCCAACCGCCGCCGATCTCGTCAACACCATGCCGGAGAGCGAGTTGGCCGATCTCATCTTCCGCTATGGCGAGGAACGCCGTGCGCGCTCAATCGCGCAGGCCATCGTGACGGCGCGCCGGCAGGCGCCCATCACCCGCACGCTGGCGCTGGCCGAAATCGTCCGGCGCGCCGCGGGCGCGCGCTCGCACGATGGCATCGATCCCGCCACGCGCACGTTTCAAGCCTTGCGCATCGCCGTGAACGACGAGCTGGGCGAGCTTCGCCGCGGCCTCGTCTCGGCTGAAGCGCTCCTCAAGGCGGGCGGCCGGCTCGCCGTCGTCTCCTTCCACTCGTTGGAGGACCGCGAAGTGAAGCGGTTCTTCCGCGAGCGGGCCGGCCGCACGCCCCGCGCCTCGCGCCATATGCCCGAAGCCGCGGGACGCCTGCGCGAGCCCAGCTTCCGCATCCTGGCCCCCGAGGTGGTCAAGCCCGAGGCGGCCGAGACCGCCCGCAATCCGCGCGCCCGTTCGGCGCGCCTGCGCGCGGCCGAGCGGACCGCGGCTCCCGCTTGGGAGCCGGCCGCAGCGGGCGAGCAGGAGGTCCGGTGATGAACCGCCTGTCGCTGCCGATCTGGCTCATCGTCGTTCTGGCCGCCGGCTTCTGCATGTTCCAGATCAAGTTCGCCGTGCAGGAGCTCGAGCACCAACTCGGCCGGACCAACCGGGATATCCAGCGCGCGCAGGAGCAGATCCGCGTGCTCAAGGCCGAGTGGAGCTATCTCAACGAGCCCGGCCGGCTCTCGGATCTCAATCGCCGCTATCTGGGCCTGGCGCCGGTCGCGGCCAGACAGATGCAGAACTTCGCTGCCCTCCCCGCCAGGCTCGACGTGGCCGTGCCGGCGCCTCGTTTCGATCCGGCCCTGCCGACCCCGGCTGGCCTCGCGGCCGCCGCCAATCCCGCGACAATCGATCTGGCCGCAGCCGATGCGCTTGCGTTCGACCCCGCATCGGGCGACAGCGCCGGCGCCGCCCCGACAGGCCTGACGCCCGTGAGCCTGACCACGGCCGATCTGGCGTCGTTCGACGCGGTTCCAGCCGATCTCGCCGACGGCGACGAGGCGCCGCCGGCTGGCGCGCCCGCGACGCCGATGATCCAGGCCCCCGGTGGCGACGATCCGTTGGGTGCCCTGATCGCGGCCAGCATCGCGGAGGGCCAGCCATGAAGATGCCGCGCCCGTCGCGCCATCCTTGCGGGCCGCAGCTTGCCGACCCCCGGCCGCCGCGCTTCGAGGACCTGCTCGAGCTCGATGGCGAGCGCAAGCGCGCGCTCGAGACGGGCCATACGCGCCTGCTCCTGGGCGGCGGCCTGTTTCTCGTCGCCTTCCTCGCCATCGCGCTCAGGCTGCTCGAGGTCGGCGTGTGGGACGCCGGCGGCGAGCGCGACATCGCTGCGCTGCCCACCAAGGACCTCGGCGTCCAGCGCGCCGACGTCCTCGACCGCAACGGCGTGTTGCTCGCCACCAGCCTCCCCACCGCCTCGCTCTACGCCGATCCTCAGCAGGTGAGCGACCCGGCCGGGACCGCGCAGAAGCTGGTGGGCGTGCTGCCCGACCTGAGCCAGGCCGAGATCGCCGCCAAGCTCGGTGCCCAGAGCCGCTTCGTCTGGATCAAGCGCGACCTCACGCCGCGCCAGCAATATGCGGTGAACCGGCTCGGCATTCCCGGTCTCTATTTCCAGCGCGAGGAGCGGCGCGTCTATCCGCAAGGCGCGCTGACGGCGCATGTCGTCGGCTTCACCGACATCGACAACAAGGGCCTCGCCGGCATCGAGGAATCGTTCGACGACGTGCTGAAGAGCGGCCAGCCGGTGCAGCTTTCGCTCGACGTGCGGATCCAGAACATCCTGCGCGACGAGATCAGGCGGGCAATCGACGATTTCTCGGCCATCGGCGGCGCCGGGCTGGTGCTCGATGTCGATACCGGCGAAGTGCTGGCGATGGTGTCGCTGCCGGATTTCGATCCGCGCGAAGCCGGCACGGCGTCGCCGGACCAGCGTTTCAACCGGGCCACGCTCGGCATCTACGAGATGGGCTCGACCTTCAAAATGTTCGACGTGGCGGCGGCGCTCGATTCCGGCGCGATCGGGATCGACGACAGCGTGGACGCGAGCCGGCCGCTGCGCATCGGGGGGTTCACCATCTCCGACTATCACCCCGAGAACCGGCCGCTCACGGTGTCGGAAGTCATCATGTATTCCTCCAACATCGGCGCCGCCCTGATCGCCGAGCGCATGGGCACCGAGCGGCAGAAGCGCTTCCTCGACAGCGTCGGCATGCTGCGCCGCGCGTCGATCGAGCTGCCGGAAACCGGCCTGCCGATGTTCCCGAGCGAATGGCGACCGATCAACACCATGACCATCGCTTACGGTCATGGCATCGCGGTGAGCCCGTTGCATCTGGCGGCGGGGATCGCGGCGCTGGTCAATGGCGGCATCATGCGGCCGGCCACGCTCATCAAGCGCAACGCCGATCAGGTCGCCGACGGCGATCGCGTGATCAAGCCCGAAACCTCGGTCGAGATCCGCAAGCTCATGCGCCTGGTGGTCGAGCGCGGCACCGGCAAGAAGGCCGACGTGCCCGGCTATCTCGTCGGCGGCAAGACCGGCACGGCCGACAAGCTCGGCAGCCGCGGCTATGTCGCCGATGCGCGCATGGCTTCCTTCGTGGGGGCCTTCCCGATCAACGCGCCCCGCTACGTGGTGCTGGCGATGATCGACGATCCCAAGCCGAACGCGCAGTCCTCCGGCTACGCCACCGGCGGCTGGGTCGCGGCCCCGGCAGTCGGGCGCATCGTGCAACGCATGGCGCCGCTGCTCGGCATCGAGCCGCAGCAACAGGCGCCGTCCGACGACAACGCGCTGCTGGTCGCGGCGCGCGGCACCGAATAGGACGGAGAAGAGCCAAGTGCGGCTCAGAGAGCTACTGGAGGAACGGAAGGCGGACGTGACGGCGGCGGAAATCGAGATCAAGGGCTTGAGTGCCGATTCGCGCCGCGTCGAGCCGGGCTTCCTGTTCGCGGCCCTGCCGGGCACGCGCGCCGACGGCCGCACCTTCATCGCCGACGCGCTGGCCCGGGGTGCCGCCGCGATCCTGGCGCCCTACGACACGGAGCTGCCCGCCAGCATCGGCCGCACGCCCGTCATCTTCGACGACAATCCGCGCCGGCGCCTGGCGTTCATGGCGGCGCGCTTCTATCGCCGGCAGCCGAAGGAGATCGCGGCCGTCACGGGCACCAGCGGCAAGACCTCGGTCGCTCACTTCACCCGCCAACTCTGGACGCTCATGGGCTTGCGCGCCGGCAGTCTCGGCACGCTCGGCATCGTGGCGCCAGGACACGACCGCGACGGTGCCTTGACCACGCCCGATCCGATCGAGCTGCATCGCATCCTGGCCGAGCTGGCGCAGGACGGCATCGATCACCTCGTCATGGAGGCGTCGAGTCACGGGATCGATCAGTTCCGGCTCGACGGCGTCCGGCTCAAGGCCGCGGCCTTCACCAACCTTACCCACGAGCATCTCGACTATCACGGCACGATGGAGCGCTATTTCCGCGCCAAGGCGCGGCTGTTCGAAACGCTGCTGCCCGCGAGCGGCACGGCCGTGCTCAATGCCGACAGCGATCATTTCGAGCCGTTGGCGGAGATCTGCCGGCGCCGCGGCATCGCCGTCATCGCCTATGGCGCCGCCGGCAAGGAGCTGACCTTGCGCTCGCGCGTATCCGAAGCCGAAGGCCAGCGCCTCGCTCTTTCGGTATTCGGCCAGCCGATGGAGCTGCTCTTCCCGGTGGCGGGCGCCTTCCAAGCGCACAACGCGCTGGCCGCACTGGGCCTGGCGATCGCCTGCGGCGCCAGCCCCTCGCGCGCGGCCGCCGAGCTCGCCCGCGTGAGCGGCGTGCGCGGGCGCATCGAGCTGGTCGCGCGCCATCCCGCGGGCGCGCCGATCTTCGTCGACTACTCGCACAAACCCGAAGCGCTCAAGACCATCCTGACCGAGCTTAGGCCGCTGGCAACCGGTCGGCTGGTGGTGGTGTTCGGCTGCGGCGGCGACCGCGATCGCGCCAAGCGGCCCGAGATGGGCCGCATCGCCGAAGAGCTGGCCGATCAGGTCATCGTCACGGACGACAACCCGCGCAGCGAGGATCCGGCCGCGATCCGCGCCGAGATCCTGGCCGCCTGCCGCCGCGCGCGGGAAATCGGCGACCGGCGCGAGGCGATCCGCGCCGCCATCGCCGGGCTTAAGGCCGACGATCTCCTGGTGATCGCGGGCAAGGGCCACGAGACGGGCCAGATCGTCGCGGGCGTGACCTATCCTTTCGACGATGCCGAGGTGGCGCGGGACGCGGTGGCGGAACTGGGTGCGCGGCCCTCGGGAGGTGCGGCATGAGCGGCGTGCCGAAGCCCGTGCTGTGGCGTGCGGCCGAGGCGGCCGCTGCGACCAGCGGCGCGCTCCAGGGCGATGCCGGCTGGACCGCGGCCGGCGTGTCGATCGACAGCCGCACGATCGAGGCGGGCGACCTGTTCGTGGCGCTCAAGGGGCCGCAGTTCGACGGGCACGACTATATCGCCGCGGCGCTCGCCAAAGGCGCGGCGGCGACACTCGCCCATCGCCGGCCCGAGGGCCTGGCGGCCGACGCGCCGCTCCTGATGGTGGCCGACACGCTCCAGGGGCTGGAGCGCCTCGGCATCGCCGCGCGCGAACGCTCGGGTGCCAAACGCATCGGCGTCACCGGCAGCGTCGGCAAGACCGGCACCAAGGAAGCGCTCAAGACCGTGCTGGGCATCCAGGCCGCCACCTTCGCCTCGGTCGGCAGCTTCAACAACCAGTGGGGCGTGCCGCTGACGCTGGCACGCATGCCGCCCGGCACGGTCTATGGCGTGTTCGAGCTCGGCATGAACCATGCGGGCGAGCTGGGGCCCTTGTCGCGCCTGGCGCGCCCGCACGTCGCGATCATCACCGCGATCGAGCCCGCGCACATGGAGTTCTTCGCCTCGCTCGAGGCGGTTGCCGACGCCAAGGCGGAGATCTTCGAGGGCATGGACGCCGATGGTATCGCGATCCTCAACCGCGACAATTCGCAGTTCGAGCGGCTGGCCGCCCATGCGCGCCGGCGGGGCCTGACCCGCATCCTCGGCTTCGGCCGGCATGCAGCAGCGGCCGCGCGGCTCCTCGACTGCTCGCTCTACGCCACCTCGAGCGCCGTCAGCGCCTCGATCGAGGGCGAGCGCTTCGACTATTGCCTCGGCGCGCCCGGCCTGCACTGGGTCATGAACAGCTTGGCCGTGCTGGCAGCCGTGAAGGCCGTGGGGGCGGATGTCGGCGAGGCCGCGGCCGCCTTCGCCCGTGTCACGCCGCCCAAGGGCCGGGGGGCGCGCACCACCGTGGCGCTGCCGGCCCAGCGCGGGGGCGGCAGCGTCGAGCTGATCGACGAGAGCTACAACGCGAGCCCCGCCGCCATGCGCGCCGCCTTCGGCGTGCTGGCCCGGACCAGCCCCAGGAACGGCGGCCGGCGCATCGCCGTGCTGGGCGACATGCGCGAACTGGGCGCGCAAGGGCCGGCGCTCCATGCCGGCTTGGCACCCGATCTGATCGAGGCCAAGGCCGATCTCGTCTTCACCGTCGGCCCGCTCATGGCGAACCTGGACGCGGCCCTGCCCGCGAGCCTGCGCGCCGCTCACCACGAGGCCAGCGCCGAGATGATCCCCGCCGTGCTGGCAGCGCTCAGGCCCGGCGACGTGGTGCTGGTCAAGGGATCGCTCGGCACGCGCATGGGACCGATCGTCGACGCGATCAAGGCCATGGGCGAACCGGCGCCCCTGCCGCGCGCGGCCAACGGCAACTGAGGCGGGGATCAGGCGATGCTTTACAACCTGCTCGCGCCGCTCGCCGACGAGATCGCGATCTTCAATCTGTTCCGCTACCTCACTTTCCGCAGCGGCGGCGCAGTGATGACGGCGCTCGTGGTCAGCTTCGTGCTGGGACCGCGGGTGATCGCCTGGCTCAAGAGCAAGCAGCCCTTGGGCCAGCCGATCCGCACCGATGGGCCGGAATCGCACCTGCTCACCAAGAAGGGCACGCCCACCATGGGTGGCGTGCTGATTCTGCTGGCCGTCGCCATCTCCACGCTGCTCTGGGCCAATCTCGCCAACGGCTATGTCTGGGTCGTGCTGTTCGTCACTGTCGGTTTCGGCCTGGTCGGTTTCGGCGACGACTATCTGAAGCTCACCAAGCGCGGCAGCAGAGGCCTGCCGGGCCGCTTGAAGCTTCTGGCCCAGATCGCGGTCGGCACGATCGCGGCCGTGGCCGTCATGCGGCTCACGCCGCAGCCGCTTTCGACCGGCCTGACCGTGCCCTTCTTCAAGGACATCCTGATCCAGCTCGGCTGGCTGTTCGTCCCCTTCGCCGTATTCGTGATGGTCGGGGCATCGAACGCCGTCAACCTGACGGACGGGCTCGACGGGCTTGCCATCGTGCCGGTGATGATCGCCTCGGGATGCTTCGCGCTCATCGCCTATCTCGTCGGCAATGCCGTTTTCGCCAATTACCTCCAACTCCATTTCGTCGCGGGCTCGGGCGAGCTGGCCGTGTTCTGCGCCGCACTGGTCGGCGCCAGCTTGGGATTCCTCTGGTTCAACGCCCCGCCGGCCATGGTGTTCATGGGCGACACCGGCTCGCTCTCGATGGGCGGCGCGCTCGGCGCGGTCAGCGTGGTGATCAAGCAAGAGCTGGTGCTCGCCATCGTCGGCGGCTTGTTCGTGCTCGAAACCGCCTCGGTCATCGTGCAGGTCGTGTCCTTCAAGCTCACCGGCAAGCGCGTCTTCCGCATGGCGCCGCTGCACCATCACTTCGAGAAGAAGGGCTGGGCCGAGCCCACCATCGTGATCCGCTTCTGGATCATTGCCTCGATCCTGGCGCTGGTCGGGCTCTCCACACTGAAGCTGCGATGAGGGGGCGCCGGTGAACGACCTCATCCGCATCCCTGGCGTGGCCGGCCGTGTCGTCGCCGTGTTCGGCCTCGGCAAGTCGGGGCTGGTCGCGGCCAAGGCGCTCAAGGCCAGCGGCGCCGTGGTCTGGGCCTGGGACGATGCGCCGGCGCAGCGCGCCCGGCTTGCGAACGAAGGCATCGAGCCGGTCGATCTCGCTGCCTGCGACTGGCGCCGACCGGACTGCCTGGTCTTGAGCCCCGGCGTCCCGCACGCCCATCCCAAGCCCCATCCCGTGGCGGCCAACGCCAAGGCGGCAGGCACGCTCATCATCGGCGATGTCGAACTGCTGCTGCGCGCGCAGGGTGCCGCCCGCGTCCTCGCCATCACCGGCACCAACGGCAAATCCACCACCACCGCGCTTGCGGGCCACATCCTCGCCTCGGCGGGGCGCCAGGTGGCGGTCGGCGGCAATATCGGCATGCCGGCTCTGGCCCTGCCCGCGCTCGGCGCGGCCGGCATCTACGTGCTGGAGCTCTCTTCCTACCAGCTCGAGATCACGCCCTCGCTCAAGCCGACGGTCGCGGTGCTGCTCAACATCACGCCCGACCATATCGACCGGCATGGCGACATGGCCGGCTATGTCGCGGCCAAGGAGCGCCTTTTCCAGCGCCAAGACGCGGGCGACACGGCCATCATCGGCATCGACGACGAGACCTGCCGGGCCGTCGCCGGCCGCCTCGCGGCGCGCAAGGGCCCGCGCGTGATCGCGATCGCCTCGAGCGGGCCGGCCCCAGGCGGGGTGTCGGGCGCCGGCGGCAAGCTCGTGGACGATCTCGAGGGCAAGGCCGAGGCCGTGCTCGATCTGACAGCGGTCGCCACGCTGCCCGGCGCGCACAACTGGCAGAACGCGGCCGCGGCCTATGCCGCGGCCCGCGCGCTGGGCCTCGGCCGCCAGGCCATTCTCGAGGGCCTGAAGACCTATCCCGGCCTCGCCCATCGCCAGGAGCTGATCGCGACCATCGAAGGCGTGCGCTACGTCAACGACAGCAAGGCCACCAACGCCGACGCCGCCGCCAAGGCGCTCGCCTGCTACGAGCCGATCTACTGGATCCTGGGCGGCAAGCCCAAGGAAGGCGGCATCGCGAGCCTCGAGTCCTACTTCGGGCGCATCGCGCACGCCTATCTCATCGGCGAAGCCTCGGCCGAATTCGCGCGCACGCTTCATGGCCGCGTGCCGGCAACCGAATGCGGCACGCTCGATCGCGCCGTCGCCGCCGCACATGCCCAGGCGCAGGCCGACCGCCGCCCCGGCGCCGTGGTGCTGCTGTCGCCGGCCTGCGCCTCGTTCGATCAATTCGCCAATTTCGAAGAGCGCGGCGACGCGTTCCGCAAGCTGGTGCTGACGCTCGACGGCGGCGACCGCCGGCGGAGGGCGTCATGACGACCTTCGCCCGCACCGATCGCAGCATCCTCGGCCGCTGGTGGTGGACGGTCGATCGCTGGACGCTGGCCGCGGTCGGGCTGCTCATCGCCATCGGCATGATGATGAGCGTCGCCGCCAGCCCGGCCGTCGCCACCCGCATCCGGCTCGACAGCTTCACCCTGGCGAAGCATCAGTTCGCGCTTCTGCCGGTCGCGATTGCGATCCTGGTCGGCGTCTCGCTCCTGAGCCCGCGCTGGATCCGGCGGCTGTCCGCGCTCGGGTTCCTCGTCTTCCTGACCCTCACGGTCCTCACCCTCTTCGTGGGCCAGGAGATCAAGGGCGCCACGCGCTGGCTCGATCTGCCCGGTTTCTCGCTGCAGCCCTCGGAGTTCGTGAAGCCCTGCTTCGCCGTGGTCGCGGCCTGGATGTTCTCGGCCCAGCACGGGCCGGAGCGCATCCCCGGCAACCTCGTTTCCATCGCGCTCTATCTGATCGTGGTCGGCATGCTGATGTCGCAACCCGACCTCGGCATGACGGTGGTGGTGAGCGCCACCTGGTTCGCGCAGTTCTTCCTGGCGGGCCTGCCGCTGATGTGGGTGGGCATTCTGATGCTGGCCGGAATCCTGGCGCTCCTCGGCGCCTACTTCGCCTTCCCGCACGTGACCGAGCGCGTCGACAGCTTCCTCGATCCCGCCGCGGGCGACAGCTATCAGGTGGACCGCGCGCTCGACGCCTTCCGCAATGGTGGCTTGTTCGGCCAGGGGCCCGGCGAGGGCACGGTCAAGATGACCCTTCCCGACGCTCATGCCGACTTCGTCTTCGCGGTGGTGGGCGAGGAGCTGGGCACCATCGTCTGCCTGTTCATCGTGGCGCTGTTCGCCTTCGTGCTGGCGCGCGGCATCGCCCGGCTGCTGCAGGAGCACAACCTTTTCATCCTGCTGGCCGCCGCCGGCCTGCTCGTGACCTTCGGGCTCCAGGCCATGATCAACATGGCCTCGACCTTGCACCTGATCCCGACCAAGGGCATGACGCTGCCCTTCATCAGCTATGGCGGTTCTTCGCTGCTGGCCTGCGCGCTTTCGGTCGGCATGCTGCTGGCGCTCACGCGCCGGCGCGTCGGATTGGGAGAGGAATCGTGAGCGCCGCGACCTCGAACCCCATCCTGCTCGCGGCCGGCGGCACCGGCGGCCACATGTTCCCGGCCGAGGCGCTGGCGGCGGCCCTCGTCAAGCGCGGCCGGCGCGTCATGCTCGTCACGGACCGGCGCGGCCAGGGCTTCGGCGACCGCCTGCCCGAGGTCGAGCTCAAGCGCATCTCGGCCGCGGCTCTGGCGGGCCGGCGCATGGCCGACCGGCTCGGCGGGCTCGCCCGCCTGGCGCTGGGCTATCTCGAGGCGCGGCGCATCGTGAAGGCGGCAGCACCGGCGCTCGCCGTCGGCTTCGGCGGTTACGCCTCGGTGCCGACCGTGCTGGCGGCCGCGCACGCCCGCATCCCGGTGCTGCTGCACGAGCAGAATGCCGTGATGGGCCGCGCCAACCGCCTGCTGTCCCCGCGCGCCGCCCGCATCGCCACCTGCTTCGATCGCGTCGCGGGACTGCCGAAGGGCGCCGAGGCGCGCGCGGTCGTCACGGGCAACCCGGTGCGCCCGGCGATCGCGGCGCTGCACGACGCGCCTTACATGGCGCCGCAAGCCGGCCAGCCGCTCGCGCTTCTCGTCATCGGCGGCAGCCAGGGCGCGCGCATCTTCTCGCAAATCGTGCCGGCGGCGATCGAGCGCCTGCAGCCTGCCGAGCGCGCCCGCCTCAAGCTCGCCCAGCAATGCCGGCCCGAGGACATCGAGGCCGTGCGCGCGACTTACGCGCGGTTGGGCTTCACGGCCGAACTCGAGCCCTTCTTCGCCGACATGGCGGAGCGGTTGAAGCGGCTCCATCTCGTCGTCGCGCGCTCCGGCGCCTCGACCGTGGCCGAGCTCCAGGCCGCGGGCCGGCCCTCGATCCTGGTGCCCTATCGCTTCGCTGCCGACGACCATCAGACCGCCAACGCCCGCGCCATGGCCGCGGCAGGTGCCGCCTGGGTCATGGCCGAAGCCGAATTCACAGCAGAGGCGCTGGCCGGCCGGCTCGAGGCGCTGCTCGACAATCCGGAGGCGCTCGCCGCCGCCGCGGCGAAAGCCCGCGCACTCGGGCGCCCCGACGCGGCCGAGCGGCTGGCCGATCTCGCCGAGGTCTTGGCGCCGCAGGGTGCCGGCAGGAGGGCCGCATGAGGGCGCTTCCGCTCGACATCGGCATCATCCATTTCGTCGGCATCGGCGGCATCGGCATGAGCGGCATCGCCGAGATCCTGCACAATCTGGGCTACAAGGTGCAGGGCTCCGACGCCGCCGACAGCGCCAACGTGAAGCGGCTCAAGGGTCTCGGCATCCCCGTCGAGATCGGCCACCGGGCCGAGAACCTGGGTGCCGCCGACGTCGTGGTGGTTTCCTCCGCGATCAAGCCGGACAACCCCGAAGTGGCGACGGCGCGCGCCCGGCTGCTGCCGGTGGTGCGCCGCGCCGAGATGCTGGCCGAGCTGATGCGCCTCAAATGGTCCGTCGCGGTCGGCGGCACGCACGGCAAGACCACCACCACCTCGATGGTGGCGGCGCTGATCGACGCCGCGGGGCTCGATCCCACCGTCATCAACGGCGGCATCATCAACGCTTACGGCACCAACGCGCGGCTCGGCGCCGGCGACTGGATGGTGGTCGAGGCGGACGAATCCGACGGCACCTTCGTCAAGCTGCCGGCCACCATCGTCGTCGTGACCAACATGGACCCGGAGCATCTCGATTTCTACGGCACGGTCGAGGCGATGAACCGGGCCTACGAGGAGTTCGTCAAGAACATCCCCTTCTACGGCTTTGCCGCGCTCTGCATCGACCATCCGGTGGTGCAGGCCATGATCCCGCGCGTCTCGGACCGGCGCATCGTCACCTATGGCATGAGCCCGCAGGCGGCGGTGCGCGCCGAGAACATCGAGATCGGCCCCGAGGGCGCCGTCTACGACGTCGTCATCGTCGACCGCCACCAGGAGATCGAGCGGCGCATCGAGCGGCTCAAGCTGCCCATGTACGGCGCCCACAACGTGCAGAACTCGCTGGCCGCCATCGCGGTCGCGCACGAGATGGGCATCGAGGACGAGGTGATCCGCAAGGGCCTTGGCGGCTTCGGCGGCGTCAAGCGCCGCTTCACCCGCACCGGCGAGGCCGGCGGCATCACCGTGATCGACGATTACGGCCATCACCCGGTCGAGATCGCGGCCGTGCTGCGCGCGGCGCGTAGCGCCACGCAAGGCCGTGTCATCGCCGTGGTGCAGCCGCACCGCTACACGCGGCTCAAGAACCTGTTCGAGGAATTCTGCACCTGCTTCAACGACGCCGACCAGGTCATCGTGGCCGATGTCTATGCCGCCGGCGAGGCGCCGATCGAAGGGGCGAGCCGCGACGCACTGGTGGAAGGCTTGCGCACGCACGGCCACCGGCATGCGACGGCGCTCCCCGGACCCGAGGCGCTGCCCGCGCTCGTGCACGAGTTGGCGCGTCCGGGCGACCTCGTGGTCTGCCTCGGCGCCGGCAACATCACCTATTGGGCCAATGCGCTGCCCGAGCAGCTCAGGGCGCTGCAGGCAAGCGCGCCGAAGGGAGCGGGCGAATGATGGCGGCCACGAAGCGCCCCGTCGATCACCTGGCCGGCCTGCCGCCCGTGCGCGGCCGTCTGACGGCCGACGCGCCGCTCGCCGGCATCACCTGGTTCCGGGTCGGCGGCCCGGCCGAGTTCATGTTCCGCCCGGCCGACCGCGACGATCTCGCCGCCTTCCTGGCGGCCAAGCCCGCGGGC
The DNA here is from genome assembly GCA_049323455.1 of Pseudomonadota bacterium. Classification (GTDB taxonomy): domain Bacteria; phylum Pseudomonadota; class Alphaproteobacteria; order Dongiales; family Dongiaceae; genus Hypericibacter. Next base: position 39,872 of record JBMONF010000029.1, on the reverse strand, counting down.
ATGCCCGTGACCGTGATCGGCGTGGGATCGAACCTCCTGGTGCGCGACGGCGGCGTGCCGGGCGTGGTGATCCGGCTCGGCCGCGAGTTCGCGCGCATCGCGGTCGAAGGCGAGCGCATCCGCGCCGGCGCCGCGGCGCTCGATCTCAATGTCGCCATCGCCGCGCGCGACGCCGGCCTCGCCGGGCTCGAGTTCCTTTCCGGCATCCCCGGCACCATCGGCGGCGCCTTGCGCATGAACGGCGGCGCCTATCACCGCGAGATGACCGACGTGGTGCTGGAGGGCGAGGCGCTCGACGGCCAGGGCCGCCTGCACCGCCTGAGCCACGACGATTTCGGCTTTTCCTACCGCCATTGCGGCTGCCCCGAGGACTGGATCTTCACGCAAGCCCTGCTGCAGGGCCGCCGGGACGAGCCCGGGGCCATCCATGCGCGCATGGCCGAGATCCAGAAGGCGCGCGAGGAAAGCCAGCCGATCCGCACCCGCACCGGCGGCAGCACCTTCGCCAATCCGACCGGGCCCGAAGCCAAGGGTCGCAAGGCTTGGCAGCTCATCGACGAGGCCGGGTGCCGCGGCTTGCGCATCGGCGGCGCGCAGGTGTCGGAGCGCCACTGCAACTTCCTCATCAACACCGGCAGCGCCACCGCCGCCGACATCGAGGCGCTCGGCGAGGAGGTGCGCCGGCGCGTCAAGGAGAAGACCGGCGTAACGCTGGAATGGGAGATCCGGCGTATCGGGCTGCCGGCCGCGCACGGCCGGGAGGCAAGGCCATGACCCGGGTCGCCGTTCTCATGGGCGGAGCGTCGGCCGAGCGCGAGGTGTCGCTCGTGAGCGGGCGCGCCTGCGCCGATGCGCTCGAGGCCGAGGGCTTCGAGGTGACCGAGATCGATACGGGGCGCGACGTGGCGGCGCTGATCCGCGCCCTCGATCCGCGACCGGACGTCGTCTTCAACGCGCTGCATGGGCGCTGGGGCGAGGATGGCTGCATCCAGGGCGTGCTCAATTTGATGGGCATCCCCTACACCCATTCGGGCCTGCTGGCTTCGGCGCTGGCCATGGACAAGCCGATGGCCAAGCGCGTCTTCGCCGCCGCCGGCATCCCCTGCCCCGAGGGCAGGCTGGTGGCGCGCGAGGAATTCGCGCAAGGCGATCCGATGCCGCGCCCCTACGTGATGAAGCCGGCCAACGAGGGCTCGAGCGTGGGCGTGCGCATCGTGCGCCCGGGCGACAACCTGCCGCCGCTCGCGACCCAGTGGCCTTATGGCGCGGCGGCGCTCGTCGAACGCTACATCGCCGGCCGCGAGCTGACGGTGGCGGTGATGGGCGACGGACCGCTGGCCGTGACCGAGCTCAGGCCCAAGACCGGATTCTACGATTACGAGGCCAAATATTCCGACGGCATGACCCAGCATCTGGTGCCGGCCCCGGTGCCGCCGGAGGTCTATGCCGCCGCCATGGAGCGCGCACTGATGGCGCACCGGGCGCTCGGCTGCCGCGGCGTGTCGCGCGCCGACTTCCGTTACGACGACACGCAAGGCGACGGCCCCAACCGGCTCTATCTGCTCGAGGTCAACACCCAGCCCGGCATGACGCCACTCTCGCTGGTGCCGGAGCAGGCCAAGCATGTCGGCATTTCGTTCGGGGCGCTGGTGCGTTGGATGGTGGAGAACGCGCAATGCGACGGCTGAATCCCGCCGCCCGCCCGCGGCCTACGCCGACGCGCGCGAGGACGCGAGCGCGCCGCGATCCGCGCAACCTGCGCCGGCAGCGCCTGATGCGCTGGGGCGTGGCGGCGCTGGGGGCCGCCCTCATCGCCGGCGGCCTGTGGTCGTTCTGGCCCTCCCGGTGGGTGGCCCGCCAGCAAGCCGCGTTGGGCGACGGGCTGCTGGCGCTTTCGGCCGATGTGGGATTGCGGCTCGAGCGCGTGATGGTGGAGGGCCGGCGCGAGACGCCGGTCGAGCAGATCGTGGCCGCCGTCGGCGCCACCAAGGGCGCGGCCCTTCTGGCGCTCGATCCCGACGCCATCCGCGCGCGACTTCGGGCCCTGCCTTGGGTCAAGACCGCCAGCGTCCGGCGCGGCTTCGACGGCACGCTGACGCTGAGCCTGGAGGAGTTCGAGCCCTTCGCGCTGTGGCAGCGCGACGGCAAGTTCTATCTGGTCGATCGCGAGGGCGAGACGATCGCCGCCGATCCGGGTCGCTTCGATCGGCTCCTGGTGCTGGTCGGCGACAACGCGCCGCAGCACGCGGCCGACCTCGTCGCCATGCTGGGCCTGGAACCGGAGCTCAAGGCGCGCGTGCGCGCAGCCGTCTGGGTCGGCGACCGGCGCTGGAACCTGCGCTTCGACAACGGGATCGACGTCAAGCTGCCGGAGACCGATCCGACCTCGGCCTGGCTCGAGCTCGCGCGCATGGAGCGCGAGCAGGGCGTCTTGAAGCGCGATCTCGTCAGCATCGATCTCAGGCTGCCCGATCGGGCGGTGGTGCGGCTTGCGCCAGGTGCGGCGCCCGCCGCCGTTCCCGCCATGCCGACGGGGCCGGGCAGCGACACATGAGGTTCGCGCAAGCAGGCGGGCACGCGCAACAAGAGGCCCGGGGGAGCAGGAGACAGAGGCCGTGGGGATGAGAAAACCGAGGATGGCATCGCGCAGCGGGACGGTAGCCGCGCTCGACGTCGGCACCAGCAAGATCTGCTGCTTCATCGCGCGGCTCGAGGAGGATGGCCGGCCGCGCGTCGTCGGCATCGGCCACCAAGTGTCGCGCGGCGTGCGCGGCGGCGCCATCGTCGACATGGAGCAGGCCGAAGCGGCGATCCTGGGCGCGGTGCACGCCGCCGAGGAGATGGCGGGCGAGACCATTCACGAGGTGGTCGTGAATCTGTCCGGCGGCTATCCCGCCTCGCAGACGGTCGGCGTCGAGGTGCAGATCGCGGGCCACGAGATCGGCGACGGCGATCTGAGGCGCGTGCTCGAGCAGGGCGGCGTGTTCGACATCAACGGCGAGCGCCGGCTGATCCATTCGATTCCGATCCGCTACTCGATCGACGGCAGCGGCGGCATCCGCGATCCGCGCGGCATGTTCGGCGAGCGTCTGGGGGTCGATATGCACATCGTGACCGCCCAGGCGGGCGCGGTGCGCAACCTGACGAACTGCGTGGCGCGCTGCCATCTCGAGATCGGCGCGCTGGTGGTATCGCCCTACGCCGCCGGCCTCGCCTCGCTGGTGGACGACGAGCGCGATCTCGGCGTGACCGTGATCGACATGGGCGGCGGCACCACCACCATCGCCGTCTTCTTCGACGGCAACGTGGTCTTCACCGACATCGTGCCGGTGGGCGGCGCGCACGTCACCAACGACATCGCGCGCGGCCTTTCCACGCCCCTGGCCCACGCCGAGCGGCTCAAGACCCTCTACGGCAACGGCATGCTCTCGCCGTCGGACGAGCGCGAGATGATCAACGTGCCGCTGGTGGGCGAGGAGGAGGCGGTCGAGGGCAACACCATCCCGCGCTCCATGCTGGTCGGCATCATCCAGCCGCGCCTCGAGGAGACCTTCGAGCTGGTGCGCCAGCGCCTGGAGCAGAGCGGCTTCGACAAGATCGCCGGCCGGCGCGTGGTGCTGACGGGCGGCGCCTCGCAGCTCGCGGGCTTGCGCGAGCTGGCCGCGGCCGTGCTCGACAAGCAGGTGCGCATGGGCCGCCCGATCCGCATCGCCGGTCTCGCCGAGGCGACCGGTGGGCCCGCCTTCGCGACCTGTTCCGGATTGCTCGTCTATGCGCAGCAGGCGGCCGACCGCCTGCCGCGCTCCGAACGCCGCCATGGCGCGCTGCAAGAGGAACCCGCCGGCTTCATCGGCCGGCTGGGCCACTGGTTCCGTGAGAACTTCTGAGCCTTTCGCATACCGGGCGCCTGGCAACGCCCGGCACAACCGGCGCCGGAGCAACCGGCGCCATACACACACACCCCGTGTCCTGAATGGAGGCCGTAAATGACCTTGAACCTGTCTCTGCCGAACAATCCGCACGAGATCAAGCCGCGCATCACCGTCATCGGCGTGGGCGGTGCCGGCGGCAACGCCGTCAGCAACATGATCCGCTCGAACCTCGAGGGGGTCGAATTCGTCGTCGCCAACACCGACGCGCAGGCGCTGGCGCAGTCCCAGTGCATGCGCCGCATCCAGCTCGGCCACGGCATCACGCAGGGGCTCGGCGCCGGTTCGCGGCCCGACATCGGCCGCGCGGCGGCCGAGGAATCGATCGAAACCGTGATCGAGGAGCTGGCAGGCTCCAACATGGTGTTCATCACCGCCGGCATGGGCGGGGGCACGGGCACCGGGGCCGCCCCCGTCGTGGCCCGCGCCGCGCGCGAGCACGGCATCCTGACCGTCGGCGTCGTGACCAAGCCCTTCCACTTCGAGGGCCTGCACCGCATGCGGCTCGCCGAGAGCGGCATCCAGGAGCTGCAGCAGTATGTCGACACGCTCATCATCATCCCGAACCAGAACCTGTTCCGCGTGGCGAACGAGAAGACCACTTTCGCCGACGCCTTCGCCATGGCCGACCAGGTGCTCTATTCCGGCGTGCGCGGCGTCACCGACCTGATGGTGATGCCCGGTCTCATCAATCTCGACTTCGCCGACATCCGCTCGGTCATGACCGAGATGGGCAAGGCGATGATGGGCACCGGCGAGGCCGAGGGCGAGGGCCGCTCCGTGGCCGCCGCCGAGGCCGCCATCTCGAATCCGCTGCTCGACGACGTGTCGATGAAGGGCGCGCGCGGCGTCCTCATCAACATCACCGGCGGGCCGGACATGACCCTGTTCGAGGTCGACGAGGCCGCGACCCGGATCCGCGAGGAGGTCGATCCCGAGGCCAACATCATCTTCGGCTCGACCTTCGATCAGAGCCTCAACGGGCGCATCCGCATCTCGGTGGTGGCGACCGGCATCGATTCCGCGATCGGCCAGCAGGCCACGCCGAAGCCGGTCAGCCTCAGCCTCGTCACCACGGGCGGGCGCGTCGTGAGCGCGCCCGCGCGCGAGCCGGTCGAGGCGCAGCCGATGCTGCGGGCCGAGCGGCGCGAGACGGTGGAGCCGGCGCCGGCCGTGGCTCCGGCGGTGATGGGCGCCCAGCCCGCCACCGCGGGCGCGCTCGCCATGGCGATCGAGCCTTCGGGCGCGTCGGCCCAGCCGGCAACCCAAGCCATGGCTCAGCCCGTGACCAGGCCGGCCCCGATGCCCGCCGCCGCACCGATGGCCCCGGCCATGCCGGCGGCGCAGCCGCAGGCCGAAGCGGGCCTGTCGCTCGCCTTCGACCTGACTGCCACGGCCGCCCAGCCGGCGGCCCGTCCCGGGCAGCCGGCGACCCGCTCTGCCCAGCCGGCACCCGCGCCGGCGATGCAGGTGCCGGCACCGGCGGCGCGCCCGAGCGAGGAGCGGCCTTTCATCGCACCGGCTCCGGTCGAGCGGGCATCGGCCTCTGCTGCGGCACGGCCGACGGCTCCGGCGATGGCCCCGATGGCGGCGCCGGCCCCGGCGCAAACCCAGCCGGCGGCTCGTCCCGCGGAGCCGCCGCGTCGCGCCAACCTGTTCGCGCGTGTGACCGGCGGCGCCACGCTGTTCGGGCGCGCAACGCCCAAGGCCGAGCCGGCCATGCCGGCACCGGCTGCCGCGGCGCCCGCACGGCCGCAGGAACCGGCCATGCGCATGGCCGCATCGGCACCTTTGGCCGCACCGACGACGCCCATGGCTCAAGCCGCGTCTCAACCCGTGGCTCAACCGGCGCCTCAGGCCCGTCCCGCGGCGGCGCAGCCGGCGCCATCGCTGTCCGAGACGCAGCCCCGGCTGGCCGGCCTCGATCCGAAGGACCGCATCGCCGCCACGCGGGCGGAAGAGGAGTTCTTCGAGATTCCGGCCTTCCTGCGCCGGCAGGCCAATTGATGCCATGCTGTTGACGGCTTTCTGACACGGGTGCCACAGCTTTTCCCGGGGTGCCGCCGAGCTTTTCGGTGGCCCCCGGGAGCCTTCTTCCTCTAGGCTGACGGTCGAATCGGGACCGTGGCCGATTCCCTGCCTGGGACCGATTCCTCGATCGCACCGATCAAGAAGGGGAACGTCCCACTCCCATGCCCGACTCCACCGCCGGACTTGCGGACACCACCGCGGTCGCCCGCCAGCGCACGCTGCGCAACACCGTCACCTGCTCCGGCATCGGGCTGCATAGCGGCCGGCCCGTTCGCATGGCGATCCATCCCGCCCCCGCCGGCAGCGGGATCCGCTTCCGCCGCACCGATCTGACGGGCGCCGCGGCGACGATCCCGGCCGACTGGCGCCATGTCTGCGACCTGCCGCTCTGCACGGCGCTCGCCAACGACGCCGGCTCGCAGGTCGCGACCGTCGAGCACGTGATGGCGGCCCTCGTCGGCTGCGGCATCGACAATGCCGAGATCGCGGTGGACGCGCCCGAGCTGCCGATCATGGACGGCAGCGCCGCGCCTTTCCTGTTCCTGATCGAGTGCGCCGGCACCGTGCTGCAGCCGGCGCCGCGCCGCGCCATCGCGGTGCGCAAGCCGGTTGTCGTCGGCGATGACGCGCGCCGCGCGGCGCTCTTGCCCGACGACGGCTTCACGATCTCGGTCGAGGTCGACTACGGCGCTTGCGCGCTGTCGCGCCAGAGCTATCACGGCCGCATCACGCCCGACAGCTTCCGTGCCGAGCTGGCGCGCGCGCGGACCTATGGCTTCCTCGCCGATGCCGAGGCGCTGAAGGCAGCCGGCCTGGCGCAGGGCGCCTCGCTCGACAACGCCGTGGTGGTGGATGGCGGCAAGGTGCTGAACGAAGGCGGCCTGCGTTATGCCAACGAGCTGGCCCGCCACAAGGCGCTGGACGTGATCGGCGACTTGGCGCTCGCGGGCGCGCCTCTCCTCGCGCGCTTCGAAGGCCTGCGCTCCGGCCACAAGCTGCACCACCGCCTCCTCGTCCATCTCTTCGCCGACGCGGAGGCCTGGAGCTGGGTCACCCTGCCCGAGGAAGCGGAAGAGCCGGCCGCGCGCGCTGCGGCCGAGGCTCGCGCCATCGCCTGATTTCGCGGGCCCCTCGGGCACCGCTTGAGAGCCTGCGGCGAGAGCCCTATAGTCGGCGCGACCGCCGGCCCCGACGATCGGGAATCCGTGAGACATGCCAGCGGCTTGAACCCGTCGAGGCGCATTACGAAGCTCATGCCGATCCCCTTTTTCCGCCATCGGCCCGCGTTGGCCGCCTTCGCCGTCGCGGCGGGCCTGGCGCTTGGCGCCTGCAGCTCCGAAGAGCCCAAGATCCCGGAGCAGCCGCCCGAGGTGCTCTACAACAAGGCCTACGACCTGATCCAGGCCGGCAAGTTCCAGCAAGCCTCGAAGATGTTCGACGAGGTCGAGCGCCAGCATCCCTACTCGACCTGGGCGGTGCAGGCGGAGCTGATGTCGGCCTATGCGCATTATGTCAACAACGAGTATGACGACGCGATCATCGCGCTCGATCGCTTCATCGAGCTGCATCCGGGCCATCGCAACGCGCCCTACGCCTACTACCTCAAGGCGCTCTCCTACTACGAGCAGATCACCGATGTGGGCCGCGACCAGAAGAACACCGAGCTGGCGCTGCAGGCCCTGGCCGAAGTGGTGGCGCGCTTCCCCAACACCGACTATGCGCGCGATGCCTCGCTCAAGCTCGATCTCACCCGCGATCACCTCGCCGGCAAGGAGATGGAGATCGGCCGCTATTACGAGACGCGCGGCCAGTGGGTCGCGGCGATCAACCGCTTCCGCACCGTGATCGAGAAATACCAGACCACGACGCATGTGCCGGAGGCGCTGTCGCGGCTGGTGGAGTGCTATCTGGCGCTCGGCGTCAAGGACGAGGCCCAAACCGCGGCCGCCGTGCTCGGCTACAACTTCCCCGGCAGCGAATGGTATCAGGATTCCTACGCGCTCCTGACGGGCCAGGGTCTGCGGCCGGAACGCAAGGAAGGCTCCTGGCTCAGCAGCATCTTCTGATCCGCCGATGTTGGCCGGGCTCGCCATCCGCGACGTGGTGCTGATCGATCGGCTCGACCTTTCCTTCGCGCCCGGCCTCTCGGTGCTGACCGGCGAAACCGGCGCTGGCAAATCGATCCTGCTGGACTCGTTGGGTTTGGCGCTGGGCGAGCGCGCCGACGCCGGCCTGGTGCGTCCCGGCGCCGAGCAGGCGAGCGTCGCCGCCGCCTTCGAGCTGCCGGCCGATCACCCGGCCAATGCGCTCCTGGCCGAACAGGGCCTGGCCGCGGAGGCGACCTTGATCCTCCGGCGCCAACTCGGCCGCGACGGCCGCAGCCGCGCCTTCGTCAACGACGAGCCGGTCAGCGTGGGCCTCCTGAAGCGCCTCGGCGAGACGCTGGTCGAGGTGGCGAGCCAGGCGAGCCAGCATGGGCTGATGGATGCGGCGACGCACCGCGACCTGCTCGACGCCTTCGGCAGCCTCGAGCCGGCGGTGCGGCGCACGGGCGAAGCCTGGAACGGTTGGCAAGGTGCCAAGGCAGCCCGCGAGGCGGCCGAGGCGCGCCTGGCGGCGGCACGACGCGACGAGGCGTTCCTGCGCCATGCGGTGGCGGAACTCGAGGCGCTCAACCCCGCGGCCGGCGAGGAAACGTCGCTCGCGGCCGAGCGCACGCTGCTGATGAATCGGGAGAAGCTGGGCGAGGCGTTGTCGGCGGCCCATGCCGCGCTCTCGGGCGAAGGCAGCGCCGACGAGCGGCTCGCCCAGGCGCAACGCCGGCTCGACCGCATCGCCGACAAGGCCGGCGAGCAAATCCAGCCCGTGATGGCGGCACTCGATCGCGCCGCCAGCGAGCTGGCCGAGGCCGTGCATGCGCTGCAGAGCCTCGCCGCGGCGCTCGAAGCCGACCCCGGTCGGCTCGAGAAGGTCGAGGAACGGCTGTTCGCGCTCAGGGAGCTCGCGCGCAAGCACAACCGCTCGGTGGAGGATCTCCCCGCGCTCCTGGCGGAGATGCAGGCCCAGCTCGAGGCCCTCGACGACCAGTCGGGCGGCCTGGCCGAGCTGGGCCGGCGCGAGGCCGAGGCCGCGGCCGCCTATCGCGCGGCGGCCGAAGCGCTCGCCAAGGCCCGCGCCGACGCCGCCCGCAAGCTCGACCGGCGCGTCAATGCCGAGCTGGCGCCGCTCAAGCTCGAAAAGGCGGTGTTCCGCACCCGCCTGGAGCCCTTGCCCGAGGCGCAATGGGGTGCGAACGGCATGGAGCGCGTCCAGTTCGAGATCGCCACATTGCCCGGCGTCGAGCCCGGTCCGCTCGCCAGGATCGCGTCGGGCGGCGAGCTGTCCCGCCTCATGCTGGCCTTGCGCGTGGTCCTTGCCGGCAGCGATCCGATCTCTACCCTGATCTTCGACGAGGTCGATGCCGGCATCGGGGGCGCCACCGCTGCCGCGGTCGGCGCGCGCTTGAAGCGGCTGTCGGAGGATCTGCAGGTGATCGTCGTCACGCATTCGCCGCAGGTGGCCGCCTTGGGTGCCCATCACTGGCGCGTGCGCAAGAGCCTGGGCAAGAGCCCGCGCACCGAGGTCGAGCCGCTCGACGCCGCCGGCCGGCGCGAGGAGATCGCGCGCATGCTCTCGGGCGCCAAGGTCACCGACGAGGCGCGCGCGGCGGCCGACCGGCTGATGGCAGGCACGGCATGACCGGGAGACCCACGGCGGCAACCGCGGCCATCCCGGTCAACGAGCTCACCAAGGCGCAAGCCGAGAACGAGCTGGCGCGGCTTGCGGCCGAGATCGCCCATCACGACAAGCTCTACTATCAATTGGACGCGCCCGAGATCTCGGACGCGGCCTACGACGCGCTCGTCATCCGCAACCGCGCCATCGAGCAGCGCTTCCCCGACCTGAAGCGGCCCGACAGCCCGAGCGCGCGCATCGGCGCAGCACCGGCCGCCGGCTTCGCCAAGGTCACGCACAGCCGGCCGATGCTGTCGCTCGACAACGGCTTCACGCCCGAGGACGTGGCCGACTTCCTGGGGCGCATGCGCCGCTTCCTCAAGCTCGGGCCGGACGCCGACATCGAGATGGTGGCCGAGCCCAAGATCGACGGGCTCTCGGCGGCCCTCACTTACGAGAACGGCCGCTTCGTGCAAGGCGCCACGCGCGGCGACGGCACGGTGGGCGAGGACATCACGCGCAACCTCGCCACCATCGCCGATCTGCCGAAGCGGCTCGAGGGCCGCCATCAGGGCAAGCTCGTCGAGGTGCGCGGCGAGGTCTATATGTCGCGCGCCGATTTCCAGCGCCTCAACAAGTCGCGCGAGGCCGAAGGCGAGCCCCTCTTCGCCAACCCGCGCAATGCCGCCGCCGGCAGCGTGCGCCAGCTCGATCCCGCCGTCACCGCCAGCCGGCCGCTGCATTTCTTCGCCTATGCCGAGGGCGAGAGCAGCGGTGCCACCGACGACTGCAAGACGCACTGGGACTTCCTCGACCGTCTCAAGGAGTGGGGCTTCGCCGTCAATCCGCTGGCCAGGCTCTGCGCGGACGAGAAGGAATTGCTGGCCTTCTATCGGAAGATCGGCGAGCGGCGCGCCGAGCTCGGCTACGACATCGACGGCGTCGTCTACAAGGTGAACCGGCGCGACTGGCAGGAACGGCTGGGCTTCGTCGGCCGGGCGCCGCGCTGGGCCTTGGCCCACAAGTTCCCGGCCGAGCGCGCCGAGACCCTGCTCAAGGAGATCCGCATCCAGGTGGGGCGGACGGGCGCGCTGACGCCGGTGGCCGAGCTCGAGCCGATCACGGTGGGCGGCGTCGTCGTCTCGCGCGCCACGCTCCACAACGAGGACGAGATCGCCCGCAAGGACATCCGCGAGGGCGACTGGGTGGTGGTGCAGCGGGCGGGCGACGTGATCCCGCAGATCGTCGAGGTGGTGAAGAAGCGCCGCCCGCATGGATCCAAGCCCTACAAGTTTCCGCACACCTGTCCCGTCTGCGGCAGCCATGCCGTGCGCGAGCTGGAGGAGGCGGTCAGGCGCTGCACCGGCGGCCTGGTCTGCCCGGCCCAGGCGGTCGAGCGCCTGAAGCATTTCGTGAGCCGCCGCGCGGCCGACATCGAAGGGCTCGGCGAGAAGCACATCCAGGCGTTCTGGGACGACAAGCTCTTGAAGACGCCGGTCGACATCTTCCGCCTGCACGAGCACGAAGCCGAGCTCGTCGAGCGCGAGGGCTGGGGCGAGCAATCGGTCAAGAAGCTGCTGGCCGCGATCGAGGCGCGGCGCAAGCTGCCGCTCGATCGCTTCATCTATGCGCTCGGCATTCCCCAGGTCGGCGAGCAGACGGCGAAGCTGCTGGCGCGCCACTATGAAAGCTTCGAGGCCTGGCGCGACGCCATGATCGCGGCGCAGAAGGAGGGCAGCGCCGCCTATCAGGACCTCGACGCCATCGAGGGCATCGGCCCGTCGGTCGCGAACGACATCGTGGCCTTCTTCGGCGAACCGCATAACCGCGAGGTCTTGAGCGAGCTCGCCCGCGAGATCGAGATCCAGGATTACAAGGCGCCGCGCGCGGGCCACTCGCCCATCGCGGGCAAGACCGTCGTCTTCACCGGCACGCTCGAGACCATGGGCCGAAACGAGGCGAAGGCCAAGGCCGAATCGCTCGGCGCCAAGGTCTCGGGCTCGGTCTCGAGCAAGACCGACTTCGTCGTGGTCGGCGCCGACGCCGGCTCCAAGGCCAAGAAGGCCGCCGAGCTCGGCGTGAAGACGCTGAGCGAGAAGGAATGGCTCGAGATGATCGGCGGGGCGTGAGTGGGTCTCGCTAGCACATGCTCATCTTTCCATGCCTCGCGCAGTGACGGAGACCGCTGCGCAGGGTTAGACGGAGCGGAGAGGCTGAGTGGATTGCAAAGGAGGCTCTCGCCAAGGATGCTTGCGAATGTCCAGACGCAGTGGCTTTCCCTCAGGGTCCTTCATCCATGTCCGCACCCGATTGGGCTGAGGGTTTACGTGCTCAAGCGGAATGCCCGTGAAAAATGAAAGGAACTTCGCATATTCCTGCACGTCCCAATCCTCGTAAATCGGCCTGGAGGACATGCCGGCTATCGGCCCCTGAATGATCTGATAACCCTTCGGCGCCTCGACTATGATGTACGCTGGGGATCGGTTGAACAAAGATGCCTTGTAAAAGCAGTTCGCCCCCATCTCTTCGAATTGAAGTGGATGAAGCTTTCTTCGGGCATCACGACGAATCGTACTCCCGAGCGTTCCCTCCAATGCCCCTCCATCTGCGACGGCGATAAGCCCTCTGGTGCCCATCCTCATGAACACGCAGAGATTGAGAATATCGTCACGGAAATCAAACTGAGCATCAACATGGTCCGGCGACTGCAGATTGAATACGAATATGGAACCGGGAATCGTCAGCTTTAGATCCATGGCAGAGAAGGCCATCGGAGCTCGAAGCCGCTGGACAAAGAAGTGGGATAGCTCAAAGGCATTCCTCAGCTCGTCTGGCAAGATGGTTTCTGATCCATGTGTTCGCCGATCCCGCGGCAGAAATCGCTCCCGGTAGACAACCCCGAGCAAAATCTTTATCGCCCATGTGAACAGGTCCGCGGCTTCTCTGCGCGCCACCCAAATAGGCTCTTCAAAAAGGACGCGCTTCACCTTCCTTTCCAATTTGGCTAAGTGCACGTTGTTGCATAGGGAGCAGCATGGCACCGTCAAGTTGGCATACCTGATCGTCGTTCCATTTAGCAGGTGGATCGTCTGGTGCCGCAGGTTGAATTTGTCTTGAAGCCATCTCGGGAACACATGCTCTCTGGTCGCCTTTCCTCGCAAGAGCGCACCGCAGTAAAAGCAATGTTTCTCAGAGTATGTGCGCTCCTGAATGACCATGAAGGGTCGTCTTAATCGCGCCGTCATAACACCTATCCGGGGCCGCGTCTCGCCAACGGGAACGGAAGCCGGGCAAAGCGGGCAGCGCGGTCGCTGCCCGCCGTTCACTCACCTCTAAACACCAGAGCTGCCGCTTACACGCACTCCGGCAGCGCGAGAAGATTATCGTTCCAGTACCCATCGGCTTGCGTCTGGACGTACTCGCGCCCATCCGCAGTCTCACGCACCTTCACGTCAGCCCTCTTGCCCCCAACGAAGGTGTAGAAGGTGTTGGACCCGTTCTTAATCGAGGCAATCACCTCTTGCCGGGTCCACTTCCAGCCAGGACCACCAAGATAGGTGATCCCTTGGTGAGTGTCGTCGCGCGGCGTCTTGTTGATACACTGAACCCACACGTCGGCCATTTTGACCTCCTAGGTCAATCTTGTGGTCAGATGGTTCCCACTTGACCTGTGGAGTCAGCCGCGCGTACGCTTTTTACGCTCAGGGGGTGAATCGCGCACACGCGGCTGTCCCCATTCCGTAGCCTCCGGGGAACTGGAGAAAGCTACTCAAAGCGAAGCGGTCCCGAGTTGCAGCCTCGGGGCCGCTTTTCACTTTGGCGCTTCGAGTCTGGAAGCGGGAAAATGTGTCCGCAAGCGTGTTCGCCGGTTGCACCACGAATCCGCCGTGATTCCCGACACATGCTGCGGTGGCGTTTTTGCCTGTTCGCCGTGACTTGGATCGCCGTTCGGGAACGACTCGGGGACCGATCGGGAATATCTGCCCCAAAAATCTGCACCATGAGGCCCTTTCCGGAATTGCCGGGTCGAGCCCGGCAATGACTTAGGAAAGAGCCCCCACCGGCCGCGCCGCGCCGGCAAGCCAGGCGGCCGTCTCGCGGTCGAGGAGCGGCGTCAGCGTCTCGCGCACACGGGCGTGATAGGCGTCGAGCCAGGCGATCTCCGCCGGCGTCATGAGCGCGGGCTCGACCAGCGCGAGATCGATCGGCGCCAGCGTGATCGTCTCGAAGCCCAGCATCGGCAATTCGCCTTCGCGCGGCGGCTCGGTCGTCGCGGCGGGCACCACCACGATCAGGTTCTCGATGCGGATGCCGTAAGCGCCGGTCTTGTAGTAGCCGGGCTCGTTCGACACGATCATGCCCGGCAGCAGCGGCACGCGATTGGGCAGCTTCGAGATGCGCTGCGGCCCTTCGTGCACGGCGAGATAGCTGCCCACCCCGTGGCCCGTGCCGTGGTCGTAGTCGAGGCCGACGTCCCAGAGCGCGCGGCGCGCCAGCACGTCGAGCTGGCTGCCGGTGGTGCCGCGGGGGAAACGCGCCGAGCCCAGCGCGATATGGCCCTTGAGCACGCGGGTGAAGCGGTCGCGCATCTCGGGCGCAGGTGCGCCGATGGCGACGGTGCGCGTGATGTCGGTGGTGCCGTCGAGATATTGCGCGCCCGAATCGAGCAGGAACAGCTCGCCGGGCCGGAGCCTGCGGTTGGTGCGCGGGCTCGCATGGTAATGCACGATGGCGCCGTTGGGCCCCGAGCCCGGGATCGTGTCGAAGCTGAAATCGCGGAAGAGCTCGCCCTCGCGGCGGAACGCGGCCAGGCGCTCGGCCGCCTCAAGCTCGTCCACCCGGCCTGCCGGCGCATGCTTCGCAAGCCAGGCGAGAAAGCGCGCGACCGCGACGCCGTCCCGGACGTGCGCGGCCCGCATCCCCTGGAGCTCGACCTCGTTTTTGCAAGCCTTGGGCAGCAGGCAAGGGTCTTCGCCCGCGACCGTCCCGGCGCCGGCCGCCTTCAGCCGCTCCTGGATCCACAAGGCCGCCGAGCCGCGATCCACCAGCACGCGCCGGCGCTCGGCGCCGAGCCGGTCGAGCGCCGCGCCGAAGGCCGAGGGCGGCGAGACCGAGACGCCGTTGCCGAGATGGGCCTCGAGGCCCGGCACCAGCTTCAAGGGCTCGATGAACAGCTCGACCGAGCCGTCGCGATGCACGAGCGCAAAGCCCAGCGGCAGCGGCGTGCGCGGCACGTCGGCGCCGCGGATATTCAGCAGCCAGGCGAGCGATGCCGGTTGGCTGATGACGGCGGCGTCGATCCCGGCCGCCTCCAGCTCGCGGCCGACCGCGGCGCGCTTGTCGGCGGCCTCGCGGCCGGCGAAGCGGACCGGATGCGCCACCACGGGCGCCATCGGCGCCGGCGGCTGGTCGCTCCAGACCGCATCGAGTGGATTGCGCTCGCAAGCGACGAGAGCCGCCCCCTTGCGCTCGACGGCTTCGCGGATCGCGGCCAGCCCGTCGGCGGTGTGGAGCCACGGGTCGTAGCCGAGCCGGGCACCCGCGGCCAGATGCTCGGCCAGCCAGCGTTCGGGCGGCTCATTGGAGAGATGGCGATACTCGTAGAGCGCCGCGTCGACCTCGTCGCGGACCTGCAACGTGTAGCGGCCGTCGACGAACATCGCGGCCCGATCGCGCAGCACGACGGCGAGGCCGGCGGACCCGGTGAAGCCCGTGAGCCAGGCCAGCCGCTCGGCCCGGGGCGGCACATATTCGCCCTGGAACTCGTCGGCGCGCGGCACCAGGAAGCCATCCAGACGATGGCGCGCCAATTCATTTCGCAGTGCAGCAAGACGCTCGACCTGGGCGGCTCCCCGGCAAGGGCCCGAGGCCGGGCGCTCTGCCGCCATTTCGGCCAGCAGCGCTTCCAGCTGCGCCTCCAAAGCGGCATCGCGCTCGGCCGCCACGAGGGCCATCCACTCGCGCGGACGCTCGCCGCGAGGGGCTGCCAGCACGCCTGCGACGAGTTGGCGCAACGCCTTGATATCCAACCGAGAGCCGCTCGATTTCAGGCGCACAGCCATGGCCTCGTCGCCCTCGTAACGGCCGCCTAAAAGAGGCTGATCCACCCTGCCTTCTCCTGCCCGTTCTCAGCGCTCCAAGCTCGACATAAAATTACCACACTCTCTTCCGTGATATGCAAAATTCGTCAATAATTTGGCAACCTATACATTTAGCGCATTACTGCAATGCAGCAAAACCCCTGCCTCAACGGCCCGATGTTCCCTATATTTTTGCTCGCATAAGCGGTGGGCAATGCCGCTCACCAATAGACAATCGGATCCTTCAAAATGACCGGGTTCACCCAGATGGAAAAGGCGATGGCCGACCGCGCGACGATGCCGGTTCCCAGCGCCTCTGTCGATGGTCTTGCGCGGATTGCCGCGTTCGGCCGGGCGCTCGCCGCCCATTGGCGACATGCCGCCCGCAAGCACCAGGTGCAGCAGGAGCTGGCGCTGCTGAACGAGCGGATGCTCGCCGATGTCGGCCTCACCCGCGGCGACGTCGAGACGATCGCGGAGCTCACCGCGCAGGCCTACGCGCCGGTCGAGCGGTCGGTCCTGGCCGAGATCGGGTCGTTCCTTCGCGACATGCTGGTCCGCCCGGTCCTGCGCTGGGCGCGCCGCCGCCGCGCCTATCACAACCTGATGGCGCTCGACGACCGGATGCTGCGCGACATCGGGCTCACGCGCGACGAAATCCCGGCGCTGGTGAGGAGCCTCTCGGGCGAAGCCCCGGCCTGGACCAAGGCCGACGCCGAGGCGGAAGTCTCCTCGGTCCGGCTGTGGAGCCGCTATCGCGCGGCGGCCAAGGAGCTGAGCCAGCTCGACAACCACATGCTGGCGGACATCGGCTTCGTTCGCGGCGATATCGACTGGGTGGCCGAAGAGCTGGCCGTCCGCTCGCTGCGCCCGGCGGCGAACCACAATTCCAAGCCGCGCGCCGCGTAACTCGCGAGGCGCTCCGGCATCGGCGATAAGCGAGCCGCCGCCGGAACTTAGCGGTCGACAAATCGAGGCGGCGGCCCTTGAGGGGCCGCCGTCTTCTTTTTGCCTCAAATTTCGCCCAACCTTCGGGGTGTCGGGGGTCCGCTTTCCGGCGTCGGCGATACGGCCAGGCAAGCCGGGCCCGCCCGCAATAATCAATAAATCCGAACGCCAAGGGGGAACGGCCCGTGACGCGAATTCCTTTTCTTCTTCTTCCGGCTTTTCTGGTCGCTGCTGCTACGTTGCTGGCCGGTCGGCCGGCTATCAGCCTCGCCGCGCCTGCCGAGCCGCCCGAACTCCTCATGGGGTCGGAGATTCAAGCGCTTTTGGCCGGCAATACGGTGACGGGCACAACCGCCCGGCGGGGGACATTCACGGACTTCTACCATCCCGATGGCACCGTGAAAGGGCACGGCTATACCGGCAGCTGGACCGTCGAGAACAACGCCCTCTGCCTCAAGCTCGGCGGCGACAATGCCAAGAATTGCTGGCAGCTCGGCCGCAAGGGCAACGAGATTCAGTGGCTGCGGGACGGCAAGGTGATGGGCACCGCGACCGTGACGCCGGGCAATCCCGACAACCTCTGAGCCTCATCCTCGCGCGCTTCGCCGCACCGGCTTGCGCAGCAGCAGCGCCGACCAGTCGTCGCGCCTGAGGCGGGCCTCGCAGCGCAGGCCCTGCGCCAGGTAGGGCGTCAGCACGTCGCGCTCCTGCTCGGTCATGAGCCCCGACAGGATCGCGCGCCCGCCCGGCGCCAGATGCCGCACCAGGTCGGGCGCCATCTCGATCAGCGGATTGGCGAGAATGTTGGCGACGACGAGATCGAAGGGCGCGGCGCGGCGCAGCGCCGCCGCGCGGTAGCCCTCGCTCTTCACCACGCGCACCCGCGCCTTGAGACCGTTGCGCCTGGCGTTCTCCCTGGCCACCGCCACGGCCTGCGGATCGTTGTCGGCCGCGAGCACCGTCACGTCCCAGAGCCGGGCCATGGCGAGCGCCAGGATGCCGGTGCCGCAGCCCAGATCGAGCGGACGGCGCGGCCGGTGCGCGGCCAGCCGCCCGATCAGCTCGAGGCAGAGGCGCGTGGTCTCGTGGCGGCCGGTGCCGAAGGCGAGCCCGGCATCGATCTCGAGCCCGAGCTTGCCCCTCGGAACGGGCTCTTCGCAATGTGAGCCGTGGATGAAGAAGCACCCCACCTTCAGCGCCGGCAGGCGCGCCCGGCTTTCCGCCACCCAGTTGCGCGACGGCACGGGCTCGATCTCGAAGGGCCGTTCGCCCTGCCCCGCCAGCTCGAGCCAAGCCGCCGCCTCGCGGCGCAGCGGCCTCCTCTCGAAGAGCGCCTCGATGCGCCAGCGCCTGCCCTTGGCGCGCTCGAAGCGCGACACCGCCAGCGCATGGGCCTCCAGGATGGTCTCCAGCGCCGCCATCGCCTCGGCCTCGCGCGCCGGCAGATCGGCGCGCAGCTGCCAGAGCTGTGCCGCCTTCTTCGCTTTGCCGCGGGGCACGGGGGAGGCTATTCCGCCTGGTCGGCGGACAGGACGAAGCTCGCCATCACGCGCTTGGTGCCGGCCTTGTCGAACGCGATCTCGAGCTTGTCGCCCTCGGCCGCGAGCACGCGGCCATAGCCGAACTTCAGATGGAACACGCGGTCGCCGACGCCGAAGGCACCGCCCGAACGCGCGTGCGAGGACGTGTCGGAGGAGGCTGGCGCCGCCTCGATCAGCTTGGGCGGCCGCTCCTCCGTGGCGAAGCGCCGGAACGGCCGGCGTGCGGCAGCGCCGCGCGGGGCCCCGTTGCCGGCGAAGCCGCCCCGCCCGAAGCCGCCTTGTCCGAAGCCGCCGCGCGCAAAGCCGCGGGCGCCGGGCTCGGCCAGGCCGCGCGGCCATTCCTCTTCCACGTCGCTGCCCCGGCCGGCGCCGTAGAGCCCCGCGTCGACGCGCCGCTCGATCGCGTCGGCCGGCAGCTCGTCGACGAAGCGCGAGGGGATCAGGCTCTGCCACAGATTGTGGATGCGCCGGTTGGCGGCGTAGGACACCCAGGCGCGCTTCCTCGCCCGCGTGAGGCCGACATAGGCGAGCCGGCGCTCCTCCTCGAGGCCCGACAGGCCGGTCTCGTCGAGCGCGCGCTGGTGCGGAAACACGCCCTCCTCCCAGCCCGGCAGGAAGACGTAGTCGAACTCGAGCCCCTTGGCGCTGTGCAGCGTCATCAGGCTCGCCATCTCGCCGGGATCGCCCTCGGCGTTCTCCATGACCAGGCTGACATGCTCGAGGAAGCCGCCCAAGGTCTCGAACTCACCCATGGCGACGACGAGCTCCTTGAGGTTCTCGAGCCGGCCGGGCGCGTCGGGCGAGCGGTCGTTCTGCCACATCGCGGTGTAGCCCGATTCGTCGAGCAGGCGCTGCGCCAGCTCCGTGTGCGGCAGGTCGCGCGCGAAGCCGCGCCAACGGTCGATGTCCCCGAGGAAGGTCCTGAGCGCGCGCTTGGCCGCAGGCTTGATCTCGTCGGTCACGACGAGGCGCATCGCCGCCTCGGTCAGCGGCTGCTCGTTGGCGCGTGCATAGCGATGGAGGATCTGCAGCGTCGCATCGCCGATGCCGCGGCGCGGCAGGTTGACGACGCGCTCGAAGGCGAGATCGTCGGCGGGCTGGTGGACCAGCCGCAGATAGGCGAGCGCGTCGCGGATCTCCTGGCGCTCGTAGAAGCGCGGGCCGCCGACCACGCGATAGGGCAGGCCCACCGTGATGAAGCGCTCTTCGAACTCGCGCGTCTGATAGCCGGCGCGCACCAGGATCGCGATCTGGCCCAGGGGCACGCCGCGCCGCTCCAGGGCCTCGATCTCGTCCGAGACGAAGCGCGCCTCGGCCTCGCCGTCCCACAGGCCCCTGAGCACGACCTTCTCGCCCGGCTCGCCCTCGGTCCAGAGCGTCTTGCCGAGCCGGCCCTCGTTGTGCGCGATGAGACCCGAGGCGGCGCGCAGGATCGACGGCGTCGAGCGGTAGTTGCGCTCGAGCCGCACGATCCGCGCGCCGGGGAAATCGCTCTCGAAGCGCAGGATGTTGCCGACCTCGGCCCCGCGCCAGCCATAGATCGACTGGTCGTCGTCGCCGACACAGCAGATGTTGCGGTGGCGCTGTGCCAGCAGCCTCAGCCAGAGATATTGCGCGACGTTGGTGTCCTGATACTCGTCCACCAGGATGTAGCGGAACTGGCGCTGATAGCCCTCCAGGATCTCGGGCCGCGTCAGGAAGATCGTGAGGTTGTGCAGCAGCAGGTCGCCGAAATCGGCGGCGTTGAGCGTGATCAAGCGCTCCTGGTAGGTTCGGTAGAGCTCCTCGGCCCTGCCGCCCGCGAAATCGCCGGCCTCGGCCGGGCCGATCTTGTCGGGCCCGAGCCCGCGATCCTTCCAGCGCTCGATCTGATGCAGCACGGCGCGCGCGGGCCATTTCTTGTCGTCGATGTCGGCCGCCTGGACGATCTGCTTCATCAGGCGGTGCTGGTCGTCGCTGTCGAGGATGGTGAAGTTGGGCTTGAGGCCGACGATCTCGGCGTGGCGGCGCAGGATGCGCGCGGCCAGCGCGTGGAAGGTGCCGAGCCACCAGCCCTCGACCGCGCGGCCGATCAGGGCCGCGACGCGGTCCTTCATCTCGCGCGCCGCCTTGTTGGTGAAGGTCACGGCCAGAAGCTCGGGCGGCCGCGCGCGCCCCGTCATCAGGAGATGGGCCAGCCGCGTGGTCAGCACCCGCGTCTTGCCGGTACCGGCTCCCGCCAGAACCAGGAGCGGCCCGTCCAATATCTCGACCGCCTGGCGCTGCGTCTCGTTGAGAGCCGAGAGATAGACGGCCGCGGCGCCGCCGGGCCGGAGCTCGGGCGCGGAGGACGTGTCGGAACGGAGGGAATCGCCGGTCGAAGCCATGATCAGCCGCTTATAGCACGCGGGCGGCCGCAATGGAGACAGGCGTGTTCCGCGGCCTTCACGACGCGGTTTCGGGCCGGGCGGGGTGACCCCGAGCGCGGCGGCGTCCGACCCCGGCGGGACGCGGAGACCCGGAGCGCCGGGCCCGACAACGGTTCCATCAAGTCCGGCCGGCAGCCCGTCGAAGGCTGCCGGCGCGGATCTCTCTCACGCGCTCTTGACCGGGATCTTCTTGACCTTCGCTTGCGCCTCGGCGGTCTTGGGCAGGCTGATGGTCAACACGCCCTTCTTGAACTCCGCCTTGGCCTCGTCGGTCGCGACCCCCGGCGGCAGCGCGATCGTCCGATAGAAGCTGCCGTAGGTCCGTTCGGAGAGATAGATGCCCCGGTTGCTCTCCTCGCGCTCGGCCTTCTTTTCGCCCTTGATGGTCAGGACGTCGTCGGTCAGCGAGACCTCGACGTCTTTGGCGTCGAGGCCGGGGAGCTCCACCGAGACCTCGACGGCCTTGTCGGTCTCGACCACGTCGGCTCGCGGTGCCGCGAATCCGAAACGCCCGTCGAGCTCGCCGAGGGGTCGCTCGAAGCGGTTCCAGAAACTGTCGAACACCCGATTCATCTCTCGCTGCAGGCCGACGATCGGATGCTCGTCCCGGGCCGCCGGAGCGATCCCCGTCTCTCTTCGGTTCCACGGAATGAGATCTCTGATCTGCATCGCTTGCACCTCCTGGTATGAAATCAGGCGGCCCTGACCTGGATCTTCTTCGACTTGGCCGCCGGAGCCTTGGGCAGCTCGAGGACCAGAAGACCGTTCTTGTGCGTCGCCTTGATGCTGTCGCGATCGATGTCCTCCGAGACGGTGAATGCCCGCTCGTAGTCGCCCTCGGCATATTCGGCGTACACCCGCTGGTAGCCTTCGTGCGGGGCGTCGGGCGCCCGGCCACGGATGGTGAGCACGCCGCGTTCGAGCGTGATATCGACGTCGTCGGGGCCCACACCGGGCATCTCGGCGAGCACCATCACGCTGTCCTCGGTCTCGTAAATGTCCGCGCGCGGCCGAAAGAGCGCGCGCGCACGCGTTGTCTCGCCGCCGTCGTAATGCTTGGCGACCTCGCGGCTGCGTGTAGTGGCGACTTGATTGGCCATGGCGAAACCTCCTCAGTGAGCGGTGACCTTGATGCGCTTCGGCTTGTCGGCGTCGGGCCGTTGCAGCTCGACCTCGAGGATGCCGTTCATGAAGCGCGCCTGGACCTTGTCGGGGTCGACCCGGAAGGGCAGCTCCACGACCCGCGAGAAATTGCCGTAGACGCGCTCCCGGCGATGCCAGGACGCCTCTTCTTCGGAGGTCTCGGGCTCGCGCTTGCCCTGGATGGTGAGCGTGTCCTCGCGGACCGAAAGGTCGATGTCCTTCTCGGAGACGCCAGGCAATTCCGCCGTCACCACGGCGCTGTTCTCGCCCACCCAGATGTTGATGGGCGGGAATACGGTCGCCACGGGCGCGGCTTCGAATTCACCGAGAAGCCGGTTCATCTCGTTCTGCATGCGCCGCATCTCGACGAAGGGATCCCAGTCGAGGCGGCTGAAATAGGGCAATAGCATGTTCACCTCCTCGTTCCTCTCCTGCTTCCGGGCCCTCGCACGGACAGGGCTCGGGTGGCCTCTGAACGATGTTCGGCAGGCGGCGCCCAAGCCGTCGGGCCCGGTCATGGCGGGCAACCGGACAATGCAGGGTCGACAGGGGAGGAGGGTCCAGGCGACGAGCCGGGACGAAGGATCGCGGCTAGGTCTCGCATACGCGCCCGCCACGTCAGGGCGGGCGATTGAAGGCAACGACGTGGCACACACCCTTCGTTCCCGAAGCGATACGAGCCGCGGTCCGCCCTGACAGGCCAGACCCGCCATTCCCTTGTCGGGACCCCGATGCCGGCATCCCGCGAAAAACTAGCTAGGCAACCGTACCGCTCGGTTCAAGACCTTCCGCGGCGCAAGGACGATCGCGGACCCGAGCTTCAGGGCTGGGCGCGGATCCGCGCCGGCATGCCCAGCGCGCCCAGCCAGAGATAGAGCGCCAGCAGCGGCGCCCGCCCGGCCTCGGTCGCATGAAGTCGGTGCGGCGGGTGATGGACCAGATCGCCCGCAGGGCGTTCGCGCCATCCCTCCGTTCCCCGCTTCCAGCGCGCCGGCGCCAGGGGCAGGTAGATCTCCTCGGCCGGATGGCTGTGCGCCGGATAGAGCGTGCCCGGCGCCAGCACCAGCACGCCGAAGGCCAGCGCGTCCGTCTCGACCAGCGTCGGTGCTGCCGGTGGTCCGGCAAACTGCGCGTAAGCATAGCGCCAGAGGAAATCGGGCGCCGGCGGTCTTCGGCGATAGTTCGGATTTTGCGTCCAGCGCAGTGCCGCCCCGAGGCTCGCCAGAGGCTGCGCGAGATCGGGTGCTGCCACCTGGGCCGCCGCCAAGGCCGGCAGCCAGAGCGCCAGCACCGGCAGCGCCTGATCGCCGGCCGCGGCGCGCCTCGGGGCGATCGACGGTGCCAAGGGCGCCATCATCGACAGCGCGCCGTCAAAGCGCGCGCGGACCTCGGGCGCAAGATCGCGCGCAAGCCGCAACCGCTCGCGCAGCGATGCGATCAATGCGCCGAGGGCGATCGTGAACGGCAAACTCCTGTCGGGCGCGGGCTTGGCCATGGCGAAAAAATCTATAGCATGGCCGCCCGCAGGCCTCTCAGGCCCACGACCATCCATCTCGTCGCGGCATTCGCCGCACGGCCTCGAAGAGAGACACCACCCATGCCCAAGACCGTCGAGCGCATCGCCTTGAACTCGCCCAGCCCCGGCACCACGCGCCGGCTTCTGGTCCACCGCTACGGGCAGCCCGGCGCCAGGCCCAAGGCCTATCTCCAGGCCTCGCTCCATGCCGACGAGACGCCGGCCATGATGGTGGCGCATCATCTGATCCGGCTGCTCGACGCGGCCGACGCTCAGGGCGCCATCAAGGGCGAGATCGTCCTGGTCCCGGTCGCCAACCCGGTCGGGCTGGCCCAGAACACGAACGGCTATCTGCTCGGCCGCCACGAGCTCTCCGGCGGCGGCAATTTCAACCGCAATTGGCCCGACCTCTACAAGGACCTGCCCGCGCGCGTGAGGGCCAAGCTCGGCCCCGATGCCGCGCGCAATGTCGAGATCGTGCGCGCCGCCCTGCGCGAGATCGTCGCCGAGCTCTCGGGCGGCAGCGAGTTCGCGAGCCTGCGGGTGGCGCTGGCGCGGCTCGCCGCCGATGCCGACTTCGTGTTCGACCTGCATTGCGACGACGACGCGCTGATGCATCTCTACATGCTGCCGCAGCATTGGCCCGACGCGGCCGATCTCTCGGCCGAGATCGGCAGTCGCGCGACCATGCTGTCCGACGATTCGGGCGGCCATTCCTTCGACGAAACCTTCGGCACGCCCTGGGTCAAGCTCGCGCAGGCGGTCGGGCCCGCGACGCCCGTGCCGCCGGCCTGCATGAGCGCCACCATCGAATATCGCGGCCAAGCCGAGGTGGCCGACGAGATCAACGAGGCGGACGCGCGGGCGCTCTACCGCTTCTTTCAGCGCCGCGGCCTGATCGCCGGCGATCCGGGGCCGCTGCCAGCGGCGCAGTGCGAGGGCACGCGGCTCGATGCGACCGAGGTGCTGCGCACGCCGGTGGCGGGCATCCTCGCCTACAAGCAGGCGCTCGGCGCGCGCGTGAAGAAGGGCGATCTGATCGCCGAGATCCTCGATCCCTTGGCCGAGGACCGGACCAAGGCGCGGACGGCGCTCCATGCCGGCACCGACGGCCTGATCCTGTCGCGCCGCCAGCACAAGATGGTGCGCCCCGGCGACAGCGTCGCCAAGATCGTCGGCACCGTGCCGCTGGCCTCGCGCCAGGGCTATCTGCTCGAGGATTGAGCGCGGCGCCATTGCGACCGCCGGCCCTCATGGTTCGACAGGCTCACCATGAGGGCCTCATCCTGAGCCCGTCGAAGGATGAGGCGCAACGTCGCGATGGTTGAAAATCTGCCCTACGCCGCGCCCTCCGCCCTCGGCTTCGGGATCGCGATGCGCCGGCCGATCTCGCCCGGCAGCGGCAGTTCGCGATGCGCCGCGAGCACGCGCGCGAGGTGGCGCTGCAATCCGTCCGGCATGACCGCCACCTTGCGCTTGGTCATGTCGATATAGAGCACAAGCCATTCCACGGTCGCGGCCAGGAAGCCCTCTTCCGCGTGATACATCGCCTGAATGAGATGGCAGCGCTTGGCGTCGAAATCGACGAGTTGCGTGGTGATGCGCAAGGGCTGCCCCGCGAACAGCTCGCGCCGGAAGCTCAGATGCATCTCGGCCGCGAAGGTCGAAGCCCGCCGCCGCTCGATCATGTCGTGCGAGAAGCCGAGCCGCTCGTAGACGCGATCGAAGGCGAGGTCGAATGCTCTCAAATAGTAGGCAATGTTGAGATGCCCGTTGCTGTCGATCCATTCGGGCCGCACCGCAAGCCCTTCGACGACGAAGGGCGCCTCGATCGCAGGAAGTTCGTCGCGCATGGCGCGGCACCTTAGCCAAAGAGCGAAGTCGGTCAAGTTGTTACCGCATCGCACCGAGGCGGTTTCTGATTCTTGCGTCATCCCGCCCAAGGCAATAACGCACGGTTGGTTGACCGACCAATGCGGGCGGCGCGCATTGACAAGCCCGTTTCGGCACGCCTAGGGTCGCGGCCAAGGCGGTCGCCCGATACCAGTGCTTCGGAGCGGCCGCCGCACTCACTTTCGGGGAGGTCTAACAAAATGAAACGTCAATTGATGGCTGCCGTGGCGGCGCTGGCGATCGTCGCCGGCTTCACGGCCGCGGCCGAAGCAAAGACGCTGGTCTATTGCTCGGAAGGCAGCCCGGAGGGCTTCAACCCGGCGCTCTTCACCGCCGGCACGACGTTCGACGCCTCGTCGCGCACCATCTTCAACCGGCTGGTCGAGTTCAAGCTCGGCACCACCGAGATCCGTCCGGGCCTCGCCGAGAGCTGGGATGTTTCCGACGACGGGCTCGTCTACACCTTCCATCTTCGCAAGGGCGTGAAGTTCCACAACAAGGCCGACTTCACGCCGACGCGCGACTTCAACGCCGACGACGTGGTCTTCTCCTTCGAGCGCCAGCTCAAGAAGGATCATCCGTATCACGCCGTGTCGAACGGCACCTACGAGTACTTCGAGGGCATGGGCATGCCCGATCTCATCAAATCCATCGACAAGCTCGACGATTACACGGTGCGCTTCACGCTCAACGCGCCCGAAGCGCCGTTCCTGGCCGACCTCGCGATGGATTTCGCCTCGATCTTCTCCAAGGAGCAGGCCGACGCCTATATGAAGGCCGGCAAGCCCGAGGAGCTCGACCAGAACCCGTCGGGCACCGGCCCGTTCATCCTGGTCGACTACCAGAAGGACGCGGCGATCCGTTACACCGCAAATCCGGATTATTGGGAAGGCAAGGCCAAGATCGACCAGCTCGTCTTCGCCATCACGCCGGATGCGAGCGTGCGCTACGCCAAGCTGAAGGCCGGCGAATGCCAGATCATGCCCTATCCCAATCCGGCCGACGTCAAGGCGATGCAGGCCGATCCGTCGCTCACCGTGATGCAGCAGGAAGGGCTCAATGTCGGCTATCTCGCCTTCAACACCGAGAAGACGCCCTTCGACAACAAGCTGGTCCGTCAGGCGCTCAACTACGCCATCAACAAGCAGGCGATTCTCGACGCGGTGTTCCAGGGGGCGGGCCAGGCGGCCAAGAATCCGATCCCGCCCACCATGTGGTCCTATAACGACGACGTGAAGGACTACGCTTACGACCCCGCCAAGGCGAAGGAGCTCTTGGCCCAGGCCGGGTACAAGGACGGCTTCGAGACCGACATCTGGGCGATGCCGGTCCAGCGTCCTTACAACCCCAACGCCCAGCGCATGGCGGAGCTGATCCAGGCCGACTGGGCCGCGGTCGGCGTCAAGGCCAAGATCGTCTCCTACGAGTGGGCCGAGTATCTGGACCGCTCGAAGAAGGGCGAGCATCAGACCGTGCTGCTGGGCTGGACCGGCGACAACGGCGATCCGGACAACTTCCTCAACCAGCTCCTGGGATGTGATGCGGCCAAGAGCGGCGGCAACCGGGCGCGCTGGTGCTACAAGCCGTTCGACGACCTGATCACCGAAGCCAAGCGCACCGCCGACATCGTCAAGCGCACCGAGCTCTACAAGCAGGCACAGGTGATCTTCAAGGACGAGGCGCCCTGGGTCACGGTCGCGCACTCGGTCGTGTACATGCCGATGCGCAAGAACGTGACCGGCTATATCATGGACCCGCTGGGAACCCACCAGTTCTACACGGTGGACATCCAGTAAGCCGGCGGCGGACGATATAGGCTCGGAGCGACGGGAGAGGTCCGCCCCGCGGACCTCTCCCGTCCTTTGCGCTTCTCGCGATGCTGCGATTTCTGCTCACGAAACTGGCGGGGCTGATTCCGACCTTCTTCGGCGTCACGCTCCTGACCTTCGCCATGATCCGGCTGATCCCGGGCGATCCGATCGAGATCATGGCGGGCGAGCGCGGGATCGATCCCGATCGCCATGCCGCCCTGATGCATCAGTTCGGCTTCGATCGGCCGCTGCTCGAACAGTACGTTCTCTATATCGGGGACGTGCTGCAAGGCGATCTCGGCAAGTCCTTCGTCACGAAGAAGCCGGTCCTCTCCGAGTTCCTCCAGCTGTTCCCGGCGACCGTGGAGCTGGCGATCTGCGCCATGCTGTTCGCCGTCGCCGTCGGCTTGCCGGTCGGCATTCTCGCCGGCACCCGCCGGGGGCGCTTCGCCGATCACAGCGTCATGGCGCTGTCGCTGACCGGCTATTCGATGCCGATCTTCTGGTGGGGACTGCTTCTCATCATCTTGTTCTCCGTCAATCTCGGCTGGACGCCGGTGTCGGGGCGCCTCGATTTCGTCTATTTCATCACGCCGGTCACCCGTTTCATGCTGATCGATACCCTGCTCTCCGATCAGGAGGGGGCGTTTCTCGACGCGCTGCACCATCTGGTGCTGCCGTCGATCGTGCTCGGCACCATTCCGCTCGCCGTGATCGCGCGCATGACGCGCTCCGCGATGCTCGAAGTGCTGGGCGAGGACTATATCCGGACCGCCCGCGCCAAAGGCCTCTCGCCGCGGCGCGTGGTCGCGGTCCACGCGCTGCGCAACGCCCTCATCCCGGTCGTGACCGTGATCGGGCTCCAGACCGGCGTGCTGCTGGCCGGCGCGATCCTGACCGAGACGATCTTCTCCTGGCCCGGCATCGGCAAGTGGCTCGTCGATTCCATCAGCCGGCGCGACTACCCGTCCGTTCAGGGGGGCGTGCTGCTGGTCGCCATCGTCATCATGCTGGTCAATCTCTCCGTAGACCTGCTCTACGGGCTGATCAACCCGCGCATCCGCCACGCATGATGACGCCATGAGCGCCGCCATCGAGCCACGCACCCTGACCGCCGATGGCGGCCGCCGCCCGCTTCATCCGGCCAAGGCGCTGTGGCTGTCCTTCTGCGAGAACAAGGGCGCGCTCGTGGGCCTGGTCGTGGTGGTGGCGGTGGTCCTGATGGCGGTGTTCGCCGACCTCGTGGCGCCGCACTCGCCGATCGAGCAGTATCGCGACGCCTTCCTCGCTCCGCCGGCCTGGATGGAGGGAGGCCGGGCCGAGTTTCTGCTGGGCACCGACGACGTCGGGCGCGACATCCTCTCGCGGCTGATCCACGGCGCCCGCTATTCGCTGCTGATCGGCTGCATCGTCATCACGCTTTCGCTCAGCCTCGGTGTCCTGCTCGGCCTCCTCGCCGGCTATTTCCGCGGCGTCGTCGAGGAGCTGGTCATGCGGCTCATGGATATCATGCTGGCGATCCCCTCGCTGTTGCTCGCGATCGTGATCGTCGCGATCCTGGGTCCGAGCCTGACCAACGCCATGATCGCGGTCGCCATCACCTACCTGCCTCACTTCACCCGGGTCGCGCGCGCGTCCGTCATCACCGAGGTCACGAAGGAGTATGTGACGGCCTCGCGCGTCGCCGGTGCGGGACGCCTGCGCCTGATGTTCATCACGGTGCTGCCCAACTGCCTGGCGCCGCTGATCGTGCTGGCGACGCTGAACTTCTCCTCCGCCATTCTCGACGCGGCCGCACTGGGCTTCCTGGGCTTGGGCGCCCAGCCGCCGACGCCCGAGTGGGGCACCATGCTGGCCAACGCGCGCGAATTCGTGCAAAGCGCCTGGTGGGTCGTGACCTTTCCGGGCCTCGCCATCCTGGTCACCGTGCTGGCCTTCAATCTGATGGGCGACGGGCTCCGGGATGCGCTCGACCCCAAGCTCAAGCGCTGACGCAGCTTCATGGCGAGCAGATTGGCATACCCCCTCACCCTTCCCTCTCCCCCAACTTGTCGGGGGAGAGGGTTGCGAAGGGTCGGCGAGGCAAGAGCCGAGCCTCACCCGAAGCTGGGTGAGGGGGAGGTGCATCGAATCAAACCGAAATTGCGTTAGGGTCCGGGTCGTTTCAGATGCCGCTCCTCGAGATCCGCAACCTCGCCGTCGCGTTCCAGACCCACCGCGGGGCCTTTCGCGCCGTGGACGGCGTCGATCTCACGGTCGAGGAAGGCGAGGTGCTCGGCATCGTCGGCGAATCGGGCTCGGGCAAGAGCGTGTCGATGCTGGCGCTCATGGGCCTGATCGCCTGGCCCGGCCGCGTCACGGCCGAGCGCATGAGCTTCGCCGGCCGCGACCTGTTGACGCTCTCGCCGGCCCAGCGCCGGCGCATCGTCGGCAAGGACATCGCCATGGTGTTCCAGGAGCCGATCACGAGCCTCAATCCCTGCTTCACCGTGGGCTTCCAGATCATGGAGACGCTCAAGGTGCACGAGGGCGGGACGCGCGCCGAGCGCCAGCGCCGCGCGATCGAGCTCCTGGGCCAAGTCGGCATCCCGGCGCCCGAAACCCGCCTCTCCGCCTTTCCCCATCAGCTCTCCGGCGGCATGAACCAGCGCGTCATGATCGCCATGGCGATCGCTTGCAACCCCAGGCTCCTGATCGCCGACGAGCCGACCACCGCGCTCGACGTCACCATCCAGGCCCAGATCCTGCAGCTCCTGCTCGAACTGCAGCGCCAACGCGGCATGGCGCTGGTGCTCATCACCCACGACATGGGCGTGGTGGCCGAGACCGCCCGACGGGTCATGGTCATGTATGCCGGCCAGCAGGTCGAGGAACAGCCGGTCGATCGCCTGTTCGCCCGGCCGCGCCATCCCTATACCGCGGCATTGCTCGACGCGCTGCCCGAGCGCAGCGCCGTCAAGAGCCGGCTTTCGACCATTCCCGGCGTCGTGCCCGGCATCGACGACCGGCCGCAAGGCTGCCTGTTTCATCCGCGCTGCCGCTATGCGCAGGAGCGCTGCGTGCGCGAAATGCCGCGTCTGGAAGGCGACATCGCGGCGGGCCGCGTGCGCTGCCACTTCCCGCTGCCGGATGGAGCCGGCGCATGAGCGAGGCGCGACGGGCCGCCGGCACCGCCCTGGTCGAGGCCAGGGACATCACGCGCGATTATGTCGTGGGCGGCGGCCTGTTCCGCGGCGGCCGCCTCCTCAAGGCCGTGGCCGGAGCGAGCTTCACGGTCGAGCGGGGGCGGACGCTGGCGGTTGTCGGCGAATCGGGCTGCGGCAAGTCCACGCTCGCCCGCATGGTGACCATGATCGAGCGGCCGACGTCGGGCGAGCTCCTGATCGACGGCACGGCGGTGGAGAAGGCCGGTCCCGACGAGCTCAAGCGGCTCAGGCCCGTGGTCCAGATGGTGTTCCAGAACCCCTTCGCCTCGCTCAACCCGCGCAAGCAGGTGGGCACCATCCTGGAGGAGCCGCTCGTCATCAACACCGCGCTCGACGCCAAGGCGCGGCGCGAGGCGGCGCAGGCGATGATGGCCAAGGTGGGCCTCCGGCCCGAGCACTATACGCGCTATCCGCACATGTTCTCGGGCGGCCAGCGCCAGCGCATCGCGATCGCGCGCGCGCTCATGCTGCGGCCCAAGCTGGTGGTGGCCGACGAGCCGGTCTCGGCACTCGACGTCTCGATCCGCGCCCAGGTCCTGAACCTGATGATGGATCTCCAGGCCGAGTTCAACCTGGCCTATCTCTTCATCTCGCACGATCTGGGCGTGGTCCGGCACATCGCCGACGAGATCATGGTGATGTATCTGGGCCGCCCCGTGGAGCAGGGTGCGCGCGACGCCATCTTCGAGCGCCCGCGCCACCCTTATACCCGGGCGCTCCTGGCGAGCACGCCCACGGTGGATCCCGCCCACCGCAAGGTGCGGATGCCGATCAAGGGCGAGCTGCCCTCACCGCTCGACCCGCCGCCGGGCTGCGCCTTCCATCGCCGCTGCCCCTATGCGACGGAGCGCTGCGCCCGCGAGCGGCCCGAATCGCGCCCGTTCGATGGGCGCCTGGTCGCCTGCCACCATGCCGAGTCGCTTGCCTGATTTCGCCCTGTTCCCCGTGGCCACAAGGGGCTAGCCCAAGGGGGCGCGTCACCCGGGATGGGCAAGCCGGCCCAGGCGTAATGCCGGGAGGGCAACGCCGCCGGAGACCCTGGAAGTGAAGCGGGTCACAATCTACTGAGGCATTTTCGCCACAGTCGTGCTGGGAAAGGCACGGATGGCCCTAGCCCGGCGATCTCGCTTGGCATAGTATGGTTACCGAAACAAAGACAGGCGGCCGTCGTATCGGGGGTTGGGGCCCCGCGACGGCCGTTTATACAGAGTGCTTTAACGGAAAAATGCCACCCTTGCTTGGGGGACGCCGCGATGGTCGGTGCGAGGGAAGAGCATAATCGAGGGAAACACCCTCGTGCGTGTGAGTGCTTCGCCGCTCGATCGATCGGAGCGTAACCCGCAACGGCAATTGGGCGTGGAAGTCAGGGGATCGGCGTTCATGCGGCGCGGTGAGTGGAAATCAGTGGTGGCGGCGACCGGCCTGGCGCTGCTGACGGTCGTTGGCGGCTGCGCCGAGGTTCCGACGGACCCGGAAGAGCTCGCCGCTTATAAGGAGCGCAACGACCCGCTCGAGCCGATGAACCGTTATTTCTTCAGCTTGAACGACGCGCTCGACGAGCTGGTGATGAAGCCGTTCGCCGGCTGGTACTACATCGCGCTGCCGAATTTCGCGCAGGACGGCATCCGCAACGCCCTCAACAATCTCCAGACGCCGGTCATCTTCGGCAACGACATGTTCCAGGGAGAGTTCGAGCGCGCGGGCATCACGCTGGCGCGCTTCGCCATCAACAGCACGCTGGGCCTCGCCGGTCTGATCGACGTGGCGAGCGAGATGGGCCTCAGATATCACGACGAGGATTTCGGCCAGACGCTGGCGGTCTGGGGCTCGCCCGAAGGTCCCTATCTGGTGCTGCCGGTCCTCGGCCCCTCCAATCCGCGTGATGCCGTCGGCCGTGTCGCCGACATGTTCATGGACCCGCTCACCTATATCCTGCCGGACCACGACCTCGGCGGTCTGCTCTATGTGCGCGCCGGCCTCGACGCCGTCGATACCCGCGCCCGCAACCTGAAGTCGCTTGACGAGATCAAGAAGGGCGCGATTGACTATTACGCGACGATGCGCAGCCTTTATCGTCAGCACCGCAATGACGCGATCCGCAACGGCGAACCCGCGGACGAAGTGTCGGTCCTCGATTTCCTGCAGGACGAACCGCAAACCTCCGAGGCCCCGTAGGGAGGCGCGAGCAAGGTGATGATCACGCGTCGCGCCGTCCTCGCGGCCGCTGCCGCTCTGCTTGCCGCCGGCCTCGCGGGCCGGCCGGCCGCCGCGGCCGGCGATCCGGTCGAATTCGTTCGCAACCTCGGCAATCAGGCGATCCAGACCCTGACGGGCAGCGATCTCTCGAGCAGCGAGCGCGCCCACCGGTTCCGCACGCTTCTGTTGGCCAATTTCGACGTGCCGGCCATCGGCAAGACCGTGCTCGGGCGTTATTGGCGCACGGCGACGCCCGAGGAGCGGCAGGAATATCTGAAGCTGTTCGAGGAGTTCCTGGTCGCGAACTACGCGCAGCGCTTCGCTCAATATGCGGGCGAGCAGTTCGTGGTGAAGTCGGTGCGCGACGACGGCGACCAGAAGACCGTCTTTACCGAGATCAAGCGCCCCTCGGGCGAGCTCGCCCGGCTCGACTGGGTGCTGCGCGCGGAGGACGACAGCTACAAGATCCTCGACGTCAAGGTCGAGGGCATCAGCATGAGCGAGACCCACCGTTCCGAGTTCGCCTCGGTGATCCAGAACTCGGGCGGCAAGATCTCCGGCCTCATCGACGCCCTGCGCAAGAAGGTGGATCAGCTCGGCGCAGGCTGAGCTCAGAAACCAGAATCCAGAAGGCGCGGCTGCACATTGATGCGCCGCTCCTCCGGCTTCCGGATTCTGGTTTCTGACTTCTGGCTTCTGGTTTCTATTTCCGCGTCAGCGGCTTGAAGCGCAGCCGGTGCGGCTGGTCGGCCTCCGCACCCAGCCGCTTGTGGCGGTCGGCCTCGTAATCGGCGTAATTGCCCTCGAACCAGACCGCCTGGCTGTCGCCCTCGAAACCCAGCATGTGGGTGGCGATGCGGTCGAGGAACCAGCGGTCGTGGCTGATGATCACGGCGCAGCCGGCGAACTCGAGCAGCGCCTCTTCGAGCGCGCGCAACGTATCCACGTCGAGATCGTTGGTCGGCTCGTCGAGCAGCAGCAGATTGGCGCCCGATTTCAGCATCTTGGCGAGATGGACGCGGTTGCGCTCGCCGCCCGAGAGCTGGCCCACCTTCTTCTGCTGATCCGCACCCTTGAAGTTGAAGGCGGCGACATAGCCGCGGCTCGCCACCTTGCGGTTGCCGAGATCGAGCTCGTCGAGGCCGCCCGAGATCTCCTCCCACACGGTCTTGCCCGGCGAGAGCGTATCGCGCGACTGATCCACATAGCCGAGCTTGACCGTGGGCCCGATGCGCAAACTGCCCTCGTCGGGCTTCTCCTGCCCCACGATCATGCGGAACAGCGTGGTCTTGCCGGCGCCGTTGGGGCCGATCACGCCGACGATGCCGCCCGGCGGCAGCTTGAAGCTCAGATCTTCGATCAGGAGCTGGTCGCCGAAGCCCTTGCGCAGATGCTCGGCCTCGATCACCAGATCGCCCAGCCGCGGGCCCGGCGGAATGGTGAGGGTGCCGGCCTCGGCCGCCTGCTTGCCGCTCTGCGCCAGCAGGTTCTCGTAGGCCGTGATGCGGGCCTTGCTCTTGGCCTGGCGCGCGCGGGGGGACTGGCGGATCCAGTCGAGCTCGCGCTCGAGCGTGCGCTGGCGGTTGGTCTCCTGCTTCTCCTCCTGCGCGAGCCGCTTCTGCTTCTGCTCGAGCCAGGAGGAATAGTTGCCTTCCCAGGGAATGCCATGGCCGCGGTCGAGCTCGAGGATCCAGCCGGCCACGTTGTCGAGGAAATAGCGGTCGTGCGTGACCGCGACCACCGTGCCCCTGTAGTCGTGCAGGAAGCGCTCGAGCCACGCCACGGATTCGGCGTCGAGATGGTTGGTGGGCTCGTCCAGCAGCAGCAGGTCGGGCTTCTGCAGCAGGAGGCGGCAGAGCGCCACGCGCCGGCGCTCGCCGCCCGAGAGCTTGCTCACATCGGCGTCGCCCGGCGGGCAGCGCAGCGCGTCCATCGCGATCTCGATGGTGCGGTCGAGATCCCAGCCGTCGGCGGCCTCGATCTTCTCCTGCAGCTCGCCCTGCTCGGCGATGAGCGCCTCCATGTCCTCGGGCGAGAGGTCCTCGGCCAGCCTGGCGCTCACTTCCTCGAAGCGCTCGACCAGCGTCTTGATCGGCGCCAGCCCTTCCATCACGTTGCCGGCCACGTCCTTCTCGGGATCGAGTTGCGGTTCCTGCGGCAGGAAGCCGACCGTGGCGCCCTCGGCCACCCAGGCCTCGCCGCCGACATCCTTGTCGAGGCCGGCCATGATCCGGAGCAGGGTCGATTTGCCGGCGCCGTTCAAGCCCAGCACGCCGATCTTGGCGCCGGGCAGGAAGCTCAACCAGATGTCTTCGAGCACCTTGCGGCCGCCCGGATAGACCTTGGTCAGGCCCTTCATGACGTAGATGTACTGGTAGGCGGCCATTGCGGTCGGTTTCCTTCGGTTTTGGACGGGCGCCTTTTATCGCAAAGCGGGCCTCGAGGCCAACCGCCATGTCGATGGGCGCTCGGGCCTGGCCGGATGGATGGCGTTTGCCACGGGGCAGGCAGAGGCCGACTGCCGGCGTCTCAGACCGCGATCGCGTTCCGGACGATCAGGTCCATGACGTCGACCAGCCGCAACGCCTCCTTGAGGCGCCGGCGCTCGAAGCGCGTGAAGCGCTTCACCTCGACCTTGGCCGAGGGCTCGCGCCCGGCCTCCAGATCGATGATCTGCTGCTCGAGGATGGCGCGCAGGATCAGCTCCTGCGCGTCGAGCAGGCCGGCCAAATCGCTCTCGTTGAGGAGGCCGGCCTTGGCGGCGGCCGCAAGCCGCGCCGGCGTCTGGGTCGCGGCCTCCCCGCGCCGGAGCGCCAGCAGGCGGGCGCCCGCGGTGAGCTGCAGCAGCCCGCCGCGCTTGAGGTCGATGCGCCCGGCCTCGGTGCGGAAGCCGCCGAAGATGTTCAAGACCGTCTCGCGTTCCGCGAGCTGGCCGGCGAGCCGTCCCAGCAGCAGCGGCGCCCGGCGGGCCGTCGACAGGGCCATGTCGCGCAGGCGCCGGGCCAGCTCGCGGTCGCCGAAGACGGGCTCGAAATCGAAGAAGATGTCGACCGACAGCAGCGCCCCCTCGTCGGGATTGGTGGCCCAGCGCTCGATCTGGGCGCGCCAGCCGACCAGGCTGTGCCGACAGCTCGGCTCCGACGCCATGACCTTGCCCCGGCAATAGCGAATGCCGGCTTCGTTGAGCGTGTCGGAGGCGCGCCGGCCCAGCTCGGCGAACCAAGCGTCGTCCTCCTTCTCGCGGCCCGCATGCACGAGCGCGTTGTCCTGGTCGGCCGCCAGCAGGCTCTCGCCGCGCCCGCCCGAGCCCAGCACGAGATAGCACCAGGCGGCAGGCGCCTCGCCCTTGCCCGCGGCGCGCATGGCCTCGGCCGCCAGCTCCGCCGCCCGCGCGCTCATGTCGCGCAGCACGGCGCTCAAGACGGCGGCGGCGTCGAGCGCCGACAGCTTCTCGGCCAGGAGCGCCCGGGCCAGCGCCGGCAACCGGGCGCGGACCTCTGCCATGTCGGCGCCGCTCCCGGCCTCCGCGATCTCGTCGCCCAGCATGAGCGCCTGGTTGGCGCGCTCCTTGAGCAGTGCGCCCGCGCTGATGACGCCGACCAGCCGGCCGCTCGCCGGATCGAGCACGGCCAGCTGGCGAAGGCGCCTGCGCGCCATGCGGGCCAGCGCCGAATAGAGGAAGGCGTCGGCGGGCACGGTCGCCACCGGCCCTGCCATGATCGTGTCGAGACGCGGTTCGAGCGCCGCAGCGCCGCCCTCCGCCACGGCCCGGACCAGATCGTGCTCCGTGACGATGCCGACGAGCCGGCCGAGATCGTCGACGATCAGGACCGAGCTGACCGCGTGCGCGCTCATCATCTGCGCGGCCTGGGCCAAGGTGGCATCGGGCGGCGCCGTGACGGCCGGGCTCGACATCGCCTCGCCCACGCGATGGCGGTAGGGAAAGACATCGACCCGTTCGATCAGATCCCGCTCCATCCCCTGCCTCGTGCCCCCGCCCTCGGCCCGGTTCCCCCGCTCGCGCCCGCCCGGCGAGGCCGGCTTCCCGTCACCAGCCGGCGGCGCGCTGGCGGCGCACGACCTCCTTGGGCCTGAGACCGAAGGCGATCGCCCCGGCGAGGTTGGACACGCCCGCATCCGCGAGCGAGGGCATCATCCGCCGGAAGATCTCGGCTGTCATGAGCGCGTCGCCCAGCGCGGTGTGCCGGCCGCGCACCTCGACCCCGAGATCGGCCGCAACCGCCTCCAGATCGAGCTTTTGCGCTTCGGGCCGCAGGGCGGCATAGAGATTGAGCGTGTCGAGCGCCACCGGCCGCGGCCAGTCGCGCCCGATGAGGCTCATCTCGCGCTCGATCATGGCGATGTCGAAGCCGATATTGTGGCCGACCAGCACCATTCCCTCGCAGATCGACTGGATGCGATCGGCAAGCTCGGCGAAGGCGGGCGCGCTCCCGACCATCGCGTCGGTGATGCCGTGGACCGCGATCGCGCGCGGCGGGATCGGCCGCTCGGGACGGATCAGGAGATCGACGACCTCCCGCGCGAAGACGCGCATGCCGTGCATGCGCACCGCCCCCACCGCGACGATGCGGTCGTTCTTCACGTCGAGACCGGTGGTCTCGGTATCGAGCACCAGGATCGGCAGATCGGCCAGCGCCGTGGCGTGGCTGAAGGGCGCCGCCGGCGGCGGACGGTCGTGCAGGTCGAGATCGTGCTCCACATGGCGGCGGGCGCCAGCCTTGCCGCCCTCGAAAACGAGCAGCGCGCCCATCTCCTCGCCGAGCGCGGTGACGGTGGCCGGGATCCAATCGCCTTCCGTGCTCAGAAGCTCGACGCGCTGCGGCGCGCCGGCGGCCGCCGCGGCGTCGAGCGTCTGGACGAAGCTCTCGCGCCAGAACAGGTCGAACAGGCTCGAGCCCGGCGCCGCCCGCTCGCCGAACAAGGTCTTGGCGGCGGCGTTGAGGAGGCTCACCTGCCCGTGCGGCGTGACCACCAAGATGCCTTGCTCGAGCGCGCCCAGCACCGTGCCGAGGCGCCGATCCCGCGCTTCCCGGCGCGCGATCTCGCGGCCCGCCAGCTCGGCGATCGCGAGCTCGAGACGGTCGATCTCGTCCGGCCGGCCGGCGCGAGGCGGGGGCATCGGGATGCCGTGGCCGCCGAGCAGCAGCACGGCGCCCTGCAGGCGCTCGAGCCGCCGGAAATGCGCATCGACGAAGCTCCAGGCGATCCAAAGCGCGCCCAGCGCCGCAGCCGCGCCGACCGCCACGCCCGCCGACGCCCAGCCCGGCATGCGGTCGCGCCACAGCGCCGCTCCGACCGCCGCGGCCAGTAACAGCCCGCCCGCGGCGATCGCAAGCAGCATCCTCAGTGTCGAGCGCGCGCCCCTCATGCGCATCGTTCTCCGGTTCGCGCACTTTCCGCCCAAGTGAAACACCCTTCGTCGCCCCCGCGAAAGCGCTCGGGCATGCACATAAGTCGTCGTCCCCGCGCCCGCGGGCTTCGCCCGCGACTCTGGGTTCGCCGGCGAAGCCGGCCGGGGGACCCATGTCTATGCCGAGCTCGATGTCGCCATGGATCCCAGATCGCAAGGCTCGCAAATCCAAAGCCCCAAGGGACCAAGCCCTTTGGGGCTTTGGGCTCGCCTAGCGTCTGGGATGACGACCAGAAAACGACGTCGTGTGCATACCCTAGCGCGAAAGCGGGGGCCCAGGGCAGCCTGCCAACGCGAAGCCGGAGCTTCGCTCCCGCCTTCGCGAAGCCCGCTACTAGGCGTTCGGTACAGCGTTTCAACCGTGCTTCGGCGGGCGAAGGAAGGTCGGCGAAGACAGGCCGCACGTCGCTCTCTCCTGGATTCCCGGGCCGGCTTCCCGGTTCCTCAATCGTGGGTCAATCGCAGAATAGATAATCTTGTCGCCGTTCAGAAACCGCCCGAGGGCCGTTCGCTCGCGCGATTTGCGCGAACATCTAGAAAAATTGTTAACCGACCCGATTGTAAGGTTAGCTGCCGGCAATTGCAGCCTGCCGCGCCTGCCCGGGCGATTGGGACGAACCGGCCTCTGCGACATTACGCTTGCGGCAAGGGCTGCGATGGTCATGGAGGATGCCGGCCCCGCCCTCGAGGCGGCGATCACGGGGCGGCATGGGAATGGAACGGACGGCAGAGAAAGGGCGGAAGACCGTCCTGGTGGTGGACGACAACGCCGACTTCGCGGCGTTCGTGAAGAGCGCCGCGGAGATGCGAAGCTTTCGTGCCGTCACGCTGACGGACTCGAGCCGCTTCCGGGACCTGTTCGAGACGCTCGCGCCCGACATCCTGGTGCTCGACATGGTGATGCCGGGCATCGAGGGGACGGAGATCGTGGACTGGCTGGCCGAGCGCAAGGCGCCGGTCAAGGTGATCATCGTCAGCGGCTTCAACCCGCTCTATTCGAAGATCGCGCGCACGCTGGCCGAGGCGAAGGGCCTGGGCGCCGTGACGACGCTGAGGAAGCCGGTGCGGCTTGCCGAGATGCTGGCGGCGCTGGGCGAGGGGGAGTAGCGCAATTTAATTCAGCTCGATACGCCTCCCCTCACCCATTTGGGCGAGGCTCGGCTCGCGCCTCGCCAACCCTCCGCAATCCTCCACCGCAAGCGAAAAGAGAGAAAGAATATGAACCCTCGCCCCTGCGCAAGTGGGGAGGGAGAAGTGACGGCTTATCAACTCCTTTCCGCCTTCTGATTTTCGCGGATTCTCTGTAATTTCGTGGGGAAACTTTCGCGATTCGAGTGCCCCCGATGGCCGCAACATTTGACGCCTATCTGCGCAAGCTCCGCGAGACGCCGCTCGACGAGCAGACGGAGCACACCGGCCGCTCAGCCCTGGAAGGGCTCTTGAACGAGTTCGCGGCCAAGGCGGCGGGTCGCGGCACCACTGTCCAGCACGAACCGAAGCGGGCGGCGGCCAAAGGCGCTCCGGATTTCAAAATTTCGCGCAAAGGCCTGATTCTCGGTTATGTCGAGACCAAGCCGATCGGCGAAAACCTCGACAAGGTGCTGAAGTCCGAGCAGATCGACCGCTACAAGGGCCTGTCTCAGAACATTCTTCTGACCGACTACCTTCACTTCATCTGGATCAACAAGGACGGGCTTCAGCGCGAAACGCTCTGCCACGCGACCGACCTCGAAAACCCGAGATTTCGGCCGCGCGAGGATCGCGCTGCAGCCGTCGCCAAGCTGCTGGACGGATTCTTCTCGACCGCGCCGGAAGCAATCGGCCGCGCACAACAGCTTGCATTGGCGCTCGCGACGCGCAGCCGGCTGCTGCGCGACTATCTGGGCGAAGAGCTGGTGTGTCCTGAGAGGGTAATCACCTGACAGTTGAGGCCACACCGGGCGGGCGCGGGACCATGAGAGTCCTAAGCGCCCGAGCCGGTGTGGCCATGCCGCCTCTGGACGAGGGTAGGATGAAGTTGCAGCC
>JBMONF010000028.1:0-82981 GCA_049323455.1 Pseudomonadota bacterium | reverse complement strand
TGGGGGCGCTGGTGGCGGACGACATCTGCGGGCGGCACAGCGACCTGCTCGACCCGTTCCGCTTCTCGCGCTTCGCCGAGGGCAAGCTCCACCCCGTCTCCCACAGCCCCTTCCCCTGGAGCTGAGGGGGCAAAGGCGGTCGGAAAGGCCGGGTAGAAAAAGCGAGGCAGGTAGAATGGTATGAAATTGGTTTGGTTGCGCGAGGCGATCCGGAGCCGGCCGGGGACAGGTGGCTCCCGGGAACGACCGTTTCAACCACTTAGTGCTTGGGGAGTGCGCCGGGGTTGAGGAGACTGGCAACGGCTCTTTCGACCAGAGCCGGAGCCACAGGAACAAGAGGAAAGATCGAGGGAGGATTCGCAGCAATGGCCGATACACAAGCCTATGTGAACCAGAGGGGGCGCAAAGAGGCGCCCCGGCCGGTGCGCGCCAGATCCAGCGAGCCGATGACGGATCTGGAAGCTCACGTCAACCAGGCGGGACGCAAGGAGCTCGTCAAACAGGTTCGCGCCAAGATCAACGAGCTTGGCATTCAATACATCTATTATCAGTTCGTCTCGGTCACGGGGCGCATCGTCGGCAAGGGCATCCCGGCCGACCATTGGGAGGCGACCGCCGAGCGCGGCTTCCAGCTGGTCTACGGCTCGACCGCCAACCTCTTCGTCGATCGCCACAAGAACTATATCGGCTACGGTCCCGAGGCCTCGGAACTGGTCGGCATTCCCGACCCCGAGACCTTCGTGCAGCTGCCCTGGGACAAGCGGGTGGCGCGCGTCTTCTGCACCTGTTTCCGCAATCGCGAGGAGAAGGTCAATCCGGGCGGCCATCTGACCTCGGACTGCCGCGGCAACCTGCGCATCATCCACGAAGGGTTCAAAAAGAAGCACAAGGGCCTGCACATGCGTCACGGCTGCGAGCCGGAGATGATGTGGCTGAGGAAGGGCCCCGACGGGCTGCCGGAAGGCGGCTTCTCCAAGCCGAACTGCTACCACATCGACCAGTTCGAGAGCCTTCGCCCTGTCTTCATGCGCGTGATCGAGTACGGCCGCGCCATGGGTCTCGACATGATCCAGGGCGACCATGAGGACGCGCCGGGCCAGCTCGAGCTGAACTTCATGTTCGACGACTGCCTGCGCACGGCCGACCGCCTGACGACCTATCGCCAGATCTGCGCTCAGGTCGCGCGCGAGTTCAATCTGATCGCCTGCTTCATGTCCAAGCCCTTCATGGGCGTGTCGGCCTCGGGCTGCCACCACAACATCTCGCTGTGGCGCGGCGGCGAGGAGAAGCTGAACAAGCTCGGCAACGACACCCTGCCGGGCATGACCCACAACTTCACCTACCTCAAGGGCGGCGAGAACACCTTCCTGCCGCTCAAGGGCGACGCCAAGCCGGGCCCGATCGGCCTCAACTGCATCGGCGGCATCATCAAGCATGTCGGCGCGCTGACGGCGATCGGCTCCTCCACCGTCAACTCCTATCGCCGCCTGTGGGATACGGGCTTCTGGGCGCCGGTCTATGCCGACTGGGGCTATCAGAACCGCACCTGCGCGCTGCGCATCTCGGCACCCGGTCGCTTCGAGTATCGCTCGGTCGATTCGACGGTGAACCCCTACCTGATGGCCGCCGGCATCCTGATGGCCTTCGACGACGGCATCGCCTCGAAGCTCGATCCGGGCGAGCCCGAGGAGCGCAACATCTACGCGGCCATGGCGGCCGGCAAGAAGGTCAAGAAGCTGCCGATGTCGCTGGGCGCCGCCCTCGACGAGCTGGACAAGGACGAGGTCGTCAAGAAGGCGATGCCCGACGAGATGTATCGGGTCTTCACGCACTACAAGCGCGACGAGTGGGAGAAGTTCATGGCCACCGTCACGAGCTGGGACTTGCAGCAGTACTGGGACTACCTGCCGTAAAGCGCCGCCAGGGACGCCGGACCGGCATAGGAGAAAAAGAAAGAGAGAGCGAGATGTGCGGAATTGCTGGATTGATCCATAGGGGCGGCAAAACCGGCGACATCGGCACCGAGATGACGGCGATGTTGCAGTCGCTGAAGCATCGCGGACCGGATTCGACCGGTTACGCCCTCTACGGCAAGCCGCTGAAGGGCAACGAGCTGATGTTGCGCTTCAAGGTGGCCGAACAGGACGAGATGACCAAGGGCTTCAAGATCCACGACCAGGTCAAGGAGCGCCGGGCCGAAGTCGACCGGCGCATCAAGGAGCTGGGCGGCCGGATCGAGGAGGCTCAGGACGTCACCGAATACGCCTTCCGCTACAAGATCGACTATGCCGGCGACCGGCGGCGGCTCGCGGACTACATCGAGGACGTGGAGGGGGCGGAGATCCTGTCCATGGGCCATGGCCTCGAGCTGATCAAGGACCTCGGCGACGCCGCGCGCGTCGCCGAGCAGTACCACCTCAAGGGCTTCATCGGCACCCATGCGCTGGGTCACACTCGCATGGCGACGGAATCCGATGTCGACATCCGGTCGGCCCATCCTTACTGGGCCTATCCCTTCGCCGACGTCTCGGTGGTGCACAACGGGCAGCTCACCAACTACTGGAACGGCCGGCGCGCGCTCGAGCGGCGCGGCCACCGCTTCATGTCGAACTGCGATTCCGAGCTCATCGCCGTCTATCTGGCGGACAAGATGCAGCAGGGCGCCGATCTCAAGGACGCCATGAAGGAGTCGATCGAGGAGCTCGACGGCGTCTTCACCTATCTGGTGGCGACCTCGGATTCGCTCGGCATGGCCAAGGACACCATGGCGGCCAAGCCGATGGTGCTCTACGAAAGCGACAAGTTCATCGCGCTGGCCTCCGAAGAGGTAGCGATCCGCAGCGTGTTCCCCCACGAAATCGACACTTTCGACCCCTACGAGGGCGAAGTGCGTGTTTGGAAGAGCGCATAAATGGCACTGCGAACCAAATCCCACGACATGGGCATGCACACGGAGCAGCTCTCCGGGCGCACCCAGCAGCGGTTCTTCTCGGCTTCGGAGGAGGAGAATTTCACCTACCCCGAGGCGTTCGACGTCGACTACAACAAGCGGGCCGAGCTCGACGCCGGAGCGCTGTCGAGCCGCGAGGTCAATCTCAAGATCCGCGAGCTGATGAGCCAGGGCTACGGCACCATCGTGCTGAAGAACCCGGGCGCCAAGCATTCGCTCGCGGTCGGCATCCTCAACCGCCTGAACCTTCATATCGAGGGCAGCCTCGGCTATTTCGGCTGCGGCCTCATCGACGGACCCAATGTCCGGATCAAGGGCCGCGTCGGCTGGTCCTGCGCGGAAAACATGCTGGCGGGCACGGTCGTGGTCGAGAAGAACGCCGGCTCCACCTTCGGAGCGGCGCTGCGCGGCGGCGATCTGGTCTGTCTCGGCGATGTCGGCGCGCGCATGGGCATCGACATGAAGGGCGGCACCATCATCGTCGGTGGCCGGTGCGGCGCGTTCTGCGGCTTCATGATGCAGCGCGGCCGCATGGTGATCCTGGGCGATGCCGGCAAGAATCTCGGCGACTCCATGTATGACGGCACGATCTATGTCGGCGGCAAGATCGAGGGCCTGGGCGTCGACGCGGTGCCGGGCGAGATGACCGATCTCGACGTGGCATGGCTCACGCGCAAGCTCAAGATGTACGGGCTCGAGACGCCCAAGGGCGTCAAGAACATGCAGAAGATCGTCGCCGGCAAGCAGCTCTGGAACTACGACAATCTGGAGCCAGCCGAGAAGAAGCTCATCCTCTAGCCCCGCGACCCGTTCGCAAGAAGGACACCGTTCATGGCGAAAGAGAAGAAGGCACCCGCTGCCGCGCCGGCCGCCAAGAAGTCGACGCGCAACAAGAGCCTGCTGGGCAGGAGCTTCCTGTTCACGCCCCAGGTCATCGACGACATTCACATCAAGTCGGAACTCGGCCGCTATCGCATGCGCGGCTTCTCGCTCTTCAAGAAGATTCCGAGCTGGGACGACTTGACCTTCCTGCCGGGCACGCTCACCCGGTTCGTGATCGAAGGCTATCGCGAGAAGTGCCTGACCCAGACCGTGATCGGGCCCAGGGCCAAGCGCCCGCTGGTGCTCGACATCCCGATCTACATCACGGGCATGAGCTTCGGCGCGCTCTCCTACGAGGCCAAGATCGCGCTCGCGCGCGGCGCAACCATGGCCGGCACCGCGACCTGCTCGGGCGAAGGCGGCATGATCCCCGACGAGCGCCGCTACTCCTCGAAGTGGCTCTACCAGTGTATCCAGTCGCGCTACGGCTTCAACCCGCACCACCTGCGTCTTGCCGACGCCTGTGAGTTCTTCATCGGCCAAGGCTGCAAGGTCGGGCTGGGCGGCCATCTCATGGGCCAGAAGGTGACGGACCAGGTGGCCGAGATGCGTTCGCTGCCCGCCGGCATCGACCAGCGCTCGCCGGCGCGCCACCCCGACTGGCTCGGCCCCGACGATCTCGCTCTGAAGATCCAGGAGATCCGCGAGGCAACCAACTGGGAGATCCCGATCCAGCTCAAGCTGGGTGCTGCGCGCGTCTATGACGACGTCCGAATGGCGGCGAAGACCGATCCGGATTCGATCTACATCGACGGCATGGAGGGCGGCACCGGCGCCGGACCGCACATCGCCACCGAGGAGACCGGCGTGCCCGGCATCGCCGCCATCCGCCAGGCCCGCAAGGCGTTGGACGACGTGGGCAAGTCGGGCGAGATCAGCCTGGTCTATGCCGGCGGTATCCGCAACGGCGCCGACGTGGCCAAGGCCCTGGCGCTGGGGGCGGATGCGGTCGCGATCGGCCATTCGGCGATGATGGCGCTCAACTGCAACAAGGACATCCCCGAGGCGGATTTCGAGAAGGAGGTCGGCGTCGAGGCGGGCTATTGCTACCACTGCCATACCGGGCGCTGCCCGGTCGGC
This sequence comes from Pseudomonadota bacterium, assembly GCA_049323455.1. Classification (GTDB taxonomy): domain Bacteria; phylum Pseudomonadota; class Alphaproteobacteria; order Dongiales; family Dongiaceae; genus Hypericibacter. Next base: position 78,069 of record JBMONF010000028.1, on the reverse strand, counting down.
GTGGCGACGCAGGATCCGGTCTTGCGCAAGCGGCTCGACCCCGACGAGGCTGCCGAGCGCGTCTACAACTTCCTGCACTGCCTCGCCATCGAGTGCCAGATGATGGCGCGCGCCTGCGGCAAGACCAACGTGCACAGCCTCGAGCCCGAAGACCTCGCGGCCTTGACCATGGAAGCCTCGGCGCTCGCCATGGTGCCGCTGGCCGGCTCGCAGCATACCGTCGGCCGGCCCGACATGACCCGGTATTGAGGAGCCCCGCCATGGCAAAACAGGAACAGACGAAGCCGTCTCAGAAGAAAGAGGACGTCGACAAATATCTCAAGGGCAAGGGCCTCGATACCCAGCGCGAGAAGGAGATCGGGCAGCACATCGGCTACCGCTACGACGTCAATCTCGTGCCGGACTACACGCGCCTCACGCCCTTCCTGAAGAAGTACATGGAGATCATGGGCTGGGACGACCTCAATTGGCTCGAGGACGTCCATATGGGCTACGAGGAGGGTCGGGCCGCGGTGTTCGACCGCAACATCAACGGTTGGGTGACCGTGCCGCCCGACATGAAGCTGCCGAACAACCAGCAGGACCGGGACATGATCGCGCGCGAGTTGCTGATCAAGTTCCAGATGTCGCGCAAGCACCCGATGGTGGACCTCAACAAGGCCTACCGGAAATTCTGAACCGGGGTGCTGCGCAAGGGGGCGCGCAGGCAAAGAATGGGCCGGGTTTCGCAAGAAACTCGGCCTTTCTTGCGGCCTGTTCCTCCTTGCGGATAGTACGGGGGCGAGAGGCTCTGCTTAGTTGCCCTCGGGCTCGTACTCGTAAGCGCCGGCGTGGGACCAGTCGGGCGTGAAGGACAGCACGCGCACGCCCGGCGGCATGTTGGGGTTGAAGAGGCGATTGTGCCAATAAGTGGCCTGGAAGAAATCGTCCTCCTCGGGCAGGGAGAGCACGGCGCAGGGGATGCGGTAGCCCTTGCTCGATTCGGCGAAGTCGAGCACGCAGCGCCCATGCAGCAGCAGCCGGTCGGCCAGCGCGGAACCGGGGCCGAACAGGGCCGTCATCACGTCGGTGAACTCGCGCGGCCGCTGATAGTACCAGCCCGACAGGATCTCGAGCGCCTTGTCGTAGCGCTCGATCGGATCGTGCGTCTTCTGCACCTGGAACCGGAACTGCGTGGTGCTCTCCCCGGGCTCTTCGCGCATGATCAGAATCGTGATGGCTGCCGCAAGCTCATGGCCGTCCGGCGCGCTCACCTTTGGCCGCATGCCGCTCGACGGCCGGCCCAATCCTTCACGTACCGAGAGCTGGCGCAGCCGGCATTGCCAGCCGATGAACTCGTCGCGCAGCGCCGCGGCAGCCGGCTCCAACAGCACGACATTGGCTCGATCTTCGCCCGGCATGGTCGGTTCCTTTCGAATTCGGCTGCCCCGACTTTGGGACGGTTCCCCGCCGCCTTCAAGCGGTCCGAAGCCCGACTCGCTGCGCCGCGACGCCGCGCCTGTCGAATCCGGAGCAGTCGGCGGCGGCTTCGCGCTGGTCACTTTGTTCAAATTAGTTGCACCACAGGAAACGCGCCGTTAGCCTGCGGACCGCTCGAAATCGGCGCTTCATCGCCTCGTCAAGCAAGGGGTCTGCGATGCCCTTCGGCCTGCTGAAATACGGCTTCAGGAAGACATACCCGGCCGAGCGCCACTTCCCGCTCGCCAAGGATCTGAAGCCCACCTACGACGTCGTCATCATCGGCGGCGGCGGCCATGCGCTCGCCACCGCCTACTATCTCGCACGCGACTACGGGATTACCGACGTCGCGGTGCTGGAAAAGGGCTATCTGGCCGGCGGCAACACGGCGCGCAACACCGCGATCATCCGCTCCAACTATCTGACGCCGGAAGGCGTCAAGTTCTACGACGTGTCGGTCAAGCTCTATCAGGAGCTGAGCCAGGAGCTCGACTACAACATCCTCTATTCCGAGCGGGGCCATTTCACGCTGGCTCATACCGACGCCGCGATCCGCACCAGCCGCTGGCGCGCCGAGGTCAACAAGCAGCTCGGCGTGAATTCCGAGCTGATCTGGCCCGAAGACATCCGAAAGATCTGCCCGGTGCTGAACCTGTCGGAGGATGTGCGCTATCCGATCCTGGGCGCGCTCTACCACCCGCCGGGCTCGATCGCGCGCCACGACGCGGTGGCGTGGGGCTACGCCCGGGGCGCGGCGCAGCGCGGCGTCGAAATCCATCAGCTAACCGAAGTGACCGACATCCTCAAGGAAAACGGCAAGGTCAAGGGCGTCGTCACCAACCGCGGCACCGTCTACGCCAACAAGGTGCTGCAGGCGACGGCCGGCTCGAGCTCGCTCGTGGCCAAGATGGCGGGCTTCCGCCTGCCGATCCGCACCATTCCGCTGCAGGCCTGCGTGTCGCTGCCGGTCAAGCCCTTCCTCGACCAGATCATCGTGTCGGGCTCGCTGCACGTCTATATCTCGCAGTCCTCGCGCGGCGAGCTGGTGATGGGCGGCTCGACCGATCCCTACGGCATCTATTCGACGCGCTCGACGCTCGATTTCAAGGAGGGGCTGTTGGGCCACATGCTCGAGCTGCTGCCCTTCCTCGCCGAGATGAAGCTTTTCCGCCAGTGGGCCGGCATGGCCGACATGACGCCGGACTTCAGCCCGGTCATGGGCCTGACGCCGCTCGAGAACTATTACATCGATTCAGGCTGGGGCACCTGGGGCTTCAAGGCCACGCCGGTCTGCGGCCTCACCATGTCCTACACCGTCGCCAACGGAAAGCCGCATGAGCTGATCGAACCCTTCCGTCTCAGCCGCTTCGAGGAGATGAAGCAGGTGGGCGAGAAGGGCGCGGCCTCGGTCGGCCACTGAGCGAGGGAGGGAGAGCCCATGAAGATCATGAACTGCCCGCTCAATGGCCCGCGCAACATCTCCGAGTTCGTCTGGGGCGGCGAGGTCAAGGAGATGCCCGATCCGGCCACCTGCACCGACAAGGAGTGGGCCGAGTTCGTGTTCATCGAGAACAACACGGCCGGCCTGGTGCGCGAATGGTGGTGCCACCTGCCCACCTCCTTCTGGTTCATCGCCGAGCGCAACACGGTGACGGACGAGATCGTCCGCACCTATCCGGCCGGCGAGGTTTTCAAGAACCGGGTCGAATTCCAGCCGCGCCCGAAGGCGAACGAGGACAAGAAATGAGCGACGGCGTGAACCGCTTGCCGGCGCCGGCCGGCCTTCTGATCGACCGCAGCCGGCCGATCGACTTCACTTTCGAGGGGCGCCCTTTCCGGGGCTTCGCCGGCGACACCATCGCCAGCGCGTTGGCAGCGAACGGCGAATGGCTGCTCTCGCGATCCTTCAAATATCACCGTCCGCGCGGCGTGCTCACCATGGCCGGGCAGGACGCCAACACGCTGGTCCAGATCGGCGACGAGCCCAACGTGCTGGCCGACATGCGGCCGATCACGCAGGGCCTCGCGGTGATGGCGCAGAACTACGAGGGCAGCCTCGAGCAGGACCGGCTCTCCGTCATGGAGAAGCTTGGCCGGTTTCTTCCCGTGGGCTTCTACTACAAGGCCTTCTACAAGCCGAAATGGGCCTGGCCCTATTGGGAGAAGCTGATCCGCGCCATTGCCGGCATCGGCACGGTCAATGTGCACGCGCATCACGCCTACTACGACAAGGAATATCTGTTCGCGGACGTGGCCGTGATCGGCGGTGGGCCGGCCGGCATGGCGGCGGCGATCGAGGCGGCGAGGTCCGGCCTCGAGGTGATCCTGATCGACGAGAGCCCGCGCCTCGGCGGTTCGCTCGCCTATGCGCGCTTCGACGCAGAAGGCAACCGTGGCGCCAGGCTCCTTAACGAGCTGGAGGCGCAGGTGCGGGCCACGAGCGCCATCCGCGTGCTGACCGACGCCACCTGCACCGGCCTTTTCGCCGACAACTGGCTCGCCGTCGTACGCGGCCAGCGCTTCTACAAATTGCGCGCCAAGGCGGTGGTGGCGGCAACGGGCTCGCTCGACCAGCCGGCCGTGTTCCGCAACAACGACCTTCCCGGCGTGATGCAGGGTTCGGCGGCGCAGCGCCTGATCCGTCTCTATGGCGTGCGGCCGGGCAGGCGCGCCGTGGTGCTGACAGCGAATGCCGACGGCTACGGCGTCGCGCTCGATCTCGATGAGGCCGGCGTGGCGGTGGCGGCGGTGGTTGATATCCGGCCGTCGGCCGACGGCTCGGCCCTTGCCAGGGCGGTACGCGCCCGCGCCATCCCGGTGATGCAGGGCCATGCGGTGGCACAGACAATGCCGGGTGCTGGCAAGCGGCACATCATCGGCGCGTTGGTGGGTAGGGTAACGGGCGAAGGCCAGGTGTCCGACGCGCTGGCCACGCTCGACTGCGATCTGCTCTGCATGTCTGTCGGCTACAGCCCCACCGGGCAACTCCTGCATCATATCGGCGCCAAGTTCGCCTATGACCGCTCGAGCCACATGTTTGCCCCCAGCGTCCTGCCAGCCCATGTCTTCGCGGCCGGCTCCGTCAACGGCGCCTACAACATCGATGCCGTGCTCGCCGAAGGCCGGCGCGCCGGCTGGGCCGCGGCCAAGGACGCAGGCGGAAGCGCGGGTGCGGAGCCGCCCCTGCCAGGCGATCGCGGTGCGATCGGCGTGACCCATCCCTGGCCGATCTTCCCGAGCAAGAAGGGCAGGGATTTCGTCGATTTCGACGAGGATCTCCAGGTCAAGGATCTCGTCAACGGCATCGCCGACGGTTACGACCATGTCGAGCTGCTGAAGCGCTACTCGACCGTCAGCATGGGCCCGTCGCAGGGCCGCCATTCGGCGGTGGTTGCCGTGCGCATCGCCGCCAAGGAGACCGGCCGCGACATCGCCACCATGTCGGTCACGACGCAGCGCCCGCCCTATCGGCCGGAGAAATTCGGCCATCTCGCAGGCCGCGTGTTCGAGCCCGAGCGCTTCACGGCCATGCATCACCGCCATATCGAGCTGGGCGCGCGCATGATGGTCGCAGGCCTGTGGTACCGCCCCGCCTTCTACGGCAAGAAGGAGCAGCGCGATCAGGCGATCCGGGAAGAGGTCAAGAACGTCCGCAACAATGTCGGCCTCATCGACGTCTCGACCTTGGGCGGGCTCGATCTGCGCGGCCCCGACGCGGCGGAGTTCCTGAACCGGCTCTACACCTTCACCTATTCGAAGCAGCCGGTCGGTCGCTCGCGCTACGTGCTGATGACGGACCAGAGCGGCGCCGTCATCGATGACGGTGTCGCCTGTCGTTTCCACGACGAGCACTTCTATGTCACCGCCACCACCGGCGGCGTGGACGGCGTCTATCGCCTGATGCTGTTCTGGAACGCGCAATGGCGGCTCGACGTCGATATCGCCAACGTGACGGCCGCCTATGCCGGCGTCAATCTGGCTGGCCCCAGATCGCGCGAGGTGCTGCGGACGCTCTGCACCGACGTCGATCTCTCGGCCGAGGCCTTTCCCTATATGGGGGTGCGCATGGGCACGGTGGCGGGCATCCCCGCCCGGCTCATGCGCGTGGGCTTCGTGGGCGAGCTCGGCTACGAGATCCACGTGCCCGCCTCGATGGGCGAGGCGCTGTGGGACCGGCTGATGGAGGCGGGCAAGCCATACGGCATCAAGCCCTTCGGCGTGGAGGCGCAACGCGTGTTGCGTCTGGAAAAAGGGCACATCATCATTGGCCAGGATACCGACGGCTTGACGCACCCTTACGAGGCGGACATGGCTTGGGCGCTGGCCAAGAACAAGTCCTATTTCATGGGTGGCCGCTCCATCGAGATTCAGCGGCGTTCGGGCCTGACCCGCAAGCTCGTCGGCTTCACCCTCGACGATCCCAATGCGCCGGTGCCGGAGGAATGTCATCTGGTGTTGCGGGGGCAGGAGATCGTCGGGCGCGTCACCTCGGCCGTGATCTCGCCTTCGGTCGGGCGCGCCGTCGGCCTCGCCTACGTTCATCCGGAGCAGGCCGAGATCGGTAAGACCTTCGATATCAAGGTCGCCGGCGATCGCGTCATCCAGGGGCGCGTGGTGCCGATCCCGTTCTACGATCCCGAGAACAAGCGACAGGAGATGTGAGCCATGGCGGAAGGAAGCATCACTCCGGTCGCCTGCACACGGCGCAGCTACGTCTATCGCATCCTGCAGCGGCTCGGTGCCGAGTGGGCGCCGCTGCGCGACGCGGCCGTGGCCATCCGCCTCGGTCGCGCCGTGGAGGAGGAAACCGCGATCGGTCGCCGGCTCGCCCTGGTCGATCTGTCGCCCCTGCCGCGCACCGGCTTCAAGGGTGCCGGCACGATCGAATGGCTGACCGGCCAGGGGCTCGCGATCGGGCCCGAGAGCAACATGGCTTACCGCCAGGCCGACGGCTCGCTGGCCGCCCGCCTGGCGCCGTCCGAGATCTTCCTGATCGATGGCCTCAGGGGCGAGGGCCGGCTCGTCGACCGCCTCAACAAGGCGTGGAGCTGGGGGGCCGAGCGGCCGCGCCAGCCGATCGGTTATCCGATGCCCCGCTCGGAGAGCCATTGCTGGTTCATGGTGCCGGGTGCGCAGGCGCCGGCAATGTTCGCCAAGATGTGCGGCGTCGATCTGCGGCCGCACAAATTCCGTCAGGGCCAGATCGCTCAGACCTCGGTAGCCAAGATCAGCGCCATCGTGATCCGCGACGATGTCGGCGAGCTGCCGGCCTATCACCTCCTGACCGACAGCGCCTCGGCCGAATATATGTGGTCTTGCGTCGTGGATGCGATGGCCGAGTTCGACGGCCATCCGATCGGATTGGCCGCGTTGCAACGACTCGCGGAGGCTCGGTGAGGGGCAAGCGCAAAACCGGAGCATCGTCGGCGCCGCCGGCGCCATCGGCGCGCAGATCGGGGCCCGCGGCCAAGCGGTCTGCGGCGTCGCAGGCCGACGCCGAGATAGCACAGTTTCAGGATGCCCACAGTCTCGCCGACCAGCGCCAGGGGCGGCTCGAGGTCGCGATCGGGCGCGAGGTTCGCGATTTCCGGCGCAAGCTCAACATGACCGTGGCGGAGCTGGCCAAGATGGCCGAATTGTCGGCCGGCATGCTGTCCAAGATCGAGAACGGCATGACCTCGCCTTCGCTGGCCACGCTGCGGGCCCTGTCGGTGGCCTTGCATGTTCCAGTCACCGCCTTCTTCCGCCGCTTCGAGGAGGAGCGCGACGCCACCTTCGTGAAAGCGGGGCAGGGGCTCCAAATCGAACGGCGCGGCACACGCGCGGGCCATCAGTATCAGCTGCTTGGCCACACGCTGCGCAAGAGCATCTCGGTCGAGCCCTATATGATTACGCTGACGGCCGACTCGGACGTGTTTCCGCTGTTTCAGCATGAGGGCGTCGAGTTCATCTTCATGCTCGAGGGCGAGGTCAGTTACCGGCACGGCGACCGCACCTACACGCTCACCCCCGGCGACTCGCTGTTCTTCGACGCCGATGTGCCGCATGGGCCCGACGAGCTCCGGAAGCTGCCGATCCGCTTCCTTTCCATCATCTGCTACGCGCGCGAGGCGGACTGAGGTCGTTTTCGATAGCGCGGAGCGGTCTCCTCGTTCGCCGTTGCCGGGCTTGAACCCGGCAATCCAACCGGGGCGCCCGGGGGCAGACCCGCAGGGACGAGGGCAGGGGGCGCCTTAACGAAATCCGGGGCTGGGGAAAGCCGGCCATTTCCTCCCAGGAAAATTTGTTTCCTCAGCATTGATTCCCGGCTCGGCCTGGGTTATGGTCGTAGCCGTTGTTCTTTGAGCGGCTTCCGAAAGGATCCTCGTCATGTGCGGAATCGTCGGACTCTTCCTCAAGAATCCGGCCTTGAGGCCCAGCCTCGGCCGGCATCTGAGGGGCATGTTGATCGAGATGACGGAGCGCGGTCCCGACAGCGCCGGCATCGCGGTCTATCACAAGCCGGTGGCCGGCAAGGCGTCGAAGCTGACGCTGTTCCATGCCGATCCTCACTTCCACTGGCGCGAGGTCGGCGGGGCGCTCGGCGAGGCGCTCAAGGCCGAGGTCGACATCGAGCCCAAGGCCAATCACGTCGTCATGACGGTCTCCGCTCCCGATGCCACGGTGCGCGGCTGGCTCAAGGCTCATCATCCCGAGATCCGCATCATGGGCTACGGCCAGGTGATGGAGGTCTACAAGGATATGGGTCTGCCCAAGCAGGTGGCGGATCGCTATGGGCTCTCGCACATGGAGGGCACGCATGCGATCGGCCATACGCGCATGGCGACCGAGAGTGCGGTGACGACGGAACACTCGCATCCCTTCACGGCGGCCGCCGACATGTGCCTCGTCCACAACGGCTCGCTTTCCAACCACAACAACATGCGCAAGTGGCTCAAGAAGCACGGCCACGATTTCGAGACGGACAATGACAGCGAGGTGGCGGCGCGCTATTTCGCGCAACGCCTGGGGGAGGGGGCCAGCCTTGCCGAGGCGCTCGAGGCCGGCCTCAGGGATCTCGACGGCTTCTACACCTTCACCATGGGCACTCGGAACGGTTTTGCCGTTCTGCGCGACGCCTTCGCCTGCAAACCCGCCGTGCTGGCCGAAACCGACGACTGGGTCGCGATGGCCTCGGAGTACCGCTCGATCGCCAATCTTCCGGGCGCGGACAAGGCCAAGGTCTGGGCCCCGGCGCCGGCCGTTGTCTACACCTGGGACGTGAAGGCCGCAGCATGATCACCGTCGATCTCGCCCATAGCACCATCCGCGAGTTGAACGAGCGGCTTCATCGCCTGCCGCCCGACACCAACGAGCGCGCTTGGCGCGTCGTCAACCCGAAGGGCGCGCATGCGCTCTGCGCCGGCCTCTCCGCGCCCATCGAGGTCGTCATCGACGGCCACCCCGGCTACTACTGCGCCGGCATGAACAAGGAAGCCTCGATCATCATCAACGGCCACTGCGGCGTGGGCGTGGCCGAGAACATGATGTCGGGCGAGGTGCGGGTGAAGGGCAACGCCTCCGACGCCGCGGGCGCCACCGGCCGCGGCGGCCTGCTCGTGATCGAAGGCGATGCGGGCCTGCGCTGCGGCATCTCGATGAAGGGCATCGACATCGTGGTCGGCGGCTCGGTCGGCCATATGAGCGCCTTCATGGCTCAAGGCGGCAGCCTGGTCGTCTGCGGCAACGCCGGCTCGAGCCTTGGCGATTCGATTTACGAGGCGAAGCTCTATGTCCAGGGCACGGTCGAGAGCTTGGGCGCCGACTGCATCGAGAAGCCGATGACCGAACATCACCTGGCCAAGCTCGAGCGGCTCCTGGCGCGCGCCGGCATCAAGGCCGACCCGCGGCGGTTCAAGCGTTACGGCTCGGCCCGCAAGCTCTACAACTTCCACATCGACCACGCCGACGCATATTGAGCCCTTTGGTTTCCGGGAGATCCCGATCATGACCGTCGATCCGCGCATCCAGCGCTACTCCGCTACGTTCACGCCGCAAGTGCTGCATGAGATCCACCGTGCGGCCGACCAGGGGCTCTACGAGATCCGCGGCTTCGGCGCCAAGCGCAGGCTGCCGACGTTCGACGACTTGGTGTTTCTCGGCGCCTCCGTCTCGCGCTACCCGCTCGAGGGCTACCGCGAGAAATGCGCGACCGATGTGACGCTCGGCACTCGCTTCGCCAAGAAGCCGATCCAGCTCAAGATCCCGATCACCATCGCCGGCATGAGCTTCGGCGCGCTCGGCGCCAACGCCAAGGAGGCGATCGGCCGCGCAGCCACGGCGGCGGGAACCAGCACCACCACCGGCGACGGCGGCATGACCGAGGAGGAGCGTCAGAGCTCCAAAACGCTGGTCTATCAGGTGCTGCCCTCGCGCTATGGCATGAACCCCGACGATCTGCGCCGCGCCGACGCGATCGAGGTAGTGGTCGGGCAGGGTGCCAAGCCCGGCGGCGGCGGCATGCTGCTGGGCCAGAAGATCACCGAGCGCGTGGCGGCGATGCGCACGCTGCCCGTGGGCATCGACCAGCGCTCGGCCTGCCGCCACCCCGACTGGACCGGGCCCGACGATCTCACCATCAAGATCCAGGAGATCCGCGAGATCACCGACTGGGAGAAGCCGATCTACGTCAAGGTGGGTGCGACCCGCACGCGCTACGACGTGGCGCTCGCCGTCAAGGCCGGCGCCGACGTGGTGGTGCTGGACGGCATGCAGGGCGGCACCGCAGCGACACAGGATGTCTTCATCGAGCATGTCGGCATTCCGACCCTGCCGGCGGTGCGCCTTGCGGTCGAGGCCTTGCAGGAGCTCGATATGCACCGCAAGGTCCAGCTCATCGTCTCCGGCGGCATCCGCTCCGGCGCCGATGTGGCCAAGGCGCTGGCGCTGGGCGCCGACGCGGTCGCGATCGGCTCGGCGACCATGGTGGCGCTCGGCTGCAACAAGCCGGTCTATCTGGAGGATTATCACGCGCTTGGCACCGAGCCCGGCGCCTGCCATCACTGCCACACCGGCCGCTGCCCGGTCGGCGTGACGACGCAGGATCCGGAGCTGCAGAAGCGGCTCAAGCCCGAGCAGGGCGCGCGCTGGCTTCGGAACTATCTCTCGGTGATGACCCTCGAGCTGCAGACCGTCGCACGTGCCTGCGGCAAGAGCCACGTGCACAATCTCGAGCCCGACGATCTGGTGGCCCTCACGGTCGAGGCGGCCGCGATGGCCAAGGTGCCGCTCGCCGGCACCAACTGGATCCCGGGCTGGAGCTGAGGATAAGGGCCTGGCCGGCCGTTTCTGAAACGACGGGCCTCGCCATTTTCAGGCCCGGCGCGGTCCCTCCAGGATCGCGCCGGGCCGCAAGTATCATCAAAGAAACAGGCCTGGACCGGGCGGATGCTCGAGAAGGCCGACACGGGAGCAGGGGACGTAAGACCATCATGGCCATCGATTTGCAGAAAGTCGCCAAAGAGCGGAAGATCAAATATTTCCTCATCAGCTATGTCGATCTGTTCGGCGTGCTCAGGGCCAAGCTGGCACCGGCCGAGGCGATCGGCGGCATGCAGCGCGACGGGGCCGGCTTCGCCGGTTTCGCCACCTGGCTCGACATGACGCCGGCTCATCCCGATCTCTTCGCCAAGCCCGATCCCGACAGCCTGATCCAGCTTCCCTGGAAGCCCGAGGTAGGCTGGCTCGCCAGCGACCTGTGGATGGACGGCAAGGAGGTAGTCGACAGCCCACGCGCCCAGCTCAAGCGCCAGATGGCGCGCGCCGCGGCCAAAGGCTGGCGCATGAAGACCGGCGTGGAGTGCGAGTTCTTCCTGACCACGCCGGACGGCAAGAGCATCGCCGACGCGCTCGATAGCCAGGGCAAGCCCTGCTACGACCAGATGGCCCTGATGCGCCGCTACGACGTCATCACCGACATCTGCAACGCGATGCTGGCGCTCGGCTGGAAGCCCTATCAGAACGACCACGAGGATGCGAACGGCCAGTTCGAGATGAACTGGGAATATGACGACGCGCTCCTCACCGCCGACCGCCACGTCTTCTTCAAATACATGGTCCGCCAGATCGCCGAGAAGCACGGCATGCGCGCGACCTTCATGCCGAAGCCGTTCCCGAACCTCACCGGCAATGGCTGCCACGCCCATGTCTCGCTGTGGGACAAGGCCGGCAAGACCAACGTCTTCCACGATCCCAAGGGCGAGCTCGGGCTTTCCAAGCTTGCCTATCAGTTCCTCGGCGGCATCATGCACTCCGCCGAATCGCTTTGCTCGTTCTTCAACCCGACGGTCAACAGCTACAAGCGCATCAACGCGCCGCGCACGATCTCGGGCGCGACCTGGTCGCCCAACACCATCACCTATGGCGGCAACAACCGCACGCACATGGTGCGCATCCCGGACTCCGGCCGCTTCGAGCTCCGGCTGATGGACGGGGCTGCCAATCCCTACCTGCTGCAGGCGGGCGTGTTGGCGGCGGGTCTCGACGGCATCGAAAACAAGCGCGACCCGGGCCCGCGGCTCGACATCAACATGTACACCGAAGGGCACAAGGTGAAGAACGCCAAGAAGCTGCCGCTCAACCTGCTCGACGCCCTGCGGCTGACGGAGAAGAGCAAGGTGCTGCGCGACGCCTTCGGCGACAGCTTCGTGGACGCCTATGTCCGGATGAAGAACGAGGAGTGGTCGCAGTACTGCCGTCACCTGACCCAATGGGAGCTGGATAACACGCTCGACTGCTGAGGCCTGTCGCGGCATAGCCCGGCCCTATCGGCGCGTACGGCATCTGGCTTGCGCGCGAGGGCCGGGGCCTTTTTTGCGGGCAGTCGGCCTTTCTCCTGGCCGGCGCCATCGAATTGGACCATTTTTGGTGGACCCCGCCAGGCCAAATCGCGTCGTTTCGGGACCATTGCGGATGGCCGGCGCCGGATAGCCTCCGGGCCGGCCTTTCGGGCCGCGGGAATATGCGCTGAACCAAGAGGATAGGGGACGATGGCTAAGAAGGTCGGCAGCGACATCGAGATCGCCCGCGCTGCGAAGATGCAGCCGATCGAGACGATCGCCGAGAAGCTCGGGATTCCGGAAAAGCACCTGTTCCGCTACGGGCCGAACAAGGCCAAGATCGATCTCGGCTATATCAACCAGCTCAAGTCGCGCCCTGACGGCAAGCTGATCCTGGTCACGGCGATCACGCCCACCCCGGCGGGCGAGGGCAAGACCACCACCACGGTGGGCCTCGGCGACGGCCTCAACCGCATCGGCAAGAAGGCCGTGATCTGCTTGCGCGAGCCCTCGCTCGGGCCCTGCTTCGGCGTGAAGGGCGGTGCCGCCGGCGGCGGTTATGCCCAGGTCGTGCCGATGGAGGACATCAACCTCCACTTCACCGGCGACTTCCACGCCATCGGCACCGCCAACAACCTGCTGGCAGCCCTGCTCGACAATCACATCTATTGGGGCAACGAGCTCGGCATCGATCCGCGCCGCGTCACCTGGAAGCGCGTCCTCGACATGAACGACCGCGCGCTGCGCTCGATCGTGTCGTCGCTGGGCGGGGTCGCCAACGGCTTCCCGCGCGAGGACGGCTTCGACATCACGGTCGCGTCGGAGGTGATGGCGATCTTCTGCCTGGCCAGCGACCTCGACGATCTGACGCGCCGGCTCGGCAACATCATCGTCGGCTACAGCCGCGACCGCAAGCCGATCTACGCCCGCGACCTCAAGGCCGAGGGGCCGATGACCGTGCTGCTCAAGGACGCGCTGATGCCGAACCTGGTGCAGACGCTCGAGAACAACCCGGCCTTCATCCATGGCGGCCCGTTCGCCAACATCGCGCACGGCTGCAATTCGGTGATCGCCACCCGCAGCGCGCTCAAGCTCGCCGACTACGTGGTGACCGAGGCCGGCTTCGGCGCCGACCTCGGCGCCGAGAAGTTCTTCGACATCAAGTGCCGCAAGACGGGGCTCAAGCCCTCGGCCGCCGTGATCGTCGCCACCATCCGTGCGCTCAAGATGCATGGCGGCGTGGCCAAGGAGGACCTCGGCAAGGAGAACGTCGAGGCGCTCAAGAAGGGCATCGCCAACCTGGCCCGCCACATCGAGAACGTGCAGAGCTTCGGCGTCCCGCCGGTGGTGGCGATCAATCGCTTCTCGGCCGACACCGACGCCGAGCTGGCCGCGCTCAAGCAGGCCTGCGCCGAGCTCGGCACCGAAGCGATCGAGTGCACGCACTGGGCCGACGGCAGCGCCGGCACCGAGGCGCTGGCGCGCAAGGTGGTGCAGATCGCCGAGAGCGGGAAGGCCAACTTCCGCACGCTCTATCCCGACGACATGCCGCTCTGGGACAAGGTGCGCACCATCGCGCAGAGCCTCTACGGCGCCCAGGGCATCATCGCCGACAAGAAGGTGCGCGATCAGTTCGCCGAGTTCCAGAAGAGCGGCTTCGGCCACTACCCGATCTGCGTGGCCAAGACGCAATACAGCTTCTCGACCGACCCCAACCTGAAGGGCGCGCCCTCCAATCACGTCGTCCCGGTGCGCGAGATCAAGCTCTCCGCCGGCGCGGAGTTCCTGGTGGTGATCTGCGGCGAGATCATGACCATGCCGGGCCTGCCCAAGGTGCCCTCGGCCAACCACATCAGGCTGAACGCGCAAGGCGAGATCGAGGGGCTGTTCTAAGCCCCCTCTCCCTTCCCTCTCCCCCAACGAGTTGTTGGGGGAGAGGGTCAAGTTTTCTCCCTCGCCCCGCCGCCGGCTTCGCCGGCAAATTCAAAAGGCCGCGGGCGAAGCGCGCAAGGCGGGGAGAGGGCCGGGGCCGCGGGCGCCGAGCCTTGCCGCCGGTGCGGGCGGCGGAGTAGAGTCGCCGCCATTCCAGCCATCCCCTATATCCCTTCAACACCCGGGAGAATCGGATGTCCGCCGCCCTGTCGATCGACCACTGGAAGGATCAGGCATCGCGCCTTTCCTTCCGCAATCAGTGCTTCATCAACGGCAAGTATGTGCCGGCCGCATCCGGCAAGACCTTCGATTGCATCAACCCGGCCACCGGCAAGGTCGTCACCAAGGTGGCGGAGGGCGACAGGGAGGATGTCGATCGCGCCGTGAAGGCTGCCCGCGCCGCCTTCGAGAAGGGCGTGTGGTCGCGCATGGCAGGCTCCGAGCGCAAGAAGATCCTGATCAAGTTCGCCGACCTGATCGAGAAGCACACCACCGAGCTGGCGCTGCTCGAGACGCTCGACATGGGCAAGCCGATCCGCGACAGCTCGCGCATCGACGTGCCGCTCTCGGCCCAGTGCATCCGCTGGTATGCCGAGGCGATCGACAAGCTCTATGACGAGATTGCGCCGACCGGCCCCGAGGCCGTGTCGCTGATCCGCCGCGAGCCCGTGGGCGTCGTCGCCGCGGTGGTGCCGTGGAACTTTCCGCTGCTGATGGCGTCCTGGAAGATCGGCCCGGCGCTCGCCACCGGCAACTCGATGATCGTGAAGCCGGCCGAGCAGTCGCCGCTTTCAGCCATCCGCATCGCCGAGCTGGCATCCGAGGCCGGCATTCCCGAGGGTGTGTTCAATGTGGTGCCGGGCTTCGGCGAGACCGCGGGCCAGGCGCTGGGCCGGCACATGGACGTCGATTGCGTGACCTTCACCGGCTCGACCGAGGTCGGCAAGTACTTCCTGCGCTATGCGGGCGAGTCCAACATGAAGCAGGTCTCGCTCGAGTGCGGCGGCAAGACGCCCAACATCATCATGGCCGACGCGCCCGATCTCGAGGCTGCCGCAACCGCGGCCGCCTGGGGCATCTTCTTCAACCAGGGCGAGGTCTGCAACGCAGGCTCGCGCCTGATCGTCGAGGAGACGGTCAAGGACAAGGTGCTCGAGACGGTCATGGCGGTCGGCAAGAAGCTGGCACCGGGCGACCCGCTCGATCCCAAGACGGGGCTCGGCGCCATGGTCGACAAGACGCAGATGGAGCGCGTGCTGGGCTATATCGAGGCCGGCAAGAAGGAGGGCGCCAAGCTCGCCATGGGCGGCAAGCGCGTGAAGGCCGAGACCGGCGGCTACTACATCGAGCCGACCGTGTTCGACGAGGTCGACAACAAGATGAAGATCGCCCAGGAGGAGATTTTCGGGCCGGTGCTTTCGACCATCACCTTCAAGGATCCGGAACAGGCGGTGAAGATCGGCAACGACACCATCTATGGCCTTGCCGCCGCGGTCTGGACCAAGGACATCACCAAGGCCTTCAAGGCGTCGCGGGCGCTCCGGGCCGGCGTGGTGTGGGTCAACTGCTTCGACAACGGCCACATCTCCTCGCCCTTCGGCGGCTTCAAGCAATCCGGCTTCGGCCGTGACAAGTCGCTGCACGCGATGGAGAAATACACGCAGCTCAAGGCCACCTGGATCCATATCGGCGCCTGAGCCAGGGCGCCGAATAGCGTCGGAGAGACGGGGGGGCGGGGCGATCGCCTCCCCGTTTTCTGCGCGCCGGACCTTCCCTGCGCCCGCCACGCGCCCGGCTGCGCCGGCGGCGGCATATGGCCTGGGCTCGTCGCTTGCGCCATGCTGTCTCCCGCCGGACCTCCCCGGGGGGTCCGAGGGAGGCCGGCCAAGGACAGACAGCGGGAGGGAAGCCATGAAACTTGGGGACCGTTCCTTATCGATCGCCGTCTTTGTCGGCGCATTGGCGCTGACCTGCATCATCGCGAATGGCCGCGCGAGTGCCGACGAGTCGCTGGCCGAGGCGCTCGAGACCATCCAGAGCAAGGAATATATCGACCTGACGCACAGCTTCAGCCCGACCACGCCGGTCTGGAGCGGCTTCGGCCAAGCGACCATGACGGCGGCGGCCGATCCCGTGACGCACGAACCCTATACCATCGAGAAGAACGGATTTCGCACGATCTTCTACTCGATGGTCGGGCAGTATGGCACGCATGTGGATCCGCCGGCCCATTTCAACCCCGACGGGATCACCATGGACAAGATCCCGCTCAAGGAGATGATTCTGCCGCTGGTCGTCTTCGACATGACGCCGAAGCTGGCCGACGACCCGAACCATGCCTTGAGCGTGGCCGACATCGAGGAGTGGGAAAAGGCGCATGGGCCCGTGCCGAAAGGCTCCTTCGCGGCTCTGCGCACCGACATGTACAAGGACTGGGACAGCAATCCCGAGCACTTCAAGCGCTATCCGTTTCCCGCCTGGTCGCTGGACGCGATCAAGTTCCTGTTCGAGCAGCGCGGCGTGACCGCGATCGGGCATGAAGCGCTCGACACCGACATCACCGAGACGATGGATTCGGAGACCTGGATTCTCCGGAACAACCACTGGCAGATCGAGGTGATGGCCAATCTCGACAAGGTGCCGGCCACGGGTGCCGTGATCGTCGTGACCTGGCCCAAGGTGGAAAACGGGTTCGGCTTTCCGGCACGCGCCTTTGCGATCTTGCCTTGACGATCGGGCGTGCCTTTGCGGGGAGGCGGGCGACCGCCTCCTCCTTCTGCATCGAAGAGGGGGAATTCATGGATCTCGATGGCAAATCGGTGTTGGTGACGGGCGCCAGCTCGGGCATCGGCGCGGCGATCGCGCGGGCCGCGGCGGCGGCCGGGGCGAAGCTCGTGTTGACCGGCCGCTCGGTCGAGCGAGGCGAGGCGGTGCGCCGGGACTGCGGCCCGGAAGCTCGTTTCCGGCCGGGCGACGTGACCGAGCCCGGCTTCGCCGAGCGGCTGGTGCAGGAATGCGTCGATCGCTTCGGGCGCCTCGACGTGCTGGTCAACAACGCCGGGGTCGCCACGCGCGGCACGGTCGAGACCACGACCGACGAGGACTGGCATCGCGTGCTCGCCGTCAATGTGACGGGCGTGTTCTATATGGCGCGCGCCGCCGTGCGCCAGATGAAGCGCCAGGGCGGCGGGGTGATCGTCAATATCGGCTCGGACTGGTCCGTGGTCGGCGGGCGGCATGCGTTCGCCTACTGCGCGACCAAGGGGGCGGTGGCGCAAATGACCCGGGCCATGGCGCTCGATCACGCGCGCGAGGGCATCCGCGTGAATTGCCTCTGCCCTGGCGATACCGAGACGCCCATGCTGCTCTCGGGCCTGGAGGTGCGAGCGGGTGGCGCGGCGGACGGCCTCAGGGCGCTGGGCGAGGCGCTGCCGATGGGCCGCGTCGGGCGGCCCGAGGAGATCGCCAAGGCGGCTGTCTTTCTTGCGTCCGACGCTTCGTCCTACATGACCGGCGCGCTGCTGCTCGTGGATGGCGGAAACACGGCCGGGTGACGCCCGGCCCCCCGGGCTCGGGCGGGGTACGCGCGGCGCCTTTTGCTTGCCGATCGGATCAAGCGGCTTCCTCTGACGCTACGCCATGGTCGGCTTTGAGGCACTTGGCGTGCGAATGATCGGCCAGGACCTCGATGACGCGGCAATCCACAAGGACCGCTCATGACGGCTTTCTGGAGTCGCATGTGTGGCCGAGTTCCATGCCGCTGTTTCCGACACCGCGGCCGGCCTCGGCATGCGAATGCCGGAAGCGCACGGCTGCCAGTGCAATATGTCGAAATCAGTCGAACAGCTCGTGCAGCCACGATCTGCGTCGATAACCGTGCTCGCCATGGCTGCCGCGCTGGCCTTGCTTCCCGTATCCGCCGTATGGCTCTGCCGGCGGCCGGCCCGCCATGGGCCGCTCGAGCGACTGTGCGGCGCTTCTTTCGATGATCTTGTCCAGCTCGCCGCGGTCGAGCCAGACGCCGCGGCATTTCGGGCAGTAGTCGATTTCGACGTTCTGTCGCTCGGTCATGACGAGATCGACATCGGTACAAGCAGGGCATTTCATAGGGGTCTCCGTTCGATGCAAGTGCGAATGGTCAATGCGGAGGGCGCAGTTGGCGCGAGCGGATTCTCATGTGCGCCGCGCTACGCGGAGGATGTGGCGGCCGGGGCTACGATCGCTGCACCCGCCGCCTGTCGGCCGCGGTTCTGTTCGCCGCGTAGCAGGCGCAGCGCGTTGAACACCACCAGAAGCGAAGCGCCGACATCCGCTGCGATGGCGCCCCAGAGGCTCGCCATGCCGGCGAAGGTAAGGACGAAGAACACGGCCTTGACGCCCAATGAGAACACGATGTTCTGCCGTATGATGGCAAGCGTCCGCTTTGCGTGACGGATGAGCCAGGGCAATCTGGAAATATCGTCGGTCATCAAGGCGACGTCCGCCGTTTCGATCGCGGCATCGCTGCCGATGGCGCCCATGGCGATGCCGAGGCTCGCGCGCGCCAGGGCCGGCGCGTCATTCACGCCGTCGCCGACCATCGCCACCGTTCCGTACTGCGCGACGAGCTGCTCGATTTTGCGAAGCTTGTCCTCGGGCAGGAGCTCCGCATGCACCTCGTCGATCCCGACCTCGCGCGCGATGGCCTCTGCCGTGACGCGATTGTCCCCGGTCAGCATGACCACGTGGCCGACACCGGCTGCGTGCAAGCCGGCTACGATCTCCCGTGCCTCCGAGCGTACCGTGTCGGCAACGGCAATAAGCCCGCAGACATGCCGCGCATTGCCGACGGCGATCACGGTCTTGCCGTCGCCCTCGAGCGCCTCGGCTTGGCAGGCGATCTCCGGCGCGTCCTGTCCCCGCTCGACGACATAGCGATGCGAGCCGAGCCAGAAGGGCTCGCCGTCGAACGTCCCGGTCAGCCCTTTGCCTTTGAGCACCTGGACGTCATTCGCCGGCTCCGGAGGGACGCCCTTGGCCTCGGCATAGCGCACAACGGCGCGTGCGAGCGGATGCGTGGAGCGGGCCTCGAGCGCGGCGGCACGGGCAAGGAGCTCCGGCTCGGTGTGCCCGCCGAGCGGGATCACATCGACCACCTCGGGCTCGCCGCGCGTGATGGTCCCCGTCTTGTCCATGGCGATCGCCCTCAGGCGCGCCGGAAGCTCGATGAAGGCCCCACCCTTCACCAGGACGCCGGCGCGCGCCGAGGCTGCCAGCGACGCGACGATCGAGACGGGGGTCGAGATCACCAGCGCACAGGGGCAGGCGATCACCAGCAGCACGAGCGCCCGGTAGAACCAGTCCTCCCAGACACCGCCGAATGCGAGCGGCGGCACCAGGAAGACGAGGAGAGCAAGCGCCATCACCGCGGGCGTATAGAAGCGCGCGAAGCGCTCCACCCACTGCTCCGACGGCGCGCGCCGGCTGTGGGCCTCTTCCACCATGCGGATGATGCGCGCAAGCGTCGTATCTTGCGCCGCTTTGGTCGCCTCGACGGTCAGCGTTCCGTCGCCGTTGATCGTGCCCGCATAGACTTCCGATCCCTGGTGCTTTTCGACGGGCACGCTTTCGCCGGTGATCGGCGCCTGGTTGACGGCGCTCGCTCCGGCCGCGACACGACCGTCGAGTGCGATACGCTCGCCCCCGGGCACAAGGAAGCGGTCGCCGGGCCGAACTTCGGCCACCGGCACCTCCGCCTCCGATCCATCGGGCCGCAACAGGCGGACGGTCGGCGGGGCGAGATCGAGCAACGCCGCGATCGCGCGGCGTGCCCGCCCGACGCTCCAGCTTTCGAGCGCGAGCGACAGCGCGAACAGGAACGCGACCGTCGCCCCCTCGAACCATTCGCCGATGAGCATCGCGCCCGCGACGGCCACGACCATCAGAAGGTTGATGTCAGGCCGTAGATTGCGAGCTGCATACCAGGCCTTGACCACCACGAAGCGTCCGCCGAGGAGCGCCGCTGCGGCGTAGGCCGCGATCTCCGGCCACGGCACCGTCTGGCCCGCATGGCTGACGAACAGCCGGAAGGCCTGCCCGAGATCGCCCGACGACCAGACGTGCAACGCCATACCAAGCAGGAGGCTGGCGCCACTCGCTGCCGTGAACAGCACCTGCTCCCGGCGGTGACGGCCGGCTTCGACCTTGGCGGTGTCGGCTTCCCACGGGACCGCGCTCATTCCGGCGGACGCGACAGCCTTGAGAATGGCGGCTTCGGGCACGTCGCGCGCCGCCTCCGCCACGGTCATGCGGCCGTTGAGCACGTCGAAGGCGAGCCGATCCGCTCCACCGACAACGGGCCCGACGGCCCGCCTCAGAACCGAGACTTCCTCGGCACAGTCCATACCGCGCACCTTGAAGGCACGGCCGCCACGAAATGAGGCTGCAATCTTCGTTTTGCCGTCGGTCGCGCAGCAAGCGTCCGGCCTGTTCCCATCGTCCCGCGCATGATCGTGGTTATGGTCATGCTGGTGATCGTGGGCGTGCGTGTGAGACATGGGCGCTCCATCCAGGTCGGTACTCGATGCTTGGAAGAAGATGGGACCTACAGCAACTGTAGGTTCAAGGGGGAGATGCAACGCTTTTGAACTGCTGGGCCGACGGGTACGGAGCCATGTCTGGGTCAGAATGGGGCCGCCTTTTTTGCTGGCGCCCCGGAAGCCGCGGCTTGCGGCAAATCGGGTTTCTACCTAGATGTTAAACCTACAATGACTGTAGAGTTTAAGGGCAAGGGCAGCCATGCCAAAGGAAAAGCTCTCCATCGGTCAACTCGGGGCGCAGACGGGTTGCAAGGTGCAGACCATCCGCTACTACGAGCAGATCGGTTTGATGCCTGCGCCGGTGCGCACAGAAGGCAATCAGCGGCGCTATGGACAACAACATATGGCACGCCTTGCTTTCATCCGGCACAGCCGCGAGCTCGGATTTCCTCTCGAGGCGATCCGCGAATTGCTCAGCTTGGTTGACGTACCGGATCGGCCCTGTGCGGCAGCCGACGCCATTGCCAGGCGCCAGCTCGAGGCGGTGGAACGCCGGATCAAGCAGCTCACGGCGCTCAAGGCCGAATTTGAGCGGATGATCGCGGCGTGCAGCGGCGGCAAGATTTGCGAATGCCGCATCATCGAGGTGCTGGCCGACAGTTCGCATGCCCATTGCCTGAGCGACCGACACGACGCTGCATGATCTCGATCCTGCCGGCGTCGTTACTGCGATCAGCGCGTCACGGCCGCCTGCGCCGGCGCTCTCGTCGGGACCGGAGCCTATCCCGAAGTCCTGTCCTGCCTTGAGGCGATCGCAACCGACAGGACCTAAACGCCGATGCGCGGGGCAGCCAGCGATGGCCGCGCCTCGTCCGGCGGGCATGGGGCGACAGCATGACATGGATCAAGGCCGCGCGTTCGGTATTGGCAGCATAGTGCCGGTCGTTCGAGCGGAAGCCACGGCGATGGCCGTGTCGCGAACGATGGAGATCCGGCAATGATGAAATCCATGTGGCGGTTGGGCATGACGCTTCTCTTGCTCGCCTTTCTGATCGGCCCTGCCGAGGCGGCCACCGACAGGACGGTGGTCAGAGTGGCCTTGCTCGACATGTCCGCGGTCATGCGTTACGGCATGCCGGGCTATGGAATGGGCGGTTACGGCATGATGGGGCCTGGCATGATGGGGCCTGGCATGATGGGGCCTGGCATGATGGGGCCTGGCATGATGGGGCCTGGCATGATGATGGGCGGAATGATGACCATCCGCGTCGATCGGCCCTCGGTGAAGGCCGGCCCGGTGACGTTCGACGTCACCAACTGGTCGCAGAGCCTGATCCACGAGATGGTGGTCGTGGCCGTGGACAATCCTTTAGCGCCGCTCCCCTACGACTATTCGCAGGGCCGGGTGATGGAGGGGCAGGTCAAGACGGTGGGCGAGGTTTCCGACCTGACGCCCAACGCCTCCGGAACGGTCGATCTCACGCTAGCTCCCGGCTCCTATCTGCTGATCTGCAATGTCGCCGGGCATTACGCGGCGGGAATGGTTACACCGCTCACCGTGACGCCGTAGGCGGGGTGCCGAATAGCCGGGCCGGGTCGGCGGTAGGACAACGCTCGGGGGCGTCCGCCTATTCCGACCAGTTCCTGCCGTCGAGCGTGAGAAGCGCGGTGTAAAGCTCGGGCCGGCGGTCGCGGAACAAGCCCCAGGAGGCGCGCGCCGCGCGGATCGCGTCGAGGTCGAAGGTTCCGGTCAGAACCGCCTCCTCGTCGCGGCCCGCCTCGGCCACCTTTTCGCCGTGTGGGCCGGCAATGAACGAGGAGCCGTAGAAGGTCTGGACGAAGCCTTCGCCCGCTTCCGTGCCGATCCGGTTCGAGGCCACCAGCGGCACCATGTTGGCGCCGGCATGGCCTTGCATGACCCGCTGCCAGTGGTCCCGGCTGTCGAGGCCGGCATCCTGCGGTTCCGAGCCGATCGCGGTCGGATAGAGCAGGATCTCCGCACCCTGGAGCGCCATCGACCGGGCACATTCCGGAAACCACTGATCCCAGCAGATGCCGACGCCGATCGCGGCGTAACGCGTCTCGAACACGCGAAAGCCGGTGTCGCCGGGATTGAAATAGAACTTTTCCTGATAGCCGGGACCGTCGGGAATGTGGCTTTTGCGGTAGAGGCCCAGCGCCTCGCCATCGGCGTCGAACACCATGACCGAGTTGAAATAAGCGTTGTTGGCGCGCTCGAAGAAGCTGACGGGCAGGACCAGCTCGAGCTCGCGGGCGAGCGCGCTCATGCGCGTCAGCGTCGGGTGACCTTCGGCCGGTTTGGCCAGACCGAACAGGGACTGCTTCTGGTCTTTGCAGAAATATGGAGTCTCGAACAGCTCTTGCAGCAGCACGATCTCCGCACCTTTGTCGGCCGCCTTGCGCACCAGCGCCTCGGCCTTCGCGACATTGGCGGCGCTGTCGGGTTCGCAAGCGAACTGCGTGGCGGCGACGGTCACGGCCCTCATGGTCTCCATCCTCGTTCTACGGCGTGCCAGGGGCGAGGATTAGAGCCGAGCCGCCGCGGCTTTCGCAAGCGAGAGATTGCCTTTCGCGCACGGGATCGGCAGGGCGGAATTTCCGCCCCCGCTCTTGGTAGAATGGCAGGCCCGGTTCAGGGCGCGGCGCGGTGCCAGCCGTCGGGCCCGTAGAGTTCGATCGGGCGGAAGCGCGATTTGTATTCCATCTTGCGGCTGCCTTCGACCCAATAGCCGAGATAGACATAAGGCAGCCCCCATCGCTGCGCCTCGCGGATCAGCCAAAGCACCACATAGCTACCCAGGCTGCGTGCCGGCTGCTCCGTGTCGAAGAAGCTGTAGACGGCAGAAATGCCGTCCTTGGTCCAGTCGGTGAGGCAACAGGCGACGAGCGCGCCCGATGGTGCACGCAATTCCACCATGCGCGTGTCGAGCGGGCTGGTCTCGACCATGGCGCCATATTCCTGCAGGCTCATCCCCAGCATTTCGCCGTCACTATGGCGATGCTCGAGGTAACGGCTGAAGAGCCGGTATTGCTCCTGCGTGGCGCGTGGCGGGCGTACGGCGCTGCGCAGGTCCTGATTGCGCCGCTCGATGCGCCGCAGCGTGCGCCCGGGCTCGAACTCGCCGGCGACGACCCGCACGGGGATGCAGGCCTGGCAGCCGCGACAGGCCGGGCGGTAGGCGATGGAGTGGCTGCGTCGGAAGCCGGCGCGCGAAAGCGTCTCGTAAGTGTCGGCAGCGCCCGGGCCCGACAACTCCGTGACGACCTTGCGCTCCATCCGGCCCGTCAGGTAAGGGCAAGGAAGCTCGGTCGTCACCAGGAAGGGCAGCGGACGCGTGCGGTTGAGGATGCTCATGCCGGATACGCTATAACGCAAGGCCGGGCCCAGCGGCGAGGGCTGCTCCAGCCCTGAGGGCGACCCGCCAAGGCCGTCGCCTAATGAATTATGGACCAATCGCCGCTCGGGCGGCCAGCTTTAACCTTTCAAAGGTGAGGCCTCGCGGCAACTCTCGCCCCTGGCTCGGTTCGGGAGCGGTCTTAAATTAAAATAATGCCTGGACAAATCCAGGATCAATTCATTAAGCCCGGCTATAGGGGTGGGAAGACATCAATCAAAGGGGGCGTGTCGATATGGTGTTGCCGAATTTCATCTGCGTCGGTGCCGAAAAAGGCGGCACGACACCATTGTTCCGGATACTTGTGCAGCATCGGGACATCTTCATGCCCCGCAACAAGGAGACGCACTACTTCACGCAACTTTGGAACTGGAAGCCGCTGGCCTTCTATGAAGCGCATTTTTTCAAAGGCTGCGCCGGCGAGCGGGCGGTCGGGGAGGCCACGCCAGAATATATGCGCTTCCCGGAAGTGCCGGCTCGCCTGTCCGAAGCACTCGGGCGCGATCTCAAGCTGATATTCTGTCTGCGCGATCCGGTTAAGCGCGCCTTCTCGCAATATCATCTACGTTGCCGCCTCATGGAAGAGACCGAGAGCTTCGAGGTTGCCGTCGCGCTTGAAGCCAAGCGGACAGCAGCCAATCCCTATCTCGGGCGTCGCCAAGCCTATCTCGGAGGTAGCCGCTATCTCGAGCAAATCGAGCGCTTTCTCCCGCATTTTCCACGAGAGAACATGTTCTTCATGATCCTGGAAGAGGACCTGAAGGAAAATCGGGCTGCCACGGTTTCCCGGCTTCTCGATTTTCTCGATGTCGGCCCCGATCCGAAGATAAGGCTCGATGTGATCGATTCCAGCAACGCGGCGCCGAGAGTCCGCTTTTCCAGCGAGGCGCGCCCCATCCACAGCCGGACCAAGACCGGCCGACACCGGCTGCCGCCGGGAACCATCGCTTTCGAGACCGGCAACAACTGGGCCGATTCGATCGTCGAACGGCCGTCATCCTACGCGCTGGACCACTTCCGGCGCTTGGCCCGGAATCTCACGGTCGAGTTGGACGAGGAACTGGCCCGCCAGCTCTATCGCAACGAATTCAAGAACGAAGTCGATGGCCTGGAAACATTCCTCGGCCGCGATCTCTCCTGCTGGCGACGCGACTGAACCCTGCGATCAGCCCGCGATGAGGCTTGCGCGCACCACCACCGTGCCTGACAGGTAGTCGTGGAGGGTGCGGCCGCGGCCGTTGAAGAGGGACACCAGCAAAATCAACGAGCCGGTCAGCGCGACCGTGACGAGGAACAGCGCGGTCATCAGGAAAGCCTGCCACAGGTCGGGCCGCGTCCCGGTCCAGGCGCGGACCTCGACATCGAACAGCCGCATGCCGACGGTGGCGGAACGGGGGCTTGCGACTTGCAGCGTGTGATAAGCCAGCGGCACCAGCGCCACGCCGATCGGGAGCAGGGGCAGCAGGAGGCCGAACGAGGCAACACCGGCGACCGCCAGCAGGAACCAGACGACGAGGCTGACGAACCCGATCAGGGCCAGATCGACGACATAACCGAAAACACGGCGCCAGCGGATGCCGTCATAAAGCGCGGGATCGGCCAACGGATCGAGCGCGGCTCCCTGCCAGGCGGCACCGCCCATCGCTGGCAACCGATTGTTCGAGGTCATGTCCTGCTCCCGTAGGCCTTGCGGCGGCCGGCTCGCTCCGGGCCGCCAGATGCCGCTTCGGACAAAGATGGGAAACGCCGCGGATGCTGGCAAGGCCGCAAGTGCGTCGTTGTGGCGGCTGGACTTGCCGTCCGACCTCCGCTGGCCAACATCATGAGTCTGGCATTGGCTATCTTTATCGCATCTTGCGCGGAGGAGATCGTGGGCAAGAAGATCGGCAAGACGCGGAAGCCGAGTCTCCCGCCCGACGAAGATCGGTTGGACGAAATCGGCGCCGAATCCTTTCCAGCGAGCGATCCGCCGCCTTGGCCCGTGACGCATCCAGGCTCGCCGAGCCCTCCCGGTGCGGAAACCGTTCTCTCCGAGACGCCGCGTCCCGCGGTCAAACCGGCTCGCACCGCGACGAAGCGGTCAGCGGATTAACAGGCCGACAAAGAAGGGCCGGGCCGGACGTGGAAACCGCATGTCCTGCGCCGCGCTCAGGGTTGCGTTGCAGTCGCGTCGGTTTGCTCGTGCAGCAGCACGATGCTGATGCGCCGGTTACGCGGAGAGGTCGGATCGTCCGGCAGAAGCGGATCGGTGTCCGCCTTGCCGACGACGGTGGCAATGCGGTCGGGCGAGAGCCCGGCGGCAATCAGTTCGCGCCGGCTGGCATTGGCGCGGTCGGCGGAGAGCTCCCAGTTGCTGTAGCCGTTGTCGCTCTGATAGGGCGTCGCATCGGTATGGCCGGAAATCGAGATCTTGTTCGGCATGCGCGCGACCACTTGCGCGACAAGGGCGAGCAGCTTGTGCGTGTGGTCCTCCATCTTGGCGCTGCCGATCGGGAACATCGAGATCCGGTCCTGGTCCACCAGCTGGATGCGCATGCCTTCGGGCGTGCGATCGATGATGAGGTTCTGCGCCAGCGGCTTCAGGTCCGGAACCTGCTGGATCGCCTGGCGCAACTGGTGCTCGGCTTGGCGGAACTGCTCGTCCTCGAGTTCCTTGAGAAGCTTCTGCGCCTCCTGGTCGCTGACGCTGGCCTGCTGCACCGCCGTCTGTCGATTCGCGGCCTGCGTCGCTTGATCCGGCTGCGTTCCCTGATCCGGCTGCGCTCCCTGATCCGACTGGGCTCCCTGATCCGGCTGCGCCGCGGCGACGGCAGCGCTCCCCTCCTCGGGCTTGTCGGTCTGACCGCCGCCGCCGCTCTCGCCCGGGGGCGGCGACTGATCGAGCTCGACCGTCACGCTCGGCGTCGAGTTCTCGGCCACCATCGCGCCGTCCGTGGTGATGGTCTGGCCGCCCATGATGCCGCCGGAGCCGCTCGTCGCGGCCGGCGCGATGGTCGGTGCGAAATAATTGGCGATGCCGCGGCGCTGCTCCTCGGTGGTGGCGTTGAGCAGCCATAGCAGCAGAAAGAAGGCCATCATTGCCGTCACGAAGTCGGCATAGGCGACTTTCCACGAGCCGCCGTGATGGCCGTGGTCTCCGCCCTTCTTCACCTTCTTGATGATGACGGGAGGTTGATTGCTGGTGGCGTCGGCCATGCTGCCTTACGGATCGAGGACACCCACGAACTAGACCGGCGGGAGCGCCTGCACCGCCTCCTCGACCTCGTAGAAGGTGGGACGCACGGTTTGGAGCAGCGCCTTGCGCGCGAACTCCACCGAAACGGCCGGCGGGTAGCCTTGCATGTGGGCGATCAGGCCCGCGCGGATGCATTGAAGATATTTCGCTTCGGCATCGAACCGGCTCTTGAGCGCGTTGCCGATCGGCGCGACGAAGCCGTAGGAGAGCAGCACGCCCATGAAGGTGCCCACCAGCGCGCCGCCGATGAGGTGACCCAGCACCTCGGGCGGCTCGGTGATCGAGCCCATGGTGTGGATCACGCCCAGCACGGCGGCGACGATGCCCAGCGCCGGCATGCCGTCGGCCATGGTCTGGACCGCGCCCGAGATCTGGTGCTGCTCGTTGTGATGCGTCTCCAGCTCCTCGTCGATGATGGATTCCACTTCGTGCGGATTGTCGGTGCCGAGCGTGAGCATGCGCAGGTAATCGCACAGAAAGACCATCGCATGATGGTCTTTGATGAAGTTGGGGA
Organism: Pseudomonadota bacterium; assembly: GCA_049323455.1. Lineage (GTDB taxonomy): Bacteria > Pseudomonadota > Alphaproteobacteria > Dongiales > Dongiaceae > Hypericibacter. The sequence continues at coordinate 50,179 of JBMONF010000028.1, read as the reverse complement.
ACTGTTGGAACAGCGTGCTCTCCTCGGGCTTCTCGACATGGCCTTCGAGAGCGAGCATGCCCTTGGTCTTGGCCAGCTTGAAGACCTGGTAGAGCAGGCTCAGCAGTTCGACATAGCTCTGCTTGTTGTAACGCGGCCCCTTGAGCAGGCCGATGATCGAGCCGAGCGTTCTCTTCACGACGACGGGAGGGTTGGCGATGATGAAGGCGCCGATCGCCGCGCCGACGATGATCAGCACCTCGAACGGTTGAAACAAGACGATGAGTTTTCCGCCTTGCGCGAGGTAGCCGCTGATCACGGACGCGATCACCACGACGGCGCCGATTATGAGGAACATGGGCCGCGATTCCCGCCGGGACTCTTTTGTCGACCCGGGAACCGTGCGGTATTTCGGTTAAAAACCAGTTTAGTTGCGCTGCATCAAGGCTTAACAACGGGCGGATCGTTGCGGTTTCCCGGACCTGGACCGGTTGGCGGGCGGCGCGGCCCGTCGGCGCGGCACGAGCCGGCCGGCGGCCCGAGCCTCGTCGGCGAGATGGCGCCTATGTTTGCTGCTCCGCGATCCGGGCCCGACGCGCCGGCCGGATCAGGCAAGGGCCTGGGCCAAGTCGGCGATCAGGTCCTCGACGTCTTCGATGCCCACCGAGAGGCGCACCAGCCCGTCGCCGATGCCGAGCTCGGCGCGCGTCTCGGGCGGCACCGAGGCGTGCGTCATGATGGCCGGGTGTTCGATCAGGCTCTCGACGCCGCCGAGGCTTTCCGCCAGCGCAAAGATCCGGCAGCGCTCGAGAAAACGCTTGGCAGGCCCAAGCCCGCCCTTGATCTCGGCCGAGACCATGCCGCCGAAGCTTCGCATCTGCCGCTTGGCCAACGCATGCTGCGGATGGCTTGGCAAGCCCGGATAGTGGACGCGCGCGATGGCGGGATGGCGCTCGAGCCACTCGGCCACGGCTTGCGCATTACTGCAATGCCGCTCCATCCGCAGCGCCAGGGTCTTGAGGCCGCGCAGCGCCAGGAAGCTGTCGAAGGGGCCCGCCACGGCGCCCACCGCGTTCTGCAGGAAGGCTAGCCGGTCGGCCAGCTCCTTGTTGTCGCCGACCACGGCGACGCCGCCCACCATGTCGGAATGGCCGTTGAGATATTTGGTCGTCGAATGCATGACGATATCGAAGCCGTGCTCCAGCGGCCGCTGGATCCAGGGGCTGGCGAAGGTGTTGTCGGCGACGGCGATGAGGCCGCGCCGGCGCGCAATGGCGGCCACCGCGTCGAGATCGACGAGCCGCAACAGCGGGTTGGTCGGGGTTTCGACCCAGATCATCCGCGTCTCGGGCCGGATCGCTGCTTCGAGCCGCGCCGGGTCGCCGAGATCGACGAAGCTGACGGAGAGGCCGGCGCTGCGGGCGCGCACGCGGGTGAAGAGCCGGCGCGTGCCGCCATAGATGTCGTCGGTCGCCACCACATGGGCACCGGCATCGAGCAGGTCGAGGATGGTCGAACTGGCGGCGATGCCGGACGCGAATGCAAAGCCGACGGTGCCGCTCTCGAGATCGGCGACGCAGCGCTCGAAGGCCATGCGCGTCGGATTCTGGCTGCGCGAATATTCGTAGCCTTTGTGAACGCCGGGACTCTCCTGGACATAGGTCGAGGTCGCGTAGATCGGCATCATGATCGCGCCGGTGGACGGGTCGGGCGACTGGCCCGCATGGATGCCGCGGGTCGCGAAGCCGAGGCGGTTGTACCGGCCGGGCGTAGCCGGGCCATCGGAGGCGGTCATGGTGTCACCTCGAGTTCACGTGAGTTGTCGGCGCAGGTGATTGAGCAGGTCGATCCGGGTGATGAGCCCGACGAACGCACCGCCGCGCATCACGATAGCGACATGATCGCGCGCGAAGATCGGCAGCAAGTCGGTCAGCGGCGCGGCGGCGTCGATCGTGTCGAGCTTCGTCGTCATCGCTTTGCGCACCGGCTCGCGGAAGCGGCTCTTGTCGGCGGCGACGGCCAACAGCAGGTCGGACTCGTCGATGATACCCACCACCTTGCCGTCGGTCATCACGGGAAGCTGCGACACGTCGTAGAGCTTCATACGGCCATAGGCGACGAGAAGCGTGTCCTCCGGTGCCACGGTGATCGTGGCGTGCTCGGCATAGCGGCGCGCGACCAGATCGCCGAGATCGCCCGTGCGCGGCCGCTCCAGCAGACCCTGGTCCGCCATCCAGAAGTCGTTGAACATCTTGGAGAGATATTTGTTGCCGCTGTCGCAGACGAAGGTGACGACGCGCAAAGGTTCGCGCTGGGCCCGGCAATAGCGCAAGGCGGCGGCCAAGAGCGTGCCCGAGGAGGAGCCCGCCAGCACGCCCTCGCGGCGCAAGAGCTCGCGCGCGGCCATGAGACTATCGCGGTCATCGACGATATAGGCCTCGGATACGAGCGAGAGATCGCAGTTCGGCGGCACGAAATCCTCGCCGATGCCTTCGACCAGCCAGGAGCCGGGCTCGATCATCTTGCCGGTCTTGACCAGCGGGGCCAACACCGAACCCTTGGGGTCGGCCAGCACCATGCGCACATGCGGTGCCGTCTTGCGGAAGAAGCGGCCGAGCCCCGTGAGCGTGCCGCCCGAGCCGACGCCGCACACCACGGCATCGAGCCGGCCTTCCATCTGCTTCCAGATCTCGGGGCCGGTGCCGGTCTCGTGGGCCAGCGGGTTGGCCGGGTTGGCGAACTGGTTGACGTAGAAGGCGCCCGGCGTCTCGCGCGCCAGGCGCTCCGCCATGTCCTGATAATATTCGGGGTGACCCTTGCCGACGTCCGAACGCGTCATGCGCACCTCGGCGCCGAGGGCCCGCAGATGGAACACCTTCTCCTGCGCCATCTTGTCCGGGATCACCAGCACCAGCCGGTAGCCCTTCTGCGCCGCCACGAGCGCGAGACCAAGGCCGGTGTTGCCCGCGGTCGCTTCGACCAGGGTGCCGCCGGGCGCGAGGCGACCTTCGCGCTCGGCCGCCTCGATCATGGAGAGCGCGATGCGGTCCTTGATCGAGCTGCCGGGATTCTGGCTCTCGAGCTTGAGGAACAGGCGGCAAGGGCCGGTGTCGAGGCGCTGCACCTCGACCAGCGGCGTGTTGCCGATCATGTCGAGGACGTTGCGATAGGCGGTCATGGGTCAGTCTCCCGCCGGAATCTATCGTCAGGGTGGGGGATCGGCGGGCGGTTCGCAAGCCCGCTCCCCCGTGAAGATCGAATCGTGACGATCTCGCGGCGCGTCCAGCAATAAAGAGCCGGAATCCGGAACTCTGGCGTATCGGATGGAACGGCGCAGCTAACCCGGCGCGTCGATCGAGCGGCTGCCGAGGAGCCGGCAGGGGAACCCGCCGCTCTGGAGCTTGTCGACGATCTCGCGCACATGCTGCGCGTTGCGCGTCTCGATCACGGCGTCCACGTCGGCCCGCTTGGCCGGCAGGTCGTAGAACAGGCGCTGATGGTGAATCTCGATGATGTTGCCGCCGCAGGCGCCGATCAGCCCCGCGACGCTGGCGAGCTGGCCCGGTTGATCGGTGATCTCGATGCGCAGCGTCGTCACGCGCCCGTCGCGCACCAGGCCGCGCATCAGCACTTGCGACAGCAGGCGCACGTCGATGTTGCCGCCGCAGATCACGGTGGCGACCTTCCGGCCCTTGAAACGCTCGGGATTGGCGAGAATGGCGGCAAGCCCGGCCGCGCCTGCGCCCTCGACCACCAGCTTCTGCGTCTCGACCAGCACCTGGATGGCACGCTCGATGGCATATTCGTCGACGAGCAGGATGTCGGAGACGAGCCGCTCCACGATGGCCTTGGTGAGAACGCCGGGCGATTTGATGGCGATGCCCTCGGCGATGGTGACGCCGCCCGAGACGGGCTTGCCGCTGCCGCGAACCGCCTCGTGCATCGAAGGGTAGAGCGCCGCCTCGACGCCGACGACCTCGATCGAGGGCTTCAACGCCTTGACCGCGGTGGCGATGCCGCCGATGAGGCCGCCGCCGCCGATCGGCACCACGACGCAGTCGAGATCGGGCCAGTCCTCGATGAGCTCGAGCCCGATCGTGCCCTGGCCCGCCACGATCAGCGGGTCGTCGAAGGGGTGGACGAAGATCAGCCCGTCGCGCTTGGCCACGTCGCGCGCGAAGGCCGCCGCCTGGTCGATGCCCTCGCCCTCGAGCATGACGCGCGCGCCGAAGGCGCTGGTGCGCTCGACCTTGGTGAAGGGCGTGCCCTTGGGCATGACGATGGTGGCGGGAATGCCAAGGCGCTGCGCGTGATAGGCGACGCCCTGCGCGTGATTGCCGGCCGACATGGCGATGACGCCGGCCTTGGCCTCGGCGGGTGTCAGGCTCCTGAGCTTGTTGTAGGCGCCGCGGTCCTTGAACGAGCCGGTATATTGCTGGCTTTCGAGCTTCAGCGCCATGCGCGCGCAACCGGCCGTCTCGGCCATTCGCGGCGCGTCCACGGCAGGCGTGCGCACCACATGGCCGACGATGGCGCTCGCCGCCTGCCGGATATCGTCGATCGTCACGATCATGGAGAAATCGGTCCCTCGGAGCTTACGGCCCTGCCGGCTTGAGAATCAGCCGGCCGCCCGTATCGTCGCCGACGATAGTCAGAGATCCGCCATCGCGCCAGAGGGGGAGCAGGTCGCCGTAGTGGGCCGACGAGGGATTGCCGGACTGGCCGCCGGCAATGACGAAGCGGGAGGCGTCGAGGTCCGCCAGATCGTAAACGGCGCGGAAGCCGGCGCCATGAACATGGGGGAAGGCGTCGGGCGCCTGGCGCATGTCGGGCGAGCCGCGGTCGAGCGTGTAGTCGTCCCCGCCCGTCACGGTCGGCCGGTCGGTGAGGTTCGCCAGCACCGGCACATGGCGGAACAGCAGATGGCGGAACCAGGCGATATGCGTCCGGCCCCAGCGCCAATCGGCCGGCTCGCCGCCCATGGCGCGATCGAGCGCGGCGACCGCCTCGGCGAAGCTTGCGGTGACGATTGCCTCGCAGCCCTCGACCGCCGGCGTGTTGCGGTCGTCGCACCAACGATGATCCGCCGAACCGGGTCCGAACAGGATGCGCTCGATGGTCGAGGCGTTCCACCAGGCCCATGCGCGGTAGACCTCGCCCATGTCGTCGGCGAACAGCCGGCGGTTCAGGACCGCGAGCCAGGCCTCGAAGATCGTCGGCTCCGGCCGGTCGGCATCCATGCGGAAATCCCAACTCGCGAGCAGAGCGCGCGCTGCGGCGGCTTTCGGCGACAGCGTTCCCTTGCCGGTATCGAGCATCGCCAGGAGCTTCGGCGCGAGGGCGCGGGCGGCCGGCGAGAGCCTGTCCATCTGCATGGGGGCCATGTCGTCCGGTCCGAACTTGCGATCGCGGGCCGACAACAGCTCGCGGATACGATCGACGCGATAGGGCGCATCGAAGCGCGCCGCGAAGAAATAGGGGTATCCCGGCGGGCGGACATCGTTGTTGGCGGTGGCGAGAAGCCCATCCACCGGATCGAGCGTCTGCGGCAGCTCGGCGGCCGGGATCAGTCCGATCCAGTCATAGGCGCCGGTCCATCCTTCGGCCGGCATCTGACCATAGGCGCTCAAGCCCTTTCGCACCGGCACGCGGCCGGCCGCCATGAAGCCGATATGGACGGCATCGGCATAGAGGACGTTCTGCACCGGGCAGTCGAAGAGGTCGAGCGCCTGGCGGAACTGCGCGGCATCGGCGGCGTGGTTCATGCGCCAGATCGCCTCGGCCGTGCGGTTGAAGCCGTCGAGACAGCCCCAGGCCAGCGCCACCACCTCGTCGCGCCCGCCGATGGCCGAAAGGCCGCGGCCGGCGTCTGAGATGACCGGCCCATGGCGCGTTTCGCGCACGACGAATGACTGCGGGGGCGCGCCGCCGACCTTGATGGTTTCCTTGCGCGTGGTGAAGGGTTGCGGCCCCTCCGGGGTCAGATACTGCGAAGGGTGGCCCGGCGCCAGCTTCTCGACGAAGAGGTCCTGGTTGTCCGCCATGGTGGTGGTGAAGCTCCAGGCCAGCTTCGCATTGTGGCCGAGGATGACGAACGGCACGCCGGGCGCCGAGGCGCCGGCGACGGACAGCATCGGCGTCTCCATGCGGGCGAGATACCAGTAGCCCGGCAGCGCCAGATCGAGATGCGGATCGTTGGCGAGGAGCGGCGCGCCGCTTCGCGTCCGCGTGCCGGCGAGCACCCAGCTGTTGGAGGCGCCCGGGCCCGAGGGCATGTAAGGAAGATCGCCGAGCGCAAAGCGCCAGCCCGCCGTCGGATCGAGCGCTGCGGCGCGTGTCGGCGCCGGCTCGGCCGGCCACAGCGATTCCAGAGCCTCGGGCGAAAGCTTGTGTGCAAGCGCGGCACGCAGCGCCTCGTCGGTCCAGTTGCTGCTCAGGGCCAAGGCCATGGCCCAGGCCCAGAGCAGCGAATCCGACGGGCGCCATCGCTCCGGCCGGTAGCGCAGCGCCACGAACTCCGGCGGCCAAGCGCCGCGATGGGTGTCGAGATAGGCGTTGACGCCTGCCGCATAGGCGTCGAGCGCGGCGCGGACCTCGGGCCTCAGGCGCCGATAGTCGGCATCTGCGCGGCGGTCGAAGTCCAGCAGCCGCATGAAGCGATCGGTGTCGAGGGTGCGTGCGCCCATGATCTCGGACAGGCGGCCGGAAGCGAGCCGACGGACGAAATCCATCTGGAACAGCCGGTCCTGTGCGTGAAGAAATCCCAGCGCGAAATAAGCGTCGTTCTCGCTTTCGGCGCGGATCGTCGGCACGCCATGGGCATCGCGCCGGATTTCGACCGGCGCGCCCAGACCTTGAAGCGCCATCTCGCCCCGGGTCCGCGGCAACGAGCTCTCGAGCCAAAGCCAGCCGCCGGCGAGCGCCAGCAGGAGCAGCAAGACCAGGGCGGCGGCACCTTGCAGCAACCGGCGTCGCCAGCGGCGCATGATGCTCATCCGTCAGAGCCTGACCGAAAATGAATGCAGAGTCTTCGGCACCCGACGATCCCTTCACCGTCAGTCCCGCGCCTGCGGGCTTCGCCCGCAACTTTGTGATCGCCGGCGAAGCCGGCCTGGGAATCCATCGCGATGCTGCGTTCCGACCCCGACATGGACCCTCGCTTTCGCGAGGGTGACGAATAACTCAGAGGGTGACGAATAACTCATTGGAAAGATCACGGTTCATATTGAGCCAGCCTCTTAGAGGCGCCCGGCTTCGAGATCGGCCAGGATGCGGGCGCGGTCGCCGTCCAGCTTGGGCACCGCCCCGCGCTTGGCCGGATCGGCGAAGGCCGACATCTTGATCGGGTTGCCCGCGACCTTGAGCCCCCGATAGTCGGGATCCTCGACATCGACGAGCATGTGGCGGGCCGTCACATGCGGGTCGGCGAAGAGCGCCGCCATGTCGTTGATGGGTCCCGACGGAATGCCGGCGCGCTCGAACAGGGCGAGCCAATGCTGCGCGGTCGCGCGCGTCAGCACCGCTTCCATCTCCGCCTGCAGCGCCTCGACATGGTCGGCGCGCGCGGCATTGGTGGCGAAACGCGGGTCTTGCGGCCAATCCGGCCGTCCCATGACCTCGGCCAGTTTGACGAACAGGGCATCGGTGCCTGCTGCCACGACGATGGGACGGTCGGCGGTCGCGAAGGCGGCGAAGGGCGCGATCGAGGGATGGCGCGCGCCGTGCGGTCCCGGCGAGCGGCCGGTGACGCAATAGCGGGTAACCGCGTTCTCGAGGATCGCGATCTGGCTGTCGAGCATGGCGATGTCGAGCTTCATTCCTTCGCCGCTGCGTGCGCGATGAAGCAGGGCCGCCTCGATGCCGACCACGGTGAAGAGCCCGGCGGCGAGGTCGCCGATCGAGGAGCCGACCCGCGTGGGCGGGCCGCCGGGGTGGCCGGTGACGCTCATGATCCCGCCCATGGCCTGCGCCACCATGTCGTAAGCCGGGCGCCCGGCATAGGGGCCGCTGTGGCCGAACCCCGAGGTGGCGGCGTAGATGAGCCGGGGAAAGCGCGCGTGGAGCGCGTCCCAGCCGAGACCGAGCCGCTCCATCGTGCCGGGTCGGAAGTTCTCCGCCAGCACGTCGGCGCGCGCGAGCAGCCGATCCAGGATCGCGCGGTCGCTCTCGGCCTTGAGATCGAGCGCGATGCTCTCCTTGCCGCGGTTCATGGCGGCGAAATAGCCAGACCGGTTGCCGAAGAAAGGGCCATAGCCGCGGGAATCGTCGCCGACACCGGGCGTCTCGACCTTGATCACGCGCGCGCCCAGGTCGGCCAGGATCATGGTGCAGTAGGGCCCCGCCAGCACGCGCGTGAGATCGAGGATGAGAATGCCGGAGAGCGGGCCGGCGACGGGCATGAGCGCGAACTCCCAAGGGCGGTGCGAACGGCGAACGCGAGAGGTCCCGCGTTTCATAGCCGAGGCCCGAGGCGGCTGGCAATCTCGGCCGGCCGGATCCGTGCCCGGAAGACCCCCGATTTATCCTTGTCGGCCGGGCCCTTACCGGTTCCTTCGGGGCGGGGGTGGCAGAACCGCCGCCTTTGCGCTAGAAGGCGGGCCTTTCGCCGGGGGGGCCGCTCCGGTCGAAAGGGCAGGCATGGGAGGCAAGGGCATGGAAAGGCAGTTCGACAATGTCCGGGCGATGGTCACGGCCCTGACGCCGAGCTATCCCGTCTATTGCCTGCGCCCGCATGTGCTGAAGAGGGCGGCTGCGCGGTTCCTGGATCTCTTTCCGGGCCGCGTGCTCTACGCCGTCAAATGCAATCCGCACCCGGCCGTGCTGCGCGTGCTCTACGACGCGGGCATCCGGCATTTCGACACCGCCTCGCTGCCGGAGATCGCGCAGGTGCGCGAGAACTACCCCGATGCCGGCGCTTATTTCATGCATCCGGTGAAGAGCCGCGCTGCGATCCAGGCCGCCACCCGTATCTATGGCGTCGACACCTTCACGGTCGATCACATGGACGAACTCAACAAGGTGCTCGACCAGGCGGAGGGCGGAGAGGGCGTCACCATCATGGTGCGGCTCAAGACGCCGCCGGTGGAGGGTATTCTCTATCATCTCGCGGCGAAGTTCGGGGCGGAGCCGCTCGAGGCGGCGGCGCTGCTCAAGGAGGCGCGCGCCCGCGGTTGCCAGGTCGGGCTCGCCTTCCATGTCGGCTCGCAGTGCCTGGTGCCGGAAGCCTACTCGGTGGCGCTCAAGATCTGCGGCGACGTCCTGGAGATGGCCGGCGCGCCGATCCAGTATCTCGACGTCGGCGGCGGCTTCCCGGCCGAGTATCTCGGCACCAACATGCCGCCGCTCGAAGCCTTCATGGCCGAGATCGAAAAGGGCGTGAAGGACCTCAAGCTCAGGCGCGATTGCGTGCTGATGTGCGAGCCGGGCAGGGCGCTCGTGGCCGAGGCCATGTCGATCGTCGTGCAGGTGCAGCTCCGCAAGGGCGATCGCCTCTACGTCAACGACGGCATTTACGGCTCGTTCAGCGAGATGGTGACGGCGGGGCTGCGGCTGCCGGCGGAGCTGGTGCGGCTCAACGGCACGCCGTCGAGCGAGGTCAGGTCCTTCACCTTGATGGGGCCGACCTGCGATTCGGTCGACGTGCTGCCGGGGACCTTCGATCTGCCGGCCGACGTGCGCGAAGGCGACTGGATCGAGATCGACCGGCTCGGCGCCTACAGCTTCGCCAACACCACGCGCTTCAACGGCTTCTATCCGGATACGTTGGTCTGCACCGCCGACGAGCCCTTGGGCCGGCGGAAATAGCGACCTTCCGCTACAGATCAGCGCTGGCCGCCGCAGCCGAAGCGGCCGCCGGCACGCAGCACGAGGCTGGCCCCGGCCCGGTAGAGGCGGCCGGCGAAATGCGGCTCGTCCGAAATGGCGACGACCCCGCCCAGCATCGGCGCATTTGCCAGGACAAGGCCGTCCGCCGCGGCGACCACCGCCAGCGCATCCTCGGGCGTGCCGCCGAACACCACGACGGTGAGGGGAGCGCCAGCGCCGGCATCGCTGCTCGGCAGCGTGCTGGCGCCGACCGTCAGGAAAGCTCCGAGAAAGAGAAAGGCGAGGGCGCCGACCAAGCCGCTGCCGGAGGAGTCCGAGGCGCGGGGCGCGGGCAGGCCATATTCGTCAACGACAGCCATGACGGCAGGGCATATTAGGTTAGGTCGCTTAAGGGGCGGTTAAGTTGGCCTACCGGGACAGGTCCAAGACGATCTGTGTGCGGCCTCCCTTGCATGACCAGGTCCCTCGTCCGGGCCTCCCGGCCGAAGCGCCTATGCCATCGGCGCGACGACGCGCGCGCGACGCCAGTCGGCGACGGTGTAGAGCAGCAGGGTGCCCAGCACGACGGCGCCGCCGACAAGCGCGCGCTTGCCCGGTTCCTCTCCGACGGCCAGCCAGACCCAGATCGGCGCCAGCGCCGTCTCGACCAGCCCCAGGAGCGCCACCTCCACCGTCGGCACCAGCCGCGTCCCGGCGGTGAAGAGCACGAGGCTCAAGCCGAATTCGCCGAAACCGAACAGCGCCAGATAGCCGATATCGCCGAGCGAGACCGAGAAGGGAGCGGCGAAGGGCAGCGCCACGATCGCGCCGACGAAGCCCGCGACCGCCATCGCCGGCAGCAGGTCGATATCGCCGTTGCGCCGGATGGTGACGATCACCACGGCGAAACCCAGGGCCACCCCGAGAGCCAGCAGATCGCCCAGGGCCGAGCCGCCGCCGATGCTACCCCAGACCATGTAAGTCACCCCCATGAAGCTCACGGCCAGCGCCGCCGCGGTGTGGAGCGCGATGCGTTCCTTGAGGACGAGCCAGCCGAGCAGGGCGGCAATCAGCGGGTTGACGGCGACGATGATGAGGGCGTTGGCGATCGTGGTGTGGGCGAAGGCGAGGATGAACAACACGGCTTCGACGCCGAGCCAGCAGCCGAGGAACCAGCCGACCCGGCCCATCGCCCGGAAGGGAGCCGCGATGTCGCCGCCGGCCCGGAGCGCGACCACGGCCAGAAGAAAAAGGCCGCCGAGGAGCGAGCGCCAGAAGGAGATGGTCCAGGCGTCCGCCTCGACCAGCCGAGCCAGGATGCCGGCCATGCTCCAAAGCAACGCCGCCCCCGCGACCATGGCGCGGCCGCGGGCCAGATGCGGCATATGCAGGGTGGCGGCCATCGCGAGGCGACGTCAGACGGCCGGCGGCGCGATGCGCCGGCCCGCCTGCAGATCGTAGAGGCTGTAGAGGGTCAGCGATCCGAGCAGGATGGCGCCCCCGGCGATGGCGTAGCCGCCCGGGTTCTCGTCATAGACCAGCCAGACCCAGGTCGGGCCCAGAGCCGGCTCGAGCAGCGAGATCAGCGCCGATGTTGCCGCCGGGATATGGCGCCCGCCGCTCGTGAACAGCGCCATGCCGAGGCCGAGCTGGCCCGCGCCGAAGAACAGCAGGTAGGGAAAATCCTGTGCGGAGACGACGAGGCTCGGCGCCTGCGTCGCCGCGACGAGGCCGGCGAACAAAGCGGCGAGGCAGGCGGCAGGCGTCATGCGCACCTTGCGGTTGGAGCGCATGATGACCGTGGCGCCGGCAAAGGCGGCCGCGATCACCAAGCCCAGTATGTCGCCGATCGGATTGACGGCGCCGCTGAAGGCCTCGATCTCCATGATGCCGACCCCGACGAGCGCGGCCGCCATCGCCACCCAGGTGCGCAAGCCCACCCGCTCGCGCATGAAGAGCCAGCCCAGAACGGCGGCCAGGAAGGGGGCGATGCCCTGGAGGAACAGCAGCTTCGCCACGGTGGTGTATTGCAGGCCGATGACATAGCAGGTGGAAGCGGTGGCGAAGCAGAGCCCGATCCCGACGCCGGCAAGCCCGGCCTCGCGAAAGACGGCAAAGAAGCGGCCGCGCTCGCGCACCAGCAGCAACCCGACCAGAAACAGGACGGCGAAGAGCGAACGCCAGAAGATGACCGTCCAGCCGGTGCTCTCGAGAGTGCGGGCGACGACGCCGCCGGTGCTCCAGATGACGGCTGCGAAGGCGCACAGCAGGAGCCCGCGCAAATGCTGCGCGCGTTCGGCGTTGGCGGCCGAGGCGCTTGGGTGTGCCGCCCCGGTCGGGCTATGGTGGGATGAAGCCATTGGGGATGGGCGATCTGTCGAGAAAGATACGGAATCGGCCGCGCCAGCGCGCGCCATCATCGGTAACATGACGCCTGAGAGCCTGTCCATGCGGTCAAACCGAGTTCTTTGCCTGAGCCCGCACGGCTTCCACGCCATGCACTATACCGACTGGGGCGATCCGCGGAGCGCACGCACCGCGATCTGCGTCCACGGCTTGACCCGCAACGGCCGCGATTTCGACCGGCTCGCGGCAGCTTTGAGCGTCCGCTGGCGCGTCGCCTGTCCCGACGTGGCCGGGCGCGGCCAAAGCGACTGGCTGGCGGTGCCCGCGGCCTACAGCTATCCGCAATATTGCGCCGATATGACGGCACTGATCGCGCGCCTCGATGTCGAGGCGGTCGACTGGGTCGGCACCTCGATGGGCGGGCTCATCGGCATGATGTTGGCGGCGCTGCCCGGCAGCCCGATCCGCCGCCTGGTGCTCAACGATGTCGGCCCCTTTCTGGCCAAGGCCGCGCTGCAGCGCATCGCCACCTATGTCGGCCAGCGGCCGACCTTCGCAACGCTCGACGCGCTCGAGGCCTACTTGCGCCAGGTCTATGCGCCCTTCGGGCCGATGCCGGACGAGGAATGGCGGCACATCGCCCTGCACAGCCATCGCCGTCTGCCGGACGGGCGGTTGGCGCTGCATCACGACCCCAAGATCGCCGAGAACGCGCAAGCCAGCGCCGACCGCGACGTCGATCTTTGGACGCTGTGGGACCAGATCGTCTGCCCGGTACTGGTGCTCCGGGGCGCCGAATCCGACCTGCTGAGCGCGGAGGTGGCGGCAGAGATGACACGCCGCGGTCCGCAAGCTCGCCTGGTCGAGTTGCCCGGCGTGGGCCACGCGCCGGCGCTGCGATCGGACGCGGAGATCGCGCTGGTTCAGGATTTCCTCGGGCAGACCTTCCTCGGAGCTGCGACGTGATCGCTCCGGGCGCGATCGCTCTGCGCTTTCCGATCTTTCTGCCACGGCCGCCCTGGCTCGGCGGCGACCTTCAGACGGTGCGCAACTTCCTGCGCCGCCCGCGCATCCGGCTCGACGATTTCCCGGAGAAGCGCGTCGAGTTTCCGCTGGCTGACGGCGACCGGCTGGTGGCGGTGCTCAACCGGCCGGCGGCGGACACGGGCCGCCCGCTCGTGATCCTGATCCACGGCCTCTCCGGCTGGCAGGACAGCATCTATCTGCGCCGGTCGGCGCGCCATCTGCTGGAGCGGGGCTATCCGACATTGCGCTTCAATCTGCGCGGCGCCGGCCCCTCGGGGCCGCTCTGCCGGCAGAGCTACCATGCCGGCCGGACCGAGGACCTTCACGCGGCGCTGATGCAGCTCGACGGGCGGCTCGCCGGCCGCGGGCTCTTGGCCGTCGGTTTCTCTCTCGGCGGCAATCTGCTGCTGAAATATCTGGGCGAGCAGGGCCGGCGCGCGCTGTTCCTGGGTGCCGTCAGCGTCTCGGCGCCGGTCCTGCCCAAAGAGGCGCAGCTCCGGATCATGCAGCGGCGCAACGCCGCCTATCACCGTTATCTGCTCGAGGGCGTGAAGGCGGATTTCGGGCGCCCCAGTGCCGACCTTCCCGCGGCCCTGCGCGCAGCACTTCCGGGCATCCGCACCATCTACGAGTTCGACGACCGCGTCGTGGCGCCCAGCAACGGCTTCGCTGGCGCCGAAGACTATTATGCTCGGACCGCATCATTGCCACATCTGGAGAGCATTGCGGTGTCGACGCTTGTGATCCACGCCCGCAACGATCCCTGGATCCCGGCCAGGCCCTATCTCGAATTCGACTGGCGGAAGAATCCCAAGCTCGTGCCGCTGCTGCCGCGCGGCGGCGGCCATGTCGGCTTCCATGCGCTGGGCCATGCGGCGCCGTGGCACGACCGCTGTATTGCGGCCTTCTTCGAGAAGCTGCTGCCAAGAGGGCGGTGAGGTTGTCGTCTGGAATGGTTCATCTCGGCCGTCGCCCCGGCGCCCGCGGGCTTCGCCCGCTACTCTTTAGTTTGCCGGCGAAGCCGGCCGCGGGGCCCAAGCTTCTGCAAGCCGGGCGCTCGACCATAGACCCTCGCCTTCGCGAGGGTGACAGGTGACCAAGCGCGGCAGCCTGCCCTTACCGCACCACCATTCGCGGCTCGATCGCGACAGGGAAATTGACCGAATTGGAGATGAAGCAGATCTCGTGCGCGCGCTCATGCAGCTTCTTGGCCTTCTCGACATCGCCGCCGGCCGCGATGGTGACGGTGGGGCGGAGCGTCGCCTCGACGATGCGCACGCGCCCGTCCTTCATGTCGAGAACGCAGGTCGCGTCGTCCTCATAGGCCGTCACCAGGACGCCGGCGCGCGCGGCCAGCGCCAGATAGCTCAGCAGGTGGCAGCCCGAGAGCGCGCCCAGCAGCAGATCCTCGGGGTTGGGCCTGGCCGGATCGCCGCCATAGGCCGGGCCGGTGGAGGCGGCGATGGCGGGCTTGCCCTGGCTGTGCACCTCGTAGTCGCGCGAATAGCTGTCGGGACCGCTGGTCGGACCCTTGGCCGCCCCAGTCCAGACCGTGCGCAGCGCGAAATCGTGACGGTGGCGCGAGGCCATGCTTGCCTCCTTCTGTCGCAAGATAAGGCCTGCGAGCAGGCCGTTGTCGACGCATCCTGCGAAGGCAGCGGCCCGTTCTCGCGGATGATCTTACCGCACGACCTCGAGGCGCCGTCAGACGACAGTCAGCCGCACGTTGCCGGCGAGCAGCAGATGAGATCCGCCTGACCGATACCGGCCGGGCCTTGCGCGCAAGGGCCAAGAACATACCTGCGGCGATCGTCTGCGCCTCCGGTCGGACCACAGAGGGCCAGCGGGCGCTCAAGGCGCAGATGGTTGTGCTGCGCAACGTGTTCAACGCCAGGCGGACGAGGCTGCCTGAGGACGAGTCGGCTCGGGCCGTTGACCGTGTAACGCGATTAAATAAAATTGATCATCGTCCCGCTCCGGTGGGGGCGCTCTTCCAAACCGATACTATCATGTGAGCCATGAACCGGAAGGATCGCGGCACGCTCGCCGACCGCGTCGCGCAGGCAGCGGAGGCCTCGCTCGCGGCGCGGCAGTACGTCAGGCCCATCGACGTGCTCGTCGGGATCGGGTGGCTCTATCCGGGTGCCGAGAAGCACTGGCAGACGGGCCGGATCGACTGCCTCGAAAGTGCCATGCAGGTCAGTCCATCGCGCATATCGGAGGCCCTGCAGCTGCTCCGATCCTGGGCGACCGGGAAGGGGCTGATCGCCAGCGAGACGGACTATGTAGCGCGCGCGCCTGGACGACAGACGCTGCGCTTCAGCCAGCGGGGGGATCCCGGGATCGAGCAGCATTACCGGACGCATTGGGCTTCGCCCACGCTCTCCGAAGGAAGGCGTCAGCGCCTGGCCGAGAAGGCGAGCCGCGCGCCGGAACTGGTGGTCGTCCAGCCCCTGAACAAAGAATGGGTCTGCCATCGTTGCGGCGGGACCGGCGATCTCCTCGTGATGGAGCGCCCAGGGCCCGCCTGCCTGCGTTGCGCCGGCCTCGACGATCTCGAGTTCCTCTCGGCGGGAAACGCGCTCCTGACGCGGCGGGCCAAGGCGAAGAGCGCGCGCTACGCCGTCGTCGTCAGGTTCAGCCGGAGCCGTCGCCGTTACGAACGGCAGGGTCTGCTGATCGAGCCGCAAGCCCTGGCGGCCGCCGAGCGCGACCTTGAAGGCGGCAAGTAGGTCTAGCCCCGGCAGGGAACAGCTCTAGCTCCGCTTCAGCCGCAGAGCCGCTTCGACCGCGAAATAGGTGAGGATCGCGTCGGCGCCGGCGCGTTTGAAGGCGAGCAGGCTTTCCATCACGACCCGCTCGCGGTCGAGCCAGCCGCGCTCGGCTGCGGCCGCCAGCATCGCGTACTCGCCGCTCACCTGATAGACGAAGGTCGGCATGGCGAAGGCCTGCTTCACGCGCCAGAGGATGTCGAGATAGGGCATCCCGGGCTTCACCATCAGCATGTCGGCACCCTCGGCCACGTCGAGCGCGCATTCGCGCAAGGCCTCGTCGCCGTTGGCCGCATCCATCTGATAGGTGCGCTTGTCGCCGCTCCCCAGCGCGCCTTTGGAGCCGACCGCGTCGCGGAAGGGCCCATAGAAGCCCGAGGCGTATTTGGCGGCATAGGCGAGGATGGCCACGTCCTGGTGGCCCTGCGCGTCGAGCGCCTGGCGGATGCGGCCCACCCGCCCGTCCATCATGTCCGAGGGGGCCACGATATCGACGCCGGACTCGGCCTGAGCGAGGGCTTGGCGGATCAGCACCTCGACGCTCTCGTCGTTGAGGATGCGGTCGCCCTCGAGCAGGCCGTCATGGCCGTGGCTGGTGTAGGGGTCGAGCGCCACGTCGCAGATCACGCCGACATTCGGCACTTGGCGCTTCAGCTCGCGCACCGCACGGTTGACGAGATTGTCGGGATTGAAGGCCTCCTCCGCGCCGGGCGATTTCTTCTCGGGCGCCACGGCCGGAAAGAGCGCCACCGCCGGAATGCCGAGCTCGCCCGCATGGCCCACCGCCTCGACCAGGGCCGGGATCGAGAGACGCTCCACCCCCGGCATGGACGGCACCGGCTCGCGCGCCTTGGGACCTTCCAGCACGAAGACGGGCCAGATCAGATCGGTCGCTGCCAGCCGGTTCTCCGCCACCAGGGCACGCAGCCAATCGGTGCGCCGGTTGCGGCGCAGTCGGACTTGCGGGTATTGGCCCGGCTGGAAGCCGCTCGCCTCGGGCAGCGGCGGGCTTGCGGGTTTCTCTGCGGGAGAGAGGGGGCGCAAGGCGGGCTTGCGCGGTGAAGCGCGATCGGTCATGGCGGCCAACGTTGTTGGATGGTTGGAGTCGATTCCGATCAGGTGGTGAATCTTTGCGTCGCCGCTGCGAAGGCGGGAGCCCAGGGCCACTGCACGTCGCTTGCCCCTGGGTCCCCGCCTTCGCGGGAAGGACGATGAGTTACGATTCCAGCCGAGCGGAACCTTCTCGGCCCGAAGTCTAGGCCACCGGCCGGCGAGGGTCCAGGGCGAGGGCTGCGGGGGAAGTGTCTCGCCCGGCCGTCGGCTGGCCGCGGGCTCAGACCTGCTCCTCGCCGAGCCGCGCCGGGAATCCCGGGGCCCTGAGGTCGGTCTTGAGCGCATCCTCCAGCAGCTTCACCACCTGGGTCGACCAGGCGTCGCCGCCATAGGCTTCGCGGGCGCGCACGAAGGTCTGCGTCGTGAGGGCGGCGAGGTCGAGGGGCACGCCGAACTCGCGGCCGAACGCCATGGCGAAGCCCAGATCCTTCAAGGCCAGATCCATGGTGAAGCCGATATCGTAGCTGCCGTTGAGAATGAGCTGGCTCTCCGTCTCGTGCACGAAGCTGTTGCCGGAGCTGGCCTTGATGGCATGGAAGGCGAGCGCCAGATTGAGCCCGCCGCGCTTGGCCAGCATGAGCGCCTCGCCGGCCGCTACCAGATGGATGAAGGCCAGCATGTTGGTGATGACCTTCATGATCGCGGCCGAGCCCAGCGGGCCCATGTAGAAGATCTCGCCGCCCATCGCCTCCAGCGCCGGGCGATGCGTCTCGAAGAGGGCCTTGTCGCCGCCGGCCAGCACGGTGATCTCGCCCGTCGCTGCGCGATGGACGCCGCCGGTCACCGGCGCCTCCAGCACGACCACGCCTCGCGCGGCCGCCTCGGCGGCCAGGGCGCGAATTTGGTCCCGGCCCACCGTGCTCATCTCGATCCAACACCCGCCGCGCGCCAGCCCTTCGAGGATGCCGCCCGGACCGGTCAGCACGCGCCTCGATATGGCGGGCGAG
The DNA here is from genome assembly GCA_049323455.1 of Pseudomonadota bacterium. Taxonomy (GTDB): domain Bacteria; phylum Pseudomonadota; class Alphaproteobacteria; order Dongiales; family Dongiaceae; genus Hypericibacter. The sequence goes on along the minus strand of JBMONF010000028.1, from coordinate 32,193 downwards.
GGCAGGCAGGTGATGACCGCGTCCGAGACCGCGGCCACCGCCGCCGGGCTGTCGGCCCAGCGCGCACCCAGCGCCAGATGGCGCCGGGCCAGCGACCGGTCGAGATCGTGGACCGTGACCGCGAAGCCCGCCTTGATCAGGCTTGCTGCCAGGTGGCCGCCCAGGTGACCGAGGCCGATATAGCCGTAGCGCATGGGATGGAGTCTTTCCTAATGGCGCCGTCGCCGATCTCGGTGCGTGTTTCGTTCGAACGGAGTCAAAATCATCGTCGTTCCCGCGCCCGCGGGCTTTGCCCGCTACCGTTGATTTGCCGGCGAAGCCGGCCGGGGAACCCAGGGGCAAACGACGCGCGGCGGTCCCTGGGCCCCGGCTTTCGCCGGGGCGACGAAAGGGGTTCAGCCTGAACGGAATCTGCTCTAGCCATCGAGCGGCCCGTAGGTCGGCACCAGATGCAGCTCCTTGCCTGCCCACGGATGTGCCCGCGCCACGTCTTCATCGAGCTCGATGCCGAGGCCGGGCTCGGAAGGCGGGATCACATAGCCCCCTTCCCATCGGATCGGCTTCTTCAGGATCCTGGCGTGAAAGCCGTCCCAGCGTTCGATGCTCTCGAGGATCAGGAAATTCGGGATGGCGGCGGCGAGATGGATGTTGGCGGCACCCTCGACCGGCCCGCAGTAGAGATGCGGCGCCACCTGCGCGTAATAGGCCTCGGCCATGCCGGCGATCTTCTTGGCTTCGAGCAGGCCGCCGACCCGCCCCAGCGCCATCTGCAGGATCGAGGCCGCGCCCAGCTCCAGCACGCGCTTGAACTCGTACTTGGTCGTGAGCCGCTCGCCGGTCGCGATCGGGATCGTGGTCTGGCGCGCGACCTTGGCCATCTCCTCGGGCATCTCCGGCGGCGTCGGCTCCTCGAACCAGAGCGGATCGTAAGGCTCGAGCCGACGCGCCAGCCGGATCGCGCCCGAGGCCGTGAACTGTCCATGCGTGCCGAACAGGAGATCGGCGCGAGTGCCGACCGCCTCGCGCAGCCGCTGGCAGAAGAGGGCCGAGCGCTCGATCGCCTCGAGGCCGGGCTGGCGCGGGTCGAAGGTCGAGTAGGGGCCGGCCGGATCGAACTTGAGCGCGGTGAAGCCCATGGCGAGATAGTCGAGCGCGCGCGCCGCCGCCGCGTCCGGGTCGGTATAGACGGGCGAGTTCGAATAGGCGCCGCCCTCCTCGGGGCGCGGGTAGATATAGGTGTAGGTCCGCAGCCGCTCGCGCACCTTGCCGCCGAGCAGCTCGCAGACCGGCTTGCCCAGCGCCTTGCCGTTGATGTCCCACAGCGCCGTCTCGAGGCCCGACAGCACGCCCATGAGCGAGATATCGGGGCGCATGGAATAGCCGCGGCCATAGACGTTGCGCCACAGCGTCTCGATGCGGAAGGGATCCATGCCCAGCAGATGTCGCTCGAACAGGTCCTTGACCATCTCGACCACGACCTGCGGCCGGAAGGTCGCGTTATAGATCTCGCCGATGCCCTCGATGCCGTCGTCGGTGACGAGCTTGACGAAAATGAAGTAGCGCCCGCCGGCCATGGGCGGTGGATTGCCGACCAGGAAGGTCTTGAGATCGGCGATCTTCATGCGACGCCTTGCTGTGGCGCGGTCGGGCCGCGCTTTTCCAAGGAACGGAACGTCATTTCAGGTCGAGCCCGGGTGCGGCATCGGCCGCCGCGCCCGGGCCGGATTCTCTCGGCGTCGGCTCAGGCGAACCACCAGCGCTGCGTGATCTTCATGCCGTCCACGTCCCAGTTCCGGGCCAGCTTGTCCGGGTGGACAACCGCCTTCGAGTAGGCGCCGACATAGTTGTAGAACATCAGCACCATCGCGCCGCCGTCGTCATGCACGATCTGCTGCATCTCGCGATACATGTCGGCGCGCTTCTTCTGGTCGACCTCCGAGCGCGCTGCCGCCAGCAGCTCGTTGAAGCGGGCGTTCTTCCAGAAAGTCTCGTTCCAGGCGGCACCTTCGGCATAGGCCGTGGTGAACATGAGATCCGCCGTGGGCCGGCCGCTCCAGTAGCCCATGACCCAGGGCTTCTTCATCCACACTGCGTCCCAATAGCCGTCGTTGGGCTCGCGGATCACGTTGATGTCGATTCCGGCCTTGGCCGCGGATTCCTTCATGATCTGCGCGGCGTCGACCGCGCCCGCAAAGGCCGCGTCGGCCGCCGACAGGTCGACCTTGAGCGAGCTCAGCCCCGCCTTCTTCAGGTAAGACTTGGCCTTGTCCGGGTCGTAGCTGTGCTTGGGTGTCGGGTCGGCATAGAACGGTACGCCCGGCGCGATCGGGTTGTCGTTGCCGACCGATCCGTGGCCGAGCAGGACCTTCTTGACGATCTGCTCGCGATCGACGGCGTATTTGAGCGCAAGGCGCACATTGTTGTCGTTGAACGGCGGCGCCGTCGTGATCATCGGCGCGATGTAGTGTGCGAACCCGCTGACCTCGGCGATCGCCAGCTTGGGATTCTTCTCCAGCAGCGCCAGCGTCTTCAGATCGGCGCGGTCGATATAGTCTACGTCGCCGGTAATGAGCGCGTTGGTGCGCGCATTGACGTCGATCACCGACAGGATCTCGATCTCGTCGAACCAGGTGTCGCGGTGATAATTGGCATATCTCGTGCCCGTGGCCTTCACGCCGGGCTCGAAGGACTTCATGACATAGGGCCCGGTGCCCACGCCCGACTGCCAGTCCACGTCGTTGTCCTTCGCGGGCATGATCGGGATGTGGTAGTCCGACGCGACATAGGGAAAGTCGGCATTGCCGTCCGAGAGCGTCACCACGACGGTATCCGCGCCGTCCGCCTTGACGTCCACGACCGACTTCAGCAGCGACTTCGCCGCCGACTTCGAGGCCTCGCCGCGATGGTGATTAATCGAGGCCACCGCGTCGTCGGCGGTGAGCGACTTGCCGTTGTGGAATTCCACACCCTTGCGCAGCTTGAACATCCAGGTCTTGGCGCCGTTCGAAGGCTCGAAATGCTCGGCCAGATCGCCCACGATCGAGCCGTCGGCCGCCACTTCCGTCAGGCTCGAGCGGATAGAGGCCCAGCCCCAGACGCCGTTGAAGGTATCGGGATAGGTCGCCGGATCGAGCGTGTCGGTGGTGGCACCGCTGCCCAGCGCGATACGGAACTTGCCGCCCGTCTTGGGTGCGGCCTGTGCGGCGGAAATGAACGCGGTGTTGGCGGCCGCGACGGTCATGCCGGTCGCGACAGCCAACTGGATGAAGTCGCGACGCGTCATCCGGCCCTGCGTGGCCAGCCTCTTCATCTGATCCAAGTCCATGCTTTCCCCCTGTCTCTCGATTAGGCGCCAAACACGCTCGACCCCGGCCTCGGGCCAAGGTTCGCCACTATCGGGCCGAAACCCTAAACCCGCCAGATTGCACAAATCAAACGAACCATTATGGTCCTTAGACCCCATTTCATTTATGGTGCCGAGGACTGGGGCATCGCGATGAGCTACCGACTTCCGCCGCTGGTCTGGCTGCGCGCTTTCGAGGCGGCGGCCCGGCATGCGAGCTTCACGGCTGCGGCCCAGGAGCTGGGCCTGACCCAGGCGGCCGTCAGCCATCAGATCCGCTCGCTCGAGCAGCATCTGGGCTATCCGCTGTTCGAGCGGCTGCCGCGTCAGCTGCGGCTCACGGAAATGGGCCGGGCCTATCTGGCGCCGGTGCGGAAGGCCTTCGACGAGCTTTCCGCCGCCACGGCCGGGCTGTTCGGGCCGGTGGGCGAGGCCTCGCTCAATCTGCGCGTGCCGGTGTCTTTCGCGGTCCTCTGGCTTTCGCCGCGCCTGCCCGAGTTCTGCGAGGCCTTCCCGAGCATCCGGGTGCGCCTCTATTCGGCGATCTGGGCCGACGCGCTCCCTGCGGACAAGGTCGATGTCGACATCCGTTTCGGCCACGGAAACTGGTCGGGCTTCCGCTCGGAGCTCATCTTCAGCGACCCGTCCGTGCCGGTCAGCCCGATTGCCTCACCGGTCCGCGCGCCGGCGCAGATCAAGGACGAGAACCTCATCCACATCATGGGGCTTGAGGAGGCCTGGTCGGAGCTCTATCGCCGCACCGGGCTGGAGGTCCCGGCGCACCGCCATGCGGTCACGGTCGATACGTCGCTGGCGGCCCTCGAGTTGGTCGCGGCCGGGTTCGGCCACACGATCGTGCTGCGCTGTTTTGCCGAGCGCTATATCGAAGCGGGCCGCGTGCGCCGGTCCTTCGACATCGAGCTGTCCCAGGAGCACGCCCACTACTTTCTGTTCCGCGAGGACACCCAGGCACTCAAGCCCGAGGTCCGCCTGTTCCGCGACTGGATCATGGACCAGGCCCGCGCAGCGCGGGTTCCCGACCGCAAGAAAGCGATCCGATGAACGAACACGATTTCGTGCTCGTGGGCGCCGGCTCCGCCGGTTGCGTGGTGGCGGAGCGGCTGACGCGCAGCGGGCGCCATCGGGTCCTGCTGCTCGAAGCGGGCCCGTCGGACGACCGCTTCTGGATTCGCGTGCCCCTGGGTTACGGCAAGACCTTCTACGATCCGAAGGTGAACTGGATGTACCAGGCCGAGCCCGATCCCGGGCTTGCCGGACGCATCGACTTCTGGCCGCGCGGAAAGGTGCTGGGCGGGTCGAGCTCGATCAACGCCATGGTCCATATCCGCGGCCAGGCCGCCGATTACGAGGATTGGGCGGCGCTCGGCAATCCCGGCTGGGGCTGGCGGGACGTGCTGCCCTATTTCAAGGCGATCGAGGCCAACGAGCGGGGGGCCGATGACTATCGCGGCGCGGACGGGCCCTTGACCGTCTCCGACGTTTCCGACCGGATCCATCCGCTCTGCCGCGCTTTCATCGCTGCCGCGCGCGAAGCCGGTCTGCCGTTCAACCCGGACTTTAACGGTGCCTCGCAGGAGGGGGTGGGGATTTATCAGACCACGACCCGCCGCGGCCGGCGCGTGTCCGCTGCAACAGCTTTTCTCGAGCCTGCGATGCAGCGCCGCAACTTGCATGTCATCACCGGCGCCCAGGTGACTCGGGTCCTGCTCGAGGGCCGCCGTGCGGTCGGTGTCGAATATGTCTACAAGGGCCGGCGCGAGATCGCCCGGGCAGGGCGCGAGGTCGTACTTGCGGCCGGCGCCGTCAACTCGCCGCAGCTGCTCCAGCTTTCGGGCATCGGTCCGGCCACGCTTCTGCGCGCCCACGGCATCGAGGTCGTGCTCGACAACGACGCGGTCGGCGCCCACATGCAGGATCATCTCGGCCTCAACTACAGCTATCGGGCGCGCCGGGCGACCTTGAACACGCTGCTGCGGCCGTGGTGGGGCAAGCTCTGCGCCGGTGCGGCCTATCTGCTTTTGGGCCGGGGGCCGCTTGCGCTCAGCCTCAATCAGGGCGGCGGCTTCTTTCGCACCCGGCCTGACAAGCCCCGGCCCAATCTGCAGCTCTATTTCCAGGCCTTGACCACGATCACCGCACGCAGCGGCACAAGGCCGCTCCTGACGCCCGATCCCTTTCCGGGCTTCTCCCTCGGGCTCTCTTCCTGCCGGCCGACCAGCCGCGGCCGTATCGAAATTCGCACTGCCGATCCCTTCGCGCCGCCGCGAATCCACGCCAATGCGTACGGCACCGCGAACGATGTCGAGGAGATGCTCGATGGCGTGAAGTTTCTGCGCAAACTCGCCTCGATGCCGTCCCTGGCGTCGCTCATCGGGGCGGAATTGCTGCCAGGGCCGGCCTGCCGCAGCGACGAGGAGCTGATTGCCGACATTCGGGCTCGAAGCGGGACCGTCTATCATCCCGTCGGCACCTGCCGGATGGGACCCGATCCGAACGGCTCGGTGGTCGATTCCCGCCTGCGCGTTCACAGGCTCTCCGGCCTGCGGGTCGTCGACGCCTCGATCTTCCCGACCCTCGTTTCGGGCAACACCAATGCCGCGGCCCTGATGGTCGGTGCCAGAGCGGCGGACCTCGTCCTCGAGGACAGCCGCGACAAAGATTGAAGCTCGAAGCCGGTGCGTCGTTAGTCCGGGCAGCGTTGAGCCGAGGCGCTGCGGTTCCTGCCTCCCCGAAGCCGCGCGGCCGCGGCGGCTGGCAACCTTCCGTCGATGACGACGAGACCGGCAAGGATCGTCGCCATGCCCGCGATCTGGCGGGCGTCGAGCCGCTCGCCGAAAACGGCCGCGCCCAGCAGCAGCGCGCTCGCTGGGACCAGCAGCGTCACCAGCGCCACGTTGACCGCGCCGGCGCCGGCGAGGATGCGAAAGAAGATCAGGTAGGCGAGCGCCGTGCTGAGGAAGGCAAGGCCCGCGAGCGCCGCCCAGGTCTGAAGCGCCGGCACCGCTGGCAGCGCCCAAGGCCGGTCGATGAAGAGCACGAGCGGGAGCGCCATGACGGCGGTGGCGCAGACCTGCCCGGTGGCGGCCACCAGCGGCGGGATGCCCATGGCGCGGAAACGCCGGCCGTGGATGTTGGCGAAGCCGTAAGAGAGGGCCGCGCCGAGGATGGCGAGCTGGGCCAGCAGGTTGAGCCCGAGGCCGCCGAGCGCGGCAGGGCCCACGATCAGCACCACGCCGATGAGCCCCATCAGTACACCGGCCATGCGGCGCGCCGTCAGCCGCTCGCGTTCGTCGCGCGTCAACGCATGGGCGAGCACGGCGGTGAAGAGCGGCGTGGTCGCGTTGAGGATCGCGGCGAGGCTGCTGGCGATCTCGGTCTGACCCCAGGTGATGAGGCTGAAGGGGATCAGGTTGTTGAGCAGGCCCATGGCGAAGAAAGCGCCCCAGGCCTGCCACGAGCGCGGCATCCGGTAGCCGCTGAAGCGCACCACGGTGAGGAGGGCGAGCGCCGCCAGCGCCACGCGGCCCCACACGACGGTGAAGGGCTGCAGCTCCACGACCAGGACGCGGTTGAAGAAGAAGGAGCCGCCCCAGAGCAGCGACAGGCTGCCGAGCAGGACCCATTCCACGGCGGACATATGCTGCACCGTGGCCGCCGGGGGTGCGGCGCTCACGATGCAAACGTCCTCGGATTTGCGGTCACGGCCAGCTCCGTTTTGCCGCCCTGCTTTGACCTGCAGCCTGCCGTCCGCCATCCGAATCTTGCGCGGCCGAGCCATCGGGCCGAAAGCCGAGAGGATCGTAGCCTTGGACCAACACCTCGAAGAGGACGCAAGGTGCGGCTTCCGTCGCGACGGCGTCTCTTTCTGCCTCGTCCGACGACGAGAGCGGAATGACCGTGGAGACGCGGAGCCAGGAAAGCGGCATCGGGACGATCTCCCCCGCCGGCCGTCGACGGGCCCGTCGACGGCCGCGAGAACGGCGGTTATGGCAGGAGCGCCTACTCGGCCGCGCGCCTGACGCCGGTCGCCGCCGCCAGGGCCTGGTCGAGGTCGGCGATGATGTCGTCGATATGCTCGAGCCCGAGCGAGAGGCGCACATAGCTCTCCGAGACGCCGGTCGCGAGCTGCTCCTCGGGCGAGAGTTGCGAGTGCGTCGTCGTGGCCGGATGGATGGCAAGGCTGCGCGCATCACCGAGATTGGCCACGTGGTAGAAGAGCTGGAGCGCGTCGATGAATTTGCGGCCCGCCTCCCTGCCGCCCTCGAGCTCGAAGCCCACGAGCGCGCCATAGCCGCCCTTGAGGTAGGTGTCGGCGCGCCGTTTGAGCTCGCCCGTCTGGAAGCGCGGGAAAATGACCTTCGTCACCGCGGGATGGCCCTTGAGCCAATCGGCCACCTTGATCGCGTTCTCGCAGTGCTGGCGCATGCGCAGCGGCAGCGTCTCGAGCCCCTGGATGAAGAGGAAGGCGTTGAAGGGGCTCATGGCCGCGCCCAGGTCGCGCAGCAGCGTGACGCGCGCCTTGATGATGTAGGCGATCGGTCCCAAGGGCTTCACCGCCTCGGTCCAGACCGCGCCGTGATAGCTGGGGTCCGGCTGGTTGAGGCCCGGGAAGCGGTCCGCGTGCTTCTCCCAGTCGAAATTGCCCCCGTCGATGATGACGCCGCCGATCGAGGTGCCGTGGCCGCCTATATATTTGGTCGTCGAATAGACGATGATCGCCGCCCCGTGGTCGAACGGTCTGCACAGGATCGGCGCCGCCGTGTTGTCGACGATGAGCGGCACGCCGAACGCCCGGCCGATGTCGGCCACCTCCTTGATCGGGAACACCGCGAGCTTCGGATTGGGCAGGGTCTCGGCGTAGTAGGCGCGCGTCTTGGCGTCGGTGGCGCGGGCGAAATTCTCCGGATCGGCCGGATCGACGAAGCGTACCTCGATGCCTTGGTCCTTGAGCGTGTTGGCGAACAGGTTCCAGGTGCCGCCATAGAGGTCGGTCGAGCTCACCACGTTGTCGCCGGCCCTGGCGATGTTCTGGATCGCGAAGGCCGAGGCCGCCTGGCCTGAGGACAGAGCCAGCGCCGCCGCGCCGCCCTCGAGCGCGGTCAGCCGCTCTTCCAAGACCGCGCAGGTCGGGTTCATGATGCGGGTGTAGATGTTGCCGAGCTCCTTGAGAGCGAACAGGTTCGCGGCGTGCTCGGTGTGGTGGAACTGATAGGAAGTGGTCTGATAAATCGGCACCGCCACCGCGTTCGTGGCGCTGTCGCTGCGATAGCCCGCGTGCAACACGATGGTTTCCGGGTGCTTGCTCTTGAGCGGCATGGTCGTGCTTCCCTAGCGATTTTTTGAGAAACGGCGGAACTTCGAAAAAGGATGCGGATCGGTCGATCGCGTCATGCGGCCGCGGGCTTGACCGCGCTGTTGACGAGATCGAGGCTGGTCTGCACCGGCGTCACGTTGCGCAAGCTGTCGAGCACCGGGCAGTGTCGGTCGACCGTGACCTTGAGGCGCTCGATGTCCTCGGCCGAAGCCGGGCTATCGATCGTGACGGTCGCGCGGATGTCCTTGAAGCCGGGCCTGACACCGTCGGACACCGCGAACAGGCCGCGCAGATCGATGCGCCCCTCGAGTTTCACCGACACGCTGCGGATCGGAATGCCCAGCGTATCGGCATAAAGACGGTAGGTGGCCTCTTGCGAGGCGCCCAGCGCGGCCAGCAGCAGCTCCGCCGGATCGGGTCCGCGGTCGGCGCCGCCCAAAGCCGGCGGTTCGTCGGTCACGAGATGGAAGTTGCGGATCCGCGCCTCGCTCGAGAGCCCGTCGGTCTGGCGGGTGGCGGCGGAGAAGGTGTGCAGCGCGGTTGCCGGCTTGTCGCGCAGCCGCGACTGGGTGGCGATGAAGCCGTCTTTGTAGCTCGTGGTCATTCGGGCCTCCTTCCAACGGGGTGTTGGCCAACATGATGTCGGCCAAGATCGTCCTGGGGCTCCGAATTGCTCGGACGCTTTAGCGTTTGATGTCGCGGCGCAAGCTGCCCCTCAAATCTCCGCGGGTCCGATGGCCGATGCCGGCCGGGTGGACCAGTCCTTGGGGCAGGAAGGGCCCCAAACGAAAAAAAACCGCCGCAGCGAAGCTGGGGCGGTCATCTAGCCCGTCGCTTTAGCTGCATTTGTAACGCGCCCGCAAGCTGAGGCTCAAATCGGCGCTGGGATGGTTATGGGGAACGGCGGCGCGGCTGTCAAGGCCTGCCGCTGCCATGCAGGGCGATGCCGCTTGCCGGCAGCGCGCCTTGGCCCCGGGTTTCACTGCCCCGGTTCGTATATCTCGTAGGTGAAGGCCGAGTTGTTGCCGACATTGACCTCGCGGAAGCCCTGGCGCTGCGAGCCGTGGCTTTCGCAATTCGCGTTGCCGGTGATCTTGAAAGCCTGGCTCTTGACGCAGAAGCGGTAGGGGCCGCCCATGTACCAACTGCCGCCCTTGGCGTCGGCATAGAGATAATATTTGGTTTCGGTCAGCTTGCCGGCGATGACCGCCTGGCAGCGGCCCGGCTCGAGGTTCCACCAACCTTGCGAGAACCACTCGCCCTGCTGACGGTAGCCGAGGGCGACGGCCACCCTTTCCTTCGTCTTGTTGCAGACGTTGAAGTCCGCCTTGGCGGCCGTGCCGACGCCCACGACGGTAGTCACCGCCGCCGCCACGCCGACAGCCAGGCGGACCCGCCATCTTGCCGCCACCTTCGTCCTCATCGTCCCCTGGCCCTCACGCGCCCGACACCCATGTCCGGCAGCTCAACCAGCCCCGCCCGCCCTGGCGATCATACCCAGATTAGCCGAAAATATTGCCGAGAGATGAACGACTTGGAATGCAAACCCTTGTCGGCGTGTCAGCCGCGTAAAGGAATGCTTAACGTCGGCATGGTAGCCCTACGCGGTCCTGATTCGGTTTTCTCGGGCGAAGGAGCAAGTGTCGTGATCGCCGGCTATCTCAACACCATCGGATTGATCGAGCGTCTGCACCGGCAATGTCTCGAGGTCATCAAGGTCGAACTCGACCGGCAGGGTATTCGCGACCTGTCGAACGTGCAGGCCATGATCCTGTTCAACATCGGCGACGACGAGCTGACGGTCGGCGAGTTGACGCAGCGCGGCTACTACCTGGGCTCGAACGTCTCCTACAACGTCAAGAAGATGGTCGAGAACGGTTATCTGATCCAGGAGCGCTCGCGCCACGATCGACGCAGCCAGCATGTCCGCCTCTCGGACAAGGCGCTCGCCGTGCGCGACAAGATGCGCGGCATGTACGAGCGCCATGTCCAGAGCATGGGTGCCGAGCCGACGCAGCTCGACGGCGTCAACAAGGCGCTGATCAAGCTCGAGCGGTTCTGGAACAGCCAGATCAGCTTCGCCGCACGTCCGCAGCAGAACGAAGCGGCCTGAGCGTCGCGTTGGCCGCGGGGGCTGGCTCGACCTCAAGCCGGGGCATTTGCTGATATTTGTGGTCGTTCCCGCGAAGGCGGGAACCCATGAACACAGACGGTGCGGAATCTTCGCCGACGGTGTTCATGGGTTCCGTGCCGGAACGAAGGTCACGATTGCTCAATCGAGCCGGGTCGCCTCGAGCCTGTCCTCGTCGAGCTCGAAACCGAGGCCGGGCTTGTCCGACAACATCAGCCAGCCGTTCTCGGCCTTGACCGGCTCGGCCAGCATATAGTCGCGCCGGTCGAGGCCCCATTCCGGCGGATCGTAGGGGAACTCGAGGAAAGGCGTGCCGGTGGCACCCGCCACCAGATGCGCGTTGGCGATGACGCCGATGCCGTTGGTCCAGGTATGCGGCGTGAAGACCAGATTGTGCTCGAGCGCCATCTGGCCGACGTGGCGCAAGCCGGTGATGCCGCCGACCAGCGCCACGTCGGGCTGCAGCACGTCGAGGCAGCCGCGCTGGATCAGCGTGCGGAACTCGTGCAGCTCGCGCGTCATCTCGCCGCCGGCGATGCGGATGCGCGCCGCCTGCCGGAGCGCCGCCATGCCGTCATAATCGCCGCGGTGGAGCGGCTCCTCCATCCAATAGACGTCGAGCGCCTCGAGCCGGCGCGCGACCTCGAGCGCGTCCTTGAGGGACCAGGGCTGGGCCGTGTCCCAGGGCATGCGCCAGCCCTGATTGCAGTCGACCATCAGGGCGAGCTTGTCGCCGACTTCCTTGCGCACGGCGGCCAAGGCCGCGATGTCCTCGCGCCAGTCGCCGCGATGGAAGCGGATCTTCATGGCCGGAAAACCCTGCGCGAGGAAGGCGCGCGCTACTTCGGCCAGTTGCGGCGGCTTTCTGAGCGTGCCGGATGAGGCGTAGAGCCGCACCTTGTTGGAGAGCCCGCCCAGGAGGCGCCAGCAGGGCTGGCCCAGGAGCTTTCCCGCCAGGTCCCATAGCGCCAGGTCGAGCGGCCAGCAACGGCCGTAATGGAAATTGATGTTGGCGAGGACCCGATAGTGCCGCTCGATGGCGAACGGGTCCTGGCCGACGAACAGCTCCTCGTGGCCCGCAAAGCCGATCATGAGATCGCCCGAGCCGATGCCGGTGACGCCCTCATCGGTCTCGACCCGAACGATGGTGGCGTCCCAATGGGTGCGCGGCCGCGTGTCCCAGCTCGCATGGAAGGGCGGGTCGAACTTGAAGCGATGCCGGGTGATGCGGATCGCGGTGATCTTCATGACCGAAGGGCTCCCCCGAGAGACTTGATTTGCCCTGGCCGGCGCGGCGTCTCAATTTGCCCGCGACTTCAAGCGAAAGCTATGGCTATCTATCGCCGCTTTCGCCCCACCTGCCGCCAGCGAGGACTGCCGCCCCATGACCATCGGTTCTTTCTCTTTCGGCCCCACCACCGCCGTCGCCTTCGGGGTCGGTCGCATCGAGAAGATCGCCGGTGACGTCGAGAGGTTGGCGGGCGCTGGCGCAGCGGTCCTGCTTGCGGCCGACCCGGCCCTGCCGAGGCTGGCCGATCGGGTCGAAGCGGCGCTGGCCAAGGGCGGCAGCAAGGTGACACGGTTCAGCGACATCCGCAGCGATCCGTTGGCGAGCCAGATCGACGCCTGCGCCGAGGCCGCACGCAAGGCGGACGCCAGGATCTTGGTAGCGCTGGGCGGCGGCTCGACGCTGGACGTCGCCAAGATGGCGGCGGCGATCGCGCTCGAGGGGCGCGAGGCCGAGTTCTATGCGCTCGCCAAGGAGCCGCTACCCGCCAAGGGCTTGCCGCGCATCTGCGTGCCCACCACCGCCGGCACGGGCTCAGAGACGACGCGCGTCTCGGTCTATACCTCTGCCAAGGGCGACAAGGTGTGGGGCTGGGGCGATGCGCTCAAGGCCGATCTGGCGCTGCTCGACCCGACCTTGACCGTCGGCTTGCCGGCCGCGCTCACGGCGGCCACCGGCGTCGACGCTCTGGTTCATGCCATCGAGGCCTGCACCATCCGGCGCGCCAATCCGTTCAACGATTCGACTTGCCATCAGGCCATCCGACTGATCGCCGGCAACTTGAAGCGCGCGGTCGAGGTGCCGGACGATCTCGACGCGCGCGGCCACCTGCAGATCGCGGCGGCACTGGCCGGCATCGGCATCGACAATGCGGGCACCGGCGTGGGCCACGCGGTCGGCCATGCGCTGGGCGCCATCGGCCATGTCCATCACGGTCGTGCCGTGGGCCTGGCCTTGCGCGCCGCCATCGGCTGGAACGCCGAGGTCTCGCCGGAGCGCCATGCCGCCGTCGCGGCCGTCATGGGCGTGCCGGTCGCCGGCCGGTCCGCAAAAGATATAGGCCGGGAACTGGCGGGAGCTTTCGACGCGTTCCTGCGCTCGGTCGGGCTGCCGATCTCGCTCGCCGAGGACGGGCTTGGTGCGAAGGATGTGAAGCGCCTGGCCGAGGTCACGATGGCGCCCGAGAACAAGCCCATGCGCGATGCCAACTGCCGCGAGATCACGGCCGGCGATGCCGAGTGGCTCGCGCGCGAGGTGCTGACGGCCGCCTGACGGTCGCGCCGCCGGTCTCTTTTTCGAGCCAGGGCTTTCGTTCGGCCGATCCCGTCGATCAACCTGCATTTTAGAGAATTCCCACGCGCATTTTCCGAAAGCGCGCGCTTTAACGCCGCGTAGAAAATCCTGTTTGGATAATCCCGAGCCTGTCGCACCCCTCGCGGAATGCCGCCGGAGAGCGAGGCGGATCTGCTGGGTAGCGGGCTGACAGGGATGCCGCAGATCGCGGGCGAACGGCTGTCAGCCGAGCGATCGATGTCTTCGTGTGTGGGGCCGGTCCTTGCCGGCCTCGGGGAATGGATGGAGTGACGATGGTTGTCGAACGCCGCAGGACAGCGCGGCCGACGGATCGCCGCAACGGTCGAGGCGACTTGCGCTCTCGGAGGGCGCCGTCGCGCGCGCGTGCCGACGACAGCAAGACGATGCCCGGAAAATGGAAAGCCGGCTTGGCTTTGGCGGCCGTGGTGGCAGCAACGGCTGTCGGGTATCTGGCCTTCTCTTACATGCATAGCGGCAGTTCGGCGGCGGCTGCCTGCCGGGAGATCGGCAGGAACGGCCTCGTGCACGCCGTGGTCTGTCCCGCGGGGCTCAGCGCCGACGACTTGGAGGCTGCGGGCCGCCACGCCTGCAACGAGCCGGTCGGCACGCCTTGCATGACCTATATCTGGAACGAAGGTCCACAGGCACCCGGCAGCCTGCCCATGAGCGATACCCAGGCCGCGGCCGTCACGGTCGTATGGAGCAATTGGGACGGCCAGCTCCGCTACTGCCAGGCGGGGCGCTGCTGAGCGGAACGGCGACGGCCCTCGCCCGAGCGAGAAGAAGCCGGCTTCGCCCCATCCACCCGAGCGATTGACAGGCTTGCGCCGCCGTCGATCATGGCGGCTGCCCGGTGTCCGCGCTCGTGCCGAGAGAGGCCGCCGGCAAGGACCTCGACATGGATCTCGCTCTGCTCGTTTCTGCCGCCGTTGCCGGCGCGATCGTGGTGCTGACGCCCGGACCGGCGGTGCTGGCTTTCGTCGGGATCGGCGCCGCGCGCGGGCGCTGGGCCGGCGCGCAATTCCTGTTCGGCCATCTGCTCGGCGACACGCTCTGGTCGGTGCTGGCGCTGGTGGCGCTGGTCGGGGCCAACCTGGTGTCGCCCTGGCTGTTCCACGGGCTGGCGCTCTTTTGCGGCCTCTACCTCCTCTGGCTGGGCACGCGCGCTGTCCTGGCGAGGCGACGGCCCGAGGGTGGCACCAGCCTCGATCTGCGCCGGCCTTATCTGCGCGGGCTCATTTTCGGGCTCTCCAATCCCAAGAGCTATCCGGTGACGCTGGCCGTCTTCACCGCGCTGCTCGCGGGCCAGCTCGGCGGCTTCGGCTGGACCCAGGCGCCGATCTTCCTGGCCGCCTGCCTCGCCGGCTTTCTGGCCGCCGACGCGATCCTGATCTGGCTGGTCGGCATGGGGCCGCTCCGGCGCTTCTATGCCGCCAACGAGATCTGGGTGATCCGCGCCACGGGCGTGATGTTCATCGGCTTTGCACTCAACACGCTCTGGCATCTGTGGCAAACGCTGTAGCCTCGTAAGCCCGCGAGGACTCGTGGCGGATGGTCCCCTTGCCGGGTGTATCCGGGGGCCTGATGCCCGTAACGGATGATGCGATGGGCCAAGAATGACGGGGCGCGCCAGAGGTTCCGACAGCATTGCTTCGCCGGGCTGCAGCCTGGAAGCTGCCTGTCGAAACCAATCAGCTCTGCGGGAAGGACCCGCATCAGCGGTGACTTTGGTCTGTATTTATTTCCGGCGGCTCGATTCTTTCCGGTGGGGCCTTGCGGGCTGGAACATTATGCGGATGCGAGCCGAATCATGATTTGATAAGGAAGCGCACTTCCCGCGGCCGCTGCTCGAGGCGCCGGCAAGTCACGCTGTTGGAGATGGAGCATCGCAGAGAGCATCGGAAATCTGCCGCCCGCTGCCAGCAGAGCCTTGGTTGCCAGCCATCGATATTCGATCACCTTCGCGATCGCAGAGGACTTCGATCAGTGCCAAAGATTGTGGACCACGATAAGCGTCGGAACGAGATCGCTCTCGCGGCCTGCCGGGCCATTGCGAAGCGGGGTCTCGACTCTGTGACGTTGTCCGATATCGCCAAGGAAGCCGGGCGGACCACCGGCATGCTGGCGCATTATTACACCACCAAATGGGATCTCATTCTTGGCGCTCTGAGGTTCATGCATGTGAGGCTCGAGCAGCGGCTCTCCCAGAAATTGGACGGCGAGACGACCCTGCTCGAGCTGTTGCAGGATGCCTTGCCTACCGATGCGGAACGCAAGGCCGAAGCCGCCGCCTGGCTCACATTTTGGGCGTTCGCGGCGAACAGGCCGGATCTCCTGAAGCGGTCGGCAAAAATTCATGCGGACTGGCGGGCCCTCATCAGACGTTGCCTTCTCAGAACCCAGAAGGATGCGGGCGCCTGGCCGGAAGAGACGATGGAACACGTCGTCTCGTCGATCATGCTATTCACGGACGGCCTTTATGTGAAAGCGATCACGCGCCCCGCGATGTATACGCCGAAGGTGCAGGTTGCGCTCATGAGAGAACATCTGGAGGCGCTGCTCGCCTGGGTCCGATCGAAGCACCCGACGAGCCTGAGCAGCAGGTCTTAAGGAGCCGGCTGGTTCAGCCGACCATTCCCGTCTCTGTTGCGCGGCGGCACTGTCGACAAGCGGACCGACGGAGCCCGGCCAAGAGCGGATCCGCGCGAGGCTGAACGGTTCGAGTCCCTCGGGCTTGCGCCGAGCCGGCGTTCGTTATAACATTATGGCGATAATAAATAAGAACTGGCCTATGGAATGGTCACCGGCGCCTGCCGGTCAACGAAAACCAGCCAATGAGAAAGATGGGAGCGGGAGATGAAATTGGACGAAATGGCTCAGCTTGTGGCGAGCGGCAAAATGAACCGCCGTGAGTTCATCCAGTTCGCCATGACCGCCGGTGTGACGGCCGCGGTGGCCGAAACCATGTTCTCGCGTGCGGCGACCGCGGCTCCAAAGAAGGGTGGACGCCTGCGCATCGCGCTGGGGCATGGCTCCACGACGGATACGCTCGATCCTGCCAATTATCTCAACAATTACATGGGCACGTTTGGCTGGGGCACGTTGAGCAACGGCCTTACCGAGGTGGACACGAAAGGAAACATCCAGCCCGATCTTGCGGAGTCCTTCGAGCCGTCGAACAAAGCGAAGAACTGGGCGTTCAAGATCCGCAAAGGCGCGACGTTCCACAACGGCAAGAATGTGACCGCAGCCGATATCGTGGCCTCGTTGCACCACCATATGGGCGAGAATTCGAAGTCCGCCGCCAAGTCGCTCTTATCGCAGATCGAGGAACTGAAGGTCGACGGCGACACCGTGGTCTTCACGCTCAAGTCCGGTAACGCCGACTTCGCCTATATCCTCAGCGATTACCGTCTGCCGATCATGCCCGCCAAGGACAACGGCGACGCCGACTGGGAGTCGGGGGTCAGGACCGGCCCTTACGCACTGGAGAGCTTCAATCCCGGCGTCACCGCCAAGGTCAAGCGCAACCCCAACTACTATCGCGACGCGTGGTTCGACGAGGTCGAGATATTGTCGATCGTTGACAGCACGGCGCGAACGAATGCGCTGCTTGCCGGCGATGTCGACTATATCGATCGATGCGATCTCAAGACCCTCAAGTTTCTGAAGGAAAAATCCGCGCTGGAGGTCGACGAGGTCACCGGTTACGGCCATAACGTCTTTTCGATGAATGTCACCGTCGCACCGTTCGACAATCCGGACGTGCGAAACGCCATCAAATATGCCGTCGACCGCGAAGCGATTCTGCAAAAGATTTTCTACGGGATCGGCACCGTGGGAAACGACAATCCGGTCGCGCCGAGCGTGAAGTTCGCAATCAACCCCGAGCCGGTTCACAAATACGACCCCGAAATGGCCAAGAGCCTGCTGAAGAAGGCGGGGCTGTCCAATCTGAAGATCGACCTGTCGGTGGCCGACGCGGCTTTCGGCGGCGCTGTCGACGCAGCGGTGCTGTTCCAGCAGAGTGCGGCCAAGGCCGGCATCGACATCAATGTCGTCCGCGAGCCGAACGATGGATACTGGGACAATGTCTGGCTGAAGAAGCCGTTCGTCGCAAGCTTCTGGCTGGGCCGCCCGACGGCGGACTGGGTGCTCACCTTCGCTTATGCCGCGGATTCCACGCAGAACGAGACCTTCTGGAAGAATCCCCGGTTCAATGAGTTGCTGGTGGCCGCACGCTCCGAAGTGGACGAGACGAAGAGAGCCGCGATGTATGCCGAGTGCCAGCAGCTTCTGCATGACGATGGCGGGCTCATCAACCTCCTGTTCGAGAAATATGTAACGGCCCATTCGAAGAAGGTCACGCATGGTGAACTGCTGTCGAATTGGGACATCGACGGCTTCAAGATCGCGCAGCGCTGGTGGGCCGCCTGAGTCGCATCCGTGGACCCGATCCGTCGAGATGGCGGCCGGTCGGGTTCATGGTAACGCCGGTTCGGCATGAGGCCCGCTGCGCAGCGTTCGAATTCCGACCGAAAGAGACAACGAGGCCGGCCGCGAGGCGGGAACGAGAGAGATTTGCCGGGAGGTAATAGCGATGACGACCAATGCTCCGAAAAACGCGCCCAAGGGCGTTACGCTCTTCAAGGGGCCGACACTCGTCCGATACAAAGACGCCACGCGGTTCCTGTGGGGCGATCGCGAGTCGGGCGAGGTGGCGGATGTCATTTACGGGCGCAACGAGATCATCGGCTCCTTGATGTTCATCTTGCGCCCTGGCGCCTACTTCAAGTCGTCAAGCAGCTGGAAATCGTTCTTCAACCAGGACCGGTTCTATTATGTGCTCGAGGGCGAGCTCGCCATCCAGGATCCGGAAAGCGGAGAGGTCGCCCTCGCTCGCAGTGGCGAAGCGGTGCATTGGCGTGGGGCCAAATGGCACTTCGGATATAATTTCAGCAGCAGCGAGTGCGTCGTGCTCGATTGGTACGCGCCGCAAGAGCGCCCGCCGAACGTCACGGAACTGGAGTTTGGCGTGACCAAGCCGACATTTCAAAGCGAGCGGGCCGGCCGGTTCGAATATCTCGGCAACTGGCCCCATGGGTTGGCGGCGGCGAGGAGCAGGGCGCAAAGCGAAGGTGGCGTGATCACGCTGACGAGGAGCGACGCCCTCCATTTCATTCACGGCGAGCAGCACCCCGTCATGGAATCCCTGTTCGTGAGTACGAAGGAGCTTACGGCAGGAACCGTGGATCTGATGCCGGGCGCGAGAAGCGACAACCGGAGTCACCCCGGCGACAAGGTCATCTTCGCCAAATCGGGCAAGCTGCACATCTACCTGCCCGAGACTTATGATTGGTTTGAACTGAACGAGTGGGACGTCCTATATTTGCCAGGCAACACGCCGCACCAATACTGGAACTATTCCGACCAGCCGCTGAGCTTCGCATTCATGGTTGTCCCGACCTACGCCTGATGCGCTGGGGAAACACCGAGCCTTCGGCGACGAAGGAGAACTGACGATGCGGTGAAGGGCGTTGCGGTATCGGTAGGAATTCGGGTGGTTCCGAGTTCAGCCAGGACGCGCCATGACGCCTGAACAACGCTGCTGTCTCTCTCCCGGATCCCCACATTCAGAATGCCGGTATCCCGCGTGCCGCGGCAAGGTCGAGATCGGGTTGCCGCGCCCCGCGGACGCGATGTTCACCGGCTTCGCGCTCAATACGCTCGGGCATCTGTGGCTCAATCTGCAGGGGACGGCGTGACGGCCGAGGGCGCGACGCCGGTCGAGTTGACGCCCTTCGCCACGCCCCAGGCGGCGTTGGCGCGGCAGGCAGCCGAGCGCGGCGAAGCGCCGGCGCTGATATTTCCGGAGACCGGCGCGCGGCTCGATTTCGCGGGCTGGCACGCCGAGAGCGAGGCCCTGGCCCGCGGCCTGCTCGCGCGCGGGCTCGAACCCGGCGATCATGTGGCGCTTCTGGCCGAGAACCGCGTGGAATGGCCGGTGGCCCAGCTCGCCGTGGCGATGATGGGCGGCGTGCTGGTGCCGCTCAACACGCATTACCGGGCCGAGGAGCTGCGCTACGCGCTCGACCAGTCGGAATCGACGGCGCTGCTGCTGTCGCCGCGCTTTCGCGCGCACGACTATCTCGGCATGGCGGCGGCGCTGGCGCCCGCGCTGCCCAAGCTCGAGCTCGTCGTTCCTTTCGGCGAGGGCGAGCGGGGCTTCGCGGGGCACCGCGCCCTGATCGCGGACGGTAGGAGGCGCGGCGGGACCTTGCCGGCGGTCGAGCCGACGGCGCCGGCAGCCTTGCTCTATACCTCCGGCACGACCGGCCGGCCCAAGGGCGCGCTCCTGACCCATCGCGCCATGTTGGGCAACGCCTGGCAGACAGCGCGGCGGCTCGGCTTTCGCGCGGGCGACCGCTATACCTCGATCATCCCGCTCTTCCACTGCGCCGGCTGCATCCTGGGCCTGCTCGGATCCCTGCAGACCGGCGCCGCATATGTCGGCGTGCCGGCCTTCGATCCGGAAGCCCTGTTCCGCGTGATCGAGAAGGAGCGCTGCACGCTGATGTCGGGCGTGCCGACCTCCTATCTCGCCATGCTGCGCCACCCGGCGCGCCCGCGTCACGACCTCTCGAGCTTACGCGCCGGAAGCTGCGGCGGTGCGGACGCCAACCCCGAGGTGCTGGCCGAATGCGCGCGGGCCTTTCCCATGCCGGGGCTGGCGCAAGTCTATGGCCAGACCGAGGCCGCGACGCTGATCTCCTGTCCGAGCTTCGACGACCCTGAGCGCTTCGCCACCGCGGGCTTTCCTTTGCCGGGCCATGAGGTGCGCGTCACCGATCCCTCGACGCGGGCGATCCTGCCGCGGGGCGAGATCGGTCAGATCGAAGCGCGCGGCCCGATGGTGATGCTGGGCTACTACAACAAACCGATCGAGACGGCGGAGACGATCGATCCCGAGGGTTGGCTGCTCTCGGGCGATCTGGGTTACTTGACGCCGGAAGGCCGCGTGGTGATCGCGGGCGGGCGCTTGCGCGACATGATCATTCGCGGTGGCGAGAACATCTATCCGGTCGAGATCGAGCAGGTGCTGGCCAGCCATCCGGCGGTGGCCGAAGCAGCCGTGTTCGGCCTGCCGGACGAGTATTACGGCGAGATCGTCGCCGCCGCGATCCGCTTCAAAGGCGAACCACCCGCGGCTGCCGCCATTACGGCTTATTGCGCCGAGCGACTGGCGAAGTTCAAGGCGCCGGTGCGCGTGTTCGCGGTCGAGCGCTTCCCGCTGACGGCGAGCGGCAAGATCCGCAAGACCGAGCTCGAGGAGATGGCGCGTACGGGCGCGCTCGAGCCGCTGCCCTGAGCCGTCACAAACCGGCAGGGGCCGCGGCGCGATTTTCCGGTGGCGTCAGAACACCAGCACCTTGTCGGCCGCCAACGTGGCGACAGCAAGCTCGTCCATGCTGCTGCGCCGAGCGCCCGCCATCAACTCGGCGTCGGCGAGGCCGCGCGCATCCATGCAGGTTCCGCACAGCAGGACCTGTCCCTTGCCGGCGAGCACGCGCTTGAGCATCCGTTCGACGTTGTAATAGCCCTCCGGCGTCTTCTGGCCGGCCTTCGCGGCGGTCACGGAATCGGCCATCAGGAAGAGGGTGATTTCGGCCTCGGGCTCCTTCTTGAGCAGGGCGACGGCGAGCCGAAGCGCGTTGTAGCAGCGCTCGGTGCCATAGGCCGGGTCGTTGAGGACGAACAGGATGCGCATCGGCGTCGCTTTTCTCCCCGGCCCGTCGCCTTCCGGGCGGAAGGCAACAGCCGAAACTTGAACCCTCGCCGTCGGACCGGCTCACTCGCCAAGTGCGCGGCGGCGCTCCTCGAACTCGTTCTTGTCGATCTCGCCGCGGGCGAATCGCTCCTTGAGGATGTCGAGCGGCGTGCGGCCCGGCGGCGCATGGTGCGGCGGCATTGCGCCGTGCCACGGCCCGCCGATCCAGCGCACGAGCAGGACCACGGCTGCGATCACCACGGCAAGCACCAGGATCATGAGCAGCGGGCCGAAAATCATGCCGTACCATCCTCCGCCCCACCCCATCATGTGCGGGCCATACTCATATCCGTAAGGCCCAGGCTGCACCTGGGCCCACGCTACGGCCGGCGCGAGGGCGACAGCCGCACTCGCCGCTGCGGCAATGGGGATCGAAATCTTCATCATGGGCTAGCTCCTTTATGGAACGTCGTCGGTCTGCTGACGGCCTCCATCAAGATCAAGTCTGCCCCGGAGCGGTCCGGTCCTCGACCGGCAGGCCGTCCCGGTTCCATCTCTCCATGCCGCTGCGCAGCACGCGGACATCGCTGAATCCGGCATCGCGCAGCAGGGCCGCCGCGTGAGCCGAGCGCTTGTCCGTACGGCACACCAAAATGACCGGCTTATCCTTGAGCGCATTGATCTCCATCAAACGGGCGGGAATCTCGCCGGTCGGCAGGTTCCGGGCGCCGGCGATATGGCCGAGCGGGCCTTTGAATTCGTCCGGTTCGCGCACGTCGATGACGGCGATGCCGCTCCTGCTCTCGAGGCTGGCGGCCAGCTCATCCACCTCGATCCACCGGGGCAGCCCATCGCCGCGCAGGCGACGAACGAGCCTCGGCAGGAAGGCGACCGTGGCCAGGAGTGCAAGGGCGATCAGGCCATAGCGGATGGCCGCCTCGTTGCCGGCGAGCGCCTCTCGGCCGGCATAGCCGAGCCAGGCGTAAGCCAGCGTGCCGGGCGCCATGCAGACGAAGGAGGCAAGAACGTACTGGGTGAACGGGATGCGCGTCAGGCCGAGCGCATAGTTGAGCAAGTTGAATGGGAACAGCGGCACCAGGCGGACGAAGGCGACGAAGCGCCAGCCTTCCGCCTCCACGCCGGCGATCAGCCGTTCGAGCCGTCCGCCGGCCCTGCGTCTGACCCGATCCGCGGCGAGATAGCGCGCGACGAGGAAGGATGCGGTGGCACCCAGCGTCGCGCCGGCGAGGTTGAGAAGCGTCCCCAGGAGCGGCCCGAAGAGCGCGCCGCCGGCAAGGCCGAAGATCGCGCCCGGTGCGAAGAAAACGGTCCCGAGAGCGAAGAGCGCGACATGGACGAGCGGCGCCCAAGCTCCGAGATCGCGTATCGCGCTTTCGATCAGTGCCGGATCGAGCCGGTCGCGATGGAGCGCCAACCAGATCGCGGCACCGGCGATGGCGAGCCCGAGCCCGAGGCGAGGGAGGACGGCCCGCAAGGTCATGCGGCCGTCTCCCGCCGGCCGAGCGGATAGCGGCGGTCGTCATCGCGCAACGGCTGCAGGAGCATCCGGTCGAGCCTGAGTTCGCGCGGATCGCGGAACTGCTCGATGCCAATGGTCATTCCCTCGTATCCGGCTGCGGGCTCGGCGCGGTAGGTGGCGAACAGCCGATCCCACCAGGGCAGGTTGAAGCCGAAATTGCTGTTGGTTTCCTGCGGCACGGTCGAGTGATGGACGCGGTGCATGTCGGGGGTGACCAGGATCCATCGCAGCGCGCGGTCGATCCGCCCCGGCAGGCGGACATTGCCGTGGTTGAACATCGAGGTGGCGTTGAGCAGCACCTCGAAGATCAACACCGCCGCGGCCGGCGCGCCGAGCGCTGCGACGACGCCGAGCTTGATCACCATGGAGAGCAGAATTTCGAGCGGATGGAAGCGCAAGCCCGTGGTGACATCGAACTCGAGGTCGGCGTGATGCATGCGGTGCAGCCGCCACAGCACGGGCACGGCATGGAACAGCACATGCTGAAGATAGATGGCGAGGTCGAGCAGGATCACCGAGGCGACGGCTGCAACCCAGGGCGGCGTCTGCACGGCCTGGAACAGTCCCCAGCCGTGGGTCTCGGCGCGAAGCGCCACGCCGATGGCGGCGACCGGAAACACGAAGCGCAGGAGCAGGGTGTCGAGCGCGACGATACCGAGATTGCTGGGCCAGCGCCGAAGGCGCCCGATCGCCTGGCGGCGGCGCGGCGCCAACAACTCCCAGGTCGCCATCAGGGCGAAGATGGCTGCGAAGGCGCTCAGGCGGATGACGGGCTCTTGCGCGAGCAGGATATCGGCCAAGCTCATATCTCTTCCGTGCGAGGGGCTTGACGAACGGATGCCGCCACAGCAACATTCAATTGTTTCGTTGAATGTTATAAGAATGAACGGCTGAGGATGTCAAGCGAGAGCCCCAAACGGACCTTGTTCGCGGCGTTCGCCGCCGTCGCGAAGGCGGCGGCCCATCCGCATCGCCTGGAGTTGCTGGAGCAGCTGGGCCAGGGCGAGCGCAACGTCGAGGTTCTGGCGGACCGGGTCCGGGTCTCGATCGCCAATGCGTCCCAGCATCTTCAGCAGATGCGCCGGGCCGGGCTCGTCACGGCGCGGCGGGAAGGCAAGTTCGTCTATTACCGGTTGGCGGACGACGCCGTTCTGGGTTTTCTCGCCTCGCTCCGGCGCATCGCCGAACGCAACTCGGCCGAGGTCGAGCGCGTGGTGCTGAGCTACTTCAAGAACCGTGACGGCCTCGAGCCCGTCTCGCGCAGAGAGTTGATGGACCGGCTCGAGGCCGGGTTCGTGACCGTGCTCGACGTCCGGCCCGAGGACGAGTTCGCCCTCGGCCACCTCCCGGGAGCGGTGAACGTCCCGCTCGCCGAGATCGAGAAACGGCTCGGCGAGCTCGACCCCGACCAGGAGATCGTCGCCTACTGCCGCGGACCCTATTGCGTGCTGTCCTACGAGGCCGTTGCGGCACTGCGCGCCCGCGGTTTCAAGGCCCGCCGGCTCGAGGATGGCTACCCGGAGTGGCGCGCGGCGGGACTACCGGTCGCGGCCGGCGTGCAAAGCTGAAAGGCCTCGGCGCCGCTTCCGGCGCCGAGGCCTTTCGATTTTGTGAAGCCGGCGCCTGGGCGCGGGCCGGATAGGAACTCAGAGCCCCAGCGCCTGCTGGGCCGGCGTGTATTTCAGCTTCAGCGCGGTGGCGACTGCCTTGTAGGTGACCTGGCCCTCGTGGATGTTGAGGCCGTTCATCAGGTTCTTGTCCTCGGCCAGCGCGCGCCGATAGCCCTTGTTCGCGAGCGCGATCGTATAGGGCAGGGTCGCGTTGTTGAGCGCGAAGGTCGAGGTGCGCGCCACCGCACCCGGCATGTTGGCGACGCAGTAATGCACGATGCCGTCCACCACGAAGGTCGGATCGGCATGCGTTGTGGGCCTGCTCGTCTCGAAGCAGCCGCCCTGGTCGATGGCGATGTCCACCAGCACTGAGCCCTGGCGCATTTGCTTGATCATCTTGCGCGTGACGAGCTTGGGGGCGGCCGCACCCGGCACCAGCACCGCGCCGATCACGAGGTCGGACTCGACCACGTGGCTCTCGATCGCATCCACGGTCGAATAGACGGTCTTCACGCGGCCGGCGAAGAGATCGTCGAGCTGGCGCAGCCGCCCGATCGAGCGGTCGATGATGGTGACCTCGGCGCCCAGCCCCACCGCCATCTTGGCTGCGTGCGTGCCCGAGACCCCGCCGCCGATGATCACGACCTTGGCCGGCGACACGCCCGGCACGCCGCCCAGGAGCACGCCCGAGCCGCCCGGTTCCTTCTGCAGATAGAAGGCGCCGACCTGAACCGACATGCGGCCCGCGACCTCGCTCATCGGCGCCAGCAGCGGCAGGCCGCCGCGCTCGTCCGTGACGGTCTCGTAAGCGATGGCGGTGGCGCCGGACTTGATCAGGCCCTGCGTCTGCTCGGGATCGGGGGCGAGATGCAGATAGGTGAAGAGCAGCTGGCCCTGGCGCAGCATCTTGCATTCGCGGGCTTGCGGCTCCTTCACTTTGACGATCATCTCGGCCTTGGCGAAGACCTCGGCCGCGTCCTTGGCGATCTGCGCGCCCGCGGCCTTGTAAGCCTTGTCGTCGAAGCCGATGCCGGCTCCCGCACCGGTCTCGACCAGCACCTTATGGCCGTTATGCACGAGCTCGCGCACACCGGCCGGCACGAGGCCGACACGGTACTCGTGCACTTTGATCTCTTTAGGCACACCAACCAGCATGATTTGCTCCCAATGCTGCAAACAGATCGCCAGCCCGGGAAGCTTCGCGTGGCTCACGCGGAAAGGCCCGGCCGGCGATGAACGATCGTCCTTCGATGCCCTAATCTGGCAGCCGGCCCGCTTTAGCTCCCTGGCACGGGCCTGGCCGAACTCTTCCCTCGCAGATTCCCTGTCTTGGTTCGGGCGGAATTCCGAGCCCTATCAAGGCCCGCCTCTTCACCGCTGACTAGGGCCAGCCGGCGCCGAAAAACGGAGCCAGGCCGGCCCTAGAGCCCGCAGCAGATTCGCTCAGTTCAAGGTCTTCAGCACGCCGCCCAGGGTGTCGAAGATCTGGTCGACATGGGTCTTCTGGCAGATCAGCGGCGGCGACAAGGCGATGATGTCGCCGGTCGTGCGGATCAGCACGCCCTTCTCGTAGCACTGCAGGAAGGCGTCGAAGGCGCGCGCGGTCGGCTTGCCGGGCCGCGGCTCCAGCTCGATCGCGCCGATCAGGCCCAGATTGCGCAGATCGATCACGTTCTTGACGCCCTTGAGCGAATGCACCGCATCCTCCCAGTAGGGCGCCAGCTCGGCCGCGCGCTCGAACAGACCCTCGCGCTTGTAGATGTCGAGAGTGGCCAGCGCCGCCGCGCAAGCGGTCGGATGGGCCGAGTAGGTGTAGCCGTGGAACAGCTCGATGGTGTTCTCGGGCGCATTCATGAAGGCGTCGTAGATGCCCTTGCGCACGAACACGCAGCCCATCGGCACCACGCCGTTGGTGAGGCCCTTGGCGCAGGTGATCATGTCGGGCACCACGCCGAAATATTCGGTGGCGAAGGAGGCGCCGAGGCGGCCGAAGCCGGTGATGACCTCGTCGAAGATCAGGAGGATGCCGTACTTGTCGCAGATGGCGCGAAGCTTCTGCAGATAGCCTTTGGGCGGCAGCAGCACGCCGGTCGAGCCCGCCACCGGCTCGACGATCACGGCCGCGATGGTCGAGGCGTCGTGCAAGCCGACGATGCGCTCGAGCTGGTCGGCCAGCTCGGCGCCGTGCTCCGGCAGGCCGCGCACGAAGGCGTTGCGCGAGAGGTCGTGGGTGTGGGGCAGGTGGTCCACGCCGGCCAGGAGCGGCCCGAACACCTTGCGGTTGGAAACGATGCCGCCGACCGAGATGCCGCCGAAGCCCACACCGTGATAGCCGCGCTCGCGGCCGATCAGGCGCGTGCGCGCACCCTGGCCGATGGCGCGCTGGTAGGCGAGCGCGATCTTGAGCGCGGTGTCGACCGATTCGGAGCCGGAGTTCGTGTAGAAGACGTGGTCGAAGTCGGGCAGCATCGCGGTCAGCTTGTTGGCGAGCTGGAAGGCCGCCGGATGGCCCATCTGGAAGGCGGGCGCGTAATCGAGCTTGCCGAGCTGGGCCGCCACCGCTTCGGTGATCTCCTTGCGGCCATGGCCGGCGTTGACGCACCAGAGGCCCGCCGTGCCGTCGAGAATCTGGCGGCCGTCATGGGACTGGTAATGCATGTCCTTGGCGGCGACGAGCAGGCGCGGATGCTGCTTGAACTGCCGGTTCGCCGTGAACGGCATCCAGAAATGCTCGAGATTGTTCGGGGAAGCGTCGAAGGTCGCCTGTTCGGCGGGCGTCGTCATGGCATGGCCTCGTCAGGTTCGGAATGCGCGCAACGCGGAAGGTCGGCGGAGCCTACCACGATTAAGAAAATAAACAACGGGCGGGCGTTGGCCGCCTTAGCTGGCATGTTGACTGCGCTTTTGTTAAATATATTGATCGATTAAACGCCGGGGGTGCAGCGATGGAGCCAGGCTTCGATTTGGGGCAGCGCCTCAGGGCGCTCAGGGAAGCGCAAGGGCTGTCGCAGCGCGAGCTGGCCAAGCGCGCGGGCGTCTCCAATGCGATCATCTCGCTGATCGAGCAGAATCGGACCAGCCCTTCGGTCGGGCTCCTCAAGAAGGTGCTGGACGGGTTGCCGGTCTCGCTGGCCGATTTCTTCGCCGGCGCCCCGCGCCTGGCGCCGCAGATCTTCTTTCGGGCGGACGAACTCGTGGAGCTGGCGGGCGGGCGCATCTCCTACCGCCAGGTCGGTCGCGACATGGGCGGTCGCGCGATGCAGATCCTGCATGAACGCTACGCGCCCGGTGCCGACACGGGGCCACAGATGCTGCGCCACGAAGCGGAGGAGGGCGGCGTGGTGGTCAAGGGCCGGCTCGAGGTCACGGTCGGCGACCGGCGCGAGGTGCTGGGGCCGGGCGACGCCTATTATTTCGACAGCCGTCAGCCGCACCGCTTCCGCAATCCGGGCGAGGAGGAATGCGTGGTGGTCTCGGCCAACTCGCCGCCGAGCTTTTGAGCCTGATGCTGCGGCGAGAGATCTCGACGGGTGGTCTTGTCGCGCCGGGCCACGGGCAAACTCGATGGTTGGGCCGGCTCGATCCTCGGCGGGGTCAGGCGGCCTTGACCTCTTGGGCGACAGGCAGGCTGAAGGTAACGGTCGTTCCCTCGCCCTGCCGGCTTTCAATGGCGATAAGCCCGCCATGCAGCTCCACCAGCTTCTTGCTGATCGACAGGCCGAGGCCGGTGCCTTCGTGCCGGCGGCTATAGGCATCTTCGCCCTGCCAGAAGGGCTCGAAGGCGCGCTCCACGTTTTCCGGCGCAATCCCGATACCGGTATCGCGGACCGAGACGGCGATCCGTCCGTCGCGGTCCATGAAAGCGTCAACGCGGATATGGCCGTCGGGCGGCGTGAATTTGATGGCGTTCGAAAGGAGGTTGAGGAGCACCTGTGCGATGGCACGGTGG
Source organism: Pseudomonadota bacterium (assembly GCA_049323455.1). Taxonomy (GTDB): domain Bacteria; phylum Pseudomonadota; class Alphaproteobacteria; order Dongiales; family Dongiaceae; genus Hypericibacter. Next base: position 3,915 of record JBMONF010000028.1, on the reverse strand, counting down.
TCGATCATTGTCAGGGGTGCATCGGGCGTGAGCCTCATTTCGAGGTTCAGACGCTTTTCGCGCGCGCGCCCATCGACCAGCCTGACGCAGTCGCGCACGATCGCCACGAGATCCCCTTCTTCGAGCATGAGTTTGAGCCGCCCGGCTTCGATCCGGGACATGTCGAGGATGTCGTCGATCACGGCCCGCAAGTGCCCGGCAGCCCGGAAGATGTCCTCCGAATACTCGCGGTACCTGGCCGGCAGCTCGCCGAACATCTGTTGGTGCATGATCTCGGAATAGCCGAGGATCGCGTTCAGCGGCGTGCGCAGCTCGTGGCTCATGTTCGCCAGGAATTCCGACTTCGCCTTGCTGGCCTCGAGCGCACGCTCGCGCTCGCGCCGGAGATCGACCACGCGCTCCTTGAGCGAGCGATTGAGCTCGGCGATGCGCTCGCTGGCCGCCATCTGGCGAAGATAGGGCAGGCGGACCGCATCGACGAAGACCATGCGGTAGACCAGATAGAAGCCGAACAGCTTGTAGACATGACCCATGAAATTGAACAGATCGTGAGGCGCCGCGTAGAGCGTGAAGGCCATTTCGCTCGCGGCCAGCACCAGCAGGGCCGCCAATAGAAGCGGCCGACTGAAAGCGGCACGGCTCTCCCTCGAGCGCCAGGCGAACAGCGCCGCGGCGAGATAAAGGCCCATGATCGAATATTCCGCGGCGATCTTGACCGAGGTCAGGCCCGATCCCGGAATGAAGGTGTGCGGGAGCGCTTCCTGAAAGCCCAAAACGGCAATATAGGCTATGGCCGTGTAGCCCAACGCGACGCCGAGCGCGCCGAAGCGCAATCCGAGCCCTATCGGCCAGCGAGCCGGCGCCACGGCCACGACCAGCAGCGTCGCTGCTCCGTACAGCCGTGCCGCGAGCCAGAAGTCGATCGCTTTTTCGACGCCGGAGGGCGTGACGAAATCCGGCATACCGGCATAAGACAACAGGTGGGCGAAATCGAGCAGCCCCACTGCGAGGAAACCGGTCGACAGCACGATCATATGGCCGGCCCGCTCCCCGTGGATCGGGCTCCATCCGATGCCCGCCACCAACGCGCAGACCCCGATCGCGAACATCTCAAGGAATGAATGGATCGGGAGGTAGCCACCGGGGTTCCCGGTCAGGAGCCGGTTCGGAATCAGCGCAATCGCCGGTAGCGACAGCATGGCTGCGGCGCCGACGGCAATCGCCTGCGCGTCAGAGCGTGGCAACGTCAACGACATCGGATCCCCACCATCCTTCGCCGCCCCTTCCAACCATTATCATGGTGGCCGAATTCCTGGTTGGGCAAGTACGACGAGTTTCTCGAAACCACAACCAAAGGGATTGTCTTCGCGGGAGCGGGCGGCGGCGGCCCACGGTTGCGCCTGCGGAACCGATGTGCCGACCTGCGGGCGGTGTCGGGCGCGGGGTGCCGCCGCTCCATTCGTATCGCGTCGTGTGCCGGTCTCGACTCGGGCGCTCTCTCCGGGTTGCAGGAAAATACACGATATTCCGAGGCTTATGGACCCGGACGCCGCGAGGCCGCGAGCCGCCTCGGCAGCCATGGATAGGCCGGGGCGCGGTAGGTGCAGGCGGCAAGCCGTCAGCAAGGAGAGCGGCCGGCCCGGGGCCCCGGCTTCGGCCTTGACCCCGCTTCCCCGGAGGCTCCGCCGGAAAGCGCCATCGCTCGGGCGGCGCTAACGCCTCCGTCAAGCGCGCTTGCTCAACAGCTCTTCGGCAGCGGCTTGGTGCGCACCGTGGCGCCGAACTCCTCGACCGAGACCTGGCCATCGCAGTTCGCATCCATCGCGTCGAACTGCTGTTTGCGCGGCGCCTCGAACTCCGCCGGGGTCAAGCTGCCGTCGCCGTTCTGGTCGAGTGCCACGAGCCGCTTCTGCTGCCGCTCGAGCTTGGTGGGGTTGCTGGCCGCCTCGGCCGTGAACTCCGCGAGCGAGAGGCTGCCGTTCCTGTCGGTGTCGAGGCTGGCGAAGCGTGCCTGCTGCTTGGCCGCAAACTCCGGGTAGGAGATGACGCCGTTCTTGTCGCTGTCGATGCCTTGAAAGAACTGGTCGATCTGCGCCTTGCTGGCGCCAGGAGCGATGATCTGGTCCTGGGCCCGGGCAGGCACGGCGGCGGACAGCACTGCAAGCAGGCCGCCAGCCAGGAAAAGGCCGGCAAGGGCGAAGCAAGTCCGGGTCATGGCGGACCGTCCCCCAAACGGTGGTGGCGAGTGGGCCGACGACCAAAGCCCACCCCGCAATCTACCGGTGAAGCGCCCCCGCCTCGGCGGTCGCGGACGGGATCATATAGCAAAAGGCGCATCCGGGCATACGCCCCCATGAGGCTGGTCGGCGCTGGGCCGGGTTCCGAGGGGCATCAGCCGCGTTGCCTCGCCCATTCGTAAAGCGCGATGGCGGCGGCGTTCGAGACGTTGAGCTGATCGATGGGGCCGCGCGTCGGCAGGTGGAGCAGCAGGTCGCAGCCCTCGCGCGTGAGCCGGCGCATGCCACGCCCCTCGGAACCCAGCACCAGCGCCACGCGCTCCGGCAGCTTGGTCGTGGCCAGGCTGTCCGGCGCATCGGCGGCGAAGCCCAGGCACCAGAAGCCCGCCTTTTTCAGCAGATCCAAGGCGCGGGCCAGGTTGGCGACCCGCAACAGGGGCATGGCGTCGAGCGCGCCGCTGGCGGCCTTGGCGAGCGTGCCCGATTCGGGCGCCGCATGGCGCTCGGTCACGACCACGCCGGCCGCGCCGAAGGCGGCGGCCGAGCGCAGCACCGCGCCGACATTGTGCGGGTCGCTGACCTGGTCGAGCACGACGAGCGCCGCCGGAGCGGCCGGATCGAGCGCGGCCGTCAGATCCTCGAGCGCCAGATAGGGCAGGGGCTCGACGCGGGCCGCCACACCTTGATGCACGGCGCCCGCCGGCAGCAGATGCCCGATCGCCTCGCGGTCGAGCCGTTCGGCCGCCGGCAGCGGCTTCGCCTCGGCCGGGCGCTCGAGGCCGCGAAACAGCTCGTCATGAAGGTCTGCGGCCACGACGATCCGGTGCACATGCCGTCTCGGATTGGCGAGCGCGGCCCGGACGGCATGTAGGCCATAGAGCCAGAACCCGCTGGCGGGGCCGCGGCCGGGCCGAAGGGGTCTTTCCGCTCGGATGTCGACCTTGGCTGCCTCCCGGCCGGCCTCGGGCGTGCGGTGAGGAGCGGGGCGGGATTGATGGAAACGTGGCTTGCCTTTGCGCATGGCCTTGATTACATTGGAGTGAACAATTCGGCTACTGGGATCCGCCCTCGACCGTTGCCTCTGTGGTGTGGAACGGACGATGGGGCGCTTTTGTGTGTTTTTAACGTTGACAAGCTGCTGTAAATCCTCATAGTTCGCAACCCCGTCGCGCTGCCGGCAGGAGCGTGCGGAGGGGTGCCCGAGTGGCTAAAGGGGACGGGCTGTAAACCCGTTGGCTTCGGCCTACGTAGGTTCGAATCCTACCCCCTCCACCATCCTCCCCGGCAGCCACAAGCGCGGGCGGCGAAGTTCGAGGATCGGCAGCAAGGAACGAAACCGGCGGCTTGCGGGTGTAGCTCAGTGGTAGAGCACCAGCCTTCCAAGCTGGCTATGCGGGTTCGATTCCCGTCACCCGCTCCAGACCGCGGAGGGTGATCGCGAGGAGCCGGCCGGCGGCCGAGACCGGAAAGAAGCAAGAAGCGGGCGGCTGGCCCCGAGGGCCGACGCCGGGAACGAAAAGAAAAAGGCGTTCAGTCAGCAGGAACCGACAGCGATGGCGAAGGCGAAATTCGAGCGGACGAAGCCGCACTGCAACATTGGGACGATCGGTCACGTGGACCACGGGAAGACGTCGCTGACGGCGGCGATCACGAAGGTGTTGGCGGAGACGGGCGGGGC
>JBMONF010000027.1:0-5437 GCA_049323455.1 Pseudomonadota bacterium | reverse complement strand
GTCGAGCAGGTGCTGCTTCTGATCGACGCGATCGAAGCGCTCGACATCGATCCCGCCGAAGCTGCGCCTGACTATTGGCGCCATGTCCATAACCGGCTCGCCGCCGGGGACGCCCCGCGATCCTACTGCCGACAGCAGCACCGCGCCTGGCGCTTGCGACAGAGGGCCGAGCCATGACGCGCGCCGGCTACCTGCTGACGGCCACGGGCGCCGCGCTCCTGCTGATCACGCCGGCCATGGTGCACGTTGCACCGCGGCTCGTCTGGAACGCATCGGCCAGCGTCCCGGTCGGTCTCTACGAGATCGGCCCGGCGACATCGCTCGAAGTCACCGACCTTGTCGCCGTCAATGCGCCGGAGCCGCTTGCCGCATTCCTCGCGGACCGGGGCTATCTGCCACGCGGCGTGCCGCTCTTGAAGCGCGTTGCCGCACTTCCCGGGCAAACGGTCTGCCGTTCGGGCGATGACATCACCGTCGACGGGATCACCGTCGGCAATGCGCTCGACCGCGACCGTCTGGGACGCACGCTGCCTATGTGGAGAGGCTGCCACCCGATCGGCGCGAGCGAACTCTTCCTCATGAACATCGGCGTCCGGGACAGCCTGGACGGCCGCTACTTCGGGCCACTCGCCGTCACCACCGTGATCGGCCGGGCCACGCCTCTCTACACCGACGAAGACGGCGACGGTCGCTTCGTCTGGCGCGCGCCGACGCGGTGACGGCGCAGCCATGACCCGTTCCACCACATCGCCAAGGAGGTTGCCATGAGCCTGATCGGAGAATTCACCCGCACCAAGAGCGGCTATGGCGGCCGCATCCGCACGCTCGCCCTCGACGCCGCTCTGGTGCTCGTGCCGGCGGAGCACTCCGACGCCGAGAACGCGCCCGACTATCGCGTTCACCTCGGCGACGACGCCGATGGGCCGGGAGTGGGCGCGGGATGGAAGCGCACCGGCGAGAAGGCCGGCGAGTATGTGTCGTTGCAGCTCGACGATCCGACCTTCGGACAGCCGATCCGCGCCAACCTGTTCCAGTCGGCCGACGACAAGTCAGCGTGGGGACTCTACTGGAACCGGCCGACCAAGCGCAGCGAGCGGGACTGACCGATGCGCGTCTCCCGTTGCCAGCCCGCTGCAGGAGCGAAAGGGGCCGCCCGCCGACTGCCCTTCCTTCTCCTTTCCGGCCTGGCCTTTGCCGGCGCGATGCCCGCGCCGTCTCTGGCGCAGACCTCGGTCATCGAGCGACCCGCGGCAGACTCGGCTTACACACGACCGGTCGCCGAGGCAGCGCAGCGGTTCGGCATTCCCGAACGCTGGATCTGGGCAGTCATGCGCGTCGAGAGCGGCGGTCGTGTCCGCGCGGTCTCGCCCAAGGGCGCGATGGGACTCATGCAGATCATGCCCGCGACCTGGGCGGATCTGCGCGCGCGCCACGGGCTGGGCGCCGATCCCTTTGACCCGCGCGACAACATCCTCGCTGGTACAGCCTATCTGCGCGAAATGCACGACCGCTACGGCGCGCCGGGCTTCCTTGCGGCCTACAATGCCGGCCCCGGGCGCTACGATGACTATCTCTCGGCTGGCCGCGCGCTGCCCGCCGAGACCATCGCCTACGTGGCCGCGATCGCGCCGTTGATCGGCAGTGAGCCGCTCGCTGCCGGCGTCGCTGTCGCGACCGTCGACCCGCTTGCGTGGACTCGGTCTCCATTGTTTGTCGCGCGCTCCGACGGCAGCGTTGCAGCAGAACGATCGCAGCCCGATCGTCAAAGGAACGGCAGCCGAACGGCAGATCCGCAGCAGCCCCCGATCGCCGGTTCGACGCAAACGGCAGGCATCTTCGTGACCCGCGCAGATGATGGGGGGCGCCCATGACCAGAATCGCACTCCGGCGCGGTGTAACGAGTTCCCCGAAAGCGGCGGCATGGGGCGGTTGGGGCGAAGCAGACACGACCAACAGACGGCGAGATAAAAGCGGCTCGCCACTCGCGTGCAAGCCATTGCTTTCGCATGGCTTTTCACGTGCCGATCGGTCGGGGGCAGTGCCGGTTCCGGCTATTTTCCACGCTATTTCAAGGACATTGCCGGCACTGTCCCGCGTTTGGCCCGCCGGAGGCCGGCGATGAGTGACGGCGACAGCGACTTCCGAGTCCGGCCAGGCCGCATCGGTTCGACGCGGGCGCCGAAACCCAAGAGCTTCATCAACCAAGTCCTGCGCGCCGCCAAGCGCTCGGGCCATGTCGGCACCGGCGGCGGTCCGGGCCGCAAGGCGTCCGGCTATGGCCGTTCGAGCTTCGGGCGCGGACGGATTGCCTTCAGCCGCGCGCGGCTTTTCAGCTCGTCGCGCCGCGTCGTCGTCAAGGCGCGGATCGCCCGCCACCAGGGCCGGGCCTTTCGGTCTGCGCCGCTCAATGCCCACCTCTCTTATCTCAAGCGCGACGGCGTCACGCGCGACGGTGAAAAGGCCGTGATGTTCGATGCCGACAGCGACCGCGCCGATGACGCTGGTTTCGCCGCGCGCTCGAAGGACGACCGGCACCATTTCCGCTTCATCATCTCGCCCGAGGACGCCGGCGAGATGACGGACCTGCGCGCCTTCACGCGCGACCTCGCGCGCCAAATGGAAGCCGACCTCGGGACCCGGCTCGATTGGGTCGCGGTCGATCACTGGAACACCGACAATCCCCACGTCCACCTGCTGGTGCGAGGCGTTGACGCCCAGGGCGCCGACCTCGTCATCTCACGCGACTACATCAGCCGCGGCTTGCGATCCCGGGCCGAGGATCTCGTGTCGATCGAACTCGGCCCGAAGCCGGAGCACGAGATCAAGACGGCGCTCGAGCGCGAAGTCACGGCCGAGCGCTGGACTCGCCTCGATGTCGAGATTCGCATAGCCGCCGACGAGACCGGCTTCATCGATCTTCGTCCCGAGCAATCCGGTGCCGGTGATCCCGAGACCCGCAGGCTCATGATCGGCCGACTCCAGCACCTGGAGAAGATGGGCCTCGCGTCATCCGCCAGCCCCGGCGAGTGGATGGTCGGCCTCGACGCCGAACGCCACCTGCGCGACCTCGGGCTTCGCGGGGACATCATCAAGACCATGCACCGGGCCTTCGCCGAGCGTGGTGAGGATCGCGCTGTCGCTGACTATGTCATCGAAGGCGGCAGCGGACAGGCGCCGATCATCGGGCGGCTGGTCGATCGCGGCCTGCACGACGAACTGACGGGCGAAGCCTATGCGGTGATCGATGGCACCGATGGCCGGGCCCACCATGTCCGGTTCCGCGGTGTCGAGGCCTTCGAGCATGCGCCTGCGATCGGCGGCATCGTGGAGGTTCGGCGCTTTGGCCGAGCCGATGAGCCGCGCCCGACGCTTGTTCTCGCGAGCCGATCAGACCTCGAACTCGGCCATCAGATCAAGGCGCCGGGGGCCACCTGGCTGGACCATCGGCTTGTGGAGGCGGACCCCATGCCGCTGTCGATGGGAGGCTTCGGGCGAGAGGTGCGCGACGCCCTGCAGGCACGGGCCGAGCATCTCGCCGACCAAGGCCTCGGTCGCCGCCAGGGCCAGCGGATCATCCTGCAACGCGACCTCCTCGCCACGCTGCGGCGGCGCGAACTGGATGCGGTCGGGGCGCGCCTCTCCGCCGAGACCGGTCTGGCGCACATGAAGCCGACCGCCGGTGATCAGGTCGCGGGCATCTATCGCCAGCGTCTCGACCTCTCCTCCGGCCGCTTCGCGATGATCGACAACGGCCTCGGCTTCCAGCTCGTACCCTGGTCCCGCGAGATCGAACGCAAGCTCGGCCAGCATGTCGCTGGCGCCGTGAAGGACGGCGGCGGCATCGAATGGGGCTTCGGCCGCAAGCGCGGGCTCGCCCTCTAGCCAGCAAGGAAGAAAGGACCGCCACTGATGTCCGCGACGAAAATCCTCTGGGGCCAGATCACCACCGTGTTCCTCATCGTGCTGCTCACGACCTGGGGCGCGACCCAATGGACCGCCTGGCGGCTCGGCTTTCAGGCGCAGCTCGGCACGCCGTGGTTCGAGCTGGCGGGTTGGCCGGTCTACTATCCACCCGCCTTCTTCTGGTGGTGGTACTTCTACGACGCCTATGCCCCGCCGATCTTTGTTGAAGGCGCAATGATCGCCGCCTCAGGCGGCTTCATCTCCATCGCCGTCGCCATCGCGATGTCGGTATGGCGCGCCCGTGAGGCGAAGAATGTGGAGACCTATGGCTCGGCCCGCTGGGCTGAAATCCGGGAGGTGAAGGCAGCGGGCCTACTCGGACCCGATGGCGTCGTCCTTGGCAAGCTCGGTGACGCTTATCTCCGGCACGATGGACCGGAGCATGTCCTGTGCTTCGCGCCGACCCGATCGGGCAAGGGTGTCGGCCTCGTCGTTCCCACGCTCCTCACTTGGCCGGGCTCCGCCATCGTCCACGACATCAAGGGCGAGAACTGGCAACTGACTGCCGGCTTCCGCGCGAGGCACGGCCGCGTCCTGCTGTTCGATCCCACCAACGCCAAATCGGCCGCCTATAACCCGCTCCTGGAAGTGCGACGCGGCGAGTGGGAAGTCCGCGACGTGCAGAATGTCGCCGACGTTCTCGTCGACCCCGAGGGCTCACTCGACAAGCGCAATCACTGGGAGAAGACGAGCCATTCTTTGCTCGTCGGCGCCATCCTGCATGTGCTGTACGCGGAAGAGGAGAAGACGCTCGCCGGTGTCGCCGCCTTCCTGTCGGATCCGCGCCGTCCGATCGAGGCGACGCTGAAGGCGATGATGACGACGCCGCATCTCGGCTCTGGCGGCCCTCATCCCGTGGTGGCGTCGACGGCGCGCGAACTCCTCAACAAGAGCGACAACGAGCGCTCAGGCGTCCTGTCCACCGCCATGTCCTTCTTGGGCCTCTATCGCGACCCGGTGGTGGCGGAAGTGACGCGCCGCTGCGACTGGCGGATCGCCGACCTCATCGCCGATGAGAAGCCAGCAACGCTCTACCTCGTGGTTCCGCCATCCGACATCTCCCGGACGAAGCCGTTGATCCGGCTCGTGCTCAACCAGATCGGCCGACGCCTGACCGAGGATCTGCATGCGCAAGACCGGCGGCATCGCGTGCTGATGATGCTCGACGAGTTCCCGGCGCTCGGCCGCCTCGACTTCTTCGAGAGCGCGCTCGCCTTCATGGCGGGTTACGGCCTGAAGTCATTCCTCATCGCCCAGTCGCTGAATCAGATCGAAAAGGCCTATGGCCCGAACAACGCGATCCTCGACAACTGCCATGTGCGCGTGAGCTTCGCCACCAATGACGAACGCACCGCCAAGCGCGTGAGCGACGCCCTCGGTACGGCGACCGAGATGAAGGCGATGCGGAACTATGCCGGGCATCGGCTCAGCCCCTGGCTCGGTCATCTGATGGTCTCGCGCTCGGAGACGGCGC
>JBMONF010000026.1:0-5718 GCA_049323455.1 Pseudomonadota bacterium | reverse complement strand
GGCTTCGCCGGCAAACCCAAAGGGTCGCGGGCGAAGCCCGCAAGGGGGGAGGGAAGAATGAGGATGCGTCGAAAACCGCCCCCTCCCCCTTGAAGGGGGAGGGTTGGGGTGGGGGTGATCTTTCGGCGCTATTCGGCAGTCGGGGCTGAGCCGCGAATGCGCGCCTACAGCCTTGCCGTCTATCTCTTTCTCTACCTGCCGATCGCGCTGATCGTGCTGTTCAGCTTCAACAGCGGCAACAGCGCGTCCGATTTCCAGGGTTTCTCGGTCCTGTGGTACGGCAAGGCGGCAGGGAACCGCTTCGTGATCGAGGCGGTCACGCACAGCCTGATCGTGGCCGCCACCTCGGCCAGCCTCGCCACGCTCTTCGGCACCATGGCCGCCCTGGCGTTGCAGCGGGTCAAGGGTGTCGCGCGTGCGCTCTTCGACGCCCTCACCTACATCGCCATCATGGTGCCGGGCATCGTCATCGGCATCGCCACGCTGATCGCGCTCGTCACCGCCTTCGATCTGGCCAATGGCGCGCTCGCCGCGCTGTGGCCGGGCGATGCGGCCCAAGCGCCGCAGCTGGGTCTGGGCTACGGCTCGATCATCGCCGCCCATACGCTGTTCGCGATGGCCCTCGTCATCGTGATCGTGCGTGCGCGCATCGCCGGCATGGACCGCAGCCTGATGGAGGCCTCGGCCGATCTCTATGCCACGCCCTGGGGCACCTTCCGGCAGGTGACGCTGCCGCTCATCCTGCCGGCCGTGGTGGCGGGCTTCCTCCTGAGCTTCACCTTCAGCTTCGACGATTTCGTCATCGCCTTCTTCGTGGCCGGCTCCAAGACCACGCTGCCGATCTATGTCTTCGCCTCGATCCGGCGCGGCGTGACACCCGAGATCAACGCCATCGGCACGGTGGTGCTGGCGGTGTCGTTGATCCTGCTGTTCGGCGCGCAGTTCCTGCTGCGCCGCGGCGAGCGGCCCAAGCCCCGCGCGGCCTGAAGCGTTTTCGTGTTACGCGGGTCCGCCCCCTCTCCCTTCCCTCTCCCCCAACGCGTTGGGGGAGAGGATTGCGAGGGGTCGGCGAGGCGAACAGCCGAGCCTGCCCGAAGCTGGGTGACGGGGCGGCATGTTGATTCAAACGGGACTTGCTCCAAGGCGCGGTCTCGCGCTTGACAGACCCCGGGCCGGCCGGGGAAGGATTCCGCCCGACCGGCAGCGACCGACAACGATCAGCCAGAGAGGAACGCCGATGTACACGCTTTATTGGGGCCCCGGCAGCGCCGCCTTCGCACCGCAGATCGCGCTCGAGGAGATCGGGGTCAAGTTCGAGCTCAAGACCATCGACACCTCGAAGAACGAGCACAAGACGGCCGAATATTTGAAGCTCAACCCCAACGGCAAGATCCCGACGCTGGTGGTCGACGGCAAGCAGGCCATCTTCGAATCGGCGGCGATCTGCATGTATCTGGCGGACCGGCATCCCGAGGCGAAGCTGGCGCCCAGCATCAGCGATCCGGCGCGCGGCCTCTATTATCAGTGGATGCTGCATCTCTCGAACACGCTGCAGCCTACCTACCTGCTCTATTACTATCCGGATCGCCACACCGACGACGCGAGCGGTGCGCCCGCGATCCAGTCGCGCGCCAAGGCGCTCCTGGGCGAGATGTGGGGGCGCATCGACCAGGCGCTGGGTGCGAAAGGGCCCTATCTCCTGGGCGAGCGCTACAGCCTCGCCGATGCGTTCCTGTTCATGCTCTCGACCTGGCAGGACCCGATGCCGGATGTCTATGCCCGCTTCAAGAACGTGAAGCGTTGCGCCGATCTGGTCCGCGCGCGGCCCGCGGTTCAGCGCGCGCTTCCGGCCAACGGGCTCGCCGCTTGAACGCGAGCCACGATTTCGCTTGAGTCGAGCGGCCGCTTCGGCAACGGGGCGGCCGCCTTTTCTTTGCCCGGCCTCTCACCTTCGCCGGGCCGTCCGAAGGAGGCCGGGCCGCGATGAGCGCTACCGAACATGCGGAGATCGTCATCGTCGGCGGCGGCATCATCGGCTGCTCGATCGCCTACCACCTGGCGCAGATGGGCAAGACCGACGTGCTGCTGCTCGAAAAAAGCGGCCTCACGCACGGCGCCACCTGGCATGCGGCCGGGCTCGTGGGCCAGCTCCGGGGCTCGCGCAACCTGACGCGCATGCTGCAGCGGAGCGTGGCGCTTTACGACCGGCTCGAGGCCGAAACCGGCCAGGCCACCGACTGGAAGAAGGTGGGAAGTCTGCGCCTCGCCGCCTCGGCCGAACGGGTCTGCGAGCTCGAGCGCGCCCGCACCATGGCCAAGAGCTTCGGGCTCGAGATGCATCTGATCTCGCCCCGGGAGGCGCGCGAGCTCTGCCCGATCCTGGCGATCGACGACCTCGTGGCGGCCGCCTACATCCCGAGCGACGGCTATGCCGATCCGGCGAGCCTGACCCAGGCGCTGGCCAGGGGTGCGCGGATGAAAGGCGTGCGCATCCGCCAGGGCGTCAAGGTCACGGGCTTCGAGATCGAGAACCGGCGCGTGACCAGGGTGCTGACGGAAGGCGGCGCCGTCGCCTGCGAAACCCTGGTCAACGCGGCCGGCATGTGGGCGCGCGAGCTGGGCTTGCAGATGGGCGTGCGGGTGCCTGCCGTCGCGGTCGAGCACCAATACCTCATCACCGATCCGATTCCGGACCTGCCCAAGACCATGCCGACCTTCCGCGATCCGGATTTGCGCATCTACTACAAGCCCGAGGTGCGCGGCATCGTGGTGGGCGGATGGGAGGAGGGCACGCCGCCCTTCGGCGAGAGCGGCATCCCCGAGGATTTCGGCCAGCAGCTCCTGCCCGGCAATTTCGAGCGCTTCGAGAGCCTGGCCCGGGCGGCCTTCAAGCGCACGCCCATCCTCGAGAGGATCGGCGTGCGCGAGCTCGTCAACGGCCCGATCCCGCATTCGGCCGACGGCGAATATGTGATGGGCAAGGCGCCCGAGCTCGACAACGTCTTCGTCGCGGCCGGCTTCACCTACGGCATCGCCGGGGGCGGCGGCGCCGGCTCGATCATGGCGGAGTGGATCGTGGAGGGAAGGCCCAGCCTCGACGTCTGGCCGTTGGACATCCGCCGCTTCGGCTACCACCACGCGACCAAGGCCTTCCTCTATCCGCGCTCGATCGAGCTCTACGGCAAGTATTACGCAATGGGCTATCCCAAGCAGGAGCATCATTCGGCGCGCGGGATCAGGCGCAGCCCGCTCTACGACATCCTCAAGGCCAAGCGCGCGGTCCATGGCTCGCGCGGCGGCTGGGAGCGGCCGAACTGGTTTGCGCCCGACGGCGTGGCGGCGGAGGATCGCCCCTCCTTCCGCCGCCCCAACTGGTTCGAGGCGGTAGGCGAGGAGCACAAGGCCGTTCGCGAGCGCGTGGCCTTGATCGACCAGACCTCCTTCTCCAAGGCCGAGATTCTGGGCCCCGGCGCGCTCGCGGCCCTGCAGCGGCTCTGCGCCGCCGACATGGACAAGCCGCTCGGCTCCGTCATCTACACCCAGCTCCTCAACGAGCGCGGCGGCATCGAGGCCGACCTCACCTTCGTCCGGCTCGAGGAGAACCGCTTCTATCTGGTGACGGGCAGCGCCTTCGCCACCCACGACTTCCACTGGGTCCGGAGCCATCTGCCGCAGGACGGTTCGGTGCATCTCGTGGACATGACCTCGGCGCGCGCCACCATCAATCTCTGCGGGCCCTGGGCCCGCAAGGTGCTGGAGAAGGTGGCCGACGCCGACGTCTCCAATGCGGCCTTCCCCTTCGCGACCGCTCGGGAGATCGCGGTCGGCGCCGCCCCCGTGCTGGCGGCGCGCATCGGCTATGTGGGCGAGCTCGGCTGGGAGCTGCATGTGCCGAGCGAGTACGCGCAGCATCTCTACGAGACGCTGTGGGCCGCCGGCGAGGCATTCGGCATCCGGGATGTGGGCTACCGCGCCATCGACTGCTTGCGCATGGAGAAGGGCTACCTCTACTGGTCCTCGGACATCACGCCCGACTACAACCCCTTCGAGGCGGGGTTGGCCGCGCGCGTGGCGCTGAAGAAGCCGGGCTTCGTCGGCCGCGAGGCGCTGATCCAGGCGAAGAGCGAAGGGATCAAGCGCCGGCTCTGCAGCTTCACGATCGAGGTGACGCCCGATCTCGACCTCATGGTGGTGGGCGGCGAATGCGTGCTCAAGGAGGGAAGGCCGGTTGCGGTCGCGACCAGCGCCAATTTCGGCCATACGGTCGGGAAGCCGATCCTCTATGCCTATCTCGCCAACGAGGACATCGCCGCAGCCGATACCGATGGCATCTACGAGATCGAGGCCTATGGCGAGCGCTACCCGGCGCGCCGGCATGAGGGGCCGCTTTATGACCCGAAGATGGAGCGGCTGAAGAACTGATGAGAGAGCCCTTTTTCTCTTTTGTCACCCCCGGGCTCGACCCGGGGGTCCAGGGCCTGGATTGCCGGGTCGAGCCCGGCGATGACAAGTGGGTGGAATCTCGGCTGGCTTGAGCGCTGGCGTGCAGTAAAAGAAAAGGGGGACGCGCCATGACCGAAGCCATCGAGGACGTCCTGCCGCTCCTGGCGCGCATCCCGCTCCTGGCCAAGGCCGATCCGGCGCGGCTCGAGATCGAGCGGCTCGCGGGCCTCACCAACCGGAACTACAAGATCGTTGCGCCCGACGGACGCGCCTATGTGCTGCGCATCCCCGGCGCCGGCACTTCCGACTATATCGACCGCAAGGCGGAGAAGCGCAACGCCGAGGCCGCCGCGCGCGCCGGCGTCAACGCCCCCGTCCTGTTCTTCGACGAGCAGGACGGGCTCCAGCTCACGGGCTTCGTCGAGGGGGCCGTCACCATGAACGCCGAGCGCTTCAAGGACCTGGCCGCTTGCGGCCGGGCCGCGCGCGCCTTCCGGCAGATGCACCGGTCGGGCGAGGTCTTCGCCGCGCGCTTCGAGCTCTTCCAGATGATGGACAACTATCTGGGGCTGCTCAAGGCCAAGGGCGCGCGCATTCCCGACGGCTACGCGCAAGTGCAGAAGGAGGCCGAAGCGGTGCGTGCCGCGCTGGCGAGGAACCCCGTGGCGCTCGCCCCCTGCCATTGCGATCCGCTCGCCGAGAATTTCCTCGATACCGGCACGCGCATGGTGATCGTCGATTGGGAATATGCCGGCAACAACGATCCGATGTGGGATCTGGGTGACCTCTCGGTCGAGGCCTCCTTCGCCGCCGACCAGGACGTGGCGCTGCTCGAGGCCTATTTCGAGGGCGCACCGCCCGCCTTCGATGTCGGGCGCATGGTCATGTACCAGGCCCTATGCGACCTGCTCTGGACCTTGTGGGGCTGCATCCAGGTCATGAACGAGAACCCGGCCGACGATTTCTGGGCCTATGCCGTCAACCGCTTCGAGCGCTGCCAGCGGCTGATGGGGGCGCCCGAGTTCGGCCGCCGTCTCGATGCCGTGCGCCGGGGCCCGTGAGCGGCACGCTTCTCGGTCTCGTATCACGCGCTCGTTTCATGTTGCCCGAGATCAACGCCCCCTCTCCCTCCCCTCTCCCCCAAGGCCTTGGGGGAGAGCGACTGTGTTGCGGGGTCAAGCGGTTTGTTCGATCTGGGCATAATGCCTCGCGACGATGGCGTTGAGATGCACGATCAGTTTGCGCATGCAAGCGACGAGGGCCACTTTGGGCGGC
>JBMONF010000025.1:0-94047 GCA_049323455.1 Pseudomonadota bacterium | reverse complement strand
GCCGCCCAAAGTGGCCCTCGTCGCTTGCATGCGCAAACTGATCGTGCATCTCAACGCCATCGTCGCGAGGCATTATGCCCAGATCGAACAAACCGCTTGACCCCGCAACACAGTCGCTCTCCCCCAACGCGTTGGGGGAGAGGGAAGGGTGAGGGGGCGGCTCCGCTCAACATGAAAACGCTCTAAGCAGCGCAATTCCAACCAGCCGGAATGTTCCCCTGCCCCACCCCTTCCCGCGAAGGGGAGAGATGAAACGGTCATTCGACGTCGAGCCCGCTCCGCGTCGTCGCTTGACCAAGCGATCCGCTCGGCGGCAGCTTCGGGGGCGTCCGATTTCCGAGTCGAAAGGGAAAAACGCTCGATGCCGCGGATCGCCGCCACGCTCGCCGCCCTCGTCGGCGCCGTTTTCGTGCTCGCCGCCTGCGATACGCCGCCCCGCCGCGAGGCTTTCCCGCAACTCACTTACGACTATCTGCCGCCCATCCGCCTCGACGTGGCTCGCATCGAGATCGTCGATGCCTATCGCGCGCCCGTGACGGATACGCATGTGGAGCAAGACTTCCCGACGCCGCCGGCGACGGCGGCCCGGCAATGGGCGAGCGACCGCCTCAAGGCCGTCGGCGCGGACGGCGTGGCGCGCTTCATCATCGAGGATGCCTCGGTCGCGGATGTGCCGCTGCCGCGCACCACGGGTCTTACGGGCATGCTCACCCAGGATCAGTCCGACCGCTACGACGCGACGCTGACCGTGCGCCTCGAGGTCGAGAACCGCATGGGCAGCCACCGGGGCGCCATCACGGCCACCGCCAAGCGCAGCGACACGGCGGCCGAGGACATGACTTTGAACCAGCGCGAGAAGCTCTGGTTCGACATGACGGACCAACTGATGCGCCAGCTCAACACCGAGCTCGAGGCGCAGATCAACACCCATCTGCGCGAGTTCCTGCGATAGGCTTTCGCCATTCTCCTGTCGTCGCGGAAGTTGTTCTTCTGTCGTCCCGGAAACGGCGGGAGCCGTTATCCGGGACCCATGCCGCATTCAAGCCGGGATATGGAGAGATTGCCGGGCCGATGGATTCCGGATCTCGGCGCTGCGCGCCTCGTCCGGAATGACGCCAAAACATTTGCCGTCACGCTTTGCCCCGCATGGCGGCGGGACCGACAATGAAAAATGCTCACCCCTCCGCCGCCCATTGCGCGAGCCGGCGCAAAAACCGGGCGCAGGCCTCGAGCTGGCTCTCTTCGACGAACTCGTCGGGCTGATGCGCCTGGGCGATGGAGCCGGGCCCGATCACCACGGCGGGAAATCCCGCCTCCTGGAACAGCCCGGCCTCCGTCGTGAAGGCGACGCCGATCGCCTCGTTGAGGCCGGTCAGATGGCGCACCAAGGCCTCGGCTGGCGACGCGACCTCGGGCCGCAGGCCCGGCACGCAAGCCAGCGCGCGGGTCTCGACGGCGGCCTCGGCCGCGCGCGCCTTGAGGCGCGGCAACAGGTCTTGGCCGACGAAGCGGTCGAGCCGGGCACGGATGAGATCGGGCGCATGGTCCGGCACCGGGCGGAACTCCCAGCGGATGCGGCATTGGCGCGCCACGATGTTGAGGGCGGTGCCGCCCGCGATCTCGCCCACATTGAGCGTGGTGTGGGGCGGCTGGAAGCCCGTATCGAACGGCCCGCTCTCGCGGAACTCGGCCGCCAGCCGGTCGAGAAAGCCCAGGATCTCGGCTGCGGCCATGATGGCGTTGAGGCCCGCATCGGGCGCGCTCGAATGGCCGTCGCGGCCCGTCACCACCGTCTCGAAGCCGTAGATGCCCTTGTGCCGGTTGGCGAGCCGCATCTCGGTCGGCTCGCCGACGATGGCAAGTGCCGGCCGAGGCAGCTCGCGGGCGATGGCGGCGATCAGCGCCGGCACGCCGCGGCAGCCCACCTCCTCGTCGTGGGAGAAGGCGAGATGGATCGGTCGCTTGAGGCCGGCTGCCAGGAACTCCGGCGCCAGCGCCAGCGCCACCGCGATGAAGCCCTTCATGTCGGCGCTGCCGCGGCCATAGAGCCGGCCGTCGCGCGCTTCGAGCCGGAACGGATCGCCGGTCCAGGGCTGGTCCTCGACCGGCACCACGTCCGTATGGCCCGACAGGATGACGCCGCCTTCGCGCGTCGGGCCGATGGTGGCGAGCAGGTTGGCCTTGGCGCCGTCGGGCGAGCGCAGGATGCGGGCCTCGACGCCGTGGCTTGCGAGAAAGTTCTTCACGAACTCGATGAGCGCGAGATTGGAGCGGGCCGAGACGGTGTCGAAAGCGACGAGGCGCGCCAACATCGCTGCGGGCGCGAGGCGCTCGGGCGAGGCGGGCATGGCGGGCGGCACGGCCGGTTCTCCTTCAGCCGCGCCAGTAGGTCGGGCTCAGCAGCACGAGCACGGTCAGAAGCTCGAGCCGGCCCAGCATCATGGCGAGCGACAGCAGCCACTTGGCGCCGTCGGCGAGGCCCGCATAGTTGCCGACCGGACCGATTTCGGGAGCGAGGCCCGGGCCGACATTGCCGAGCGCCTGGGCCACGGCGCTCATGGCCGAGACCAGGTCCAGCCCGAAGGCGCTGACCGCGATCGAGATGGCTGCGAAAGCGGAAATGTAAAAAACGATGAAGCTCAGCACCGAGCGCACCACCTCGTCGCTGATCGGACGGGCATTGTAGGTGGGCGGCGTGACCCGGTTGGGATGGACCAGATGGCGGATCTGCCAGCGCGCCACCGCGCCGATGACGCAGACCCGGAAGAACTTGATGCCGCCGGAAGTCGAGCCGGTGCACCCGCCGAGGAACAGCAGCACCATGAACATCACGATCGGCATCGGCCCCCAGGCCAGATAGTCCTCGGACGAGAAGCCGGTGGTGGTGACGATCGACACCACGTTGAAGCTCGAGGTGCGTATCGCCTCCTCGAAGGGGCGGCCGTTCATGCCGACCTGCCAGGCTGTCATGCCGAGCACGAAGGCAAGAATGAAGCAGAGGTACCAGCGCGTCTGATCGTCCTGCCACAGCCAGGCGAAGTCGCCCCGCGCGGCGCGTGCCAGCAGCACGAAGGTCATGCCGGCGATCAGCATGAAAAAGGTGATGATCCATTCGATCGCCGGGTTCTGATAGTAGGCGATCGAGGCATCGTGGGTCGAAAAGCCGCCGGTCGCGAGCGTCGCCATGGCATGGGCGACGGCGTCGAAGGCGGGCATGCCGGCCAGCACCAGCGCCACCGCGCAGATCGTCGTCAGCGTGACATAGACGGAGATCAGCACGCCCGACACCTGCGACACGCGCGGCCGGATC
This sequence comes from Pseudomonadota bacterium, assembly GCA_049323455.1. GTDB lineage: Bacteria > Pseudomonadota > Alphaproteobacteria > Dongiales > Dongiaceae > Hypericibacter. The sequence goes on along the minus strand of JBMONF010000025.1, from coordinate 90,737 downwards.
TTCTCCGACTTGTCGGAGGATTCCATGCGGAAGAGCTGCATGCCGCCCACGCGCAGCACGGGGAGCACCGTCACGGCGATGACGATGATGCCGATGCCGCCGATCCAGTGCAGCAGCGCACGCCACAGCAGCACGCCCATCGGGCGGCCGTCGAGGTTGGTCATGACCGAGGCGCCCGTGGTGGTGAGCCCCGACATGGTCTCGAAATAGGCGTCGGTGAAGCTCAGGCCCGCGCGCGTCAGCATCAGCGGCAGCGTGGCGAAGCCGGCGAGCAACACCCAGCTCGCCGTCACCAGCAGGAAACCTTCGCGGGCCCGCAGTTGCGGCGGCTCGGCCTGGCGGAAGCCCAGCACCAGCGCGCCGCCTGCGGCGGCCGTCACGATCGCCGAGGCGAAGAAGGCGCGCCAATCGGTATCGCGGCCGAGCGCATCGATCGCGGCCGGCAGCAGCATGGCGACGGCCAGCGCCAGCAGCAGGAAGCCGGTGACGAACAGAACCGCTCGGAAATCCGGCATGGCGGGTCGCTCGGGCCCGTCCTCCTTCGCCTCACACGTTGCCGATGGCGGCGCCGGTCGGCTGGCCGATGATGGCGAGGAACTCGCGGCGGGTGCGGGCGTCGGTACGGAACAATCCCAGCATGCGGCTCGTCACCATGCTCATGCCGGGCTTGTATACGCCGCGCGTGGTCATGCACTGATGCGCGGCGTCGATCACGACGGCGACGCCCTGAGGCTGCAGCACCTCGTCGATGGTGTTGGCGATCTGTGCGGTCATCTTTTCCTGGATCTGCAGGCGTCGGCTGTAGATGTCGAGCACGCGGGCGAGCTTGCTGATGCCGACGACGCGCTTTTTCGGCAGATAGGCGATGTGCGCGCGCCCGATGATCGGCGCCAGATGGTGCTCGCAGTGCGACTCGAAGCGGATGTCGCGCAGGATCACCATCTCGTCATAGCCCTCGGTCTCCTCGAAGGTCCGCTGCAGCACCTCCACCGGGTCCTCGTCATAGCCGCGGAAGAACTCCTCGTAGGCGCGCACGACCCGTCCGGGCGTGCCGTTGAGGCCTTCGCGCTCGGGGTCGTCACCGGCCCAGCGGATGAGCGTGCGAACGGCAGCCTCGGCCTCGGCGCGCGTGGGCCGGTCGGGCGCCTTTCCGCGCGGTTGGCCATTGGCGTTCGCGACAAGGCGAGGGCGGGAGCCGCCGGCGCGAGCGGGCTTTGCAGATCGTTGCTTCATCGCCATGACCTCTTCTTCGTCTGTGGGCTTCTTCGTCTGTGGGCGAGCTTGCCAAGGGCTTTATGGGAGAAGGAGGGCTTGTTTCCTGCCGGTCTCCCAACGGAGGGCGGGGGACGAGCCGGCGCTTTTGCGCGACGCGCCGCTTGCTCGCTCCCCTCTGTCGATCCCTTGGGGCGGCGCTCAATTCATTTTCATCGGTTGGTGTGGGCAATCGAGCGAGAAGGCCGGGACCGCTACGTCGAAGCGCTCGCCCGCCTCGTTCTCCATCTGGTAGGCGCCGACCATGAAACCGGACGGCGTGGGCAGCGGCGTGCCGCTCGTATACTCGAACGTCTCCCCCGGCTTCAACACCGGCTGCTCGCCCACCACGCCGGCACCGCGCACTTCCTGTATGCGGCCGTGCGCGTCGGTGATGCGCCAGTAGCGCGTGCGCAGCTGCACCGTCTCGGGCCCGTGATTCTCGATGCGCACGTGATAGGCCCAGACATAGCGCTGCTCCTCGGGCGAGGACTGGTCGTCGAGATAGATCGGTTCGACCGTGACGCGGATCGAGCGCGTGCTCTGGCTGTACATGACGGTTCCTCTTGCGCGAAGCACTTCCCGGAGCCGGTCGCGCCTGCATGGGAGACGGGGGCAGAAGGCGAAAGCGCCGGGGTCATGTGGCGCCGGGGAGCGGAGCGGCACCCTGGCGCTCCGGCCTCGCGCGATCATGGGACGTCATTCTAAGCGGCGAGGGCATGATGTCCAGCCGACCCGGGCCTCGCCCGGAAGACGTTCATCCACGCCGTCCGTGCGGCGGCGGTGGCCGGGCCGGCAAGGCCCGGCCGGCATCGCCGGCGAACTCGCTCCCGGCCTCTCCGGTAAGCCGGAAGACCCCAAAAAGGAAGCGGCGCCGGGAAAGGTCCCGGCGCCGCCTTTTCGGGTCGAAACCCGCCGTCCGAGATTACTGCTGGATGATGATCTCGACGCGGCGGTTGGCCTGCTCGCGCACGCCGTCGGCCGTCGGCACCGCGGGCTCGTCTTCGCCGCGGCCCGCGGTCGTAATCTGGTCGGCGGCGATGCCGCCCTTGATCAGGGCATCGCGCACCGCGTCGGCACGACGCAGCGACAGGGCCATGTTGTAGTCCTCCGGACCGCTGCGGTCGGCATGGCCGGTCACCGAGATCGGCGGCGTGCCGATCTTGTTGGCGTCGGAGACGACCTGGTCGACCACCTGCTGGCCATCCGGGCGGATGTTCGACTTATCCCAGTCGAAATAGACGATGTAGCTCGAGGGCATCGCCGGCTGAGCCTCGGCCGGCTGCTCCGGCGGCTTCATCGCCGCTTCGAGCTGCTCGAGCGCGGAGTAGAAGTCGTTGCGGCAGGCGGCGATGTGATCGGGCTGATGGTTTTCCTCCTGCTGCTCGATCCAGCAGTCGAAACGGCCCTGGGCACGCGCGGCCAGATCCGGATGCGAGTCGCGGGCGCCAGACTCCAGCGCAACCATCAAGCGGTTGCGGCCTTCCGCCAAGTCCCCGGCGGCCTCGGCCGGAAGATCCCAATTGGCCAGCTCTTCCGGCAGCACCACTTCGCCCGCCGCCGCCTTCAGGCCCTTCTGCGCGAAGTAGTCGGCATCCGGCCAGTCATACATCTCGTCGGCTTCGAAGGTGACGATCTGCCGGTATTCTTCCGCCAGCGCCTTCGTGAAAGGCGACCCGGTCGCCTCCACGGACTTCATGGCCTGGATGTTGGTCGTGCACCCGGCCAGCAGGCCGACCAGGGCGACGACACCCAAGGACTTCAAATTGAACATTTTTTTATCTCCCCAAAACCCGCGGGCGGCATGAGCGCCGTTGCCACGGCATTGAACCGGTCCCGTGCCCAACCCCCTGGAAGGGCGGTCTACTGGGTCCATCCGGCCGTACCACCACTTGCGGAATAGTAGGGACGGTACGGTAAATTGTCAAAGCGAGCCGGGCAATTCCGGCCTCTTTCAATGTTGCTGTGGCATTCTCGCCACGGTGCTGTAGCAAAAATGCGACATAGACTGTCGGAGGGGAGAATATCGCTTCGATCAGGCAGCATCCTCGCGATCAATTCATAAAATTATCCTCAACGACAAAGCGTGACGCGCGACCCTGTGGCGAGGGCTGCGTCCTCGCGGTCGTGCGATACCAGCAGCACGGGCAGGTTGCGGGCTTTCGCATGCTCGAACACGAAGCGACGAAAGCCTTCCTTCAAGCTTGCGTCGAGCTTGGCGAAAGGCTCGTCGAGCAGCAGCGCTCTGGGCTCCGCCAGCAGAGCGCGCAGCAGCGCCACCCGCGCGCGCTGGCCGCCCGAGAGCGTAGAGGGTGCGCGCTCGAGGAATCCGGGAAGATCGGCGGCGGCGAGCGCCGCCTCGACGCGCGCGCGGCGTTCCCGGCGATCGCGAATCGAGGGGGCGAGCCCGAACGCCAGGTTCTCGCCCACGCTCATATGCGGAAACAGCAGATCGTCCTGGAACAGGATGCCGATGCGCCGTCGCTCGGGCGGCAGCGCCGTGACATCGGCGCCGTCGAGAAGGATCCGGCCTTCGCCGAAGAGCGGCGGCTCGAGCGTGCCGCAGACATAGCTCAGCAGACTCGATTTGCCGCAGCCGGAAGGCCCCATGACGGCGGCGACGACGCCGGGCGGCACGCCGAGGCTCAGCGGCGGGAACAGGGCGCGCCCGGCGATGCGGATCGTCACCCGATCGAGAGCGAGGCCCGATGATTCGTTCGCGCTCGGCGGCACGCTCATTGTCGAGTTCCTGCATTGGCGCGGGGCGCGATCAAGGCGGCGGCGAAGGCGAGCAGCGGCAATGCCGCTTGCAACAGCACGGCGAGGCCCGCAAGCCTCCGGTCGGCACCGGCGGCGAGCGCCACCGCCTCGGTGGTGAGGGTCGGAAAGCGCCCACCGCCGGCAAAGAGGGTTGGCAGGTAGAGCCCGACAGAAACCGCGAACCCGACCGCGAGCGCCGCCGCCAAGGGGCGCGCCGCCAACGGCAGCACGACATGAAAAAAGGTCCGCGCGCGCGAGGCGCCGAGGCAACGCGCGGCGCGACGATAGCGCGCATCGATGGCACGGAAGGGATCGGCCAGCGGCAGGAACAGGTAGGGCAGAACGAAGAGCAGGTGGCTCCAGCCGAGCGCCAGCCAGCCGCCGTCGATGCCGAGGAACAAGAACAGCAGTTGCGTGCCGAACAGGAAGGCCAGTTGCGGCAGCAGGAGCGGCAGGTAGAGCAGCCACAGCGTACGCGGACCCGGATGCAGGCCCGCTTGCGCCTCGTTCTCGAGGCAGGCCAGCGCCAGGACGCCGGCGAGGAGCGCTGTGCCCAGTCCCAGAGCGAGCGTGATCAGGGCGGGGCGCGCCAGCATCGGCAAGGTCTGCGACCAGCGCGAGAGATCGACGCTCGCCGGCAGGGCGTCGGGAAAGCGCCAACTGCCCGCCACCGACCACAGCGCCATGGCGGCGAGGCTCGAGAGGGCGAGCAGGAGCAGGAGCGCCGTCGCTACGCCGAAGCCGATCTCGGCCAAGCGCCCGCCGCCACCGCGCTTGCCGCTCGAAAGCCATGGCCGCGCCGCAGCGCCGACGAGACGCTCGCCCAGATGCCACAGCGCAATCGCGCCGCTGGCGAGCGCGAGCTGCAGCATCGCGCCGGCTGCGGCCTGGAAGCGCAGCGCCAGATCGGGGTCGTTGAACCAGCGCAACACCAGGAGTTGCAACGGCGCCGGCCGGTCGGGCGCCAGCACCAGCGCCACGTCCACCACCGAAAGCGAGAAGGCGAGCACGGCATAGACGGGTAGGCGGATCAGCGGATAGAGCCGCGGCAGCACGAGCTTGGTCCAGGCCGCGACCGGTCCATAGCCGAGGCTGCGCCCGACGGCGATGCTGTCGTCCACGGGGAGCTGCGCCGACGCGGCGAGCCCCATCAGCAGCAGATAAGGCGTCTCCTTGAGCACGAGCCCGATGGCGAGTGCGATGCCGTAGGGATCCGGCGCCAAGGCCAGATCGGGCGGCTCGGCCCAGCCGGTGAGCCAGGGCGACAGCGCCCGCGCGATCCAGCCGCTGGGGGCGGCCAGGAAGGCGAAGCCGATAGCGATGGCGACATGGGGCAGCGCCAGGATCGGCGCCAGCAGCCGGCGCATCAGGCGATCGAGCGCGCTGCCGCGGCAGGCGGCCAGGAATCCCAGCGCCAGCAGCAGGGAGACGAGCGTGGCGGAAAGGCCCGAGCCGAGCGTGAGCGCGACCGAGCCGGCAAGGCCTGGCTCGGCGAAGAGGGCGCGCCAGGGATCGAGGGTGAGGCGCTCGCCGCCCAGCGCTGGCAGCCAGCCGAAGGCCGGCAGCAGCGTGAACAGCAGGCCGGCACCGACCGGCGCAAGAAACAGGAGCGAGGTCACGCCCGGCGCCAGCGCGAGCCAGCGGCTCCCGCCGGTGGGAAGGACCGTGCCGGGCCTGCTCACGTCGCGAAGCGGCGACGCCATTCGGCCTCGAGCGCCGTCATCCAGGAAGGATGCGGCTCGGGCAGCGCCTTGCCCATCTGATCCGGGGCCAGGGTCGCAGGTCCGCGCGGCAGATCGGCGAAGGCCTGGCGCTGGGCCGGATCGAGCTTCGCCATCGCCAGCACGGTCGGATCGCCCCACACGCGCTCGTCTTCCTTGCGCAGCTGCGCCTCGGGCGACAGCAGAAAGTCGGCCGCCACCATGGCGCCCGCCTTGGCGCCGGCGTTGAAGGGGATGGCGAGGAAATGGGTGTTGGCGATGGTGCCGCCCTCGAGCACGAAGCTGCGCACGCTCTCGGGCAACAGTCCTTGGCGCATCGCGGCCGAGGCTTCGCTCGGGTTGAAGGAGAAGGCGATGTCGGTCTCGCCGTCGCTCATGAGGCGCGTCAGCGCCGCCCCGTTCTGCGGGAACAGCCGACCCTGGCGCCAGAGATGGGGATGAAGCCGGTCGAGCCAGGCCCAGAGCGGCGCCGTCGCGGTGGCGAAGCGCGCGCCTTCGACGGGCGCCTGCAGCGCCGCTGGATCCGATCCGAGGTCGATCAGAGCCTGCTTCAAGAAGGTCGAGCCGAGGAAATCGGGCGGCGCCGGATAGGCGAAGCGTCCCGGACGGGTTGCGGCCCAATCCGAGAGAGCGGTCAGGCTTCGGGGCGGTTCGGGCAGGCGCGCGGAATCGAAATAGAAGGTGAGCTGCGCCATTCCCCAGGGCGATTCCATCCCCTCGGTCGGGATGGTGAAGTCGAGCCGCGCGGTCGGCTTGCCCTCGGTATCGACGAAACGGAAGTTAGGGAGCGCTTCCGCGAAGGGGCCGAACAGCAGCCCCTGCGATTTCATCGCGGCGAAATTCTCGCCATTGATCCAGACCAGATCGACCGATCCGCCTTCGCGCTTGCCCGCCGTCTTCTCGGCGAGCACGCGTGCCACCGCCTCGGCGGTGTCGGTCAGCTTCACATGCGAGAGCGCGATGCCGAAGCGCGCTCGGACCTGGTCGGCCGCCCAGGCGATATAGGCGTTGGCGCTCTCGCTGCCGCCCCAGGCGTTGAAATAGACGGTCTGGCCTTCGGCGAGCGTGAGAACCGTGGGCCAGTCGGCTGGGTCGGGATCGAGCGCGGCGGCGGGCGAGACGCCACCCGAGACGGCCAGGGCGCCAGCGCCGAGCGCGAGACGGCCCGCCCCCGACAGGAGTGCGCGGCGGGAGAGCGGTAAAGACGATGGTAGGCGGCGCACGATCATGATGGCTCTCTTGCAGCCGAGGTCGGGCCGATGACGGCCGCTTGAGCCTAAGCCGCGGACGCCGCCGGTCAATCGCGGGGACGCGGGCCTGACGCGGATGTGAGGAGGCCGCCCTGGAGCCGCCGTCCGCCTTGAAGGAATGCGGCCCTTTGCCTATAACCTCAGGCCGGGATGCGGGTGTAGCTCAATGGTAGAGCAGAAGCTTCCCAAGCTTACGACGAGGGTTCGATTCCCTTCACCCGCTCCAATTCTCGACATTTCATCCTTGGCATCGCCGTCCGAAGCTTCGTCTCGGGGCGCCCCGTTTTGCCGGTCGGCGACGTCGCCGACCGCCGCCGAACGGGACGCTGGCGGCTCCCTCGTCGGCGGCGCCGGCTGTCCGGCCCGCGCTAGCGGCGCTGGACCTCGAGGACGCGGCCCGTGTAGGGGTCGACGATCAGCCGGACGTCGCGGCCGTAGCGGTCCTCGGCAGAGACCCGGTAGTAGCCGTTCGCGAATTTCCAATGACGGAAATCGTGGAAATATTGGCGCTGGAGCCTGTAGCGGATGACCGGGCTTGGCAGCGGCTCGAAGCGCCCAAAGGGGCCATAGCCGTAATAGGGCCAGGCCGGCCATGGATATCCGTAGTAACCTTGACCATGCCTGTCGCGGTCGCGAGCCGGATAGCCATAGCCGGGATAGAAGGGCCACGGGCTGCCATAGCCCTGGTCCCGACCGTGCTCCGCCCAGCGGCCATCTCCATCGCCGCCGATGGGGATCGTCCGCCCCTGGCTCATCCGGTCGATGTCGGCGCGGCCGGGACCGGCCTCAGCCGTCGGCGGGGCCGCCGTCGCGAGCAGGCCGACGAGGCCGGCAATCAACAGGGCGGTTCGCATCAAGGGAGCGCGCATGATCGACATCCTTTCCAGAGTTCTGCATGGCTCGATGCCCGGCATCATGCGCGCCGCCGCTTGAACGCAGCCCGAGCGGCGCGTTCATGTGCTGTTCAGGCGCCCTGAGGTAGATGGACCTCATGCGCCGCCCACAGTCCCGCTCCGCACTGGCCCGTTTCGTGGCGGCGTTCTTGTTGGCGGCGGTTCCGGTGCCGGCGCTGGCGGGCGGGCTGCCGACATTGTTCGCGCAAGGATTTGCGCCCGGGCCTCCCGATCAGGGCTTTGCGCCCGGACCCCCTGCGCAAGGATTTGCACCCGGGCCCCCGGCGCCGCAAAACGATCAGGATCGCGCCCGAGCCGCGGTCCAATCCGGCAAGGTCAAGCCGCTCGACGCGATCCTGCGCTCGGTGCGCAAGAAATTTCGGGGCCAGGTCCTCGACGCGCAACTCTTCGATCTCGGCAATGGCTGGATTTACCGCATTCGACTGCTGACGCAGGACGGCCGCGTTTTGGATATTGGCGTCGACGGCCGAAGCGGACAGATTGTGGATGTTCAGGGCGGCGGCTGATTGCCGCCCCCGGGTGGAAGCGTTTTTGAGAATACTCGTCGTCGAGGATGATGCGGATCTGGCGCGCCAGTTGAAGGCGGCGCTCTCGGGCGCGGGCTATGCCGTCGACCTGGCCAGGGACGGCGAGGAGGGCCACTTCCTCGGCGACACCGAGCCCTACGACGCCGTGCTGCTCGATCTGGGCCTGCCGGTCATCGACGGCGTGACGGTCTTGAGCCGCTGGCGGCGCGCGGGCCGCAACATGCCCGTCCTCATCCTCACGGCGCGCGATCGCTGGAGCGAGAAGGTTGCCGGCTTCGATGCCGGCGCCGACGACTATGTCGTCAAGCCCTTCCAGATGGAGGAGGTCCTGGCGCGCATCCGCGCGCTGATCCGGCGCGCCGCCGGCCACGCCTCGGCCGAGCTCGAATGCGGGGCCCTGCGCATCAATTCCGGCAGCGGCCGGGTCACGGTCGACGGCAATCCGGTCAAGCTGACGGCGCAGGAGTTCCGGCTGCTCGACTATCTGATGCACCACCAGGGCAGGATCGTCTCGCGCACCGAGCTGATCGAGCATATCTACGACCAGGATTTCGACCGCGAATCGAACACCGTCGAGGTGTTCATCGGCCGCCTGCGCAAGAAGCTCGGCGCCAACTACATCGCGACCGTCCGCGGCCTCGGCTACCGCCTGGCGCCTCCCGGCGAAGGCGAATAGATGCGCGCCCGCTCGCTGGCGCTGCGCCTCGTCTTCGGCGCCGGCCTCTGGATCGCCGCGGCGCTGCTGGCGGGCGGCATCGCTCTGTCGGCGCTGTTCCGCGACTATGTCGAGCGCAGCTTCGACGCCCGCCTCGCGGTCCTGCTCGACAGCCTGATCGCCGTCACCGAGCTCGACGCCAACGCGCAGCCGCAGATCTCGCGCGCCGTCGGCGATCCGCGTTTCACGCAGGCCTATTCCGGCTGGTACTGGCAGATCGCCGAGGACGGCCAGCCGGTCTTGCGTTCGCGCTCGCTGTGGGACCAGACCCTGCCAGTGAACGACGTCGCGGCCACGACCGCGCCCTTTCGCAGCGAGGTCGAGGGGCCGGATCATCAGAGGCTGCGCCAAGTGGAGCGCGAGATCCTGCTGCCGGGCCGGGCCAAGCCCTTGCGCTTCGCCGTCGCCGGCGAGCGCGGCGAGATCGATGCCGCGGTGCGCAGCTTCAACGCGACGCTGGGCTGGTCGCTGGGATTGCTCGGCGCCGGCCTTCTGGTGGCGCTCCTGATCCAGATCCGCTTCGGCCTTCAACCGCTGCGCCGTATCCGCCAGGCGCTGGTCGCGGTCAGGACCGGCAGGGCCGAGCGGCTCGAAGGCGAATTTCCGAGAGAAATCGCACCGCTCTCCGACGAGCTCAACAGGCTCATCGCGCACAATGCCGCGGTGCTGGAGCGCGCGCGCACGCAGGTCAGCAATCTCGCCCATGCCTTGAAGACGCCGCTTTCGGTGCTGACCAACGAGGCCGATGCGGCCAGCGGGCCCCTGGCGGAAACGGTCAAGCGGCAGATCGCGGCGATGCGCCGGCACATCGATCACTATCTCGCCCGCGCGCGCACCGCCGCCGCGGCGCGCGTCATCGGCGTGCGCACCGAGCTGGCACCCGTGGTCGAGGATTTACGCCGCACGCTCGATCGCATCCACGTCGATCGCCGGATCCGGATCGAGACCCGCGTGCCGGCCGGCCTCTATTTTCGCGGCGAGCGTCAGGATCTCGAGGAGATGCTGGGCAACCTCGCCGACAACGCCTGCAAATGGGCCAGCGGTCTGGTCGTGATCTCGGCTGCCCGCGAGGGCGCGAACCTCGTCTGCACCGTCGAGGACGACGGACCGGGCCTGCCCGAGGCGCAGCGCGAGGCCGTCTTTCGTCGCGGCAACCGGCTCGACGAGAGCGTGCCCGGCACCGGCCACGGCCTCGCCATCGTGCGCGAGATCGCCGAGCTTTGCGACGGCGCGGTCAGGCTCGAGCAGGCGCCGCAGGGAGGCTTGCGCGCGGTTCTCACCTTGCCCGCCATCGACGGCGCCTGAGCGCCGCAGCCCGCGCCGCCAACAGGCGGCCTTGGGCCCCCGCGCCGTCCCCCGGCAGCGGCGGCCGCCGGCCCCTTCCCGAACCTGAACGCCAAATGAACGGCCGCCTCAGAGTGGGTTCAGCCGGGCTGTGCCAGGCTCGGACCCACGCTGCGGCGCGATCGATTCGGATTGGATCGCCCGCGGCTCCAGTCAGTCGGATGGAAAGGATCAGGGACCATGAAGATCGCGAAAGTTGGTGTCGTCCTGGCGCTCGCTGCAACGCTCGGCGCCTGCGCGAACAACGGTTACGGCGGCGGTTACGGCGGCTACGGCACGAAGGAGACCATCGGCACGCTGGGCGGCGCGGCCTTGGGCGGCTGGGCCGGCTCCCAGATCGGACATGGGACGGGCCGCCTCATCGCCACCGCCGCCGGCGTGGTCATCGGCGGCCTCATCGGCAACCAGATCGGGCGCGGGCTCGACGAGACCGACCGGCAGGCGGCCTATCGCGCCGAGCAGGTCGCGCTCGAGCGCTACCCCGACGGCCAGTACTCGCGCTGGGACAATCCGAACAACGGCAACTACGGCTACACCGTGCCGCAGAGCACATACCAGAACAGTTACGGCCAGTACTGCCGCGAATACCAGACGACGATCATCGTCAACGGGCGGCCCGAGACGGCCCACGGCACCGCCTGCCGCGAGCCGGACGGCACTTGGCGCGTCGCCAGCTGAGGCCGGTCTGCATTGTCGCGGACCGCATCGAGGGACGCGGGGGCGATCCCGTGGAAGGAGGGGCCATGACTGAATTCCGTTCCGTTACGGCGCGGGGCCGGCGGGTGTGCCGGACGCTGTTGCTGGCGACGGCCGTCGGGCTCGCCGGTCTCGGCGCGAGCCTGCCGGCGCGGGCCGATTATTACGACGGGCTCACGGCCTATCAGGGCCACGACTTCGCCACCGCGTTCCGGGAGCTGAGGCCGCTGGCCGAGCAGGGCGACGCGCGAGCGCAGATGCTGCTCGGCCTGATGTATCGCGACGGCCAGGGCGTGCCGCAGGATTTCGTGCGCGCCCACCTGTGGCTCAACCTCGCCGCCGCGGCCGGCCAGAACGATGCGGCGACCGCGCGCGACGAGCTCACCCGTCGCATGGATCCGGGCCAGATCGCCGAGGCGCAGCGCCTGGCGGCGGCCTGGCAGCCCGGATCGGCGGCCGCGCCGACGGCGGCGCCGATCGCGTCCACGGCCGAGGCCGGTCACGGTGCCGCCGGCTCTCCGGCCGTGGACGCAGGCCCGCTCACCCGCGCCCAGGTCACCGATCTGCAGTGGCATCTGGCCATCCATGGCTATGATCCGGGTCCGGCCGACGGCGTGGCCGGTGCCCGGACCCGCGCGGCGATCCGGCTCTACCAGGCGGACGCCGGCCTGCCGGTCGATGGCGAGCCCACATTGGCGCTGCTCGATCATCTGCGGTTCACCCGTCCGCCGGTACGGAACACCAGGATGGTCGCGACGGCCGGCACCGGCACAGCGCAGCCACCGGCCGCTCGGGCAAGCGCACCTCTCGCGAGCGTGCCGAGCTATGCCGCAGGCGGGCCCGCGGCCGATTTGGCGTCGGTGCCGCCGGACGACAGCCTGATGCGCATCTACGTCGTCTCCGTGCAGCAGGCGCTGGCGGCCAAGGGCTATCGTCCGGGTCCCGCCGATGGCCTGCTCGGACCCCGCACGCGCGAGGCCATTCGCCGTTATCAGAGAGACTACGGCCTGCCCGTCACGGGCCAGGTCTCGTTGGCGCTCCTCAACCACCTGCGGCTCGTGACCGGCTTCCCGGTCGGCTATCCCGCCTCGCAGATCTGAGGGGCGGGGACCCGCGGCCGGGACGCCATTGCATCCCGCTCCGTCGCCCTCTATTCTCCGCCCGCCCATTGGGGAGTAGCCGTCTCCGGCCTTCAGAGGAGAGCGCGCGTCAACAGACTTGGCCGTCCGCTTCGGCGGGCCGCCATGGCGCGCGCGGCGTACCGGGATCTGAATCCCGGCACGGATCGGCGAGACCTTTGGCGTCGGCACCCGTCACCCGGGCTGGGCGAGGGGTTGCCGAGGCCATCGGTTCCTCCTCTCGCCCGGCCCCGTACCGCTCGTTCATGGAATCCCTTCTCGTCTCGACCGGCGTGGTCGCGGTCTCGGAGATCGGCGACAAGACGCAGCTCCTGGCCCTCCTGCTTGCCAGCCGCTTCCGCCAGCCGGTGCCGATCATCCTCGGCATTCTCGTCGCCACCGTGCTCAATCACGCGATCGCGGCCTTGGCCGGGAGCTGGGTCGCGGCCGCGCTCAATCCCGCCTGGCTCACCTGGATCGTCGGGCTGCTCTTCCTCGGTATGGCTCTCTGGGCGCTGGTGCCCGACAAGATCGAGGCGGAGGAGGTGCGAAACACGGCCGCGGGCGGCGCCTTCCTCGCCACGGCGGTCGCCTTCTTCCTGACCGAGATGGGCGACAAGACCCAGATCGCGACGGCGGCGCTGGCGGCGCGCTTCGAGACCGTGGTCCCGGTCGTGATCGGCACCACCGCCGGCATGATGATCGCCGACGTGCCGGCCGTGCTGTTCGGCCATGCGGCGGCCGACAGGATCGATCCGCGCTGGGTGCGCCTGATCGCGGCCGCGATCTTCGCGATCCTGGGTCTCACCGTGCTGCTCGGCGACCGCCTGTTCGGATGAGCGGCGGCCCGTCAGCGCGGCGTCTTGCGCTCCCGCCAGGGCGCGACCTTGTCCTCGATTTCCTTCAAGCGCGGCTCGCGCCCGCCATAGTCCTCGATGGCGATGAACTGGACCACGGCATCGCCGCCCTTGGTCAGCGGGAAGATGCCGAACTCGTAGCGAAACAGATCGCCATGGAGGGTGGGCACCTCGACCTCGCCCAGCACCGGGGCGCGCGTGTCGCGGGCTTCGAGATAATACTCGTGCCAGCGATTCTCGAGATCGGCGGCGAGGAGCTCGTCCAGATAGCGCCCGGTGAAATCGAGCCCCGACACCGCGGCGATCTTGGTGCCGATCAGGCGATAGCGGATGCGAAAGGGCGGCTCGACGACCTCGGCCACGATCAGATAGGGCAGCAGCGGCTTCAGCTCCGCGGGATCGATGTCGGCGCGATCGGGCAAGGCGCGGCCCGCCCGCTTGGACTGCCAATAGTCGTGGAGCTTGCGCACCATCGGCGAGGTCGTCTTCACAATGTCCCGCCAGATGGCCATGCCGCTGCGCCGATGTCGGGTCAACCGATCGCGCCATCGCTGCGGGCGCGGTCGGGCGCCGGGCGAGCGAGCCCGAGCCGATGAGAATTAAATAGCGCTGCGGCGGTTTCTTTCAAACTCGTTTCCATCCGCCCGCCCGTTCGCGCCCGCTCGGCCCGTTTCCGCCCCCGCCTATTTCGGCTCGGTCGCCTGCATGGAAGGTCGCTTGGCGAAGTCGCGCGACCAGGCATCGAGCCGCGGGCAACGCTTGCGCCAGCCGTCGCCATAACGGAAGTCGGTGTAGCCGAGCGCGCAGGCCGCGACGATCTGGTCCATGGTCAGGGCCTTGACGGCGAGCTTGTCGACGAGCTTCTCCAGATGATCGAGAGCGCGGTCGATGCGCGTTTCGAGCTTCTGGATGAAGCCCGGGCTCTTCTCGCCCTCGGGCCTGAGGATCTCCATGCGCCGCTGCAGCCCCGCCTCCATGATGCCGATGGCGAGCGCCGTGCGCGTCTCGACGCCCCACAGATCGGCCTCGGGATAGAGCGTGTCCTTGCTCGAGACGCTGTCGAAATAGCGGCAGATCACGCGGCTGTCGTAGATCACCGTGCCGTCCCGAAGCTCCAGCGTCGGGATCTGCCGGAGCGGGTTCTTGTGATCGAGGAAGTCGGCCGTGTAGACGTCGACCACTTTCTCTTCGACCGGCAGCTCGAGCTCGAGCATCGTCACTTTCGTCGTGCGGCCGAAGGGGCTGGTGGGCCCGTTATAGAGAATCATGCGTGTCTGTCCTGTTGACTGAAAGAACGGGAGTTCGCGGGTCTTGCCGCGGCGCTTCGGGGCCATTCTAGGATTGGAGCGCCGGGCGGAACAGCAGGCAGCCGGCGATGCGCCAGCTTCCATCCGCGATGCGCGCGAGGAGATAGAGGGCCGTGGCGCGCTCGCCGCCGGGCCCGGTGACGGCCACGCGGCGCGCCAGATAGCCCTCGTAGGTCACGTAGTCCAAAGGCTCGATCGCGCGGGCGCGATAGACGAGGCCGTATTCGGCCTCGACCATTGCCATGAAGTTCGATGGGCGCTGATAGGTCTCTTGCAGGCGCGGCGAGGCGTAGGCGAAGGCGGCGGGGCCGTCCTCGGCGAGGAAGGCCCGCCACTGCGCCTCGATCATGGCGGCGATCTCGGCTGAAGCCGCGCGTCCCGGATCGGCGGCTGGCGGCAGGGCCTCTTCGACCGGCCGCTCGCGTGGCGCCCAAGCCTGGGCGAGCGCGGGGGAACTCACGGCCGTCATCAACGCCGCAGCCATGGCACAACACAGGCCCGTCGCTCTCGCCGTCCCCGGGCTCGACCCGCGGACCCGGACCTGCTGATGAGCCGTCACGCTGTTGGGCGCATCGCTCCGGATGCCCGCGTCGAGCGCGGACATGACCGAAGAAGAAAAGCCCGTGGCCCTACTCGATCTCCACCGCCAGGGCGCCCGCATCCACACCCTCCTGGCCTTCCGTGATATGGACGGCCTTGACCGTGCCGCCCTGCTCGGCGGTGTGCGGCACCTCGGTCTTCATCACCTCGAGGATGAAAAGCGTGTCGCCCGCCTTCACCTTGTCGCCGGGCTTCACCAGCACCTTCCACACATTGCCCGGCACCATCGTCGAAATCTGCTCAGCCATCTCTTTCGCTCCATCCCCTGAGATCGAAAATCGTTGTCGCAACCGTCGGGCGTTCCATCGGCTTCGCCCTCCGCCCCTCCCCCTACCCCCTCCCGCAAGGGGAGGGGGTCACCGTTTTTCCGACCCCTCCCCCTTGGCCGGCTACGCCGGCGACTTAACAAGATTGCGGGTGAAGCCCGCAACGGGGGAGGGTAGGGAGGGAGTGATTCGAGCGCCGCTGCCCGCCCTCGTCCTTCTACCCGATGCTCGCCATCGTGCAGACGGCATTGAGCTTCTTGCGCAGCGCTTGCGCCTCGTCCACCGACACCGCCTTGAAGCGGTAGATGTCGCCGGGCTTGGACTGGCCCAGCTTCCAGAAGGCGGCCGAAGGCACCGTGTAGGGGTTGATGAAGCCGCCCATGCTCGGCCCGTCGTTCACCAGGATGATCGGGGTCTGCCCGGCGAGATTGATCGCCCCCAGGGGATAGCCCTGATCGATGATGTTGGAGGGCTCCGAGCCGTGCTCCGGCGCCTTGTTGTGAGCCTTCTCGGTGAAGGTCCATTGCGGGCCCTCGAGCCGGAAGCCGGTGCGGTCGCTCTTGGAGGAGAGCTTCCAATCGCTCCCGAGGAAGCGTTTCTGGCCCTCCGCGTCGATCCAGTCGTCGTTGGGGCCCGGCACCACCTCGATCTCCCAGCGCTTGTCGGTCGAGAAGACCGGCCGCGCCTCGGGCTTCACCCGCCTGCCCGGCGTGCCCTTCACGCCCGTGCCCACGGGGATCACCTGCTTGGCCTTGAGCGCGTGGCCGTCCATGCCGCCCACGCCGGCCTTGTGGAAGGTGGAGCGGGAGCCCAGCCAGGGCTTGGTGTCGATGCCGCCGGCGAAGGCGATATAGGCGCGCACGCCCGATTTGGCCGGTCCCAGCGCCAAGGTCTGGCCGGCCTTGACGGCGATGCTCTCCCACAACGGCACCGGCTGGCCGTCGAGCTTCGCTTGCATGTCGGCGCCGGTGACGGCGATCACGCCGTCGCGCTGGAACTTGAGCGTCGGCCCCATGTACTGGCATTCGAGGCCGGCCGCCCCCGCCTCGTTGCCGACGAGGAGGTTGGCCAGGCGGAAGGACCAGCTGTCCATGGGACCCGAGGGCGGGAAGCCCTGGTTCCAGAAGCCCAGCCGGCCGGGATAGTCCTGGATCGAGGTTTCGAGACCGGGTTGCACGACTTCGAACATGGCTGGGTCTCCTCTCAGAACCGGTCGTTCTTGTTCAGCGTCTTGACCCAGGCCTTGTAGTTGCGGACCGAGAAGCGCTGATACTCGACGACGTTGTAGACATAGGTGCCGGCCTTCACCTGGGCCTCGACATGGAGGAACTCCTCGGGTGTCACCGGCACGAACTTGACCCGGTCGCCGGGGCGGAACAGGCAGATCGAATCCTCGAACTGCGGGAAGCGCTTCTCGGTATCCCAGATCGGCACCGGGATGCGGGCGAAGATCTGATAGCCGCCCGGTGTCGCCACCGGATAGATCGCGGTCGAGGCGCCGCCCATGCCGACGGTGCCCTGGGGCGTCCAGGTGCGCGGCGGATTGTATTTGGGCGCGGTGATGACGCAGCGCGGATCGAGCGCCATCATGAAGGGCAGGCCCGGCCAGAAGCCCAGCGACGCCACCCAGTATTCGGTGCCGGAATGCACCCGCACCAGCTGCTGGGCGTCCTCGAGGCCGTTGAGCCTGGCCACGAAGTCGGGGTCGTATTCCTTCTTCGTGATCTTGTTGCAGTAATCCTCGATGCACTCCTTGGTCCAGGGATCGAGGTAGCAGGTCGGAAAATAGAACAGCCGGCTGTCGAGCTCGATGTCGTCCGAGGGCCCGAGCGAGCCGATCAGCTCCTTCATCTCCTCGATCAGCCCCTTGAAGCTGACCTGATCGGGATCGTAGTGGATCAGCATCGAGGCGAAGCAGGGCGCCGTCTCGATGATGCCTTTGGTCTTGTTCTGCTCGATGGCGCTCGCCAGGCCCTGGGCCATGAAATTCAGCTCGAGATTCATCTCGTTGCCGAACTCGATCAGCATGTAGCGGTCGCCGCCGGGCAGGAATCTGGGTTCCTCGTAGATCATCGCGAAGGACCTCCCCCTCGTTCTTTCTCACTGGCCCGCAAGTCGCCGGACGCGGACCTCATCCTGCGACAGGCTCAGGATGGGGTCCTCATGGTGAGCCTGTCGAACCATGAGGGCCGGCATCGCCGTCAAGCCTGAAGCAGCTCGCCGGCATGGGCCGGGACGAACCCGGTCCAGCAATCGCCGGCGCGGAAGGCCGGATGCGCCAGGAGCTTCTTCAGGAACGGAATGTTGGTCGCCACCCCCTCGACCTGCGTCGCCTCGAGCGCCTCGAGCATGCGGTCGATCGCGGCGGTGCGGGTCGCCCCGTGCGCGATCATCTTGGCGATCATCGGGTCGTAGTGGAAGCTGATCTGATCGCCCTCGCGCACGCCGGTGTCGATCCTGAGGCCGCCCTCCTCCGGCGGCAGCCGGAAGGCCTTGAGCGGCCCCGGCGAGGGCATGAAGTTCTTGGCCGGGTTCTCGGCATAGATGCGGAGCTCGATCGCATGGCCTTTGGTGGCGACGCGCTCCTGCGTCAGCTCGTGCAAGGGGTCGCCGCCCGCGAGCTCGATCTGCAAGCCCACCAGATCGAGGCCGGTGATCATCTCCGTCACCGGATGCTCGACCTGGATGCGGGTGTTCATCTCGAGGAAGTAGAAGTGCCCCGTGACGGCATCGACCACGAACTCGATGGTGCCGGCGCCGCGATAGCGCTCCTGGCGCGTGAGCGCCGCGGCGCTGTCGGCCATCTGCGCCAGCGTCTCGAGCGGCAGGTTCGGCGCACGGCTCTCCTCGACGATCTTCTGATAGCGGCGCTGGATCGAGCATTCGCGCTCGAACATGTGGACCGCGCGACCGTCGCCGAAGCCGAACACCTGGATCTCGATATGGCGCGCCTTCTCGATCAGCTTCTCGAGATAGATCGTGCCGTCGCCGAACGACTTCTCCGCCAGGGTCTGCGTCGCCTGCACCACCGAGGCGAGATCGGCCGGCCCGTCGACCCGGCGCATGCCGATGCCCCCGCCGCCGGCCGCAGCCTTGACCAGGAGCGGATAGCCCACCGCCTCGGCCGCGGCCTCGAGCCCGTCGGGATTGCCCGGCGAGAAACGGCCCGATCCGGGGAGGATCGGCACGCCTGCGGCCTTCGCCAGCAGGCGCGCGCGCTCCTTGTCGCCCATGTCGTCGATGGTCTCGGGGGTGGGCCCGATCCACACCATGCCGGCATGCGCGACCGCCTTGGCGAAGTCGGAATTCTCGGCCAGGAAGCCGTAGCCCGGGTGCACCGCGTCGGCGCCCGTTTCCCTGGCGGCCTTCAGGATGTTGTCGATGACGAGATAGCTCTGCTTGGCGGGCGCCGGGCCGATGGCGACCGCCTCGTCGGCGCTGGCCACGTGCAGCGCCTTGGCGTCGGCCTCGGAATAGACCGCGACCGTCTTGAGGCCGAGGCGCCGGCAACTCTTGATCACGCGGCAGGCGATCTCGCCGCGGTTGGCGACCAGGACTTTCTTCATGCTCTCATGGCCTCATCCTTCGACAGGCTCAGGATGAGGCCCATGGGCGGGCCTCGGGATGAAGCCCTCATGGTGAGCCTGTCGAACCATGAGGGCGGCTTGCGCGTCGCAGGCTAGTTCAACATCGGCTTCAGCGCCTGATAGACCGCCTTGGCCAGGTCCACCGCACCGGGCGTGTCGGAATGGACGCAGATGCAGTCGGCGCGCATCGGGATGTCGGGCCCCTCGACCGACTTGACCTTGCCTTCCTTGACCGCGCGCAAGGTGCGGTCGACCGCGTATTGAGGATCGACCGCTTCGTGCTCGCGCGTGATGATGAGCTTGCCGGTCTGGTCGTAGTCGAGATCGACGTAGAACTCGGCCAGGAAGACGTGGCCGCGCGCCTTGTAGATCTTCTCGTGCAGCGTGCCGGCCATGCCCATGAGCGGCACCTTGAAGGCGTCGGCGGCGTCGCAGACGGCGTGCGCCACCTCCTCGTTGCGCGCCGCCATGCCGTAGAGCGCGCCGTGCGGCTTGATGTGGTTGAGCTTCATGCCCTCGGCGTCGAGGAAGCCCTTGAGCGCGCCCACCTGATAGATGATGCAGGCGGCGAGCTCGTCGCGGTTCATCTTCATCTCGCGCCGCCCGAAGCCTTGCAGGTCGGGCAGCGAGGGATGGGCGCCGACCTTGACGCCATGCGCCTTGGCGAGCTTCACCGTCTTGTGCATGACCATCGGGTCCGAGGCGTGAAAGCCGCAGGCGACATTGGCCAGGGTGATGTAGGGCATGATCGCGGCGTCGTCGCCCATGCGATAGAGGCCGAACGCCTCACCCATGTCGCAGTTGATGGCCAGTCCCATCTTCTCCTCCTTCATCTTTACCCCGGGGTTCCAGCCCCCCGGTTCCGGGTCCGATCGGGTTGCCCTGATTCCATACAGAATTCACGCGGCCGGCTTCACCGGCGCGCCATCCCTGGCGGCCGAGGCCACCATCGCTTCCATCACCGCGACCGTGTGGATCGCCTCCGCCGGCGCCACCGGGAAGGCGGGCCCGCCGGCGCAGGCTGCGGCGAAGGCCTCGAGCTCGGCCTTGAGCGTGTCGACCGGCGTCAAGGCCACCGGCTCGGGCGCCGGCGCGCCGGCGCGCTGCAGCATGAGCTCGTGCTCGTCCACGCGCGCATAGGCGTTGGCCGCGGTGCCGTAGAGATAGAAATAGCCCTGGCGCGGGCAGGCGAAGAGCGTGCCGAGATAGCCGGTGGCGCCGGAGGCGAAATCGAACAGCGCGCTGGTGGTGTCGTCGATGTCGACCTTGGCGGCGCGACGCCTCGCCAGCGCGCGCACGCCCTGGACCGGCCCGAGGAGCCAGTGCAGCAGGTCGATCATATGGACGCCGAGCCCCGCAATGGCGCCGCCCGGGCTCTCGCTGCGGCTGGCGCGCCAGCGCTCGGGCGTGTAGCCGAGCGCGCCCGGCGTGGAGAACTGCGCCTCGGCATGGAGGATCGTGCCGAAGCTGCCGTCCGCCGCCATCCGCTTCAAGGCGAGTGCCGCCGGCGCGAAGCGGCGGTTGTGCCCCACCGCCAGAACCCGTCCGGCCTTGCGGCAGGCCTCGGCCGCCAGCACCGCGGCCTCGGCCTTCACGTCGAGGGGCTTCTCGACGAAGACATGCTTGCCGGCCGCGGCCGCCTCGATCGCATGGGCCGCGTGCAGCGAATGCGGCGTCGTCAGGATCACGGCGTCGATCGCGGGATCGGCCAGCACGGCCTCGTAGCTGTCGCAGGGCCGGGCGTCGAATTTCCGCGCGAAGGCCGCGCGCTTCTCGGGCGAGCGGGAGAAGCAGGCGGTGATGCGCAGCGCATCGGACTTGCCCTGGATCGAGCCTGCCAGCTCGTCCGACCACCAGCCCAGACCGATCGATGCCGCCCGCAGCATGCCGTTCAGTCCTTGAGGCTCGCGATGAAGCGTTGGCGCAGCTGATCGGCCATCACGGCGAGGATCAGCAGCGCGCCGATCACGACCGTCTGCAGATAGGATTCGATGCGCGCCAGGTTCATGCCGTTCTGCACCAGGCCGATGAAGACCGCGCCCAGCACCACGTTGATGAGCCGGCCCGAGCCGCCGCGCAAGGAGACGCCGCCGATGACGCAGGCGGCGATCGATTCCAGGGGCATGGTGGCGCCGATATTGGCCTCGCCGGTCTCGAGGCGCGCCGTCAGCATGATGCCCGAGATCGCGGTCAGCGCCGCGCACAGCACATAGGCCATGAACAGGTTGAGGCGCGTGTTGATGCCGGAGAGCAGCGAGGCCTTGGGATTGCCGCCGATGGCGTAGAAATAGCGGCCCATGCGCGTCCAGTTGAGCAGCACGTACATGAACAGGATCAACGCGACCGTGACGTAGATCGGCGCCGGTACGCCGAACCACTGGCCGAAGCCCAGCACCTTGCCGAACGCGTCGGGCATGCCGTAGACCGGCACGCCGCCGGTCAGAAACAGGGCGATGCCGAACCCGATCGAGGCCATGCCGAGGGTCATCATGAAGGGCGAGACGTTGAAGAGCGCCACACCGATGCCGTTGGCGACGCCGATGGCGGTGCCGGCGGCGATACCCGCGATCATGCCGACCGCGATGGCGAGCACGACCGCATCGGGATAGACCGCCACCACGGCCGCCATCGCCATGGCGCCCACCACCGAGGTGAGGGCGAGAATGGTGCCGACCGAGAGGTCGAAGCCGCCGGTCAAGAGCGCCAGCATCTGCCCCATCGCCACCATGGTCAGATATGTGGATTGCCGCGCCACGTTCACCAGGTTCTGCGTCGACAGGAACTTGCCGGACATCAGCGTGAACACGATCACGGCGATGACGAGGAGGAAGGGCAGCACGCCCAGGCGCACGAACGCCGTCTGCATCCATTCCTTGGCCGTGCGCGCCCCGCCCGCGCCCTCTTCCTGATCGGCCCGCATCACGCCGCCTCCCGTTCGAAGAAATAGCTCAGCACCTTGTCCTCGGTGATGTCCGCGCCCTTGAGCTCGGCGCGCAGAGTGCCGCGATACATGACATAGGCGCGGTTGGTCAGGTGCAGGATCTCGGGCAGATCCGAGGAGATCAGCAGCACCGCCGCGCCCGCCTCGCACAGCTCGCGGATGAATTCGTAGATGGCGACGCGCGTGCCGACATCCACGCCCACCGTCGGCTCGTCGAACGCGAACAGCTTCACCTCGCGCGTGAGCGCCTTGGCCAATAGCACTTTCTGCTGGTTGCCGCCGGAGAAATGCTCCACGGCGCGCTCGATATTGAGCGGCTGCAGGTTGAGCCGCTTGGCCAGCGCCTGGGCCTTGGCCCTCTCGGCGCGCCGCCTGAGGAAGAGCGGGCCGGAGAAGGCCGCGTCGTGGAGCGCGGGCAGCGCGATGTTCTCGCGTGGCCCCCGTCCCATCACCAGCCCCTCGGCGCGCCGATCGGGCGGCAGGTAGAAGAATCCGCGATCGAGCATCTGGCGCGGGCTCGCATGGGTCGCGTCCGCCCCGAGGAAATGCACGCGGCCCGAGGCCACCGGCTCGATGCCGAAGCAGGCTCGCGCCACCTCCGACTTGCCGGAGCCGACCAGCCCTGCGAGCCCGACGATCTCGCCGGCCCTGACCGCGATCGAGACGTCGCGAACGGTGCCGTCGGCGGTGGTGAGACGCTCGGTCTCCAGCACCAGCTCGCGCGGCTGGTAGCTCACCTTGGGGAATATCTGCGTGATGACGCGCCCGGTCATGAGCTCGACCAGCCGGGTCTCGCCGGCTTCGGCCGCGGGCAGCGTGGCGACGTACTTGCCGTCGCGCAACACCGTGATGCGGTCGCCGATGCGCTTGATCTCGGCCAGGCGGTGCGTGATGTAGATGACGCCCACCCCTTGCGCCTTGGCCTGCGCGATGAGGGCGAACAGCCGCTCGGTCTCGCGCTCGGTCAGGGAGGCGGTCGGCTCGTCGAGGATCAGCACGGAGAGATCCGACCGGAAGGCCTTGGCGATCTCCACCATCTGCTGCTCGGCGCGGCTCAGATGCGCGACGCGCGCCGTGGGATTGAGCGGAAAGCCCAGGCGGTCCAGCATCGCGGCGGCGCGCCGGTGCATGACGCGCTTGTCGAGGAAGGGCCCGGCCTTCATCTCGGCGCCGAGGAACAGGTTCTCCTCGACGGTGAGCTGGGGCACCAGCGAGAACTCCTGGAACACGGCGCTGATGCCGAGCCCGCGCGCCTGGTGCACGGAATGGAGCGTCACCGGCTCGCCCTTGAACAGGATGCGGCCGTGGGTCGGCTGATGCGCGCCGGCCACGATCGAGATGAGCGTGGACTTGCCGGCGCCGTTCTCGCCGAACAGGACATGCACCTCTCCCGCCCGCAGATCGAAATCGACGCGGTCGAGGGCGAGCACGCCCGGAAACTGCTTGCTGACGGCTTCGAGCCGGAGCAGCGGGAGCCCGCCCTCGGGCGGGCTCCCGGCCGGCTCCGCAAGTTTGGTCGTCACTTGCGGCAGACCTCTCTTGTGTCGGCCCGCAGGAGCCGGCGACGTCACTCGACCGTGAAGGTCGGCTTGAAGTCGTCCGGCGCCAACGAGGAGGCGCGGTCGAACGTGTTCACGTTCGAGCTGTCGATGACATAGAGCTTGGGCCCGACATGCTTCTCGTAGGGCTTGCCCTCCAGGATGCGCACCACCTGGTCGATGGCGATGCGGCCCTGGATCACCGCGGAGTCGGTCGGCGCCGCCATGATGCGGCCGGCCTTGATGCCCTCATAGACGCCCGGGGTGAAGTAGTAGGCCAGCACCTTGATCTTGTCCTCGAGCCCGCGGTCGCGCAGCAGCCCGATCGCGGCTTCCGCCGTCGGCGAGGTGCCGACGATGTACTTGATGTCCGGATAGGCCTCGAGCGTGTCCTCCACCAGCTTGAGCTGCACCTCCTTGCCGGTGTCGCCGTACTTGGTGTCGACCACCTCGATGTCGCTGTCCTTGACCGCGTCGAGGAAGCCCTTGTTGCCGGCCTCGACCCAGCCCGCGCCCGGCGGGCCCGGGAACCAGGCGACCTGGACCTTGCCGCTGCCCTTGGGATGCAGCTTGGCGAGATAGGCGCCGGCCATGTAGCCCATCTCGCCGAAGGAGACGAGCGACTTGGCCGCGAGGTCGGGCGAGGACATGCCGTTGATCACGTCGATGACGGGAACGCCCTTGCTCTTCAGCTCGGAGACAAGGTTGTTGAGGCCGTCATAGGAGATCGCGCCGATCACGACACCCTGGGCGCCGGCCGCCACACAGTCCTCGATCTGCGAGATCTGCTTGTTGAGGTTGGTGTAGCCGCCCGCCTCGACCAGCGTCATCTTCACGCCGAGATCCTTCGATTCCTCGACCACGCCATAGTCCACGGCCATCCAGTAGGCGTCCTTCATGTGCGGGAAGGACACGCAGATGTCCCATTTCTTGTCGGCCTTCTCGAGCGGCGTGTACTCGATGTCCTTGCGCGGGCTATCCATGTTGAAGGGCGGATCCCAGACCTGGACCGGGAACGGGTACCACTCCTTCGCAGTTGCAGCGCCGGCCGAGAGCGCCAAGGCAAAAGCGCCGGCCGCGGCCACCAGCGCCGCCTTTCGTGAATTCCTCATTGTGAACCTCCCTCTGTGCTTTCCGGCCTTTTTGGTCGGCCGGCCAGCGGTTGCGGTCCGATCCTTGCGCAGCGACAGGATATTGTAAAATCGCAAAAACTGTGTCTTCTTTATCGAAAAATCAGATGTCCATTTCGCTGCGCCAAATTCGCTACTTCCTCGCCACCGCGGAGGCCGGGAAGGTGTCCGCCGCGGCTTCGGCCCTGGGCGTGTCGCAATCGGCGGTGACCGAGGCGATCAAGGCCTTGGAGCGGGAGACGGGTGCGCAGCTTTTTCGCCGTCAGGCCAGCGGCGTAAGGCTCACGTCGGAAGGCAGCCAGTTTCTCCTCCATGCGCGCAATGTGACGGCGGCGGTGCAGGAGGCGCTGCGCGCGCCGCGCCAGGTGCGCCCCGATCTCGAGGGCCGCGTCGCGATCGCCATGACCTACACGGTCGCCGGCTATTTCCTGCCCGCGCCGCTTGCGCGCTTTCGCCGCAGCTTTCCCGGCATCGAGGTCGAGCTCCACGAGATGTCGCGCAGCGAGATCGAGGCGCGCCTCGTCGACGGCTCGGTCGATCTGGCCGTCATCCTGACCTCGAATCTGCGCAATGCGGCGGAGATCGACACCGAGGTGCTGATCCAGTCGAAGCGCCGCCTCTGGCTGCCGGCGAACCATCCGCTCAACCAGGCCGGCCGGGTCACGCTCGCCGACATCGCGCCCGAGCCCTACATCATGCTCCTGATCGACGAGGCCGAGCAGACCGCGCTGGCCTATTGGACGCCGCGCGGCCTCAGGCCCAACATCGTCTTCCGCACCTCCTCGGTGGAGGCGGTGCGCAGCATGGTGGCGACCGGTGCCGGCGTCGCCATTCTCTCCGACATGGTCTATCGGCCCTGGTCGCTCGAAGGCGACCGCATCGAGGCGCGCCTCGTCGACGACTATGTCCCGTCCATGGATGTGGGCCTGGCCTGGAAGCGCGGCGCCAAGCTCGACCCTTGCGCCAAGGCCTTCCGCGACTTCTGCCACATCACCTACAACGCGGCCGGTGCGGCGACGGTGTAGCCCCCTGCCGGTTGGCGGGGCGGCCGCGCGAACGAAGACTCACGTGCGGCTGCCTGGTAGTGAGGGCCCGGAATAGTTTCCGCCTCATGGTGAGCCTGTCGAATCATGAGGAGGCACTTGCAGTTCCCCGCGATCGCCCCCTTGGCGCGGCCGGTTCGCTTGCGTTACAAGGGCTTCCCGAGCCCGGGCGGCCGGCCCCTTTCGAGGGGCAGAGGCGCCGCGTCTCTTGTGCATTCTTAGGGAGGATGGATTCCGATGCAGGCCGCTCAGTCTCTGCAACCCACGCTCGCCGGCGCGCTCTGGCCGGCCCAGACCGCATCCAAGGCCGTTCGCGCCGTCACGCTGATGGTGCTGGGCACCGTCGCGCTGTGGCTCTCGGCCAAGATCCAGGTGCCGCTCTATCCGGTTCCGATCACGATGCAGACCCTGGTCGTGCTCGTGCTCGGCGTCGCCTATGGCTGGGAGCTCGGCGGGGCGACCATGCTGCTCTATCTGGCCGAAAGCGCCGTCGGCCTGCCGGTGCTGGCCGGGAGCTGGAGCGAGGGCGGCGGCATCCAGCATCTCTATGGGCCCACGGCCGGCTATCTCGCGGGCTTCGTGGTGGCGGCGTCGCTCTGCGGCTGGCTCGCCCAGCGCGGCTGGGACCGCTCGATCTTCCGCGCGGGCGCCGCGATGGTGCTGGGCAATCTGGTGATCTATGCGCTGGGCCTCGCCTGGCTCACCATCCAGATCGGCGGCTCGGACGCGATCAAGTACGGCCTCGTGCCCTTCCTCGTCGGCGATGCGCTCAAGGTGGCGCTCGGCGCCTGCATCCTGCCGGCGGCCTGGAAGCTGGTCGGCCGCGCCAAGCGCTGACCCCGCCCGAACACGCCACAAGGCTCGAGAAGAGCGCCGCCCGGGGGCAGCCCCTCCGGGCGGCGTTTTCTTTCCGGGCGGATCGAAGCCGGCCGGGCGCCCCGAGCGAGCCGGGCTGCATCCGCCGGCCGCTGCCGGCGGTAGAGCCGGCGTGGGCCCGGCCGGTGCGAAAGCCGGCGCGGCACCGGGTCACATCGACCGGCACCGCCGCTTCAGCCAATAATTCCGAATTGCAGAACGGGCGGGATGCGAGTTTCGGCGGGAGCGGCTGGCGTGGCGGATTTCCTGATCCCCAGCGGCTTTGCGATGTCACTTGACGAATGGCCTAATTGCGAGTAATTCTCATTTTCATTCGCATCGCCGGGCGGGGCATCCGGCCTTCGGCGAGCGAGGGGTCACGAGGGAGTTTCGCGAATATGCGTTCGTTGGCGGTGTCGGCGGCCTTGGCGGCCTCGGCTTTGATCGGCTCGGCCCCTTTGGCGTCGGCGCTGGAATATCCGATCGGCGAGCCGAAGCTCGAGGGCGGCATGGAGGTGGCGGCGGTCTATCTGCAGCCGATCGAGATGGACCCGCCGGGCATGATGCGCGCGGCCGCGGATTCCGACATCCATCTCGAGGCCGATATTCGCGCCACCGGCGACAATCCCAACGGCTTCGCCGAGGGCGACTGGATGCCCTATCTGGCGGTCCGCTACGAGCTGATCAGGCTCGACAGCGGCGAGGTGCTGAAGGGCGAGCTCATGCCCATGGTCGCGGACGACGGCCCGCATTACGGCGACAACCTGAAGCTGCCGGGCATGGGCAAATACAGGCTCGTTCTCGAGGTGACGCCGCCCGGCGCCGACCCGCGCGCCATGTTCGGCCGCCATGTCGACAAGGAGACCGGCGTCGCGCCCTGGTTCGAGCCCTTCAAGGCCGAGTACGAGTTCACCTTCGCCGGCACGGGCAAGAAGGGGGGCTATTGAGCCTGCCGACCCGTGGCCCGGGCCAAAAAAGATCCGAGAAACCGATGGCGCCGCTTCGGGCGCAAAGGAGCATCACCATCATGATCATGCGTAATTTCGCCTCCGCCTTGATCGTCACGATCGCCACGGCGCCGTCCATCGTGGCGCTGCCGCTCGCCTCCGCACGCGCGGAGGATCCGCCGGTGTTCCGCGTCGAGCTCAAGGACGGCACCATCGCGCCGATGCGCCTCGAGGTGCCGGCGAACCGGGACATCAAGCTCGAGGTCGTCAACAGCGGCACGACGCCGGTCGAATTCGAGAGCAAGGAGTTGCGCAAGGAGAAGGTGCTGGCGCCGGGCACCACCTCCTCCATCGTCATCCGTGCCCTCAAGCCCGGCGAATATCAGTTCTTCGACGAGTTCCATCCGGACGCCGGCAACGCCGTCCTGGTGGCGAAATAGCGTGACAGGAGAGCGCCCTTGGGCGGACAGCTTGGACAGATAGCCTTCGTCATCTGGCGCGAGAGCGTCGAGGCGCTCCTCGTCATCGGCATTCTCAATGCCTGGCTCGCCCGCCAGGCCGACAGCGCGCTCGCGATCAAGGGGCGGCGCTTTCTGTGGCTGGGCGTGCTGGCGGGGCTGGCCCTGGCCGTGCTGCTGGGCGCCTTGCTGATGGGCTTCAGCGAGGCCCTGCCCGACGAGGCCCAGGACTATTTCCAGGCCGGCATGGTGGTGATCGCCGCCGCCCTGATCCTGCAGATGATCTTCTGGCTGCGCCGGCACGGCCGCACCTTGAAGCGCGAGCTGGAAGAGGGGCTCGAGCATGCGCGGCGCGACGCACGCCATTGGAGCCTTCTGGTGCTCGCCATGCTGGCCGTGGCGCGCGAAGGCAGCGAGACGGTGGTGTTCCTCTACGGCATCCTCGCCGCCGGCTCGGCCGGGTCGGCGCCGACCGTGGCGGCGGTCATTTTCGGCTTCGCGGCGGCGCTTCTCACCTATTGGCTCCTGCAATATGGCGGCCGGCGCCTTTCCTGGCGCCTGTTCTTCCGCGCGACCGAGATCATGCTGCTGTTCCTGGCGCTCTCGCTGGTCATGACCGGGGTCGACCATCTGGTCTCGCTCGGCCTCATTCCCGACGCCACCGGACCGCTCTGGGACAGCTCGTTCCTGCTCGACGATTCGGGCACCGTCGGCGGCCTCGTCTCGGCCTTGACCGGCTATCGCGCGCGCCCCGACCTCATCGCCCTCCTGGTCTATGGCGGCTACTGGCTGCTGGTGGTCTGGGGACTGTCACGAACGACGGCAGGCGTGCAGAAACCCGCCTGATGGCCGGCCTCGACGTCGCCGCCTCAGCCTCGCGCGCGGGCGCGCTCGCGCGCGAGGCCGGCGACTGGCTGCAGCGCCATCAGGCCGCGATCCGCCGCGCGCAGTGGGCGGTCGTCGCCCTCTATCTCGTCCTCGTGGTCACCCCGGCCTTGCTGCCGCTGCCCGACCGCACCGCCCGCATCTGGACCGATCTCACCAGCTTCGCCCAGTTCCTGTTCTGGGGCCTGTGGTGGCCCTTCGTGCTTCTGAGCATGGTCCTGGTCGGGCGCGCCTGGTGCGGGCTGTTCTGTCCCGAGGGCGCGCTCACCGAAGCGGCGAGCCGGGTCGGGCGCGGCCGTGCCATCCCGCGCTGGCTCACCTGGGCGGGGTGGCCCTTCGTCGCCTTCGCGCTCACCACCGTCTATGGGCAGATGGTGAGCGTCTATCAATATCCGAAGCCGACGCTGCTGATCTTGGGCGGCTCGACACTGGCCGCCATGACGGTGGGCTACCTCTACGGCCGCAACAAGCGGGTCTGGTGCCGCTATCTCTGTCCCGTGAGCGGCGTGTTCGCGCTCCTGGCCAAGCTGGCGCCGCTCCGGTTCCGCGTCGACCGCGAGGCCTGGGCGGCTTCGCAGGCGGCGGGCGGCACGGGCTTGAGGCCCGTCAACTGCGCGCCGCTCGTGCCGATCCGCACCATGGAAGGGGCGAGCCTCTGCCACATGTGCGGGCGCTGCAGCGGCTTTCGCGGCGCGATCGAGCTTGGCTGGCGCTCGCCCAACCAGGAGATCGTCGAGGTCGCCGGCCGGCACACCAACCCGTGGGAGACCGCGCTCATCCTGTTCGGCCTCATGGGGATCGCGGTCGGCGCCTTCCATTGGTCGTCGAGCCCCTGGTACGTCGCGATCAAGCAGGCGGCCGCCGCCTGGCTCGTCGACCGCGGCATCCTCTGGCCGCTCGAGACGGCGGCGCCCTGGTGGCTCCTGACCGACTATCCCGACCGCAACGACGTGCTGACCCTGCTCGACGGCGCGTTGCTGCTGGCCTATGTCGCGGCCACCGCGCTGGCGCTGGGGACCGCGCTCGCCGGCCTTCTGGCGCTCGGCACCCGGCTCGCCGGCCGCTGGTCGGCCGAGCGTTTCCATCACCTGGCGCAGACGCTTCTGCCGCTCGCCGGCTGCGGCGTGTTCCTGGGCCTCTCGGCCCTGACCGTGACGCTGCTCGAGGAGGAGGGCCTGCGCCTCGCCTGGGTCGACGATCTGCGCGCGCTGCTGCTCGCCGGCGCCACGCTCTGGTCGGTCTGGCTCGCCTGGCGGGTGGTCGGGCTCTGGACCGCAGGCAGGGCCCGCGGCCTCGCCGTGACCTGCGTGGCCGCGGCGGCCCTCGTCGGCGATAGCGGCTGGTGGCTGCTCTTCTGGCACTGGTAGCCGGGCGAACCGCTCGCGTAGATCGGTCGCGCGCGCCCGAGCGTCGGGAGATCAGGAAAAGGCCTTGAACGCGATCAGCGTGAAGGTGTCGCGCACGCCCGGCAGGCGCTGGATCTGCTCGGTCACGAAATGGCCGATGTCGGCGCCATCGCCGAGGAAGCATTTGAGCAGCAGGTCGTACTGGCCGGAGATCGAATGCACCTCCGAGACCTGGTCGATCGTCTGCACCGCCTCGTCCGCAACCTCGTAGGCGCGGCCGAGATCGCATTTCACCATGACGAAAATGGTCTGCATGAGCGAAAACCCCGAGCGTTGCGGGATCGGAGCCTAGCAGATCGGATCCGATGGCGCAGCACGGCCGACAGGGAGGGGGCGATCACTTCCGCTTGTCATTCCGGGCGAAGCGCGAGAGCGCGGAGGCCCGGAATCCAGGATCACGAACAGCGCCGAGCTCGCACAGGGCAGGGCCCGTGATCATGGATGCCGGACAGCGGCTTCGCCGCTTCCGGCATGACAGGGAGAGGTGGAGCGCGTGGGGCGTCAGCGCGGGCCGCCGGTGCCGCGCTTGATCAGGCCGAAGTCGAACAGCACCGCGAACAGGAACAGCAGCAGGCCGAACAGGTAGATGCCGCCGTCCTTGGCGCCCGCGGCGAGAAACAGGCCGACGAGGCCGAGGATGGCGATCAAGCCGCCGACGATCCAGGCGAGCGTGGTGTTCATGAGCCGATCCTTCGAATTGGCGATGTCGTGGATGCGAGGGCGGTCGCTCAGTCTTCCCAGACGACGAGATCGCGATAGGCGTGCCAGGTGGCGTGGCCGAGGATCGGCAGCGTCACCATGAGCCCGAGATAGAGCGTGGCGATGCCGGCGCCGGCGAAGAGCGCGATGAGCCAGGCCCACAGCGCCATCACCCAGAAATTCCGGCGCACGACCCGCAAGGAGAGCCCGATGGCGGAGATCACGTTGATGTCGCGATCGACCATGGCCGGGATCGACACCACGCTGATGGCGAACACGAAGGCCGCCAGCACCCCGCCGATGGCGAAGCCCACGACCAGGAACGGAATGCTGGTCGGCGACAGGAACAAGTCGACGACATAGAGCGGATCCGGGCGCGGCGGGTTCTGGCTGAAGAAGAGCGCGAAGACGAGCTGCGCCACCCGCACCCAGGCGAGCAGGAACAGCGTCAGCACCAGCCCCATCGGCGCCAGCCGCTTCACGTAAGGAATCCAGGAATGGAACGCCTCGCGGCTCGTCACCCGCTCGCCCAGCATGAGCCGTCGGCTGGTGTCGTAAAGGCCGACCGCCAGAACCGGGGCCACCAGCATGAAGCCGGCCGCGATCGGCAGGATCGACCAGAAGATGTCCAGGAGCCAGAAGAGCCAGGTCAGGAGCGCGCCGCCGACCGTGAACAGGAAGCCGTAGGCGATGCCGAAGCCGGGGGCGGCGAGAAAGTCGCGCCAGCCTTCCGCGAGCCATCCCCAGGGACGCTCGGGCGCGACCTGCCGGATCCCGGCGCGAGCGCCGCCCGACAAGGACACCGTTTCCATCGCTCCCGTGCCGAGGCTCTGGCTCATGGCGTGCCTCCTTCGCCCGTCTCCAAGCGGGCTTTCGTCCCGCGCGTCAAACCGTCGCGCGCGTCAAGCCGTCCGATTGTGGCCCGCTCGCCACTGACCTTAAGGTCCGCAACGTCTTGCCTAGCAAGAAATCCTTGGTCGCCCCCTTGATACATGTCAATGCGGCGAGCGGGGGAATTGTTCGATTTTTTACAGTACAATGATTTTCGGGCAAGAACCGCCCGGGCCGGTTCGGATCGGGCCGAGTTCTATGGCAGGGTTTTGGGGAGAGGGAAGCATGGATGGGAAAATCGCCGCGGCGAGCCCGGCGGCTTACAATGACGACGTCATCCGGGCCTTCACCATCGCCACCATGTTCTGGGGCGTGGTGGCCTTCCTGGTCGGCGTGGTCATCGCGCTGCAACTGGCCTTTCCGGCGCTCAATCTCGGCCTCGAATGGACCAGCTTCGGGCGCCTGAGGCCGGTCCACACCTCGGCCGCCATCTTCGCCTTCGGCGGCAACGCCCTCTTCGCCACCTCGCTCTACGTCGTGCAGCGCACCTGCCGCGCCACGCTCTTCGGCGGCCCGGCGGTGGCGAGCTTCCTGTTCTGGGGCTACCAGCTCTTCATCGTGCTGGCCGCGTCGGGCTACGTGCTCGGCATCACCGAGGGACGCGAATATGCGGAGCCCGAATGGTACGTCGATCTGTGGCTGACGCTCGTCTGGGTGGTCTATTTCGTCGTCTATGTCGGCACCATCGTGAACCGGCGCGAGCCGCACATCTACGTGGCGAACTGGTTCTATCTCGCCTACATCGTCACGATCGCGATCCTGCACATCGTCAACAACCTGTCGGTGCCGGTCAGCATCTTCGGCGCCAAGAGCTATTCGCTCTTCTCCGGCGTCCAGGACGCGCTGACGCAGTGGTGGTACGGCCACAACGCCGTGGGCTTTTTCCTCACGGCCGGCTTCCTCGGCATCATGTACTACTTCGTGCCCAAGCAGGCCGAGCGGCCGGTCTATTCCTACCGGCTCTCGATCGTCCATTTCTGGGCGCTGATCTTCCTCTATATCTGGGCCGGCCCGCACCACCTGCACTACACCGCCCTTCCCGACTGGGCGCAGACGCTGGGCATGACCTTCTCCGTCATGCTGTGGATGCCGTCCTGGGGCGGCATGATCAACGGCCTGATGACGCTGTCGGGCGCCTGGGACAAGCTCAGGACCGATCCGGTCCTGCGCTTCCTCGTCACCTCGGTCGCCTTCTACGGCATGAGCACCTTCGAGGGCCCGCTCATGTCGGTGCGCCAGGTCAACGCGCTCAGCCACTATACCGACTGGACCATCGGCCATGTCCATTCGGGCGCGCTCGGCTGGGTCGCCTTCGTCTCCTTCGGCGCGGTCTATTTCCTGGTGCCGCGCCTGTGGCAGCGCCGGGGCCTCTATTCCTCGAAGCTCGTCAGCTATCACTACTGGATCGCGACGGTGGGCATCCTGCTCTACATCACCGCGATGTGGGTGTCGGGCATCATGCAGGGCCTGATGTGGCGCTCCTACGACGAGCTCGGCTTCCTGCAGTATTCGTTCATCGAGACCGTGGCCGCCATGCATCCCTTCTACATCATCCGCGCGGGCGGCGGCGTGCTGTTCCTGCTGGGCGCGCTCATCATGGCCTACAACTTGTGGAAGACCGTGAAGGAAGGCCCGGCGCTCGAAGCCGAGCCGGCGCGTCCGCTCGCGGGCGCCAAGGCTTGAG
Source organism: Pseudomonadota bacterium (assembly GCA_049323455.1). Lineage (GTDB taxonomy): Bacteria > Pseudomonadota > Alphaproteobacteria > Dongiales > Dongiaceae > Hypericibacter. Next base: position 57,347 of record JBMONF010000025.1, on the reverse strand, counting down.
GAGGACGGGGTCATGATCTCCCATGCCAAGGTCGAGACCAACATCCTCCTGATGCTGGTGCTGGTCCTGATCACGGTGTCGATCGGCGGCATCGTCGAGATCGCGCCGCTGTTCACCATCGAATCCACGATCGAGAAGGTGCAGGGCGTGCGCCCCTACTCGCCGCTCGAGCTCGCGGGCCGCAACATCTATATCCGCGAGGGCTGCTACGTCTGTCACAGCCAGATGGTCCGGCCGTTCCGCGACGAGGCCGAGCGTTACGGCCATTACAGCCTCGCCGCCGAGAGCATGTACGACCATCCCTTCCAGTGGGGCTCCAAGCGCACCGGACCCGATCTCGCGCGTGTCGGCGGCAAGTACTCGGACGACTGGCACCGGGCGCATCTGATGGACCCGCGCAGCGTGGTGCCGGAATCGATCATGCCCTCCTACGCCTTCCTGGCGGCGCGCGAGCTCGACCCTTCGACCATCGCGGACGACCTGAAGACGCTGCGCATCGTCGGCGTGCCCTACACCGACGAGATGATCGCGGATGCGGCGGCCGATATGGCGGCCCAGGCCGATCCCAACGCCGACACCTCGGGCCTTCTCGCCCGCTATCCCAAGGCGGCGACGGGCGGCTTCGACGCCGACCCGACGCGGTTGACCGAGATGGACGCGCTGATCGCCTATCTGCAAGTGCTCGGTCGCATGGTCAATTTCGCCGACTACCGCACCGAAGACCTGATGCAGTGAGGGCCGTCCCATGAGCTGGCAGGAGATTCACGAGTTCTTCGCGCCGATCCGGGTGCTTTGGTTCACGCTGCTCTTCGTCGGCATCGTCTTGTGGGTCTATTGGCCCAAGCGGCGCGACGAGCTCGAGGCGCACGCCCGCATTCCGCTCGTTGACGATAGCGGCGACGACGCGGCGGGGAAGAGGTGAGAGATCATGGCGATCAGGGAACGCGACGCGGTCACCGGCCGCGAGACCACCGGCCACGAATGGGACGGCATCAAGGAGTTGAACACGCCGCTGCCCAAATGGTGGCTCTACACCTTCTATGCCACCATCGTCTTCTCGGTCATCTACTGGGTGTTGTTTCCCTCGATCCCCTGGATCAGCGGCCACACCGACGGCATCCTCGGCTACAACCAGCGCGTGGCGCTGGACAAGGCGCTCGGCGCCGCTGCCGAGAGCCAGGCCCAGTACGTCAAGCGGATCGAGCAGGCGCCGTCGCTGGCGGACATCCAGGCCGATCCCGATCTTTTGAACTTCGCGATGGCCGGCGGCCGCGCCACCTTCAACGAGAACTGCGCGCCTTGCCACGGGCTCGGCGGCTCGGGCCGGCCGGGCGGCTTCCCGACCCTGGCCGACGACGACTGGCTGTGGGGCGGCACGCTCGACGAGGTCGCGCAGACCATCCGCCACGGCATCCGCAACGCCGACCCGGATTCGCGGCAATCGGTGATGCCGAATTTCGGCACCGATGCTATTCTCGACAATGCGCAGATCGCCGATGTGGCCGAATATGTGCTGTCGCTGTCCGGCCGCTCGACCGATGCCGCGGCGGCCGACCGGGGCAAGCCGCTGTTCGCCGACAATTGCGCGGCCTGCCACGGCGACAAGGGCCAGGGGCTGCCGGAGTTCGGCGCGCCCAACCTGACCGACGCGATCTGGTTGTACGGCGACGGCAGCAAGGCCGCGATCATCGCGCAGGTGACGCAGCCCAAGATGGGCGTGATGCCCTCCTGGCAGGGCCGCCTCACGGAAGCGCAGCAGCGCATGGTCGCCGTCTATGTGCATTCGCTGGGCGGCGGCCAGTGAACCGGGCGCCGGGCTGCCACTGACGAGCGGCAGGTAAGGACACCAACAGCAACGCCGGCGCCCCCGGGGGGACGGGCGATCGTCGTTCGGGCGGAACGATGGCTGAGACGATGATTCAGGAGCCGGTCAAGGACGAACCGGTCCTCTCGCGACGCGAGCAGAGGGCCGAGCCTCTTTATGTCGGACGCATTCGCGTCTATCCGCGCAAGGTGACCGGCACGCTGCGGCGTCTCAAGACGGCGATGCTGGTGGCGTTGCTCGGCATCTACTATGCGGCCCCCTGGCTCCGGTGGGATCGGGGGCCCAATGCGCCGGACCAGGCCCTGCTGATCGACCTGCCGGCCCGGCGCGCCTATTTCTTCGGGATCGAGATCTGGCCGCAGGAAGTCTATTTCCTCACCGGGATCCTCATCATCGCGGCGCTGGGCCTGTTTCTCGCCACCAGCCTGTTCGGCCGCGTCTGGTGCGGCTTCGCCTGCCCGCAGACGGTCTGGACCGATCTCTTCATGTGGGTCGAGCGCTGGATCGAGGGCGACCGCAACGCCCGGATGAAGCTCGACAAGGCGCCGCTGAGCGCGAGCAAGGCCGCCAAGAAGATCGCCAAGCACACGGCCTGGCTCGTGATCGCGCTCCTCACCGGCGGCGCATGGGCCATGTACTTCACCGACGCGCCCACCATGGTGCGCCAGTTCTTCGTCGGCGAGGCGTCGACCACGGTCTATTTCTTCGTCGGGCTGTTCACGACGACGACCTATCTCCTGGCCGGCTGGGCGCGCGAGCAGGTCTGCACCTATATGTGCCCCTGGCCGCGCATCCAGGGCGCGATGCTGGACGAGGACAGCCTCGTCGTCACCTACCGGGCATGGCGCGGCGAGCCCAGGGGCAAGCACAAGGCCGGCACCAGCTGGGAGGGGCGCGGGCACTGCATCGACTGCTCCGCCTGCGTCGCCGTCTGTCCCGTGGGCATCGACATCCGCGACGGCGCGCAGCTCGAATGCATCGGCTGCGGCCTGTGCATCGACGCCTGCAACGACGTGATGGACAAGGTCGGGCTGCCGCACGGCCTGATCGCCTTCGATACCGCGCGCAATCTCGCGGCCTGCTCGGCCGGAGCGGCGCCGGTGCGCTGGAAGCCGGTACGTATCCGCACCATCGCCTATGCCGGGCTGCTGCTGGTCCTGAGCGCCCTGCTGCTGGTGGGCCTGATGATGCGCTCAACCCTCGACATCAACGTGCTGCCCGATCGCGCGCCGCTTTTCGTCATGCTCAAGGATGGCAGCATCCAGAACGCCTATACCATCAAGATCCTGAACAAGCGGCGCATGGCGCGCGAATTCGCCCTGACCGTCGGCGAGCCGGAAGGAGCCCGAATCGAGATCGTGGGCGCGGGGCCCGAGGGGGCGCTTGCCGCCAAGCCCGATCATGTGGCGACATATCGGGTGCTGGTAAGCCTGCCTCGCAGCAAGGTCGAGGGGGAGAGCGAAGACCTGACCTTCGTGCTCACCGACAAGGCCAGCGGCGAGACCGCCCGTCACGGCACGGTCTTCAGAGGACCACAGTCATGAGCGCGGTCATGGACGCAAGACGTGACAAGAGCGACGGCAGCGACGGGGACGGGGAGCGGCGCAGCCGCTGGATCCCCTGGGCCTTCGTTGCCTTCTTCGTCGTGGTCGCCGCGGTCCAGGGCGTGCTGGTCTGGTTCGCGCTCGAAAGCTTCAGCGGGCTCACCACCGAGAACGCCTATCAGCGCGGCATCGCTTACAACCGCACCCTCGCGGCGAAGGCGGCCGAGATGGATCTCGGCTGGGCGGTGACGCTCGCCTGGAGGCCCGATCCCGCCGTGCCCGCGAAAGGCCGCCTCGAGGTCGAGGTGCTCGACCGTCTGGGGCAGCCGCTCCAGGGTGTCGAGGTCAAGGCGCGGCTGCGCCGCCCGGTCGGACCCGAGAACATCGTCGAGACGGCGCTCGAGCCCGACGCGCCCGGCCGCTACGCCGCCCAGCTGACCCTGCCGCTGCGCGGCCAGTGGGACGTCGATCTCGATCTCGCCACCGCCGCCGGCACCGACCATCTGACCGACCGGATCTTCGCCCAATGAGCACGGGCAGCGTCGTCCGTCTGCATGCGCCGCCGGCGGAGGCCCGGCCCGGCGACGAGGCACCGGTCGATTACTCGGCCTATGCCAAGGAGAGCGGCCCGGACGGCTTCGTGCTGCATCTGATGGCGGAGGGCGTCCATTGCGGCGCCTGCGTGCAGCGCATCGAGACTACGCTCAAGCGCCAGCCCGACGTGACTGAGGCCCGGCTCAACCTCACCACCCGCCGGCTGGTCGTGAGCTGGCGCGGGCCGGCCGCGCGCGCCAATCCGCTGGTCGCGGCCGCTTCCGAGCTCGGCTACCGCTTCATGCCTTACGATCCGGCCGAGCTCGGCGACGCCGACACGAAGGCCGAGAAGGAGCTCCTGCGCGCCATGGCGGTGGCGGGCTTCGCCGCCGCCAACATCATGCTGCTATCGGTCTCGATCTGGGCCGGTCACGTCCAGGCCATGGGGCCGGCCACGCGCGACCTCATGCACTGGTTCTCGGCCCTGATCGCGCTGCCCGCCATCGCCTACGCGATCCGGCCCTTCGCCAGATCGGCGTTCGCCGCGCTCGCCAAGCGCAGCACCAACATGGACGTGCCGATCACGGTGGGCGTCGTGCTCACCGCGGGCATCAGCGTGTTCGAGACCGTCACCGGCGGCGAGCATGCCTATTTCGATTCGGCCGTCTCGCTGCTGTTCTTCCTGCTCTTGGGCCGCTATCTCGACCGGCGCGCGCGCGGCAAGGCGCGCTCGGCGGCCCAGCGTCTGCTGGCGCTGGGCGCGCAGGCCGTGACCGTGCTGATGGGCACGGGCGAGCGGCGCATCCTGCCGGTGCGCGAGGTGGTGCCGGGCATGACGCTCCTGGTGGCGCCGGGCGAGCGCGTCGCCGTCGACGGCCGCGTGCGCGAGGGCAGGTCCGAGCTCGACATGTCGCTCGTCACCGGCGAGACCCTGCCGGCCCGGGTGGAGCCCGGCGCCCGCGTCTTCGCCGGCACGGTCAATCTGGCCGCCCCCTTGCGCATCGAGGTGGTCGAGGTCGGCGAGGACACGCTGCTCGCCGGCATCGTGCGGCTGCTCGAGGCGGCCGAGCAGCGCCGCGCCCGCTATGTCGCGCTCGCCGACCGCATCGCGCGCGCCTATACGCCGGTCGTGCATCTGGCCGCGCTCGTGACCTTCCTCGGCTGGGTGTTTCTCGTGGGCCTCGCCTGGCAGCCGGCGCTGCTGATCGCGGCCTCCGTGCTCATCATCACCTGCCCCTGCGCGCTCGGCCTCGCCGTGCCGGCAGTGCAGGTGGTGGCGAGCGGCCGGCTCATGCGCCGCGGGATTCTCCTGAAGTCGGCGACGGCGCTGGAGCGGCTGGCCGAAATCGACACGGTGGTGTTCGACAAGACCGGCACGCTGACGCTGGGCCGCCCGGAGCTGGTCGAGCGCGAGCGGATCGATCCGGCGGCGCTTATGCTCGCCGCCTCGCTCGCCGCCAACAGCAAGCACCCCTTGGCCCGCGCGCTGGCCCGCGCGGTGCCGGCCGTGCAGCCAGCGCGCGGCGTGAAGGAGATGCCCGGCATGGGGCTGGCGCTGGCGGGACCCGAGGGCGAGATCCGGCTCGGCAGCCGGCGCTGGTGCGGCGTCCATGAGGGCGAGCCGGGGGAGGGCCAGCCAGAAGATGCCCGTCCGGTTGGGGGGCCCGAGCTGTGGCTGACCCGGCCGGGCGAAACACCGGTCTGCTTCGCTTTCGTCGATCAGCTCCGCCCCGACGCGATCGAGACCGTCGCGGGCCTGAAGCGCCGGGGCTTGAAGATCGAACTGCTTTCGGGCGACCGCGAGGCCACGGTCAAGCAGGTGGCCTGGACGCTCGGCATCACCGACTGGAAGGCGGGCATGAGCCCGACCGACAAGACCGATCGCCTCGAGGCGCTGGCCGCCGAGGGACGCAAGGTCCTGATGGTGGGCGACGGGCTCAACGACGCGCCGGCCCTGGCGGCCGCCTTCGTGTCGCTCTCGCCCTCGAGTGCCGCCGACATCACCCAGACCTCGGCCGACGCGGTGTTCCAGGGCGTGCAGCTCGCCGCCGCCATCGAGCTCCTGACCGTGGCGCGGCGCTGCCGCGCGCTCGTCCGGCAGAATTTCCTGATGGCGTTCGGCTATAATCTTCTTGCAGTGCCGCTGGCGATCCTGGGCTTCGTGACGCCGCTGGTGGCGGCGATCGCCATGTCCTCCTCCTCGCTCGTCGTCACCGGCAACGCCTTGCGGCTCGGCCTGCGCGAGCGCAAATCATAGGAGAGCGCGAAGGCGAGGGGCACGAGCCATGGAAGGCCTCATCTATCTGATCCCGATCGCGCTGGGCCTGGGGCTCCTGGGCCTGGGCGCCTTCATGTGGGCGCTTCGAAGCGGCCAGTTCGACGATCTCGACGGCGCGGCCGAGCGCATCCTGTTCGACGAGGACGAGCCCCCGCCGCCCGCCCAATCCTCCTCCGGTCCGCTCGCCAACCGACGCGGTCCGCGCTAGTCTCCGCCAGCCCGAGAAGATCGGCTCGTCAGGGCCGAAGCGCCGGGGACGCTTCGTTCGGTCCGAAGCCGGCTTGCTGCCACTCGCCGTCGTTGCCGGATGGCCGGCTGCAATCCTGGCCGGGCCGAAGGGGATGGGGCGTCGCCACGGCCTGCCGAGGGCGGTGCCGAGAGGGGATGAGGCAGGGGTAATGGCACGCAATCCGCGTTACGACATCCTGTTCGAGCCGGTGAAGATCGGGCCGGTCACGGCCAGGAACCGCTTCTACCAGGTGCCGCATTGCAGCGGCATGGGCTTCGAGCTGCCCAAGACCGTGACCGCCATGCGCGCCGTCAAGGCCGAGGGCGGCTGGGGCGTGGTCTGCACCGAATATTGCTCGATCCATCCGACCGCCGAGGACGCGCCCTACCGCTTCTGCAGCCTGTGGGACGAGGACGATGTGCGCGCGATGGCGATGACGGCCGCCGCCATCCACGCGCATGGCGCGCTCGCCGGCGTCGAGCTCTGGCATGGCGGCCATCACGCCAACAATCGCAGCAGCCGCCTGCCCTCGATCTCGCCCGACGGCGTGCCGCTCCACTACCTGCACCCCGTGCAGACCCGCGCCATGGACCGCGCCGACATCGCCGATCTCAAGCGCTGGCAGGCCGAGGCTGCCCGGCGCGCGGTGCGGGCCGGCTTCGACATCGTCTATGTCTATGCCGGCCACGCCTATCTGCCGTTCCAGTTCATCGCCAGGCGCTACAACCACCGCGGCGACGAATATGGCGGCAGCCTCGAGAACCGCGTGCGGCTCCTGCGCGAGATGATCGAGATCACGCGCGAGGCGATCGGGCCCGAGGTGGCGCTCGCCGTGCGCTTCGCGGTCGACGAGCTCATGGGCGAGCACGGCGTGGCGGCGGGCGCGGAAGGCCGCGAGGTGGTCGAGATGCTGGCCGAGCTGCCCGATCTCTGGGACGTCAACATCTCCCAGGTCGGCAACGATTCCATGAGCGCCCGCTTCTCCGAAGAGGGCTACCAGGAGCCCTATGTCTCCTTCGTGAAGACGGTCACGACCAAGCCGGTGGTGGGCGTGGGCCGCTTCACCTCGCCCGACACCATGGTCTCGCAAGTGAAGCGCGGCGTGCTCGACCTGATCGGCGCCGCCCGCCCCTCGATCGCCGACCCCTTTCTGCCGCGCAAGATCGAGGAAGGCCGCGAGGACGAGATCCGCGAATGCATCGGCTGCAACATCTGCCGCTCGGCCAACAACGAGGGCGTGCCGATCCGCTGCACCCAGAATCCGACCATGGGCGAGGAGTGGCGGCGCGGCTGGCACCCCGAGCGCGTCAACCCGAAGCGATCGGAGAAGCGCGTGCTGATCGTGGGCGGCGGGCCGGCGGGGCTCGAATGCGCCGTCACGCTCGGCAAGCGCGGCTATCAGGTGGCGCTGGCGGACGCGGCCGGGGAGCTCGGCGGGCGCATCAACCGCGAATGCAGGCTGCCGGGGCTCGCTTCCTATGCGCGCGTGCGCGACTGGCGGCTGGGCCAGCTTTCGAAGCTGCCGAATGTCGAGCTCTATCCGGCAAGCCCCATGACCGCCGCCGACGTGCGCGAGTTCGGCGCCCAGCATGTGGTGGTCGCGACGGGCGCGCGCTGGCGGCGCGACGGCGTCGGCCAGGTCACGCACGAGGCGACCGTCAACGGGGATGTCGGTGCCATCTTCACGCCGGAGGATATCATGACCGGCACCCTGCCGGCGGGACCCGTCCTCGTCTATGACGAGGACCAGTATTACATGGGCGGCTGCCTTGCCATGAAGCTGGCGCAGGCGGGGCTCGAGGTGACGCTCGCCACACCAGGCGCGGAGGCCTCCTCCTTCTGCAAGATGACGGACGAGCAGGACAAGGTGCAGCGCCGCCTGATCGAGCTCGGCGTGGAGATCGTGACGGCGCGCCAGCTCGCGGGCTTCGAGAACGGCGCCGCCGATCTCGCCTGCATCTATACCGGGCGGCTCAAGCGGCTCGAGGCGGCGAGCCTGCTGCTCGTCACCATGCGCGCGCCCGTGGACGGGCTCTATCGCGAGCTGGCGGCCGACCCCGCGGCGCTCCGGGCGGCGGGCATCGAGGGCTTGGCGCGGATCGGCGACTGCCTGGCGCCGGGCGCGCTGGTCCATGCGGTCTATGCCGGCCATCGCCATGCGCGCGAGCTCGACGAGCCGGTTCTGGGCGAGGTGCCCTACAAGCGCGAGCGGGTGACGGTGTAGCGACAGCCAAAGACGAAGAGCCGCGCCAAACGGCCGGGAACACGGCGGAGGGAACCATGACGGGGGAAGGGGCGGTATCGGGAAACAGGCCTGCTGCGGGGCTTGGCGGCCGCGAGGCGCGGGCGCGGGAAACGCGAGGCCGGCGCGAGCGGCGCGCCGCACCGGCCGGCGGGATCCGCCAGCTTCCCTTCGCGTCGGTGCGCAATCCCTTCAAGCCGGTCGAGATCCTGTCGGCCGATCAGATCGAGGCCATCCACGAGGCCTCGCTCGACCTCCTGGAGCGGGTCGGATTCGAGGTGCTGCACGACGAAAGCCTCGACATCTTCGCTGGTGCTGGCGCCACGGTCGATCGCGGGACCCGGCGCGTGCGGCTCGATCGCGGCCTCGTCATGGAGGCGATGGCCAAGGCGCCTTCCGCGTTTCCCTTGCGCGCGCGCAATCCCGAGCGCGATCTCGTCATCGGCAGCGACCATCTCGTGTTCTGCGGCACCGGGGGCCCCGCCTTCGTCAGCGATCTCGATCGCGGCCGGCGCGCCGGCAACGCCGCCGACATGCGCGACTTCGTGCGCCTCGTGCAGATGCTGAACGTGCTGCATCAGGAGGGCAGCACCGCGGTCGAGCCGACCGACCTGCCGGCCGAGACGCGCCATCTCGACGTCTACGAGGCGAGCCTGACCTTGACCGACAAGAGCTGGCATTGCTGGGCCATCGGCGCCTATCGGGTGAAGGACGCCATCGAGATGGCCTGCATCGCCTATCCGACCACGCGCGAGGAGCTCGCCGAGCGGCCGGCCGTCATCAGCATCGTCAACTCCAACTCGCCGCTGAAGCTCGACATTCCGATGGGCGAGGGGCTGGTCGAGCTGGCGCGCCACGGTCAGGCGACGGTGGTCACACCCTTCACGCTCGCCGGCGCCATGAGCCCGGTGACACTCGCCGGCGCGCTCACCCAGCAGAATGCCGAGGCGCTCTTCATGGCGACGCTGACGCAGCTGGTGCGGCCCGGCGCGCCGGTGGTCTATGGCGGCTTCACCTCGAACGTCGATATGCGCTCGGGATCCCCCGCCTTCGGCACGCCCGAATACACCAAGGCCGCCTTCGCCTCGGGCCAGCTCGCCCGGCGCTACCGCCTGCCCTACCGTTCCAGCAATGTGAACGCGTCGAACTGCGTCGATCTGCAGGCGACCTACGAATCCGGCATGTCGCTCTGGGGCACCATCATGGGCGGCGTCAATCTGCTTTACCATGCGGCCGGCTGGCTCGAGGGCGGGCTCACGGCTTCCTACGAGAAGCTGATCCTCGATTGCGAGATGCTCCAGCTCGTGCGGGAGACCATGACGCCGATCGCGACCGATCCTGCGAGCCTGGGCCTGGACGCCATCGCCGAGGTGGGGCCCGGCGGGCATTTCTTCGGCGTGGGCCATACGCTCGAGCGCTTCGAGAAGGCCTTCTACACGCCGATGCTGTCGGACTGGCGCAACTTCGAGACCTGGAGCGAGGCGGGTGCCATCGACGCGACGCACCGCGCCAACGCGATCTGGAAGGAGCTCTTGCGCCAGTACCAGGAACCGCCGATGGACCCCGACATCCGCGAGGAACTGGCGGCCTACGTCGTGCGGCGCAAGAGGGAGATCGAGAGCGGGAAGCTGTGAGGAGCCCCAATCAACCCTCGCCCTTCGACGAGCTCAGGGTGAGGGTTGATTGAATCATGCGGCGAGAGTAGGCCTCATCCTGAGCCTGTCGAAGGATGAGGCCGAAGCTCGACAAGATGTTGCCATGCTCCGCCGTCTGATCCGGCCCGCCGACCATCGCCTCATGCCCTGGAAGAACGGCCAGGGCATGACCGCCGAGATCGCCATCGATCCGCCAGAGGGCGACGTCGCGACCGGCTTCCGCTGGCGGCTCTCGATCGCGGAGGTGGGCGCCGACGGGCCGTTCTCGGCCTTTCCGGGCTATGACCGCACCATCATGCTGATCGCCGGGAACGGCATGGAGCTCCGCTTCGCCGACGGCCGGGTCGAGCGTCTCGATCGCCGCTTCGAGCCCTTCACCTTTCGTGGCGAGGATGCGCTCGACGCCCGGCTGATCCAGGGCCCGGTGCGCGATTTCAACCTGATGGTGCGGCGCGAGGCCCTGACGGCGGCGGTGGGCGTGCTGGCGCTGGCCCAGGGCCGGCAGGCCCTGCCGGCCCTGGGCCATGGCACGACGCTCATCCTTCACGCGCTCGAGGGCGGATCGTCGCTCGACGACGGCACGGTTCTGGCGCCGGGCGATACGCTCGTCGTCCAGGTGGAGGCGCAGGCGTCTCACGCCGTCGCCGCGGACGGGGAACGATCGCTTCTGTTCGTGGCGCGGCTCTCGCCCCGGCACTGAGCGCGGGCTCGCGCCGTCGCGGCTCACGCCAGGTCGAGCCAGCGATCGGTGACGGTTTCGGCAAACCGCCGGGCCGCCGCGCCGTGCTGCGGCCATTGCGCGCGCAGGCGCTCGATCTCGGCCGGTACCCGCTCGCGCCCGATATGCTTGCCAAGGCTCTCCTCGCACAAGCCGAACCAGTTCTCGACGATCGCCGGCGTGGCCTCGAAATGGCACTGGAAAGCGTAAGCGCGTTCGCCCAGGCGGAAGGCCTGGTTGCGGCAGCCTTCGCCCGCCATGAGATGTTCGGCGCCTTCCGGCAGGTCGAAGGTATCCTCGTGCCATTGCAGGATGTGCGTCTGCGGCCCCAGACCGGAGAGCAGCGAGTCCTTCTCGCCCGCCGGCGTCACCGCCAGCTCGTGAAAGCCGATCTCGAGATGCGTGTGCCGGCGCACGGGCGCGCCGAAGGCCCGCGCCATGAGCTGCGAGCCGAGACAGATGCCGAGCAGGGGCCGGCCCTCGCGATGGAATTCGCGGATCGTCTCGACGACATCGGCCAAGGCCGGCCAGCGCGCATCGTCCATCGCATGCTGCGGCCCGCCCAGAACCACGCAGCCGGCATAGCCGTCGGCCGTGCCGGGCAACGCATCGCCCTGATGCGGCAGGCGGATATCGGCATCGGCGTCGCGCGCCGCGATGCGCTCGCCGACGATGCCGGAGGGCGAGAGCGGCTCGTTCTGGATGATCAGGATTTTCATGGGCGTTGCCGGGTGGTTCCTGGGCTGGGGGCGTCCGCGCCTCGGGGGCGCGGCGGGCGGCGAATTATAAGAGGTGCTTTCACCGGCGCCAGCGGGCCGGCGTTTCAACCCAGCCTTGCGGCGAACGCAAGGGGGATGACGCGGCTCCCCGGGGCCCGTTCCACCCGACCGGGATACGCTCTAACGACCTGTCGCGTGCCGATCCCCCTTCCGGTCGGTTCTGCCATGTTTCGTGTCGTGCTATGGCTTGGTCGCCGTTTGGCGAGCGATGTCTACTGCTTGCCAGGTCGCTCGCCGCTTCCTTCCCAAGCGCATGCCCGCCGATATCCAATCCGACACGGGTCCCTTGTGGCTACGCGCCGTCAGCCGCCCGGGCGCCGTGGTGTTCGCGATCATGTTCACGCTCGAGAGCTTCGCGCGGGCCCTGATCGCCACGCTGATCCCGCTCCAGGCCTACGCCCTGCTCCAGGAAGCGCGCGATGTGAGCCTGCTCTACACGGCGGTCGGCATCGTCGGCCTCGCCTCGAGCTTCGCCATCCCCTTCCTGATCCGGCGCTTCCGCCGCCGCTGGGTCTATTCCGCGGGTGTGGCGGCCCTGATCGCGGCGGCGCTCCTGCTCGCTACCGCCACGCTCCTGGGCCAAGTCGGGGCCATGCTCGCGCGCGCCTTCGGCGCGGCCGCCGTCAACATCACCTTGAGCCTCTATGTGATGGACTATATCCGGCGGCGCGATCTGGTCCGCTCGGAGCCGCTCAAACTCATGTTCAGCGCCGGCGCCTGGACGCTCGGGCCCGGCCTCGGCGTCTGGCTTTACGGACATGCGGGCCCCGGCACGGCGGAGGCGCTGTCGGCCGCCTCGGCTTTGCTGCTGCTGATCTATTTCTGGTATCTGCGCATCAGCGAGAACCCGGCCGTGGCGGCCGCGACGCGGCCGCCGCCCAACCCTTTCGCCGCCATCCGCCGCTTCGTGAGCCAGCCGCGGCTTCGGCTCGGCTGGTTCATTCCCTTCGGGCGTTCCTGCTGGTGGGCGATGTTCTTCGTCTATCCGGCCCTCTACATGGTGCAGGCGGGCAAGGGCGAGCTCGCCGGCGCGCTCCTGGTGTCGGCCGGCAATGCCATGCTGTTCGCAACACCCCTGTTCGGCCGTGTTGCCGCGCGCATCGGCATTCGCCGTCCCATCATCGGCGCGTTCGTCGGCTTGGGTGCGCTGACGATCCTGGCCGGCCTGCTCTATGACCAGCCCTGGCTCGCCGCGGCCGCGCTCCTGGCCGGCTCCGCCTTCTGCTGCGTGCTCGATTCCTTCGGCAATATTCCCTATATGCGCGCGGTCAGGCCGCTGGAGCGGCCGCAGATGACGACCGTGTTCCGAACCTATATCGATCTCTCGGATCTGCTGCCACAGGCGTTCTATTCCCTGCTGCTCAGCTTCTTCGACGTCCGCGCCGTGTTCTTTGCCTGCGGCCTGTTCATGCTGGTCGAAGCGGCGGTGGCACTCAATATTCCCAAAAAGATGTGATTCTCCTGTCCCTTGGGTGATTTCGGCGGCGCGCCGAACGTTCGTCCCATCGGCTAATGCATTGATTGAGCCTCGAATGCCTGCCTTAGGGGCTTTTTAAGGGCGACGGCGCGAATCTCGGCGATCGGTGGGCGGGCGCCCGCGGGGGCTGCGGCTCACGAGGAGCGGCGACGATGGCCATGAGGGCCGGGAAAAAAATCAGCGGCATGCGGATCGCGGACCAGATCGCACCCGATAGCGGCGTCGCGGCCGACGGCGGCATTTCGGCGGCGGTGCGGCGCGCCCGGGACGCCGTGGCCGAGCTCAGCGCCGACTATCGGAGCTGGGCGCTGGCCGACCTGACCCGAGCGGAGGCCGCGCTGTCCGAGGCCAGCGCCGATCCGGCTCGGGCCGGGACACCGTTGCAACGGCTCTATGGCATCGCCCACGACATGAAGGGTCAGGGCGGCAGCTTCGGCTTTCCCTTGGTTACGCAGATCGGCCATTCGCTCTGCTGCCTGCTGCATGGGCGCGCAGCCGGCAGGCGCGAGATCGGCTTGCCGATCGACGAGGCGGACCTCGCGCTCGTCGAAATCCACCTCAAGGCATTGCGGCTCGTTCTCGAGAAGTCGGTTCGCGGCGAGGGCGGCGAGATCGGCCGGCGGCTGGTCGAACGGCTGCAGGCGGCGGTTGCCGAGGACCGCTAAGGCGCTTGCGCGTGCGCTGAGACGGAAGCTTTGCCCCTGTTGACCTGTCGGCCCGAGCGGCCGACGGGGCACCGTCGCTCAGGCCTGCTCCGGAGCTTGGCGAAGTGCCGACCGGCCGGCCGAAAATCGGAAGGGCCATGCCGCCGGTCGCGGGCATGGCCCTTCGCGAGGGAATTCGGCCCCCGGCACGGCCGCTACGGGTCCTCGGAAGGAACGCCGCAGCGGCGGCCGGAAGGAGACGGTGGCGGCGGGATCAGCCGCCGGTGGTGGTGGTGGAGGAAGTGGTGGTGGCGCTGGAGGCCGCGCTGCTCAATTGGTCCTTGACGACCGTGAAGATGCTCTTCAGCGAGCCGCCCATCAGGGACAGCGCGCCGATCGCGGCAACCGACACGAGGGCGGCGATCAGGCCGTACTCGATCGCGGTGGCGCCCGACTCGTCCCGAATGAAGCTTTGGAGCGTGGTCTTGAACATGGATTGGGTCTCCTTCCTAAGTGTCACCCACGTTCAGCCTGCCGCCAACCCGTGAAGCAAAGGTTAATTGGCGGCGTTATTTGAGAACATCGTCGAAAGGCGCCGATCATTATTTGGCGTCTATTTGATTCGCATTTGCATAGAATTTTATGGATCGAGCCCCTGTTCCCGCCGATCTCGATGCCGGGCGGCCTCAAGCAGCCGGGCTTGCCGTGGATCTGCCGCTTCGCTCGCCGCAGGGTCGCGCATGGTGCGGCGGACGGCCACGCCCGTGAGCCACCATATGGCCGCTGCGCCCGAGGCGCCGGCATAGCCGTCGACGGCGTAATGCCAACCGAGATGGACCGACCCGATCAAGATCACGAGGAAGAAGATCGTCAGCACGATCCCGAGCCATCGCGCCGTGCGCCAGCCGAGCAAGGCGAACAGCATGGCCGAGGCCAGATGCATGCTGGGCATGGCGGAAATTCCGGCGCCGGGGTTCAAGTGATCCGTGCTGTAGCTCGCCCACAGCATCCGCTGCGCCTCCAGCGCATAGACCGTGAAGGACCGATCCGCCTCGCGGAGATAGGCCATCAGTGGCTCGTACGGGTCGGGCGCGCCTGTGACGAGACCGAAATAGCAGGGGCCGGCCGAGGAGAAGAAGAGGGCGGCCCCGCTCCCCAACACGATCCAGGTTGCCAGGAGCGCGACGATATACTGCATCCGCAGCTGGGGATCGCGGAGGGTGAAGGATTGCCACACCCAGGTGACGCTGAGGATCAGAAACCAGAAATTATAGAGCCAGGCGATCGCATGAGTGATGACGGGCGTCCCCAGGAAGGGCTGCAGCCACTCCCAGGGCGCGGTGCCGCCATGCAGCCAGCGGTCCCACTGCTCGAGCCGCTGGTCCCAGGAGAAGGATTGAAGCAGAGGGATGGCCGCCTTCACCAACGTGAAGGTGCCGCCGAAGATCGGGATGAACAGCAGGCAGGGCAGGGCGTTGGCGATCCGACGGGGCGTCGCCAATTTGGTCTGCAGGTCGGTCAGCAACTGCAGCAATGGCCGCTTCGATCGTAGAACCACGACGATGTAGAGTGCGTGTGCGGCGACCAGCGACAGCAGCATGACCGGCAGCAGCGTGAAGTAGGTCGGCAGGTAGAGGTCGAGCGAAAGAGACGCCGGGGCTCCGATATAAAAGCTGACCGCAACACCGATGCCGAAATAGGCGGCGACCAGCGCGATCAGCCAGGCATGACGACGGAACGAGCCCGGAAGCTCGGAAGCAAGCGCATGTAGATAGCCAGCGATCGAGGATGCCCACGCCTGCGCCAGCTCGATCGCCGCAGGGCGGCCGGCCGGCATCGCGATGCTCAAGGCCGCTTCCGCTCCGGGAGGGTCGGCCGCCATCGGGGCCGAAGCGATGCTCACCGGCCGGCCCGTCATGCGCCGAAGCGCGGCCCCATGCTGAAGGCTCCCGAAGGCGATGTCGATGTCCTCACGCTCGGAGTCTGGGCGGATTGTCTCAACGAGTTGTTAACCGAGGTCCTCTCACGCCGACTTGGCCTTGCGGGACAGCGTCCGGTCGAGCTCGTCCAACAATCCGGACAGCTCCGCCGCCGCCTCGCCCTCCTCCGCAGCGCCGGCCTCGCCGCCGCTGTCCGTGCCGAAGCCGGCGCCATCCGCGGGATCGATCTTGTCCGCCCGGCCCGCCGCCGCGCCGTCGTTCCCGTTGGCGCCCGCGCCGTCCTCGTCCGCGTCGCCGCTTTCCTCCGCCCCGCACAGGCGCACCATGGCGCCGACCAGCTCCGCCATGTCGATCGGCTTGGAGACATAGCCGTCCATGCCGGCCTCGAGATACTCGTCGCGCTGCCCGGCCATGGCGTTGGCGGTGAGCGCCACGATCGGGATGCGGCGCACCTCGCCGGGCAGCCGGCGGATCGCCTGGGCGGCGGCGATTCCGTCCATTTCCGGCATCTGCACGTCCATGAGGATCAGATCATAGGGAATGCGCTGGACCGCCGAGATCGCCTCGAGGCCGTTCGAGACGAGGTCGATCTGACAGCCGAGGCGGCGCAGGAGCGCGCTCACCAGGAGCTGGTTCACCTGGTTGTCCTCGGCGACCAGAATGCGCAAGCCCCGGCGCGGCCGGGGCAGATGGGACAGGCCGAGCCCGTCCGTTGCGGCCGGCTTGCGCTGCGCCGGCAGGCAGCGCACCGTGAACCAGAAGCGGCTGCCGCGACCGGGCGCGCTCTCGAAGCCGATCTGGCCGCCCATCAGCTCGACGAGCTGCTTGCAGATGGCGAGCCCGAGGCCCGTGCCGCCATATTTGCGCGACGTCGAGCTGTCCGCCTGGGTGAAGCGGGTGAAGAGGTTGGGTTGCGCCGCCTCGGGGATGCCGATGCCGGTGTCGGCCACCTCGGCACAGAGCTCGAGCTCCTTCACGCCGATCGGCTGCACCCGCGTGGTGATGACGACCGAACCCTTTTCGGTGAATTTCACCGCGTTGCCGACCAGATTGAAGAGGATCTGGCGCAACCGTCCGGCATCGCCCCTGAGCCACAGCGGCTCGAGCGAGCAGGGCGGTGCCTTGAGAGCGACCCCCTTGGCGGCTGCGCGCGGCGAGAGCAGCGTGACGACGCTGTCGACGACCCGATCGAGCTCGAAGTCGACCGGATCGAGCCGCATGCGACCGGCCTCGAGCTTCGAGAAATCGAGGATGTCGTTGATGATGGAGAGCAGCGCCTCGGCCGATTCGCGCACGGTCTGCGCATAGTGGCGCTGCTCGTCGCTGAGATCGGTGTCGAGCAGGAGGCCGGTCATGCCGATGAGGCCGTTCATCGGCGTGCGGATTTCGTGGCTCATCATCGCCAGGAACTCGGACTTGGTCCGGCTCGCCGTCTCGGCCTTGGCCTTGGCGAGGGCGAGGTCCTCGGCCAGCGTCGCCAGCTCCTCGCCCTGCTCCTCGAGCCGGCTCTTGGCGTCCTCGAGCTCGATCACATAGGCCTGCAGGCGCTCCTCCTCGGCGCGCATCGCTTCCTGTTGCAGGCGGAAGGCGGTGATGTCCTGGGTGATGCCGACCGAGCGCACGACCCGGCCGCTTTCGTCCTGGATGAAATCGCCGATCTCGCGCCCGTGCACGAGCTCTCCGTTCGCCCGCAGCAGGCGGAACTCGATGTCGTAGGCGCGGCAGGCGGCGCGGCTGGCGTCGAGCACGTCGAGATAGCGCTGGCGGTCTTCGGGATGCATGCGCTCGGCGATGGCCGCGTTGCTGCCCAGGACCTCGAGATATTCGGGCACCGTCAGGCCATGCAACCGCGCTACCTCCTCCGTGCAATAGAGGCAGCGGTCCCTCGTCTCGTCCCACACCCAGTAGCCGAGCTTGGCCAGCTCGGCGCCGCGGGCGAGGAGCTTCTGCAGGTCGGTCAACTCCTGCTCGCGCCGCTTGATCTCGGTGATGTCGGTGTTCGCCCCCACGATGCGGGTGACCCGTGCCGAGGCGTCGCGCTTGTGGATGGCACGCGACAGGACGTAGCGGATCGAGCCGTCCTTGTGCCGATAGCGCAACGTCGCCAGAAAGCGATCGGTGCGCCCGGCGTTGTAGTCGGCGATCAGCTTGAGCGCGGCCTGCGCGTCCTCGGGATGGATGACCGAGTGCCAAGTCTCGAGCGTGTTGGCGAGCTCGTCGTCGCGGTAGCCCAGCATCTGCTTCCAGCGCGCCGAGAACCAGATCTCGCCGGTCTCGAAGTTCCAGTCCCAGATGCCGTCGTTGGAGCCCTGCACGGCGAGAGAGAATCGCTCCTCGCTGCGCCGGAGCTCGTCCTCCAGCTCCTTGAGCCGCGTCACGTCCACGCCGACGCTGCGAAACTCGATCAGCCGGCCCTCGGCGCTGAAGATGCCGCGGTCGCGCCACAGCTGCCAGGTGAGCCGGTTGTCGGCGCTGCGGCTCTTGTGCATGTATTCGACCACGGGCCGCTCGGGCGTGACCGAGGCCAGGTGGCGCAGCACCTCCTCGCGGCCCGATTCGGGCACGTGATCGAGGAACCTGGTTCCGATCAGCTCCTCCCGCGTCTTGCCGAAATAGCGGCAGTAGCGGTCGTTGACGAAAGTGAGGGTGGTATCGGGCAGGAAATGGCTCACCAGCTCGATCTGGTCGCGGGTGGCGGACTGGGACGCGGCTTCCGTCAGATCGATGCGCTCGGCTGCGGTCGCTTCGGCGACCCGGCGGTGCAGCCCCATGAGCCGGCGCGCCGATCCGTCCTCCTCCAGGATCGGCGTCAAGGTCGTCCGCCACACGTGGCGCTCGCCACCGGCGCTGTTGATCAGGTCGCGCTCGATGACGGAGCGCGTGTCGAGGCAACGACGGTAGTCGGCCACGATCCGCGCCGCTTCCTCCGGCGCATAGAAGTCTTCGGGCCGGTGACCGATGAAGCGGACGCGGCGCGGTCCGCAGGCCTCGAGCTCGAGCCGGTTGGCGGCGATATAGCGGAAGCTGCCGTCGGAAAGCCGCTCGGCGACGAACGCCGGCGTACCCATGGATTCGATCACCGACTTCAGCTCATCCGCGTTCAGTCGTGCCAGCATCCTGCGGGGCCCCGGCGGCTCTCGTCGATCGATTGTTTCAATCAGCGCGCGAGTTGGCGCGACCTATTAATCCTTTCTAGAAACCGTCGATTAAGACCGGGTGAACGGGGCGGGCCGAATCCGGCCGAAAGCCGGCCGGCTCATGCCTTGGCGGCGGGATCGCCGACCTTAAGAATCAGGTAACCGGCGAGGCCCGAGAGCAGCCGCCGAGCACGCCCAAGCGCGGGGGCGGCCGCTCGAGCCAGCGTCGATGCATGCGATGGTCCATGAGTTGGCTCTTGATCCAATTGACGGTCCAAGAGCTCCCGCCTATCGTCTGCAACCACCACTTACCGGACCGCAAGGATGACCTTACCGACGCGCTAACCGATCTCAGTGACTCTCCGTCGCCCGGATGAATCCCGCACGTCGATGCCGGGTTCGGCCGGGCTATCCCGTGCGCATGGCGGTGGGCTGAGATCGGGAAGGCAAGGTCCTCGGTTCCATCGTCATGGGCGGCCCGCCTTTGCGTTCGGCCTCGCCGGCGAGAATTCCGCACCGAACCTTTCATTCACTTTGCCTGACCGTCGGCCCGTCGCCGTTCGGGCCTGTGTTCAGCATCCCGCTCTGCAGCACTTCCGGATCGGAAGGCTGTTGTCGGTATGCGATTCCTCTTGCAGGTTCGGTGGCTCGTGAAGCCGCTGGAAACACCCCGCCCTTGGCTTCATTGCGCCCGTTGTGATGCCCGAACACCCTTCGTCAGCAGCGACAAGTTCCGTGTCAATGCGCAAAAGAAGCGCCTCGATGCCTGGCTGGTCTATCGGTGCGCTCATTGCGATCAGAACTGGAACTTCCCGGTGCTGGAGCGCTGCCCGGTCGATGCTGTGGAGCCGACGCTCCTGCTTGCACTGACAGAAAACGACGAGGTGCTTGCTTGGCGGTATGCCTTCGATGTCACCCGTCTGAGCCGCTACAGTTTGAAGATTGAGAGTTCTGCTGGGCTCTCGGTGGAGAAACGCATTCTTGCGCCACGTGAAGATGGCCCGGCACGCGCCGAAATCATGATCTCGGCCCCTTACCTCTGCGGCGTGCGGTTGGACAGGCTTCTCGCCGCTGAGATCGGGGTTTCTCGCACCAAGATCGACCATCTTGCTAAGACTGGCGCCCTCGTCGTCATGCCGAGCGCGACACGTGGTCTGAGCCAGCCAGCACGCGATGGGCAGAGGATCGAGATCGATTTGAGCGCCATCGACATGCCGCTCGACGTGCTGTACGCCTCTATCGGCGGATAGCGCCAAGATTCCCTTCACCGGAATGGACAGCGGGCGGTGGCGCGACGCCGTTCGATTTCGTCATATGCACTAGCATTAGCGGGCTCATGCCTTGGCGGCGGGATCGCCGACCTTAAGGATCAGATAACCAACGAGGCCCGAGAGCAGCGAGCCGCCGAGCACGCCCAGGCGCAAGGGGGCCGCGTAGGCGGCGTCGTCCCAGGCCAGCGTGCCGATGAAGAGGCTCATGGTGAAGCCGATCCCCGCGAGCACGCAGGTGCCGTAGAGACCGAGCCAGCTGGCGCCCTCGGGCAGCCGCGCCAAGCCCGATTTGATGGCGAGCGCGGCAACGCCGAAGGCGCCCAGCTGCTTGCCCAGGAACAGGCCGAGCGCGATGCCGCTGGCAACGCCGCCCGCGAGTGCGGCACCGCCGTCGCCGGTGAGCGAAACGCCGGCATTGGCGAAGCCGAACAGCGGCATGACCAGGAAGGCGACCCAGGGATGGAGCGCATGCTCCAGCCGTTTCAGCGGCGACGGGCCGTAGGCCGGCTCTTCCCTGAGCGGGATGCAGAAGGCCGTGACCACGCCGGCGAGCGTGGCGTGGACGCCCGACTTGAGCACGCAGACCCACAGCACGATGCCGAGCAAGGCGTAAGGGGCGATGCGACGGACGCCCATCAGATTGAGCAGCAGGAGGCCCGCGAACGCGACGGAGCCGAAGAGCAAGGAGGAGAGCGCAAGGTCGCCGGAATAGAACAACGCGATGATCACGATCGCGCCCAGATCGTCGATGATGGCGAGGGCCAGCAGGAACACCTTGAGGCTCTGCGGTATGCGCGGGCCCAAAAGGGTCAGCACGCCGATGGCAAAGGCGATGTCGGTGGCCGAGGGGATGGCCCAGCCCGCCCGTGCGACGGGATCGGCCCAGTTCATCGCCAGATAGATCGCGGCCGGCACGGCCATGCCGCCGAGCGCCGCTGCGACCGGCAACGCGGCTTGCGCGGGCGTCGACAGCTCTCCTTCCACCAGCTCGCGCTTGATCTCGAGCCCGACCAGCAGGAAGAACACCGCCATCAGCCCGTCGTTGATCCAGAGCAAGAGCGGCTTGTCGAGATGGAGCGCGCCGACGCGGATCTCGACGGGAATGCCCAGAAAGGCGCCATAGAGCGATTCGAGCGGCGTGTTGCTCGCGACCAGCGCCAGCAGCGCAGCGGCGAGCAGCAGCAGTCCCGCCGAGGATTCGAGCCGCAGGAAGTCGCGGATCTCGGAGACGATGCGCGTGTAGTACTCTGCCATCATTGCCGGCATTCCCTCTGATCAAAGAAACGCAATCTAAGGGGCGAGGCTCGGGACGCAAGGCCGAGAGGACGGCGCTCCGGCGAAGCGCCGGACCGCACGATGCCTCATCGCCCGTTCGTCCGAGTGCGAACCCCGCGCATCTTTGCTGGTGGCAAGCCGACCGGTCGCCAGCACCCGGGCGCGGGAGCGCGCCTGCAGCAGCGAAGCCGCCCCTTCGGCCCGCGCTCGTCGACGGCTCGAACCCCCGGCTTTCCAAGGGTTTTAACCTTTTCCTTGTTTTTGCCCTGCAAACTTCGGAAAGGCCTTTCTTGCCGGGCTTTTTCGGCTCGGCTATATTGCGCCGCAACAACGCGCCGCCGGCCCGGGGCCGGCTATCCGAACGGAAATAGCGCGGCACGGGTGGTGGTGGGTGAATGAGCGTAACCGGTGGCTTTTATCTCGAGGATCTTTCGGTCGGTCAGTCGGCGACCTACGCCAAGACGGTGACCGATGCCGATATCGTGCTGTTCGCCGGCATCTCGGGCGATGTGAACCCGGTCCATCTCGACCAGGACTACGCCACCAACACCATGTTCAAGGGGCGCATCGCCCACGGCATGCTGACCGCGAGCTTCATCTCCGCCGTGCTCGGCACCAAGCTGCCGGGCCCCGGCTGCATCTATGTGAGCCAGAGCCTCAAGTTCAAGGCGCCCGTGCGCATCGGCGACACGGTGAGGGCCACGGTCACCGTGACCGCGATCGACGAGGCGCGGGCCCGCGTCACCGTCTCGACCGTCTGCAAGGTCGGCGATACCGTCGTGATCGACGGCGAGGCGCAGCTCATGGTACCGCGCCGTCGGGCCCGGGCGGCAGAATAGGCGCCGGCCGCTCGGCCGGACCAGACGGCCGCCTCGCGATCCGGGCCGCTGCAAGCGCCCATATTTCCACGGGTCTTCGGCCTACCCAGCCCGGGAGCGACGCGCTATCTTCCCCGCTCCCCGCTTGGGCCCGGCCAAGGATCGGGCCTTGGGGCGGGGTTATGCCCCAAGAGCCCATGCGACTGTTCCGCCATCACACCGAGATCCCCGTCGAAGCGCGCGGTGCCGTGGTCGCGCTCGGCAATTTCGACGGCGTGCACCGCGGCCATCAGGCGGTGATCGCGGCGGCGCGCCGGCTCGCGCGGGAGTTTCGCACCACCCACGCCGTCCTCACTTTCGAGCCCCACCCGCGCGAATATTTCCAGCCGAACCAGCCTTCCTTCCGCCTGACGCCGCTGCGAATCAAGATGCGCCAGTTCGAGGCGATGGGCGTCGATACGGTCTTCGTCCTGCCCTTCGGACCCGCGCTGGCGCAGATGAGTGCCGAAGCCTTCGTGATCGAGGTGCTGGTCGAGGGGCTCGATGCGCAGCATGTCGTGGTCGGCTACGACTTCGTCTTCGGCCGCGAGCGGCGCGGCAACGCCGCGCTCCTGGCCGATCTCGGCAGGCTGCACGGGCTGGGCGTGACCTCGGTCGAGGCCGCTGCCGACGAGGGCGGCGAGGTGTTCTCCTCGACCCGGGTGCGCGAGCATCTGAAGGCCGGGCGGCCGGCCGCGGCCGCAAGGCTGCTTGGCCGGCTCTGGGAGATCGAAGGTCGCGTCGAGCATGGCGACGAGCGTGGCCGGCAATTGGGCTTCCCGACCGCCAATGTCGCGCTCGGCGACTATATGGAGCCGGCGCGTGGCGTTTATGCGGTCAAGGCCGGCATCGACATGGGCCCGGCCACGCGCTGGCTCGACGGTGTGGCCAATCTCGGCAGCCGACCCACCGTGGGGGGCACGCGCGTCCAGCTCGAGGTGCATCTGCTCGATGCCGGCCTCGATCTCTATGGGCGTCATCTGCGCGTCGCCTTCGTCGATTTCCTGCGGCCCGAGATGAAATTCGGCGGCTTGGCCGAGCTCAAGGCGCAGATCGAGCAGGACTGCGCCCGCGCCCGCATGCTGCTGGCCGCTTACGAGGGGCCGATGCCGGGTGCAGTCCCCGTCATCGAACCCGCCTCCGTCGATCGCCTCGGCGAAACCGAAGCGTCAGGGGGCGACGTCTACGAGCGGGCGCTGAGGCCCCGCATCATCACCAACAACTGATCGGAAAAGAACGCGGCCTGCACCCCCGAAAGGGTCCGCGGCCCGCGAGCATGAGGCCACCGTTGGACTACAAAGCGACCGTCTTTCTGCCGCGCACCGACTTCCCGATGCGCGCCAACCTGCCGAGCCGCGAGCCCGAGATCCTCGAGCGCTGGGAGGCCATGGATCTGTTCGGCCGTCAGCGCCGGGCGGCGGCCGGGCGGCCCAAATTCGTGCTCCATGACGGCCCGCCTTATGCCAACGGTGCCATCCATATCGGCCATGCCCTCAACAAGATCCTGAAGGACGTCATCAACCGCACCCAGCAGATGCTGGGCAGGGACGCCAACTACGTTCCCGGCTGGGACTGCCACGGCCTGCCGATCGAGTGGAAGATCGAGGAGAAATACCGGGCGGCGGGCCAAGACAAGGACGCGGTGCCGATCGTCGAGTTCCGGCGCGAGTGCCGCGAGTTCGCCCAGTACTGGATCGGGGTGCAGCGCGAGGAGTTCAAGCGGCTCGGCGTGATCGGCGACTGGGAGCGGCCCTACACCACCATGGCCTATGCCGCCGAGGCGCAGATCGTGCGCGAGATCGGCAAGTTCCTGATGAATGGCGGCCTGTTCCGGGGCTCGAAGCCGGTGCTCTGGTCGGTGGTGGAGAAGACGGCGCTGGCCGAGGCCGAGCTCGAATATCACGACCATGTCTCGAACACGATCTGGGTGCGTTTTCCGGTCTCGCGCCCGAGCCTGCCCGCGCTCGCCGGCGCGAGTGCCGTGATCTGGACCACGACACCCTGGACCATCCCCGGCAACCGCGCTTTGGCCTATGGCGCCCAGATCGACTACCAGGCGATCGAGGTCGCCGCCGTTGCCGAGGGTGCCGTCGTGAAGCGCGGCGACAAGCTTCTGGTGGCGGCGGCCTTGCGCGAGGATTTCGACAAGACGGTGGGCATTTCGGCCGCCGAGGTCTGCTGGTCGGGCAAGGGCGCGGCTCTGGCCGGCACGGTCTGCGCGCATCCCTTGCGGGGCGTCGAGGGGGCCGAAGGCTATTACGACTTCGACGTGCCGCTGCTGGCCGGCGGCTTCGTCACCACCGAGCAGGGCACCGGCCTCGTCCATATCGCGCCGGGCCATGGCGCCGACGACTACGAGCTGGGCATCGCGCACGGGCTCGAGGTGCCGGAGACGGTGGGCGAGGACGGCAGCTATTTCGCCCATGTGAAGCTTTTCGCCGGCAAGAGGGTCCTGAAGCCCGACGGCAAGAAGGGCGATGCCGATCCGGCGGTGATGGCGGCGCTGGAGAAGGCCGGCCATCTTCTGGCCAAGGGCAAGCTCACCCACTCCTATCCGCATAGCTGGCGCTCCAAGGCGCCGCTCATCTTCCGCAATACGGCGCAGTGGTTCATCTCGATGGAGAAGAACGAGCTGCGCAAGAAGGCGCTCGCCGCCATCGACGACACCCGCTTCGTGCCGCCGCAGGGCCGCAACCGCCTCTACGCCATGATCGAGAGCCGGCCCGACTGGTGCATCTCGCGCCAGCGCGCCTGGGGCGTGCCGATCGCCATATTCGTCGACAAGCGCACCAACGAGCCCTTGCGCGACCAGAAGGTGATGGACCGCATCGCCGAGGCCTTCGAGAAGGAAGGGGCGGACGCCTGGTTCGCGAGCGATCCTTCGCGCTTCCTGGGGCCGGATCACAATCCCGAGGACTACGAGCAGGTCATCGACATCGTCGATGTCTGGTTCGATTCGGGCTCCACCCACGCCTTCGTGCTGGAGCCGCGCAAGGACAAGGACCTGACCTGGCCGGCCGACGTCTATCTCGAGGGATCGGACCAGCATCGCGGCTGGTTCCATTCCTCGCTGCTCGAGAGCTGCGGCACCCGCGGCTATGCCCCCTACAAGACCGTCATCACCCACGGCTTCACGCTCGACGAGCAGGGCCGCAAGATGTCGAAGTCGCTGGGCAATGTGGTGGCGCCGCAGGATGTGATGAAGCGGTACGGCGCCGACATCCTGCGGCTCTGGGTCGCGATCGGCTGCGACTATGCCGAGGATCAGCGCATCGGCAACGAGGTGCTCAAATTCGTCGCCGATCACTATCGCCGTCTGCGCAATACCTTCCGCTATCTCTTGGGCGCGCTCGACGGCTGGAGCGAATCCGAGCGGCTGGGGGTCGCTCGGATGCCGGAGCTGGAGCGCTGGGTCCTGCATCGCTTGAGCGAGCTCGACCAGCAGATGCGCGCGGCCGCCGACAATTTCGAGCTGCACAACGTCTATATGGAGCTGCACAACTTCTGCGCGGTCGATCTGAGCGCCTTCTATTTCGATGTCCGCAAGGATGCGCTCTATTGCGATGCGCCCAAGAGCCCGCGTCGGCGTGCGGTCCGAACCGTGCTTTACGAGCTGTTCTCCTGCCTCGCCGTCTGGTTGGCTCCGGTGCTGTGCTTCACGGCCGAGGAGGCCTGGCAGCACCGGCCCTGGAAGGGTGGCGCGGTCGAGGCCGACGAGGAGAGCATCCATCTGCGCCTCTTCCCGGAGATCCCTGCTTCCTGGCGCGACGATGCGCTGGCCGAGCGCTGGGCCAGGCTGCGCGACTTGAGGCGCGTCGTCACCGGTGCCATCGAGATCGAGCGTGCGGCCAAGCGCATCGGCTCGAGCCTGCAGGCCCATCCGGTTCTGCATCTGCCGGCGGATCTGAAGCAGCTCTGCGACGGCGTCGATCTGGCCGAGATCGCCATCACCTCGGCGGCGACGCTGACCGCGGAGCCGATCCCGGCCGGCGCCTTCACGCTGCCGGACGTGCCGGATGTGGGCGTGGTGGTGGCGCCGGCCGAGGGCGAAAAGTGCGAGCGCTGCTGGAAGCATCTGCCCGATCGCGGCAGCCACGCGGCGCATCCGACCCTGTGCGGGCGCTGCGCCGATGCGGTCGAGGCGGCGAAAGGCGCCTGACAGGCAATGTGGCGTCTCGGTCTTGCCGCCGTCCTGGCGGCCCTCGCCCTCGATCAGCTCTCCAAATGGGTCATTCTGACCCGCGTGATGAACCCGCCGGAGCCCATCGCCGTCCTGCCCGTCTTCGATTTGGTGCTGGCTTGGAACCGGGGCGTCAGCTTCAGCATGTTCTGGAGCGACGGCGCCTATGCGCCTTATCTGCTGGCGGGCTTCGCGCTCCTGGTGGTGGCGGGGCTCGCCGTCTGGCTCGCCCGCGTCAAAGCGCCGCTACCGGCCTTGGGCCTGGGTCTCATCATCGGCGGGGCGGTCGGCAACGTGATCGACCGCCTGCGGTTCGGCGCCGTCGTGGATTTTCTCTATTTTCACTACGCCGGGTGGGGATTTCCGGCCTTCAACCTGGCGGACACGGCCATCACCGTCGGCGTGGCGCTGTTGCTCCTGGACGGCTTGTTTGGCAAGCTGCGGCCGGTGAAATGAGGGAGCCCGGCCGCGAGGCGGGCCTTGATCCATGACAAGTAAGGACGTCATCCGCGCTTGTGGCGCGCTTCTGTTGTTGACGGGCCTCGCCGGCTGCAGCCAGGCGCGCGAGATTCTCGGTTACAACAAGCAGGCACCCGACGAGTTCCAGGTCTATGCGCGCGCGCCCTTGAGCCTGCCGCCCGACTACAACTTGCGCCCGCCGGCACCGGGCGCGCCGCGGCCGCAAGAAGGCACGGCGCGCGATCAGGCTGCCTC
The DNA here is from genome assembly GCA_049323455.1 of Pseudomonadota bacterium. GTDB lineage: Bacteria > Pseudomonadota > Alphaproteobacteria > Dongiales > Dongiaceae > Hypericibacter. The sequence goes on along the minus strand of JBMONF010000025.1, from coordinate 30,048 downwards.
GGCCGTGTTCGGCGACTATGCCTTTGGCGGCAGCCTCGGCCAGGCGCTGGGCGAGAAACCGGACCCTGGCTCGAACGGCGAGAAGGCGTTCCTGCAGAGCGCCGGCGCCACCGGCATCGATCCATCGATCCGCCAGACCATCGACACCGAGACGGCGGCGCTGATCGAGCAGGACAAGTCGCTCATCGATTCGCTCATCTTCTGGCGCAAGCCCGAGCTCGCCGGCACGGTCGTGGATCCGACGAAGGAAACCCAGCGGCTGCAGGAGAATGCGGCACTGGGCCTGCCCGTGACCGAGGGCGAGACGCCGACCATCGAGCGCAAGAAGAAGGCGTTGCTCGAAGGGATCTTTTAGAGTGCTTTCATGTTGAGCGGGATCGCCCCCTCGTCCTTCCCCCAACAGGTTGGGATGGAGGGTCGTGAAGGGTTGGCCGCGGGCGAATGCCCGCTCTTGAATTAGGTTGCCGGCGAAGCCGGCCTGCTGAAAGCCGAGCCTTACCCGAAACTGGGAGAGGGGACATGTTTCGGATCGAACTGATACTGCCCTAGGCCGATTCCGGCAGGTCGCCCGCCGATAGGATCGCCTGAGAGGCCGGCCGCGAGGGGCGACCTGCGCGGGCCGGCCTTGCCGTCTTCGAGGGAGGATCGCCGCCGATGCCGTCCCATTGCCTTGCTCGCTTGAGCCGGGTGGCCGCGCTTCTGGCTCTGCTCGCAATCCTGCTGGCGTCCGCTGCCTCGCCCGCCGCGGCGCGCCTGTTCAATGCCGAGAGCTTCACGCTCGAAAACGGCCTCCAGGTGGTGGTGATCACGAGCCGGCGCGCGCCGGTGGTGACGCAGATGGTCTTCTACAAGGTCGGCGGCGCCGACGAAGCTCCCGGCAAGAGCGGCCTTGCGCATTTTCTCGAGCACCTCATGTTCCGCGGCACCAAGGCCGTCGGGCCCGGGCAGTTCTCCGCCATCGTGTCGCGGTTGGGCGGCGAGGAGAACGCCTTCACCACCGCCGACTACACCGCCTTCTACCAGTCGGTCGCGGTCGAAGCGTTGCCGCGGGTGATGGAGCTCGAGGCCGACCGCATGGTCAATCTGGCGCTGACGCCGGAGATCGTCGATACCGAGCGCAAGGTGATCCTCGAGGAGCGGCGCCAGCGCGTCGACAACGATCCCGGCGCGCGGCTCTCCGAGATGCTGAATGCGGTGCTCTATCTCAATCACCCCTACCGCATCCCGGTGATCGGCTGGGAGCACGAGATGGAGGGGCTGACGCAGGACGATGCCGTGGCCTTTTATCGGCAATGGTACGCTCCGGATAACGCAGTGCTGGTGCTGGCCGGCGACATTTCGGCGGCGGAAGCGCGGCCACTGGTCGAGAAATATTACGGCCCCATTCCAGCCCGCGCCGTGCCGGTGCGCCACCGCACCCTCGAGCCGCAGCAATTCGCCCCGCGCCGGGTCCAGCTCGAAAGTGCGCGCGTGCAGCAACCCTCATGGGTGCGCAGCTATCAGGCGCCGAGCTATGCCGGCCCCGGCCGCGAACATGCCTATGCGCTCGAGGTGCTGGCACAGATCCTGGGCGGGGATACGACCGGCCGGCTCTATCGCCGGCTGGTGGTGGAGCAGAAGGTCGCGGCGGGGGCGAGCGCCCACTACAACGGCGATCGCCTCGATCTCGGCACTTTCTCCTTCTCCGCCACGCCACGGCCCGGCGGCAAGCTGGAGGCGATCGAAGCGGCGATCGACAAGGAGATCGCCGATCTTCTCGCCGGCGGTGTCACCGACGAGGAGGTGGCGCGCGCCAAGGCGGCGTTGCTGGCCGACGCGGTCAAGGCGCGCGACAGCCTGTCGGGGCCGGCCAACATGATGGGGGTGGCGCTGACGACCGGCCTTACGGTCGATGACGTCGAGTCCTGGCCGGAGCGCATCGGCGCCGTGACGCGCGCGGATGTGGAAGCGGCGGCCAAGGCGGTGCTGGATATCAACCGCTCCGCGACCGGGCTGCTCCTGCCCAAGGAGACGTCATGAGTGGCATGGCGATGAGGCGTGCTAGAGCGGATTTCGTTTGGGTTGAATCGCACCACCTCGTCGTTCCCGCGAAAGCGGGAACCCAGGGCAAGCGACGATCGCCTCTCCTGGGCCCCCGCTTTCGCGGGGGCGACGAAGGAATGTTCAATTCAAACGGGAAAAGCTCTAGCCCCGGCATCGTGGCGCTGCTGTTTTTGTTCTTTTGGCTGCTGCCGCTGCCGGCGCTCGCCGCGGTCAAGATCGAGCGCGTCGTCAGCCCCGGCGGCGTCGAGGCCTGGCTGGTCGAGGACCATTCCATGCCGCTGATCTCGGTGGCGCTCGGCTTTCGCGGCGGGGCCGCGGCCGATCCCGCCGACAAGGCCGGTCTCGCCACGCTGGTGTCGGGACTGCTCGACGAAGGGGCGGGCCCGCTCGATTCCGAGGCCTTCCAGCGCCGCCTCTCCGACCTCGCGATCGATCTCGATTTCGACGCCGGCATGGACGACTTCCGCGGCTCGATGCGCACCCTGACCGAGCACCGCGACGAGGCCTTCGATCTGCTGCGTCTGGCGCTGGCCGAGCCGCGCTTCGATGCCGAGCCGATCGACCGGGTCAAGGGCCAGATCCAGGCCGTCATCGCCAGCCATGCCGACGATCCGGCCACCATCGCGCGCGACGCCTGGTGGCATACCGTCTTCCCCGATCACGGCTACGGGCGCGATCCGCTCGGCAGCCCGGAAAGCCTGGCGCGCATCACGGCGGACGACCTCAGAGGCTTCGTCCGGGCCCATTTCGCGCGCGACCGGCTCGAGATCGGCGTCGTCGGCGACATCACGGCGGCCGAGCTGGCGCCGCTCCTCGACAAGACCTTCGGCGCGCTGCCGGCCGAAGGCGCGCCGGACCCGGTGCCGGAGGCGAAGCCCGTCGGCGCCGGCAAGCTGATCGTGATCCGCCGGCAAGTGCCGCAGAGCGTGATCCTGCTGGGCGAGCCGGGCATCAAGCGCGACGATCCGGATTTCTATGCGGCGACACTCCTCATGGAGACGCTGGGCGGCGGCTTCGGCTCCCGACTCACCCGCGAGGTGCGCGAGAAGCGCGGGCTCGCCTATTCGATCAGCGCCGATCTCGCCACCTACGACAAGGCCGGGCTGATCCTGGGCCAGACCGCCACCGAGAACGGCCGGGCCAAGGAATCCATGGCCGTGATCCGCAAGGTGTGGGCCGATCTCGCCGCCGAAGGCCCGACCCAAGCGGAGCTCGACGATGCCAGATCCTATATCCTCGGTTCCTATCCGTTGCGCTTCACCAGCAGCCGCGCCATCGCCGGCAATCTGGTCTCGCTGCAGCTGGACCGGCTCGGGATCGACTATTCCGAGCGCCGTGCCGCGCTGTTCGGAAGCGTCACGCTCGACGACGTGAAGCGCGTGGCCAAGCGCCTGCTCGATCCCGACGCCCTGACCTGGGTCGTGGTCGGCGAGCCCGACGGCGTGGACGCTACGGAGTGAGAGCCCAGGGGGCGGGCCGCGGCCCGCCCGCCTCCCGCCCGGCCGATGCAGTAGGCCTTGAGCGGCGCGAAGCCGTTGAAGCCGACCGAGGAATAGGTCGTGGTGTAGGCGCCGCAGGCGAGAATCCGCACCTTGTCGCCGGGCTTCAAGGCCAGCGGCAGCTCGTAGGCCGTCTTCTCGTAGAGGATGTCGGCCGAATCGCAGGACGGGCCCGCCAGCACGACCGGGCCGGTCGGCCCGCCGTCATGCGGCGTCTTGAGGCGGTATTTGATCGCCTCCTCCATGGTTTCGGCGAGGCCTGAGAACTTGCCGATGTCGAGATAGACCCAGCGCGTGGTCTCGCCCAGCTCCTTGGTCGAGACCAGCACCACCTCGCTCTCGATCACCCCGGCCTCGCCCACCATGCCGCGGCCGGGCTCGCAGATGAGGCGCGGCAGGCGCGGGCCGAAATGGCGCCGGACGGCGCCGATCACGGCGCGGCCATATTCGCCCACCGACGGCACGTCCCTCTGGTAGCGGCAAGGGAAGCCGCCGCCGAGGTTGATGAGGCTGGGCTCGAGCCCCTCGGCCCTGAGCTCGCCATAGAGCGCGGCCACGGCCGAGAGCACGCGGTCCCACTGGCCGAGATCCGTCTGCTGCGAGCCGATATGGAAGGAGACGCCGGCGGCATCGAGCCCAACCGTCCTGGCCTTGAGCAGCAGCGCCTTGGCCATGGCGAAGGAGCAGCCGAACTTCCGCGAGAGCGGCCATTCGGCGCCGGCACCGTCCACCAGCAGGCGGCAGAACACCGTGGCGCCGGGCGCGGCCGCCGCCAGCTTCTCCAGCTCGGCCTCGGAATCGAAGGCGAAGAGCCTGACACCCCGCCCGTAGGCATAGGCGATGTCGGCCTGCTTCTTGATGGTGTTGCCGAACGAGATGTGCTCGGGGCGGATGCCGGCCTCGAGGCAGAGGTCGATCTCGCCGCGGCTCGCCACGTCGAACGAGCTGCCGCGCTTGGCGAGCAGGCGCAGGATCTCCGGCGCCGGATTGGCCTTCACGGCATAGAAGATCTCGGCCGGCGCCAGCGAGGCGGCGAGGCCCAGATAGTTGCCTTCGACCACGTCGAGGTCGAGCACCAGGCAAGGCGTGGCCGGCTGCACGCGATCGAGGAATTCGGCGATTTTCGGTGTGACGGCGCCGCGCTCTTCGGGCTGCGGCGGGACGATGGTGAGGGCAGGGGAAGCGGTCGCGCCACCTCGTCGTCGCGCGCGCTTGGCCGCGATGGGCTGGGCTGCAGCGGCCTGGGCCGTGACGGTCCGGGCAGCGGCGGGCTCGCCAACGGTCGCCGGAACCGTCGCCGGCTGAGCGGCCGCGAGCTCAGGCGTTGCCGGCTCATTGGCCGGGACGGAGAGCGGGGCGGTATGAGCGGAGCGGAGTCGGGTGGCACGGCCACCCTGTGGAGCAAGGAGCATCGTCGTTCCCTCTCGGACGCCGTCCCTTCGGGACGGGGATTGCAAGAAGGACGCGATCCGCCGGTTGCGTAACCTACAGAGGGCCAGTGGCTCGTGCGTTAGGCGTCTGAAGTCGTCATATAGACGAAGCGCGCCGCGTCGCAAGAGAAAATTCCTCCGCGCGCGAAATTTTTCTCGAGAGCCGCCGCGCCGACGCGGCGAAGGCGCCGCTTGGGCGCTCCGATCTTCATCTCCCGTTAGTCATCTTGGCGACAAGGCGGCAGCGCGGCCGCTTTTCCGTCACGCTTCGGCGTCGAGGCCGGCGAGGTGGCGCAGCGCCGCGACGGCCTCGACGGTCGCGGCACCGTCGGCAGCGGTCGCCTTGGGCGGTGGGCCGCCGGCCAGGTGGGCGAGGAAGGTCCGAAGCTCGGCGAGGAGCGGCGGTTCGCCCACCACGGCATGGCGCTCGAGCGGGAGCTGGCGGTTCTCGTCGCGCCGGCGGTGCAGGAAGACCACGTCGTCTGCGTCGCTGGACCAGAAGGCCGTGCCGTTCCGGCAGGTCAGCAGGACCAGCCGGTGATAAGCCTCCCGCGCGGCCGAAACCTCGACATGCAGAAGCGGCGCGGCGGTGCCGAGATCGCCCTTGAGGCCGGTGGGCCGATCGTCCCGATATTCCGCCGTGGCGGCCACGGCCGTGGGGATCCTGCCCAGGATCTCGGTCGCGATGCTGAGGTCGTGCGGCAGCAGCGTCCAGATCGGGTCCACATCGGCGATGGGGCAGTCGGTCTGCAGGCGCAGGCAGGTCAGCGCCTCGACCGGCCCCAGGGTCCGGTCGCGGGCAAGCGAGGCCAGGAAGATCACGCCCGGATGCCAGCGCCATTTCTCCATGACGAACAGCCGACCTTGGCCTGCCTCCGCCAGCCGGCGCGCGGCCGCAGGCTGGTTGGCGAGCGGCTTCTCGACGAAGATCGGAATCCCGCGCGGCAGGAGCGCCTCGATCACGGCGGCATGGGTGCTGGCCGGCGTGGCGACGACGAGCCCGTCGAGCGCCGGGGGCAGAGCGGCCAAGTCGCTGACGGCCTCGACCTCGAAGCCTTGCGCGTCGGCGCGGGCGCCCGGATCGGGGTCGGCCACGGTCACCTGCGCGTCGAGCGCCAGCAGGTCGCGCAGGATATGCCGGCCCCACCGGCCGCAGCCGACGAGCCCGACGCGCAAGGGGCCCGCGCGGCGCGCCGTCATGGCGGCGCCATGGGAGACCGCCCGGTCGGAGGCCGCTCGCACCGGGCCAGCTGCTCGATCAGGGCCTGCAGCCGCGGCGCGGTCCGGTCGCGCTCGGAGAGGATCGGGGCGGTGCAGGGCCAGTCGATGCCGAGCGCGGGATCCGACCAGTGGCAGCCCAGATCGTCGCCCGGGTCGTATTCGCGCGACGCGGCGATCAGCACGCTCGCTTGCGTTGCGGCATAGAAGGCATGGGCGACCCCGTGCGGCAGGCGCAGCAGGGCGGGCTCGTCTTCGGCCATGATCAGCTGGGCCGCCATCAAGTAGGTCGGCGAGTGCGGCCTCAGATCCTTCAGCGCGACGAACACCCGGCCGTTCGTGACCGTGATGAACTCGTCATGCACCGGATGAACATGCATGCCGCGAAGCACGCCGGGATCGCTCATGAGGTGGCCCCACTGCGCGGGCTCGAAGCCCATTGGCCAAGCGGCCCGGAAGAGCTCCGTGAAGCTGCCGCGATCGTCGCGATGGGGCGTCAGCGGCCACAACTCGACCCCCTGGGGAAGCGGCGGCGCTTCCGCAACGCAGGCGGCCGAGGCTGGCTGGGTCATGGCGGGCTCCCTGCAACCCCTCGACGTTAGCATGGGGAGGGAGCCGCCGGAACATGACAGGCTAGACGTCTAGGGCAGAGGCGGTTTCCCGCACAGACGGCGCCAGCTCGCCCGCAAATGGGGAACCCGCGCCAGGCGGATCTTGGTACGGAGCAGGTGCCTCCGCCAGCGCCCGATGAGGCGATCCTTGAGCGTCGACAGCTGCTGCGCTTCTCGGGCCGCCATGCGCAGCGCCTGGCTCTGGATTTCCACCTTGATCGCGGCGAGCTGCGCCGGATCGCGGATGGCCTCGCGCCAGTGCGCAAGCTCCGCCTCGCGTTCGCCGAGCGTCATGTGACGGCGCGGCGGCGAGGGGAAGCAGAGCCCGGTCGGGACCGGCGCGCTTTTCGCCCGACAGCCGGACAGGCCCAGGATCCGGCGCCACATGTGAAGATCGGTCGGCAGGCCCTTGGGGCCCACGCTCCATCCTTGCGGCAGCCGCCGGTAGATCGCCATGCTGTGCGCGCCGAAAGAGGTTGGAATTCGATTTTCGATCCGCATGATGACGTCCCGGTAATAGGAAAGAGCGAGATCGACCATCTCGGCCTCGATCGTCCCGTCGGCCCCGAGCCGGCCGTGCAGCGTGCTGGCGAAATCGGCCTCGGCCAGCAGATCGCGCATGGTCGCAACATGGTCGGGGAACCAGAGATCGTCGTCGGCCAGATAGCAGGCGATCTCGCCCCGCGCCGCCGCGAGCGCCGCATGGCGGTGACGTTCGCCGCGCCCCTCGCCCTTGGGATTGTCGAAATAGCGGATGCGCGGGTCCTTGGCCGCCGCCGCGAGGACAAGCTCGCGCGTCAGCGCCGGCGCGCCATCGCCCACGACGAAGATCTCGATGTCGCGCACGCTCTGGTCTTGCGCGCTGGCCAGCGAATGGGCGACGAGCGGGCCGTGGTCGAAGGTCGGGATCAGGACGGTGGCAGCGACCATGGGCGCGATCTCAGCACGGCCCGTGGTGCCGGTCCAACCGTTCTGCTACCGTTCCCGCCCATGACGATTCGCCTGCTGCCGCCCGAGCTGGTCAACCGCATCGCCGCCGGCGAGGTGGTGGAGCGGCCGGCTTCGGCCGTGAAGGAGCTGGTCGAGAACGCGCTCGACGCCGGCGCCGCGCGCGTCGACGTCATGCTGCGCGAGGGCGGGCGCTCGCTGATCCTGGTCGAGGATGACGGCCAGGGCATGACGCCGGACGAGCTGGGCTTGGCGGTCGAGCGCCACGCCACCTCGAAGCTGCCGGACGACGATCTGGTCCATATCCGCACGCTGGGCTTCCGCGGCGAGGCGCTGCCTTCGATCGGCGCCGTCAGCCGCCTGACCCTCACGAGCCGCAAGGAAGGTGCCGACGCCGCCTGGAGCCTCGCCGTCGAGGCCGGCGCCAAGGGCGGGCTGCAGCCGGCGGCGCTGGCGCAAGGCACGCGCGTCGAGGTGCGCGATCTCTTCTTCGCCACGCCGGCGCGGCTCAAGTTCCTCAAGGCGCCGCGCACCGAGCTCGCCCATGCCGAGGAGGTGGTGAAGCGCCTCGCCATGGCTCATCCGGCGGTGGGCTTCAGCTTGCGCGACGAGAGCCGCAAGCTGCTGCGCCTGGCGCCCGCTGCGGAGGATCTCCTGGGCGAGGAGGCGGCGCTGCGGCTGGCGCGCCTCGGCGCCATCATGGGCCGCGAGTTCCAGGAGAACGCCCTGCCGATCGAGGCCTTGCGCGAAGGGCTCAGGCTCTCGGGCCATGTCGGCCTGCCGACGCTCAATCGCGCCACCGCCGACCAGCAGTTCCTCTTCGTCAACGGCCGGCCGGTGCGCGACCGGCTGCTGCAGGGTGCCGTGCGCGGCGCCTATCAGGATTTCCTCGCCCGCGACCGCCATCCGCTGGTGGCGCTCTTCCTGGAGCTGCCGCCCGAGGAGGTCGATGTCAACGTGCATCCGGCCAAGGCCGAGGTGCGCTTCCGCGATCCCGGGCTGGTGCGGGGCCTCATCGTCGGCGCCATCCGCCATGCGCTGGCCGAGGCGGGGCACCGCGCCTCGACCACAGTGGCCGAAGCGGCGCTCGGCGCATTGCGGCCCGAGCCCGCGCTGGTCGGCGGCGGGCGGCCGGCGGGAGCCGGCTATTACTATCCGCCGCCGGGCATGAGCGGTCGCGTGCCGCACCGTCTGGCCGAGGCGGCTGCGGCCGCCTTCGCGCCGCTCGACGGCTTCGACCGGCCCTCGGCGCGAGCCGAGAGCGCGGTCGACGCAAGCGCGTCCACGCTCGACGCCGCGCGCTACCCGCTGGGCGTGGCCCGGGCGCAGCTGCACGAGACCTACATCGTGGCGCAGACCGCCGACGGCATCGTCATCGTCGACCAGCACGCGGCGCATGAGCGCCTCGTCTATGAGCGCATGAAGCAGGCGCTGGGCGAGACCGGCGTGGCGCGCCAAGGCCTGCTCATTCCCGAGGTGGTGGAGCTGGAGGAAGCGGCCGTGGCCAGGCTCGTTCGCCGCGCGGACGAGCTGGCCGAGCTGGGCCTCGTGCTCGAGGGCTTCGGCGCGGGTGCGGTGGTGGTGCGCGAGGTGCCGGCCATGTTGGGCCCGAGCGACGTCAAGGGGCTGGTGCGCGATCTGGCCGACGAGCTGGCGGCGATGGGCGAGGCGCTCTCGCTCAAGGAGCGGCTCGAGCATGTCTGCGCGACCATGGCCTGCCACGGCAGCGTGCGCGCCGGGCGCCGGCTCACGCAGCCCGAGATGGACGCGCTCCTGCGCCAGATGGAGGCGACCCCTCATTCCGGCCAGTGCAACCACGGCCGGCCCACCTATGTGGAGCTCAAGCTCGCCGATATCGAGCGGTTGTTCGGCCGGCGGTGAGCTGATCCCCACCAGTGGCAACGTTTCTCTTTTGTCACCCCCGGGCTTGACCCGGGGGTCCGCGCCATAGCTTGCCGGGTCAAGCCCGGCAATGACAGCCTAAAAGAGAGGCGCTCTACCTCGCCGCACCTCGCAACCGGCCGGCCACCCGTCACTGCGTGAGATTGCCGGTGCGGCCGATCGAGCGGCAGGTCTGCGTGAGGTCCTTCATGTCGCAGAGCTCGGCATCGCGCACCACGGAGACCCAGTCGGCGGCACCAGGCTGGTTCAGCGGATGCTGCGCGATGTCGTCGGCATGCCAGGCGCGCTCCACCAGATGCAGTCCCTCGCGGCCCTGGATCGCCTTGACCGCCATGAATTCGATGTTCTTGAGGGTCACACCGGGCTCGGCAGTCGCCGGGTCGGGGCCCTTGCATTCCATATAGGCGACGGCCGCCTTGTAGCCGTTCTCCTCGCCGGCACGTGGCCCCATATGGCGCGCCGCCTGGCAGCCGGCGCCGAATTTCTCGATCAGCTTGTCGAGGTAGGTCAGAGGATCGACCTGGGCGCCGCGATATTCCTGGATCGTCACCATCTCGGTCCAGTTCTGGGCCGTCTCGCCCGGCGGCACATATTCGACGGTCGATCGGTCGGGCTCGCTCTGCTGCCAGCCTTGGGTCCAACCCGAGGGCACGCCGACGAAGAGCTTCTCTTCGGCGGCGGCCGGCAGGGCGATCGGCGCAAGCAACGCGGCGGCCATGCTCCCGGCGGCCAAGAGCCTGCAAAGCCCGAGCATGTGCGAGGTCCCCCGATTCGAGATTGACTGCGCGAAGCTAGGTCCGAGAGGAAGAGCCGGTCAAGGGCGGGCAGGGCTTGGTGGTATTTCGGTTCAAAGATCGGCTCTCGATCCGGGACAGACCGATCGCGTCGTGCGTAGGGCGTATGGTGCGAGATGTGCCATAAGCCGCCCTCTCCTGAGAGCCCCTCGCGCCAATGAACATGCCCAAACCCCTTGGGCAGTTCGAATGCCAACCCGCTCGAAAGGCTCGGGCGCGGTCGACGGTTTTGGCCGTCCAACATGGATGCAACCGCTGCTAAGATCCTCGTTCGCACCATGTTGGTCGGAGGTAAACGGTCAGAGTTTTCAACATGGTCCTGATCCTCGTTACCATAGCGATCGCGGTCTCGTTCCTGTTCGAAGTCTGGTTGGACCGGCGGCAGATCCGTCATGTGCTGGCGCATAGAGAGCGCGTGCCGCCGCTCTTCAGGGATGCCGTCTCTATCGAAGATCATCAAAAGGCAGCCGCCTATACCGTTGCCAAGCTGCGCCTCGGCATGAAGCGCGCCGCAGCGAACGCGGTCCTGAGTTTTCTGCTCTTGGTCGCGGGCGGGTTTGCTCTCATCCACTCTGTCGTGACGACGACGTTCGGCACCGGCTATGTCGGCTCGGTCATCCTGGTCGGGCTCCTCGTCCTCGTCAGTGCCCTGGTTTCTCTGCCGTTCGACTATGTGAGGGTTTTTTCGATCGAAGCGAAATTCGGGTTCAATCGCACAAGCCACAAGCTCTTTCTCGTAGACCTCGGAAAATCGGCCGCGCTGGCGATTCTCATCGCCACGCCACTCGTTCTCGCGGCCGACTATGCCATGCGCCAGCTCGGCTCGTGGTGGTGGCTGGGGGTCTGGGGAATTTTCGTCGCGTTCAACCTGCTGGCCCTGCTGATCGTGCCGACGTTCATCATGCCGATCTTCAACAAGTTCGAGCCACTCGAGGACGAGAGCCTGAAGTCCCGGATCGAGATCCTCCTGAAACGCTGCGGATTCCGCGCCAAGGGAGTGTTCCGGATGGATGCAAGCAGACGCTCCAGCCACGGCAACGCGTTCTTCACCGGACTTGGCCCGTCCAAACGGATCGTGCTGTTCGACACCCTGCTGGAGAGGCTGACACCCGAGCAGATCGAAGCGGTTCTTGCGCACGAGCTCGGGCATTTCAAGCTGCGCCATGTCTTGAAGCGCGGTCTCGTCCAGCTCGGTGGCAGCCTTCTCATCCTCGCGTTCCTCGGCTGGCTCATCGACCAGGACTGGTTTTATGAACCCTTCGGCATCGACCCGTCGGTCGCCCGCGACATGCCGCTCACGGGCGTGTTGCTGTTCCTCCTGATCCTCCCGCTTCTGTCGGGCTGGTTCAGGGTGATCCTGAACCATTTCTCGCGCCAGCAGGAGTTCGCGGCCGACACCTATGCCGCGTATCATGCGAGCGCCAAGGCCCTTGGCGCGGCGCTCGTCAGGCTCTACCGCGACAACGCGTCGACGTTGACGCCAGATCCCCTCTACTCGGCCGTCAACGACGCGCACCCGAGCGCTGCCCAGCGGATAGCGAGGCTCCAGGCTTAGCGCGGGCGCCCGCTTCCACGCTGCGGTGCTCCTATTTCCGGCACGTCACGGAAATTCGGCGCGAGGCACCCACCCCTCACGCCGCCGCCGGCCTTGCGGGCGAACCCACCTCCGCGCGGAACGCCGCCTCCATCTCGCGACGCACCCGCACCGCCTCGCTCGTTTCGTCCAGCGTCACGTCGCTCCAGCGCAAGGGTCGACCGGCCTCGACCGGGTGCTTGAGCGTCACATGATGCGCGAGCCCGATCGGCAGCGCGCCCAGCGCCAGGCTGTCGGATGCGGGCATGAGCTTGCCCCAGACCGTGAAGCCGCCCTCGCCGTCGAGCCGGTCGCCGGCCTCGAGGTTGCGCTTGGCGATCGCGACCGCGTCGGCGCGCCAGCCCGTGGGCGTGCCGGTCGGCTCGCGGCGCAATCCTGCGCTCGCCACCGAGATGCCGAGCTCGAGCCCGATCAGGTGGTAGGGTTTGTAGAGCGCCGTGTAGCGCCCCGAGGGATCGGTCACGAGCCCATACTCGGCAAAGCAGCGCTGGACATAGTCCGTGGGCGCCTCGAACACGACATAGACGCCCCAACGGAGGTCGCGGAACACCGGCCGCCCGTCGCGCTCGAGCGAGGAGACCACCTCGACCTGGCCCTTGTGATGGAGCCGGCCGCCTTCGTCCTCGGGCCTGAGCACGCGCGGCAGGTCGTCGACGCCGCAAGGCGGAAAGCCGAGCCCGTCGGGTGCGGGCGTCAGGCCCGTGGCGTTCGCCACCGCCGCCATCTCGATCGCCGACTTGGTGCCGTCGAGGAAGGAGTTGAACATCTGCGGGTTCATGCCGCCGGCCTTGGCCTGCTCCGGCGTGAGGCCGTAATGGGCCCAGACCGTGTCGGGCGTCGACTGGTGATAGGCCGGGAGATATTTCGTGCCCTTGCCGGCCGCCACCACCGCGAAGCCGCAGGCCCGCGCCCAATCGACCTGCTCGGCGATGAGCGCGGGCTGGTCGCCATAGGCGAGGCTGTAGACGACACCGGCCTCGCGCGCCTTCCTGGCCAGGAGCGGTCCCGCCAGCGCGTCCGCCTCGACATTGACCATGACGATATGCTTGGCCTGCGCGATCGCCGCCAGCGCGTGGGCGATGCCGGCCGGCGGATGGCCGGTCGCGTCGATCACGACCTCGAGGGCCGGATGCGCGATGAGGGAAGCGGCGTCCTCGCCGACCCAGGTCCGGCCGCTGTCGACGGCCTCGGACAGCGTGCGCGCGGCGATCGCCTCGTCCGGCCAGCCGACGCGGCGGAGATTCTCGGCCGCACGCTCGGGCGCCAGGTCCGCCACGCCCAGGAGATGGAGGCCCGGCGTATGGCGCGCCTGGGCCAGGAACATGGTGCCGAACTTGCCGGCGCCGATCAGGCCCACACGCAGCGGCTTGTTGACGGCCGCGCGCTCGAGCAGCAGCCTGTGCAGGTTCATGGGGGTGCTCTCCCTTGGAGCCAATTTCGCTCGGATGGGATCGTTTCTCTCCGAGTCACCTCCGGGCTTGACCCGGGGGTCCATGTCATGGATTGCCGGGTCAAGCCCGGCAACGACGAACGAGAAAACGGTTCCACCTCATCGAAATCCGATTTACGCCGCCGCGGTGCTGCGGTTCTTCGCGTACTCGATCAGGCAATCGTCCGGCAGCATCTCGATCGGCGTGAAGTCGCGGTTGGCGATCCAGGTCGGCCGCTTGAAGCGGCGGATGGCGTTGTCGCAGCGGTTGAGCGAGAGATAGAGGATCCAGCGCGACCAGGGCGTCAGGTTCGAGCCCGAGGCGTGGACCAGATTGCCGTGGAAGAGCAGGATCGATCCGGCGGGGCCCTTGGGCGCCACGATGCCGCCTTCCTCGACCAGCCGCGCGATGGTCGCGTTGTCGATGGTCCAGAGCGGATAGCTCGTCGTGGTGACGTCGTGGCCCGCCTCGAGCCGGCCCTTGCGGTGGCTCTTGGGGATGAACATCAGGGGCCCGTTGAACTCGTTCGCCTCGGCGAGGAAGAGGGCGATGTTCATCGCGCGCGCCGTCGGCATGTCGTCGTCGTTGTGCCAGGTGGCGTAATCCTGGTGCCATTGCCACACGGCGCCGTCGAAGGCGGCCTTGGCGTTGATCTTGAACTGGTGCATGTAGAGCTTGTCGGAGCCCAGGAGCTGCGTGCCGGGCTCGACCAGGCGGGGATGGCGCGCCACCAGGGCGAAGACCGGGTTCCAGGTCTGCACATAGAAGGCGCTGCGCGGGGCCGCGGAGCCCTTCTCGCGGATCACCTCCTCGCGCTCTTCAGCGAAGATGCCGGGCAATTCGCCGGTCAAGAGCGCCATCTCCGGGCCCGAGAAGCAGCGCGGGATGAAGAGATAGCCCTGCTCCTCGAACGCGGCGATCTGGGCGGGCGTGAGCTTCATCTGGCGTTCCTCCGACGGCGGGTTGGGCCGGTCTTGTCGCCCCTGGCTAGGGTGTGCCGGCGTTCGGGCGAAGCGCTTTCGGCTTCGATCAATTCGAGAAGGTTGGCGACGGCGGCTTCGGCATGGCGGCGCGCCAGGCGCTCGGCTTCGGCCTCGTTGCCGCGGGTGACGGCCTCCAAGATCGCGGCATGCTCGTCCCAGATGGCATGACGCGCGCGATAGCGGCGGAGATAACTGCCCATGACGCGCCGGATATGCTGCCAGTGCAGCGCCGCCGTCTCGGCGATCAGGGGATTGCCGGAGAGCTCGTGGAGAAAGAGGTGGAAGCGCATGTCGGCCGCGATCATGTCGCGCACCGAACCGGAATCGACGGCCTTGCGTCCATCCTCGATCAGCTTCGGGCCCCATAGCCGCGCTTCGGCCTGCCCGCGCGATGCGGCCGCGCGGCAGGCGGCACCGTCGAGCGCGCTGCGCACTTCATAGAGATGGGCAACGAACTCGGGCTCGAGCGAGGAAACGATCACGCCGCGCCGGCCGCTGTCGCGCAGGAAGCCCTGCGCCTTCAAGAGCAACAGCGCTTGCAGCACCGGCTGACGCGAGACATCGAGATGCTGGGCCAGCTCGTCCTGGGTCACACGCCGGCCCGCTGCCAGATCGCCTTCGCAAATCGCATCGAGGATCGCGCGATAGACGCGGTCGGCGAGCGGCAAGGAAACCGCCAAGCGTTCCATGGAGCCCCCGCGTTAATCCCGTGATCTCGTATACGGTATGCGAGACCGCGCCATCGATCAACCCTGCAGGCGGCGAATGGAACGGGGCCCGGTCTCAGGCGCGTGAGGTGCTGCCGGCGGGCGCGCGCCAAATGAAGAAGCCGAGCTTGGCCTTGCCGTAGCGCCGCTCGTCGAGCAGCACGAAGCCGGGCGGCGGCGCCAGGTCCTCGCGGATCGCTGTCTCCACCACCACGACCGCGCCGTCGGCGAGCCAGCCTTCGCGCGCGAGCGCCGCCAGCGCCGGCCCCGCGAGCGCGCTGCCATAGGGCGGATCGAGAAAGGCGAGCGTGGCGGCGGCCGGTGCCGGGCCGGGGCGCGTCGCATCGCTTTGGCGCAAGGTGACGCGGGCGATCTCGCCGAGCTTGAGGGCGTTGCCGCGCGCGCAAGCGATGGCGGCGGGATCGCGGTCGAGGAGGAATGCGCGCTCGGCGCCGCGCGAGAGCGCTTCGAGCGCCAAGGCACCGGTGCCGCAGAAGGCGTCGAGCACGGTCGAGCCGCGCAAGACCAGGCCCGCCTTGGCCGGCGCGCCATGCTCCAGGATGTTGAAGAGCGATTCGCGCGCGCGGTCCGACGTCGGGCGGATGGCGCTGCCGGCCGGTGCTGCTAGCGCGCGGCCCCTATGACGGCCGCCGACGATGCGCATGGCTCTTATCGGGTGTGTGCGGCCGGTGGCGCGCCTCGCGCTTGCGACCTGCGCGCCCAGGTTCGGCCGCGCGCTCGCCTTCGGGCTTGCGCCCGCGGGCGAGCCCCAACTGCTCCTTGAGCACGCGCGCCGGCACCTCCTCGACCGCGCCGCGCTCGAGATGGCCGAGCTGGAATGGCCCATAGGCGAGACGGATGAGCCGGCTCACCGGCCAGCCCAGATGCTCGCAGACGCGGCGCACCTCGCGGTTCTTGCCTTCGGCGAGCGCCATGGTGATCCAGGCATTGTCGCCCTTCTGGCGGTCGAGCCGGGCGCGCACGGGCCCGTAGCGGATACCCTCGATGGTGAGGCCCTCGGCAAGCCTGTCGAGCCTGGCCTGATCGACATCGCTCTTGACGCGCACGCGGTAGCGCCGGGTCCAGCCCGTCGCCGGCAGCTCCAGCCTTCGCGCCAGCTCGCCGTCGTTGGTGAGGAGCAGGAGCCCTTCCGAGTTGAGGTCGAGCCGCCCCACCGTGACCACGCGCGGCAGTTCGGGCGGCAGCGCGTCGAAGATGGTGGGCCGGCCTTGCGGATCGTGCGTGGTGGTCAGGAGCCCGCGCGGCTTGTGATAGCGCCAGAGCCGGGTCGGCGCCTTCTCCGGGATCGGCTTGCCGTCGACCGTGATGCGCGAGCGCTCGGTGACGTTGACGGCCGGGCTCGTGAGCGTCTCGCCATCGACCGCGACGCGGCCTTCGGCGATCCAGCGCTCGGCGTCGCGGCGCGAGCAGAGCCCGGCGCGCGCCAGCCGCTTGGCGATGCGCTCGCCTTTCTCGGATGGAGACGCGCTGGTCATCGATGCTCGAAAAGAATACCCCTCGCCCCCGGAACGGGGGAGAGGGTGGGCCTCGCCGCGCGAGCGGCGGGAGGGTGAGGGGGCATCGCCGAAAACTCGATCGAAATCAATTGCGCTTGTCCTTCGGAATCGCAGAGCCGCCGAAGCGCCTCCCCCTCACCTGCACCTCTCCCCCTCCCAAGTTCGGGAGGGGGAGAGGAAGGATTCTATATGCGCCATCCGCGCTCTGGCCTCACCGGCAGGCGGCGACGAAGGCCTCGAAGATCAGATCGTCGCCGGCGCTGATGGAGTATTCGGGATGCCACTGCACGCCCAGCACGAAGCGCCGGCGCGGATCCTCGATGCCCTCGATCACGCCGTCCTCGGCCAGGGCGTTGACGACGATACCGGGGCCCACGGCCTTGGCGGCCTGGTGATGCGCGCTGTTGACGGAAAGCTCGGCCACGCCGCAGATGCGATGGAGCAGCGTGGCCTCGACCAGCCGGACCTTGTGGCCGGGTTCGGTGCGCGGGTTGGGCTGCTCGTGCGCAAGCGGGTTCCTGACCTCGGCCGGGATGTGCTGGATCAGCGTGCCGCCCAGCACGACGTTGAGAAGCTGCTGGCCGCCGCAGATGCCGAGCACCGGCAGGTCGCGCTTGACCGCCTCGGCCGTGATCTTCCATTCGAAGTCGGTGCGCCGCGCCTTGAGCTTGACGGTGGGATGGCGCTCGGCCGCGCCGAAGAGCGAGGGGTCGATGTCGAAGGCGCCGCCGGTCACGAGCAGCCCGTCGATGCGGCCGAGATAGTCCTCGACCTGCTCCGTCTCGTGCGGCAGCAGGATCGGCAGGCCGCCGGCCTTCACCACCGCGTCGCAATAGTTCTGCCGGATCGCGTACCAGGGCAGCTTCGAGTAGCCGCCCGGCTCCTCGGAATCGAGCGTGACGGCGATGGTGGGGCGCGTCTTGGCGGCGGGGTTCATGGGCGAGCCTCCAGCATCGCCCTGAGCCGCGCGATATGGGCGGGCCTCGTGCCGCAGCAGCCGCCCAGGATGCGGGCACCGGCCTCATGCCAATGATGGGCGTGATGCGCGTAAGCCTCGGGGTCCAGATCGTCGCGCAAGGGGAGGAGCCCGTCCTCCTCCATCACCCAATCCTCGGGCATCGGCTTGAAGGCGTTGGCATAGCCGCCCACGGGCGCCGGCAGCCGCGCCAGCTCCGGCATGGCGGCCGCGATGCTCTCGGGCGCGCAGCAATTGACCAGGAAGGCCGACACGGGGAGATGGGCGATCGCCTTGGCCGCCTCGCTCACGCTCTCGCCCGAGCGCAACCGCCCCGAATTGTCCTCGTGCAGCGTCCAGCTCACCCACACGGGCAGGCCCGTCTTGGCCGCAGCCGTGGCGGCGGCGACGGCTTCGGCGGCGCTCGACATGGTCTCGCACAGTATCAGGTCGCAGAAGGGCGCCAGCAGATTGGCCTGCTCCTCGTAGAGCGGCTCGATCTCCTCGAAGGGCCCCACCAGGTCCGGCCGGTAGCTGCCCCGGAGCGGCGGGAGCGAGCCGGCGATGAAGGCCTTGCGGCCGCTCCGCTCGCGCGCCTCCCGGGCGAGCGCGCCCGCCATCCGGTTGAGCTCGGCGAAGCGGTGCTCGATCCCCTCCTTGGCGAGCTCGGTGCGGATGATGCCGTAGCTGTTGGTGGTGACGATCTCGGCCCCCGCCTCGATGTAGTCGAGATGGACCTGGCGCACGACCTCGGGCGCCACGATCAGCCCGTTCGCCGACCAGATGGTGTCGAGGATCGGCACGCCGCGCATTCTGAGCTCGCGGCCCATGCCGCCATCGAGCAGCACGGCGCGGTCGGGGAGCGGCAGGGTCGGAATCATGGGAAGCGGGTTCTCCGGTGATGAAGCGCCCCGAAGATTAGGGGATGGGGCGAAAGCGCGCCATCCTCCATTGGCCGCCGATCCCGTGCGCCAATGGACCTGCCGACAGGGTGGAGCCGGTGCAGACGAGGCTATCAACCGGCTAGCGCGGCGCGCCGGCGGGCCCGAACCTGCGGCCCCGAGCCGCCGGCGCTTGCGCGCTCACCGCTCCGCCACCTCGCGATAGAGATGCCAGGTGGCGTGGCCCAGCACGGGCATGACGACGCCGAGCCCGACATCCCTGTCGAGCAGCAGCGGGAACGACACCACGCTGATCGCCATCGCCAGCAGCGCGAACAGGAACCCGACGCCGCAGCCGACGGCGATCATGGCCCAGCCGGCACCCGTCGCGAACAGGTCGTTGAGGAACGCGGCGGGCGAGGCCGGCGCTTCGGGCTCGAGCGTCACGGCGTAGATGATCCAGGCCGCGATGAGCCAGAGCAGGAAGAGCGCCACCAGCATCAGGCCCAACTCCCAAAGGCTGAAAATGTGTTACCCATGTGCTCGGATAGAGCCGTGGTTCAGACCGGCAACAGGGGTAACAGGTCACGACGCTCGCCAGCGCCGATGGTCGCCCCTTGCCTGGTATGCGCCCCGCTTGACAGATCGCTCACCGGCGAGGCTTCTCTCCCGCCCATCATGGCCTTCACCGACCGCAAGCCCGATCCCATGACCTTGGCGCTGGCCGAAGCCGCCGCCGCGGGGGCGCGCGGCGAGGTGCCGGTGGGTGCCGTGGTGATCGAAGCGGCGACGGGCCGCGTGCTGGCCAAGGCCGGCAACGCGGTCGAGGCCGAGGCCGACCCGACCGCGCATGCCGAGCTGATCGTGCTGCGTGCGGCGGCCAAGGCCCTGGGCGTGCCGCGGCTCGAGGGTTGCGATCTCTATGTCACGCTCGAGCCTTGCGCCATGTGCGCGCAGGCGATGGCCTTCGCGCGCATCCGCCGGCTCTATTTCGGCGCCTACGATCCCAAGGGCGGCGGGGTCGAGCATGGCGCGCGCGTGTTCGCGCAGCCGACCTGCCATCATCGCCCCGAGATCTATGGCGGCATCGGCGAGCGCGAGGCGGGTCAGCTCCTCAAGCGCTTCTTCCAGGCGCGGCGGTAAGGCGGCGGCACCGACACCAGTGCCAATATCTCTCGTCGTCCCGGGCAAGCGGCGAAGCCGCGCGACCCGGGACCCATGCCAATGCCGAGCTTGGTGTGGCCATGGGTCCCAGATCGCAAGGCTCGCAATCCCAAAGCCCCAAAGGGTCAAGCCCTTTGGGGCTTTGGCTCGCCTAGCGTCTGGGACGACGAATAAGGAAGGCCGTTATGTGCGTGCCCCGGCGCTTTCGCGGGGGCGACGAAAGGGTGTTCCACCCGATCGGAATCGACTCTAGGCTTCTCTTTCGATCCAAATCCGCGCATGAGGAGCAAGCCCCATGCATGGCGGCCCGATCACCGGTCCCGGCGCCTGGAAGGCGGCGGACTATCCTGCGAAGGATCGCTTCACGATCGCGCTGACGGACGCCGAGCGCGCGGCGATCGACGCCGCGATCGAGCGGATCTCGCGCGACGGCGTCTCGGAAAGCGCGGTGGGCAGGCGCCATGTGGGCGCGCCCGCCCTGCAGGCGCTCACGGGCCGCCTGCGCCGCGAGCTGCTGGAGGGCCGCGGCTTCGTGGTGGTGCGGGGATTCCCGGTCGGCCGCGTGCCGGAAACGGCGCTCGGCACCTTCTTCTCGGGGCTGGGCCGGCTCCTGGGGCGCCCGGTGGTGCAAAGCCCGCTCGGCGACCGGCTCGGGCACGTGATCGACAATTCCAAGCCCGGCGAGCTCGAGCGCGGCTACAAGAGCAGCGTGGAGCTCACGCCCCACACCGATTGCGACGACGTCGTGGCCATGCTCTGCCTGCGCCAGGCCAAATCGGGCGGGCGCTCGCGCCTCGTTTCAGGCTATAGCCTCTACAACGCGCTTCTGGAGCGCCACCCGGACTATCTGGCGCCGCTCTATCGCGGCTTCGCCCATCACTGGTTCGGCGAGGAGGCGCCGGGCGAGCCGCCCATCACGGCCTACCGCATCCCGGTCCTGTCCTGGACGGACGGCGTCTTGAGCGTCTGCCACCTGCGCGAGCGCGCCGACATGGCGGCCGAGGCCGATCCGGCTTGCGCCTATACGCCGCTCGAGCGCGCCGCGCTCGACGAGTTCGACCGGCTGGCGCAGGACCCGGAATTCGCCATCGAATTCGCGCTCGAGCCGGGCGACGCCTATTTCCTCAACAACTACATGCTGCTGCATGCGCGCACCGCGTTCGAGGATCACGCCTTGCCGGCCAGGCGCCGCCATCTGCTGCGGCTGTGGCTGAAGCTGCCGGGTGCGCGGCCCGTGCACGAGGCGGTCTTACGCTATTATGGCGAGGACGGCATCCCGGTCCGGCCCGAGCGGACTTCGACCGCCTACAAGGGAGAATTCAAGCCCGCGAGCGTGAAGGCGACGTGATCTCGGCGACCAACTCGACCCGACGATCTCGATGGCGAGAAGGTCGATGCCCGCTCTCCCTTCCCTCTCCCCCAACTCGTTGGGGGAGAGGGTTGCGAAGGGTTGGCGAGGCGAGAGCCGAGCCTACCCGAAGCTGGGTGAGGGGGATGTGCGTCGAATGGGGCTGAAGATGTCTACGCCGCGTTGCGGCGATCCACTTTGCGATAGGCAGTCTCGATCCGCGCCTCGAGCCCGGCCGCCTCGGCCTCGGCTTCTTCCGCCGCCGCGACAATCTGACGGGTCACGTCGAAGGGCAGCGCGCCGCCAGCGAGATCGCGCCAGCGCGCCGCTCTCTCGCGCAGCTTGCGAACCTGATGAACCGAGCCGTCCATGGCCAGCTCCCATCCACGCGGTGTGAACATGGGCGCAGGCTAACCCGACCGGGATCGACGAAGTTCTAACGGACCCCCTGTGTCCCAAATTGATCACCGATCGATCGAATTTGAGGGATCGGCCGATTCAGCAGATTGACGGATCGGCCAAGCGAACGGTTTGTGAGCCCGGACAACAGGCTGATGATGCGCCGCCTCTTGGGAAGAGGATCGGAGCGAGCCGAATGCAGTTTTCCCTCAGGGCAGCGATCGCCTGCTTGGTGCCCGCGCTTCCGGCTCAGATCGGCAGGCGGTCGCGCAGCTTGTAGTACATGATCGAGGGCGCCAGGAACCAGGGCGTGCCGCTATAGAGCGGTCGGGTCGGGAAGGCGAGGCCGTCGAGCGCGGTGGCGCCCTCCTTCAGGCCCAGGATCTGCTGGCCGATGCGCGTGCCGAAATAGGTCGCCAGCGACACGCCCGAGCCGCAATAGCCCATGCAGTACCAGACACCGTCATGCCGGCCCAGATGCGGCATGGTGTCGAAGGTGTAGGCGACGAAGCCCATCCAGCTATGGGTGATGCGGGTTTCGGCCAGCTGTGGGTAGATCGCGCACATCCAGCGATGGAGCCTGGGCGCGCTGACGCTGGGATCGGTTTCGGCATAGGCGACGCGCCCGCCGAACAGCATGCGCCGGCGGTCGGGCGAGAGGCGATAATAGAAGATGAGCTTGCGCGTGTCGGAGAGCACGCGGGCGTTGGGGACGAGTTCCTTGGCGAGCGTCGGCTCCAGGGGCTCGGTCGCGATGATATAGCTGCCGATCGGGATCACGCGCCGACGATGCCAGGGCGCGCCGGGGCCGGTATAGCCGTTGCTGGCGACGAGCACGTCGCGGGCGCGGACCTCGCCGCGGCTTGTGCGAACGCGAAAGCCCTTTCCGTCGCGCTCGACCGTCAGCACGGGCGTGCGGTCGATCACCGTGGCGCCGGCCTCGCGCGCGCGGGCGAGCAGGCCCGCGTGATAGCGCGCCGGATGGAGGGCCGCATGGCGCGGATAGACCACGCCGCCGTGATAGGCGTCGGAGCCGATCTCGCGGCGCTGCTCGGATCGCGGCACCATGTGATAGGGCACTTCCTGCCCCTTGGCCTGGTTGGCGAGCGCCTTCGCCAGCGCGTCGTACTGCTTCGGGTTGTGCGCGGCATGGAAGCGCCCGACCACCTCCCAGTCGCATTCGATCCGCTCGCGGGCGATGAGGTCGCCCGTGAAGTCGAGCGCCTTCAGCCCCTCCTGGCGGATGGCGAGCGCGCGCTCGGGTCCGTGGCGCCTGGCCAGCGTGGCGTAGTCGGGCTTGATCGAGGTCGAGACCTGCCCGCCATTGCGCGAGGAGCAGCCCCAGCCTGCGCGTTCGGCCTCGAGCACCAGCGTGGCGCGGCCGCCGCGCGCCGCCACCAGGGCCGCGGCCAAGCCCGTATAGCCCGAGCCCACGATCGCCAGATCGGTCTCGCGCGGCAGCGCCGTCTCGGGCAGGGTCGGGGGCGGGGCCGCCTCCCACCAATAGGGTTCGTTCTTGTAGGTGGGGGCGAACAGCGCTGCGTCGGTCATGGCACCCGGTTTGTTGTTCTGGAGCTCTTTCCGTTCGACTTGAACATTCCTTCGTCGCCCCCGCGAAAGCGGGGGCCCAGGGCAGGCGCTCGTCGCTTGCCCCTAGGTTCCCGCTTTCGCGGGAACGACGAGGTGTTGCGATTCAAGTCAAACGAAATCGGCATTACTTCTCGTCCATCACGGTCACCGCCATCCAATCGGCCGGCGGCGGCTCGACTATGAAGGTTTTGGCGCGTTCGATGAAGAGGCGCGATGGTGCATCCCCTTGCGGGCGGTCCCGGTCGGCGGCCTCGAAGGCGGCGAGGGCTTCGGCGAAGCGGCGATCGGCATAGAGATCGAGCCCGCGCTCGTAGGCCTCGATCCAGCCGAGGGAGCCGAGCCGCTCGCGCTCCTCCTCGAGCCCGATCAGCTCGTAGACCGCGACCCCCTCGACCCGGCCATAGACGGCGACGCGGTCGAGCCGGCGCGCGATCACGGCCCGGCCCGCCCGCCGGCGCGTCTCCTCGCCGATCAGCATCAGGGTGCCATAGCGCTTGTTGAGGCTTTCGAGCCGCGAGGCCAGGTTCACCGCATCGCCGATGGCGGTATAGTTGAGCCGCTCCTCCGAGCCGATATTGCCGACCAGGATGTTGCCGCTGTTGATGCCGACCCGCATCTTGAGCGGCTCGCGGCCCTGCGCCCGAGCCTCGGCGGCCAGCTCGGCCAGCGCCTGCTGGCAATGCACCGCCGCGCGGCAGGCATCGAGCGCGTGGTTCGGGTTGGGGATCGGCGCGCCCCAGAAGGCCATGACGGCGTCGCCGATGAACTTGTCGATCGTGCCGCGATCCTCGTGGATGACGGCCGACATGCGCCCCAGATATTGGGCCAGGATCGGCACCACCGCGTCGCCCAGCTTCTCGGAGAGCGCGGTGAAGCCGGCAAGATCGGTGAACATGACCGAGATCGGCTGATGGCTGCCGCCGGGCTTGGCCTCGATGCCTCGGTTGACCAGCGTGCGCACCAGTTCGGTCGGGATGTATTTCTGGAACGAGGCGAGGCCCGCGGCCATGCGCACCAGCGCCGCCGACAGCCGGTCGATCTCCGAGAGCGGCGAGGGCAGGCGGCGCACGCGGCCCAGCTCGAAATTCTCGATATGCTTGAGCTCGCCCGTGACGCGCGCGAGCGGCCGGGCGATGGCGGCGCGCGCGAACCAGGTCACGCCAGCGGCGATGGCGAGCGTGAAGATGCCGAGCATCCAGGCCAGCCGCCTCGAGTTGCGCTCGACCTCGGCCAGGAAGTCGGAGGCCGGGATCACGGTCGCCACCAGCCAGCCCTTGAAGCCCAGCGGCGTGAAGGTCACGAAGTAGTTGTTGCCGTCCTCGGTCGAGCGGTAGTCCCACGACATGGTGTTGCGGATCTCGCCGAGCCGCATGCCGAAATGAGCCAGCGCCGCGTTGGCGACGGCGTGGAGCTTGTCGCGCGTCGCGTCGTCCATGCTGGGTGCGGGCGCACCGCTTTCGGTCTTGCCCTCGGCCAGCTCGGGCGCCGCCACGATGTTGCCGCTGCCATCGACGATGGCGACCGTGCCGGTGTGTCCGACCTGGATGCCGGCCAGATAGCGCGACAGCCGCTCCAGTTCGATGGCGACGCAGATCACGCCCTGGAATTCCTGGAACACGGTCAGCGGGCGCGAGATGGCGATGGCCGGCTTGTCCTCGGTCGGGAAATGGGTGACGTCGGTCCAGACCGGCTGGTCCGACCGGATCGCGCGTTCGTACCAGGGCTGCTTCGAGGCGTCGAAATCGGAATCGGAGAACACCCGCTTCTGGAACTCGATGTCGCCCACCAGCGTCTTGTAGCTGTCGACCCTGAGCTTGGCCTTGGTGCGGGTCTGGTCCCAGACGACCTCCACCATCTGGATGCTCTCGTCCTCGAGCTTCTCGGCGCCGAAGAAATGGCCGTCCGGCCAGCCGAAGGAGATCCAGGACAGGCTCGGCTGCGACTGCAGCAGCGACAGGAAGATGAACTCGCGCTTGGCCTCGTCCTGGGGGCTGATCACGTTCTGGAAGAAGATGGTGCGCAACGCCTCCTGGGCGGCGGTGGCGTTGCCGATGACGCTCGACACCTCCTGTTTGATCGAGGCCGCGATCTTGTCGTTGAGCTGATCGACCAGGTCCTTGAGGTTGGCGCGCGCGATGGCGGACCAGGAGAGATGAATGAAGCCGGCCGTGAGCAGCACGGCCAGCAGCAAGGTCACGGTCAGGACCGCGCCCAGGCTCGGGCGCCAGCGGTCGGGCTGCGGCGGCGCTTCTTCGGCCTCCTCCGTTCCCGCCGCGCGCTCGGTCTCGTCCGCCATGTCGCCCCGTCCTTCGCGGCCCCGAGCCTAGCCCGCCCGCGTCCTCAGGGTCCATCACCAGTGGGAGAGCGGCCCGGAGCGGTACCGGGCTAATCGACAGCGTCCTGGCCCCGCCTCTAGAATTGACCCATGAAGACGCTGGTGATCCTCATCGGGATAGCGCTCGTTGGTGCCGGGCTAATCGGGTTCTTCCGCGGCCTGAGACGGCTCCCCCCGCACAAGGACACGCCCCACTCCGAGTTCGACAAGCCGCTCGGTCCTGGCGCGCCGCCGGGTGCGCTGTAATGCGCTTATGGCCGACAGCATGGATATGAGACCCGGCGCGTTCGAATTCTGCGGGAAGTGGATGCAGCACGTGAAGGCGCTGCCAGAGACCGGGATGGGCTATACGATCGTCAGTGTGACCTTGCAGGACGGCCGCAAATTCGACCAAGCGGTCATCGACTCGGGACGGTTAGTCAGGGTCCGCGGCTTACCCGATGTGCCTTTCGCGGAAAAGGACATCGTCGATATTGCCGCCACCCACCAAAGATGGGATTGGCGCGAAGCGCCGTGAGAGGCGAAGTCAGGCGCTGTCACCGTTGGATGAGCTGCCTGATGGTGGCCATCGGCAAGAACAGGCGGCGGTCATCGTCGAGGAAGGGACGAAAACCATAGCGTCTGTAGAACGCTGCGGCGCCGGCGTCATATGCGTCAACGACGATCGCCTGCACAGCGAGCGTCAAGCTGGCCAGATGAAGCCGATCGAAGGCGTCCATCAGCAGGTGCTCGCCCAGGCCCTGGCCTTGCTGTCGCCGATCGACGGCGAGACGCCCCAGGAGTGCGGCCGGGACAGGGTAGTGAGGGAGCCGCTTCGCTTCGGCCGCAGGCAGCGAGGTCTTCCTGAAGCTTGTCGCGCTAAGGCTGTAGTAACCGGCAACGTCAAAGGCCTCGATCGCGGTCGCCACGAAGACGCGCGCGACATCCCGTTCGATGTCTTGAGACGCATAATCGCGGATATAGCGGTCGAGTTCCGGCGCCCCGCAAGAGAATCCGGTGCGGTCATGGGCCTTGCCGTCTAACGGCGCCACATGCCACCGAGTGCGCGGCGCCGTCATTTCCGGGTCTTTTTGTACCGATCGAAGGCCTTCCGCAGGGCAGCGTTCGGTTTGGGCGGATGAACCAACGCGTCATAAAAGAGCTTCCAGTCGGCGTCGGTCAAGGTCACCGCCTCGTTCTCGCGGATGACTCGTTCGGCTTCCTCGAGCGCCGTGCTCAGCACGAACTGGCTGATCGTCTTTCGCCGGTACCCGGCGGCGCGTTGCAACATGCTTTTTGCGCGCAAGTCGAGGCGCACCTGAAGCCGTTCATCCTTGGTTTCCTCAGTTCGGGACATTTCCGTTTTCCTGGATTCTCTGACTCGCTCCGGTCATCGCAATTGTACTCACAAATGGAGCACAGTTCAAGAACGGGCCAAAAGCTTGAAGGCTGAGGTGCGCTCGTGTTGTTCAGCCCCGCCGCCAATCCTCGAGCACGCGCATGGCGCAGTTGCGCCCCGGGGCACCCGAGACGCCGCCGCCCGGATGGGCGCCCGCACCGCAGAGATAGAGGCCTTCGATCGGGGTGCGGTACTGCGCGGCCGCGGGGTGCGGACGCAGGCTGAAGATCTGACCCGGATCGAGCTGGCCGTGATAGACGTCGCCGCCCGTGAGCGCGAAGACGCGCTCCAGGTCCTCGGGGCTGTAGGCGCGCCAGCCGAGCGTGATTTTCCGGATGTTCGGGATGTAGCGCTCGACCGCGCCGAGGATGCCCTCGACCGCGCGCGCCCGTTCCTCCTCCCAAGCGCGGCCGCCCGAAAGCCGGAACGGATAATGCTGCGCCAGGATCGAGAGGATATGGCAGCCCTCGGGCGCCAGGCTCGGGTCGAGCGCCGTCGGGATCACCGCATCGAGGATGGGATCCTCGGGCAGCTCGCCGCGCCTGGCCGCGAGGAAGGCCTCCTCATAGGCGCGGTAAGAGGAGACCATGCGGATGAAGCAGCGGTGATGCGGGCCGATTCCGGGGCTCGGGCGCGAGGCGAATTCCGGCACGCCCGAGAGCGCGAAATTCACCCGGAAGGAGCCCGAGGCCATGCGGTAGCCGCGGATGTCGGCGGCGAACGCGGCGGGCAGGCGCTCTTCGCCGACGAGCCCGAGGAAGGTGCGCTTGGGATCGGCGTTGGAGAGCAGGAAACGGGCGCGGATCGCCTCGCCGCCCTCGAGCGCGACGCCGACCGCGCGGCCGTGCTCGATCAGAACGCGCGCCACGGGCGCCTCGGTCCGGATCGTGGCGCCGAAGCCTCGCGCCGCTTTGGCCATCGCCTGCGTGACCGTGCCCATGCCGCCCCTGGGCAGGGCCCAGGCGCCGCGCTCGCCATCGACCTCGCCGATACCGAGGTGCAGCAGGTTGATGGCCGAGCCCGGCTCGTGGAGCGAGACGAAAGCGCCCGCGGTGGCGGTCGCGGCATACATGCTCTTGACCGCGTCGCTGTCGAAGCGGCGGTCGAGAATCTCGCCCACCGGCGTCAGGAAGAGCTGCAGGAGCTCGTGGCGTTCCTCGGGGCTGAAGCGCTTGAAGCCGAGCCCGAGCCTGAGGGCGGCGAAGAAATCGGCCAGGCCCCCGCCCGAAAGCCGCGGCGGTTCCTTCAGCATCTCGGCGCGCACCAGGTCGCCCGCCTTGCGCAGAAGCCGGCCGAACGCGGCCATGGCCTCCCAATCTCGATTGGAGAAGCGCGCCACCTCCGCGCGGTCGGCGGCCTCGTCGCCCGTGAGCAGCAGCGAGCGGCCGTCGGCGAAGCTGCCGAAGGAGCCGCCCATGCGGATGGTCTCGTAGCCATGGGCGCGAAGGTTCAGCTCCTCGATCACCTCGGGCCGGAGCAGGCTCACCACATAGGCGGCGACCGAGTTGCGGAAGCCCGGATGGAACGCCTCGGTCAGCACCGCGCCGCCCACGACCGCGCGGCGCTCCAGCACCAGCACGCGCTTGCCTGCCTTGGCGAGATAGGCCGCCGCGACCAGGCCGTTATGCCCGGCGCCGACGACGATGGCGTCCCAACGCTCGCTCATGACGAGACCACATCCTCTCCCCCAACTTGTTGGGGGAGAGAGAAGGGTGCGGGGGTCTCGAAAGAAGCACTCGGTTCCGACATTGCGAAAAAGACCCCTCACCCGCCGGCTTCGCCGGCAAACTTCAAGAATCGCGGGCGAAGCCCGCGGGGCCCTCTCCCGCTTCTGGCGGAAGAGGGAGTTTGATCGTGACATCGGCTCGATCCAGCCGTCACTTCTCGAGATCGATCGCTTCGGTCCCGCCCCGGGCCCCTACCGCGCGCCAGCCGATGTCGCGCCGGCAGAAGCCCTCGGGCCAGTCGATCTGATCGACCGCGGCATAGGCGCGCGCCTGCGCCTCGGCCACGGTTTTGCCCAAGGCACTCACGCCCAGCACGCGCCCGCCCGTGGCGACGAGCCGGCCTTGGGCGTCGCGCGCCGTGCCGGCGTGGAACACCATCACGTCGCCGAGCTTCGCCGCATTCTCGATCCCGCGGATCTCGGTCCCCTTCTTGTAAGGGCCCGGATATCCCCTCGAGGCCATGACCACGCAGAGCGCGGTTTCGGCCTTCCAGCGCAGATGGAAATTGGCGAGCACGCCGTCGGCGGTCGCCACGAGCGCCGGCAGCAGGTCCGAGATCAGGCGCAAGCACAGCACCTGGCATTCGGGATCGCCGAAGCGCACGTTGAATTCGAGCAGGCGCGGACCCTTGGACCCGATCATGAGGCCGGCGAACAGCACGCCCTTGAAGGGCCGTCCCTCGGCCGCCATGGCCTTCACGGCCGGCTCGACGATCTGGGCCATGATGCGCGCGGCCATCGCCTCGGTGACGATGGGTGCCGGCGAATAGGCGCCCATGCCGCCGGTGTTGGGGCCGGTGTCGCCCTCGCCCACCGCCTTGTGGTCCTGCGCCGAGGCGAGCGGCAGGGCGCATTGGCCGTCGACCAGCGCGAAGAAGCTCGCCTCCTCGCCTTCGAGGAACTCCTCGACCACGATCTCCTGGCCGGCCGCGCCGAACTCGCGGGCGACCAGCATCGAATCGATGGCGGCCTCCGCCTCCGCGACCGTGCGCGCCACCACCACGCCCTTGCCGCCGGCGAGCCCGTCGGCCTTGATCACGATGGGCGCGCCCTGCTCGCGCACATAGGCCTTGGCGGCGCCGGCGTCGGTGAAGCGCCTGAAGGCCGCGGTCGGGATCCCGTATTTGGCGCAGAGCTGCTTCATGAAGGATTTGGAGCCTTCGAGGGCGGCCGCCTGGGCCGAGGGGCCGAAGGCCTTGATGCCGGCAGCTTCGAGCTCGTCCACGAGCCCCAGCACCAGCGGCGCCTCGGGCCCGACCACGACGAAGTCGATTCGCTGCGCCTTGGCGAAGGCGACCAGCTTCTCCACCTCCTCCGCGCCGATCGGCACGCATTCGGCCTCGGCCGCGATGCCGGCATTGCCCGGCGCGCAATAGAGCTTGTCGCAGAGCGGCGAGGCCGCGATCGCCCAGCACAGCGCATGCTCGCGCCCGCCCGATCCGACCACCAGTACCCGCATCGCTCCGTCTCCTTCGATGATTCTCCGACTCGCGAGCGCGTGCGGTGCACGGACTTCACCCCTCCCCCTCCCCCCTCCCGCAAGGGGAGGGGGTCAAAAAATAACTGACCCTCCCCCTCGACGGGGGAGGGTAGGGA
>JBMONF010000024.1:0-96844 GCA_049323455.1 Pseudomonadota bacterium | reverse complement strand
TGCGGCGCGATGCATCGCGCCCGCCGGCAGGCTCCCCTCGCTCGCCCTCGATGCGCTCGCCAAAATCAGAACGCGCACCGCCATATACTCGCTTGACAAAAAAAGCCCCATACAAAGCTCGGGATGAAGGCGCCGGCTTGGGAGAAGCCCTCATGTTGAGCTTGTCGAAACATGAGGGCCAGAGCGAAGGACTAGCCATCCAGCTCCTTGTAGTGCCGGAAGATGCCTTCCTCGTTGAAGGGGATGCGGCGCTCGGAGGCGAGATAGGCGGCGATGCGCGGGCGCGCCGCGACCTTGTCGCGGAGTGCTACGACGCGCGGGACCTTCTTCTCGATCCGCGCCATGGCGCGCGGGAAGGCGTAGCGCAGGCCCTCCACGATCTGGAACAACGACAGGTCCGGATAGGTGAGCCGGGCGCCGACGAGATGCCCGCGCCCGCCCTTGTTGGCCTCGATCACTCGCTCGAAATAGCCCAGGAACTTCGGCGCGCGCGAGGCGAGGAAGTCGGATGCCCGCTGCTTCGCTTCCTTGCGTTGGTCTTCGTAATAGAGATTGACCGAGATCGGGTGGTGCGTGTCGTGGGCCTCCTGCACCAGGTCGGCGATGGTGAGCTGCAATTGATGCGCCCAGAGCCGCCCGGCCTCGCTCGCGGGCGCGAGGCCGTGGCGGCTGCCCAGATAGAGCAGGATGTTGGCGGTCTGGCCGATGACGAGCTTGCCCGCCTTGAGGAAGGGCGGCGCGAAGGGCGGGCGCGGGTCGGCGCCGCCCTCGAGCAGCTTCATCATGGCGCTCATGCCGCGCCCCTTGCTCTCGGGCTTGCGCGCGACATCGACATAGTCGGCACCAGCTTCCTCGAGCGCCAGCCGGATGAACTCGCCGCGCCCCTGGATCGACGGCCAGTAACAGAGCTCGTAGCGCATGGTGTGCTCCCTCTCGATCGCTGGCGATCTCGCCGATGTTTCGGACGTTGGCTTGAAGCGCCGCCCTCGCTCAAGTTCAGGCTCAACGTCAAGTTTCGAGAAAAATTCGTGTATAAACAATAGATTATATCGATATCCTCAAGGTCCGTCCTGCCGGCCTCACCCTCGCATGAACTGCTCGAACGCCTCGCGATAATCCGGATGCCAGCGCGACAGCGCCGGACGGTTCTTGATGATGTCGTCAGCGGCCCATTGAATGCGCTTGTTGTCGATCTCGCGCGTGACCTCGTTGTCGGGGCAGAGGATGTAGAAATCGCCCTGCGCCATCCCCTCGAGCATGAAATCGACGACCTGCTCCGCCGTCCAGGCGCCGGGCGGCTTCTCGGCCGTTCCGGTGATTCCGGTGAAGGTGAAGCCGGGGATGAGCAGGTGGGCCGTCACGCGGCAGCCTTCGATATTGCGCAGCTCGTGCGCGGTGGCCTCGGTCAGCACCTTCACGCCCGCCTTGGAGACGTTGTAGGCCGTGTCGCCCGGCGGCGTGGTGATGCCCTGCTTGGAGCCGGTGTTGACGATCGCGGCCGGCGTGCCTTGCGTAATCATGGCGGGCGCGAAGCTCTGCACGCCGTTGATGACGCCCCACAGATTGACCTCGAGGAGCCGGCGCCAGCGATCATGGTTCTCCCACGGGCCGCCCCCGCCGCCGGTGCCGGCATTGTTCATCAGCAGCGCCACCTCGCCGAACTCGCGATAGACGATCTCCTTGAGCCGGCGCACCTCCTCGATCCGGCTGACGTCGGTCGCGACCGCGCGCACGTCGGCCTTGCCGCCTTTGGCGCGTCCGGTCACCTCGGCCGCCGCACGGGTCAGGCGCTCGCCCTCGAGATCGGCGAGGCAGACCTTCATGCCGAGCGCGGCAAAGCGCTTGGCCGCCGCGAGGCCGATGCCGCTGGCGGCGCCGGTGATGACGGCGGTGCGGCCGGGCCGAAGGGCCGGGTGATTGTCCATGACGACATCCTCCTCGTCGAACGGTTCATCCCCATAAGGCAGCGGACATGCAAAGACGTGCCACCTCGCCGGAAGAGCCGAGGGCCAAGGCCTCTGGCAGCGCTCCTTGCGGGCTGCGTTCCGAGCGCCGCCTCACGCCTCCGCGCTGCTCGGGCGCCGGAGGGCAAGCTGCATGAGCTCGTAGAGGCCCATGCCGGCGAGCATGGCCGCAACGAACAGCAACGCCGGTCCTTGGCCCATGCCCAACGCGACAATGGCCGGCCCCGGGCAGTAGCCCACCAGCCCCCAGCCGATCCCGAACAAGATCGCGCCGACGACCAGGTTGCGATCCACTCCGGTGGCAGTCGGAAGCCGGAACGTCGCGGCCGCAAGCGGGCGCCGCCGCCGCCGAGCGAGCCGGAAACCGAGGGCGGCTGGCGGAAGGGCCGCCGCCATCACCACCATCAGGCTCGGATCCCAGGTGCCGAAAACGTCGAGGAAACCCAGCACCTTGGCCGGGTTCACCATCTGCGAGACGACGAGCCCCAAACCGAAGACGAAGCCGGAGGCCAAGGCGGTCAGGATCCCGCGCATTGTCAACCTCCGAGCAGATGGCGCGTGAGAAACACCGTGACGGCCGCGGCCAGCATGAAGATGACGGTCGCTTCGATGCCGCGCAGCGAGAAGCGGGCAATGCCGCAGACGCCGTGGCCGCTGGTGCAACCATTGCTCAGCCTTGTGCCGAAGCCGACCAGAAGCCCGCCGAGCGCCAGGATCGCCGGCGAGCCCGTGACCGTCACAGGCGCGATCGTGCTGCCGGCCAGCACATAAGCCAATGGTGCCAGGATCAATCCCAGGACGAAGGCCAGGCGCCAGGAGCGATCCTCGTGCGGCGCCCGCAAGATGCCGCCGACGATGCCGCTGATGCCGGCGACACGGCCATTGAGCAGCACGAGCAGCAATGCCGCAAACCCGATGAGAAGGCCGCCGATGGCGGCCGGGACTGGCGTGAAATCGACCAAGCTGGACTCCTGGTGAAAGCCGGATGGCGTTGTTACGAGGGGGCGGCGTGCGAACCTGCGACGCCCGGTTCAAGACGCTAAAAACTGATCACTCTCGTATCGGGCTGCTTGGCGGCGGCATGGAACTCGTTCATGCCCCCGAGCTTGACCCGCTTGTCGAGTGAGGCAGGGGCCAGACCGCGCGCCTCGACGCAAGGCCGGCAGGCCCACAATGTCACCTTGGGATGGGCGGCGACCTCTTCGTAGCGGTTCGGCGGGCCGACGGGCACGAGCTTGGCGCCGGCTCCCTCCACCGCCATCAGGACGGCATCGTGGAACAGCATCAGCGTCACCGTGTCGCCGGCCTGGACCGCCGACGCGGCGAAGATGAAGGGCAGCATGGCGCGGGTCGGGTCAGTCGGCCCCCAGGTGCCGGAGAGGACAAAATGCATGGCTCATCTCCTTTGCCGCTGTCGTGGTGGCAGATCTCATAAAGACAGCTTGCCACAACCGTCAACCGCACGGCGTCGGAATCTTCTGTGCTTTCCAGGCGGTTGGGAAAGAGCAGGCTCACGTCGTCCTGAGATACCACTGATAATCGAGCTCGGTGACCTCGGCCATGAAGCGGTCGAGCTCGGCCCTCTTGATGGCGAGGAACACGTCGAAGAAGGCCTCGCCCAGATAGTCCTTGAGGAAGGCCGAGCGCGCGGCCCGCTCGATCGCCTCGTTCCAATGCTGCGGCAGTGCGCCGGGCCGGGCCTGCTCGTAGCCGTTGCCGGTGATGGGGGCACCCGGATCGAGCCTGCGCTCGATGCCGTAATGGGCGCCCGCAAGCGCCGCGGCGACCGCGAGATAGGGATTGGCGTCGGCACCGGAGGCACGGTGCTCGACATGGCGCGAGGGGCCGGGGCCCGCCGGCACGCGCAAGCCCACCGAGCGGTTGTTGATGCCCCAGGTCGGCGCCACCGGCGCGTAGGAGGTGCGGCGGAAGCGGCGGTAGGAGTTGGCGTTGGGCGCGAACACCAGCATGGCGTCGGCCATGGTCTGGGCCATGCCGGCAATGGCCTGGCGCAAGAGCGAGCTTCCTTCCGGGGCGTCGTCCTGCGCGAAGAGATTGCGGCCTTCCTTGTCGGCGAGGCTCAGATGCACATGCATGCCCGACCCGGCGCGCCCCGCGAAGGGCTTGGCCATGAAGCAGGCCTGCATGCCGTGCCGGGCAGCCACGCCGCGGATGAGGCGCTTGAACATGATGGCCTCGTCCACCGCGCGCATCGCGTCGGCGCGGTGATGCAAGGTGATCTCGAACTGGCCCGGCGAATATTCGTGGATCACGGTCTGGGCCGGCAGGCCTTGCGCCTTGGCGCAAGCGTGGATCTCGGCGAAGACCGGCCACATCTCGCCGAGCAGGTTGACATCATAGACCTCGATATGGCGCGGCCGATGACCCGAGCCCGGCGCCTTGGCGGGACGCGGGCGGCCGTCGGGGCCGGGCTCGAAGTCGAGCAGATAGAATTCGAGCTCGACCGCCGCCACGGGCGTCAAGCCTTGCCCCATGAAGCGCTCGACCACGCGGGCCAGCGCATGGCGCGGATCGGCGTGGGCCGGCCGGCCGTCCAGCTCGTGCATGGTGAGGATGAGCTGGCCCGTGGGTTCCTCGCGCCAGGGTGCCGGCGCCAGCGTGCCCGGCACCGGATGGCAGAGCCGGTCGGCGTCGCCGTCGACCCAGACGAGATTGGTCTCCTCCACATCCTCGCCCGTGATGTCGAGCCCGAGGATCGAGCCCGGCATGTAGCGGCCATGCCGGTAGATCGCCATCAGCTCGTCGCGGCGGATGTTCTTGCCGCGCATCACGCCGCCCGGATCGGTCAGGATCAGGTCGAAGCCCGCGATCTCGGGATGGGCGGCGAGGAAGCGCTCGGCTTCCTCCGGCGGCGCGCCGATGGCGGTGTGAACGGCGGTCATGATGATGGTCAGCCCTTCTTCAGCGTGTCGACGCAGTCGGCCAGCGCGCCGACCAGCCGCTCGACATCGGCTTTTGTGGTGGCCGGGCAGCAAAGCGTCATGTTGTGGAACGGCGCGATGATGACGCCGCGATTGATGAGATAGAGATGCACCGCCTTCTCCAAGGGTTCGATCAGCGCCGCTGCAGCCTCGCTGCCGTTCCTGGGCGGCTTCTCGGCGAAGACGATCTCGGCGCGGGTGCCGACGCGCGCCACATGCCAGGGGAGCGCTCGCGTGCGGATCACGCCTTCGACCCCCTCGGCCAGCGCCTTCGACATCGTTTCCATGTGCTGGTAGGCCATCGGCGTCATCACCTGCTCCAGCATGACGCGCATGAGCCTGAGCGCCAGCGCGTTGGCCGAGAGCGTGGTGCCGATGCCGCTATGGCCGTGCGGCACGTTCTGCGACGCCTTGCGGATGCGCTCGGCCACCTCGGCCGTATAGCCGTAGACCGCGCAAGGCACGCCGCCTGCGATCGGCTTGCCGAGCGTGACGAAGTCGGGCTCGAGGCCGTAAGCCTTGGTGTAGCCGCCGGGGCCGGTCGAGAGGCAGTGCGTCTCGTCGATGACGAGCAGCGTGCCGTAGCGGCGCGTGAGCGCACGTAGGTGCCCGTGGAAATCGGGATCGGGCACGACCATGCCGATATTGGTCATGACCGGCTCGCAGATCACGGCCGCCACGTCGCCCTCGGCCAGCGCCGATTCGAGGCCTTGCAGATCGTTGAACTCGACCACCTTGGCGACCTGCGTCAGGTCCTGCACCTGTCCGATCAGACCGGGGCGCGGGACCGGCCGGCCGTTCTTGAGCCGCAGATAGGTCTCGTCCACGGTGCCGTGATAGCAGCCGTTGAAGACCAGGATCTTGGGCCGGCCAGTCGCGCCGCGCGCGAGCCGCAGCGCGAAACGATTTGCATCGGTGGCGGTGGTCGCCATCTGCCAATAGGGCAGGCCGAAGCGCGCCGAGAGGAGCTCGCCGATCGCGATGGCGTCCTCGGTCGGCAGCATGTAGGTGAGGCCCTTGTCCGCATGCTCGCGCAGCGCCTCGACCACCGGCGCCGGCGAATGGCCGAACATGGAGCCGGTGTCGCCGAGGCAGAAATCGGCATAGGCATTGCCGTCCACGTCCCAGATGCGCGCACCCGACGCGGCCCGGGCGAAGATCGGGTAGGGCGTGGCCCAGTCGGTCATCCAACTCATTGGCACCGCACCGGGGAAATGCGCCTGGGCGCGGTCGGCGAGCTGGCGCGAATGGGGATGGGTCTCGGCGAAGCGGGCGCGCTCGCGCTCGCTCATGGCGGCGGCGGCGCGCGCATCGATACCGGCCAGAAGGTCGGCCATGGGAATGGAACTCCTTGAGCTTGGGTCCGCCTGGGGATGGAAGGGCGGGCGCCCCAGAGCCATAAGCGAGCGGCGCGCCGCCTTCAACCCCCGACCCCGGTGGGGCAATGGCTTAGCCTGCCGGTCCTCACTCACGCGGATAAAGGACCGGAAATTCAGGACTTTCGAGCGGGTCGCCATGCCCCAGTTTGACGCTGGGGAATGGCGGCGAGGTGACACCCTTCCGCTTGGCCTAGCGCGCATCCTCGCCCACGAGTCGGGCCGAGAAGGCGCGGCGCCGGTGCGAGGCCGAGCTGTTCCCGGGCGCGCCATGCAGCGTCAGGAAGTGGAAGGCGACCGCGTCGCCCGGCTCGAGGTCCCAGCCGAGGATGCGATAGTGGGCGCGGTCGGCGTCGATGTCCGGTACGGGCTCGAGCCCGTCGTCCTCGTAGAGCGCGCTGCGGTCGAAGCGTTCGGGCCGGAACCGGCGGCCCCAGCGATGCGAGCCGACGACGAACTCGACGGCCGTATCGCGCGGCACCGGATCGAGCGCCACCCAGACGCTGCAGGTGAGCTCGGCATCGACGCTGTAATAGGGCAGATCATGGTGCCAAGGGGTCGGGATGTCGGTGCCCGGCTCCTTTACCAGCACATGCTCGTGGAAGAGCCGGACCTGCCGGGCGCCCATGAGCGCGCCCGCCACGGCTGCGACCGGCGAATTGAACAGGAAATCGCGGAACTCCGGGATGCGTGCCCAACTGCAATAGTCGCTGAAGAAGCGGCCCGTGCCGTTCTTCGCCGGATAAAGTCGCGCGCTCGGGTTGGGCGCGGCCAAGTTGCGCTCGACGCCGGCTCGCAAGGGTTCGACCCAATCGGCAAACAGGCTGCGCAGCGCCACGACGCCATCCTGCCGGAATTTCTCGATCAAGCCAGCGTCGACGGCGTTCGCCATGGTCACTCCGCAACCCCCGCCATGGTGCCCCTCGGTCTCGCCCCAACCTTACCGGACATTCGTCCTTCAAACAGGGTCTGGAATCCGAAGGCCGCAGCGCGTATCTACTGGCGGCAGCCGTCCGGACCCGCAAGCCCAGGGGGCGAGCCCGCGCGCGTGCCGCCGAACGGGGGCCGGGAGGCTCCTGTTCCTTTCATCCTCCGCCAGGTTCCTTCTTCGTCTCGACACTCCCGTTCGACCTTCCCCAGAAAGCCCTGTCGATATGCTCGACCGTCTCGTCGCCGCCCTGGTCGGATGGAGCGCCCGTCGCGCGCCCGTCCTGATCCTGGCGGTGTTCGCTCTGACGCTTCTGGCCGGCATGTATGCGGCCCGGACGCTGACCATGGATACCAACACGGCGGACATGATTTCGCCCGACCTGCTCTGGAAGCGGCAGTCGGCCTATTTCGACAAGCTGTTCCCGCAGAACACCGACGAACTGGTGGTGGTGGTGGGCGGTCGCACGCCCGATCAGGCGGAGGATGCGGCCCAGCGGCTCTACGAGGCGCTTGAGACCCGGTCGGATCTGTTCCGCAGCGTGCGGCGTGCCGACGGCGGCCCGTTCTTCGAACGCTATGGGCTGATGTTCCTGTCGACCGAGCAGCTGCAGAAGGTTGCCGATTCCATCGCCGAAAGCCAGGCCTTCATCGGCGCCTTGAGCGCGGATCCGAGCCTGCGCGGCTTGTTCGACACACTGTCTCTCGCGCTGGATGGCGTCGCGGCCAAGGCCACCGATGCCGATCGCCTCGAGCGGCCGCTGGCAGCGATCAACGCGACACTGAGCGGTGCCCTCGAGGGCGGCCGGCAACCGCTCTCCTGGCAGTCGCTGCTGCTCGACCGGCCGGTCGAGCCGCGCGATCTGCGCCATCTGATTCTGACGCAGCCGGTACGCGACTTCAGCGCGCTGGAGACGGCGGCGCCGGCGAGCCGGTTCATTCGCGACCAGGCGAAGGCGTTGGGTCTCACGCCCGAGAACGGCGTCACGGTGCGCCTGACCGGCTCCGTCGCGCTCGAAGACGAGGAGCTCTCTACTGTCACCGAGGGCCTGGGCGTGGCCTTTCTGCTGTCGATCGTTCTGGTTCTGGCGCTATTGATGGCGGCGCTGCGCTCGCCGAAGCTGATTGTGGCGAGCTTCGTCACGCTGCTGGTCGGCCTGGTGCTGACCTTCGCCTTCGCCGCGGTCGCGGTCGGATCGCTGAACCCGATCTCGGTCGCCTTCGCCGTCATGTTCATCGGGCTCTCGATCGACTTCGGCATCCAGTTCGGGGTTCGGTTCGGCCAGGAGCGGTTTCTCGACGGCGATACCGAATCCGTGCTGCCGCGCACCGGCCGCGCCATGGCACGGCCCTTGACGCTGGCGGCGGCCGCCATCGCGGTCGGATTCGCCTCCTTCATGCCGACGGACTATCGCGGCGTATCGGAGCTGGGGCTCATCGCCACCGCCGGGATGGCGATCACGCTCGTCCTCAATCTCACCTTGCTGCCGGCGCTGCTGGCCGTGCTCAAGCCGGGCGGCCAGCCGCGCGACATGGGCTACGGCTGGGCGGCATCGGTCGACCGCTTCCTGCTGCGTCGCCGGCGCTGGGTTCTGCTGGGATTCGGGCTGGCTGCCGCGGCCGGCCTCGCGCTGGCGCCGAATCTCAAATTCGACTTCAACCCGCTGCATCTCAAGAATCCGCGGGCGGAATCGGTCGCCACCATTCTCGATCTGATGCGCGATCCGCTTTATTCGCCCTACACGATCGAGATATTGGCACCCAACGTCGACGCGGCGCAGTCGCTGGCGAAGCGGCTTCAGGCCTTGCCGGAGGTGCACGACGTCGTGACGGCTGCCAGCTTCGTGCCGAAGGATCAAGCCGAAAAGCTGGCAATCATCGGCGACCTGTCGCTTCTGCTCGGTCCCGCGCTCGAGCCGGCGACGGTCGCGGCTCCGCCGAGCGACGACGAGATCCGCGCCTCTCTTCGCCGCTGCGCCGACAAGTTGCGCAACGTTCTGCCGTCCTCGGCCACGGCCCTGCAGCTGGCCGATGCGCTCGATCGAGCGGCCACGGCTGAGCCCGGCCTCTACCCCGAGCTGACTCGACTGCTGCTGGGCGGTCTGATGCCGCGGCTCAAGATGCTGGCCACCGCATTGACGGCCGAGCCGCTCGACATCACGAAGCTGCCGGATGAGATCCGGCGCGACTGGATCGCGGCCGACGGCACCGCCCGCATCATGGTCACGGCCGCTGGCGACAGCAACGACGACGCGACCTTGGCGCGCTTCGTCGCGGCCGTGCGCGCCATCGCACCGGATGCCATCGGCCCCGCCGTGCAGATCTACGAGTCCGGCCGCGCCGTCGCCAATGCGTTCCGCATCGCCACCGCCACCGCGCTCGTCGCCGTGACGCTGTTGCTGGGTCTGCTGCTGCGCCGGATCTGGGACGTGCTTCTCGTTCTGATACCCCTGCTGGTGGCGGGGCTCGTCACTATCCTGGTCTGCCTGGCAATCGGGCTCGCGCTCGACTTCGCCAATATCATTGCCTTGCCGCTGCTGCTCGGCATCGGCGTCGCCTTCAACATCTATTTCGTGGTCAACTGGCGCCGCGGCGTGACCGAGCCGCTGGCTTCAAGCACGGCGCGGGCCGTGCTCTTCAGCGCGCTCACCACCGGGGCTTCGTTCGGCAGCCTGGCGCTGTCGAGCCATCCCGGCACGGCCGGCATGGGGCTGCTGCTGGCGATCGCGCTCGTCATCATGCTGACGACGATCTTCCTCTTCATGCCGGCTCTGATGGGCCCGCCGCCGAAGAGGACGGCATAAGCGGCGAAGCGACCGGAGGTCTCCGAAAGCGCGAGGCTGGCCCGGACGTCCGCATCGAGCTAGCGTGGGCTCCATTCACGTTCCGAGGAGACATTGCGCCATGCCCGACGCCCGCCCCGCCGATCCAGTCAAGGTCGAACGCCGCGACCAGGTGATGGAGATCACGCTCGACCGGCCCAAGGCCAACGCCATCGACCCGGCAACGAGCCAGCGCCTGGGCGATGTCTTCGCCGAGTTCCGCGACGATCCCGGCCTGTGCGTCGCCATCGTCACGGGTGCCGGCCGCTTCTTTTCGGCCGGCTGGGACCTGAAGGAAGCTTCGCCCAACCAGGATTTCGGCCGCGGCGGCTTCGCCGGTCTGACCGAAATGTTCAATCTGAAGAAGCCGGTGATCGCGGCGGTCAATGGCATCGCCGCCGGCGGCGGTTTCGAGCTGGCGCTTGCCTGCGACATGATCGTGGCTGCCGACACGGCGGAATTCATGCTGCCGGAGGTCAGGATCGGCCTCATCCCGGATTCCGGCGGGGTGCTGCGCCTGCCCAAGCGGCTGCCGCGCGCGCTTGCCAGCGAGCTGATCCTGACGGGCCGGCGCATGGGCGCCGCCGAGGCCGACCGTCACGGCCTGCTCAACCGGCTGGTGCCCTTGGCCGAGCTCATGCCGACGGCCCGGGCGCTGGCGGCCGAGGTCGTGGCGGCGGCCCCACTGGCGGTGATGGCGGCCAAGGCGGTGCTGCAGGCGACCGAGGCGCTCTCGGTCGAGGAGGGCTACCGCCTGATGGCAAGCGGCACCATTCCGGAATATCGGCGCATGCTCGATTCGGAAGACTACTGGGAGGGTCCCAAGGCCTTTGCCGAGAAACGGCCGCCGGTCTGGAAGGGACGGTAAGGGGAGCTTTGCAATTGTGGCAGGAAGGCGGACCGCGGCACCGCCAATGCCATGTTTTTAGACTATGTAAATCATGACCATGTCATATTTCCCTGCGAGCGTTCGAGTGCGCCAGGATGGATGCCATCGAACAGCCGGAGGGACAGATCATGGCAAGCGCTCGGACCCTCGACCCTATCGTCATCGACCTGACGCGGCGCGCGGCCGCGGCGCGGGGTTATGCGCCGGCACGTCAACCGCGGAGAGCGCCGCCTGTGAACCGCCTCGTCCGCATGGGAATCACGACCGCGGCCGTCTCGGTCGCTACTCTCCTGGGATTGCTCTTCTACGGCGCAGTTCTGGGCTTCTGATCTCCCCGAGCGGCGTGTCCGAGTCCGGATAGGCGGTAGCGACCGTCGCACGCACGGAA
This sequence comes from Pseudomonadota bacterium, assembly GCA_049323455.1. Lineage (GTDB taxonomy): Bacteria > Pseudomonadota > Alphaproteobacteria > Dongiales > Dongiaceae > Hypericibacter. The sequence continues at coordinate 85,536 of JBMONF010000024.1, read as the reverse complement.
TACCCATCCGCGCCGTGCGAAGCTCTGTCTCAGCCACAAAGCCGTCAGCAGCGCCACCAGCGCGCCGCCGACCACGTCGCTCAGGAAGTGCGCGTTGATGACGATGCGCGTGGCCGCGATCAGCAGGGCGAAGATGAAGGCCGGCCAGCGCCAGCGCGGCGCGATCCAGCCGAGTGCCAGGGCGAGCGCGAAGACCGTGGTGGCATGTCCCGACGGAAAGCCGCGAAAATCCGAATCCATGTGCCAAGGATCGAAACCGTAAAGCCCGTCTTGCAGCAGCATGTTGGGGCGCAGGCGCCCGACCGCGAGCTTGATAAGGTCGGTGACGATGCCGGACAGCGCCACGGCGGCGAAGACGAAGGCCGCCGCTTGCGCGCGCCAGCGCATCGACCAGCGCCGGCGCGCCGGCAGGTTCGGCGCCCGCGCGCGCCAAGCGAAGAGGATCGCCAGTGCGGCGCTCAGCAACAGCCAGCCGAGCGACTTGCCGAGCGAGGTGACGTCGCCGGCGAGGTTGCGCAGCTCGACCGGCAGCTGCTCCATCGCTTCCGCCAAGGGCCTGTCCACGAACAGCATCAGGGGCAGGATCGCAACGGCCGCGGCGGCGGCAAGCCGCCAGGTCGCCGGCTCGGCGAAGCAGGCGGCAACGACGCGACGTCTACGGTTCGGCTTCATGAAGCGCCAGGCGCTCCCACGTGCCGTTGCTGTCGTTGAAGCGATCGACTTGCGCAACGATCGCGGCCAGGAGCGGGGGTAGGTTGTCGGCTTCGTTACGGGCGGGGATGACGAGGGAGTAGTCCATTCGGAGCAGAGCCGGACCGGGTGACCTGACGCTCTACTTTAGCCCCGCAGGGCGACGACCGTCACCCCGGCAGGTCGGGCGCGAGTTTACGCCATGAACTGTCTGCGGATCGCGTGGTCGAGCGAGAGCGTTCCGGGCCCGCGCAGCAGGAGATAGAGGAGCGGGCCCGCCCAGAGCAAGTGCGTCGGATAGCTCTCGGGGTAGACGAAGATCTGGATCACGAACGTCATGCCGAGCGTGGCCAGTGCGGCGACCCGCGTGCCGAATCCCAGCAAGAGCGCGACCGGTGCGGCCAGCTCGACGGCTGTCGCCAGCATGGCGGCCAGCTCCGGTGCCAGCAGCGGCACGCGATATTCCTCCTGAAACAGCAGCACCGTCGTATCCCAGCTCGCGAGCTTCGCCTGTCCGGAGCGCCAGAACAGGATCGCCATCGCCAGCCGGAACAAGACTTCCGCAGGCAGCAGCGGCAGCCGATCCAGCGCAACCACCGCCGCACCGACCCAGCCGCCGCGCCGCTCGCGCATGGTCGAAGACGATGGGCGATGGATGGCTTTCATCGGTTTGGTTCTCCGATGGAGCTCGTCTGTCGTGGCGCCAAGAGGCTGCCGCGCGTCAGTTGCATGGCGAGCGTCGTGGCGAGGTCGAAGAGCGGCTCGACCGTGACCGCGCGTTCGTAGGCGCGCTCGAGATCGAGGCCTTCGGCAAAGGCCGAGAGGAGGGCATGCTCGCCCGGCGACAGGGCAGCGATCGCGGCCTCGAAACCGCAGCGATAGACCAGCAGCCGGCAACCACCCTCGCCGAGGTCGATGCGGCTGTCGGGATCGGCATCCGGCTGGTTGGCGCGCCAGATGCGTTCGATCGGCCAGGACGAGACGATAAGGCGGCTTGCCGGATGCAGGCGCGGGGCGAACGCCGTCTGGCGCTCCGCCGACAGTGCGGCCAAGTCGGCGGCGCTGAGGCAGGGCGCGTCGGGGGCGTGCCGGGCGGCATTCACCGCCCATTCGAGCCGTGCCACGTCGGGCAGATAGATCAGCGCCGCCGCCGGCGGATAGGCGGCGAGAAAACCCCCAAAGCTTGCCCCGTAAGCCGACAGGCGCGGCTCGCTCGGCGGATGGGTCTTGATGAACACTTCGGCGGCACCGCCGAAGAAGCGCTTGCCCACCAGGCGACAGACGACCGGAAAGGTCGCCTCGAGCGCCTCGGTCAGGCCGATGACGCTGTTGTTGCGGTAGATCCGCAGCCGCTGCGCCGGCGTCAGTCCGAGGCCATCGACCATGGCCGCGATCGGCTCGTCGGCGCCTTCGAGGATGCTGGTGCGCATGGCACGCTGCAACTCATGCAGCCGCATGACGGTTCTCCTCGGCATCAGGCGGCTTCGCGCCGGCCGCTGCGAGGACGCTCTCGGCCTTGGCCGCCTCGGCCAGCAGCACTGGGAGCTCGGGGATGTTCGAATCCCACTCGATCAAGGTCGGGCGCGGGCCGATGCGGCTGATGGTTTCGCGGTAGAGCGCCCACACCTCCCCGTTCACAGGCGAGCCATGATCGTCGATGCGCAGCTCCACGCCGTCGATCTCGCGCCGGGCGTGACCGGCGAGGTGGATTTCCGCGACGGCTACGGCCGGAATTGCGGCCAAATAGTCGCGCGGATCGAAGCCCAGATTGCGCGCGCTTACATAGACGTTGTTGATATCGAGCAGCAGCTTGCAGCCGGCGCGTTTGACGGCTTCGGCCAGGAACGCCCATTCCGGCATCTCGGAATGACGGAAGCTCAGATAGGTAGAAGGATTCTCGATCAGGATCGGCCGTTTCAGCGTCGTCTGCACCTCGTCGATATGCGCGACCAGCACCGCGAGCGCCTCCTCGGTCCAGGGCAGAGGCAGGAGATCGTTGAGGTAGACGCCGCCCGTCGTGGTCCAGGCGACATGCTCGGAGACCAGCGCCGGCTCGACGCGCTCGACCAGCGCCTGGAGACGGGCCAAATGCTCCTGGTCCAGAGGGTCGGCGCCGCCCAACGACAGGCCGACGCCGTGCAGGCTCAGCGAGTAGCGGTCGCGCAGGCGCTCCAGCACACGAAGCGGCCAGCCGCCGCCCATATAGTTCTCGGGATGCGCCTCGAGCCACGCAGTCTGGTTCTCGCTGTCGAGCAGCGCCCGGTGATGGGCGTGGCGCAGCCCGATCCCGGCTGCGGCCGGGATCGGACCTGCAGGATGGTCGAGCGATCGGGCGGTCGAGGTCGACATGATCAAACCCGCCTCGCCGTTTCCTCGTCAGACCTTGGGCTTCAGGCTGCCACCCGCGATCTTCTCGCAGGTTCCGACCGGCACATAGATCCAGGCGTCGGGCTGGTTGTCCTTGGCCGCGGTGCCGGCGCAGGAGTTGGACGCGGTCTGGCAGTCGTTCTTGCCGGCTGCGGCGATGCCGTAGCATTTCTCGTTTTCGGCGGCCGTGGCGCTGCCGACATTCGTCATCGTGATCGCCGCCGCGATGGCGGATGCAACGATAAGCGAGGTCTTCATGACGGTGGTCTCCTTGCGTTGGTGTGCGGAACCGGAACGAGCGCCGGGATAGCACGGTCCATGATGCATTTAGGACATGGAACGAGGCATGGGACCGGTTTCTCACGCGCTTGTTACGGCATGTTATTTCCTTCGGGCGCCGCCCGGGTCACGAGAATGGATCCCGGCCCTGGTGCGGCGCCACCGAAACGGCCTTCGGCTTGCGCCCATGGGTTTACGCGGAGCAGAGCGCATCGGCATCAAGGCCCGAGACGAGCTCCGTCGCAAGCCAGCCATGAAGCAGCTCGGCCGCGCGCAGGGCGGCGCGACCCTCGCCGACCATCAGCGCCACCTCGGCACAGATCGTCGCGAAATCGTTGCCGGCCGCAGCGCAGGCGAGCGCCGCATCCTCCTCCAGCGACAAGGCGCGATAATGCACGGTGAAACGCCGTCGCCAGACGAGCCAAGTGATGGGCGGCGATAGAATGAAGGGTGGCGCCGCCTCGCCGCGGGCGAGTCGCGCCCAGGCCTCGACGACGCTCTCGGAGAGGGCGACGCGGTTGATCGAGGGATGCAGGCGCAGCCGCAACGAGCCCCAGGCCTCGGCCGGGATGCGGGCGAGATCGTTGGCCGTGACCGGCGCCGCATCGGCGGAGTCGAAGGCCATCGTCTGTGCCCATTGGAAGGCCGCCATCTGCGCGAGCGCCGGCCGGTTGCGATAGGGCGGTTCGGTCGTGAGGAAGTCGGGCAGGGCGCTTCCCAGCCACCGCACCGATCGGTATGTCGAGGGGTGGCCAGCCAGATATGCCCGCGCAAGGGTGCCGAACGCTTCGTCGCCGAGCATGAGATGGAGCTTCGGAAAGTCGTTGCGCAGCACCTCGACCAGCCGCGCCCCGTAGGCATGGCGGTAGATGCCGAGCATCGCGGCCTTGGATGCGCCGGCGCCATTGCGTATGGCTTCGGCGACATGCCCGCTCCGGCCCAGCAGGTAATTCTGGAAATCGGTCTGCAACGAAACCAGAGACGGTGCGGCACGGGCGGTCATGCGACGGCCTCGGGCTGCCACGCTTCGGTGCGCATCGTCAACGCTGTCGCGGCGGTTTCACGGGCATGGTCGAGCTCCGTTACCAATTCGTCCAGCGGCGGAATCTTGTCGTCGCGCTCGATCATGGTCGAGACCGGCCCGAGGCGCCGAATCGCCTCGCGATAGAGCGCCCAAACCTCGTCCACGATCGGGTGATCGTGCGTGTCGATGATGTGGGTGCCGTTGTGCTCGTGGCCGGCGAGATGGATTTGCTGCACACGCTCGGCCGGCATCGCCTCGATATAGGCCTGCGGATCGAAGCCGTTGTTGAAGGCGCTCACATAGACGTTGTTGACGTCGAGCAGGATCAGGCAATCGGCGCGGCGCGCGACCTCGGCGACGAACCCCCATTCGGGCATGGTCGAAGCATTGAAATCGACATAGCTCGAAACGTTCTCGATCGCGATGCGGCGCCCGAGAAAATCTTGTACCTGAAGCAGCCGGCCGACGACGTGATCGAGCGCCTCCTCCGCGTAGGGCAGCGGCAGCAGGTCGTGCATGTTGAGGCCGGCCACGCCGGTCCAGCACAGATGGTCCGAGATCCAGGCCGGCTCGATGCGCTCGGCCAGGGTCTTGAGGGCTGCCAGATAGTCGCGATCGAGCGCGTCGGTGCTGCCGATCGACAGCGATACGCCATGCATTACGACCGGATAGTCCGCGCGAATCCGGGTCAGATGGTCGAGCGGCAGGCCGCCCGGCATCATGTAGTTCTCGGAGATGATCTCGAACCAGTCGACACGCGGCCGGCCGGCATGAATGGCGCTGTAATGCGCTGGCCGCAGCCCGAGGCCGAAACCGAGATAAGGCGCGCGTGGATCACGATACATGGCTCAGACCCGAGAGGGGTGGCAGGCGCCGCGCCGGTCCTTGGATGCGCGGGCACCTGCCGAGACGTCGATAGATGGCTCAGCCCTGAATGACCGTGCCGCCTTTGGTGAGGCAATCATATTCCGTTGCGGTCGGCAGCCAGCCCTGGCCCTTGCAGGCGTTCAGGCCCTTGCAAGAGTTGGCGGCGCTCTTGCACGCGCTCTGGCCTTTGCAGGAGTTTATACCCTGGCACTTCACCTCCTCGGCCCGTGCCGAACCCGGCACGGCCGCTGCCGCGAGGAACAGGCTTGCCGCGGCGGCAGCAAGCACGATGCCGGTGGTCTTGCGAAATGTCGTCATAGCAACGCGACTCCCTTGAGTTTCGAGTTGGGAAGATTTGTCGACGCGTCCACTATCGCGGTGCGCATCCCGCGGTTGAAATCAATCGCGGTCACGCCTGCGTGAAGACCCGGGGATTTTTTCCCATGCCGCCATCGGGCGCCTGCGCCTCGACGGGTGTTCTCGCCGCCGAGTTTGAGATCGGCTCGCGCTCCTGCCACTATGAGGCGGCGATCGACAAGAGGGAGGGCGAACCCGTGGACACGCAGGGCGAGGGGCGGCGCGTGATCGCGACGCGCACGACGCCATTTCAGGCTTACGATCTCGAAGGGCCGGTGCAGCCGGAGATGAGTTGGCTGCCTTTAAGCTATCGGCGCGATACGGGTGCGGGCTGCTACCTCATGCGCATGGAGCCCGGCGCCGTCACCATCGAGCACGACCATCCGGGCTTCGAGGAGTTCATGGTGTTGGAAGGGGAGCTGGTGGACAGCGACGGGCGGCGCTTCGGCGCCGGCGACTTCGTCAGCTATGCGCCCGGAACGCGCCACAACTCCTGGACCGAAAGCGGCTGTATCCTGGTGGTGTTCGAGTGGGGAAGGCCGGAATCCCGCCCGTTGGAACGTTAATTCCCCATGGCCGTGTGGTTTTCCTCCGGCTGCGGTGGATAAACCGTTGCTTTTCCCCTCGCGAGACGCTAAACGGCCGCAGCTTGCCGGGACGGAACTCGATCCCGGAAGCGCTGGGGCTATTTTGAACGGGATCGGCACGAGGCCGGCCCCGTTCGCCGCCCGACCGGGATCCACCGCCAACACCGACGGTCCGATGGACTATCTCGATCAGCTCGAATCGCAGAGCGTTTACGTCCTGCGTGAAGCCTTCAACCGCATCGACAAGCTCGCGATGCTGTGGTCGCTCGGCAAGGACAGCAACGTGATGATCTGGCTCGCGCGCAAGGCCTTCTTCGGCCATGTGCCGTTCCCGGTCATGCATATCGACACGGGCAAGAAGTTTCCGGAGATGTACGCTTTCCGCGACCGTTATGCGCAAGAGTGGAAGCTCAATTTCATCCGCGAGACCTGCCCGCCGATCGAGGAGACCGATCAGTCCCTGCCGCCGGCCGCCCGCTCGGCCGCGCGCAAGACGCTGGGCTTGAGAAACGCCATTGCCAAGCACGGTTTCACCGGCATTATCGCCGGCATCCGCCGCGACGAGGAGGCGGTGCGCGCCAAGGAACGCTATTTCAGCCCGCGCGGCGATTCCGGCCAGTGGGACTTCCGCGACCAGCCGCCGGAGTTCTGGGATCACTTCAACACGGACCTGCCGCCAGGCACGCATCTCCGGGTGCATCCGCTGCTGCATTGGACCGAGATCGACATCTGGCGCTATACCGAACGGGAGAAGATCCCCTGCGTCCCGCTTTATTTCGCCAGGAACGGCATGCGCTACCGTTCGCTCGGCGACGCCGACATCACCTTCCCGTTCCCGAGCCAGGCGGCCACCATTCCCGAGATCATCGCCGAGCTGGAGGCGACTCGCACGCCTGAGCGTGCGGGGCGCGCCATGGACCGCGAAACCGAAGACGCCTTCGAGCGCCTGCGCGCCGACGGGTACATGTGATGACGACCATGCAGAAGACGTCCAATCCGCGCGCCTTGCGCGAGCAGCTACGCATCGTCATCGTCGGCCATGTCGACCATGGCAAGTCGACGCTGGTGGGGCGCCTGTTCCACGACACGGGCTCGCTGCCGGAAGGCAAGTTCGAGGCCATCAAGGCCATGTGCGAGCGTCGCGGCATGCCTTTCGAATGGGCGTTCCTGATGGACGCGTTCCAGTCCGAGCGCGATCAGGGCATCACCATCGACACCTCGCAGATCTGGTTCAAGACCAAGAAGCGCGATTACGTCATCATCGACGCGCCGGGTCATCGCGAGTTCATCAAGAACATGATCACCGGCGCCTCCAGCGCGGAGGCGGCGCTGCTGCTGATCGACGCCGGCCACGGCATCCAGCAGCAGTCGCGCCTGCACGGATTCCTCTTGAACCTGCTCGGCATCCGGCAGGTGGCGGTGGTCGTCAACAAGATGGACTTGGTCGGCTTCTCGGCCCATCGCTTCGCCGAGATCCGCCAGCAATACACACACTATCTCCGCGGCCTCGGGGTGGCGCCGGACTATTTCATTCCGATTTCCGCGCGCGAAGGCGACAACATGGTCGAGCGCTCGGCCCAAATGGACTGGTACGAGGGCCCGACCGTGGTCGAGGCGCTCGACAGCTTCCATCCGACGGCGCGGCCGACCGACTTGCCGCTGCGCCTGCCGATCCAGGACGTCTACAAGTTCGACGACCGGCGCATCGTCGTCGGCCGCATCGAGAGCGGCCGGCTGTCGGTCGGCGACAAGCTGCTGTTCTCGCCGTCGAACAAGACCGCGCGCGTGGCGTCGATCGAGAGCTGGAACACACCGGCCAAGCCGGTCGAGGCCACCGCCGGACAATCGGTCGGCCTCACGCTCGACGAGCAGCTCTTCCTCGAGCGCGGCGAGGTCGCGAGCCACGAGGAGGATCCACCGGTCGAGACCAGCGTCTTTCGCGGGCGGCTGTTCTGGCTGGGCCGCCAGCCACTCAAGGTGGGCGAAAGCTACGATCTCAAGCTGATGACACGCTCGACGCCGGTGACCGTGCAGAAGATCGAGCATGTTTTCGACGCAGAGGACTTGTCGGAGAAGGCTGCGGTCGATGTGCCGCGTCACGGCGTGGCCGACGTGATCCTCAGGAGCCGGGGTCTGCTCGCTCTCGACGAAGGCCAGGGGATGCCGCGGTCCGGGCGGTTCGCGCTCTCCGACGGCCACAATATCGTCGCCGGCGGCGTGATCAGCATGGAAGGCTATCCCGACCAGCGCGAACTGGTGACGTTGAAAGGCCGGAACATCAAGCGCGTCGAACACCGCGTCACGGTGGAAGCGCGCACCGCGCGCAACGGTCACAAGGGCGGCGTGCTGTGGTTCACAGGATTGTCCGGGGCCGGCAAGTCGACCATCGCAATGGCCGTGGAGCAGGAGCTTTTCGCCCGCGGCTACCATGTCTACGTGCTCGACGGCGACAACATCCGCCACGGTCTCAACGCCAATCTCGGCTTCTCGCCGCACGACCGTGCCGAGAACATCCGGCGAATCGGCGAGGTGGCGGCGCTGTTCGCCGACGCCGGCATGATCGCCATCACCGCCTTCATCTCGCCCTACCGCGCCGACCGGCAGCGTGCGCGCGAAGCGGCCAGGGGGGCGTTCCACGAGATCTATGTCGAGGCCGACGTCGCCACCTGCGAGCAGCGCGACCCGAAGGGCCTTTATAAAAAGGCGCGCACCGGCGAAATCTCGGAGTTCACCGGCGTCTCGGCACCCTACGAGCCGCCCGAGGCGGCCGAGCTGGTGGTCGACACGCGCAAGCTGTCCGTGGCGGAGAGCGTGCGAAAGGTGCTGGACTATATCGAACGGCATATCGCCATTCAGCCGCCGCCGCGCAATCACTGACCTCGCGGCGGTGGAGCTCGTTCCGGTTGAACTATCGCCGGATCACCGGGCAACGCCAGTTATCCCCAAGTTCGTGAGCCTCTTGCGGCCGCTCCTCGCGCGATTTCCGCTTGCGCGACCGAGAGGCTGCGGCTACGGTCCTGTCCGTTAACGATTTGCCGCCGAACGCGGCACCGAATCACAGGCCCTCGTCATCGTGTCGGAACAGGGGCCGACGCGATGCAATGAGAAATTGGCTTTGGGGACTGGGGCGTCGACCCGCACGACGACCGAGTAGACCTGTTTTCGGCGCGGTTCGCCGCGTCCCGTTGTTGGCTTGGGGGGACGGGGATGTCTGTTTGGCTGCATCGGATTCGTGACCGTGTCGGGCACCTCCAAGCGCGGCTCTTCATGCCGCGCGAGATCCTGATCCGGGCCGATGGCAGGGTCACCTATCTCACGGTTTCGTCCAATTTCCAAAAGAGCGTCGCCGGCGCTTTCTTCGCGTTGCTGGCGTGGGCCAGTTTCAGCTCGATCGGCATGATGCTGAACGAGCGAACGATCGCCGAGAAGAACAGCGAAGTGGCGGCGGCTCGTGCGGCCTACGGCGACCTCATGGCGGGAGTCGGCTCCGCATACGATCAATTCGCCAAGCTGGTTGGAAGTCTCGAGCAGAGCCAAACCGAATTGCTGGGGCTGGCTGATTCGGAGGTTGGCGCCGGTCAGGATCCGCAACGCCTGGCCGAAGTCACCCGCCGCGCCACCGAGGCGCGCGAAAGTCTGGGCCAGGCCGATGCCGCGATCCGTGCGAAGCTCGCCGTTTTCGAGGCCGACCTCAAGGCGATCGCGGCACAGCACCAGAAGCTCACCGACACCATCGCCGGCCTCGAGGGAGAGCTGCGCACGGCCGGCCGCGAGCGCCATGAGATGCAGGCCGACAATGCAGCGCTGAATGCCGCGCTCGGCAGGGCCGATCAAGAGATATCGTTGGCCCAGCAGCAGCAAACGGACCGGGACGAACGCATCCGTTTCCTGCAGCAGCAAGTCGCCGCGCTCACGCAGGACCGCAGCGCGCTGATCGATGCGCGCAACGAGCTCGCCGCCGAGATCAACAAGCTCGGGCAAAGGCTGGTGGCTTATCAGAGATCGCAGCAGTCGGTCGTCCAGAATTTGGCCGAACGGACGCGCAGCAACGTCGACGAGGTCGTCAAGACCGTGGCCATGACCGGCCTCGACGTCGACACGCTGCTGTCGCGCGCGGGCGAGACCATGCCTGGCGCCGGCGGCCCGTTCGTCGATCTGCGCAAAGTGCCCGACCTCAACGCCGCCGAGACCGCGCTTCTCACCGTGGCCAGGCTCGACAACGAGGTGGACCGTTGGGATCGCCTGCAGTTTGTCTTGCGCAGCCTCCCGCTCGCCGCACCGCTCGACCGCTTCCTGCTCGCGAGCGGCTTCGGCAAGCGGCGCGACCCCTTCAACGGCCGGCTCGCCCTGCATGAGGGCCTCGACCTGCTGAGCGAGCTGGGGGTGCCCGTCATGGCGACGGCACCGGGCAAGGTGGTATTTGCCGGGTGGAAGGGGGATTATGGCCGGATGGTCGAGATCGACCACGGGCTCGGCATCCATACCCGGTACGCCCATCTGAAGTCCATCGACGTAAGGGTGGGAGACGAGGTAGCCTACCGGCAAAAGATCGGCGCGCTCGGCAGTTCCGGGCGTAGCTCTGGCCCCCATGTGCACTATGAGGTGCGCGTGGACGATAAGCCCTACGATCCGATGAACTTCCTCGAGGCAGGACGCTATGTTTTCAAAGGGTAGCAGCAAGACTTCGTCCAGCACGATCCCCGTTCACAGCGAACCGGCGCGTCCGTCGGGGCGCGGCGGCACACCGTCGATCATCAGCACCGATTTGCATATCGTCGGCGATCTGGTGTCGGGCGGAGACATCCAGGTGGATGGGCAGGTCGAAGGCGACATCCAGAGCCGCACGGTGACCGTCGGCGAAAGCGCGCATGTGAGGGGCTCGATTTCAGCCGAGACGGTCCGCGTCTGCGGCTCCGTGACCGGCCAGATCCGCGGCAACACGGTGTCGCTCGACCGCACCGCACGGGTGCAGGGCGATATCATGCATGCCAGTCTCGCCATCGAGCCGGGCGCTTATCTCGAGGGCCATTGCCGGCGCCTCGAGAGCCTTCAGACTGGCGACGGCAGCATGACGCCGCTTCTGGAGCATGATCGCGGAACGCAAACGGAATCGGTTCCTGCGGCGGCGAATTCCTGAGGCGCAATCGAGCCCGGGCCGCCTCGCGCGAGGCGGCCCGATGCCTTTGTACGGACTGTGTTTCGCGGACGGCTCCGGTCAGGTGCCGCTCGCGGCGATGACGCGCGCGTAGAGCGCCGGGTCGACATTGCCGCCGGACAGCACGACTGCCACCGTGCGGCCGCGGGCGTCGACCTTGCCGGCCAACAGCGCGGCGAGCCCGACAACGCCGCCAGGCTCGACCACGAGCTTGAGGGTGGTGTGGGCGAAGGCGAGGGCATGCATTACCTCGTCGTCTGTCACGGCGGCGGCGCCGGCGAGCTGGTCCCGGTTGATGGCAAAGGTGAGTTCGCCCGGCATCGCCGCCATCAGCGCGTCGCAAAGCGTGCGTGCGTCGGGCGCGTTGGCGACACGCTTGCCGGCGGCGAGCGAGCGTCCGGTGTCGTCGAAGCCGGCCGGCTCGCAGGCGATCACGCGCAAGCCCGGAAAGGCATGTCGCAGCGCCATGCCGGTGCCTGCGATCAGCCCGCCGCCGCCGCAGGGAACAAGAGCGAGATCGGGGATCAGGCCCAACGCCGTGGCATCCTCCGCGATTTCGCGTCCGACCGTGCCTTGGCCGGCGATGATGTCCGGGTCGTCATAGGGCCGCACGATGACGGCGCCGCGGTCGATAGCCAGGCGCTGGGCGACCTGCTCGCGGTCGTCGCGATAGCGATCATAGGCAACGACCTCGGCGCCGAGCGCCCGCGTGTTGGCGATCTTGATGGCGGGCGCATCGGCCGGCATCACGATGGCCGCCGGCAACCCCATGAGCGCGGCCGCCGCCGCGACGCCCTGGGCGTGATTGCCCGAGGAAAAGGCGACGATCGCCTTGGGCCTCGACCCTTCCTCCATCAGCCGGCAAATCTTGTTGAAGGCGCCGCGGAACTTGAAGGAGCCGGTGCGTTGCAGGGTTTCGGGCTTGATGAGCACGCGCGCGCCCAATAGCCGATCCAGCGTCGGCGATCGCAGCAGCGGCGTGCGCACCGCATGGCCGGCCAGCCGGAGCGCGGCTCGCGCAATGTCGCGATGATCGGGAAGCCGGTCAGAAATCTGCGGCGGTGTCGCGGTCGAGACGGGCGAAGAGGGCATCGATGGCCTCCAGGGCTGCCGGTTCGTCCAAGGTGGGCGCGTGGGCGACCCCGGGCAAGGTCACATGCATCAAGTCCGGCTTTGCCGCAATCATGCGGGCGAGGCCGGCTTCCGACAGAACGTCGGAGCAGCCGCCGCGGACGACCAGGACCGGCCGGCGGCCGAGCGCCCGGAACAGGGGCCAGAGATCGGGGCGCGGCCCGTCCTGGCGCAGCGGTCGCGCCAGCGCCGTGTCCCAGTCCACATGCAACCAGCCGTCCTCGCCTTCGCGGAAGGTGGAGCGCGCCAGCTTCAGCCACTGCTCGTCGCGGTCGTAGCCGAGGTGGGGATAGGTGCTCTTGATGTGAGCGACCGCGTTGGCCCAGTCGGGCTGGGGATGATCGCGGCCGACATAATCCAAGATCCGGGCAACGCCTGCGGGCTCGAGGTCGGGGCCGATATCGTTGAGAACGGCCGCCACGAGCGCGGCCGGCCGGGCCACCGCCAGACCCAGGGTCAAGAGCCCGCCCATCGAGGTGCCGATCACCACGGTCCGGGTCAGGCCTTCGATGGTCATGAGCTGTACCAGATCGGCCACATAGACCTCGGGACGGTAATTGCGCCAATTGCGGTCATGGGCCGAGCGTCCGCGGCCGCGATAGTCCGGGCAGACGACGCGGCGGCCTTGCCCAGCCAGCCGCAGGGCCAGGTCGTCGAAGTCCTTGGCATTACGGGTGAGCCCCGGCAGGCAGAGAACGGCCGGCCCGCGCGTCAGAGGGGGGCCATAGACGCGGTAAGCGAGCACGAGCCCATCGCTCGCGCTGAACCGGCGCTCTTCGTAGCCGGGAGCCGGCATGGCGGCTACCGTTGCGGTAGGTCGGTTCATGGCTCGATGCCGAGCAGGGCGGGCAATTCGGCAAGCGCCGCGATCTGGGCGGCAGGCCCGGCCGGCAGCCGCTCGACGGGTGCCCGTTCCCGATTGATCCAGACGGCGCGGAACCCGAAGGCGGCGGCGCCGGCGATATCCCAGCCGTTGGCGCTGACGAAGCCGATGGCCGCCGCCTCGATGCCGAGCCGCTCCACGGCCAGCCGGTAGACGGCAGGAACCGGCTTGAACTGGCCTACGGCCTCGATCGACAGCACCGCATCGAGCAAGTTGGCGAGCCCTGCACCGTCGACCGCGCTTGCAAGCATGGCCGGCGATCCGTTCGAGAGAATGGCCGTCTTGAGGCCGTGGCCGCGCAGGCGCTCGAGCGTCGCCTTCGCGTCGGGGTAGGCGTCGAGACGATTGTAGATCTCGAGCAGGCGCCCGCGCAGATGGGCGGGAAGGCCGAGCGCGTCCAGCGCATAGTCGAGCGCTTCGGCCGTCACTTGTCCGAAATCGGCGTGGCGGCCCATCAGCGTCCTCAGCCAGCTATATTCGAGTTGCTTCTGCCGCCAGAGGCGGCTCAGCTCGCCATGGCGCTCGCCGAGCGCGTCGCGGCAACGCTGCGCGGCAGCGGCCACATCGAACAGCGTGCCATAGGCATCGAATACCAGGGCTCGGACGCCCCGCAGCGACGCCGCGGCTGCGGCCGTCACGGGGCGCCGCTCCGGCTCAGGTCCTGTTCGAGCGAGAGCGCGATCTCGGTCTTGCCGTCGAGACGGTGGCGGTAGATCTGCAGGTTCTCCAGCACGCGCTGGACGTAATTCCGCGTCTCGGAGAAGGGGATGGTCTCGATCCAGTCGACCACGTCGACACCGCGATCGCGCGGGTCGCCATATGTCGACAGCCAGGACTGCACGCGGGCCGGCCCCGCATTGTAGGCCGCGATGGCGAGCACGTAGGAGCCGCTGAAACTGCCGAGCAGGTCGCCCAGATAGGCGCGGCCGAGGCGAACGTTGTAGGCCGAATCCTTGGTCAGCTTCTTGTCGCTGTAGGCGATCTGCATCTTTTTCGCGACCTGCTTGGCCGTGCGTGGCAGGAGCTGCATCAGGCCGAGCGCGCCGGCCGAGCTTTGGGCCTTCAGGTCAAAGGCGCTTTCCTGGCGGATCACCGCCAGCACCAGCGCGTCTTCGGGATCGTCGCCCGAGGGCAGGGTTTGCATCGGATAGAGGTAGTCCAGGAGTTCGACGCCCTGCTGGCGGGCGATCTTGGCGACGGCGACCATGTAGTCGCGGCGCCCCAGCTCGGTTCCCAAATCCGCGATCATGCGGAGTTCGGCTGGGTCTTTGGTCCGTTCCGCCATGCGGATCAGCAGAGTGCGGGCGCGGTCGCTCTGATCCAGCTCGCCCAGCATGCGGACCAGACGGACCAACTCGCGCCGGTCGAATTTGGCCTTGGCTTCGTTCGTGATCTTGGGCAGGCGTGGGAAGGTCAGCCCTTGAGATGTGCCCAGCCGCTGGGCCGCCAGCTGGCCGTAATAGCTCGACAGGTTCTCGGCCGCCTTGCGATACCACTCCCGGGCCAGCGCCATTTCGCCCATTTCTTCGGCGGCGCGCCCGGCCCAGTAGGCGCCGCGCCCCTTGCTGATGGCCGAGCCGACGCCGGCATAGAGCCGCGTGAAATGGTCATAACCGAGCTTGTACTCGTTGAGGAACCTGAGCGCGATCCAGCCGGCTAGCCATTCGCCGTCGGCAAACACGGTGCCATCCTCGGCGCCATGCGCTTCGGCCAGGCGATAGGCCACCGAAATATCGCCGCGGTCGAGCGCGCGCCGAGCCGCGTACTCGTACTCGCGCCACATCGTCTGCGGATAGGGATTGTCGGCGGGCGGAGGATCCAGCACGGCGGCGGCGCCGACATCGTCGTCGTTGCGCCGCTTGAAGCGCGCGCGATCGTAGATGAGGCCGGGGTCGCGTTGCAACGCCTTCGGCACCGCGGCCACCGCCTGATCGACACCGGCGGCACCCGTCATCAGCTTGATCCGGGCCTCGGCCAGGACGCGATGATCTGCATCCACGCGGGCCATGGCGCGGCGTGCGGCCTCCACCTCGCCCTCCCACAGGAGCCGGTCGAGGCGTGCCACATGGTCCTGGGGGCGTAAATAGCGGGCGTAGCGATCGAGGAACGCCGCCTCTTTGTCGTCCGGGATGGCCAGCTCGATCCAGCCCCGCCGCAGCACCTGGGTGGCCTGGTCGCGCAAGCCCGACGCGATATAGGCGCGGGCAAGCGCCATGGCCCCCTCGATGGTCTGCGGTTCGCGGTTCTTGAACCAGGCGAGCGTTTCGGCCACGCCGAAATCGTCGGGGATGGCGCGCTCGGCCGCCTGCTGCAGCGACAACTGGCCCGGCCATTCCGGGTTGTCGCGCATGAAGTCGGCGATCTCGTCGAAGGAGCGGCCCGGACCGGGGCGGATCAGGTCGAGCCATTGGATGAACTTCGCCGGCAGCTTGTCCTTGGCGCGTGCCGCGATCTGGCGCGCCTTGACCCAGTTCTGCTTGTCGACCTGCCGGAACGCCTCCTCGTAGATCGCCCGGTCGGAAGCGGACAGCAGCTTGGCCTGCGCTGCCGTGGCGAACGCCCACGTCGCCACGACCAGGGCGACGAGAACGGCAAAGCGTCGCAAGGCGGCGATCCCGCGCAAGGCTGCGATCTCCCCTCCGGTTCGGGTCTGTGACGGGTGCTTCCGGCGCGCGCGGCGACTCAGAGCCCGATCATGCGACCCAATGCTTATCAAACTGCCAACGCCGTCGCTATCCCGACCGGATCGGCGCGGGCCCGGCTTGCGGCCGGGGGGCCGGGTTTGTATGGTCCCCCGGATTGCCGTGGGGTCAGCCTTACGGCCGGGTATCGCTGGATTTCAACGCATTAGTGGCCCGTGCAGACCGACGGCCGGCGCCGGCGAAGGTCGGTAACGGCGCGAGGAGGGGTGATGTTCAAGGGTTCGATCACGGCGCTGATCACGCCGTTCCGGAACGGCGCGGTGGACGAGCGCGCCTTCCAGGAGTTCGTCGAGTGGCAGATCGCCGAGGGCACCGACGCGCTCGTGCCCTGCGGCACCACCGGCGAATCGCCGACGCTCAGCCACGAGGAGCATATGCGCGTCGTCGAGCTCTGCATCGAGGCGGCCAAGGGCCGCGTGCCGGTCATTGCCGGCACCGGCTCGAACTCGACCGCCGAGGCGATTCTGCTGACGCGCCACGCCAAGGAGGCCGGCGCCGATGCCGCTCTGGTCGTGCTGCCCTACTACAACAAGCCGACGCCCGAAGGGCAGTATCAGCATTTCAAGGCGATCCACGACGCCGTGAACATTCCGATCATCATCTACAACGTCCCGCCGCGCAGTGCCGTCGACATGTCGGTCGAGACCATGGCCCGGCTCGCCAAGCTGCCGCGCATCGTCGGCGTCAAGGACGCGACGGCCGACCTGACCCGTTCGCTGTCGACGAAGCTGGCGATCGGTCCGGACTTCTGCCAGCTGTCGGGCGAGGATGGGACCGCGATCGCCTTCCTGGCCCAGGGCGGGCATGGCTGCATCTCCGTCACCTCGAACGTGGCGCCGCGGCTTTGCGCGCAGATGCACAAGGCCTGGCAGCAGGGCGAGTTCCGGCAAGCCATGGATATTCACGAGCGGCTGTTCCCGTTGCACAAGGCGCTGTTCTGCGAAACCAGTCCGGGCCCGGTGAAATATGCGGTGAGCCTCCTGGGCCGCTGCAGCGCCGAGGCGCGGTTGCCGCTCTGCGAGATCGCGGACGCCTCCAAGCAGCGTGTGAAGAGCGCGATGGTGGCGGTCGGCCTCGTGAACTGAGGCCGGGCCCGGAAGCCACGCCATGGCGCGCGATCCCTCGACGCTGCGCTTCGCGGCGCAGAACCGCAAGGCGCGCCACGACTACTTCATCGAAGACACGGTCGAGGCCGGCATGGTGCTGCTCGGCAGCGAGGTCAAGTCGCTGCGTGCCGGGAAGGCTTCGATCGGCGAGGCCTTCGCCGCCGAGAAGGACGGCGAGCTGTGGCTGTTCAACGCCTATATCCCCGAATATGGCGCTGCGGCGCATTTCGGCCATGCCCCGCGGCGCGCGCGCAAGCTGCTCTTGCGCAAACGCGAGATGCACAAGCTCATGGGCGCCGTCACGCGCGAAGGCATGACCTTGATCCCGCTGGCCATCTATTTCAACGAGCGCGGCATCGCCAAGCTGCAGCTCGGCCTCGCCAAGGGCAAGCGCAAGGTGGACAAGCGCGAAACGGCCAAGGAGCGCGACTGGCAGCGCAGCCGCGCGCGCCTGCTGCGGGCGCGCGGCTAGCCGCGGTCGATCTGGCGGCGCAACGACGCCACGATCGCATCGAACATCGCGGGCGTGAGCTTGCCGGTATTGGTGTTGAGGCGCGAGCAGTGATAGCTGTCCACCAGCAGCAAGCCGCCATCGAGCTTGTGCCGGGCGCCGTGCGCGAAGCGGTAGCGGCTGCGCCGCTCGCCCGCCGCCGCCAGCACCGCATCGTGCGCGATCGAGCCCAAAGCCAGCACCGCCCGGAGCTGCGTCATCGCGGCGATTTCCCCCACGAGGAAGCTGTTGCAGGCCTGGATCTCCAATGGCGTCGGCCTGTTCTCGGGTGGCACGCAGCGCACCGCATTGGTGACGCGGCAATCGATCAGCTCGAAGCCGTCGTCGCGCCGCCGCTCGTAGGTGCCGCGCGCAAAGCCGTTGCGAGCCAGGCTGGCATAAAGCAGATCGCCGGCATAGTCGCCGGTGAAAGGGCGCCCGGTCCGGTTGGCACCCTTGAGCCCTGGTGCCAGTCCGACCACGAGCAGCCGCGCCTCGATCGCACCGAAGGCCGGCACCGGCGCATTGTGCCACTCGGGCTCGGCCGCGCGATTGCGCGCGCGGAACTGCACCAGACGCGGACAGCGCGGGCAGTCGGGGGCCGGATCCAGCGAGGAATCCAGCGCCGATGCCACGTCCCGATCCATGGACGACGCCACAGGCGCCGTTGCCTCAGACCGGCTGCACCAGCCGGCTCACCTCGTCGGCGGGCCCCCGGACGGCGTGCTGGCGCTGAATGCGGTCGGCGAGATCGGCAAGGTCGATGAAGCGGTCGGCCTGGCGCCGCAGTTCGTCGGCGATCATCGGCGGCTGAGAGCGCACCGTCGACACCACGCTGGCGCGCACGCCCTTGCGCTGAACCGCCTCGACCAGACGGCGGAAATCGCCGTCGCCCGAGAACAGCAGGGCATGGTCGATGTGATCGGCCATCTCCAGCATGTCGATCGCAAGCTCCACGTCCATGTTGCCCTTGCGCTTGCGCTGGCCGGTGGCGTCCACGAACTCCTTGGTCGGCTTGGTGACCATGGTGTAGCCGTTGTAGTCGAGCCAGTCGATCAGGGGCCGAATGGGCGAATAGTCCTCGTTCTCGTTGAGCGCGGTGTAGTAGAACGCCCGCACCAAGCGGCAGCTGGCCTGAAACAACTCGAGCAGGCGCTTGTAGTCGATGTCGAAGCCGAGGCTCTTGGCCGCTGCATAGGTGTTGGCGCCGTCGATGAAAATCGCGACCTTCTCCTGTGGATAAAAGAACTTGCTGACCATTGTGCGTAATCCTCTATGTCTCTGGTTGGAAAGGTGACTGGGCCTATCGGGACGGATCGGACGGCGCCGCGGGGGCGGAATCGACCTTGTCCTTTTCTCATAATTGGACCTGTCCCGCCGAGCGGCAAGACAAGTTGATATGACAGATACCGAAAGAAAGCGAAGGGCGCAGATGACGGCGCAGGAGCCGTCCGACGAGGCGATCCTGGTGGCGCTTGGCGCCAACCTGCCGAGCCCGCGCTTCGGCTCGCCGCAGGCGACGCTCGAGGCGGCGCTCGCGGCGCTCGCGGCCCGGGGCGTCGAGATCCTGGCGCGGTCCTCCTGGTGGGAGAGTGAACCGGTGCCACCCTCGGACCAGCCCTGGTATGTCAACGGCGTGGTGCGCGTCCGCACGGCGTTGGAGCCCGGCCCGCTCCTCGCGCTCCTGCACGAGATCGAGACTGAATTCGGGCGCATCCGGCTGGCGCGCAACGAGGCCCGCGTGCTCGATCTCGACTTGCTGGCCTATGGCCGGCGCGTCGTTGCGGGCCCCGGGGCGTTGGTGCTGCCCCATCCCCGTCTGGCCGACCGCGCCTTCGTGCTGCTGCCGCTGGCCGAGGTGGCGCCGGACTGGCGCCATCCGGTGACGGGGGAGGGGCTGCGGCAATTGATCGCGAAGCTGCCGCCGGACCAGGCGATCCGCCGTGTCGTCGGCTAGCGCCCTGTTCTCGAAATTCGTGACAACGGGTTTCGGCGTGAACCAGCGGCTATGTATTTGAATCCAGGGGCCGCTTACGCGGAAATAGGCATCGAACTTCCGGCTCGATATCGGGCGCGGGAAGGGCGGCCGTCCGGCCCGGGGACGATCCAGGGTCGCCCAGTAATGCCCTGGAAACCTTGCATTTCCACGGTTTGCCCCATATATTGGAAGCAATCAACCCACTGGCCGTTTTTCGGAGGACGACGCATGGCGCGCGTTACCGTAGAGGACTGCGTCCTCAAGGTTCCCAATCGTTTCGATCTCGTGATGCTGGCCGCCCAGCGTGCGCGCGACATTTCCGCCGGGGGCCCGCTCACGGTGGAACGGGACAACGACAAGAATCCCGTGGTGGCGCTGCGCGAGATCGCGGATGCGACCGTCAATCTCGATACGCTCAACCACAGCCTCGTGAAAGGCCTGCAGAAGGTGGCCGAGGCCGATGAGCCGGTCGAGGAGGAAGGCGGTTTCGGCGAAGGTACGGAGCTCCTCGGCGATATCATGGAAACCCTGCCCGTGGGCGAGGGCGAGGAGGCCGAGCTCGAGGTCGAGGAGGAAGAAGGGGAAGGTGCCGCCGAGGGTGTCGAGGCTCCGGGCGAAGAAGAGGCCGCGGAGGGCGACCGCGAGGGTGCGCGCGAGGAATAGGATCGCGGACGAATTCGGCACATGCCCGCGCGAGGGAGCAATGTCGGCCGCTCCCGCGCGGGCCGCAAGGGCGTGGTCGGCTGAAGGTCGGCGGGCAGGCGACCCGCGAGCCGCAATCGGGGCGGGAAGGCGGCGATGATCCGCCAATTCGAGCTCGTCGAGCTGGTCAAGGGATATGATCCGGGCGCGGATGAGGACAGCCTGAACCGCGCCTACGTCTTTTCGATGAAGGCGCACGGCTCGCAGTCGCGGGCCTCGGGCGATCCCTATTTTTCCCATCCTCTCGGCGTCGCCGAGATTCTCACCCGCATGAAGCTCGACGGCGCGTCGATCGTGACGGCGCTGTTGCACGACACGGTCGAGGATACCGACGCCACGCTCGAGCAGATCGAGCAGATGTTCGGCAAGGAGATCGCGCGGCTGGTCGACGGCGTCACCAAGCTGTCGCGCCTCGAGCTGCAGTCCGACAGCACCAAGCATGCGGAGAATTTCCGCAAGCTCGTGCTCGCCATGTCAGACGACATCCGCGTGCTGCTGGTCAAGCTCGCCGACCGTCTGCACAACATGCAGACGCTGCACTTCATCAAGGACCCGGAGAAGCGCAAGCGCATCGCGCTCGAAACACTCGACATCTACGCGCCGCTGGCCGAGCGCATCGGCATGCAGCAGCTCAAGGACGAGCTCGAGAATCTGGCTTTCGCGGAGATCAACCCGGACGCCTGCCAGTCGATCAAACAGCGCCTCGCCTACCTGCGCGAGCAGGGCGGCGTGATGGTCGGACGCATCATCGACCGGCTCAAGGCCGATCTCAAGGAAGGCGGCATCGAGGCCCAGGTCTCGGGGCGAGAGAAATCGCCCTACTCGATCTGGCGCAAGATGCAGCGCAAGAACATCGGCTTCGAGCAACTCTCCGACATCATGGCGTTCCGCATCGTGGTCGAGGACACGGCGCAGTGCTACCAGGCGCTCGGCATTCTGCACAGTCGCTACGCCATGGTGCCCGGCCGCTTCAAGGACTACATCTCGACGCCCAAGCCCAACAACTACCGCTCGCTCCACACCGGCGTGATCGGGCCCGAGCGCCAGCGCATCGAGATCCAGATCCGCACGCGGGACATGCACGAGGTGGCCGAGCTGGGCGTGGCCGCCCACTGGACCTACAAGCAGGGCGTCAATCGGCTGGAAGGCCGGCAATATCGCTGGCTGCGCGAGCTGCTCGACATCCTCGAGCATGCGGCGGGCCCCGAGGAGTTCCTCGAGCACACCAAGCTCGAGATGTTCCAGGACCAGGTGTTCTGCTTCACGCCCAAGGGCGACCTGATTGCGTTGCCGCGCGGCGCCACGCCGGTCGACTTCGCCTATGCGGTCCATTCGCAGGTCGGCGACACCTGCGTCGGCGCCAAGGTCAACGGGCGCATCGTGCCGCTGTCGAGCGCGCTCAACAACGGCGACCAGGTCGAGATCGTGACCTCGCGCGCCCAGACGCCGTCGCCGACCTGGGAGCGCTTCGTGGTCACCGGCCGGGCGCGCGCCCGGATCCGCCGCTTCATCCGCACGCAGCAGCGCGCGCAGTACGTCGAGCTCGGCCGCGCCATCCTGGAAAAGGAGTTTCGCCAGGAGGGGTTCGATCTCTCGAGCAAGGGCCTCGAGGGCGTGCTGAAGAAGTTCAAGAGCGAGACGGTCGACGACCTCATGGCCGCGGTCGGCGCCGGGCTGCAGAGCGCGCGCGAGGTGCTGCACGCGGTCTATCCCGGCACCAAGGCCGCACCGCGCAAGAGCGCCAAGGTCGTGCCGCTCGCCAGCCACCGCGGCAAGAAGGGCAGGGAGCGCGGTCACGCCATCCCGATCGTGGGCCTCATCCCCGGCATGGCGGTGCATTTCGCCGGCTGCTGCCACCCGCTGCCGGGCGACCGCATCGTCGGCATCGTTACCACCGGCAAGGGCGTCACCATCCATACCATCGACTGCGAGAGCCTCGAGGCCTTTGCCGACACGCCCGAGCGCTGGCTCGACGTGGGCTGGGACAACGGGCCCGACGCGGCCGAGGCCCATGTCGGGCGGCTCCATGTCGTGCTCACCAACGAGCCGGGCAGCCTCGGCAGCCTGTCCTCGGTGATCGGCAAGAGCGAGGGCAACATCTCCAACCTCAAGATCACCCGCCGCTCGCTCGACTTCTTCGAGATGATGATCGACGTCGAGGTCAAGGACGTGCGCCATCTCACCAACATCATCGCTGCGCTCCGCGCCACGCCGTCGGTCTCGTCGGTCGAGCGCGCGCGAGGATAGCCCGGATTGTCGCGGCGACAAGCAGACCAGCCCGAAGGGCCGGCCCGTTTTCGAAGGGCCGGCGAAACGCTATGATTGGCGCCGCCTTGGAAAGGAGCCCCGCATGAAGCGTTACCTGCGCCTCGGCGTGAACATCGACCATGTCGCCACCATCCGCAATGCGCGCGGCGGCCGGCATCCCGATCCCGTGCGTGCGGCCCGGCTCGCGGCCCAGGCCGGCGCGGATGGCATCACTGCGCACTTGCGCGAGGATCGCCGCCACATCTCGGACGACGATATCGAGCGGCTGGTGCACGAGATCGATTTGCCGCTGAATTTCGAGATGGCGGCGACCGACGAGATGCTGGCGATCGCGCTGAAGCATCGCCCGCACGCCGCCTGTATCGTGCCCGAGAAGCGCGAGGAACGCACCACCGAGGGGGGCCTCGACGTGGTGCGCGGGCGCGCCCAGCTCGAGCGCTACGTGCACGCGTTGGCGGATGCCGGTATCCGCGTCTCCATGTTCGTGGAGGCCGATCCGGCCCAGCTCGACGCCTCGCTCGCCATCGGGGCGCAAGTGGTCGAGCTGCACACCGGGGCCTATTGCCATGCCGAAGGGGCGGCCCGGGAGGCCGAGCTCGCCCGCATCGTCGCGGCCGCGGCCCATGCCGAGCGTATCGGCCTCGAATGCCACGCCGGCCACGGCCTCACCTACGACACGGTCGCTCCCGTTGCCGCCATTGCGACGCTGGCCGAGCTCAATATCGGCCATTTCCTGGTGGGCGAGGCGATCTTCAGCGGTCTCGACAGCGCCATTCGTCGCATGCGGGCACTCATGGACAAGGCCCGCGCCGAAGCGGGCGGCGAGCGCAGCGCTTGAGCGCGCCGTCGCCGCAACCGGCTCCGCACCCGGCCATGATCCTCGGCATCGGCTCGGACATCATCGACATCCGGCGCATCGAACGCACCCTCGAGCGCTATGGCGACCGGTTCGTCGACCGCGTCTTCACCGATGTCGAGCGGACCAAGTCGGATCGCCGGGCCAACCGGGCGGCGAGCTATGCCAAGCGTTTCGCCGCCAAGGAAGCCTGCGCCAAGGCGCTGGGAACGGGCTTCAGCCACGGCGTGTTCTGGCGGGATCTGGGCGTCGTCAACCTGCCATCCGGCAAGCCGACCATGCGGTTGACGGGCGGGGCGGCCGAGCGCCTGGCCCGGATCACGCCCCCCGGCATGGTGGCCCAGATCGACCTCACCATCACCGACGACCACCCGCAGGCCCAGGCCTTCGTCATCATTTCGGCCCTGCCGGCGGGGCCGCGCTGACGTCCATCAGGAAAGGATTTGCAGACCATGCGCCCCTCGGACGATCGCGATGCGCGCTTGACATCGGGCGGCGCAAGCTGGCTTGATCCGCGCGGCCCCCGCAGGGCCGAAACTGAGTCGGCGCAGGGGGCGATGGCGCGCAAGAGTTCGGGCGGATTCGGCGAGACGATACGCACCGTCGTCTATGCGGTGCTGATCGCCGTGGTCATCCGCACCTTCGCCTACGAGCCCTTCAACATCCCTTCGGGCTCGATGGTGCCGACCCTCCTGATCGGCGACTATCTGTTCGTCTCGAAATTCTCCTACGGCTACAGCCGCTACTCGTTCCCCTTCAGCCCGGACCTGTTCCATGGCCGCATCTTCGGCAGCGAGCCGCGGCGCGGCGACGTCGTGGTGTTCAAGAAGCCGACCGACAACAACACCGACTACATCAAGCGCATCGTCGGACTGCCGGGCGACACCATCCAGATGATCGGCGGCATCCTTCACATCAACGGCGTGGCGGTTCAACGCGAGCGGATCGGCGACTACGTCACCGAAGGCGGGGCGAGACTGACCGAATACATCGAGACGCTGCCGGGCGGCGTCAAGCATCCGATCCTCGAGGAAAGCGACAGCGGGCCTCTCGACAACACCGAGCCCTATGTGGTGCCGCCGGACCATTATTTCGCCATGGGCGACAACCGCGACAATTCGCAAGACAGCCGCGTCCTGAGCGAAGTGGGCTACATCCCGGACGAGAATCTGGTCGGCCGCGCCGAGTTCCTGTTCTTCTCGACCAACGGCACCGCCGGCTGGCTCGAGCCCTGGAAGTGGTTCGGTGCCATCCGCTACGGCCGCCTCTTCCAGGCGGTTCGGTGAAGGGCGAAGCCGGCAATAGCGGGCGCGCCGTCGCCGAGTTGGAAACCCGCCTCGGCCACGTCTTCCGCGACAAGTCCCTGCTCGATGCCGCCTTGACCCATCCGAGCCTCGCCGGTCTCAAAGGCGGGCGCGGGCTCGGGACGTACGAGCGGCTCGAGTTCCTGGGCGACCGGGTGCTGGGCTTGATCGTCGCCGAGATGCTCTACCGGACCTTCCCGCAGGAAGCCGAAGGAGCGCTCGCGCGCCGCTTCGCCGAGCTGGTCCGGCGCGAGAGCATCGCGCGCGTGGCCGGAGAGATCGGTCTCGGCCGCCATCTCCGGCTCGCCGTCAGCGAGGCCGAAGCCGGGGGCCGAGACAATCCGGCCCTCCTGGCCGACGCCGGCGAGGCCGTGATCGCGGCGCTCTATCTCGATGGCGGGCTCGATGCCGCCCGCCGCTTCGTCGAGCCGGCTTGGCGCCCGCTGATGGCGGAGGAGGCGCGCCCGCCGCAGGACGCCAAGACTGCCTTGCAGGAGTGGGTCCAGGGCCACGGGCTGCCCCTGCCGGCCTATGCCCTGGTGGCCACGGCGGGACCGGCGCACGAGCCGCGCTTCGAGGTCGAGGTCCGGGTCGAGGGCCGCGGCAGTGCCAGCGGCGCCGGCAAGTCCAAGCGGGCCGCTGAGCAGGCGGCCGCAGCAGCCATGCTGGCCCGGTTGGCACCGGGGGGCTCGCGGCCATGAGCGCGCCGACGAACGATACGCTACCGGCCGGTACGTCGGCAGCGCCCAAGGGTGCCACGCGCTGCGGCTATGTGGCCCTCATCGGCGCGCCCAATTCGGGAAAGTCGACGCTGCTCAACCGCTTGGTCGGCGCCAAGGTATCGATCGTCTCGCCCAAGGTGCAGACCACGCGAAGCCGCGTGCTCGGCATTGCGCTTCATGGGGACACCCAGCTCGTGTTCGTGGACACGCCGGGCATCTTCATGCCGCGCCGTCGGCTCGAGCGTGCCATGGTGGCCGCCGCCTGGCGGGGCGCCGGCGACGCCGATCTGGTGGTGCTATTGGTCGATGCCAGCCATCGCCAGCCGGACGAGGACACGGCCCGCATCATCGAGAAGCTCGAGCAGGCCGACCGCAAGGTCATCCTGGCGCTCAACAAGATCGATCTGGTCAGGCAGCGCGAGCGGCTGCTGGCGATGGCCGACGCGCTCAACCGCACCGGCTGCTTCACCGACGTCTTCATGATCTCCGCGGAGACCGGGGACGGCGTCGGCGATCTGCTCGAGACATTGGCGCAACGCCTGCCCGAGGGGCCGTGGCTGTTTCCCGAGGACCAGATCACCGACATGCCGCAGCGTCTCCTCGCGGCCGAGATCACGCGCGAGCATCTGTTCCGCCAGCTGCATCAGGAGGTGCCCTATGCGCTGACGGTCGAGACCGAGAGCTGGGAGGAGTTCAAGGACGGCAGCGTCAAGATCCAGCAGGTCGTGCTGGTCGAGCGCGAGGGGCAGAAGGCGATCGTGATCGGCAAGGGCGGACAGCGCGCCAAGGCGGTGCGCGAGGCGGCGCAGGCCGAGCTGCAGCAGATGCTCGAGCGCCGCGTCCATCTGTTCTTGACGGTCAAGGTGCGCGAGGCCTGGAGCGAGGAGCGCGCCCGCTATGCCGATCTCGGCCTCGATTACGAGGTATGAAGAAAGCCTCACTCCAGCCAGAGCCCCATTCTAAGTCATGCCCGGGCTTGACCCGGGCATCCAGAGCGGCTGGAAAAGGCAGTGGGTTACGAGGCGATTTCGTCATAAAGATCACGCCAGGCGGGATTGGACTTCTCAATCAGGTCGATCTTCCATGCCCTCGGCCACTTCTTGATGTTCTTCTCCCGTTGAATGGCGAGTCTGGGATCGTCGAATTGTTCGAAATGAACCAGCGCCTTGACGTCATAGCGCGTTGTGAATCCTTCGGTTGCACCTTCGCGATGTTCGTAAACGCGCCGCACGAGATCGTTGGTGACGCCGACATACAGCGTCCCGTTTCTTCGGCTGGCGAGGATGTAGACATAGTACTCGGCCATGGACTTGACTCGGCGGCATCTGGATGCCCGGGTCAAGCCCGGGCATGACACGGAATACTTCCTAATTTCCCGGGTTCGCCCCCATGGAATGGCATGAGGAAGGCATCCTGCTCGCGGCGCGCCCGCACGGCGAGG
The DNA here is from genome assembly GCA_049323455.1 of Pseudomonadota bacterium. GTDB lineage: Bacteria > Pseudomonadota > Alphaproteobacteria > Dongiales > Dongiaceae > Hypericibacter. The sequence continues at coordinate 58,627 of JBMONF010000024.1, read as the reverse complement.
GCGGGGCGGTGGTGTCGCTGCTCACGCGCGGGCAGGGCCGCCATGCGGGGCTGGTCAAAGGCGGCATGAGCCGCTCGGCCGGCGGGCGCTATCAGCCGGGCAACCGACTGCTGGCGACCTGGCGCGGCCGCCTGCCCGAGCATCTGGGCCATTTCACCTGCGAGCTGCTCGACTGCCCGGCCGCGCGCCTGCTCGACGACGCCGACCGCTTGGCCGGACTCTCGGCCGCGCTCGCCGTGGCCGAAGCAGCCTTGCCCGAGCGCGAGCCGCACCCGCGCGTCTATGACGGGCTCGCCGCGCTCATCGCGGCCCTCGAGAGCGGCGCGCCCGATTGGCCGGCCGCCTATGCGCGCTGGGAGCTCGCCCTGCTCACGGATCTGGGCTACGGCCTCGATCTCTCGGCCTGTGCGCTAACCGGCGCCACGGCGGGGCTTGCCTTCGTCTCGCCCAAGAGCGGCCGGGCGGTCGCGGCCGAGGCGGCCGAACCCTGGCGCGACCGGCTGCTGCCGCTGCCCGCCTTCCTGCGCGATCCGGCCGCGCCGGCCGACGGGGCGGCCCTGCGCGAGGCGTTGGCGCTCACCGGCTTCTTTCTGGAGCGCCATGCCTTCGCGGCGCTGCCCGGCAGGGCCGCGCTGCCGCCGGCGCGCGGGCGCCTCATCGAGCGGCTGTCGCGTCGGCGAGCTTGAGCGGACGGCGGCGATCGAGCAGGGCGCGCATCGCCCGCATGAGCACGAGCTGTCCGGCGGGCCCCACCGCCGTTCTGTCGACATGGGAGAAACCGGGCACGAGGAAGAGCTCGGCCTTGCCGATGGCGCGCGCCAGCTCCTCGCTCTCGGTATAGGGAATGACGGGATCGTCTTCGCCATGGATCAGGATGGCGCGCCCGGAGAGCGGGGTCAGGTCGTAATTGTTGAGCGACAGGGCGTCGAGATCGTGGCGAATGGGCGCGGGCAGGGCGGCGAGCAGGCCGGGCACCTTGTCCGGATCGCGGTTGGCGAGGAGGGCATAGACCGCCCGGCCTTCCCGGCCCAGTCCGGCGGCCAGATCTGCGATCGGCGCGTCGGCATCGGCGAGCCGCCGCTCCGCCATGGTCTGCAGCCTCCTCCGGTCTTGCGGATTCTCGATCCGATCCAGATTGCTCAGCACGAAGACCCACATGCCCGCCGGATTGGTCCGGTGCCGCCGCCAGATGCCGCCGCCGGGCTCGCGATAGAAGCCGGTGGTGAGGAAGGTCATCATGTGCTCGCTGTCGTAATAGCCGCCGAGGCCGAGGACGAAGCTCACATGCGGCGAGACCCGCGGGTCGAGTGCCGCGATCATCGCCGGCCCGACGGCGTAGGAGATGGCTGCGATGCCGACGCCGGCGAACCCGTCCGCGCGTGTCAACCGGGCGAGATGAATCGCCGCATCGCCGATCGTGCGGGCGTCGTCAAGGCTGATCTTGAGCTGCCGCGCGGCCTCGAGGTCCGGCACCAGCACCAGGAAGCGCGCCCGCGCCAGGGTCTCGGCCAAGGCGACGAGCCGGGCATCGTCCTTGCCGTCGGGGCTCAGGCCCGGAACCAGCACGAGCGGCGCCCCCACCGGCTGCAAAGGGCGATAGAGATCGCCGATGCTTTGGCGCCCCTCGACCGTGAACGGTTGGGTAATCCGCTCGGGCCGGGGTGTCGTTTCCTTGAGTTCGCTCGGGTACGGCCCCGCGGCGATATCCCGCAGCACGCGCGCGGCTTCCTGGTCCTCCGGCGCGACGCATCCCGCGAGGATCAGAGGCAGGATCAGAAGGAGCCGTGCCAGAAGGGCGGTGAGCGCATCCATCGGCGGGTGCCGGTCCCGGCGTCAGGGGCGGATATCCTATCGGGGCCGGCCCTCATTGTCGCAGACCTTCGCGCGTGGCCAAGAAGCGGACGATTTCACCCCCGCGGGCTTGATTCGAAACCCCGCATCCTCTACCCGATAGGCGGCATCGAGAAGGGCCCATTCATGACCGCCACCGCCAACCCCCGTCATGTCGGCGTCGTCGGCGCCGGCATCGTCGGAATCTGCACGGCGCTTTACCTCCAGCGCGACGGCCACCGCGTCACCGTGATCGACCGCGGGGCCCCCGGCGAAGGGACCTCCAAGGGCAACGCCGCGATCATCGCCGGCGCTTCCTGCGAGCCGGTCGCCATGCCGGGCATTCTCTGGCGCGTGCCGAAGATGCTGATGGATCCGCTGGGGCCGCTCGCGATCCGCTGGCGCTACATGCCGAAGCTGGCGCCGTGGCTGATCAAGTTCGTCGCCGCCAGCACCCCCTCGCGGGTCGAGCGGATCTCGATGGCGCTCCACGCGCTGTCGAAGGAATCGATCCCGGCCTTCAAGACGCTGATGCGAGAGGCCGGCATTATCGACATGCTGCAGGAGAAGGGCTGGCTCAGTATCTATCGCACCGACGCGAGCTTCGCTTCGGCCCGGCACGAGCTCGAGTTGGCGCGACGGCGCGGCGTCAAGTTCGACATCCTGGGCCAGCACGAGCTGCGCCAGCTCGAGCCGAGCCTGGCGCCCGACTTCAAGCACGGCGTCTTCTATCCCGAGCATGCGCATACGGTGAACAATTTCCGGCTCGTGCAGGAGCTGGCGCGCCATTTCGTCGCGTGCGGGGGCACGATCCTGCAGGAGGCGGTCAAGGGCTTCGCCATGAGCCCGAACGGGCCCCGCGCGATCGAGACCGACAAGGCAAGCCACGCGGTCGATGCCGTGGTGATCGCGGCGGGCGCCTGGTCGAAGCCTTTCACCAAGATGCTCGGGCACAAAGTCCCGCTCGATACCGAGCGCGGCTATCACGTCATGCTGCCCAACCCGGCCGTGATGCCGCACCTGCCGATCCATATCGGCGATTACGGCTTCGTGGCCACGCCCTTGGAGCATGGGCTGCGCTTCGCCGGCACGGTCGAATTGGGCGGCCTCGACCTGCCGCCCAATTACGACCGCGCGCGGGTTCTCCTGGAGCGCGGCCGCACCGTCTTTCCCGGCCTCAAGGAGGAGGGCAAGACCGAATGGATGGGCTTCCGCCCCTCGGTCCCCGACTCCGTGCCGGTCATCGGCGCCGGCCGCCATCCCAACTGCTTCTTCGCCTTCGGCCACGGCCATCTGGGCCTGACCTATGGCGCCATCACCGGGCGGCTCATCGCGGACCTCATGGCGGGGCGCGACACCGGCCTCGACATGGCGCCCTATCGGGTCGATCGGCGCTGGTGACAGGGCGCCCGATCTGCCCTAAAACCCACAATTCGTTGACCGCGGACCAACCGCCGCTACCATAGCTAGGCCTCTTGGCGCCGAGGCGCGCTTCCTTTGCGCGTCATTGCCGGGCTTGACCCGGCAATCCATCTCTGGACCCCCGGGTCAAGCCCGGGGGTGACAGAAAGGGAGTAGCGTTCTCTCGCGCCGAGACAGGCCGTCAATTCTGGAGGGTCGCTTTCGCATGGCCAAGGCTGCCAAGCCCCCCGTCCTGATCCAGGAGCGCATCGAGCCGGTGCCGTTGAGCGAGGCGCTCAGCGAGCGCTATCTCGCCTATGCGCTCTCGACCATCATGTCGCGCTCGCTGCCCGATGTGCGCGACGGGCTCAAGCCCGTGCATCGCCGGCTACTCTACGCGATGCGCCAGCTCCATCTCGATCCCGGCTCCGGCTACAAGAAATCGGCGCGCGTGGTCGGCGACGTCATCGGTAAGTTTCATCCGCACGGCGACACCGCGATCTACGACGCATTGGTACGCCTGGCCCAGGATTTCGCGCAGCGCTATCCGCTGGTCGACGGCCAGGGCAATTTCGGCAATATCGACGGCGACAACGCCGCGGCCATGCGTTACACCGAGGCGCGCCTGACCGAGGTCGCGGCCCTGATGCTCGAGGGCATCGACGAGGACGCGGTCGATTTCCGCCCCACCTACGACGGCGAGCACATCGAGCCGGTGGTGCTGCCGGGCGCCTTCCCGAACCTGCTCGCCAACGGCGCGCAAGGCATCGCCGTCGGCATGGCGACCTCGATCCCGCCGCACAATGTCGCCGAGATCTGCGACGCGGCGCTCCACCTCATCAAGTTCCCCAAGGCCACCGTCGCCAAGCTGGTCGAGCTGATGCCGGGGCCCGACTTCCCGACCGGCGGCGTGCTGGTCGAGGACCGCGCCGCCATCCTCGAGGCCTACAAGACCGGCCGCGGCTCCTTCCGCCTGCGCGCGCGCTGGGCGGTCGAGCAGCTCAAGGGCGGCGCCTGGCGGGCGGTCGTCACCGAGATTCCCTATCAGGTGGCGAAGTCGCGGCTGATCGAGCGCATTGCCGACCTCTTGCAGCAGAAGAAGCTGCCGCTGCTCGACGACGTGCATGACGAGTCCACGACCGACGTGCGCATTGTGCTCGAGCCCAAGAGCCGCAACGTCGACCCAGACCATCTGATGGAGCAGCTCTTCCGCCAGACCGATCTCGAGATCCGCTTCGGCCTCAACATGAACCTGCTCGACGCCGGCCACACGCCGCGCGTCATGTCGCTGCCGGAGGTCCTGCACGCTTTCCTCGATCATCGGCGCGAGGTGCTGTTGCGTCGTAGCCGCCACCGGCTGGCCGAGATCGACCGCCGGCTCGAAGTGCTGGACGGCCTCATCGTCGCCTATCTCAACCTCGACGAGGTGATCCGCATCATCCGCCGGGAGGACGATCCCAAAGCGAAGATGATGAAGAAGTGGGAGCTCTCCGAGCTCCAGGCCGACGCCATCCTCAACATGCGCCTGCGCGCCCTGCGCAAGCTCGAGGAGATCGAGATCCGCAAGGAGCATGCGGACCTCACGGCCGAGCGCAAGAGCCTGCGCGGCCTCGTCAAGGACGAAGGCAAGCAGTGGGATCGCATCGCCGGTGAGCTCGCCGAGGTCAAGAAGCGCTTCGGCCCCAAGACCGAGCTCGGGCGCCGGCGCACCGAGCTGGGGGCCGCCTTGCCCGAGATCGAGATCCCGATGGAGGCGATGGTCGAGCGCGAGCCGGTCACGGTGGTCTGCTCGGCCAAGGGCTGGGTGCGCGCGCTGAAAGGTCATGTCGAGGCCAATGGCGAGATCAAGTTCAAGGAGGGCGACCGGCCGCGCTTCCATCTCCTGGCCGAGACCACCGACAAGCTGATCGTCTTCGCCACCAACGGCCGCTTCTACACGGTGGGCGTCGACAAGCTGCCGGGCGGGCGCGGCCACGGCGAGCCGCTGAAGCTCATGATCGACCTCGGCGAGCAGACGGAGCCGGTGGCGATGTTCGTGCACAAGCCGGGCCGCAAGCTGATCGTGGCCTCGAGCGCGGGCCGAGGCTTCGTGGTGCCCGAGGAGGAGGTCGTGGCCCAGACCCGCGCCGGCAAGCAGGTGCTGAACCTCGCCGAGGGCGAGGAGGCGGCGGCCTTGGCCTTCGTGGAGGAGGGGGCCGACCATGTCGCCGTCATCGGCGAGAACCGCAAGCTCCTGCTCTTCAAGCTCGAGGAGCTGCCCGAGATGACGCGCGGGCGCGGCGTGATCCTGCAGAAATACAAGGATGGCGGCCTCTCCGACGTGAAGGCCTTCACCCTCAAGGAAGGCCTCACCTGGCGCTCGGGCGAGCGCACCCGCACCGAGACCGACCTCAAGGACTGGATCGGCCTCAGGGCCCAGGCCGGCCGCCTGCCGCCGCAAGGCTTCCCGCGCGCGAACAAGTTCGTGTAGCAAACGGCCGAGGCGTTCGCCGATGTTCCCTCATGCTGAGCTTGTCGAAGCATGAGGGGCTGCCGAGCGCGAATTGCGCGGCCTCATCCTTCGACAGGCTCAGGATGAGGCCATTCTTGCGATGACGCCGCGGCCGTCGCTCATCCGTTCCACAAGCCCTCGCGCTTGAGCTCGTCCATCGCGAGGCGTGCGCTCTCGCGCAGGATCGCCACCAGCTCGTCCACCTGCTCCCTGGTCATGGTGAGGGGCGGCGACATCACGTTGAGGTGGCCGATGGGCCGCACAATGGCGCCGCGCTCCTGCGCCAGCCGTGCGATGCGCAGGCCGATCGCAGCCTCGGGCGGCAGCAGCGCCTTGGTCCGCTGGTCTGCCACGAACTCGACGCAGAGCATGAAATGGCTGCCGCGCACGTCGCCCACGATCGGCAGGTCGTAGAGCGTCTCGAGCTGCTTCTGGAAATAGGGCCCGACCTTGCGCACATGGCCGCAAATGTCCTCGCGCTCCATGATCTCGATGTTCTTCAAGCCCGCCGCGCAGGCGATCGGATGGCCCGAATAGGTGAAGCCGTTGGTGAACATCGCGCCCTTCTCCTGGGGCACGCTGATGACCTCGTAGATGAAGTCCGGCAGCAGAATGGCGCCCAGCGGCTGATAGCCCGAAGTGATGCCCTTGGCGGTGGTGATGATGTCGGGCTGCAGGTCGAAGCGGTCCTTGGAAGCGAAGAAATGGCCGAGCCGACCGAAGCCGGTCACGACCTCGTCGGAGATGTAGATCACGCCGTACTTGTTGCACACTTCCTGGGTGCGCTTGTGGTAGCCCGGCGGCGGCACGATCACGCCGCCCGCACCCATGATCGGCTCGGCGAAGAACATGGCGACGTTCTCGGGTCCGAGCTCGAGGATCTTGTTTTCGAGGTCGGCCACGCACTGGTCGCAGAACGCCTCGACCGTCATGCCGTCCGGCCGGCGGTAGGGGTTGGGGCAGGGGACGTGGTGCACCAGCCCGTCGATGGTGTCGAAGCCGATGCGGTCGAACATCACGCCGGTGATGCTGGCGGTGAGCAGCGTCGAGCCGTGATAGCCGTCGAGCCGTGCGATGATCTTCTTCTTTTTGGTCTTGCCGAGGCGGTTGAAATAGAAGGAGACGATGCGCACGGCGCTGTCGTTCGATTCCGAGCCGCCGGTCGTGTAGAAGACATGGTTGAGCGGCCCAGGTGCCAGTTGCGCGAGCTTCGCCGCCAGCTCGGCCGCGGGCGGTGTGGTCAGGTGCGTGAAGGTCGAGTAGTAGCAAATGCGCCGCGCCTGCTCGGCCAGGGCCTGCGCCATCTCCTCGCGGCCATAGCCGATATTGACACACCACAAGCCCCCGATGCCGTCGATATAGCGCTTGCCGTCGGCGTCGTAGACATAGATGCCTTCGCCCTCGGCAATGACGTCCGAGCCCGTCTCCTTGAAGGTGGCGAAGTCGGTCCAGGGATGGACATAGTGGTCGCGATCCATCCGCCACAGGGCCTTGCCGTCATATTTCAGGTTGCGCACGAGAGATCCTCCCTTGACGGTCCGGGCGCTGCTTGAGCACCTCTTCGTCGCCCCCGCTTTCTCGCTAGGGCATGCACATATATTTTGTCGTCCCCGCGAAAGCGGGGACCCATGTTGATGCCACGCTTGGTGTCGCCATGGGTCCCAGATCGCAAGGCTCGCAATGCCAAAGCCCTTACGGGCTTTGGGCTCGCCTAGCGTCTGGGACGACGAATAAAAACCGAAGTTGTGTGCATGCCCTGGCGCTTTCGCGGGAACGACGATGGATTATGATTCCAGCGAACAGAACTTCTCTCAGAGCCAGCCCTTCTTCTTCACGTCGGCCAGCGTCAGGTCGAGCGCCTTGCGGGCGAGCTCCATGAACTCGTCCACATGGCCGCGAGTCCAGACCAGCGGCGGGGAGAGCAGCATGGTGTCGCGCGTGGCGCGCATCACGAGCCCGATCTTGAAGCAGTGGTCGCGGCAGATCGTGCCGACCTCGCCGATCGGGTCGAAGAACTGGCGCTTGGCCTTGTCCTTGACGAGCTCGATCGCCCCGACCAGGCCGAGGCTGCGGACCTCGCCCACTAGCGGGTGCGCCTTCAGCTCCTGCAGCCGCTCGGCCAGATAGGGCCCGGTCTCCTCATGCACACGCTCGATCAACCCTTCCTCGCGCAGGATGCGGATGTTCTCGATCGCGACCGCGCAGGAGACGGGATGGCCGGAGTAGGTGTAGCCGTGGTTGAACTCGCCGCCCCTCTCGCCGGCGATCACGTTGGCCACCCGATCGCCGACCATCACGGCCGAGAGCGGCAGATAGCCCGAGGTCAGGCCCTTGGCCAGCGTCATGAAGTCCGGCTCGATCTTGAAATACTCGGAGGCGAACCAGTAGCCCGTGCGCCCGAAGCCGCAGATCACCTCGTCGGCGATCAGCAGGAGGTCGTACTTCCGGCAGATGCGCTGGATCTCGGGCCAGTAGGTCTCGGGCGGGATGACGACGCCGCCCGCCCCCTGGATCGGCTCGCCGATGAAGGCGGCGCAGTTGTCGGGCCCGAGCTCCAGGATCTTCTCCTCGAGCGCCTGGGCGGCCATGCGCCCGAACTCCGCTGGCGCGAGGTCGCCGCCCTCGCCATACCAGTAGGGCTGGCGGATGTGGACGAAGCCCGGCAGCGGCAGGTTGTCGATCTCGTGCATGTACTTCATGCCGCCCATCGAGGCCGCGACCATGGTCGAGCCGTGATAGGCGTTGTGCCGGCTGATGATGGTCTTCTTGCTGGGCTTGCCCACGATGTTCCAGTAGTGCCGGACCATGCGGGCGATGGTGTCGTTCGCGTCCGAGCCCGAGAGGCCGTAGAAGACGTGGGCGAGCCCTTTGGGCGTGACGTCGGCCAGGATCTTCGACAGCTCGGCCGCCGGCGGCGTCGTGGTCTTGAAGAAGGTGTTGTAGTAGGGCAGCTCGATCATCTGGTCGTAGGCGACCTTGGCCAGCTCCTTGCGGCCATAGCCGACATTGACGCACCAGAGCCCGGCGAAGCCGTCGAGCAGGCGGCGCCCTTCGGAATCGTAGCAATAGGTTCCCTCGGCGCGCGTGATGACGCGCACGCCGTGGCCCGGCAGCGCATGCTGGTCGGTGAAGGGATGGAGATGATGGGCGAGGTCCTGCGCCTGCCATTCGGCGGTCGAGTTGCGAAGAGCGGCTTGAGCCATGAGAGGAATCCTTCCGATCGAAACTTGCATTGAACAAAGGGGTGACGGCCGCGGGCCCACGAAGAACGGGCGCGGGACGCGGCCGGAGCCGGAATGCCGATCTAGCGCGCTATGGATTGAAGCCGATGCGGGCGCAGAGGATGAGCAACTCCGTGCGCCGCGACCGGCCCGTGCTCACAAAGGAGGGGGCGGGGCGCTCGGAGCGGGCGCCCGATCGGCCGACGGGGCCGACCGGCCCCGCAAAGGGGCGGATCGATCCTTGCATGATCGGCACAGAGGCTAGCATGACGGCGACAGCGGCGGAAGACGGCCCCGCTTGAAGCAAGGCGGCCATGTGAATGGTGCAAGGCCCGGCCCCACTATCGCGGAAGCATGAGCCGAGACCGCTCACCTCATGCCTTTCGACGGTCATATGGACTGAGCTTGTCGAAGCACGAGGGCCGGGGGCGCGTGACGCGCTTTCGTCGTTCCTGGCGCTGAGCCTCGCTCGATCGGCCCGTCGCCTCACACGTTCAGCAGCAGGTGCTCGCGCTCCCAGGAGCTGATGACGCGGGAATAAGCCTCGAGCTCGGCGCGCTTGACGAAATCCACCGCCTTGCAGAAGCGCTCGCCCAGGATCGGCTTGATCTGCTTGCAGGCGTTGAAGCGCGTCAGCGCATCGTAGAGCGTGCGCGGCAGGGTATGGGCGAGCCGGTAGGCACTGCCCTCGACCTGCTTGCTCGGCTTCAAGCGCTCGATCATGCCGAGATAGCCGCAGGCCAGCGACGCCGCGATCGCGATATAGGGATTGGCGTCGGCACCGGCCAGCCGGTTCTCGATGCGACGGCCGGCCGCGCTCGAGATCGGCACGCGCAGGCCCACCGAGCGGTTGTCCACGCCCCAATGCACGTTGATGGGCGCGTCGAGATAGGGTTGCAGGCGCCGGTAGGAATTCACGTTGGGTGCCAAGAGCGGCATCACCTGCGGCAGGTAGCGCTGCAGCCCCGCGACATGCGCGCGGAAAAGGGCGGAATCGCTGCCGTCGCGATGGGCGAAGAGATTGCGCCCGGTGCGCTTGTCCACGACCGACTGGTGGATATGCATCGAGCTGCCGGGCTCGTTCGCCAGCGGCTTCGCCATGAAGGTGGCGTAGACATTGTGGCGCAGCGCCGCGTGGCGCACCGTGCGCTTGAACAGAAAGGCCTGGTCCGCGAGCCACAGCGGATCGCCATGGTTGAAGTTGATCTCCATCTGCGCCGCGCCCGCTTCGTGCGTCAGCGTGTCGACATCGAGGCCCATGGCCTCGCAATAGTCGTAGACGTCCTCGAAGATGGGATCGAACTCGTTGGTGGCGTCGATGCCGTAGGACTGCCGGCCGGTCTCGGGCCGGCCCGACTGGCCCACCGGCGGCTGCAGCGGCAGATCGGGATCGGTGTTGACCTGGACCAGGAAGAATTCGAGCTCGGGTGCCACCACCGGGCGCCAGCCGCGCTCGTCGTAAAGCTCGAGCACGCGCTTGAGGACGTAGCGTGCGGCGATATCCACCGGCCGGTCCTCGTCGTAATAGGCGTCGTTGATGACCTGGGCCGTCGGCTCCTTGTACCAGGGCACGAGCGAGATGGTCTCGGGATCGGGCCGCAGGTAGATGTCCGGGTCCTGATCGGTCGCCAGCGTGTTGTCGTCGTCTTCCGGATATTCGCCGGTGACGGTTTGCAGGAACACGCTCTCGGGCAGGCGTAGATTGCTGTCGCGCGTGCTCTTGATGAACTTCTTGGCCGGCAGGATCTTGCCGCGGGCGATGCCCGACATGTCGGCAACGAGGCACTCGACCTCGTCGATCTTCTGCTCGGCGAGGAATTCTTCCAATTGCTTCATGATATTACCGGATTTGGCCGAAACTCGGCGGGCGTCAGGATGGCATGAGCCCCCGAGTGCTGGCAAGGCAACTAGGATGTAGGAAATAATGCCTACTATACAAGGCTTGACGACCCCCCGCAGCCGATGGGCGCCGTCTCTTGGGCCTGCGGCCCTTGGCGTCGCCTACGCGTTGGTGCGCGCGATGATCGTAGCGATTGCAGGCGCCGCTGAAACGATCGCGCGGCCGGCGCCATGCTGGTGGCCGTGGGCCTGCGCGTGGCCGTGACGCGGTAGCCGTTGGGCTGGCATCCCCAGAGCTTCGTCCGCTTACGGCCCGAACGCCTGGATCCCCGTCTGGGCGCGGCCGAGGATGAGGGCGTGGATGTCGTGCGTGCCCTCGTAGGTGTTGACCGCCTCGAGGTTCATGACATGGCGGATCACGTGGAACTCGTCGGCGATGCCGTTGCCGCCGTGCATGTCGCGCGCCATGCGCGCGATCTCGAGCGCCTTGCCGCAGGAGTTGCGCTTGAGCATCGAGATCATCTCGGGCGCCGCCTTGCCTTCGTCCTTGAGCCGGCCGAGCCTGAGGCAGGCCTGCAGGCCCAGCGCGATCTCGGTCTGCATGTCGGCAAGCTTCTTCTGGATGAGCTGGTTGGCGGCGAGCGGCCGGCCGAACTGCTGGCGGTTGAGCGTGTAGTTGCGCGCCGCATGCCAGCAGAACTCGGCGGCACCGAGCGCACCCCAGGCGATGCCGTAGCGCGCATTGTTGAGGCAGCCGAACGGCCCCTTGAGGCCGCTGACGTTGGGCAGCAGGTTCTCCTCGGGCACGAACACGTCGGCCATGACGATCTCGCCCGTGATCGAGGCCCTGAGCGAGAACTTGCCCTCGATTTTGGGCGTCGAGAGGCCCTGCATGCCGCGCTCGAGGATGAAGCCACGGATGACGCCGCCCTCGTCCTTCGCCCACACCACCAAGATGTCGGCGATGGGCGAATTCGTGATCCACATCTTGGCGCCCTTGAGGACATAGCCGCCATCCACCTTGCGCGCGCGGGTACGCATGCTAGCGGGATCGGAGCCGGCATCGGGCTCGGTCAGGCCGAAGCAGCCGACCCACTCGCCCTTGGCGAGCTTGGGCAGGTATTTCTGGCGCTGCGCTTCGCTGCCGTAGGCGTGGATCGGGTGCATGACCAGGCTCGACTGCACGCTCATGGCCGAGCGATAGCCGGAATCGACGCGCTCCACCTCGCGCGCCACCAGGCCGTAGCAGACATAGTTCACGCCGGCGCAGCCATAGCCCTCGATGGTGGGGCCGAGCAAGCCCAGCTCGCCCAGCTCGTTCATGATCTCGCGGTCGAAGCGCTCGTGCCGGTTGGCTTCGAGCACGCGCGGCATCAGCTTGTCCTGGGCATAGGTGCGGGCGGTGTCGCGCACCATCCGCTCCTCCTCGCTGAGTTGGTCCTCGAGCAGGAGCGGATCCTCCCACTGGAACGCCGGGCGGTGGGACTTGGCGCCGCCGGATTTCGCGGCTTTCTGCGTGGCGCCCGAGGCGGGGGTCATCGCGGGTCTCCTGGGAACGGTTATGGTCTGGATCGTCTGGGCCGCGTTTTAGCACGAACCGGCCGACGGACCCAATGGATGGCGCGGCGGCCGATGATCGCGGTCGGCTATGTCGGCCCCGCGGCGGCTTGGCGCTGGCGCTCGCGGTAGCGGCGGACCTTGGCCCGGGCGCCGCAGACCTCCATCTCGCACCAGCGGCGTCGGCGGTTCTTGGTCCGGTCGAGGAATATCCAACCGCAATGCTGGCCGGGGCATTGCTTGATCCGGCCCTGGATCGGGCCGGTCAACAGGTCGGCTGCCGAGCGCGCGAGCGGCCACAGCACCTGATCGAGCATCGGTCGCGCCGATGCCCAGTCCCAGACGAAGCCGCCATCGTCGAACCGCAATCGCGCCCGCGCCATCGCCGCGCCAAGCTCGCGGTTGACCGTTGCCACGGCGGCGACCGGTGGCGATGCCCGACGCGCGAGCGCGGTGCCGATGGCGTGGATCGCTTCGCGCAAAGCCAGCGCGCGGCGCAGCACGCGCGCGGCGGCCGAAGGCTTGGCTGCTGCGAGCCGAGAGAGTCGGTTCCGTTCCGACGCGACAAGGAGGCCGGCATGCCCGCACCAAGCCAGGAGAAGATCGTAGCTGCGCAAATGCTCGAGCCGGTGCGCGCCGCCGCGCCCGCTGCTGGTGTTGGCGAAGTCCAGGCAGAGCGCACCGCCGACGAGCGGCAGGCTGCCGGCGCGGCTGGGCGGCTGGGCTTTCGAGAGCAGGGAGCGCGCGTCGGGTTGCCTCGGCATGCGATACCGTCTAAGTTCGTTTTGACGGTAACACAAACGGCGACCGCAAGGCGAGCCCGTGACGCGTCGCAAGGAACATGGGCGAGAAAAGGGAGGGGCGGTGCTGGCGCGTCTGGCGTTCCTGCTGGCCCTGATCGGGCTGATCGGCGTCGGGTCGGCGGCCAATTCCGCGCCGGCCCATGCGGGCGGCGTCGAGGGTGCGATCTCCCGCTGCCAGGACATGGTCCGTGCCTTCGAAAAGGCGCCGCAATCCATCACCATCGAGACAAAGGGCGGCGGCGTCGACGAGACCACGGCCGTGCGCATCGACTGGCAAGGCGGTCGGGGCGGCAAGGATGGCTGGATCGTCTGCTGGTTCCCGCCGCGGCAGGAAACCGGCGGCGCCTGGCAACTGCAGCAGCTCGATACGAGCGAGTTCGGCACGATGAGCCGCTACGAGATCCAACAGCTCTACAAGCTGCTGCATCTCGAGGAGCTGGTTCCCGAACAAAAGCCGCCCGAGACGAACGAGACGAACGAGACGCGCACGCTCTATTTCGTGCAGCAGGCCATCAACGCGGTTTCACTCGGTTGCGTCTACGCCCTGATCGCACTCGGCTATACGCTCGTCTATGGCATCACCCGCGCCATCAACTTCGCCTTCGGCGAAGTCTATATGCTGGGTGCTTTCTTCATCCTTCTCGGCAACGCCGTCGTGCTCTACCTCGCGGGCCAGTCGGGCACGGGCGCGCTGCTCCTGGTCATGGTGGCCGGGCTGGCGGTCTCGGCTGCCTATGGCTGGGCGATGGACAGCGCGGTGTTCCAGCCGCTGCGCCGCGCGCCTTCGACCGTGCCGCTGATCGCGGCCATCGGCCTCTCGATCGCGATGAAGGAATCGGTGCGGCTGCTGCAGGGAGCCAAGACGCGCTATTTGCTGGTGGAGCAATTGAGGAGTTGGCCGATTCTCACAGGGCAGGGCTTCGATCTTTACGTGAACGAGGGCCATGTGATGGTGGGCATCGCGACGGCGATCTTGCTGGCCGTGTTGTGGTGGCTCAGCATGCGTACGCGCTTCGGTCGCCATCAGCGCGCCTGCGCTCAGGATCCGCGCATGGCGGCGATGCTCGGTGTCGATGTCGACCGCACCATCGCCGCGACCTTCATGATCGGCGGCGCGCTCGCCGGCGCGGCCGGGCTGTTCGCCGGCGCCCAATATGGCGTCATCAATTTCCACATGGGCACGCTGATGGGCTTCAAGGCGCTGACGGCGGCGCTTTTGGGCGGTATCGGCTCGCTGCCTGGCGCCGTGCTGGGGGGTATGCTGATCGCCTTTACCGAGAGCTTCACCGCCGCCCTGGTCGGGGAGGCCTGGAAAGACCTCGCCGTATTCGTCGTGCTCGTGCTGGTGCTGCTGGTGCGTCCGGGCGGGCTGCTCGGCACGTTGACGACGGTGTCGGCAGACGAGCGGGCGTAGGGCGCCGGATGGCTATCCATGTGTCACGAAGTGGCAAAAACCCGCTTGATGGGCTTCCCGGCGCTGGGCTATAGGGGGTGCCTTGAATCAACGGCGGATCCAACCGCCCGGCCAAAAACACACAGGGACCGGCTCGGGATCGAGCGTGAGGGGAGGCTTACCGAACGGGGCGCGGCTTCCCGCACCCCGCTGCGACATAGACGGCGAAGGCGACCGTGCGCGGAACGCGCGCGGCAACGGCTATTGCCGCCGAGCGCGCCGAGTTGCCTCCACGCAAACCGCCCGCAGGGACGCAGAATGGAATATTTCCTTCAGCAGCTGATCAACGGCCTCACGCTCGGGGGCGTCTACGGCCTCATCGCCATCGGCTACACGATGGTTTACGGCATCATCGGCATGATCAACTTCGCTCATGGCGACGTCTACATGATCGGCGCCTTCCACGCGTTGATCGCGTTCCTGGTGCTCGGCTATTTCGGCATCACCTGGGTGCCGCTGGCGCTGCTGATCGTGCTGATCGTCGCGGTGCTGCTGACGGCGGTTTATGGCTGGAGCGTCGAGCGCCTGGCCTATCGGCCGCTGCGCGGCTCGACCCGCCTCGCGCCGCTGATCTCGGCGATCGGCATGTCGATCTTCTTGCAGAATTTCGTGCTGCTGCTGCAGGGCGCTCGCGGCAAGCCACTCCACCCGGCGCCCATCTCCGGCGGCTTCACGCTGATGGAGAAGGAGGGCTTCACCGTCGAGCTCAGCTACCTGCAGATTACCATCATGCTGATTACCGTCGCGCTGATGTTCGGGTTCACGGTGCTGATCACCCGTACCTCGCTCGGACGCCAGCAGCGCGCTTGCGAGCAGGACATGAAGATGGCGGCGCTGCTCGGCGTCAACATCAACCGGACCATCTCGACCACTTTCGTGATCGGTGCGGCGCTCGCGGCCGTCGCGGGGCTCATGGTGACGCTCTATTACGGCGTCATCGACTTCTACATCGGCTTCGTCGCCGGCATCAAAGCCTTCACCGCGGCCGTGCTCGGCGGCATCGGCTCCATGCCGGGCGCGATGCTGGGTGGGCTTTTGATCGGGCTGATCGAGGTGTTCTGGTCGGCCTATTTCACGGTCGAATACAAGGATGTCGCCGCGTTCTCGGTGCTGGTCATGGTGCTGATCTTCCGACCGACCGGGTTGCTCGGCCGGCCGGAAGTGGAGAAGGTCTGAGCCATGACGACCGGCGCAGCCGCTCCTCTCGATCTTCCCGGAATGCTCAAGAAGGCCGCGCTGATCGCGGCCGTGACCTTCCTCCTGGCCAGCGGCATCGTCGGCATCGAGACGGTGAGCTCGACCGGCGCGCTTGCGTTCACCACGCGCTATTCCGAGGTCTTCGTCGCCGTCGTCGGCGTGTTCTTCGGCAGCGTGGCCATCAGCCTGATGCGTGCCGGTCGGCCGCTTCCGGCCATGATCGGCGCCGGTGCGGTCACCATCCTGCTCGTCGCTCTGTTGGTCCTCGAGGGCACCAACGAAATCGCCAAGACACTGCTGCCCTTCAAGTCCGTCACCATCGATTGGGGTGCCGCGATCGTACCCGCCGTGATCTGCTTGCGCGCGGCACAGATCGCCTTCGGGGCGCGCGCACGCGCCGCCGGCCGGATCGCGGCCGGCGCGCGCATCGGCGACGCCGTGCGGCGTCTGGTGCCGGTGCTCGCGCTCGCGCTGATCGCATTGGCGATCGCCTTGCCCTGGTTGCCGTTGGGCGACGCCAAGCGCAAAGTGGTCGACATCGCCACGCTGGTCGTCACCTACATCATGCTGGGCTGGGGCCTCAACATCGTGGTCGGCCTCGCGGGCCTGCTCGATCTCGGCTATGTCGCGTTCTACGCGGTCGGCGCCTATAGCTACGCCATGTTCGCGGTGGATTTCGGCTGGAGCTTTTGGATGTGCTTGCCGATCGCGGGCATGCTCTCGGCTTCCTTCGGCCTTCTGCTGGGCTTCCCGGTGCTGCGGCTGCGCGGCGACTATCTTGCCATCGTCACGCTCGGTTTCGGCGAGATGATCCGCATCATCCTGGTGAACTGGTGGTGGGTGACCGGCGGCCCCAACGGCATCAACAAGGTGGCGCGCCCGTCCTTCTTCGGCTTCAGCTTCGAACGGACCGCGCCCGAGGGCGGCATGACCGTCTACGAGCTGTTCAGCAAGATCTTCGGCACCGAGTTCAGCTACAACCCATACTGGCGCGTGGTGTTCCTCTATTACCTCATCCTCGCCTGCGCCCTCGTCACCAACTACTTCACGCTGCGGATTCGGAAGATGCCGCTGGGCCGCGCCTGGGAAGCGCTGCGCGAGGACGAGACGGCCTGCCGCGCGCTCGGCATCAATCCGACCAACACCAAGCTGACCGCTTTCGCTTGCGGCGCGATGTTCGCCGGCTTCGCCGGCTCCTTCTTTGCCGCGCGCCAGGGCTTCGTCAGCCCTGAGAGCTTCGTCTTCATCGAATCCGCGGTGATCCTCGCCATCGTGGTGCTGGGCGGGCTGGGCAGCCAGGTCGGCATCGTGCTGGCGGCGGGCGTCCTGATCGGGCTGCCCGAGCTGTTCCGAGAGCTCAAGGACTACCGCATGCTCGCCTTCGGCATCGGCATGGTGTTGATCATGATCTGGCGGCCGGGCGGGCTGCTGGCGCACCGGGAGCCGACCATCCGGCTGCACGCGCCCGGTGAGGGTGGAAAACGCGTGCCGGCGCCCGGCGAGGCGGAGAGGGCGCGGGCATGAACGCGGCGGCGACGAACGGCGGCGCGCTGCCGCTGCTCAAGGTCGAACATCTGACCATGCGTTTCGGCGGCCTGGTGGCGGTGGACGACGCCTCGTTCGAGGCGAAGCCCGAGCAGATCACCGCCATCATCGGCCCCAACGGCGCCGGCAAGACGACCGTCTTCAACTGCCTCACCGGCTTCTACAAGCCGACCGTCGGGCGTCTGACGCTCAACGCGCCGCACGGCACTTTTCTGCTCGAGCAGATCGCCGGGTTCCGTATCGCGCAGTTGGCGAAGGTGGCGCGCACCTTCCAGAACATCCGCCTCTTCCCCGGCATGTCGGTGCTGGAGAATCTGATCGTGGCGCAGCACAACAAGCTGATGCGCGCTTCGGGCTACAGCGTGGGGGCCCTCTTCGGCATCGGCGGCTATCGCCAGGCCGAGCGCCGGGCGGTCGAACTGGCGCGCGGCTGGCTCGACAAGGTCGGCCTTACCGCACAGGCCGACTGGCCGGCGGGCAGTCTGCCCTATGGCGCCCAGCGGCGGCTCGAAATCGCCCGCGCCATGTGCTCGGAACCCGTTCTGCTCTGCCTCGACGAGCCGGCGGCCGGGCTGAATGCCCGTGAATCTCACGAGCTCAACGAGCTGCTGCTGTGGATTCGCGCCGAATACAAGATTGGCATCCTGCTGATCGAGCACGACATGAGCGTGGTGATGGGCATTTCGGATCACATCGTGGTGCTCGACTACGGCCGCAAGATCGCGGACGGTTCGCCGGAGCAGATCCGCAAGGATCCCAACGTGATCCGCGCCTATCTCGGCGAGGCGGAGGACGAGGCTCTTCCGACCGAGGTCGCGAAGGACCTCGGGCTGCCGAAGCAGTGAGGGCGAGGCATGAGCAGCGTTGAGGTCAGCAGGGCGACGGCGGCGGCGCAGGGCGGCGCGCCCATGCTGCAGATTCGCGGCGTCCACACGTTCTATGGCCAGATCGAAGCGCTCAAGGGCGTCGACCTGGACGTGCGGCAGGGCGAGATCGTCACGCTGATCGGCGCCAATGGCGCCGGCAAGTCGACGCTGCTGATGACCATTTGCGGATCGCCGGCGGCGCGTCACGGCAGCATATCGTTCGAAGGGCGCGACATCACGCGGCTGCCGACCTACGAGATCATGCGGCTCGGCATCGCCCAGTCGCCCGAGGGCCGGCGCATCTTCGCGCGCATGACGGTGATGGAGAACCTGCAGATGGGCGCGCTGACCGCCGATCAAGCCAGGTTCAACGAGGATCTCGAGCGCGTGTTCACCCTGTTCCCGATCCTCAAGCAGCGCCAGGGGCAGCGCGGCGGAACGCTCTCGGGCGGCGAGCAGCAGATGCTGGCGATCGCGCGCGCGCTCATGAGCCGGCCGCGCCTGCTGCTGCTGGACGAGCCTTCGCTGGGCCTGGCGCCGCTGATCGTTCGCCAGATCTTCGAGGTGATCAGGGACATCAACAGGACCCAGGGCGTCACCGTCTTCCTGGTCGAGCAGAACGCCTTTCACGCGCTGCGGCTCGCCCACCGCGGCTACGTCATGGTGAACGGCCAAATCGCCATGACCGGTAGCGGACGCGATCTGCTTGCCAACGCCGAGGTGCGCGCCGCCTATCTCGAAGGCGGGCATCCTGAAGTTGCGCGCTGAAAGGAAAGAGGCACGCCGATGGAAAACTTCCTCGCCGAATCCTGGCCGGTCTTCATCGGCCTCACGCTGGTCCTGTTCGGCGGCGCGGCTTTCTTGATGGGGCAGGCCCTGGGCGAGACCTGGCGGCCGGCCTGGCAGAACGTGACCTACGGTCTGATCCTCACGATCGGCGAGCGCCTGGCCGACAATTTCCTGTTCGCATCGGATATCCTGTCGGTCAGCGGCTATGTCAGCCATGCGATCGTCCTGATCGCCGTCGCTCTCGCCGCCCACCGCATGACGCGGGCGCGCAAGATGGTCACTCAATATCCCTGGCTCTACCGCCGGGCGGGGCTATTCGGCTGGAAGGAAATCTCCTGACGGTACCGGGGGTTACGCCTCCTCCTTCAGGACGGCCGGAAACGAATTGCCGGTCTCTTGGCCGATGCTAGAATGGCGGCAACCTGCAAGGTATGCAGAGATAACCGAGGCTTTTCCAGCGCTTCGGCGGCTCCGCCGGAGCTCGTTCATTGCAACAGGGAGATGCTTGATGCGTAAGTTCACTCTACCGCTGCTCGCGGCGGCGGCCGTTGCGACGGCGCTGGCCGCCACGCCGGCCAAGGCAGAGGAGATCACCATCGCCGTGGCCGGCCCGATCACGGGCGACCTCGCGGAGTTCGGTGCGCAGATGAAGCGCGGCGCCGAGAAGGCGGTTGCCGACATCAACGCCGCCGGCGGCGTGATGGGCAAGCAGCTCAAGCTCGAGGTCGGCGACGACGCCTGCGACCCGAAGCAGGCGGTGGCGGTTGCCAACGATCTCGTCGCGAAGGGCGTGGTCTTCGTGGCCGGTCACTTCTGCTCCGGCTCCTCGATCCCGGCGTCGGCCGTGTATCACGAGGAGGGGATCCTGCAGATCACGCCGGCCTCGACCAACCCGAAGTTCACGGATGACGCCGCCGCGTCCGGTTGGGACACGGTGTTCCGCACCTGCGGGCGCGACGACCAGCAGGGCGATTTCGCGGGCGCCTGGATCGCCGAGCACTTCAAAGGCAAGAACGTGGCGATCGTCGACGACAAGTCGGCCTATGGCAAGGGCCTGGCGGACCTGACCCGTGCCGCCCTGAACAAGGCCGGCATGAAGGAAGTCATCAACGAGAGCATCACCGCCGGCGAGCAGGACTACACGGCGCTGGTGAGCAAGCTCAAGCAGGCCAAGGTCGATGTGATCTATTTCGGCGGCTATCACCCGGAAGCGGCGCTGATCGTCAAGCAGTCGCGCGAGCAGGGGCTCAACGCGCAGCTCCTCTCGGGTGACTCGCTCAACACCCTCGAGTTCGCCACGCTGGCCGGCAAGGCCGCGGACGGTGTGATGTTCACTAACGCCGCCGAGGCGCGCAACCTGCCGACGGCCGCGAAAGTGGTCGAGGAGTTCCGTAAGGAAGGCTTCGAGCCCGAGGGCTACACGCTCTCGACCTACGCGGCGATCCAGGTGTGGGCCCAGGCGGTCGCGAAGGCGGGCGCCACCGACGCCGAGAAGGTCGCGGCGGCGCTGCGCAGCCAGGATTGGGACACCGTCATCGGCAAGCTCGGCTTCGATGCCAAGGGCGACCTCAAGAAGGCGACCTATGTCTGGTACGTCTTCAAGGACGGCAACTACGCCGAGATGAAGATGTAAGCGCCCCAACCGGCGCCTGTATTTCGTTCACCTAATCCGAGGGGCCCGGCGATGCCGCCGGGCCCCTTTCTTATGCGCCCTTCCGCGCGGCTTCCGGTTCTCCCTGGCGCCGGTCCGGCGGCAATGTCCCGTACGCGGCCCCTTTCTGGCTGCCCGCGCCACCTTGTGGCCCCCGCGAGGTCTAGCGGCGGCTTGGTGGCGGCCTGCCAGATGTGGTAATTCTAGCGCTCTCGCCAACCCTGAACCCAAGCCCCGGCCGATGCCGCCCGAAACCATCGCGATCGCCGCCGATCACGCGGGATTCGACCTGAAGGAGACGCTCAAGGCCGAACTCGGCGCGCACGGCTTCACCGCGCTCGATCTCGGCGCCCATGGGCGGGAGTCGGTTGATTATCCCGATTTCGCCGACGCTCTCGCGGCTGCCATCAAGGACGGGCGCGCCAGCCGAGGCGTGCTGATCTGCGGCACCGGCATCGGGATCTCGATCGCCGCCAACCGCTACCGGCATCTGCGCGCGGCCGTATGTCACGATACGACCAGCGCGCGCCTGGCCCGCCAGCATAACGATGCCAACGTGCTGGCGCTCGGCGCCCGCCTGGTCGGGCCCGAAGTCGCCAAGGACTGCCTGGCCGTGTTCCTCGCCACGCCCTTCGAAAGCGGCGGACGGCACGACCGCCGCATCGCCAAGATGTCCTGACGGACGCCATCATCACCGCAGAAAAAGGAATAGACACGACGATGACTCCCGCCGACGCTTCCGGTCAGATGCCGGGCTTTTTCACGATGCCGCTCGCCGAGCGCGATCCCGAGGTCGCGCGTTCCTTGGGCGACGAGCTCAAGCGCCAGCAGGACCAGATCGAGCTGATCGCCTCGGAGAACATCGTCTCGGCCGCGGTGCTCGAGGCGCAGGGCTCGGTGCTGACCAATAAATACGCCGAAGGCTATCCGGGCAGACGCTATTACGGCGGCTGCGAATATGTGGACGTGGCCGAGGCGCTCGCCATCGAGCGGGCCAAGAAGCTGTTCGGTTGCAACTTCGCCAACGTGCAGCCCCATTCTGGCGCGCAGGCGAACCAGGCGGCGTTCTTCGCGCTGCTGCAACCGGGCGACACCTTCATGGGCCTCAATCTCGCGGCCGGCGGCCATCTCACTCACGGCTCGCCGGTCAACCAGTCGGGCAAATGGTTCAAGGTGGTGCCTTACAATGTGCGGCCCGACAGCTTGCGCATCGACATGGACGAGCTCGAAAAGCTGGCCAGAGAGCACAAGCCCAAGCTGATCCTCGCCGGCGGCTCGGCCTATCCGCGCTTCTGGGACTTCGAGCGCTTCCGCAAGATCGCGGATTCGGTCGGCGCCTATTTCATGGTCGACATGGCGCATTTCGCCGGTCTCGTGGCTGGCGGCGTGCATCCGAGCCCGCTGCCTCATGCGCACGTCGTCACCACCACGACGCACAAGACGCTCAGGGGCCCGCGCGGCGGCATGATCCTGGCAATGGACGAGGAGATCGGAAAGAAGATCAACTCCGCGGTCTTCCCCGGCCTGCAGGGCGGTCCGCTGATGCATGTGATCGCCGCCAAGGCGGTCGCCCTCGGCGAGGCGCTGCGCCCCGAGTTCAAGCAATATGCGAAGCAGGTGGTGGAGAACGCCACGGCGCTGGCGGGGACGCTGGTGGAGCAGGGCGTGGCCATCACCACGGGTGGCACCGACAACCACCTGATGCTGGTCGATCTGAGGCCCAAGAAGCTCACCGGCAAGGCCGCCGAGGCCAGCCTCGAGCATGCCGGCATCACCTGCAACAAGAACGGCATTCCGTACGACACGGAGAAGCCGACCATCACGTCTGGCATCCGGCTCGGCTCGCCGGCGGCGACGACGCGCGGCTTCGGCGTCGCGGAGTTCAAGGAAGTCGGTCGCCTGATCGGCCAGGTGCTTGACGGCCTTGCCGCGCATTCCGACGACAACGGCAAGGTCGAGCGCGAGGTGCGCGCGCGCGTGCAAGAGCTCTGCCGGCGCTTCCCGGTCTATTCCGGCCGGCGCTAGCCGAGCGGGCGCCAAGCGAAGAGGGGGGATCGCGATGCGCTGCCCGTTCTGCGGCAACGAGGATACGCAGGTCAAGGATTCGCGGCCGACCGAGGACGGCTCGGCCATCCGTCGGCGCCGCCAATGCCCGAATTGCGGCGCCCGCTTCACCACCTTCGAGCGCGTGCAGCTGCGCGAGCTCACGGTGGTGAAGAGCAACGGGCAGCGCGAGCCTTTCGATCGCGACAAGCTGATGCGCTCGATGCAGATCGCGCTGCGCAAGCGGCCCGTGGATTCCGAACGCCTCGAACGCGTGGTCAACGGCATCGTGCGGCGGCTCGAGAGCTCGGGCGAGAGCGAGATCCCCTCGAAGGTCGTGGGCGAGATGGTGATGGAGGCGCTCAAGAGCCTCGATCAGGTCGCCTTCGTGCGCTACGCCTCGGTCTATCGCAACTTCCGCGAGGCCAAGGATTTCGAGGAGTTCGTGGGCCGGCTCGGCGGCGAGAACGACTGAGGGCGGTCGGGGGTCGCGGATCGCCGGTTGGCAGCCAGGGGGCGCCCTGGCCGAGATATGGATTCGATCGTCACCCCCACGAAAGCGGGGGTCCATGAACACCGGCGTGGCGAGCCCTGGTCTCGGTTCGTGTTCATGGTTTCCCGCTTTCGCGGGAATGACGGCTCGGGAAAGAGACGTCAGCGCGATTGGCAGCAGGCAATATCAAACTCGTCGACATCGACCTCGCCCACATGCGCGCGGCCCTTTCGCTGGCGGCGCGGGGGCTGGGGCGCGTCTGGCCCAATCCGGCGGTGGGCTGCGTGCTGGTGGCGCCCGAAGGCGGATTTGGCGGCCGGGTCGTCGGCCGCGGCTGGACCCAGCCCGGCGGGCGCCCGCATGCCGAGACCGAGGCGCTAAGACGCGCGGGCGCGGCGGCGCGTGGCTCGACCGCCTATGTCAGCCTCGAGCCCTGCTCGCATCATGGGGTCACGCCGCCCTGCGCCGACGCGCTGGTGGCAGCCGGCATCGCGCGCTGCGTGGTGGCGACCGGCGATCCCGATCCGCGCGTGCGCGGGCAGGGGCTGGAGCGGTTGCGCGCGGCCGGCATCGCGGTAACGAGCGGGGTGCTGGAGGAGGAGGCGACCGAAGTCAACGCCGGCTTCCTGTCGCGCGTGACCAAAGGCCGGCCGCTCATCGCGCTCAAGATCGCCAGCACGCTCGACGGACGCATCGCGCTGGCGAGCGGCGAGAGCCGCTGGATCACCGGCGAGGCCGCCCGGGCGCGCACTCATCTCCTGCGAGCGCGCCACGATGCGGTGCTGGTCGGTAGCGGCACGGCCCGGGCGGACGATCCCGAGCTGACCTGCCGGCTGGCGGGCCTGGACGACCGCCGGCCGGTGCGCATCGTGCTCGATCGCGCCTTGAGCCTGCCGGCCACGGCCAAGCTGGTCGCGACCGCCGCGATGCATCCCACCTGGCTCGTGGTGGGGCCCGGTGCTGCGGCGGCCCGAGGCGCGGCCTATGCCGCGGCCGGCTGCGAGCTGATCGAGGCGCCGTTGGCCGCTGATGGGCGCTTCGATCTGGCGGCCGTGATGGCCGAGCTCGGCCGGCGCGGCCTGACGCGGGTCCTGGTCGAGGGCGGCAGCCGGCTCACGGCGGCCCTGCTGGCGGCCGACCTCGTGGACCGGCTGCTCTGGTTCCGCAGTTCCGGGGTGATCGGAGGCGACGGCCTGCCCGCCGCCGCGCCGCTGGGCCTGACGCGGCTCGCG
The DNA here is from genome assembly GCA_049323455.1 of Pseudomonadota bacterium. Taxonomy (GTDB): domain Bacteria; phylum Pseudomonadota; class Alphaproteobacteria; order Dongiales; family Dongiaceae; genus Hypericibacter. The sequence continues at coordinate 34,216 of JBMONF010000024.1, read as the reverse complement.
GCCATGCCGCGCTTCCTGCGTGTCGGCACCGAAAGCCTGGGCGACGACCTGCTGGAAAGCTATAAACGCCGCGCTTAAGTTGGCGCGGCATTGGCGCGGGTCAGACATGTTCACCGGCATCATCACCGATCTCGGGCGCGTGCGCTCGGTCACCCCGACGGGCGGCGGGACGGGCGTGCGCCTCGCCCTCGAGACCGCCTATGACACGGCAACGATCGAGATCGGCGCCTCGATCGCCTGCAACGGCTGCTGCCTCAGCGTGGTGGAGAAGGGACCCGGCTGGTTCGCCGTCGATGCCTCAGCCGAGACGCTGGCCCGCACCACGCTCGGCGATTGGCAGCCCGGCCGGCCGGTCAATCTCGAGCGCCCGCTCAAGCTCGGCGACGAGTTGGGCGGCCATCTGGTGCAGGGCCATGTGGACGGCGTCGCCGTCATCCGCGAGCGCCGGCCGGAGGGGGAAAGCCTGCGTTTCACCGTGGAGGCGCCGGCGGCGCTGGCGCGCTTCATCGCGCCCAAGGGATCGGTCGCGCTCGATGGCGTTTCGCTCACGGTTAACGAGGTCTCGGGACCCCGCTTCGGGGTCAATATCATCCCCATCACCCGGCGGGAAACCGATTTCGGCACGCTTCAGGCGGGCGACCGGGTCAATCTGGAAATCGACCTGATGGCGCGCTACCTTGCCCGCCTTACGGAAAAGGAACCGGCATGAGCCAAGCCAAGCTCGAGCCCTGGCGCGCGACCTTCAGCGAGCTCGTCTCGCCGACCGAGGCGATCATCGAGGAGGCCCGCAACGGCCGGATGTTCGTCCTGGTGGACGACGAAGGGCGCGAGAACGAGGGCGACCTCGTGATCCCGGCGCAGATGGCCACGCCCGATGCCATCAATTTCATGGCGAAGTACGGGCGCGGGCTGATCTGCCTGGCGCTGACGCCCGAGCGGGTCGAGCAGCTTGGCCTGCCGCTCATGGCGCAGCATAACGCGACCCGGCACCAGACCGCCTTCACGGTCTCGATCGAGGCACGCGAGGGTGTGACCACCGGCATCTCGGCCTCCGACCGCGCCCGCACCATCGCCACCGCCATCGATCCCAGCAAGGGACGCGCGGACATCGTGACGCCCGGCCATGTCTTTCCGCTGCAGGCGCGCAACGGCGGCGTGCTGGTGCGTGCCGGCCACACCGAGGCCGCCGTCGATCTCGCCCGGCTCGCCGGCCTCAATCCGTCGGGCGTGATCTGCGAGATCATGAACGACGACGGCACGATGGCGCGACGCGACGATCTGATCGCCTTTGCCCAGCGCCACGGCCTCAAGATCGGCACCATCGCCGACCTGATCGCCTATCGCCGGCGGCACGACCGCATCGTGGAGCGGACGATCGAGACCGAGTTCGAGAGCCGCTATGGCGGCAAGTTCCACATGATCGTCTATGTCAACCGCGCCGCCTATGCCGAGCATATCGCGCTCGTGAAGGGGGACGTGTCGACGCCGGGGCCGGTGCCGGTGCGCATGCACGCGCTCAACGTGCTCGACGACGTGCTGGGCGATTGCACCGGCGGGCGCGGCGGCCAGCTCCAGACGGCGATGCAGATGATCGCCGACCACGGCCGCGGCGTGATCGTCGTGATCCGGGAGCCTCTGCCCACGACCCTGAGCGAGCGGGTGCTGGCTCACCAAAGGAAAGAGGGGCATGCGGGCCAACTCCGCGATTATGGCGTGGGCGCGCAGATCCTGCTCGATCTCGGCGTGCGCGAGATGATTCTGCTGTCCAACACGAAGCGCACCATCGTCGGCCTCGAGGGCTACGGCCTCACGGTCGTGGACCAGTGGCCGATCCCGCTGGCACGGTGAGATACCAGCCTCGCATCATCGCTGCCGCTTTCTCCACGAAGGAATCGCAGATCTCATGGCCGACGCGCCGCATGTCCTGATCGTCGAATCGCGTTTCTACACCCACATCTCCGACGAGCTGGCGAAGGGCGCGATCGCGGCGCTGCAAGCGGCCGGCTGCTCTTACGATCGCGTCGAGGTGCCGGGCGCCTTCGAGGTGCCGGCGGCGATCCGCTTCGCCGCCGAGGCGGGCCGGCAGGGCCGGCTCGCGAAACCCTATGACGGCTATGTGGCGCTGGGCTGTGTCATTCGCGGCGAAACCACGCATTACGACTATGTCTGCGAGGAGAGCGCGCGAGGGCTCCAGGACTTGGCGGTGCAGATGGGGCTCGCCATCGGCTACGGCATCCTGACGGTCGAGAACGAGGCGCAGGCACTGGCGCGCGCGCGCATCGACAAGAAGAACAAGGGGCGCGACGCCGTCCAGGCCTGCCTCGCCATGATCGCGCTCAAGCGGCGCTACGGGCTGGCGCCCGTGCTCGGTCGTCCGGTCCCATGAGCCGCGGCGCCGAACCCGGAAAAGGCAAGCCCGCGATCGACCCCCGCCGCGGCGCCCGGCTGGCGGCGGTGCAGGCGCTCTATCAGATCGCGCTCACCGGGGCGGATCCCGCCGTGGTCATCGGCGAGTTCTTGCGCCACCGCCTGGGCAGGGCGATCGAGGAGGGCGGGGTGCCGGAGAGCGATCCCCAGCTCTTCGCCGATCTGGTGCGCGGCGCCACCGCCATGAAAGGCGACCTCGACGACATGGTGGCGGCGGTGCTCGATCCCGACTGGTCGGTGGAGCGGCTGGAGCTGCTGTTGCTGGCGATCCTGCGAGCCGGCGCCTACGAGATCTCGGCGCGGCCCGATCTGCCGGTGCGCGTGGCCATCAGCGAATATGTCTCGATCGCGGCGGCCTTCCTCGGCGACAAGGAGACCGGGCTCGTCAACGGCGTGCTCGATCGCATCGCGCGGTCGTTGCGGCCGGACGAGTTGGGGGAGCATCCGCGTGGGCGCAGCGAAACTGCCGGGTGAGTTCGAGCTGATCGAGCGCTATTTCGCGCCGCTCGCGGCCGGCATGCCCGGCGCGCTGGGCCTGGGCGACGACGCCGCGTTGATCGGTCCCAAGCCCGGCACCGAATTGGTCGCGACAACCGATGCGGTCATCGCCGGCGTCCATTTCCTGCCCGACGACCCGCCCGACCAGATCGCGCGCAAGATGTTGCGCGTGAACATCTCCGATCTGGCTGCCATGGGCGCCGCTCCGATCGGCTATCTGATGACCTGCGCCTTCCCGGAGAGCGTCGACGAGCCCTGGTTGGCATCGTTCTGCGCCGGGCTCGCCGCCGATCAGGCCGAGTTCGGAATCGGGCTCCTAGGCGGCGATACGACCGGCACGCCAGGGCCGTTGGCGCTTTCGCTCACGGCGCTGGGCGAGGTGCCGACGGGAAAGGCGCTGCGGCGTAACGCGGCCAAGGCCGACGATCTCGTCTTTGTCAGCGGCACGCTCGGCGACGGCGCCCTGGGCTTGAAACGGCTGCGCGGCCTTCTCGACTGGCTGTCGGCGGAGCAGGGGGCGTTTCTGATCGATCGCTATCGCCTGCCGCGGCCTCGCCTGACGCTGGGCATGGCGCTGGTCGAGACCGGCCTCACCAAGGCGGCGATCGACGTGTCGGACGGGCTCGTCGCCGACCTCGGCCATATCGGCGAGCAGTCCCGCCTTGGCGCCGAGGTGGAGATCGCCAAACTGCCGCTCTCGCCGGCAGCCCGGGCGGCGCTGGCGCGCGATCCCGCCTTTCTCGCCGACATCGTGGCCGGCGGCGACGATTACGAGCTGCTATTCACGGCGCCCGCGGCCAACGCGCCGGCCATCGCGGCGCTGGGCCAGCGCTTGGCCCTGCCGATTGCCGCGATCGGCCGGATGGTCGCAGCTGGCGGGACCAAGGGCGGGGCGGTGCGGCTCATCGACCAGGCCGGCCGCGAGGTCCCGCTCGCGCGGCGCGGCTGGCAGCATTTCTGAGCCTTAGCCAAGCCTTAACCAAATTTTCAACGGGCCGGGGCGACCCTGGCCCCAAATGAAGAGGCTCGTTCTGATCCTGCTGGTGCTGCTCCTTCTGGGCGGCGGCGGTGCTGCCGGCTGGTGGTTCTTCCTGCGCAAGCCGCCGGCGGAGATCGAGCAGGCGGCGGCGCCCGCTCCGACGGCGCCCGTCTATCTCAACTTGCCGGCGTTCACCGTGCCGGTGATCCGCGACGGTCAGTTGCACGGGCTCGTCACCGTCGAGATGGCGTTCCAGATGAAGGACGAGGCGGCGCTGGTCCAGGCCAAGGCGTTAGCGCCGCTGATTACCGACCGGCTCTATGTCGCGCTTTACGATCTGATCGGGCGCCGCCTGATGCAGGAGCGCAATTTCGACCTTGGGCTCATCAAGGCGCGCTTGCTGCTGACGGCAAACAAGGCGATCGGCAAGCCCGACGCCGCGACCGACGTCAGCTTCCCGGCCGTGGAAACGCGCTTCGCCAGCTGAGCCCGATCCATTCGGCCGGACCGAGGGCGCTCGAGCAGGTGCCAACCGGTGATGGCTCGCCTTCCCTTACCGCGCTTGCTTCGGGCGGGTGGCCGCCGCATTCTGCCGGGCGCCATGCTGCTGACAACAACCCGCCGCAACGTCCTCATCCTCGCCCTGTGCCAGGCCCTCAACATGACCGGGCTGAGCCTGATGATCGCCGTATCGGCGCTGGTCGGCCACAAGCTCGCGCCCGACCCGGCGCTCTCGACCCTGCCGCTCGGGCTCCAGTTCACCGCCGCGATGCTGACGACCTTCCCGGCCTCGCTTCTCATGAAGCGGGTCGGGCGGCGCGGGGGCTTCTCGGTCGGCGCCGGCGCGGCCCTGATCGGCGGCGTGGTGATGTTCGAGGCGGTCTTCACGGCGAGCTTCTGGACGTTCTGCGTCGGCAACGCGCTGGTCGGCGTCGGGGCCGCCTTCGCCCAGTTCTACCGTTTCGCTGCCGCCGACGCGGCCGACGAGGCGTTCAAGGCCAAGGCCATCTCGTTGGTCATGACCGGCGGCGTGATAGCGGCGATCTTCGGACCGCTGTCGGCGCGCTGGTCCCGGCTCGCGGTGGACAGCGTGGAATTCGCCGGCTGCTTCGCCGTCCTGATCGGGCTCGCGATCGGCAGCCTCCTGCTGCTGCAGCTCCTGCGTATGCCACGCCCGGACCTCACGGAGCGTCACGAAACCGGACGGCCGATCGCGGAGATCGCGAGCCAGCCGGCCTTCGTCGTCGCGGTGATCGGCGGCATGATCGGCTACGCCTCCATGTCGTTCGTCATGACGGCGACGCCTCTGGCCATGGCCGGCCACCACCATTCCTTCGATGACTCGGCCTTTGTCATCCAGTGGCACGTGCTGGGCATGTTCGCGCCCTCCTTCGTGACGGGCCATCTGATCCAGCGTTTCGGCGTGCTCAACATCATGCTCGCCGGTGCCGCGATGCTTTTGGGCTGTGTCGGCTTCAATCTGGCGGGCACCGGCCTGTTTCAGTTCTGGGCGGCGCTGGTGCTGCTCGGCAGCGGCTGGAACTTCCTCTATATCGGCGCGTCCTCTCTCCTGACCGAAACCTACCGCCCGGCCGAACGCGCCAAGGTGCAGGCGCTCAACGATTTCCTGATTGGCCTCGGCGTGTCGACGGCTTCGTTCTCGGCTGGCGCGCTGCAGAACCAGTTCGGTTGGCAGGCGGTCAATATCGGGGTGGTGCCGGCGATCCTGGCGGCGGCGCTCGCCGTCCTATGGTTGAGAGCCCGGCGCCGGGCTCTTCCGGTACCGGTCGCCGGCAAGGTTTGACACCGGACCGGTCTTCGAGGGCTGGCGTTAGCGGGCTGGGGGTGCCGGCAAGCAAGCGGGGCGTGGCAGACCGGCCGGCGGTACGAACGGCTCCCTCGTCGCGAAAAATGCCCGGAAATCGGGCCGACCCATGTTGCGTCGCGGCAACGAATCCCTTATGGTCCGGCCGCCTTTTCAGTCGCCCGGCCGGGCGGAGGCGCCGCCCTTGTCCCGCGTGCGCCCCGTCCGACTTCTCCGGGCCATTTCCTCGAGGATGGAAGGATCAGCCATGGCCATCAACAACTGGATCGTCATTGCCTGCGGCGTGCTGGCGCTACTCTACGGCGCTTACGCAGCGCGCTCGGTTCTGGCGGCGGCGACCGGCACGGACCGCATGCGCCAGATCGCGGCGGCCGTGCAGGAGGGTGCCCGCGCCTACCTCAACCGGCAGTACACCACCATCGCCGTCGTGGGCGTCGTGGTTGGCGTTATCCTCGGTTTCACGCTGGGTCTGCCCGTTGCGATCGGCTACGCCATCGGCGCGATCCTGTCCGGCTCGGCCGGCTATATCGGCATGAACGTCTCGGTGCGCGCCAACCTGCGCACGGCCGAGGCGGCGCGCCAGGGGCTCAAGCCGGCGCTCGGCATCGCCTTCAAGTCCGGCGCCATCACCGGCCTGCTGGTGGTGGGCCTCGGTCTGCTCGGCGTCTCCGTCTACTACTTCGTGCTGCAGGGCATGGGCTTCGAGCAGCGCAAGATCCTGGAGGCGCTGGTGGCGCTCAGCTTCGGCGCCTCGCTGATCTCCATCTTCGCGCGCCTTGGCGGCGGCATTTTCACCAAGGGTGCCGATGTGGGCGCCGACCTGGTCGGCAAGATCGAGGCCGGCATCCCCGAGGACGATCCGCGCAACCCGGCCGTGATCGCCGACAATGTCGGCGACAATGTGGGCGACTGCGCCGGCATGGCCGCGGACCTGTTCGAAACCTACGCCGTCACGGTGGTGGCAACCATGCTGCTGGCCGCGATCTTCGTGGCCGACCCGGCGCAGCAGAGCGCGCTGATGCTGTTCCCGCTTTTGGTCGCCGGCGTGTGCATCGTCGGCTCGGTGATCGGCACCTTCTTCGTGCGGCTGGGCTCCTCGAACAACATCATGGGCGCGCTCTACAAGGGCTTCGTCGCCTCGGCCGTGATCTCCGCGGTGCTGATCTTCATCATCATCAGTCAGTTCCTCGGCGCTGACACCGTATTCCAGATCGGCGACCGGGCCGTCGCGAGCATGTCCATCTTCTACTGCGCGCTGGTCGGCCTCGCCGTGACCGGCCTCCTGGTCTGGATCACCGAGTACTACACCTCGACCGCCTATCGACCGGTACGCAGCGTCGCCAAGGCTTCGATCACCGGCCATGCCACCAACATCATCCAGGGCCTGGCCGTGTCGATGGAGGCGACTGCGCTGCCGGTGATCGTGATCTGCGCCGGCATCATCGTCGCCTTCTCGTTCGCCGGCCTGTTCGGCATCTCGGTCGCCGCCACCACGATGCTGGCGCTGGCCGGCATGGTCGTGGCGCTCGACGCCTACGGCCCGGTGACGGACAATGCGGGCGGCATCGCCGAGATGGCCGACCTGCCGAAGGACGTGCGCAAGACCACCGACGCGCTCGACGCGGTCGGCAACACCACCAAGGCGGTGACCAAGGGCTATGCCATCGGCTCGGCCGCGCTGGCGGCCCTGGTGCTGTTTACGGCCTATACCGAGGACCTCCGGCACTATTTCCCGGACCTGACCGTCGAGTTCCGGCTGCAGGATCCCTATGTGGTGATCGGGCTCTTCGTGGGCGGCTTGCTGCCCTTCCTGTTCGGGGCGCTGGGCATGATGGCCGTCGGCCGTGCCGCTGGCGCGGTCGTGATCGAGGTTCGGCGCCAGTTCAAGGAGATCGCCGGCATCATGGAGGGCAAGGCCAAGCCCGACTACGGCCGCGCGGTCGACATGCTGACGCGTGCCGCGATCAAGGAGATGATCGCGCCGTCGCTGCTGCCGGTCCTGGCGCCGATCGTGCTCTATTTGGTGATCGATGCGATCGCGGGGCAGGGCGAGGCCTTCACGGCGCTGGGTGCGATGTTGCTCGGCACCATCGTCACCGGCCTCTTCGTCGCCATCCAGATGACGTCAGGCGGCGGGGCTTGGGACAACGCCAAGAAGTACATCGAGGACGGCCACCACGGCGGCAAGGGCTCCGATGCCCACAAGGCTGCCGTGACCGGTGACACGGTCGGCGATCCCTACAAGGACACCGCTGGGCCGGCCGTCAACCCGATGATCAAGATCATCAACATCGTGGCGCTGCTGCTGCTCGCGATCCTGGCCGCGTGACGCCGGCCACGCGCAGAAACAAGAAGCCCCGGCGGGTGTGCCCGCCGGGGCTTTGCGTTTCGGTGCCGCAAGGCGACCTGTCGGCAGCCGGCCGCCTCGACGAAACGCTGTCGTTACGGCAGGCCCGGTATGCTCTTGCTGCTGCTGTTGGTGTCCTTGTTGAAGCGACCCAGATTGCCGATCAACTGCTGGAGCACCGTCATCTCGCGGCCGAGCGTTGGCGTGGTGCGCTCGGACGGCACGATCGCCTGGCCGTCCTCAACGCCATAGACTTTCAAGTCCTGGACGACGCCTTGCTTGTCGAACATCACCGCCAGCACTTCCTGATCCTCGACCTCGGGCGGGAGGAAGGCGATGGTGCTGGTTCGGGTGCTGATGTAGTACCAGGTCGCGTCGTCGAAGGTGCCCACCGCGGAAGGGGTGCCCAGAAGCTGGGCCACCTGATCCTTCGTGTCGATGCCGGGCTGGATTTTCAGGACGTTGTCGGGGTCGGGCAGGTTGCCGCGGGTATCGATGGTGGGCGAGCAGCCGCCCAACAAAAGAGCCGCCACGATGCCTGCAACCCCCGCCGAAAGAAGGCGCCTGCTCCGCATTCGTTCGACCTCGTAGACCCCTCTCGATCGCGCGGCCGGGCGCCGCGCCGTTCGTCGGGCCGCACCTTTCCACCGCCCCCGGATGCTGTCAACAACCCTGTCGATCGACCGGATATAAGATCGAGCCAGCGGGTGCGATGCGCATGAACTGGCTCTCTCGCCTATTCGGGCGCCGGCGGCCCAATCCGGCTGCCGAGCGGCTCTATGCCACCCTGGTCGCCCAGGCGCGGACGGAGGCGTTCTACCGGGCCGGCCGGGTTCCCGACACGCTCGACGGCCGGTTCGAGCTGGTGGTGCTGCATGCTTTTCTGGTGCTGCGCCGGCTCAAGGCGGCCGGGCCGGAGGGCGCCGGCCTGGCCCAGGCGCTGTTCGATCGGATGTTCGTCGACATGGACGAATCGCTGCGGGAGATCGGCGTCGGCGATTTGAGCGTGGGTCGCCGGGTCAAGCAGATGGCCCAGGCCTTCTATGGTCGGGCCGGCGCTTACGAGGCCGCCCTTGGCGCGGGCGTTGCGCGCGCACTGGAAGGCGCACTCCGGCGCAATCTCTATGGCACCGTGCCGGAGGAGGAGGGGCTGCCGCTGGCCGCCATGGCCGGCTATCTGCGCCGAGCCGCGGCAGCGCTGGCTGCGCAGCCGGCTTCCGCGCTATTGGCCGGAACGGTTAATTTTCCCGCACCGCCAGTGGAATTCAGTCCATAATCAGCATGGCGCAGGGCAACGGCCTCGAGGGCACCCTGACCTGGCGCCTAAGGGTGGGGTCCATTCCCCGAGCCGATCCCATTGACCGCGGAAGGGGCTTTCCTTATGGTTGCGCGCCTTTCGCGGCCGGCGGCAAGGAGCGTCGCAATGGCCGAAGCCCAACCAGAGCCGGAATTTTCTCGATCGATCCTTGCGGAGCGGATCGGGCGCGAGGAGGTCGAACGGCGAATCGAGGCCGACGCCGCCGAACGGCGGGCGCTGGCGCGGCGCCTGGGGCTCGAGAGTTTGGACGGGCTGAAGGCGGAGCTTCGCTTGAAGCGCCTGTCGCGCGGCCGGATCCGGCTTGACGGACGCTTCGAGGCGGCGCTGACGCAGCTCTGCGTGGTCAGCCTCGAGCCGGTGGAAAGCCGCATCGAGGCCGAGTTCTCGGTCGAATATACCGAGGGAGCTGCCCCGGAAGGGCCGGAAGCGATCGTCTCGATCGAATCGGCGGAACCGCCGGAGCCGATCGAGGGGGGCGTCATCGATCTCGGCGAGGCGGTGGTGCAACAATTGGCCGAGCGGATCGATCCCTATCCGCGTGCGGCGGGTGCCGAGGCCAAGTGGCCGGAGCCGACGTCCGCCTCGGCCGAGGAACAAAAGAAGCGGCCCTTCGCGGCGCTGGCGGCGCTGAAGAAGAGGAAGGGCAAGGGAGAGTGATCGAGGCCGTTCCTAAGCGGGCTTCAGCTTGCCGGAACGGGGGTTTTTGGCTAGAAAACGGGCGCGCCGGCAGGCGGGTCCCTGCGGAGATCTGAGAACAATGGCTGTTCCTAAGAAAAAGACGTCGAAGTCGCGCCGCAATATGCGCCGCTCGCATCATGCCCTGAAGCCGGCTGCTCATGTGGAGTGCCCCAACTGCGGCGAGATCAAGCGGCCGCACCACGTGTGCGAGGCCTGTGGCCATTACGACGGCCGAAGCGTTTCCGAGACCAAGGCCGCCTGATCTCGTCGGCTGATCTCCCGAGAGGAGACCGCGTGACCGGGCATATTGCCATCGCGCTTGATGCCATGGGCGGCGACCGCGCTCCCGAAATGGTGGTCAAGGGTGCGAACATGGCGCGCCAGCGCTTTCCGCAGGTGCGCTTCCTGTTCTTTGGCGACGAGCGCCGCGTGAAGCCGCTGGTCGAGCGCTATCGTGCGCTTGCCAAAGTCTCGACCATCCGGCACACGGACCAGGTGGTGAAGGGCGAGGACAAGCCCTCGATCGCGCTCAGGACCGGCCGCAACTCCAGCATGCGGCTCGCCATCGACGCCGTGCATCAAGGCGAGGCGGCGGGCGTCGTTTCGGCTGGCAATACGGGCGCGCTCATGGCCATGGCCAAGGTCGTGCTGAAGACCCTGCCGGGCATCAGTCGCCCGGCCATCGCTTCCTTCTTCCCGACGCTCAAGGGCGAGAGCGTGATGCTCGACCTCGGCGCCAACGTGGAATGCGACGCCGACAACCTGGTGCAGTTCGCGGTCATGGGGAACGTGTTCGCGCGCACCGTGCTCGGCGTAGTCAGCCCGTCGATCGGCCTGCTCAACGTCGGTTCCGAGGACGTGAAGGGGCACGAGGCGCTGCGCGAGGCGAGCGCCATGCTGCGCGAACTGGTGCTGCCCGGCACCTTCCACGGCTTCGTCGAGGGCGACGACATCGCCAAGGGCACGGTGGACGTGGTCGTGACCGACGGCTTCACCGGCAACATCGCGCTCAAGTCGATCGAGGGCACGGCCAAGCTCTACGCCGAGTTCCTGCGCGCGACCTTCAAGAGCTCGATCCTGTCGAAGCTGGGCTATCTGCTGGCGCGGCCCGCACTCAATGCGCTGCGCTTGCGCACCGATCCGCGGCGCTACAACGGCGCCATCTTCCTGGGGCTCAACGGCATCGTGGTGAAGAGCCATGGCGGCACCGACGCGCTGGGCTTCGCCAACGCCGTCGGCGTGGCCGTCGACATGATCATGCACAAGGCGCTCTCCCGCATCACCGAGGATTTCGGCAATATCGCGGCGGTCGCGCACCCGCAGGCGGCGCAGCTGTGAGCGTGATTCGCTCCCGGATCGTGGGCTGCGGCTCCTATCTGCCGCGCCGGGTCCTCACCAACGCGGAACTGGCACAGCGCATCGACACCTCCGACGAGTGGATCCGCCAGCGCACCGGGATCTGCCAGCGCCACATCGCGGAGCCCGGCGAGCTGACCTCGCATCTCGCCATCAACGCCGCCGAGGCGGCGCTGGCCGACGCCGGCATGGCCGCAGGCGACGTCGATCTCATCGTGCTCGCCACCACCACGCCGGACGAGACCTTCCCGGCCACCGCCACGCGCGTGCAGGCCGCGATCGGCATGAACCGCGGCATGGCCTTCGATGTGCAGGCGGTCTGCTCGGGCTTCGTCTATGCGCTGGCCGTGGCCGACAATTTCCTGCGCGTGGGCCAGGCCAAGACGGCGCTGGTGATCGGCGCCGAGACCTTCTCGCGCATTCTCGATTGGAACGACCGCGGCACCTGCGTGCTGTTCGGCGACGGCGCCGGCGCGGTGGCGCTGAAGGCGGCACCGGGCAAGGGCGACAAGGCCGATCGCGGCATCCTCTCGACCCATCTCTATTCCGACGGCCATTTCCACGACATGCTCTATGTGAATGGCGGGCCGTCTTCGACCGGCACCGCGGGCCATGTGCGGATGGAAGGCCGCGAGGTGTTCCGTCATGCCGTGATGAAGCTGGCGCAGGCCGTCGATGCCGCGATCGTCGAGAACGGCATCGACGAGGCGGAGATCGACTGGCTGGTGCCGCACCAGGCGAACCGGCGCATCATCGACTCCATGGGCCAGCGCCTGAAGCTGCCGCCGGAGAAGGTGGTGGTCACGATCGACCGTCATGCCAACACTTCGGCCGCCTCGATCCCGTTGGCGTTGGCCGAGGCCAAGGCCGACGGCCGGATCAAGCCCGGCCAGCTCGTGCTGCTCGAGGCGATGGGCGGCGGCTTCACCTGGGGATCCGCGCTGGTACGCTGGTAGGGGCCGCGGCCCGCCTCTTTCTTGCCCCTTGGCCGGTCCCGAGTCGGGCACTTACTTCTAGAAACGATCGGCCGGGACCATACCGCACGCGCCACTGGCCCGCCGGCTCGTTTCTGCGAGCAGGGCAAGGGACTCGGCGGTATGGTTAAGTGTCAGGCACGCGGAGTTGGTCCCGTCATCGCTGACGGAAGTTCAAGACAGGGCTCCATCCCGCTGTAATTGACTGCTTTCCCTGCGCGCGCTAGCGTTTTGCATGAAGAACGGGGGGAATGCCATGAGCAAGACGGTCACCCGCGCCCAACTGAGCGAAGCTGTCTATCAAGAGGTAGGACTTTCGCGCAATGAGTCCGCCGATTTGGTCGAGACGGTGCTGAAAGAGATCGCCGACACGCTGGCCCGCGGCGAGACCGTGAAGATCTCGTCGTTCGGCACCTTCATGGTGCGCCAGAAAGGCCAGCGCATCGGCCGCAATCCGAAGACCGGCGAAGAGGTGCCGATCAAGCCGCGCAAGGTGCTCGTATTCCGCGCCTCGCATGTGCTCAAGCATCGCGTCAATGGCGGTAGCGCCGAGACGGCGCCGAAAGAGACCGAGTGATGCCGCTGCCCCGCCCGCAGCGTAGTGCCGATGCCGAAAGCGCCATGCCGGCCGAGAGCCGGGACATGGGCCCGGGCGGTCGCAGGCCGGAGAAGTCGGCGGCGGCGTTTCGCACCATCAGCGAGGTCGCGACCGAACTGGACGTGCCGCAGCACGTTCTGCGCTTCTGGGAAACCAAGTTCTCGCAAGTGCGCCCGCTCAAGCGCGGCGGCGGCCGGCGCTACTACCGTCCCGAGGATGTGGAGCTGCTGCGCGCCATCCGTCGCCTGCTCTATGAAGAGGGCTACACCATCAAGGGCGTGCAGCGGTTGATGCGCGAGGGCGCCTTCAGGGCGCGTGTGCAGGAAACCGCGGGCGAAGCGGCCGAGGGCGTTGGCGATGTGGCGGCCCCGGCCGAAGCCGAAGAGGCCGTTCCCGCGGAGCCGCAGGCGGCGGCCGCATCGGCGAGGGGGCAGGCGGAAGCGGGTGCGCCGCGCGATGAGAGCGGGCGCGAGCTGCGCCGGCGCGAGCTGATCGAAGGCGCAATCGAGGAGTTGACCGAGTTGCGCAACCGCCTCGCCAAGCTGCTCGGCTGAGCCGGCTTTTCGTTTCTCGAGAGTTTCGTGCCTTGCCGGCCCTGCGTGGCGGCTATCCCGCTTGACGTGGGGTAGCCGGGTCAAACGGGACGGCAGCGGCAGGTGGCGCCGAGCACCCGGGGCGTCCCCGAGCGAGGCAGCTCGCGCATCGCATTGGGCGTAGGCCCGAGGTCCGCCGTCCCGGGCCAAAACTTTCCTTTCGGATAGCTTGGCCACCACATTCGGCGTTCAGCGCTCGAGGCAGCGCTTTCGCGAAGCGTCTCTTTTTCGGCGCCTCCGGCGGCGATTATAGGAACGTATTCTCCGACGTTCCTGGGCGTCCGAAGGTGCCGAAACCCGGCCATTGCGGCAAATGAAGCCGCCAGCCTCCGCGGCCGGGGAACTTCGTGGCCCCACCTTAAGTCGATCCCTATCCTCCCATTGGCTATGTAACCAGAATTTTAACGTCATGCATAATATGATAATTCAAGCATTTGTCACAAATTGGGGCAAGGCGGCCACGCTCGACGCCCCGCAGCAACAGGTGGGGATCGATTCCAAGCAACATCCTCTGCTCCGTTCGGAGGGGTTGCCCAGCATTATGACTGATAACCACGAAGCGAACTGGAACGGACTGGAGCAAGGCGGCGATCGGTCCGGCGCCCCCGACAACGAGTTGCTGGCCGCCATTCTCCATGGCGCGGCCGAAGCCGTCATTGTCATCGATCAGGCGCAAAACATCTCCCTCTTCAATGACGGCGCCGGACGAATCTTCGGCTACAGGGCTGAAGAGGTCATCGGAGAACCGCTGAGCCTTCTATTGCCCCAGCGTTTCAGGCGCGGGCACAAGACCGCCATCCGGGAGTTTGGGCAGAACCCGGTTGGAGCGCGGATAATGGGCCAGCGCGGCGAGATCGCCGGTCTGCGCAAGGATGGCACCGAGTTCCCCGCTGAGGCGTCCATCCTCCGCCTGCGCCACGGGCAGCAGTACTGCTTCGCCGCCATCCTGCGCGACGTGTCGGAACGGCATGAGGCCGCTCAGGCGCTTCGAAAGAGCGAGGAGATGCACCGGCAGTTGGCGGACCTCCTCGGAACAGTTCTCGATGCGCTGCCCGCCAATATCGCCGTGCTCGACAAACGCGGAATGATAATCCGTGTCAACGAATCCTGGGCGCGATTCGGTCTGCAGAACGGTTACCGGCAGCCAGATCTCGGTGTCGGCCGCGACTACCTGGAGGTGTGCGAAGCCGCAACTGGAATCTCGGCCGAGAGGGCGCGGGAGGTCGGCCGAAAGCTCCAGCAGGTCCTGAACGGGCAGTCGCTGGGCTTCACGACCGACTACTCCTGTCACGCGCCGGCCGCAAAACGTTGGTTCCAGATGCTTGCGGCCCCGACCATGGGCGCCGCGGGAACAGGCGCCGTCGTGATGCATATCGACATCACGGAAAGGAAGCAGGCGACCGCCGCGCTCACGACGGAGCGCCATCTTCTCGAGCTTGTTGCGTCGGACCAGCCGCTTCCCGAAATTCTCGAGGAACTATGCCGGACGGTCGAGCAGCAGGCGCCGAACTCGATCTGTACGATTCTCGGCGCCGACAGCTTCTCGAGACGCCTGAAATTTCTCGCAGGCGGTAATTTTCCCGAGGCGTTCCGACAGCGGATATCCGGCCTTCTCGTCGGCGAAGCGCCATACCCTTGCGCCGAGGCCTTGCGGACTGGCAAGGAGGTCTGGCTTGCGGACGCGGCCGAACAGGGACCGTGGCCGGAATTCCGCGAAATGATGCTGTCCGCGGGCTTGCGGTCGAGCTGGTCGGTCCCGATCGCGGCATTTTCGGGCCAGCCGGTTGCCGTCTTCGCGATCTATCGCTCCATCCCGGGAATCGTCGATGATAGTCTGACGCGCGCGGTTCAGCGCACGACCCATATCGCCGGCATTGCGATCGAGCAGAGAAGCGCGCAGCAGGCGCTTCGAGAAAGCGAGGAGCGCTACGCGCTCGCTTTCCAGGGAGCCAATGACGGCCTGTGGGACTGGGACTTGCGAACCAATCGGGTTTATCGGTCGCCGCGCTGCCTCGAGATCATAGGGCGCCTGCCCGACGTTGCCGAGCGGACCCGCATCGCCAGCCGCGACTGGCTGGTGTCCCTCATTCACCCCGCCGATCTGCCTCACAGCGAGGCGGCGCTCGCTCGCCACCTCGACGCCAAGACGCCGTTCTTCGAGGCGGAATACCGAATCCGTCTTCCCGGCGGCGGCTATCGCTGGGTGTTCGACCGCGGCCTGGCTCTGCGTGACGCCGAAGGGCGTCCCTATCGCATGGCGGGCTCGATGACCGACGTCACTTTGCGCAAGCAGGCCGAGGAGGCCGTTCGTCTCAGCGGGGAGCGGCTTCGGCAAATCGCCCGCAATATCCCCGGAGCGATCTTCGAGCAGTTGCGGCGCAGCGACGGAACGATCGTCTATCCTTATATGAGCGAAGGCATTTACCGGATCATGGGAGGCGCAATCGACCTCGCGGCGCTCGCGACCAGGCCCGACAGCGGTTTCGATCTGGTCCATCCCGAGGATCGCGAGCGCCTCAGGCGGGCGATCGAAGCGTCCGCCAGTGAGCTCCAGCCGCTGAAAACGGAGTGGCGGACGGTGGACAGAGGCGGCGGTTCGCGGTGGGTGGAGTCCATCGCCGAGCCGCGCCGGCTGCCGGGCGGCGACGTCATATGGGAAGGCGTGCTGATCGATGTCACCGAGAGGCGGCTGGCCGAGGAGCAGCGGCAATTGCTGGAAGATCAGCTGCGTCAGGCGCAGAAAGCCGATGCGCTCGGCACCCTGGCTGGCGGCATTGCCCACGACATCAACAACACGCTGGTACCGGTCATCGGCTTGACCGAGCTCGCCCTCGACGTCGTTCCTGAAACGGGCCCGTTGCGCGAGAATCTCGAGCAGATCCTCGCGGGCGGGCAGCGAATTCGCGATCTGGTGAAGCAGATTTTGGCCTTCAGCCGGCAGGACAAGCCGGAAAGAAAGCCCGTCGACTTGCGCGTCGTCGTTGCCGAAACGGCGGGGCTTCTGCGAGCGACCATCCCGACCACGATTTCGTTCCATGTCGACTGGGGCGAAGACCTGCTGCTCGTTCATGCCGACATCACCCAGCTTCACCAGGTGATCATGAATCTGGTCAACAACGCCGTCAGCGCCATCGGCCCGAAAAGCGGCGCGATCGAGCTGCGGCTCGGCCGCGAATTGGTCAGGCCGAACGGCAGGCCTTCGCTGTCGCGACTGTCGCCGCGGCGTTATGGAAAGCTCTCGGTGGTCGATTCCGGCGACGGGATCCCGCCCGGCGTGATCGATCGAATTTTCGACCCGTTCTTCACCACCAAGCCCGTAGGCGAGGGGACGGGGCTCGGCCTTTCCGTGGTCCAGGGAATCGTGAAGTCGCATGGCGGGATCATCAGCGTTCAAAGCACGTCCGGGCACGGCGCGCGCTTCGATGTGCTCCTGCCGCTGATCGACGGTGAGACCGACAGGGCAGAAAGAGACTGAATTCGACGGGGGAGGTATGCCATGGCACGCATTCTCATCATCGACGACGAGGAAGCCGTGCGATTGACGCTGCGACAGATATTGCAGCATGCCGGCTACGACGTGGTCGAAGCGGAGAACGGGGCCGTCGGGCTCGCGCGGATGCGCGAAAAGAGCGCCGATCTCGTCATCACCGACATCATCATGCCGGAAATGGAGGGCGTGGAGACGGTGACGGCCATGCGCAAGGAGTTCCCCGCGGTCAAGCTCATCGCCATGTCGGGGGGCGGCCGGACCGGCAATTTCAATTTCCTCGGCGCGGCCCTCAAGCTGGGTGCGGCGAAGGTGCTGCAGAAGCCCTTCAACCGCGTGGCCTTGCTCGATGCCGTGCGAGAATGTCTGGCGCCGGCCTAGACGGCGGCCCGGCCGGGCGGGTCGCTCGTCTCCTCAGGATTCCCGCGGCATTCGCGCGGCCGTCCGGAGCAGTTGCCTGCGGGCAGCCGGGCCGCTATAAGGGGCGCCCGACGGTCGGAGCGTAGCGCAGCCTGGTAGCGCATCAGACTGGGGGTCTGGGGGTCGTGGGTTCAAATCCCGCCGCTCCGACCACTCCAACCCCGCAAAAACCCCTTACAAGCTTAAGATCGCGCCCGCAGGTCCGGCGTTCGTCGTCTGTGTCGTCGCGACGCCTTACGGGCCGAATCGCGAGGCCGGCGCAAGAAAAAGAATCAGAGAACTGGAATTCCCACAGGCCGGGACAAACGAATAGCCGGTTTTTGACCGTGGGCAAGTCGGCGAAGCGGCGCGTCATCGCCGGCCGTATTCTTCAGGCCGCCGCCATTTCGGTTTGATCGCATCCGTTGTCGTCGGGTCGAGAGCGGCCCGCGAGCGGCTTCGTCCGTGCCAGTTCCGGCCGACATCCCGCGAGCCGCTGGCAGGGCCGCCAAACCTTCCTGAAGGTTGTAATAAGAAATGTGATTCGACTTTTAGTCGCGGACCGGCTAGTCTCGGGCGACAGGTTGTGGGGACGGGCCGGCCTAAGATCGCTGGCGGATTGCAATCGCCCGATCTGACAAGAAGCGAGCCCGTTTCCGTGGCCGGGGCACGAGCCCCCGGGAGGCGGAACGATGTGCGGGCGTTCCTTGACTGCCCTGTTGCTGTCTCTGCTCTTGCTCGGAGGCTGCGCGGGCGCGCAATTCAAGCTGCCAGAGCTGACCGATGCGGAGATCAACCGGGCGGCCTTGACCGTCGCGGGCGATGCAAGCCAGCTGCCGGTCTTCGCGCGGCCGCGCGACGAGGAGCGCGCGCTGGTCTATGGCGCGGCCGACAGGCTCGAAGAGGCGGTGCCGGCGCTCTGCCAATATGCGAAGACGCGCCGCTGCTATTTCGACGTGGCCTATGTCGTCGAGGACACGGCGAATGCGCAGGCCGACGAGAACAACCGCATCGAGATGTTCAGCGGTCTCATCAAGTATCTGGCGACGGAGGACGAGGTCGCCGCGGTGATCGGCCACGAGATGGGCCATGTGATCGCCGAGCATGTCGAGGAGAGCCAACAGAACGCCACCATCGGTGCCATCCTCGGCGGGCTGCTGATGGGCGGCGCGCTCGCGGCCTCGAGCGCGGGCGGAACCTACAACGATCCTTACTACAATCAGCGCCTGATCAACCGGTCGATGCAGGTGGGGGCGGGTATCGGCGTCGTCACCTTCTCGAAGGAGCAGGAGCGGGAGGCGGACCTGCTGTCGGCCTATCTATTGGCCCGCGCCGGCTACGATCTCGACAAGGCCGGGCGCGTCTGGACCGTGCTCACCAAAATGAGCGGCAAGACACATTCCTCCATGTTCGATACGCACCCGACCGGACCGGAGCGGCTGGCGGCATGGGAAAAGGCGGTCTCGGAGGTCGAGGCCAGCCCCGACAAGCTGCCGAAGGAGTGACGAGCGCCCGCGGCCCGGCGCGAAGTGTTGTGGCGAAGGGTCGATCGCTGCACTGTCATCATAGCCGTCGGCCAATATCGGTGCTGGCAACAACAGGTCCTGCGCAGGCTGTCCGCCTCACTCCTCCGTCGCCGTCCTGATTTTCTCCGCCACCAGCGCTTGGAGTTTCCAGAGATAGCGGTCGTGGATGCCGAGATCCTCGAGATGCGCGACCGTGTGCATCAGATACTCGGCGCCCGAGCCCCAATGGCCGCAAGCGCGCGCCAGGATCGTCGCCGTCTCCTCGATCGTGTGGTGGCCCGCATAGTAGCGCCCCTTGGGATCCACGGTGAAGGCGATGGCGGGCCGCCGCTCGCCCTCGCTCTCGACCGTGACCCAGCGCGGCCGGTGGGTCGGCGGCTTGATGCTCATCTCGCGGCGCAGAAGCTGATCCAGCCGCTCGCGGGCGTGGACACCGGGCAGGCGCTGGATCACGCCGCGGCAGGCGCCGCCGCGGTCGAGCGCCATCATCAGGCCGGGGCAGTCCGGCGTGCCGCGATAGCGCACGAGGTGCATGCAGAACTTCCGGTGCCAGCCGTAAAGATGCGCCAGTCGCTGCCCGTCCACCGCGCAGGCCGGCTTCCAGATCAGCGAGCCATAGGCGAAGATCCAGACGTCCTCGCCCATGGGCCGCGCTGTCATCAGCTTGTCGACCCAGGCCGCGTAATCGGCGTCGGCCATGGGCTCGCTCTTCATCACGGCGATGCCCGGATCCGGGGCCTCGCGATGAATGCGCGCCACCAGGTCCGGCGTCAGGGCCATGGCAGCGCGGCCGTTCATGCGAGCTTCCTCCCGATGAGAACGGCCGCCAGCTTAGCATCCGCCATCGGGCTTCGATCAATCCTGTCCGAGGGCAACCGCCGCGTGCGGAGCACGGGCGCCGGGCGTTGCGCGCGAGGCGGCGCCCGCTAGACTGCCGCCGGAGGACGCAACAACCGGACGGCGGCATGGCTCCCTCGACCGATGGCTCACCCTGGAAGACGGCCGGCTTCTGGCTGTTCGGCCTGCTGGGTCTCGGCGCCGTCATTCTGGTGGTGTTGCGGCTCGGCGAGCTCGAGCGCTTCGCCGAGCTGGCGCGTCAGGCGAGGCCCGAATGGCTGCTTCTGGCCCTCGCGTTGCAGGCTTCGACCTACATCTGCGCCGCCTCGGTCTGGCATGCGGCCCTAGCGCGCATCGGACAGCGCCGCCCCTTGCGCTCGCTGGTGCCGCTCGGGCTCGCCAAGCTTTTCACCGACCAGGCGCTGCCCTCGGGCGGCGTCAGCGGCACGCTCCTGGTGATCCGCGGCCTCGCGCGGCGCGGCGTGCCGATGCATCTCGCCATGGGCGCGCTCTTGGTGGGGCTGGTCTCGTATTACTCCGCCTATGGGCTCGCCGCCCTGGGCGCGCTGATCGTGCTGCAGCTCCATCACGCGGTCGGGCCCGCGGTCGTGGCGGTGGCGGCGCTGTTCGCCCTGTTCGTGGTAGGCATACCGGTGCTCGTGCTGAGCCTGCGCCGGCTCAAGGGCGGACCCTGGCTCGACCGGCTCCGGCGCGTGCCGGGCGCCGCGTCGCTGCTCGAGGCGATCAACACGGCGCCCTCGGACCTGCTGCGCGATCCCGTGCTCATGCTCAAGACCACGGGCCTGCAGCTCGCCGTGTTCCTGCTCGACGCCGCCACGCTCTATGTCATGCTGCGCGCGCTCGATCAGGCGGCCTCGCCGCTCTCGGCCTTCGCCAGCTTCATGGTGGCCAACGTGGTGGCGACGGTAGGGCCCAATCCGCTCGGGCTCGGTGCCTTCGAGGGAGCCGCCGTGGTCGTGCTGAATGCGACCGGCGTCTCGATCGAGGCGGCGCTTGCCGCGACGCTGCTGCTGCGCGGCTTCACTTTCTGGCTGCCGATGCTGCCGGGCCTGTGGCTGGCGCGCCGCGAGCTGGGGAAGGCGAAGGACGCGCCCTCGCGCACGAAGGCCGATCAGGCGTAACGCAGCCGGCTGCCGATACCGAGGCGCCGCGCCTTCTCGAGCGCCAAGGCACCCAGCGCGATGTCGGAGAGCGACAGGCCGCGATGCCAGAACAGGATGCGCTCGTCGTCACGCTCGCGCCCCGGCTTGAGGCCGGCCACGATCTAGCCGAGCTCGGCATGGAGCGTCTCACGCGTGAGCTTGCCCTCGTCGACATGGCGGCGCAGCGCGCCGAAGGGGCCGGCGCCCGCCTGTCCCCAGTCGTCCACCACGACCTTGCCCATTGCATCGGTGAGGTCGAGCTCGACGGCGCTCATCGTGCCATAGGGAATGGCCAGCGCGCCGGGCTTGATCCAGGCCGTCTTGAACAGGGGCTCGGGCGCCTCGAGGCGCGAAGCCTCGACCAGGATGTCGGCGCCTTCGAGGCAGCTCTGCCAGTCCTCCGTGACGATGATGGTCTTGCCGAGATCGCGCGCGAGCTGGGCCGCGAAGGCCTCGCGGCTCTCCTGGCGCTTGGAATGGACGCGGATCTCGGCGAAGTCGAACAGGCGGTCGAGCAGCCGCACGTTCCAGTAGGCGGTGCCGCGCGCGCCGACATGGCCCAGCACCTTCGCGTGCCGGCGCGCGAGATATTTGGCGCCGAGCGCCGTCACGGCGCCAGTGCGCATCTCGGTGATGGCGGTGGCGTCGAGGAGTGCTTGCGGCATGCCGGTCTCGGGATCGAGCAGCAGCAGCATCGCCATCTCGGAGGGCAGGTCGCGCCGCCAGTTGTCGAGGAAGTCGCCCACCACCTTGACCCCGGCATGGCCCGGTCCGTCGGCCGCGGGCAGCACGCCGCGCAGCACATTGAAATGGCCGCGCGCCGCCTTGGGCCTCAGATGCATGCGCGGCTCGATCACGCTGCGCCCTTCGCCCTGGAGCTTCAGGCTCGCCTCGATCGCGTCCAGGATCTCATCGTCGCCGAGATCGAGCGCTGCCATATCGGGGCCGCTCAGATAGGTGAAATGGATGGGTTCAGGCATTGAAGGCCTTCCTCTGGCGAACGTCTCAGCGCCGGCTGCGCCGGGCGGACCGGGTCACGTTCTCGACGAGAATGGCGGCGAAGCCGAGAAAGAGGGCGATCGCGCGCCAGGCTTCCGGCAGGCCGAGGAGCGGAATGAGAAAAGCCGAGAACACGAGCCAGGCGAGTGCCGCGAGCGCCAGGCTGCCGTCGTCGACGAAGAGGCCGACGAGGTCGAGAAGGACGGCTTTGGGCGAGATCATGACGGCCTCGCCGGGTCCGTGGCGGCCGTGGCAAGGTTTCGCGCGACGGGGATAGACCTCAGCCCGATCGCGAGGAAGCCGAGGCAAAGGCCGAGGATGGCCCAGTCGCCGCCTGGCCATCCGTCGCCGAGACCTTCTCCGATCCAGAACACGCCGAAGGCGGAGATCATCGCGCCGACGAGAAACTTCAGCGTGTTCTCGGGGACCTTGGCGAGAGGCCGGTGGACCAGCAGCCCAAGCAGCAGCACGATGGCCAAGGCGCCACCGGCGCCGACGCTCGCCGGCACCAGCATATCGCCCGCGGCACCGACCGCGATGACGATGAAGACGACCTCGAGGCCTTCGAGAACCACGGCCTTGAACGCGGTGGCCACAGCGACGGCGTCGAAACCGGCGACTTGCGAGACGGTGGCGCGCCGGAGTTGCGCGGTTTCTTCGAGATAGGCCCGCTCTTCGTCGTGGAGCGCGATGATCCCCGCGGCCCGCAGAATGGCCTTGCGCAGCCAACGGGCTCCGAAAAGGAGCAGCAGGGTTCCGACGATCAGTTGCAGGGCGGTGATCGGGACGAGGCCCAGCGTCGGCCCCAGCAGCAGGATCAGCGCGATCAGTAGCGCCGTGCCGATAGCGGCGCCGAGCAGGGCCGAGCGCCAACCGCGCACGGTACCGACGGCCAGCACGATCGTCAGCGCCTCCACGAACTCGACAAGGGAGGCAAGGAACGCCGCTGCCATGCTCGACCAAGCGTGGGCGCTACCGATCATCGCGTGACTCCTGCTGGCGGGCCGTGTCCGGGCGCCGGCGCGATCTGAGACGATGAGGGCCGGTTCGGACGAGATGCGGGTCGTAAGGCCGCAAGATTGCGGCGGGGTCGTCAGCCTCTTCGGTGGTCGAGGGCGAAACGCCCGATGCTGGAAAGCTAGGTGGCGCTCCCGCGAAGATCAAGCCGAGTGCGGGCGGCCCTTGCCTGAGCGCCGTGGCACCGCCAGCGTTGCGGTGCGCATGCCGACATGGAGCGCGGAGATCGCCTGGATCTCGAGAAGGAAACCGGCCTCGGGCGCCTTGATCTCGCCCAGGGGCTCGCCGGCGAAGTTTCGGACCCAGCCGATGCGCTCGCCCTGGCGCACCTTGTCGCCCGGCTTGCGCTCGGCCTCGAACAGCCCGCCGAGATTGCTGTGGAGCGCGCGACGCACCAGGGGTGCCGTTTCCGGCCCGCCCTTAGGCGGGCGCTTCGACAGCATGGGCAGAGCCGTCAGCATGTTGAGAATGGCGTTGGCGCCGCGATGGGCGCCGACATGATCGATGGTGTGGAAGCCCGGCAGCTCCATGGTCACGGCCGGCTTGCCCTGGCGCACCGCCCAGGCCGACCAGCTCCGGTCGAGGCCCTGCAGATTCGCGATCGCGGCCGGCATCTCGCCCACCACCGGCAGGCCCGAGGCGGCGGCCCAGCCCGTGACGCGGCGCTCCAGCCTGGCATCGGCGAAGTGGTCGAGCAGCACGAAAGGCACGCTCCAGCCGGCCGTGTGCACGTCGATGAGCGCGTCGTGTTCGGCCATGAGCCGGACCAGCGCATGGGCGAGGCGGTCGGCGAGCAGGCCGTCGGCGCGACCGGGAAAGCGGCGGTTGAGATCGGCGTTCTCGAGCGGCACCTGGCGCCGGCTCGCGCGCACGGCGAGCTGGTTGACGCAGGGGATCATCGTGACTTGGCCGGCCGTGACCCAGTCGGCCAGCTGCTCGGACGCATGCCAGATGGCGGCGCTCGAAGTCACCTCGTCGCCATGCACGGCGCCGGTGACGAGGATGCGAGGGCCGCGGCCCGACGCGCGGTAGCGCCAGCCCGTCAACCCAGTGGAGAGACCGGGGTCGTCGCTGCCGAGCTTGATATCGAACCGATCGCGCCGCATCGGCCGTCAGCAGCCGGAAAGTCGAAGAAGAATGGCGGGTCAGCGGCGCGCGAGGAGGGCGCGTCCGGCGTCCGTCAGCTTGCAGACCAGCCAATCGGGCTTGAGCGGATTGGTAAACCAGGGCTCGGCCCAGCCCATGTCGATGCAGTGACGCACCGTGCGTTCGTTGACGCGCTGTCCCCACTCGTCGAACAGCGGCAACTTGCCGCCGGGTTGGCTCAAGCCCTTGGTGAGCCAGCGGAGCTGTGCCGGAGTCGGGCGCAGACCTGTTACATGATGGTTCTCTTGTAAGATATTGGTTTTCATGCGGTGTCTCCCCCAGCCTCATCCGGTATCTTAAGCAATAGAGCCGACTCGGAAAAGACACCTGAAGAGCGAGTCGCAACAGTTTGATCAAAAAAACTTCTTGATCGAGGGAGCGAGGGGCGTTCTCAGCCAAGCGCGGCGAAGGTCGCTGCATCGATGGTCGACGCGCCCGGCTCGAAAGCCATCCGGTTCTTGGGCCCGTCGATCGACGCGCCGGCCCCGCCGATCGCCAATCCACGGAAGGGCTGAAACCGTGCCGAGGGCGCCGTCGAACGCCGCTCCCAGGACGCTGCCTTGCTCGAGCGTCGAGCGGGGGTGCAGGATATCCGGCCCTAAGCGAAGCCCGCACCGCCGGCAGGAAGAGCCCGATGTCCGAACCCGCCCCGAACGCCTCCTTCGGCCTCGCGCAAGGCTTCGCCGCGATCGGGCATTTCTACATCCATTTCTTCACCTCGATCTATTTCGTGATCGTGCTGGCGCTGGAGAAGGATTGGGGCCAGTCCTATTCGGACTTGATCGGGCTGTGGACGGTCGGCTCGCTGCTGGTGGGCGTGGGCGCTCTGCCGGCGGGCTGGCTCGGCGATCGGTGGAGCGCACGCGGCATGATGGCGGTGTTCTTCATCGGCGTCGGCGTTGCCGCCATGGTTTGCGGCTTCGCCAACGGCCCGCTGGCGCTCACGCTCGGCCTTGCCGGCATCGGGCTCTTCGCCTCGATCTATCACCCGGTCGGCATCGCCTGGCTGGTGCGCAACGCGCGCCAGCAGGGCAAGGCGCTGGGCTTCAACGGCATCTTCGGCAATGTCGGCGTGTCGGGCGCAGGCCTGCTGACCGGCGCCCTGATCGATTTCGCCGGCTGGCGCGCCGCTTTTCTGGTGCCGGGTGCGCTGGCGGTGCTGACGGGCCTGGCGATGATCTGGATGATGCGCCGGGGCCGGCTCGGCGAAGGGGTGGCGATGGCGCACAAGGGCCGTCCGCCGAGCAGGGGCGAGATGGTGCGCGGCGTCGTCATCCTGCTCTTCGCCATGTTCCTGTCGGGAATCATCTATCAAGCGACGCAGGCGGCCTTGCCCAAGCAGTTCGAACTCCGGCTCGCCGATTGGCTCGGCGGCAGCACGCTGGGGGTGGGCGCGATGGTGGCGATCGTCTATGGCGTGGCGGGGTTGATCCAGTATTTCGGCGGCCATGTCGCCGATCGGTACAACCTGAAATATGTCTATGCGGGCGCCTTCCTGATGCAGATACCGCTGCTGGCCGCCGTCTCCGCCGTGGCGGGCCTGCCGCTGATCCTTTCGACCACGCTGGCCGTGGTGCTGAGCGTCGGGCTCCTGCCGGCCGAGAACATGATGCTGACCCGCTTCACGCCGGAGCGCCATCGTGCGCTCGCCTTCGGCGTAAAGTACGTCATCTCCTTCGGCACCGCGCCGCTGGCCCTCCAGCTCATCGCTCTCGTCAGCGGAAGCGCAGGCGGGCTCGACCGGCTATGGTTGCTGTTGGCCGCCGCGGCCGCCGTCATCTTCATGGCCACGCTGGCGCTGCCCCGCGACGGGGGCGAAGCAAAGACCGCGGCAGCGGCGGCGGAGTAGCGGCACGCCTCGCCCGCGCAAGCGATTACGAGTGCCGGACTAAAGCAAATTCAGTATGACCGGAAACAGTTACCCCGCTCCCGCTCGCTTCGCTCGCCACCCTCTCCCGCAAGGGGAGAGGATGAAGAAAAACTGACCCCCTCCCCTTGCGGGCCTTCGCCCGCCGAAGGGTTCCGTTGGAGAAACACTCCGACCAGAAAGCTTCGGCCCGCAGGCGGGAGGGGGCAGGGGGAGGGGGCGATTCCGGTCTTGATGAATCTGCGCTAGCGCCGCACACCCTCGAGATGTGCCTTGACCAGGGCTTGCTCGGAAATGAGGGCGGCCCTGAGATCGGCGTTCCTGAGATCGGTCCTGACCAGGCTCGCGCCACGCAGATCGCTTGCCACCAGCCTCGAGCCGGCCAGGTTGGCGAAATCCAGGCGGCAGTTGCGCAGATCGGCACCGGACAGATCCTGATCGGGCAACTCGATGCCGCAGAGATCGTGCCCTTGCAGCGTCAGACGTGCGCCGGCGCGACCATCGCTCATGATCCACTCCTCGTGGCGCTCGATCATGGCGTGGACGTCGCAAGGCGCGATCGACCGCTTGAGCTTCACCATGCTGGCCGCCCACTCGGGCAGGGCGTCGATGGCGTCCTCGGTCTGCGAGAAATCCGCCCCCTCGAGCTTGGCCAGCGCGAATTGCGAGCCGGCGATGCGGCATTGCTCGAACACGGCGCCGCGCAGATCGGCACCGGTGAAATCCACGTTCGTGGCCTTGACGCGTGCGAGCGAGGCCTTGTTGAGGTTCGCGTTGGTGAAGACGGAATGCTCGATTGTCGCGCCCTCGAAGGAGAGCTGCGGCTCGGCTACGGCCAAAGCGGATTTCTTTTTGTAAGAGAGCACCGTGGTCGAGCGGAAGACCGCCTCGGAGGCGTTGGTGCCGACGAATTTGGCGTTGCGGAAATTGCAATTCTCGAACAGGGCGCGGCTCAGATCGGCGCCCATGAGATTGGCCCGCTCGAACGAGCACTCGAAGAATTGCGACAGGCTCAGATCGGCGCCGCTGAGGTTCGCGCGGTCGAAGCGAACGCGCTTGACGGTCTTGCCGACCAGCCGCGCGCCTTCAAGCGAGCTGTGGGAGAGATCCTTGTCGCAGATTTCGGCGATCGCCATTCTTCCCGTTCCCTTCCGGCAGCGCGAGCCTGGGCGGAGACGACGGCACCCCCGGCCGCCGGCTCGCACCGGGACCGGCCGTGCTTTCGATCTTGTCAGTGGCGCTAGTTTAGAGAATTACCCTTGTCGAGGGCAAGTCATCATATCTAGTGAGACCGTATAACAAGGCTATAACATGCAAAGTATTTTATTTATATTTGACGAAATGCCGCTTCATGACGCCGGCTCAACGAGGGCGTTCGCGCTCCAGCCGCGGCAGCTCGATCGCCGGACAGCGATCCATCACCACGGTCAAGCCTGCCGCTTCGCCGCGCCGCGCAGCTGCGTCGTCGCGCACGCCGAGCTGCATCCACACCACCTTGGCACCGACCGCGATGGCCTCGTCCACGACCTGACCGGCCGCATCCGAGCGGCGGAACACATCCACCATGTCGATCTTGACCGGCACCTCGGCGAGGCGGGCATAGACCCTTTCGCCGTTGATCGTGCCCCCGGCCTGGCCGGGATTGACCGGAATGCAGCGATAGCCCTTGGATTGCAGATAGCGCATCACGCCATGGCTCGGCCGCTCGGGCTTGGGGCTGGCGCCGACCACGGCGATGGTCCTGGTTTCGGCGAAGATGCGCTCCAGAAGCGCGTCGGGGTAATCGGGCCCGGACACCTTTCGCGCCTCAGCAGCCGTGCCAGGTCGGTTTGCGCTTCTCGATGAAGGCGTCGATGCCCTCGGCCGCGTCCTGGGCCATCATGTTGCGGGTCATGACGCCGGCGGCATAGGCATAAGCCTGTTCGAGCCCGAGCTCGGCTTGGCGGTAGAACGCCTCCTTCCCGATGGCGAGCGTCAGCGGCGACTTGCTCAGGATCTGGCGCGCGAGCTTCGCCACTTCGGCATCGAGCTCGGATGCCGGCACGACCCGATTGACGAGGCCGATGCGGCGCGCGTCTTCGGCGCCGACCAACTCGCCGGTCAAGAGCATCTCCATCGCCTGCTTGCGCGGCACGGCGCGGCTCAAGGCCACCATCGGCGTCGAGCAGAAGAGCCCGATATTGACGCCGGGCGTGGCGAATCGCGCGCCCGTCTCGGCCACGGCGAGATCGCAGGTCGCGACGAGCTGGCAGCCGGCCGCCGTGGCAATGCCCTGCACGCGCGCAATCACGGGCTTGGGCAGCCGCGTGATGGCGAGCATCAGCTCGGCGCAGCGGCCGAACACCTGCTCGTAAAAATCGCGAGTCGGGTTGGCGCGCAGCTCTCTCAGATCGTGGCCGGCGCAGAAAGCGGGGCCGTTGCCGGCGACGACCAAGGCTTTGACAGCCGGGTCGCGGCCGAAACCGCGGATCGCCTCCAGCATCTCGCCCATCAGCGAGAGCGAAAGGGCGTTGCGCGCGGCCGGTCGGTTGAGCGTGAGGAAGGCGATGCCTTCCTCGACGCGGGCGAGAAGCTGCGGCTCGTTGGCAAGGGTGCTCATGGGCGTGTGGTCTCCTCTAGGCGGTCGCGGCGTGCCGCGGGGCGAGCCCCATCTGCGCCAGGATCGCGCGGAGGAGGAGCCCATCGGGCCACGCCAGGCTTTGCGTGATGGAGAAATGGTGCGTTGCCGGCACTCTCAAGTAGTCGGCCGGCACACCGTGGCGCTTCAGATGCGCGACATAGCCCTCGGACTGCTTGATCCACTCCTCGGGCTCGTCTCCACCGACCGCGACGATGATAGGGCATTTGATGTGCGGCACCATGAAGAGCGGGCTGTTGCGCCGGGCCATCTCGGGCGTGAGGCGGATGTCCTCGTTGGCGGCGATGCGCAAGACCGGATCGAGATCGTAGATGCCGGTGATGCAGGCGGCGCCCTTGACGAAGTCCGACGGCACCGGATCGCGGCTCCAGTCGCGCGCCAGCATCATGGCCACCAGATGCGCGCCGGCCGAGCTGCCGGAGAGGTAGATCCGGTTCTCATCGCCGCCGAGCAAGCCCGCATGGCGGTAGATCCAGATCAGCGCGCGGCGGATCTGCTGCACGATCTCGTCGAGCGTGACGGCAGGGCAGAGATCGTAGTTGACGAGAACCGTGGTGGCGCCGGCGCTTGCCAGCGGCTCGGCGATATAGCTGAAGCCCGACTTGTCGAGCGCGCGCCAATAACCGCCATGGATATAGGCATGGATCGGCGCGTTCGGGTTCTCGGCCGGGAAGACGTCGAGCCGCTGCGCCCGCGTCTCGCC
Source organism: Pseudomonadota bacterium (assembly GCA_049323455.1). Taxonomy (GTDB): domain Bacteria; phylum Pseudomonadota; class Alphaproteobacteria; order Dongiales; family Dongiaceae; genus Hypericibacter. The sequence goes on along the minus strand of JBMONF010000024.1, from coordinate 4,841 downwards.
ATAGGCGATATCGGCGATATGGCGCCGAGTGCGCCGTGCTTCGGCCGCCAGCTTTTCGTCGCGTGCGAGCCACGCCTCATGGTCGGGCACGGCGATGCGCGGCATGAACTGCGCGTTGATCGTGGCGTCGTCCAGATGCTCGTAACCCATCCCGTCCATTCCGACCGCGGAGCGCGCCGCCTCGGCGCTTGCATCGAAAAGCTCAAGCTCCGCAAGCGCTTTCCGGCCGATCTTGACCTAAGGAATGGGGGCGGTCCAGTTTCCTGTCGGAACGGGACGCTTGCCCTTTGCCGGCGCAGGCTCTTTTCAGCGGTATCTCGATACCGTATCAAAAAATGGCGGATTTCCGCGCGCTTTTGGCTTGACCCGGCAGAAAAAATGGCGATACTCCGCGCCCGACCTTGCCGGGGCGAGCGGCGCGCTTGGGGCGCCCGTCGCGACCGGCCTTTCCAGATCGAAAACGGACCGCCATGAAGACCTACACCGCCAAGCCGTCCGACATCAGCAAGAAGTGGTACGTCGTCGATGCTGACGGCGTGGTGCTGGGCCGGCTCGCCTCCATCGTTGCCAACCGCCTGCGCGGCAAGCACAAGACCAGCTATACGCCGCACATGGATTGCGGCGACAACATCATCGTCGTCAACGCGGCCAAGGTGCGGCTCACGGGCCGCAAGCTCCAGGACCGCAAGTTCTACTGGCACACCGGCCATCCGGGCGGCATCAAGGAGCGCACCATGGGCGAGATCCTGGGCGGGCGCTTCCCGGAGCGCGCGGTGATCAAGGCGGTGGAGCGCATGGTGCCGCGCGGGCCGCTGGGCCGGCGCCAGATGGGCAATCTCAAGGTCTATCCGGGCCCCGATCATCCGCACGCCGCACAGAACCCGGAGCGGCTCGACATTGCCGCGATGAATCCGAAGAACAAGAGGACCGCCTGAGTCATGACGACCGAGACGCAGAAGCTCACCGACCTCAAGGACCTGCGCGCGGCGACGGCGGCGCCTGCGGCCGCGGCCGCCGCGGCGGAGCCCAAGCTCGATGCGCAGGGCCGCGCCTACGCGACCGGCAAGCGCAAGAACGCGATCGCCCGCGTCTGGCTCAAGCCCGGCACCGGCCGCATGACCATCAACGGCCGCCCGAGCGAGACCTATTTCGCGCGCCCCGTGCTGCGCATGATGATCGCGCAGCCCTTCGGCCTGACGCAGCGCGTCGGCCAGTACGACGTGGTCTGCACGGTCGTGGGCGGCGGGCTCTCGGGCCAGGCCGGCGCCGTGCGCCACGGCATCAGCAAGGCGCTGACCTATTACGAGCCGGGCTTGCGCTCGGTGCTCAAGGCAGGCGGTTTCCTCACCCGCGACAGCCGCGTGGTCGAGCGCAAGAAGTATGGCCGCCGCAAGGCGCGCCGCAGCTTCCAGTTCTCGAAGCGCTGATCGCGCATGGGCGATCGGCCCCGGTCGGGGGGCAGGGCATCAGGGGCGCTCCTCGAAGGGGAGCGCCCCTTCTGCTTTCGGCCCTCTTTGCTTTTGGACCGAGTGGGTTATCTTCGCCAAGGAACCGCCGCCATGGAAACCATCGCCGCCACCCGCACCGTGTTCATCGACGGCGAGGCCGGAACCACCGGTCTCGGCATCCGCCAGCGCTTGGCCGGCCTGCCGGGCATTACGCTCGCCAGCATCGCGCCCGAGCGCCGCAAGGACCCGGCCGCCCGGCGCGAGATGATGGCGGCCGCCGATCTGGCCGTGCTCTGCCTGCCCGACGACGCGGCCCGCGAGGCGGTGGCCATGATCGACGCGATGGGGTCGAAGGGGCCGCGCATCGTCGATGCCAGCACCGCCCACCGCGTGGCCCCCGGCTGGGTTTACGGCTTCCCGGAGATGGAGCCGGGCCAGGAGGCGGCGATCCGCGCCGCGCGGCGGGTCGCCAACCCCGGCTGCTACCCCACAGGTGCCATCGCGCTCATCAAGCCGCTGGTCGCGGCAGGGCTGCTGCCGGCCGATTATCCGGTGGCGATCAATGCGGTGAGCGGCTATTCCGGCGGCGGGCGCAGCATGATCGAGGCCTACGAGAAGGGCCGCGCCCCCGCCTTCGAGCTCTACGCGCTCGGGCTCGAGCACAAGCATCTGCCCGAGATCCAGCATTATGCGGGCCTGACGCGCCGGCCGATCTTCGTGCCTTCGGTGGGCAATTTCCGGCAAGGCATGCTGGTGAGCCTGCCGCTCCATCTGGACATCCTGCCGGGCCGGCCGAAGGCGGCCGATCTCGAGGCGACACTGGCAAAGCGCTATGCCGGTATGAAGCTGGTGACGGTGGTGCCGGTGGGCGAGGGAGCCGAGGCCGGCCGGCTCGAGCCCGAGGCGCTCAACGACACCGACAGGCTCGAGCTGCGCGTCTTCGCCAACGAGAAGCGCCGGCAGGCCGTGCTGGTGGCCCGGCTCGACAATCTCGGCAAGGGCGCCTCGGGCGCGGCCGTGCAGAACATCGCGCTGATGCTGGGCCTTTGATGGCGTTCGCGGTTGGATTTTTCCGTCGCCCCGGCGAAAGCCGGGGCCCAGGGCTGCGGCACGTCGCTCGCTCCTGGGTCCCCGCTTCCGCGGGGACGACGGTTGGAGTTGCGATCTCGTATCGATCGCGTTCCTGACCTGATAAGGAGCCGCTAGACTCATGCCCGGCATCATCCTGGCCTTCGACAACTACCGCCCCAAGATCGACCCGGCCGCCTGGGTCGCGCCCAACGCCGTGGTGCTGGGCGATGTCGAGATCGGGCCGGGCTCGAGCATCTGGTATGGCTGCGTGCTGCGGGCGGACGGCAACGCCTTGCGCATCGGGGCGCGCACCAACATCCAGGACGGCACGGTGGTGCATCTCAACCACCAGGAGGATGGCGGGCGCGGCGCGCATGGCTTTGCCTGCACCATCGGCAGCGACGTCACCATCGGCCATATGGCGCTGATCCATGCCTGCACGCTCGAGGACGGCGCCTTCGTCGGCATGAAGGCCTGCGTCATGGACGGCGTGGTGGTCGAGGGCGGCGGCATGGTCGCGGCCGGCGCGCTGGTGACGCCCAACAAGCGCGTGCGCAAGGGCGAGCTCTGGGCGGGCAGCCCGGCCAAGCTCATGCGCCAGTTGACGCCGAAGGAGATGGATGAGTTCGGCTCGACCGCGGGCTATTACGCCGAGGTGGCGGCGCACTACCGCGCGCAGGGGCTGTAGCCGTTCGAATGCAAACTCGTGTGGTTTGATCTCGTCCCACTCACCCAGTTCCGGGTGAAGCTCTATTCTCAGCCTCGCGGTCCCTTCACAATATCTTCCCTCAATAGGGAGGAAGGAGAACACGGTGGCACTTGCCGCCTTTCTGGCCCGAATAGTGACGGCGTGAAGGTGATCGGGTGGTAGCAGTCCTGCTAAGAAGGCTATTTTTCGGTGATGTTGGATAGCATCCGATCGAAGGCTGCTGCCACGCGGGGATTGATTATCTTATCTAACCATTTGTTCCGCGGTCTGTCGCTAGTCTCGATTTCTACCGGATTATAAAGAAGCTCTTTGAATGCCGACGCAGTCATGGCTTCTGCGTATTGCGGCGCTTCGATTTTGAATCCTGGCAGTGACGATGCTACGGTATACTTGTAAGTATATTCAGCTCGAAGGCGAAAGAGCGACAAGGCCCGCTTTGCAGTATAGGCAACGAGAACTGCGCTAGGGGCGATGAGGATAATTTTCCCAACAGCCAAGCCAAGGTAGGAAGTCACAGCCACACCAAATGCCGCATTTTCTGGCAACGTGATCGGGTTCGGGGATGCAGTTCCAAGAATGTAGTCGGCAAAGGACGGGCTGACTGCAAGCAGAGACGAAAATGCGAAGAATGCTACGGCGCCCACCAAGGAAACATGAGCCCAAAAGAGCCGTCCCCCGATGTCCTGCGTTTCCTTATAAAACCGCTCTGACAGGCCGGCGACGGTTGCCTCTCCAAGAACGTCGCGCGCTCGAGCTGTGATACGTTCTAGCTCTTTTTCGGCCGCTGCCAACCTGGTTAGTAGGTTATCCAAGTCGGTTTTTCCTTTGACGAATGTGTTATTTCTGGCGTCAAGCTCAGTTTGGAAAGACGAGAATGTGCTTTTGTATGCCTGCACGGCTCTCTCGAGATCCTGCGCTTGCGCGCGCACGGAGCTAATCTCTTGCAGCGCTGTAGCAGCTCCCGTCTTTGCTCCCTCGGCCTCGGTACGCGCATCTGCCGCAGCCTTTCTTTGTTCGACCGCGTCTGTGGTCGTAGTGCGCAAACTGTCCACTATCGTCTTGATTTCTTGTTCTGCGGCGTTAATTCGCTCCTTCGCCGCCGCGAAGGTTTTGCGCTCTCGCGAGAGTTCACGAAATGCCAGCCGCTGTTCATTTCTGACATTGTTGATTGCATCAATGGCAGGGCCGAAGTCGATTCCGGCCGCTGGGGTTGTGATTGCGCGCAGAATCTGGATGGAGTGGAGGAGAGGATCGAGATTCGTGACAATTGGGGGAAGCGCACTAGCAATGTTCAAAGAAGGCCCGCCGGAAATTTGAGCAGTAAAGTTAGCGACATCTAGGCTCGCCGGTGCTCCCTGTGCGCAGAATTGATCGACGGTGTTCTTCAGTGCATCGATCGAACTGCGAAACGAGTTGGTCCTCGAAGCTACGTCGTTGAGCAATGAGTCTGGGAGAAGCCCAGCACCATCAATATTCGCGAGCGATGTGTACAGAGATGGTAATTGGCTGACAGTGCCGCCTCGGCGGGCGAGGCTCAGGCGGCTTTCTTGGTCGGCTTTGGCTGCGGGTTCTCCTCCTTTCTGATTCCATCGATGAAGGCTTTGAGTGGGGTG
>JBMONF010000023.1:0-6182 GCA_049323455.1 Pseudomonadota bacterium | reverse complement strand
ACGCGGGGTGGAGCAGCCCGGTAGCTCGTCAGGCTCATAACCTGAAGGTCAGAGGTTCAAATCCTCTCCCCGCAACCACAACCAAGAGGGGCGCTCCCCAGCCAGGGAAGCGCCCCTCTTTTGCGTTTGGAAGGCCATGGACGGTCCAAAGGCGCCGGCCATGGCTCTGGTGGCTCATTTGCTCCCTCGTTAGCATTCAGGTCAGGTTGGCATCGAAGGACCAGTAAAATCATGAATGAAGGGGCCGATCATGCCGATCCGGCACCGCGCTTCCCGATCGGGAATGCGGTGCGCTCCAGGGCCATCATGAAGCGCCTCCTCTGGGTGCTGCTCGCGTTGTTCCCGTTGCTGGTTGCCTGCGTCGGTCCGGCGCAGCGGGGCGAGGCGCCCGCCATCGCGGGTCCGGGCGCCGCCATGCCAGGTCCGCCGCCGACGCCGTCGTCGACGGAAGAAGCGCTCCAAGCTCTGCTGTCGGCCAAGCCGTCCCCATTGGCGATCGGCGAGCAGGAATGCGCGGCACTCGAGCGCTTCTACGCTGCTCGGGCCTATCGTCCGCTATGGGTTGGCGCAGCGGGCCTCGAACCGGCGGGAACGATGCTGCTCGCGCGGCTTACGCAAATCCGGAATGCCGGCGGCCCGGCGATATCGGATCGGCTGTCGGCGGCGGCGATGCCTGCGCAGCAGCCAGTCGCCGACGAATTGGCCAAACAGGAGTTGCTGCTGAGCGCGGCCTATTTGCAGACGGCGGTCGATCCGCGGGATCCAGCATCGTTCGCGAGCCCGTCGAAGGCGCTCGTCGAAGCCGCTGCCGCTTCGGACAAGCGGAGCTTCTTGCGCCGCTGGCTCCCGCTCGATCCGGCATTCTGGCGGCTTCGTGCGGCACTGCAGACCTATCAAGCCATCCAGGCGCGCGGCGGCTGGCCCTCCGTGCCGGCGGGCCCCAAGCTCGTCCTCGGCGATCAGGGCGCAAGGGTCGAGGCGCTGCGACGCCGGCTCTGGATCACCGGCGATTTGACCGAAACGGGCACGCGCCTCGACAGCTTCGATGCCGCTCTGGAGGCGGCGGTGAAGCGGTTCCAGCGGCGCCACGGGCTCGCGGCCGACGGTGTGGTCGGCGTTGCGACACTCGAGGCACTGAACCTGCCGGTGGCACGCCGCCTCGACACCATAACGGTCAATCTCATGCGGCTTCGCCAACAGCAGCGCGAATGGGGACCGCGCTATATTGCAGTCAACGCCGCGGCCGCGACTTATCGCCTCGTCGATGGCGGACGCCAGATTTTCGACAAGGCGGCCATCGTCGGCCGCCGGAGCTGGCCGACGCCGCAGATCGACAGCCTGATCGACCGCCTCGAATTCAATCCCTACTGGGTCGTGCCGCCGCGTATCGAGCGGCTCGAGTTGCTGCCCAAGATCCAGCGCGATCCGGACTATATGCGCCGGCACGACATGCACTGGGTAGGCGGCCAAATCCGCCAGGACCCCGGGCCCCAGAACCCGCTCGGCGTCGTGAAGTTCCTGTTCCCCAACCCCTACGACGTTTATCTGCACGACACCAACAACCGCAAGCTGTTCGAGCGCCAGGACCGATTTCTCAGTCACGGCTGCATTCGTATTGCCGATGCGCTAAGCCTTGCGACCTACCTATTGAAGGACGATCCGCAATGGTCGCCCGATCGCATCGCGGCAGTCGTGAAAGCGGGCCGCAATCTGCAGGTTCGCCTCGTCGACCCGATTCCGGTCCATGTGGTCTATGACACGGCCTGGGTCGATGAAAGCGGCGCCGTCCAATTCCGTGACGACGTCTACGGCCGCGATCGGCTGGTCGCGCCATCGCTTCCGAAGCCTGCGGACCATGCTTCTTCTTCATCCTGCAAAGGCTGAGAGAACACGGAAGGGACGTGGCGGGGATGGGGGCGGGGGACGATGACGGGAACGGGCGCGTCGCTGCATTCGGTGGCAATTCCGTGTTTGAACCATGGCTTCAAATGCTGCAGTGCAGCCAAATGATTATGGCTTGCGAGTTATAGCGGGTCGGCGCGACACTCCTCACCGTTGCCGCCGATGCGTGAGCGGACGGCGAAAAAAGGGGATAGGCACAAGCAACGGGAGGATTGCATCATGAGGACACGGGCGTCTCGCCTGGCCGTCGAGGGGGTCGCCAAGGCCCGCCGACAGTTTCTCAAGGCCGGCCTGCTTGCCGCAGGCGGCATAGCGGCCGCGGAAACCGCCAGCCAACTGGGTGCGCCGTTCATCCGCACGGCCGCCGCGGCCACCACGACCTGGAAGGTGCAGACGTCGTGGCCAGCCGGCGTCGGCCTCGAGACCTTCAAAACCTGGTGCGGCACGATCATCGAGAAGACCGGCGGCGAACTGGAATTCAAGCCGTTCGCGGCGAAGGAAGTCGTCGGCGACTTCGAGCTCCTGGACGGTGTCAAGAGCGGCGTGTTGGAGGCCATGAACTCCTTCACGCTCTATTGGGCCGGCAAGCTGCCGGCAACTGCGTTCCTCAGTTCCTACACCCTGGGCCTGCGCTACCCGCACGAGTGGGACGTGTTCTTCTACAGTCAGAATGGGCTGCAGGCCGCCCGCGACATCTTCGCCAAGCAGGGCCTCTATTACGTCAACCGCATCCATCACGGTCCCAACATCATCCATTCGAAGAAGCCGATCCGTTCGATCGAGGACTTCAAGGACCTGAAGCTGCGCGTGCCTGGCGGCATGATCGCGGAGACTTTTGCTGCCGCCGGCGCCAAGACCACCCTGCTGCCGGGCGGCGAGGTCTTCTCCGCGCTCGAGAAGGGCACCATCGAGGCCGCCGACTATGTCGGACCCGCGGTCAATTGGGATCTCGGGTTCGCCCAAGTGACAAAGTATATCTGCATGGGCCCCCCCGGCTTGATGTCCATCTATCAGCCGGTCGACCTGATGGATTTCGTCGTCAACATGAACGTGTGGAACGCGCTGTCGCCCAAGATGAAGCAGTTCGTCGAGGACGAGGTGCAGGTCTACTCGAACACCCATTTCGGCGCGATCCAGAGGGCCGATATGGGCGCGTGGAAGAAGTTCGAGGACGCCGGAACCGAGGTTAGCCGACTGTCGGCCGACGACGTCGAGAAATTCACCGCCATCGCCGTGCCGATCTGGTTCAAATGGGCCAACAAGGACAAGGACGCGGCGCGGCTCTTCAAGCTCCAGCTCGACATTCTGATGTCGCCGAGCTTCGGCTATGTCACGCCGGATCAGATCAAAGACCAGAAGCTCGATCTGTAACGCGCTCGTCTATTTGAGGATGGCGACTTTTCGTCCTGCTCCTCCCCTTGGCGGGGAAGAGCAGGGCGAACATGTAACGGCCACGACTTCGAGCAAGTAGACGGGGGAAGGGCATGCCCAGTCTGACTTTCGTATTGCCGCACTGGCTCTATTGGCTCGGACTTGCCTTGTTCCCGGCGATCGCCATCGCCTTGGTGCGCCGGCAGCGGGCACGAGGAACGCGGCCGGGCGTGTCGCTGTTTCTCGCCTACCTTTTCTGGCTCTGTGCCGGCTTCGTGGGCATGCATCGCTTCTATCTTCGCAGCGCCTGGGGTTTCGCGTTCATCCCGCTCTTCGCGCTGATCTTGTGGGGCAGCAGCCATATCCGCGACGCGCGCGAGGATGTTTCCAGCACGCGATCGCAGTACGAAAGCGCCCAGCATCATCTTCAACAGGCGAAGAACGCCGTGGCGAACAACGCTACCGGAGCCGCCGACCAGTTGACCAAGGCAGAGGCGGAAGTGGCGGCCGCCGAACCCGCCTTCGCCGCGGCTCAAGGCGAGCTCGACAATTGGCACGAGCTGACCCGGGCCTTCGCACTGGCGCTGGCAGCAGCCTTGCTGCTCGACGCGATCCTGCTGCCAGCGGCCGTTCGCCGCATCGCCGCGCGCGAGGCCGCCGTCGGCATGCCGCAGCCGGCGCCGGCTGCGACGGCGCCCGTGCCCGAGATCGGCACGGCGGAGGATCCCACCTTGAGGCTGCACTCGCCGCTGACCGACGCGATCGAAGCGGTCAGCCGCTGGGCCGGCGAATATGTCGCCTATTGGAGCATGATCGCGGTGTTCGCCTACTACTACGAGGTGGTGGCGCGCTATGTCTTCAACTCGCCGACCAACTGGGTGCATGAGAGCATGTTCCTGATGTTCGGCATGCAATACATGCTCGCCGGTGCCTACGCCTACCGGGAGGACGCCCACGTCCGCGTGGACGTGCTTTACGCCAAGTTCTCGCGACGCGGCAAAGCGATCGCCGACATCGTCACCTCGGTCTTCTTCTTCATATTCACGGTGACGATGCTGTGGACGGGCGCGCGCTTCGCGCTCGACGCCATCGAGGTCAACGAGCATTCCTTTACCGAGTGGGGCATCCAGTACTGGCCCGTGAAGCTGGCCATCCCGGTCGGCGCCGCGCTCATCGTGCTGCAGGGTGTGGCGCGCCTCATCAAGGATGTCCTCCTGTTGACCCGGCGGGAGGCGTGAGCCATGGGCCTCGAGATCAGTATCGAATGGCTTTCCCTGCTCATGTTCGGCTCGCTCGGCCTCGTGCTGATGATGGGCCTGCCGATGGCCTTTTGCACGGGCAGCCTCGCCTGCATTTTTCTGTTCGTGTTCGGCAGCCCGGCCATTCTCAACATGCTGCCGTCGCGCGTGTTCCCGTTCATGACCGACTATCAGCTTTCGGCAGTGCCGTTGTTCATTTTCATGGCGGCCATGCTGGAGAAGGCGGGCATCATCGAGGAATTGTTCGAGGTCATCTACAAATGGCTCGGCGGCATCAAGGGCGGTCTGGCCTCCGCGACGGTGCTGGCTTGCACGGCGCTGGCGGCCATGGTCGGCGTCGTCGGCGCCACCGAGGTGACCATGGGCATGATCGCGCTACCGGCGATGCTGCGGCGAAACTACGACGCCAAGCTGGCCTGCGGCTCGCTGCTCGCCGGGGGCACGCTCGGCATCCTGATCCCGCCCTCGGTCATGGCCATCGTCTATGCCGTGGTGGCGCAGCAGTCGCTGGGCGAGCTGCTGCTGGGCTCGGTCTTTCCCGGGTTCCTGCTATCCGGCCTCTACATCGCCTATGTGACGATCCGAGCTTACATCAACCCGCGCCTGGGGCCGGCGCTTCCGCGCGAGGAACGCGTCGACCTGCGCGAGAAGATCCGACTGCTGCGCGGCACGATCATGCCGGTGCTGCTGATCCTGCTGGTGCTCGGCGTGATCTTCCTCGGCATCGCCACGCCCGTGGAGGCCGCCGGCATCGGCACCTTCGGCGCCTTGGTGGTCTGCGCCGTCCATCGCCGCCTCGATTGGGTAGCGGTGAGCGAAGCGGCGCTTGCCACGCTCAAAGCGACAGCCATGGTGATGTGGATCTTCTTCGGCGCGACGATGTTCGTCGGCTTCTTTATCGTCAAGGGCGGCCAAACCTTCGTCGCCGATTCGATCCTGGGCACCGGCTTGGCGCCCTACGGCATCCTTCTGCTGATGATGGTGATCCTCTTCATCCTCGGCATGTTCCTCGACTGGGTGGGCATCCTGCTGCTGACCGTGCCGATCTTTCTGCCGATCATGAAGAGCCTCACCTTCGACGGCCTGTTCGATCTGCCCGGGGTCGCGCCTGACGACATCGGGCTCTGGTACGGCGTCATCTTCATGGTCAACATGCAGATGGCCTTTCTGAGCCCGCCCTTCGGCTATTCACTCTTCTATCTCAAGAGCGTGGCCCCGCCGCAGATCAGCATGGCCACGATCTTCCGGTCGGCCGTGCCGTTCCTCTGTCTGCAGGCGCTGGGGCTGTTTCTCTGCATCCTGTTCCCGGACATCATCTTGTGGCTGCCGCGCGTCCTTTATGGCGGCCAGTAACGGGATGAGGCCGGGGCGTCGCGACGCCAGCCCAGCGAGGTAGCGTCACCCGGCGCTCCCTGTCGGTTCCTCGCCAGCCGAGGTCGCAATGGTGTTTGTGCTTGCTGGCCTTCTCCTTGGACAGTGAGCGCCATCCTTTTGCCACGACAGCGAACCAACGAGGCTCCTCCCATGGCTCTTCCGTCGCATGTGAAGTACGTGATCATCGGTGCCGGCATTCACGGCTTGAGCACGGCGTGGCATCTGGGGGCGGCGCTGCGGCGGACGGGGCGTGGCAGCGGCAAGGACATCCTGGTG
>JBMONF010000022.1:0-98099 GCA_049323455.1 Pseudomonadota bacterium | reverse complement strand
GTCGCTCGGCGGGGTCGGTTGCGCCGGGGCGGCGGTTGTAGCTTCCGGCGCCGTCGAGGCCGTTGCAGCCGGCACGCCTTGCCGCTTGGCGATCTCGTCCTCGAGGCTCGCCAGGCGCTGCTTGGCCGCGGCATGGCCCCCCTCGATCGCCTGCTCGTACCAGCGCTTGGCCTCGTCCCAATTCTTCGGCACGCCGCGGCCCGAGCGGTAGAGCTCGGCCAAGGCGTATTGCGCGTCGGCCGAGCCCTGGGCCGCGGCTTGCGCGAACCACCAGGCCGCATCGTTGTCGCTTTTCTGCAGGCCGCCCTCGCCTCGGTAATACATGAGCGCAAGGTTGAACTGGGCCATCGGGTGGCCGGCGTCCGCGGCGAAGCGCCAGAGGCGCGCCGCCTGCTCCAGGCTTTTCGGCACGCCCCGCCCCTCGGCATACATCAGTGCCAGATTGGTTTCGGCAGCGGGCAGTCCCTGGTCGGCGGCTTTCTGATACCACTTCGCCGCTTCGGCATAGTCGCGCTTCTCCACGCCGGCGCCGATCTCGTAGAGCAGTCCGATGCCATGTTGGGCGCGCGCGTCGCCGGCGTTGGCGAGCTCCCGCCATTCCTTGGCGGCGGTGGCGAAGTCGCCCTTGTCGAAGGCGGCAAGCCCGGACTCATAGCTCGCCGCCGCGACCGGCAGGGCGCCAAGCAAGGTCAGGAGTGCGGCAGCCGCGAGGCTCGCCGCCGCAGCCTTGCGCAACAGCATGATGCGTAAGCGAAACATGCCGGGCATGATGCCGCGCGGCCGCGCCCTATGCAATGCGACCATACCGGGGCGCAGGCGCGCACCCCCACCCTCCAGGTGCGGAAAGCCCTGGCCTCAGTTGACCGGGCCTTGCGGCTCGTTGTCTGTGTCGCTGTCGGCTGGCGGCGCCTGGTTCGAAGGGCCGCTCTGATGATGGACGATCTTCCAGCGACCCTGCTGGCGCACGAACAAATTGGTGGCGACGAGGAGGCTCTGCCCGATCACCTCGAAGCAGATGACGGCGGCGACATCGCCATATTGGAACGTTTCGGGGCGCTGGCAGCGGATCGAGGGCGGATGGCGTCCGGTCAGGATTGCGCGCCAGCTCGCCATCACGGCGTCGCGCTCGGTCAGAGGCCCCCAGCCGGGATGGATGCACATCACCGGCACGCCCAGCGCCCACAGCCCCTCCATCGCGCTCAGATCGCGGTCAGCGAAGGCGCGATAGAAGGCCTCGTTGGCGAACAGGATGGCATCCCGATCCAATGGAGCCGCCTCGCCGGATCCCGCCCCCTGGGGCGGCTCCCCTTCCTCGGACCGCGGGCATGACTGCCGACGAAGAAACCGGGCTTTTGGGGGAGAAAACTGGGGCGAGCGATGGGATTCGAACCCACGACATCCAGATCCACAATCTGGCGCTCTAACCAACTGAGCTACGCCCGCCGTCGCGGCTGCTTAGTATAATCTACCCTTCCTCGCGTCAAGCACGCCGCGCCTGCCCCGGTTGTCCCTGGCATTTCGGCATTTTTCGGCGCTGCTGCGCCGATTTCGCGCGGGTGAGCGAAAAAGGGTCGCCCACGGAAAAGATGCCCTTGGTCGCGGCGGGGATTTAAACTATTGACTTCGCGTTTCCGCCGGGACTGGCCACCGGCGGCCATCCGCAAGCCCGCAACCAAAACCACCCAGTGGGGAGACAAGGGGACAATGTTTCAACTCGCCTCCGGCATGAGCCGTCTCGGCACGGAATCCGCCTTCGAAGTGCTCGCGCGCGCCAACGCGCTGGCCGCCGCCGGCAAGAGCATCATCAATCTCGGCATCGGCCAACCGGACTTCAAGACGCCGGCCCACATCGTCGAGGCCGCCATCAGGGCGCTCAAGGACGGCCATCATGGCTATACGCCGGCCAACGGCATTCCGCAGCTGCGTGACGCGGTAGCGGCCGATCTGCACCGCCGCCATGGCGTCACGGTCGATCCGGGCCAGGTGGTCGTCGTGCCGGGCGGCAAGGTGACGATGTTCTTCGCCATCCTCATGTTCGGCGAGCCCGGCGCGGAGATCATCTATCCGAACCCCGGCTTCCCGATCTACGAGTCAGCGATCAACTTCACCGGGGCCAAGGCGGTGCCGCTGCCGCTCCTGGAGAAGAACGGCTTCTCCTTCAGCGCCGACGACCTGCTCTCGCGCATCACCCCCAAGACGCGCCTCATCATCATCAACAGCCCGGCCAACCCGACCGGCGGCGTCACCGCCGATGCCGAGCTCGAGAAGCTGGTGAAGGGGCTCGAGAAGCACCCGAACGTCGCCATCCTCTCGGACGAGATCTACAGCGAGATCCTCTATGGCGGGCGCAAGCACATCAGCCTGCTCACCTATCCGAGCCTCAGGGACCGGGTCATCATGCTCGACGGCTGGTCCAAGACCTACGCCATGACGGGCTGGCGCATGGGCTACGCGGTGTGGCCCGGCAATCTGGCCGAGCACGCGACGCGCCTCGCGATCAACTGCCATTCCTGCGTCAACGCCGCCGCGCAGTATGCCGGCATCGCCGCGCTGCAGGGGCCCAAGGACGATGTCGCGAAGATGTGCAAGGCGTTCGACGAGCGCCGCCGCTTCGTGGTGGATGCGCTCAACAAGCTGCCGGGCGTCTCCTGCGTCGACGCGCTGGGCGCCTTCTACGTGTTCCCGAACATCTCCAAGACCGGCATGACCGCCAAGCAGGTCGAGACCGGGCTCCTCAACGAGGCCGGCGTGGCCACCATCGCCGGCACCAGCTTCGGCAGCTATGGCGAGGGCTATATCCGGATCTCCTACGCCAACAGCCTGGAGAACATCGCCGAGGCCATGCGCCGGTTCGGCGACTGGCTCGCCCAGCGCAAGGCAGCCTGACCCCTCGCCTCCCGCGGGCCCGCTCGATCGGGCGAGCCCGCGGGTCAGGCGAGCGAGCGGCCGGCCAAATCTTCCAGCACCCGGAGCGGGCTTCGCTCAGGGTGTTTCATATGCATCGGCTCGAGATGGAAGGTCTGCTCGAGCGCATTGCACCCCGCCACGGCCGCGTGCGGCACCTGATCGGTGAAGACGATCCAGCTCGTGCCGGCCGGAAATGCGATTGCTTCCGTCCCCTCCCGCGCCTGATAAGCCGCATCCAGCTTCATCGCGTCGTGCAGCCGGAGCATGTAATGATCGTAGGCGGCGCGTCGGCCCTTGGTGAGGCCGATGGCCGCCAGCGCCGCCGCGCTGCCAGGCCACGGCGCCGGCAGGCTTGCGAAGAAGCGCCGGGCCACGGTCTCGAACGGGCCGCCCACCCGCCAGTGCCGCGGTCGTCCCTCGGCGTCGACGTTGCTGAAGACCCTGAGGATGCGCCGCCCGCCCGTCGGCCGCGAGGGAAAGGCGTCGACATGCAGGCGCGTATCGTCCTGGCGCGGTGAGCGCTGCCGGCCTGCGACCTCGACCGGGCGGAAGCTGGTGCGCGCCAATGCCAAATGGCCACGATAGGCCGGGATCACGGCTTCGAGCAGCGCCTGCGCCGCCTGCGCGTAACGGATCATCAGGCGCCGCAGCGCGGCGGCATGGTCGCCCGTGGCCGCCGTCCCCTTGAGGGTGTCGTTTGCCGTCTCGTAGCTGATGTTCTTGGCAGCGCCCGACCAGCCGGCCGCGAGAAAGCGGGCCTCTTCCGGCGTCATCGCAAAACGCAGCTTCGGGAAACAGAGGATCCGCCCCCCTTCGAGCGCCTCGAGGGCGCGGCTCGCCGTGGCGTTATCGAGGGCGGGCTGCCAGGAAGACGTATCGAATGTCTCTATCCTGCTCATGACCTTGCCAAATTCGCCGTCTCGGACGCCTCCGGGTGATGCCCATTTCATAGGCAAATCGCCTAAAATATGGGCGATACTAGGGAGCCGCTGTGAAAAAGCCCCAGGAATCTAGCGCCTTCGGGCTTGGCACGGGCCATGCTATCAGGCGCGCGAGAGCTGCCCCGCAGGGCTGCTCGGCACAAGCCCAGGACGATCCACCCATGAAGAAGATCGAAGCCATCATCAAGCCCTTCAAGCTCGACGACGTGAAGGATGCACTGCACGAGGTCGGGATCAAGGGCATCACCGTCACCGAGGCCAAGGGTTTCGGTCGGCAAAAGGGCCACACCGAGCTCTACCGCGGCGCGGAGTACGTCGTCGATTTCCTGCCGAAGGTGAAGATCGAGGTGGTGCTCGAGGACGCGCTGGTCGAGCGCGCCGTCGAGGCGATCCAGCAGGCCGCCCGAACCGGGCGCATCGGCGACGGCAAGATCTTCGTCTCCTCCGTCGACGAGGTCATTCGTATTCGCACCGGCGAGCGCGGCGCCGACGCCATCTAGAGGCCGGCCCCATCGCGACCATTCGTGGCTGCAACCAGACCAACCCAGGGAAGACGCAAAACATGTCCGATCCGAAAAAGCTCCTGTCGATGATCAAGGAGCATGACGCCAAGTATATCGATTTCCGGTTCACCGATCCGAAAGGCAAGTGGCATCACCTCGCCCAGGCGGCCTCGGCGGTCGACGAGGATCTGCTTACCGAGGGGGTGATGTTCGACGGCTCCTCGATCGCCGGTTGGAAGGCGATCAACGAGTCCGACATGATCCTGATGCCCGATTGCGACACCGCCACCCTCGATCCGTTCGCCGCGCAGACCTCGCTGGTGGTTTTCTGCGATATCATCGAGCCGCTGACCGGCCAGCATTACAGCCGCGATCCGCGCTCGATCGCCAAGGCGGCCGAAACCTATCTCAAGAGCACCGGCATCGGCGATACCTGCTTCATGGGGCCGGAGGCCGAGTTCTTCGTGTTCGACGACGTCCGCTACGAGGTGTCGATGCACCGCACCTTCGTTGAGTTCGCCTCCGACGAGGGCCCCTATATGAGCGGGCGCAAGCTCGAGGAGGGCAACCACGGCCACCGGCCGCAGATCAAGGGCGGCTACTTCCCCGTGCCGCCGCTCGACGGCGGTGCCGACCTGCGCGCGGAGATGCTGTCGACGATCGCCGAGATGGGCGTGGTGGTCGAGAAGCACCATCACGAGGTGGCGCCCAGCCAGCACGAGCTCGGCATCAAGTTCTCGACCATGACCCGCGTCGCCGACGCGATGCAGATCTACAAGTACTGTGTCCAGAACGTGGCCCACTCCTATGGCAAGACCGCGACCTTCATGCCCAAGCCGGTCAAGGGCGACAACGGCTCGGGCATGCACGTCCACCAGTCGATCTGGAAGAACGGCCAGCCGCTGTTCGCCGGCAACGGCTATGCGGACCTGAGCGAGACCGCGCTCTACTATATCGGCGGCATCATCAAGCACGCCAAGGCGATCAACGCCTTCACGAACCCGACCACCAACAGCTACAAGCGTCTGGTGCCGGGCTTCGAGGCGCCGGTGCTGCTCGCCTACTCCTCGCGCAACCGCTCGGCCTCGTGCCGCATTCCGTTCGTGGCCAATCCGAAGGGCAAGCGCGTCGAGGTGCGGTTTCCCGATCCTTCGGCCAATCCCTATCTCGCTTGTGCCGCGATGCTGATGGCCGGCATCGACGGCATCGTGAACAAGATCCATCCGGGTGATCCGATGGACAAGAACCTCTACGACCTGCCGCCCGAGGAGCTGAAGAACGTGCCGACGGTATGCGGGAGCTTGCGCGAAGCGCTGGTGAGCCTCGACAACGACCGCGGCTTCCTCAAGAAGGGCGACGTGTTCGCGGACGACTTCATCGACGCCTATCTCGAGCTGAAATGGGAGGAGGTCCACGATTTCGACATGACGCCGCATCCGCTCGAGTACAAGCTTTATTACAGCGTCTGACGGCCCTCCCTGGCGCGGCGCCGGACAAGGCCCGCGATCAAGGGCCGCCTCCTTCGGTCGCCTCCGGGGCAGTCTCGGAGGCGGCCGCTTTCTTTTTTGGCGTTCCTGCCGGCGCCCGCCTGAAAACGGCCGATGCATCGCCTCCGTGAAGAATCCCTTAGGAGGCCGCGGGTACGCTGGAATGTCGGATTGCCGGATATGTTGATAAGGTCGCGGTCCGGCGCCGCGCAGGAACTGCGCCGCGCAACCATGACGGAGCTTGCCTGATGATCGTACGGAAGCGCCCCTCTCCGTTTCGCAACATCGAGACGGGCCGGACGGTCACCTCGGGGCGCATTCGCGAGTTGGCGAGCTACTGGGAGGCAAAGCGAGCCGGGCGCGCCATGCCGGCCAAGCGCGAGATCGATCCGGCCGAAATCAAAAGCCTCCTGCCCTATCTGATGATCGCCGAGCTGCATCGCGGCGATACGCTCCGGATCCGCTACCGGCTGGTAGGAACGGAGGCGGCGCGCTATGCCGAGGAGGATTACACCAACCTCTGGCTGGACGAGAGCGGCTGGCAGCGGTGGGAGATCCAGACTTATCTCGATCAGTATTGCCGCATTGCCGCCGAACGGCGCCCGCTCATGGGAACCGGCTACGCGGTGTGGCAGGACCACAAGATCAAGCCGTTCGAGTGGGCCAAGTTCCCGCTTTCCGACGGGACATCCGACGAGGTTGCCTTCGTTCTCGGCATCGAGGATCTGGTGCCGTCTCCGGAAGGATGAGCTCGTAGCCCGGCTACGCGGCGTGCGCGCGGGAGCCCGCGTCCGCTCCGAGATCGAGGAGACGCACCGTTACCGTCGTACCGACGCCTTTGGCGCTCTCGATCTCGATGTCGCCGCCAAGGAGCTGGGCGAGCTTGCGCGAGAGCGGCAACCCGATGCCGGTTCCCTCGTATTTTCGGCTCAGCGTGCTGTCGACCTGGCCGAAAGGCGACAGTGCGATCAGGATCTCCTCGGGCGCCATGCCGATCCCGGTATCCGCCACGACGACTTCGGCGCCGTCGTCGTTGCGGCGGGCGGCGAGCGAGATCCTGCCCCCGGCCGGCGTGAATTTGATCGCGTTGGACAGCAAGTTGAGAAGGATTTGCTGCAGCTTGCGTTCGTCGGTCGTGAGCCTGAGACCCTCGCTGCCTGGCTCAAGCTCGAGTTTCACGCGGGCGCGATCGGCTTGGCCTTGCACGATCTGGCGCACGCGCCTCAGCGTCTCGTCCAGATCGAACTCGCGGGCCTCGATCTGCATCCTGCCCGATTCCGCCTTTGTCAGGTCGAGGATGTCGTTGATGATGCGGCCGAGATGCGTGCCGGCGGCCCAGATGTCGTCGATGTAGCCTTTGTAGGAATCGGGTCGGATCGGCCCCATCACGCCGTTCCGGATCACTTCCGTGAAGCCAATGATCGCATTGAGCGGCGTGCGAAGCTCGTGGCTCATGTTCGCCAGAAACTCCGACTTCGCCTGGCTGGCGGCCTGGGCGCGCGCCGCCGCAGCCGAGAGCCGAAGGTTTCTTTCGTGCTCGCGCCGCACCGCGCGGTCGCTTCGATAGACGATGAACACGAGACCGAGATAGATGACGAGTTGGACAGCGACGAGGACACCTGCCGCGACGAGCGCCTCGCGGTCGATCCGGGCCACCAGGTCGGTCACGTCGTCGTAGATCTCGATGACCGCCTCGACGCGCGTCGGGTTGTCGGGATCGTAGAGCGGCAGGTAGCTGGAGACCACGTCGCGGTCGCTGACGACGCCGTCGAAGGAGAGCATTTGATCCTTGCGCTCCATTTCGTTGGCGACGTTGCCGCGCTTGGCGCTTTCGACGCCTTCATTGCGCTTGCGCAGGCCGATCTCGCTCGGGTCGGTCGAGTAGACGATCAGGCCGTCGAGATCGTAGATCTTGACCTTGGCGATCGAAGAGCCGCGCATCAGGGCTGCGATGCGCTGACCAAGCGCGTCGAGATCGGCATTGTCGTGCAGAGCCGCCGGGTCGGCGGTCCCCGCTTGGCTGACATAGCGGTGGAAATCGCCCCAGGCCGCGTTGGCGAAGACACGCGTCAGGGTGGCGTTTTGCCGCTCGGCCATGCTTTCGAGAAGCTCGAGCGATGCGCTGCGGTAGAACAGCCCCAGGAGAACGCCGGCCAGCAGCAGGATCGGCCCGCTCAACAGCGCGAAGCTCAAGGTCCGTCGTCTCATGGCGCAACCGCAGCCTGTCTCGGGAGCGGGCGGCCGCCCCCGCCAGAACTCGGAAAGATTCGCACCGACCGCTTTACGTTCAGTTAACCACGACAACCGCTCGCGGGAGCGCCTATTCCTTCGGTACCGGCCGCGGCCGCCCGTCATCGTCGATCGCGACGTAGGTGAAGTGACCTTCCGTCACCTTCTCGTGCCGGCCGGTAAGGCGCCGCTCGACCCAGCTTTCGATCTCGATGGTCATCGAGCTGCGGCCGATACGCACGATCTTCGCGTAGCAGCTCAGGAGATCGCCGATCATGACCGGCCGGTGGAAGGCCATGGCATCGACGGCGACCGTGACGCAGCGCCCCTGCGCGCGCCTGGCGGCGGTTACGCCGCCGGCGATGTCCATCTGGGCCATGAGCCAGCCGCCGAAGATGTCGCCGTTGGCGTTGGCGTCGGCCGGCATGGCAAAGGTGCGGATCGCCGGCTCGAAACTCGGCGGGCGTTCGGGCTCGGCAGGCGTCTTGGACTCGCGGGGCTGGGTCATGGTGCAGTGCAGAATGCCGGTTCCGGCACGGCCCTGTCGAGAGGTCGCGAAGCGGCCGGGAACCGCCGCATCTTGTGGACGAACCGGCCCCCGCCCCCAGCATCTTGCTTGTGTCGGCCCGGTCCCTCCCTATAATCGCGCGCCCATGAACGACCTGTTTGCCAACAGCCCGAAGAAGTCGGGCGAATACACCGCCAAGGACATCGAAGTGCTGGAGGGGCTCGAGCCCGTCCGGCGGCGGCCCGGCATGTATATCGGCGGGACCGACGAGCGGGCCATGCACCATCTCGTCGCCGAGATCCTCGACAACGCCATGGACGAGGCCGTGGCGGGACATGCCAGCCGCATCGAGATCGAGCTCGGCGCCAACAACACCGTGACGGTCGCGGACAACGGGCGCGGCATTCCGGTGGATCCGCACCCGAAATACAAGAACAAGTCGGCCTTGGAGGTGATCCTCACCACGCTCCATTCCGGCGGCAAGTTCGGGGGCAAGGTCTATACGACCTCGGGCGGCCTGCACGGCGTGGGTCTCTCGGTGGTGAATGCGCTCGCCGACAAGCTCACCGTCGAGGTCGCGCGAGACAAGCAGCTCCATGTTCAGGAATACGAGCGCGGCCATCCGACCACGAAGCTGAAGAAGATGGGCACGGTGAACCGGCGCGGCACCGCCATCACCTTCCATCCCGATCCGAAGATTTTCGGCGCGGGCGCATATTTCCGCCCCGAGCGGCTCTACCGCATGGCCCGCTCCAAGGCCTATCTCTTTCGCGGCGTCGAGATCCGCTGGCGTTGCGACAAGACGCTTCTCAAGGAAGGCGACGCCACGCCCGCCGAGGAATCCTTCCATTTCCCGGGCGGGCTCGGCGACTTTCTCAGCGCCACGCTCGAGGGCCGCAAGACCGTCACGGCCATGCCTTTCGTCGGACGCGCCGAATTCCCGGAGAAGCAGGGCCGCGTCGAATGGGCCATCGCCTGGCCTGCGGACCAGGAGCCTTACTTCAGCTCCTACTGCAACACCGTGCCGACACCCGAGGGCGGCACGCACGAGGCGGGTCTGCGCTCCGCGCTTGCCCGTTCGCTCAAGGCCTATGGCGATCTGGTCGGCAACCGCAAGGCGGCACAGATCACGGCCGAGGATGTGTGCGGCGGCGCCGTCATGCTGCTCTCGGTCTTCATCCGCGAGCCGCAGTTCCAGGGCCAAACCAAGGAGAAGTTGGCCTCGGTCGAGGCGCAGCGCCTGGTCGAGGCCTCGCTCAAGGACCATTTCGACCACTGGCTCTCCGACGATCCCGACCGGGCGCGCGACCTGCTCGACTATGTGATCGAGCGGGCCGAGGAACGCTTGCGCAAGCGGCAGGACAAGGATCTCGCCCGCAAGACCGCGACGCGCAAGCTGCGCCTGCCCGGCAAGCTCGCCGACTGCACGCGCGACGCGGCCGAGGGCACCGAGATCTTCCTGGTCGAGGGCGATTCCGCCGGCGGCTCGGCCAAGCAGGCGCGCAATCGGGAGACCCAGGCCGTGCTGCCGTTGCGCGGCAAGATCCTCAACGTGGCGAGCGCGTCGGCCGACAAGCTGGCGCAGAACCAGGAGCTGATCGACCTGATCCAGGCCTTGGGCTGCGGCACGCGCGAGAAGTTCGACGCAGGCCGGTTGCGCTACGAGCGCATCATCATCATGACGGACGCCGACGTGGACGGCGCCCACATCGCCTCGCTGCTGATGACCTTCTTCTATCGCGAGATGCCGGGCCTGATCGAGAGGGGCCATCTCTATCTGGCGCAGCCCCCGCTCTATCGCCTGACCCAGGGCGCCACCACGATCTATGCGCGCGACGACCGCCACAAGGACCAGCTTCTGGCGAGCGCGTTCTCCGGCCGCGGCAAGGTCGAGATCAACCGGTTCAAGGGGCTGGGCGAGATGCCGGCGCAGCAGCTCAAGGAGACCACCATGGACCCGCGCCAGCGCACGCTCCTGCGCGTGGCCGTGCCCGAGCGCTACGGCGAGGATCGCGATGCGGCGCGCGAGACGGCCGACCTGGTCGAGCGGCTGATGGGCCGCAAGCCGGAGTTGCGTTTCCAGTTCATCCAGGAGCACGCCGCCCAGGTGCGGGAGCTGGATGTGTAAGGGCCCCTTTCGGCCGCTTCGGTTGCCGGGCTAAGACACGTTTCGTCGCTCAGGAGTCGCATGGCGGGACGAGCCGGCCGGCCTGTCCGCGCCGGCGTGTCAGCATTCAGTGTCGGCCAGCCGCCGCCACAGCTCGATCACCTGGCGCGTCTCGGCGACGTCGTGCACGCGCAGCATCTGCACGCCTTGCAAGAGCGCATGCATGGCGGCGGCGAGCGAGGTGGATATCCGCTCCTTGGGCGAGAGCCGCTCTTGGCCCGGACGCAGGCCTTTGCGCGACACACCCAAGAGGATCGGGCAGCCGAGACCGTGGAATAAGGAAAGACGGCGGAGAATCTCCAGATTCTCGCGGACGCGCTTGCCGAAACCGATCCCGGGGTCGACGATCAGGCGCCGGCGTTCGATGCCGGCCGTCAGGCAGGCCTCGATCCGCGCCTCGAGGAAATCGAACAGGTCGAGCGCCACGTCGTCGTAAGCCGGCGCGAGGTTCATGGTCGGAGGTCGGCCCTGCATATGCATGAGCACGATGCGGGCCTTGCTCGTGGCGGCGACGACGAGGCTGTCGGGTTCTCCGGTCAGCGCGGTGACGTCGTTGATGATGTCGATGCCGGCCTCGATCGCCGCGCGCATCACGTCGGCGTGGCGGGTGTCGATGGAGAGGTCGATGCCGGGCAGGCCGGCGCGTCTTTCGCGCAGGCCTTCGAGCACGGGCCGCACGCGGGCGATCTCGTCCTCCGGCGAAACGGGCATGGCGCCGGGCCGTGTCGATTCGCCGCCGATATCGAGGATGTCCGCGCCGGCCGCGGCCAGCGCCTCGCAGTGCGCCAGCGCCGCCGCGGGATCGAGATGTTCCCCGCCGTCGGAGAAGCTGTCGGGCGTGACATTGACGACGCCCATGAGCCGTGGCCCGTCGCTCGGGCCGTGGCGCGGCGCTTCGATCCGCTGCAGCAGCGTGCGAAGGCGCGCGGCAGCCGGCACTTCGCTCTGCTCGGCCCAACCCGACAACTCCGCCATACCGATGACGATCCGGCGTATGCGGTTGCCGGTACGGATGGCCACTTCGCCGGCTGTCGCTGCCAGCGGCCCGCCCGCGACGGCGCACGCCCGGCCGTCCGCGATCATCACGCGGGCGACAGCGCCCGTCACGAGACCGACGGGTTGGAGGTAAAGCCGGGCCGCCGAGCCGGCATCGGCCAGGTCACGCTCGAGGCCGGCCAATGTCTCGCGGAATGCAACGACCACGATCGCCTACGGAAAGCTCTCGAGCGGCAAACGGATGCGCTGGGCCGTGATGCAGCGCAGCGCACCCTTCCTCATGCCAACATATTCGGCCCATCGCAATGCTGACGACCGAACATCTTCGATCCCGCCTGCCTGCGACGCCTCACGATGCCAGCGCGCGGTCAGGCACTCTTCTTGGTGATCGCGGCGCTCAGCTGTCCGGACAGGTAGCCGCCGATCGTGCCCAAAACGAGCGACACGATCAGCAGCACGAGCGGATTGGCGAAGCTCGCCGCCGTCAGATTCTCGAGCGGTCCCGTGCCCGGCATGTCGGGCGTTGCGGCCGGTGCCGAAGGCTGATGCAGCGCGTAGGCCACCGTTGCAGCGTAGCCGTAGACATTGGCCGGCACGGCGGACAATGGCTCGATCTTCGCCACGATCACCAGGAAGAACACGGTGACGCCGACGACGATCGCAACCGGAACGAGACCCACGGCGCCGATGCCGGCCTTGACGATGAGCAGCAGTGCGATCCAAGCGATGACGACGCCATAGGCTGTGCCGACGAGCGTCTTGACCAGCGCCTTGTTGTCGCCGCCAGTGTGGAAATAGCAGCCCCACGAAATGAAGCCTGCCCATACCAACACGAATCCGGCGAGCGGGCCGAGCGCGAGAAACGCCCAAATGGCCCCGAGCACGGCGATACTCAAGGAAAGCGCGAGCAACTGCGGCATAACCCCCTCCTCCCCTGGGTAGAGACGACGTTCGTCTCTACGGTCTGGTGGTCGCTCGGGGGCGACAGAAAGTGGGTCGCCCCCATTCGAGGCAACGCCAATCTCGTCAAAGCGGCGCAGAGGGTAGCATGACGGGCTCTGCGGGGCGAGATGCTTCGCCCACCGCCGGCAGCGGCCCGCAAGTCATGCTGCAGAGCAACAAGAACGCCGGCACCGCTCCCGGAAAAGATCGTCGACTGCGAGGCGGTCAAGGTTGCCAGAGCAGGATCTCGCCTTTGCCGTCGGCGGCCGCATCGCCGACGAAACGGCGCACGCGCGGCCCGAGCTCCCTGAGGATCGCTGCGCCTGAGCCGATGTCGCCAAGCGAGCGGGTCAGCAGCCGCAGGAAGCCCAGCTCGTGCATGCCGCAGTCGGCGAACGTTGGCAGCCTGCGCAGCGGCCATTGCCGGAGCAACAGCGTTCCGCGTTTCATGCCGAACCCGGGATAGGCGCCCACCGTCGACCCCAACAGGATGAGCGTACCGGCAATCATGCGCGATCCGGCATAGGCGCCAGCACCGCCTTCGACGAGGATGACGCCGCGCCGCATGCGGTCGCCGGCGCGCTCGCCGGCTCGGCCGCGCACGGCCACGATGCCGCCGCTCATGCCGCGCATGTCGCCCGGCCGCGCGCCGCCGAGGAAGTCGCCGGCATCGCCGCCGATCTCGATCATGCCGCCGGTCATTCCGGCGGCTGCCCATGGGCCCGCGCCGCCGGTCACGCGCAACCGCCCGCTCTGCATCTCCTGGCCCAGATAGGCGCCGGCGTCGCCCTCCACCGTGATCGCGCCCGCGCTCATGCCCTGGCCGATGAAGTCGAACCGGGCGCAGGAGCCGCGGATCACGACTTCGTCAGGATCGCCGGCTGCGACGTCGAAGAGCTCCCCGACCCGAACCTGTCGATTGCCGCTGGCGAGCTCGATGCGCTCGATATCGCCTGCCCTGTGGCCGCGCAAGCGCTCGGGCGTGAGCGGCGAAAGATCGACGCGCTGACGCGGCGGCGCCTTGAGGGTCAGGACCAGAGCGCTCACTGCATGATTTCCCGCAAGCGGAAATGGAACGGGCCGAGCTTGCCGCCGTAATTGCCGGCGGTGATGGCCAGCACGCCGGCGCCCTTGCCCAGCGCGCAGACGGCGGCGATGCCGGTGCGCATCGACGCTGCGATGTCGGCGGCGCTCAAGCCGTCGATCACGATCTCGAGCACCGCCTCGACACCGTCCGCGAGAGCCGACCGCGTCGCGCCGCGCAAGGTCGGGCAGTAGGCGTCGTTGGTGGAAGCGGTCAGCGCCTTGTACTTGGAGCCCACCTTCGAGCCCGAGCGGACGATGCCGCCCGGGAACGGCAGGATGACGTTGGGCAGTCGCCGCATCGCCGCGACGGCGGCTTCGGCGGCCGCCAGCGCGGCGGCACGCGAGGCCGCCAGAATGAGGAAATTGCCGCCGCCGATGCCCTTGACGACGCCGACGGTGTCCTCGCAAAGGAACTCGCCATCCATGACCGGCACGCGCCAGTAGCGCCGGCTGCCGAGCCGCTTGGCGATCTGGAATCCGTCACCGAAATAGCGCAACGCACCGCCGAGCTTGAGCTTGTCCTCGCCGTCGATGCCGGCAAAACAGGCAGAGCCCGCCGAGGTCAGGACGCATTGGCCGACGCGGGCTTGCAGCTGCTTCTGCAGCTCCTTCGTCGATATGCCGAACATCAGCACGGCGACGCCCGGCCGCCCGTCCGGGGTCTCGTCGGGCGCGAGCTCGCGCTCCACCCCGGCTTCGCAGCCGCAGGCGATGACCGACGTGGCAAAGCCGGTCAGGCTCTCGGCGGCGATGCGCGCCCAGCGCGCGCTGTCGGCGGTGATGACGAGCCGCGTCGCCTTCATCGGGAAGGCTTCCGCGAAGGTGTCCTCAATGGCGACACCGCCAATGATCATGCGCCCACCCTGATGCAGTCGTGACGCGCGAGGCGGCCACCCGCCTCCTCGATCTCGCCGTCGGCGACCTTGAGGCTGTCGAGACGCAAGGTGCTGTATCTCTCGAAATGCCGCCGCAGAGACAGTTCTATCCCGGAATCGAACTGCGGCCGCGCCACATGCGTGGCACCTTCGACGACCTCGACGATCCTGCCGCCCTGGACGACGAGCCGACCGTCCTTGAAGACGTAGTCGGGCCGCTCGAACATCGCTTGGCGGTCGGCCTGCTCGGTATAGACGGCGATGTCGGCCGCGGCACCCGGCGCCAGATGGCCGCGGTCGGCCAGCCCCAGGATACGAGCCGGTCCAGCGCGGGTCAGGATCGCGATCTCGTAGAGGCTGTATTCGCGCGCGAGGCCGGGCAGCGCGCTCGAAGCCGCCGCCTCGGGGTTGATGGTTTTCAGCACGTCGTCGCGGTAGCTGCGATCCATCAGCAGCCGGATCAGGTGCGGGTAGGTCGTGAATGGTGCGCCGTTGGGATGATCCGTGGTCAGGAAGATGCGCCAGGGATCCTCGACAAGAAGGAACAGCTCGAGGCCGATCGCCCATTGCAGTGCATTGACGAAGTTGCGGTCGCGATAGCGGAACGGCACCAGCCCGCAGCCGGCGTCGCATTCGATATCCATGCACACCCATTTCTTGGGATGGGCGTGACGATGATTGCGGTATTGCATCATCGTATCGCCCGACGCGGTGATCGTCTGGCCGAACATGATTTGCCCGACGTCGATGCTGATATTGCCGTTGCGGTTGACCGCTTCGGCGATGCGCGCGGCGCCCGAGGAGAATTTGCGCTTGCCTTCGGCGCCGTAAGCATGGAACTGGACGTGGGTGAGATGCAGCCTCGATCCTTCCGCCGCGGCGATGGTGCGCAGCGTCGTGTCGAGATTGCCCGGCACGCCGAGATCGTTGCAGTGCAGATGCAGCGGATGGGCCAGGCCCAGGTCGCCGACCGCCTGCGCCAGGCTGGCGACGATCCGGCGCGGCGAGACGCCGTAATGCGGGCCCGCATTGTCGAAGGCGATCGAGCGCTCGTTGAACTTGAAGGCGTTGATGCCGCCGGGGTTCACCACTTTGATGGCGAGGGCCTGCGAGGCCTGCAGCGTCCAGGCGACATAATCGGCGATGGCCGCACGCGATGCGCGGCGCGCCAGCATCCCCAGCAGAACGTCGTCGTTGCCGAGCAGCGCGTAACACCCCTTGTCGATCATCGGCAGGTCGGCGAGCTCGGCATGAACCTGGCGCGCATTTGCCGGCAGCATCGCCGGCTCGAACGCGGCGGTGTAGCCCATCTGCGCATAACGATAGCCGGTGGTGAAGCTCGATGGCGTGCAGAGCCCGCTGCCGCTGCGCAAGAGATCGCTGCGTGCTTCGGCATGGTGGCGGTGATCGTCGGCCATCAGCGTGCGGGCGAGGCCGACCTTGCCGCCGGCGATGTGGCTGTGGATGTCGATGCCCCCGGCCATGACGATCTTGCCGGCGAGGTCGAAGACGCGATCGATCCGAGCCGCCGGGCCGGGATCGGCGATGATGCGCCCATCCTGGATATAGAGATCGGCGGCGACGCGGTCGCGGCCGTTGGCGGGATCGACGATGAGGCCGCCGGCGAGCTTGGTGATCGTCAACGGGGCGTTCCCTTCCTGCCGAGTTCGGTTTCGATCCGGGTCATGACGGCGCCGACGTCGGGCAGCGCCGAGGCGCGCAACGCCGACAGCCGTAGCGCCACCACGCCGTCCGTACGGAAAAGCTGACCGGCGTGGTCGACGCCCGGAATGCCGACAGGAATGTAGGCGGCGACGGGCCGGGTCGGCGCGGCGCCGGGCGGCGCCAGCAGAACGGTCGGGACATCGCCCAGGGGCGGCAGCGAGGTTCTGCCGAAACTCGAAACCCAGACGACCGCGTCGGCTTCGCCCTGCTCGATCATGCGCCTTGCCGAAAAGCGATAAGGGTCGTGTTCGGGTATGCCGCGGCCGAAGGCGGTACGGATGGAATAGCCGGTCTGCCAGGTGCAGACTTGATGGACGCCGAAGAGGTTGGCGCTGCCGCCCAAGGGCAGGACGGAGCAACGCGTCGAGCGGCTGGCGTAGCGCACGAAATCGAGCAACGCTTGCGCCACCAGCTCGCCGCCCGGCGTGTCGAACATCGCCGGCGCCCAAACCACGACCGCGTAGTGCGCCGCCTTGATGCGATCGGCGAGAAGGGCGAGGCGATCGCGATCGAGCCCGGGAACGTCGAGGAGGGATATCTCGCGGCCGCGCAGCAATGCGCTCAACGCAGCGATCGCTTCCGGCAGGCGCTCCATCGCGCAAGGGAGTTCCGTGACGGCAAGCGCCGGCGACATGCCGGCCTGCGCCGCGGCGGGCGGACCGAGCCGAAAGAGCTGGCGCTGCAAGGGCTGCTCGCCGAGGAAGGTTTGCCGCGGCTCGATGCAGCGCTCGAAGAAACGCGGCGATCGCGACGTCGGGTCGGGGCCGATCGTGAGCACGAGGTCCGCGCGATTGCGCACCTCGCTCAGCGTCGTCGTCAGCGAGCCCGCATCCTGGACGACGCGCAGGTTGCGAAACAGCGCGTCGGAGTCCGGATGATCGACGACGCCCCCGAGGCGATCGGCGAGCCGGAGCACGGCGCGCATGCCGGCGACATCGGCAGCGACGACGAATAGCGGAGCGCGGGCGGTGGCGAGAACCTCGGCGGCGCGCGTCACGGCGGCCGGCAGATCCGCCGCCCGACCGTCCGCCATCGGCGAAGCGGGAGCCTCGTGCTCCCCGAAACGTTCGCGGGCGAGCGAGCACCCGGCCGCCACGACGTTAAACCGACCGCCCGCGCTGTCGATCGTCAGATCGTCGCAGACCAGTCCGCAGAACGGACAACCGACATCGCGCCGTTGTCCCTTATTGGCGTTGTCGGCCATCGCAGCCGGTCAGTCGTCATATTTGATGTAGGCAAACCGCTGGTCGTGCTGCGGCGTTCCTTCGAGAGCGCCGCCCTGATTTCCGGGCTGCCATTGGATCACTTCCTCGATCTTCCTGGCGAGCTCGAAATCCTTGTCGGTTATGCCTTTGGCTGCATGATTCATCAGGCGCACTTCCACCCAGGCGTAGGATGCGGTGATGTCGGGATGATGCCAGGCCGCCTCGGCGAGATGGCCGACGGTGTTGACCACCATCAGCGTGCCTTTCCAGCTATGCGTCCGATATTTGCGGCGGATCCAGCCCTTCTCGAGGTGCCAGTGCGGGAGTTCCTTCTCGAGGCGCGCTTCGACTTCTTCGTCGGTGTAGACACGTTCCTTGTCGGGCATGGCATTTCTCCCCGTCGCCGCAATCGCCGACAATGTGCTTGACTTCGCGCGGACAACGCCGCATGCACGACGGCATGATAGTGTCTGGGGCGCAGGCAGGCAACTCGCCAGACCTTGTCGATGCGGATTCACTTGCGGTCGATCGCGTGACCGTGAGCGTGCCGGCCCGGCTGCATATCGGCTTCGTCGATCTCAACGGCGGGCTCGGTCGGCGCTTCGGCAGCCTCGGCATCGCCCTTGAAGTGCCGCAAACCCGCCTCAGCGTTCGCCGCGGCGACACCTTGTCGGCAGAGGGCCCCGGTGCGGCTCGCGCCCTGGTGTATCTCCGGACGCTCGTCGAACATTTCCATCTCGATGATCGTCTGCATCTCGCCATCGAAGCCGCGATTCCGGAGCACGTCGGGCTCGGCTCGGGCACGCAGCTTTCGCTCGCGATCGGCATCGCCTGCTGCCGCCTCAACGGGATCGAGGCCGATGTCCGGCAGATCGCGCAGTTGCTGGAGCGCGGGGCGCGCTCCAGCATCGGCATCGCCACCTTCGAGCAAGGCGGCGTCGTTCTCGATGGCGGCCGCGGCGGGACGGATCGGCCGCCACCGGTCCTGAGCCGCCTGCCCTTTCCCGATGCCTGGCGAATCCTGCTGATATTCGACAACAGCCGTCGCGGCCTGCATGGCGCGGCGGAGGTCGAAGCGTTCCGCCGCCTGCCCGCCTTTCCCGCAACCACCGCGGCGCATCTCTGCCGTCTCACCCTGATGGTGGCGCTGCCGGCGCTGGCCGAGCGGGATCTCGAACAGTTCGGCGGCGCAATCGCCGAGTTGCAGCGCGTCGTCGGCGATTACTTCGCACCCGTCCAGGGCGCCCGGTTCATGAGTGCCGGTGTGGCCGAGGTGCTGCATTGGCTTGAATCCGAGGGTGTTCGCGGCGTGGGCCAGAGCTCCTGGGGCCCGACGGGTTTCGCCATCATCGGCTCCGAGGCCGAAGCCGAGCGCTTGTGCCGCCAAGCGGAGCGCCGCTGGACGGCAAGCTCAGGTCTCTCCTTCACCGTCAGCCGCGGTCGCAATCGCGGCGGCGAGGTGAGGGTATTTCCGGCCGCAGCTTAGAGCAGATTTAAGAAGTCGCGCAGCCGCCCATGACCGGCATGGTGCGCATTCTCGATCGCCCGGTGAGAAAATTCTGGCGTTAGGGCCGTGACAATTTCTTGAACAGTCTCCATGCCAAACCCCTTGTGTTCGCCGGGGTCACGGGCCAAAACTCCGCTTTTGCCGGCCGCTGCGGCCTTTTTGGGGGACGAGATGGAAGCTCCGTTCATACTGCACATGTTGAGCCCGCTGCGCCATGTCAGCCCCTTCGACGTGAACATGGCGCTCGATGCCGGATTCAACACCGTCGTTCCGTACACCGGCGTCGAGATCGGCGATGTGACCGGTCTCGTCCAGGACGCGATCTTCTCGCGCAACTCCAAGCTCGCCAAACGCACGGCCGTGTTCATCGGCGGCCGCAACGCCATTCTCGCCCTCGACATGCTCGATGCGGCGCGCAAAGCCATGGTGCCGCCCTTCGCCATCTCGGTGTTCGCCGATCCTGCGGGGTCCTTCACGACGGCAGCAGCCATGGTGGCGTGCGTGGAGAAGACTCTGAAGGAAAAATTTTCGACCGTGCTTTCGGCCTGCAAGGTGGCGGTGTTCGGTGGCACCGGTGTGGTTGGTTTCTCGGCCGCGGTCATTGCGGCGCGCGAAGGCGCGCGCGCCACGCTGATCGGCTATGATGGACCGACGCGAGTCAAGAAACTGGCCGAAGACGCCAAGGCGCGGTTCAGGGTCGATATGGCCCACGCCGACGGCAGCACCGACGCGTTGAAGGTGGCTGCGATGAAGGATGCCGACGTGGTGCTCGCCGCCGGCAGAGCCGGCCTGCAGATCCTGAGCAAGACGCAGCTCGGGCAGGTTGGCACCCTCAAGGTCGCCGCCGATGTCAACGCGGTGCCGCCCGCCGGCATCGAAGGGGTCGGCCTTCAGGACGACGGCAAGCCGCTGGAGAGCGGCAACGGTGTCGGTATTGGCCCGCTCGCGATCGGCAACGTGAAATACAAGGTCGAAGTCGGATTGTTCCGCAAGATGACCGAGGCCGAAAAACCGCTCTATCTCGACTTCCGCGACGCCTTCCAGTTGGCGCGAGAGATCATTGGCTGAGCCGGCCGCATATCTCATCGTCGCGCTATCCGGCCGGGCCTTGGCCGTCGCCGCCGCGCGCGCCGGCCGGCACGTCTATGTGCTGGATCTCTTTGGCGACACCGATACGCGCAGCCATGCCGTCGACAGCGTCGTTGTCGAGGGGAGCCTCGAGCGGGGCTTCGACGAGGCGGCGCTGCTGGCAGCGGCCGAGCACTTGGCGCCGGCGTCTTCGCCGCCTGCCTACGGGCTGGTCTATGGCTCGGGCCTCGAAGACCGCCCGCGGCTGCTTGCCAAGCTGTGCCGGGGGCGCCGGCTTTACGGCAACCGGCCGGAGACGATCGATCTGACCAAGGATCCGCGCGCCTTCTTCGGGCTTCTCGACCGCCTCGCCATCCCCCACCCCGCCGTTTCTTTCGCGCCTCCGGCCGATCCGTCCGGATGGCTGGTGAAGCGCATCGGCGCGTCGGGCGGCAGCCATGTCGCGCCGGCCACCGCCGCGGCGATGGAAGATCGGCCGGATCACTATTATCAACGCCGCCTGCCGGGCCGGACCGTCGGCGCATCGTTTCTGGCCGACGGGCGGCGCGGCCTTCTGCTCGGGTTCAGCGAGCAATGGGTTTGGCCCGGCAGCGGCGCCGCCTCCTTTCGCTTCGGCGGCGCGCTGCAGCCTGCGCCGATTGGCGAGAAACTGGTGAAGGAGATCGCCGCTTTGCTCGATGCCCTTGTGCGGGAGATCGGGTTGGTCGGCCTCAACAGCCTCGACATGCTGGTCGAAGGCGATGGGTTCGCCGTGATCGAGGTCAACCCACGGCCGGGCGCCAATCTGGACA
The DNA here is from genome assembly GCA_049323455.1 of Pseudomonadota bacterium. Taxonomy (GTDB): domain Bacteria; phylum Pseudomonadota; class Alphaproteobacteria; order Dongiales; family Dongiaceae; genus Hypericibacter. Next base: position 77,141 of record JBMONF010000022.1, on the reverse strand, counting down.
TCTTCGACGGGGCGGACCCGGTCGGGCTGTTCGAGCTGCACTTGCGCGCCTGCGAAGGCGAGCTTCCGGACCGCCGGCACGCGGCGCCACAGGCCACCGCGATGGCGGTCGTCTATGCGGACCGGCCTTCGCTTGTGCCCATCGGGACGCGATGGCCCGACTGGGTCGCCGACCGTCCGGCGCCTGGCGGCCGCATCGAGGCGGGTGCACCTGTATGCACGGTACTGGCTTCGGCGCCGACCGCCGCCGCGGTGCGCGCGCTCGCCGACCGTCGGGTCGCGGCTGTGCTGTCCCAGTTGCAGGCGGACGAGGTTGCGAGCGGACTGCCGCACAGCAGCGCGGCGGCGAACGGCTGAGCGGCGATCGGGATTTTCGCATGAGAGTAAACGCTCCCGTTACTGCACAGCGCGTCAGCCTGAACGGCCAAGCCGCGGCGCTGGTTCGCCGCCTGGTCGACGAGGCCGCGCAGTTGCGGCTTCGAGTGGAGAAGGCTCACCGCGGCGCCATCGTCGTCGATGCCGGCATCGATTGCCCCGGGGGCATCGAGGCGGGCTTGCGCATCGCCGAAATCTGCATGGCCGGCATGGGGCATGTCCATCTCATCGCTGGCAGTCCCTTCGCACATTGGCCCTGGATGCTTCACGTCCACACCAGCGATCCGGTGCTGGCTTGCCTGGGCAGCCAGCTCGCCGGTTGGCAGCTTGCCGTGGGCAAAGGCAAGGATGCTTTTTACGCGCTCGGCTCCGGCCCGGGTCGTGCGCTGGCCGCCAAGGAGCCGCTGTTCGACGAGCTTGGCTACCGTGATGCGGCCGATACCGCCTGCCTCGTCCTCGAGGTGGCCAAGCGGCCGCCGGCCGAGCTGATCGAGAAGGTCGTGCAAGGTTGCGGGATTGCGCCCGACCGGCTGACCCTGATCCTGACGCCGACAAGCAGCCTCGCCGGCACGGTGCAGATCGTTGCGCGCGTCCTCGAGGTCGCGCTCCACAAGCTGCACGAGCTGCATTTCCCGCTCGAGCGCGTCGTCGACGGCATGGGGGCGGCCCCGCTGCCACCGCCGGCTCCCTCCTTCGTCGAGGCCATGGGGCGGACGAACGATGCGATCATCTATGGCGGTGCCGTGCAGCTGTTCGTGCGCGGGCCGGACGACGAGGCGAAGACGTTGGCCGAGAACCTGCCGAGCGCGGGCTCGCGCGACTATGGTCGCCCGTTTGCCGAGATATTCAAGTCGTACAAGGGCGACTTCTACGCCATGGATCGGTTGTTGTTCAGCCCGGCGCGCGTGACGGTGACAGCGCTCGACAGCGGACGAAGCTTCACGGCCGGCCAGCTGAACCCGACCCTCCTCGACAGGTCTTTCGGTCATGGCGCCACGGCCTAGAGTTGCTCTCTTCGTCGATCAGCCCGATTGGCATGCCCGCCATCTGACCGAGGCGTTCGCGGCTCACGGCGCGGAGACGGTCTGCGTCTCCTTGAAGCAATGCGGCTTCGACACCGGCGCGAAGCACGGTTTGATCCTGCCGGGCTTCGCGGACGAACTGCCCGACGGCGCGTTCCTGCGCCAGATTTCCGCCGGCAGTTTCGAGCAGGTCACCATGCGCCTTGGCGTGCTCCATGCGCTGCACGAGCTGGGCGTGCCGGTCTACAACGATGCCCGCGTCACCGAGCGCTGCGTCGACAAGTCGATGACCAGCTTTCTGTTGCAATGCCGGGGCGTTCCGACGCCGCCGACCTGGACGGTGGAATCTTTCGATCGGGCGCGCGCCATTGCGCGTGCCGAAGCCCGGCCGAGCCGGCCGCTGGTGCTGAAGCCGCTGTTCGGCTCGCAGGGCTGCGGCCTGCGCCTCGTCGACGGCGCGAGCGCCCTGCCGCCTGTCGAGGAGATATCCGGCGTTTTCTATCTGCAGCGCTATGTCGCGGGGCCGTCGGCCGGCTGGCATGACTGGCGCGTGTTCGTCGTGGGCAAGCGGGCCGTCGCCGCAATGATCCGTCACGGCGTCGAGTGGCGCACCAATGCCGCGCGCGGCGCGCGTTGCGAAGCAACGCCCGCGACGGGCGAGCTTGCGGAGTTGGCGCTCGCCGCAGCCGACGCGGTCGGCGCCGGCTATGCAGGGGTCGATATCATCGCCGACGCGCAAGGTCGGCTGCAGGTTCTCGAGGTCAACAGCATGCCGGCTTGGAAGGCGCTGCAGCGGGTGAGCCGGGTGGACATCGCCGACGCGCTCGCCGCCGATTTCCTCGCCCGGCTGCGCAAGGCACCGGAGCGGCGCCGGCGGACAGCGCCCGCGCGCGTGGTCGCAGGGCGATGACCGCGGCGAACGACTGGATCGCGCAAGCCTATCTCGACGCGTGCCGGGTGGAGCTGCAATCGCTCAAACCCGGCAATGTTCACGCCCTGGCCGAGGGACATCGGATGACCGTCGCCGATTTCGAGGCGAGCGCCAGAGCCAGCGCGCCAGTTATGGCAGAGCCGGGCCTCTCCATCGGCATGCGCATCTACGAAGCGATCCGCCGGACCCGGGACGCCGTGGGTTGCAATACCAATCTCGGCATCGTGCTGCTCTCGGCACCGTTGGCCGCGGCCGCCATGACGGCAAGCGACGGGGGGCTCCGCGAGGCGCTGGGCGATGTTCTGTCCGGCCTCGATCGGGCCGACGCGGAGCAGGCCTTTGCGGCCATTCGCCTCGCCGCGCCGGCCGGTCTCGGCGAGGTGCCCGAGCACGATGTCCGGCAGCCGGCAACCGTGACGCTGCGGATGGCGATGGCGGCAGCCCGCGAGCGCGACCGGATCGCCCGCCAATATGCGACCGGGTTTCACGACGTCTTCGAGCTGGGCCTGCCGCGTCTGGCGGTGGGACTTGCTCGTTGGTGTGACATTCGTTGGGCGACGACCTCCGCCTATCTCGGATTTCTATCGGCCTTTCCCGATAGCCATATCGTTCGCAAGTTCGGTATCGCTTGCGCGGAAGAGACGCGCCACGCCGCCTGGCGTCTGGACGCCGAGCTGCTGTCTCAGGCATCGCCCGGCGACATGATGGCGGCGCTGCTGGCGTTTGACGCGGCGCTCAAGGTTCAAGGCGTGAACCCCGGCACCAGCGCCGACCTTACCGTGGCCAGTCTGTTTGCGCTGCGGCTCGAAATTGCGCGGGCTGCCGCCGAAATGCGGCGCTGACACGAGCGTCGGGACATTTACGAACCATGTCGGCGGCCAAACGGCCTTGCTGTCGGCCGGACATTGAGACTACCATCCGCTCCGCGTGTCCTCTGTTCGTCAGGGGGGTGCTGTCTGGCCAACCGGTCCGTTCGCAGTTGCGAACGGACGCTGCAAACAAGGATGGCGCCGTGCGCCGGGAGAGAGGGAGATGACTCACCCGGCAGGCCTTGCGCGTTCGGGCCCCCGGTCGCGCAGGCATTTCGGTGTCGAAACCGTTCGCATAGGGAGGATTGTCTGATGGCCAAGATCAACAAAGTGCTCGTGGGTGAATCGCTCGTGGGCGAAGGCAACGAGGTCGCTCACATCGATCTGATCATGGGCCCGCGCGGCAGCGCCGCCGAAACCGCTTTCTGCAACGCCCTCACCAACAACAAGGACGGATTCACCACCCTGCTGGCCGTGGTTGCGCCGAATCTGCCCTGCAAGCCGAACACGATCCTCTACAACAAGGTGACGATCAAATCGGCAAAGCAGGCCGTGCAGATGTTCGGGCCGGCGCAAACGGCCGTCGCCAGGGCGGTCGCCGACTGCGTCGCGGACGGAACCATTCCGGCCGACGAGGCGGACGACCTCTACATCTGCGTGGGCGTCTTCATCCACTGGGAAGCGGCCGACGACAAGAAGATCCAGGACTTCAACTATCGGGCCACGAAGGAATCGATCAAGCGGGCCGTCGCCGGCGAACCGAAGGCGAAGGACGTCCTGGCCAAGAAAGACACGGTGAAGCACCCGTTCGCCGCCTGAGCCGACGAACGTCAGGGCGAGGCGGACGCGGTCGCGACCGCGGCGATGTCGGCCCGGCCGATGCGCCGATCGTGAAGCGCGGTGGCGACGAGGACGCCGCTCACGCCTCGTCTGGCAAGCTCGAGCAAGTCTTCGCCGCCGCGCACCCCGCCGGCGGCGAAGATTTGTCGGCCCCTCGCCTGCCGTGCCATCTCGTCCAGCCGAGCAAAATCCGGGCCCGACCCGCTGCCGACCCGGCTCAACGTCATGACGATGACGCGCGCCGGCCACGCCTCGACCTGCGCCAACAGATCGGGAGGCCCCAGAAACCGGTCGTCCCGGAAGTCGAGCGACAGCACCAAGCGCCCGGCCGCTATCGCGTCACCGAGCTGATGCAGCATATGCGCCTCGCCTATCGCTTCGCTGCCCAGGACGAGATGTCCAAGCCCCCGCGCCAGCCAAGCCCGGCATGCAGTCGCATCGCCCAGTCCGCTGTCGACCCAAAGCTCCAGTTGCGGAAAGGCTTCGTGGAGCGCGGCAACAGCGGTGCCGTTGTTGCCCTTCCCCTGGATCGCATCCAGATCGGCGATATAGAGCCTGTCGAACGGATAGAGATCCAGGAATGCCGCCACGATGTCGTGCGGCCGGCTGCCGCGACAGAGCTGCGAGACGACGGGCCGATAGCTGTGGCGCTCGCCGCGGCGGGCGTGGACCACCTCGCCGGCCTTGAGATCGATGACAGGAATGACGTTCATGGAGGCGGGGCTTGCACGTTTTCGTGTGCGAGTTCGTGACCGGCGGCGGGTTTGCCGGCGCGCCGCTGCCGGAAAGTCTGTGTCGGGAAGGCGACATGATGCTGCAGGCGCTTGTCAAGGACCTCGCCGAACTGCCGCAGATCGAGCTTGTTGCCGCGCGCGACGGCCGGCTGCCCGACCCGGGCCTTCCTTGCACGCTCGTTCGCATCGGTGAGAGCGAAGATCCCTGGGCGGCCTGGCGCCGGATCATGGCCGACGCCGATGCGGTGTGGCCGATCGCGCCCGAGACCGATGGCCTTCTGGAGCGGCTCAGCACGCTCGTCTGCGAGCGCGGACGCCGGCTGCTCGGCAGCCCACCGGCCGCTATAAGGCTGGCGGCCAGCAAACGGAAGACCGCAGCGCAATTGGCGGCGCACGGCATCGCGGCGGTGCCGACCCTGCCCCTGCTCTCGGCGCTCGCCGATGGCCTTCCGCCGAGCAACGTCGGGTGGGTGGTGAAGCCCGACGATGGCGCCGGGTCGGAGGACACGCTCCTTTTTTACAATGCGGCCGATATCGGGAGCTGGGCGGCATCGCGCCGAGACATCGCCCGGTTCGCCATCCAGCCCTATCTGCCGGGCGCGGCCGCGAGCCTGTCGCTCTTGTGCTGTGACGGGCAGGTGGCGCTCTTGAGCTGCAACAGCCAGGACGTCTGCATCGAAGGCGGTCGCTTCCATTATCGCGGCGGTGTTGTCGGCGGAGCCGAAGATCGTCGCGCCGTCTATGAGCCCCTGGCGGCGCGCATCGCCACCGCCTTGCCGGATCTCTGGGGTCATGCCGGCATCGATCTCGTCGAGGCGTCGGATGGGCCTGTCGTGCTCGAGATCAATCCGAGGCTGACGACATCCTATGTGGGTCTGCGCCGTGCTCTGGGCGCCAATCCGGCCGCGCCCGTGCTGCGGCTGCTCGAGGCGGATCTCTCCGCGATCGCCATTCCGCAGCCTGTGCGGCCGCAACTGGTGAGGACCGATGCCGCCGCACCGTGAGGGGTTGGCCACCGGATGGGACCTGGGGGGTGCGCATCTGAAGGCCGTTCAGAGCGACGCCCGAGGCCGTTTGCAGGCGGCCCTTCAGGTGCCTTGCGCGCTGTGGAAGGGCCTCGACCAGTTGCGGCAGGCCCTCGGCGAGGCGCAGGCGCAGCTCGCGCCGACGCGCCGCCACGGTATCACCATGACGGGCGAGCTGGTCGATCTCTTCCGCAATCGCGCCGAGGGCGTCGATCGGCTGACCTGCGCCATGCGCACGGCGTTTCCGGAAGCGGATTTGCGGGTCTACGCGGGAGAGGCGGGGTTCATCGCGCCCGGGGAAGCCGTGCGCCGCATGCGTGAGGTCGCCTCCGCCAACTGGCACGCGAGCGCCCGCTTCGTCGCCGCGCGCTGCGAGACGGGCCTGTTCGTCGATATCGGCAGCACGACCACGGACCTCGTTCCCTTCGCTGGCGACCGCGTTCAAGCGACCGGCTTTGCCGACGAGGAGCGGATGGTCTCGGAGGAACTCGTCTATACGGGCGTTACGCGCACGCCCGTGATGGCGCTCGCCGACACGGTTCCCTTCGCGGGCGAACGGCAGCGCCTGATGGCCGAGTATTTTGCCACCACCGCCGACATCCACCGCCTGACCGGGGCGCTGCCCGAGGACGCCGACCAGCACGCGACCGCGGACGGCCGCGGCAAGAGCGCGGAAGAGAGCGCGCGCCGGCTCGCGCGCATGCTCGGCCGTGACATGGAGACGGCGGACATGACGGCCTGGCGCCGGCTCGCGCGGCATCTGGCCGAACGGCAGCTGCAAACGATCCAGCTTGCGGCCGAGCGCGTGCTGTCGCGGGGGTTTCTGCCCGAGGAGGCCCCCGTCGTCGGCGCCGGCGTCGGTCGCTTCCTTGCGATCAAGCTGGCTGAACGCTTGGGACGGCCCTACACCGATTTCGCCGCGCTCGTCTCGGGGCCGGCGGATGTGCGCGAATGGGCGGCACGCTGTGCGCCGGCGGCGGCGATCGCAGCCCTGACGGCTGCCGGCTGGCCGGCCGACGCGCCGCGCACGGCAGCGCAGACGGCGCGGACCCGCGCAGGATCGAGCGCCGTGGTTCGGCCGTCGCGGCACAAAGCCCCGCGGAATCCCAGATAATCGGGCCGCAACGGCAACAGCGCCGGGATGTCGGCGAGAGCGAGCGACCCGGCCAGGCCGCAAAGCAGCCCGGCGCCCCGTGCGCGAGCGGTGAATGCGGCCAGTGTCGCCTCGTCGAGATGACGCCGCAGACCGCCGCCGCGCTTGTCGGCGGTATCGAGCATGACCCCGGCAAGCCCGAGATCGCGCGCCCGCTCGATCAGCGAGAAGTCCAGTCGCTGATCGGCGAACATCACAAGGACGATGCGCCGCCCGCGCCGCGCTTCGTCGGCGAGCACCTCAAGGCAGGCCTCGCGGTTGCCCCCGGGAAACAGACCGACCTTGACGATGTCGACGCCGAGCCTGGCGGCCCGCGCCACCGCCGTGGCGACAGTCCTGGGCACCATCGGCAAATCCCCGACCGTGGCACTGACGGGGCGCCGACCGGCGATCCGCGCGACGACGGCGCGGATCGTCTCTCCCGGCAGCGCGCCCAAGGCGCCCGCCGACGGATCCTTGAGATCGATCAGGTCGGCGCCGGCAGCCAGCACGAGTTCCGCCTCCTCGATCGAGGTCACGCTCGCCAACACAGCCGTCATCGTCCGGTCACCTTCTCGCTTTGCGCCTTATGCGCCCCAATGCGCTCCATCAGCCAGTCCCAGGCCTGTCGCTCGCGTGGGCCCGCGGTCTTGTCGATCGCGATCTGCAAATAGGCAATCTCCCGCTCGATCTTGTCCAGGGGCAGCATTTGCAGCCGGCTCACCAGAATGGCCGCCTCGACGATCGCCGCCTTGGCGCGGTTGAATCCCCGGAAGGGCGCGTGCGTCTCCTCATGCACGACGCGGCACAGGAAACGCGGGCGCACCGCATCCTCGGTTACGCGCTCGACCACGAGCTCGGCGTGGCTCAGCGCCTGCGCGAGGACGGCGCCCGGCACCTTCGTCGCCGGGCGCGTCGGCCAGTCGCGCCGGCCGGTGAGGCAGCCGGCGAAGACGAGGACGTCATCGGTATAATTGGCGACGGCGTAGGGGCTGGCTTGGAGATTGTCGAGCGTCGTCGACGGCCGGAACGGGGCGATGACAAGGCCGTCCCCTTCCTCGATCAGGCCGATCGGCGCGATGTGCACCCGGCCGTCGCGGTCCTGCGTCGTGACGATCGTCTCGCGGATCATGTGCGCGTCCGCTTCCTCTGCCTGGCGTGCAGCGTCGTGCCCGCTTCCTTGAGCCGCGCCAGATCCTCCGCCGGACGATCGACGGCGCAGCCCCAGGAGAGAGGCTGATCCTGAACATAGCGCTTGCCGAGCTGCCAGGCGATCTGCGCCTTGGCGATCTCGACGCCGAGATAGTAGGCATGGCTGCCGTCCTTCTCGACCTGCAGCCGCGGAAAGACGTCGTAGGGATCGACGACGACGTGGTGGCCGCGCCGGTTGTAGACGTGAATGCCGTCCTCGGCGATCTCGATGCGGAAGCTGTCGTCGCTCACCTGCGCCGCCAGCTCGGCGATTTCGGCCGGCGTGCTGGCGAAGGGCTTGCGGTCGCGCAGGCACAAGAGCGCCGCGTCGATGCCCGAGGGCAGGCTTCCCTCCTCGCGCGCCGCGAACATGATCCGGCGCGCCGCGTCCGTCTCCTCCACCGCACGCCGGCAGTGAGGGCTCACCTGCACAACGAGCACGTTGGTGATGCGCAGCTCCGAGACGATGCCCATGAGCATGGCGTTCACGCCGGTGCTGTCGGCGTCGGTGAGCTCCGTCAGGTTTCCGGTGCCCATCAGGATGTCGGCATGAGGCCGGCGGCGGCGCAGCTCGGCATAACGGCCGAGGGATTCGGTGAAGCCGAAATGGATCGGATCGAGGATCGGATCGGCGAGATAGCGCCGGCCGCGCGCATCCAGCTCGTCCATCGCTCGCAACAGGGACACGAGATCGCCGTGCCGTGCGGGGATCAGCACCGGCACGGCCGCGACCTCGTCGGCGATCGCCAAGGTCTCTTCGCTGAGGCTCAGCAGATAGTCGGCTCCGGCGCGCCCACCGCGCCGCAGCTCCTCGGGGTTGGCGGAATCGACGCTGACGGTGAAGCCCGCCCCGCGCAATGTCGACACGGTCTCCTCGAGATGCGGGAACGGCGTGTCCGGGAGACAGCCTATGTCGATGACATCGGCGCCCGCGGTGCGGTAGGCCTCGGCGCGGCGCATGATGCCGGCGAGATCGAGCGTCGGCGCCTCGACGATCTCGGCGAAGATGCGCACGTCGTGGCGCGACAGGTCGCGCGGGCCGCCCTTCCTGCCGAAGAATTCGGGCAGATCCCTGATGTCGTCGGGTCCGCGCTGGAAGCGCGTTTCGAAATGCGCGCTCAAAGAGTCGAGGTCGGCGCGGCAGCGGCCCGGCAGCACGACACGGTCGGCTTTGAGCGGGCGCGGCAGTCGACGGCGAATCAAGTCGGCCGTCATCAGCGCCGCCACCTTCACGCCGAGATCGTGAACGTCGTAGGTGAATTCCGTCGGCTGCATCGCCTCGAGCACCTTGGCGACGCGCGGCCGTGCCAGCCGTCCGGTCAGGAATAGGATATGTTCAGGCATGAGAAGCGGGCGCGGAGCGCCTCTTCGAGCTCCGCCATCGATTCGACGACCTGGGTCGCCTCGAACGTCTTCAGGCGCTCGACGTTCTCGAGATCGACGCGGCGCGGAAACACCTTGACCATGCCGTCGGGTGCCATCGTGTCCAGCTCCGGCGCCGTATCGCAAGCGAAGACGATGGTGGGAATTCGGCACTTGCCGGCCTGGGCGAACACGTTGGTCGCCAGCGTGTCGGAAATGCCGCATACGCACTTGGCGACGGTGTTCGAGGTTGCCGGCGCCACCACCAGCGTGTGATAGACGCCGTGATAAAACAGCCCCACGGGCGCCGCGCTCGCCGTGGTGTCCTTGAAGATGCGCGCGCCCGCCGGCAGCTTGTTGATGTCGTCGCGATACATACGGACGACCTCTGCGGCCGCCCGGCTGACGAAGACGTCGATGTCGGCGATGCGGCTCATCAGCGCCAGGCTCTCGGTGAAGAAGTGTCCCGACCCCGTCAGCGCCCAGGCGAGACGAGGCGTTCGGACCTTCTTCGGCATGCGCGAGATTCTCCTGCCATGGAACAGGCGGCCGGGCGGACCGCCGAGCGATGTTAACACGGCCCGAAGCGGTCGCAATCGGCCTCGGTCGCGGCTCAGCCGGCCTCGGCCCGCAGGATCACGCGCGTGCCCGCGATCCGATGCTTGCCAAGCGCCTCCTTCATCGCGGCATGTTGGCCGACATCGATGCAACGGCAGTCGGGCACGCCGCGACCGAGGAATGCCGGCAGCAGCGGATCGACGGTGCCGAGGCGGACAAGATCGTCGATCGTGCTGCCCTCCGCGACCGGCACGGACTTGACGAGGACCAGGCCGTCGGCCTGGAGCTGGGCAGCCAGCCAGGCCGCGAGACTGTCGGAGGTGACGTCCCAACTCTCCGGAATGTCGGGGCGGCCGAGCGCCATGCGGGTCGGCAACCACACCGGAACGCCGTCGCTCCCCAGCACGCGCGCGATCTCCGATCGGCTGGTGGCGGGTTGCAGTTGCGGCTGCAAGGACGCCAGCATCAGCCCATATTGCTCCATGGCGAGAAGCGCCAAGCGGTGCGCTGTCGCATCGTCGAAGCCCCAGCGGCGCTGCATCGCGCGCACTTCGTCGGCGAAGGAGCCGCCGCCGGGAACCAACACGAGCATGCCGCCGCCCGTCGCGATCGCATCGAGCCAGGCCGGAAGCGCCGGCGAGCGCGCAAGGCTTCCGCCCAGCTTGACGATCCATAGCGGGTGGCCGCCGTCGGGACGGCCAAAAGTCATGGGCGATATCGTCCGTGCGACGCGCGAGATCAGGAGCCGCCGCTGCCCCGGCGACGCGGATCTCTCGCCACACCGCCGGCGAGCCTGGGGAAAAGATCGGCGACGGGCGGATAAGAATGCCGGCGACGCTCGATCTCGATGCCGACGCCAGCCGCGGCGGGCTCGATATCCAATTTCTCGACGCTCACCCGCACTTCCACGATCCGTGGATCCGCAAGGCAGTGCTCGGCGATCTGTTCGGCCAGGGTCTCCACCAGATTGATGTGCCCGCCGGCGACCAGCCGCCGGATGCCCGCCGTCACGGTATCGTACGAGAAGACATTGGCCAGATTGTCGTCGATCGGGCCGGCCGATGCCCGCGCGCGCAGATCCACGTTGAAGCGGACGCGCTGCGGCTTGAGGCGTTCCTCCGGATAGGCACCGATGCTGCAGGTTAGCACCAGGTCCTTGACGAAAATACGGTAGAGGTCTTCGCCAACCGCTTCGCGATCGGATGCCGTCATTGGTGCCGTCATTGAGGTGGCCTGCAACTGCTTCATCGACATTGTCCGCCCGCTCTTCCGCCATGCCGGAGACCACGCTCCGTGGCGTAAGAGGGTTCAGCATGTCAGAAACCCTAGGCTAAAACAATGCGGGCCCGCCCCGGGCAAGCCGTCGCCCGGAGGGCGGCGGCTCGCGCGAACGGCCAGCAAATCCTCTCGGCAGCTCCGGCTGCCGCCTCTTCCCGAACACGGCCGGCCATGTTGCATTCGGCCATGTTCTATATTGAGCTTAAGATGATCCGGTTGCGGCCTTGCTCAAGCAATTGTCGGCAAGCGGAAATACTCGCCTTCGGAAAGGGAGGGGTCGTCCATGAGGCGGTTTGCATTGGCTCTCGCCCTGATCGGTACCGGCTTTGGGTCGTCCGGCGCGATGGCGGCTTCGGACTCGGATTATCCGACCGAAGCGCTCGCGGACTACGTCTTCGCCTGCATGGCGAGCAACGGAGAGACGCAGGAGGTGCTGCGCCGCTGCTCCTGCAGCATCGACGTGGTCTCCTCGATCATTCCCTACGACAAGTACGTGCAAGCCGAGACGATCCTCAGCATGTCGCAAGTGCCGGGCGAGAATACGGGCATCTTCCGCGACCCCAGCTGGGTCAAGGGTGTCGTGGCCGATCTGAGGCGGGCGCAGGCGGAGGCAGAAGTCCGCTGCTTCTGAAGCGCCGTTCCGATGGCGGCCGATGCGCCTCGCCCTATCGGCTAGTCGAAGCGGGCCGTATCGCGATTGAGAGCCCGATCGAGGCCGACGATCTTGTCGATGCCCCGAGCGCCGGTGAGACGGGCGCTCTGCAAATCGACCTCGGTGAAGTTGGCGCCGGTCAGATCGGCGCCCGAGAAGTCGGCGCCACCCGCCTCGGCGCGCATCAGATTGGCGTCGGCCAAGTTGGCGCCGGAGAAATTCGCGAACTCGATCATGGCCCGCGACAGGTCGGCGCCGGAGAGATTGGCGCCGTGCAAATTGGCATTGCGCAGCGACAGCCGCATCAACCCCATCGACTGGTTGCGCATGTCGGCACCCATGGCCGCGCCGGAGAGATTGGCTCCCTCGAGGTTGGCGCTCTCCATGTTGCTGACGAAATTGCCGCCAGACAGATCGGCACCGCTGAGATCGGCCTGTGCGAAGATGGTAGAGAATGCGCTTGCGCCGTGCAGCGTGGCGCCGCGCAGATCGGCTCCTCGCAGAATGGCGAGATCGAGAGTGGCGTCGGAAAGATCCGCTCCCTGCAAGTTCGCGCGCTTCAGATTGGCGCCCGTGAGATCGGCGCCACGAAAATCGATCCCGGACAAGTCGAGCCCGGCAAGATCCTTGTTGGCGAGATCGGGCCGCCCGGCACCTTGGTGAACCGCCAGCAGCGCCTTCACCTCGTCGACGGTCATATCCGCCGCTGCCGCGGGCGTGCCCGCGAATGCGCATATCAGCATCGTCACTGCGGCTGCGAACCGTCTTGGCCGCACGGCCATGGCAGAGGCGCCGTCTGCGCCGTAGCGATGGAGTGCGCTGCAGGCGCGAAGGGCGGCGTTTGCGGCTGGAACAACCATGGTGCCACCTCGTTCGATCTGAGAGTTCGACGCAGCCCGTATCGACATTGCACTGCACAATCATCGTCAAGCAATGGCTGCGCATCCATGCCACGACAACAGTCGCGGCCACCGGTCAATGAGAATTTTGCGAAGGACACTTGCCGGCGGTTGCGATACCCCTATAATAACAAACGTCGCTACCCTCTGATCGGATTCAACCGAACGAGGGACTGGGGCACTCAACGAAGCACGTCCCTGCGGACAATCGTAACGAACGAGCTGGCAAGAGCCGGCCGCCTCTAAGACGGAGGTGTTGTCCTAGCGAACCACTCACCAGCAACAGCGTCGGCAACACAAAACAAGGCCCCCCGTGTCCGTCTGGGGAAGTGGCTGCATGCCTGTTGAGCTTAGGGAGGAGTACCGCGATGAGGCTGACATTAGTTACGGCAGGTGCCTTGGCCGTCGCCTTCACTGCCGCTCTGCCGGCAGTCGCGACGGCGAACGAAGAACTCCTGAAGATGCAGGGCAATCCCAAAGAATGGGTCATGCCCACCGGCAACTACGCGAATTGGCGTTATAGCGAACTCAAGCAGATCACCAAGTCCAACGTCAAAGACCTGCAGGTCGCGTGGACCTTCTCGACGGGCGTTCTTCGTGGCCACGAGGGCGGACCGCTGATCATCGGCAACGTCATGTATGTCCACACGCCCTTCCCCAATATCGTTTACGCCCTCGATCTCAATGACGACGGGCGGGTCTTGTGGAAATACGAGCCGAAGCAGGATCCCGACACGATCCCTGTGATGTGCTGCGACACGGTCAACCGCGGCGTGGCCTATGGCGACGGCAAGATCATTCTGCACCAAGCGGACACCACGGTCGTGGCGCTCGACGCCAAGACCGGCAAGGTGGTCTGGACGGCGGTCAACGGCGATCCGAAGAAGGGCGAAACCGGCACCAGCGCGCCGATGGTGGTCAAGGACAAGGTCTTCATTGGCATCAGCGGCGGCGAGTTCGGCGTGCGCGGCAGCCTGACCGCTTACAACCTCGCCGACGGCAAGCGGGTCTGGCGTGCCTATTCGATGGGGCCGGACAGCGACATCCTGTTCGATCCCGAGAAGACCACCGAGCTCGGCAAGCCGGTCGGCAAGGATTCCAGCCTGAAGACCTGGCAAGGCGATCAGTGGAAGATCGGCGGCGGCACCACCTGGGGCTGGTACTCCTACGATCCGGAGCTGAACCTGATCTATTACGGCTCCGGCAACCCCAGCACCTGGAATCCCAAGCAGCGCCCGGGCGACAACAAGTGGTCCATGACCATCTTCGCCCGCGATCCGGACACCGGCATGGCCAAGTGGGTCTACCAGATGACGCCCCACGACGAGTGGGACTACGACGGCATCAACGAGATGATCCTCGCCGATATCGATGTGAAGGGTAAGCCGGTCAAGGCGCTCGTGCACTTCGACCGCAACGGATTCGCCTACACCCTCAATCGCGAAACGGGCGAGCTGCTGGTGGCCGAGAAGTACGATCCCGCGGTCAACTGGGCGACGAAGGTCGACATGACGACGGGTCGGCCGCAAGTGGTCCAGAAGTACTCGACCGATGCCCAGGGTGAGGACGTCAACACCACCGGCATCTGCCCGGCGGCGCTCGGCACCAAGGATCAGCAGCCGGCGGCGTTCGACCCGAAGAACAAGGTCTTCTACGTGCCGACCAACCATGTCTGCATGGACTACGAGCCGTTCCGGGTGAGCTATACGGCTGGCCAGCCCTATGTCGGAGCCACGCTCAGCATGTACCCGGCACCGGGCGGCACGCATCTCGGCAATTTCATCGCCTGGGATGCGGGCAAGGGTAAGATCCTGTGGTCGGATCCCGAGCCGTTCTCGGTGTGGAGCGGCGCCCTTGCGACGGCGGGCGATGTCGTGTTTTACGGCACGCTCGAAGGCTATCTCAAGGCCGTCGATCCGAAAACCGGCAAGGAGCTGTGGAAGTTCAAGACTCCGTCCGGCATCATCGGCAACGTCACGACCTACGAGCACAACGGCAAGCAGTACATCGCCGTATTGTCCGGCGTCGGCGGCTGGGCCGGGATCGGGTTGGCGGCGGGTCTGACGGAAGATACGGCCGGGCTCGGTGCGGTGGGCGCATACAAGGCACTGTCGCAGTACACGCAGCTCGGCGGCGTTCTTACCGTGTTTGCCTTGTCTGAGTGAGCACTATCTAGCCTCAACCTGTGTGAGAACCCGGCATCCCGACTTCGGTTCGGATGCCGGGTTTCTTTCTCGGGCGGCGTGGCGGCCTTCCAATGGACAAATTGCGAGCTGCAGCTCAGCCGTTGTGAGCGAACCTTCGGCGTCGGTTCCGGCTCGACAGGCATTGGTTTTGCCTCAGGACACCTCTTACAGAAGGAAATTTGAATGAATACGCATCCCCGGCTTCTGCGAACCATCTGGCTGCTGATCGTGCTGGCAGTCACGGTGAGCTTCGCGCCGGCATCGAAGGCGCAGGAGTTCGATCCCGAGCACCCGTACAAGATCGCTCCCGACGGCACCGTGGACTGGTATGTCTACAACGGATATCGGCGCTATGCGTCCACCTGCCATGTGTGCCACGGACCCGACGGGCTCGGCAGCTCCTTCGCGCCTGCCTTGGTCGATTCTCTGAAGAAGATGACATACGATCAGTTTGCCGAGGTCGTCGTGAACGGCCGCAAGAATGTCACGACCGCCACCGAGAACGTCATGCCGTCCTTCGGAACCAACCCCGACGTCGTCTGCTATCTGAACGATATCTACGCCTATCTGAAGGCGCGCTCGGACGGCATGGTCGGCCGCGGTCGGCCGCCGAAGCACGAGCCCAAGCCCCCGGAGGCGAAAGCGGCCGAGGAGAGCTGCCTCGGGCCGTCCTAATTCGCGGATTTCAAGAGCAGTCAGGCCGAGTATGACGATGATGGCATCCAAGCTGAGATCGCTGGCGGTCCTCGCGGTCATCGGAGCGACGCTGGCGACGCCGATGCAGGCTTCCGCCGCCAGCGCCGAGGCGGTCGATCACTCGGCATTGCGGGTCTGTGCGGATCCCAACAACCTGCCCTTCTCCAACGACAAGGGAGAGGGCTTCGAGAACAAGATCGCCGAGCTCTTCGCCAAGGCGCTCGGCGTGCCGGTGCAATACACCTGGTATCCCGATTCCCAGGGCTTCATACGCAACACGTTGCGCGCCCGGCGATGCGACTTGATCATGGGCACGATCTCGGGCAACGACTTCCTGCAAAACACCAACCCCTACTATCACTCCTCGTTCGCGCTGGTCTATCGCAAGAACCCCGGGTTGTCGCTCAACGCGCTCGACGAAGAGGCCTTGCGATCCTCCGAGATCGGCGTCATCGCCGGCACACCTCCGGCGACGCTGCTGGCCCAGAAGGGGCTGCTGGCGCATCTGCATTCCTACGCGCTCGTGGTCGACACGCGCTATGATCATCCGGCCCAGGATCTGGTGCACGATGTGGCGTCCGGCAAGATCGACGTCGGCATTCTTTGGGGTCCGATCGCCGGCTATTTCGCCAAGCAGGAGTCGACGCCACTTGTGGTCGTTCCGTTGCGTTCGGAGGATGCGATGACGCGCCTCGACTACCGCATTACCATGGGCGTGCGCTTCAACGAGCCGGAGTGGAAACGCCAGATCAACGATTTGATCCGAACGCATCAGCAGGAGATCAACAAGATCCTGCTCGATTACGGCGTGCCGCTGCTCGACGAGCAAAATAATCCCGTTACGCAATAGCCGGCGAGATGCATCCTCGACCGCTCTTCCGCATCGCGATAGAGGCGCCTGCAATGGCAACAACGCGGTGTGTCGGCATGCCGGCGTCCGCGCGTCGCTATCCTCTCCGCGGAAGGGGTTGCCGCAGGTCCTAGCGGCGCATGGAAGGAGGCCCGATGGCATCCCGGCTCAAGAAGATCCATCTCCTTGCAGGCATCCTGTCGCTGCTCGCGGCGCTCCTCACGTCGCTGCCGGCGTCCGCCGGAACGATCAAGGTCGGCGTCCTCAAATTCGGAACCGTGAGCTGGGAGCTCGACGTCATCAAGCGCAACGGATTCGACAAGGCCGAAGGAATCGATCTCGAAGTCGTCCCCCTCGCCACCAGCACCGCCACCGCGGTGGCCCTGCAGGGCAGATCGGTCGATGTCATCGTTACCGACTGGCTGTGGGTGACGCGTCAGCGCGCCGAAGGCGCGCGCTACACCTTCGTTCCCTACTCCACCTCGGTCGGCGCTCTCGTCGTGCCGGCGAACTCGTCGATACGCGATTTGCCCGACCTCCGCGGCAGACGTCTCGGCATTGCCGGCGGACCGATCGACAAGAGTTGGCTCGTGATCCGGGCATTGGCCCAGAAACGCTACGACCTCGATCTCGACAGCGCGACGGACAAGGTGTTCGGCGCGCCGCCCCTCCTCAACGAGCAGATCGAGCAGGGCAAGATCGATGCCGTGATCAGCAACTGGAATTTCGTCGCTCAGCTCGAGGCCAAGGGGTTCCGCAAGCTGATCGGTGCGGCGGATGCCGCACGCGAGCTTGGCATCGCCAGCGACGTGCCGCTCATAGGCTATGTCTTCGACGAAGACTGGGCCGCTGCGCATCGCGACGACATGCTCGGGCTGGTTCGAGCGAGCCGCAAGGCGAAGCAGCTGCTCGCGGATTCCGACGCCGAATGGGAACGGCTGCGGCCGCTGATGCAGCCGCCGGACCAGGCGACGTTCCTGGCCCTGCGAGACGAATTCCGGCGCGGTATTCCGCAACGGTGGGGCGATGCCGAGCGCGCCGATGCCGGCCGGTTGTTCGCCATCATGGCCGCGCTCGGCGGGGAAGATCTCGTCGGGAAGAGCCGCGCGTTGCAGCCCGGCACGTTCTGGCCCGAGGTCGTCTACTGAAGGAGATGCGTGCATGGCTGTCCTCGGGACTGCCGTGGTGGCAGCGCGCCGTGTCCTTCATGGCGCTTCTGGCGTTGTGGCAGGCCGGTTCCATGCTGATCGGGCCGCGGCTGCTGCCGCGGCCGGCAGCGGTTGCCGTCATCCTCGGTGCCGACATCGCCGACGGAACGCTGCCCTATCATGTCGGCATCACGCTTGCTCGCGTCGCCGCGAGCTTTTCGCTCGCCATGTTGATCGGCGCGGCGATCGGCCTTGCCATGGGGCGGTTGCCGCGATTCGATCGTTTTTTCGACGGCTGGCTCGTGCTTTTCCTCAATATTCCGGCCCTGGTCACCATCGTCCTTTGCTATGTCTGGTTCGGCCTCGTCGAAGCGGCTGCCATTGCGGCGGTGGCATTCAACAAGATTCCGACTGTCGTCGTCACCGTGCGGGAAGGAGCGCGGGCGCTCAACCGCGACTATCTCGAGATGGCGCAGGTCTTTCGCTTCGGTCCGGTAAAGACGCTGCGTCATGTCGTGCTGCCCGAGTTGGCCCCTTTCCTCATCGTGGCCGCGCGGTCCGGGCTTGCCCTCATCTGGAAGATCGTGCTGGTGGTGGAGCTGCTCGGCCGCAGCAATGGTGTCGGCTTCCAGATCAACGTCTTTTTCCAGCTCTTCGACGTCGCCAGCATCCTCGCCTACACCATTGCATTCGTCGCGATCATCCAGATGATCGAATGGTTTCTGCTTCGGCCCATCGAACGGCGAGTGAGCCGGTGGCGACGCTGAACGAGATTCTGATCGACATCCGTCTGAAACAGTTCCCGAGCGTCGGCAACGCGCCGGCCGTCGTGGCGCTCAAGGACCTCCAGTTCACCGTGTCGCCCGGCGAATTTGTCTGCGTACTGGGCCCCTCCGGTTGCGGCAAGACGACGCTGCTCAATATCATTGCCGGGCTCGATCGCGACTTTATCGGGACGATCTCCCTTCCGTCCGATGCGCGACAAGGCCGACCGGCGATCGGTTACGTGTTTCAGAAGCCGCGGCTCTTGCCCTGGCGCACCGTGGCGGAGAACATCAATTTGGTGCTGACGGCCGAACAGCGGCGCTCCGACATCGTCGACGAGCTGTTGGCGGCGACCGGGCTTTCGGAGTTCCGCCACGCCTATCCCGAGCGGCTGTCGATCGGGATGACCCGCCGCGTCGCGCTGGCGCGGGCCTTCGCCGTCGAGCCGGACCTCTTGCTGATGGACGAACCTTTCGTGTCGCTCGACGAACCGACGGCGGAGCGCCTGCGCGGCCTGCTGCTGGAGATCTGGGCGCGCCGGCCGACGACCGTGCTGTTCGTCTCGCACGATACGCGCGAAGTCGTGCGGCTGGCTGACCGGATCGTGCTCATGACGCCGTCGCCCGGGGCAGTTGCGACGATCATTTCCGTCGACATACCGCGGGTCGAGCGCGCCGAACCGGCTCGGCTCGAGGAGCTCAGGCGGTCGCTCCTCGGAGACCGCCTGGCGTTCTCGTGAGGTTGGCCGAATGAAGTGCGATTGTGCAACCTGACAGCCCGAGCCGCCCCATGCACAGCTTAACCTTGTGTTTATCCTCGATTGTCGTCGCCGTCGGCCTTGCGCGCGGGTGGCGCCTCCGAGCGGCGGGCTGCGTCGGCGCGCTGTTGGTCTTGCTTTTCGCGCAGGGCGGCGCCGCCATGGCGCAAAATACGTCCTCGGACGTGGCGGAGATATCTGTCGCCTACATCACGCAGAAGGTGAAGGCGCTGGCCCCCCTCTCCCTGGTCGATCCGCCCACGAACGATAACGGGTTGCTCGGCGCGCGCGTCGGCATCGACGACAACAACACCACGGGCCAATTCACGAAGCAGCATTTTGTTCTCGACGAGGCGGTCGTTCCGGAGGGCGGCGATGTCGTCGCCGCATCCCGCGATCTCCTCGCCAAGGGGCGCAAGTTCATCGTCGCCGACCTGCCGGCAGCGCAACTGCTCGCGATTGCCGACCTGCCGGAAGCGAAGGACGCGCTGATCTTCAACGTTCGAGCCAAAGACGACGCGTTGCGCGGCGCACAATGCCGACGCAATCTTCTGCATGTCATTCCGAGCTACGCCATGGAAGCGGACGCGCTGGCGCAATATCTGGTATGGAAGCGTTGGCTCCAATGGTTTCTCGTGGTCGGAACGGGGGACGACGACAAACTGTTCGCCGACGCGATCCGTCGATCGGCAAAGCGGTTCAACGCGAAGATCGTCGAGGAACGCGAATTCGATGCCACGCCCGGCGCCCGGCGCACCGATACGGGCTATGTGCAGATCCAGAAGCAGATGCCGGTGTTCACCCAGGGCGTCGATTACGACGTCCTGGTGGTGTCCGACGTCCGCGACGCCTTCGGCCAGTATCTTCTCTACCGGACCTGGGAGCCGCGCCCCGTCGTGGGCACGCAGGGCCTCGTGCCGACGGCTTGGAGTCCCAATTTCGAGCAGTGGGGTGCGACGCAGATGCAGGACCGCTTCGTCAAGCGCGCCGGCCGCTGGATGACCGAACGCGACTACGCCGCCTGGCTCGCCGTTCGCAGCATTTCGGAGGCCGCGACGCGCACGAGAAAGACCGACTTCGGCACGGTCAATGCCTATATTCGCTCGCCCGACTTCGGCGTTGCCGGATTCAAGGGCCAGAAACTCACATTTCGGGACTGGGACGGGCAGATGCGCCAGCCGATCTTGCTGGCTGAAGCGCGCACCACGGTGTCGGTGTCGCCCCAGGAAGGCTTCCTGCACGAGTTCAACGTGCTCGATACTCTCGGGGTGGACCGCCCGGAAACGAGCTGCAAGCAGAAGTAAGTATCGAGCGCGGCCTCTGCCGTGCTTCTTCTTCCAGGGTCGGGAGAAACCGCATGAAGTTGCCAACAGCAGTCCCAACCGCGTTGCTTCTGCTGCTTGTCGCAATGCGCCTTGCCGGCGCGGAGACGATCTATGTTTCCAACGAGAAGGATAACACGATCACCGTCGTCGACGGCGCCACGCTCGAAGTGATCAAGACGATTCCCGTGGGCCAGCGTCCGCGCGGGATTACGCTCAGCCCGGATAACAAGCTCCTTTACATCTGCGCGAGCGACGACAACACGGTTCAGGTCATGGACCTGGCGACCGATGAGATCGTCCGCACGCTGCCGTCGGGCGAGGATCCGGAGCAGTTCGTGTTGAGCCCGGCCGGAAATCCGCTTTATATCGCCAACGAGAACGACGCCATGGTCACCGTCGTCGATGTGTCGAAGGGAACCGCCGTCGACCAGATCCCGGTCGGCGTCGAGCCGGAGGGAATGGGCATCAGCCCGGACGGCAAGGTGCTGGTGGCCACTTCCGAGACCACCAGCATGGCGCACTTCATCGATACGGCGACACACGAGATCATCGACAACGTGCTGGTCGACACGCGCCCGCGCTTCGCCGAATTCTCCGCCGACGGCAAGTATGTCTGGGTCTCGTCCGAAGTCGGCGGCACGGTCGCCGTCATCGACGCCGCGACGCGAAAGATCGCCAAGACGATCCGATTCGCGGTCGCGGGCTTGGAGGCGCAAGCGCTCCAGCCGGTCGGGGTGCGGCTGACGCGCGACGGGAAGTTGGCGTTCGTGGCGCTGGGGCCCGCTAATCGCGTCGCGGTGATCGACCAGCAGACCTATGAGGTGAAGGACTACCTTCTGGTCGGCCAGCGCGTTTGGCAAATGGCATTCAATCCCGATCAATCTCGCCTCTACACGACGAACGGCCTCAGCAACGATATCTCGGCGATCGATGTCGGCGACCTGAAAGTGATCAAATCGGTGACGGTCGGGAGCCAGCCCTGGGGCGTCGCAGTGACGCCGTAGCGCGGCACCCGCCCGTGGCGTATGAAACCGTTCGGGGCAAGTTCTCGCGAGGCAGACTGGTTCCATGGCAGCGTTGCCAGACCCTTCGATCCCGCCGATGACCGATGCATCGGCAGTGGCCGTTCCGGCGCTGCTCGTTTCCGGCGTGAGCCACCGCTTCGGCAAGATCAAGGCGCTCGACGACATATCGTTTTCGATCCCGTCCGGCAGCTTCACCGTCCTGCTCGGCCAGAACGGCGCCGGAAAGACGACGCTGTTTTCGCTCGCCACCCGACTTTACAACAACCGCAGCGGCTCGATCCGTGTCTATGGCTTCGACGTACGCCGTCGACCGTCCGAGGCGTTGGCGCGGATCGGTGCCGTGTTTCAGCAACGCTCGCTCGAGCTCGATCTCACGGTCGCGCAGAATCTTCGCTATCATGCGGCACTCCACGGCATAGGCCGGCGGGACGCCGCCAAGCGCATCGAAACGGAGCTCGGTCGTCAGAACCTGCTCGATCGCGCCGATGTCAAGGTCCGACAACTGAGCGGCGGTCAGATGCGCCGCGTCGAGCTCGCACAAGCGCTCCTGCACCGCCCGCGCCTGCTTTTGCTCGACGAGCCGACCGTCGGCCTCGATATCGGAAGCCGCCAGGCTCTGCTCGATCACGTCCGCCACCTATGCCGATCGGAGAACATCGGCGTGCTGTGGGCCACGCACCTCATCGACGAGGTAGGGCCCGAGGATCAGGTCGTGATCCTCCATAAGGGCCGCCTTCTCGCGCAAGGCGATGTCGCGGCCGTGACGCGCGAGGCAAACGCGACGAACATTCGCGAGGCCTTCGCCAAATTGACCGGAATCGACAAACCATGACGCCGCTGGCCTATCTGCGCTGCCTCGACGGCATCATCTCGCGCGAGGCACTGCGCTTCTTGCACCAGCGCGGGCGCTTCATCGCCGCGCTGGTGCGCCCGCTCGTCTGGCTCTTCATCTTCGCGGCGGGATTCCGCGCGGTTCTCGGCGTGTCCATCATTCCGCCCTACGAAACCTACGTGCTCTACGAGGTTTATGTCGTTCCGGGCCTCGTGGCGATGATCCAGCTCTTCAACGGCATGCAAAGCTCGCTGTCCATGGTCTACGACCGCGAGATGGGCAGCATGCGCACGCTGCTCGTGAGCCCGCTTCCGCGCTGGTATCTGCTCGGCTGCAAGCTTCTGGCCGGCACGACGGTTTCGATCCTGCAGGTCTACGTTTTCCTGGCGATCGCCTGGTTCTGGGACGTGCAGCCGCCATGGCTCGGTTACATTGCGGTGATTCCCGCACTCGTTCTCGCCGGGCTGATGCTGGGAGCGATGGGTTTGTTTCTCTCCTCTGCGATCAAGCAGCTCGAGAACTTTGCCGGCGTGATGAACTTCGTGATCTTTCCGATGTTCTTCGCCTCCTCGGCGCTCTACCCGCTCTGGCGCGTGCGCGAAGCAAGCCCGTTGCTCTATCAGATCTGCGCTTACAATCCCTTCACCCACGCCGTGGAGCTGATTCGCTTTGCCCTCTATGGGCGCTTCAATCTCGAGGCATTTCTCTGGGTAGCCGGCTGGTTTCTCCTGTTTGCGGTGCTCTCGGTCTATGGCTACGACCCGTCGCGCGGCCTCATCGCACGGCGCGGCGGCCCGGCCGGGTGAATGAGGCGCAATCCGGATGACAGTCCGCGCCCTTCGGTTCTCTCAGGGAGGCTGGCCGATGAGATGGCCGTATCTTCACGCCCATGGCCGTGCGACGGTTCTGCTCGCCACCATCCTGGCGGCAATGCTGGCGGCCGCGCCCGGCCATGCCGCGGTTATCGAGGACAAGGACTGGCCTTGTCAGCAACGCAAGGTTCCCGTGATCTCGCCGGGGCAAGTCTGGACGGGCCCGTCGCTCGACGCGGTTGGAGACAGCTGGCAAGCCGACGAGACGATCGCCGATCTCGCACGCAAGATTGCGGCACGGCGCACCGACCTCGACGAGGCGAAGAGCGCCATCGCCGCCTTTGCCGCAAAGGCCGGACCGGACAAGAGCCGAAAGCTTACCGCCCTGGCGGCGGGCGTGCTGGCCGTCATCAACAGCGATCGCGCCTCGATCATCGCCGGCATCGGACGCTATGCAAAGCGACAGCGCGATCTGGCGGCCAAGATCGAGAGGGAGACGGCCGAGCTCGATGCGCTGCCGCAGAACGGGACGCCGGAACAGATGGCGCGCCGCAACGATCTGCTGGAGATGCAGACCTGGGACACGCGCATTCTTCAGGAGCGCGAGCGGTCGCTGACCTATGTCTGCGAGCTACCGGTTCAGCTCGAGCAGCGAGCCTTCGCCCTCGGCCGCGAAATTCAGAGCCATCTCGATCCGTGATGCGCCGTTCGCGCCGGAGCCAGGATCCCCCACGCGCCGACAACGGGCTTCCGTTGTTCCCGCTGTCGCCGGCTGTCAGCCATCCTTGGGGAGGCTCTATTTTGGGCCTCCAAATGGGCCAAAAATCGCTCCTTTTAAAGGCGCTTCGGAACAAGAAGGCGCTTGCGTTACCGTAGCGTTGGCCTTAATCTTGGAACCGTTCAATTGTCGGGATTTGCGGTCCGACTAAAAGCCACACAATCAGTGGCTGAAAGCTGCTCAACCAGTGGGAGGAAGTGCGATGGCATGGACTTCACCGAAAATCGTTGAGATCTGCGTCGGCCTCGAAATCAACAGCTACGCCTGCGCAGAAATCTAAGCGGGAACGGGGAGCGCTCCGAAGCCGTCGTTCGATCCGCGGATACGGCGGAAGCGAGGCGGTCGGCCCGGAGCGCTCCGGTTTCTTTTCCGGATCGGCGCTGAGGTGTTGCGGCTCCTCGTCTTGGGGTCCGCCGCGGGCGGCGGCTTTCCCCAATGGAACAGCAATGATGCCGCGTCGCGACGCGCTCGGGCCGGCGATCCGTTGGCGCCTCCTCGCACACAATCCTCTCTCGCCGTCACCGCCGACGATCGGCGCTGGGTGATCGTCAACGCCTCGCCGGACTTGCGGCAGCAGATCAGCGACAATCCGCCGCTTCATCCGCGCGAAGGCAAGCGTCATAGTCCCATCGTCAGCGTCGTGCTGACGAACGCGGACGTGGACAATGTTGCAGGGCTGCTGACCTTGCGCGAGAGCCATCCGCTCGCCATCTACGCGACCCGACGCGTCCTCGCAGTCCTCAAGGCCAACAGCGTCTTCAACGTGCTCAATCCGCAATTCGTTGAGCGCCGACCACTCGCGATGGGAGAAACGTTCGAGGTCTCCGATCATGGCGGTACCGGCACCGGAGTCTTCGTCGAAGCCTTCCCGGTACCGGGCAAGGTGGCGCTTTATCAGGAGGACCCGAGCGCGGGGCCAAATTTCGGCACACAGGAAGAAGACACGGTGGGGTTGAAGATATCCGCCGGCAGCGGGGGCCCGCATTTTTTCTACATCCCCGGCTGCGCGGCGATGACGAGCGATCTCGCGCGACGGCTGCGCGGCGCTCCCCTCGTCTTCTTCGACGGCACGTTGTGGCGCGACGACGAGATGATTGTCGCCGGCGTCGGCAGCAAGACCGGCAAGCGCATGGGACACATGAGCGTCGCCGAGCCCGATGGAACCATGGCGGCGTTCGAGGGCCTCGATATCAAACGCAAGATCTTCGTGCATATCAACAACACCAACCCGATCCTCCTTGCCGACACGCCGGAGCGAGCCGCGGTCGAAGCTGCTGGCTGGGAAGTGGGCCTCGACGGAATGGAGATCACGCTATGACCGAACTGCTGCGGGCGGAGGAGTTCGAGCGGCGGCTGCGCCAGATCGGCGAAGAGCGTTATCACAGCAAGCATCCGTTCCATCGGCTCCTGCACGAAGGCAAGCTGGACAAGGGCCAGGTCCAGGCCTGGGTGTTGAACCGCTTTTATTACCAGTTCAGCATCCCGTTGAAGGACGCGGCGCTCATATCGCGCGCCGAGGATCCGGCATTCAGGCGCGAGTGGATACGCCGCATCGTCGATCACGACGGAACGAAGGAAGGCGATGGCGGCATCGAGCGCTGGCTCGTGCTTGCCGAGGGCGTCGGCCTCGACCGCGACTATGTGCGCTCGCTTGCCGGTATCCTGCCGGCCACGCGTTTCGCCGTCGATGCCTATGTCCGTTTCGTGCGCGAGCGGACGCTGCTGGAGGCGGTCGCTTCCTCCTTGACCGAGCTGTTCGCGCCGGATCTGCACAAGGCGCGTATCGCGGCATTGTTGCAGAACTACGATTTCGCCAACGAACGGACGCTCGCCTACTTCAAGACGCGCCTGACCCAGGCGCCGCGCGACGTCCAGTTCGGCCTCGCCTATGTCTTGCGCGAAGCGCGCACGCGCGAGCAGCAGGAATCCTGCCTGGCGGCGCTGCGCTTCAAGACGGATGTGCTATGGGCGCAACTCGATGCGCTTCACCACGCCTATGTCACGCCCGGCTTCATTCCGCCCGGCGCTTTCGTGCCGGAGGGCCGGCGATGAAGGAACGTCTCCTGATCGGCGAAGCCTCGGTGCCGCGCCTGTCGTCGCATGTGCGCCTCCAGTTCGACCAGCATCGCAACCAGTGGATCGTTCAGGCGCCCGAGCGCCTTCTCGTTCTCGATGCGATCGCGCACGAGATCGTGCGGCGCTGCGATGGCGCCGCGACCATCGCCGCCATCGTCGACGATCTCGCCGGCAAGTTCGCCGCGCCCCGCGACGTGATCGCGCGCGACGTGAACTCGCTCCTTCAGGACCTTGCCGACAAGGGGATCATGACGGCATGACGCTCGCTTCGCCGCTTGCGCTACTCGCCGAGCTGACGCACCGCTGCCCGCTGCAATGTCCCTATTGCTCGAATCCGGTCGAGCTCGAGCGCGCGGGCAACGAGATCGGCACCGACGAGTGGCGGCGGGTCATCGACCAGGCGGCGGCGCTCGGCGTGCTGCAGATTCATTTTTCCGGCGGCGAGCCGACGGTGCGGCGCGATCTGGGCGACCTGATCGCTCACGCCCATGCCGCCGGCCTCTACACCAACCTGATCACCGCTGGCGTTCTGCTCGATGCCGATCGCTTGCAGGCGCTCGTTGCGGCCGGCCTCGATCACGTGCAGCTCAGCTTCCAGGATAGCGAGCCCGAGCTCGGCGACCATATCGGCGGCTTCAAGGGCGGCCATGCCAAGAAGATCGCTGTCGCCGGCCTGGTTCGCCAGGCCGGACTGCCGCTCACCCTCAATCTGGTCGTCCATCGACAGAACCTGCATCATCTCGACGACCTTCTCGCCATGGCGGTCGAGCTCGATGCGCACCGGGTCGAGATCGCGCATGTGCAGTACTATGGCTGGGCGCTGAAAAATCGCGCCGCGCTGATGCCGACCCGTGCACAGCTCGAGCAGGCGACGGCCACGGTCGAAGCCGCGCGCGCGCGTCTCAAGGGTCGCGTCGTCATCGACTATGTCGTGCCCGACTATTATGCGAAGCGGCCGAAGGCGTGCATGGGCGGCTGGGGCAGGCAGTTCCTCAACATCTCGCCATCCGGCAAGGTGCTGCCTTGTCACGCCGCGGAATCGATCACGTCGCTCCGGTTCGACACCGTGCGCGAGCGCAGCCTCGCGGAGATCTGGGAAAATTCCGAGGCCTTCAATCGTTTTCGCGGCACGGCCTGGATGCCGGAGCCCTGCCGGTCCTGCACGCGCCGGGAAATCGACTGGGGCGGCTGTCGCTGCCAGGCCTTCGCGCTGCTCGGCGATGCGGCAGCCACCGACCCGGCCTGCGGGCTTTCGCCGTTCCACGAAGAACTGGTTCGCATCGCCGGGCGAGATTCAGGCGCGCAGACCCCCGCCTTCGCCTATCGCCGCATCGGCGCAGCCTGAGAGCTGTATCTAGATCGGCTCGGGGGCGAAGCGCGCCCGTGGCCCGCTTCCTCAGCCGACGTTGTCCTTGCCGATCGACGTGCGCGTGCATTTGATCTTGACGTACTCGTCGTCCTTGTGCGGCGTGCCATAAGCGATCTGGGCGATATAAGCCTGCCCCTGCAGACCGCACAATTCCACATTGGCCGCGTCGGGACCCGGGATGACATCGACAGCGTTATAGGTCTGGCACTGGGCCGGTGCCATGTTCAGCGAGCAGATCAGAATAAGAACCTGGAACATCGCCTTCGGGCCTCCTGCGCATTGCCCTGGATTGCGGTGGCTTTCGCCAGGAAATGCCTGATCGAAAATCGGCATTCCAACATTAGAGGACGATTCTCAGCGGTTTGGTTAACGAAACCGTTATCAGGACGCCGATCGCCCGCTTGTCCATCGGTACCGGTGCTTACCGGCGATGGCCACGCCGCGCGCGAATTTTTTGACGCGGGCGATGGGGGTTCGATCTGGCGATGCCGGGGGCGAAGAAACACGTCGCCAATCGCCGCGGACCCCGCGGCTCGTCCCCGTCGCCAAAACCCGGAAAAAAGAACCGGCGCTCCTCCGCAAAGTTTTTATGTGCCCACCCCTGGCGTCAAGGGGCCAAGTCGCGGCCAGTGTCCGGCCCCGGCCGCACCCTCGCTGGATCGGGTTAATTGATTGATTTCGTGTCAT
Source organism: Pseudomonadota bacterium (assembly GCA_049323455.1). Lineage (GTDB taxonomy): Bacteria > Pseudomonadota > Alphaproteobacteria > Dongiales > Dongiaceae > Hypericibacter. The sequence continues at coordinate 49,028 of JBMONF010000022.1, read as the reverse complement.
TTCTACCCCTATCCACCCCGATGTGAGAGATTGCCTCCATGACTGCACAGTGCAAACGGACGTGGCGAAACCCCGGCGTACAGCCTGTCATTCGGGGCGTTCCTTTTGCCAATCTCCCAAAGATTTTCGTCCATCGACCGAAACAGCCGCGGGCCGCACCCGCGACCAAGCAAGGGGCGCTTTGCCGTCTATTGCGTCAGTCGGCGCGCTTCCGGCCTCGGCACCGGCGTCCCATATCTTGCAGGCGAGCAGTTCGCCAGTTGGCGGCCGTCGTGACCGCTTGGCCGCCGTTGATCCTGGTCAAGGCGGGGCAAAGCGGCGGCGCTAGCCTCGCCGCCGTGAAGCCAAGGCCACCATCGAATTGCGGGAGATCCATGTGATGACCGAGGGATCGGTATCTCGTTCGCGCCGTCGGCAGCCGTCCCGTGGCGCGGCCGAAACGCGGCAGCGCCACGTTGTACCGGCGACGGAGCTCGTCCCCGTCGTGGCGTCCCCACCGGGTGTCGGCGATGGATTGACGTCGATGCGCGACGGGCCGGCGCGCGTCGTCGATGCGCTTTATCGTTTGGCGGCCGAAGCCGTCGACATCTCGCCTCGCGGCCCCGCGCCGGATGCCGTCGATCGCGCCGTCCACGCCATGGCCGGACGGGCAACGTTGGGAATTTCCCCTTCGGCGGTTGCGCTCGCCGGCCTCGACTGGCTGGTCCATCTCGGCAGCTCGCCCGGCAAGCAGGCCGAGTTGATGCAGAAAGCCGCGCGCAAGGCCGCTCGGTTCTGGGTTTATGCCGCGCGCTCGCTCTCGGAGCCGCGGACGCATTGCTGCATCGAGCCACTGCCGCAAGACCAGCGGTTCCGCGCCGAGGCGTGGCAGCGCCCGCCCTTCAATATGCTTTATCAGTCCTTCCTGCTGACGCAGCAATGGTGGTTCAACGCCACCACCGGCATTCGCGGCGTTTCGCCCCGCCACGAGCGCATCGTCGAGTTCATCAGCCGGCAGCTGCTCGATCTGGTCGCGCCCAGCAACTTCCTGGCCACCAATCCGGAGGTGCTGCAAAGGGCCTTCGCCGAGGGCGGCGCCAATCTCGTGCGCGGCTGGGTCAACTTCATCGAGGATTGGGAACGGGCCATTGCCGGCCGGAAACCCGCCGCGGTCAAGGATTTTCCGGTGGGCGAGAAAGTCGCGATCACGCCGGGCAAGGTGATCTATCGCAATCGCTTGATCGAACTCATTCAATACGAGCCGACGACGCCGGAAGTCCATCGCGAGCCGGTTCTCGTCGTGCCGGCCTGGATCATGAAATATTACATCCTCGATCTGTCGCCGGAGAACTCGCTGGTCAAATATCTGATCGATCGCGGCCACACGGTGTTCATGATCTCCTGGAAGAACCCCGATGCCGAGGATCGCGATCTCGGCATGGACGATTATCTGCGCCTCGGTGTCATGGACGCCTTGCAGGCGGTGACCACCGTGCTGCCGCGCCGCAAGGTTCACGGCGTCGGCTACTGCCTCGGCGGCACGCTTCTCACGATCGCTGCCGCCGCGATGGCGCGCGACGGCGACGAGCGGCTGAAGAGCCTGTCGCTGTTTGCGGCGCAAACCGACTTCACCGAAGCTGGCGAGCTCATGCTCTTCATCAACGAGAGCCAGGTGACGTTCCTCGAGGACGTCATGTGGGAGCAAGGCTTTCTCGACACCAAGCAGATGGCCGGCGCCTTTCAGCTCCTGCGGTCCAACGATCTGATCTGGTCGCGCATGCTCAAGCAGTATCTCCTCGGCGAGCGCGAGACGATGAACGATCTCATGGCATGGAACGCCGATGCCACGCGCATGCCCTACCGCATGCACGCCGAATATCTGCACAGGCTGTTTCTCGACAACGACCTGGCCGAAGGCCGCTATCGCGTTGGCAGCCGCCCCGTTGCGCTCACCGACGTCCGTGTGCCGATCTTCGCCGTCGGCACCCTCCGGGACCATGTCGCGCCCTGGCGTTCGACTTACAAGATCCACCTGCTCACCGACACCGATGTGACCTACGCGCTCACGACAGGCGGGCACAACGCCGGCATCGTCAGCGAGCCCGGCCATCCCGGCCGCAGCTTCCAGCTCGCAACCAAACGAGCGAGCGACAAGTACGAGGATCCCGACACCTGGCAGACGCAGACGCCGCGGCGGGAAGGATCGTGGTGGCCCGCCTGGGAGGAATGGCTGGCCGCGCATTCCACCGGCCGGGAGCCGCCGCCACCCATGGGTGCGCCCAAGCGTGGCTATGCAGTCCTCGCCGAGGCCCCCGGCAGCTATGTGCGCCAGGAGTAGCCGTAGGACGTCGTTACCGCGCGGCCGGCCGGGCGCTTGTGCGCTGCGGCGGGCCCGCCCATATGGAACGAGCCGGTGACGCGCGGCCCCGAAGGCCGCGGTTCCCATCCCCGAGGTCGAATATGACGAACCTGCTTGCTCGCCGATTGCAGCATCCGGCAGGCAAGGCCGGCCTGCTTGCTCTTGCCGCGTCGTTGGGCCTGCTCGCCGCCTGCGCACGCCAGGGCGTGATCTACCACTCCTATCCCTATCTCGCTGGCACCGCGATCTATGTGGATCATGTGGCCGGCAGCAGGTTACCGACGATTATCCGCGGCAATCCCTCCAACCTGGACAAGGCCGACTTCGACCGCATCGTGCGCGACGACATCTACGGCGCCAATTTCGGTCGTCCCATCACCTTCGTGCCGGGACCCGACCGGGCGCCCTGGCCGGGCTATCGCGTGATCATGGTTTTCAACGGGCCCGCGGCCGGCTATTCCGGCCTGTGCAGCGACGAGGTTCCGGGCGGCGGCGGCCCGGCGCCGGATGGTCGGATCGAGCTGCTGGCCGCCTTCTGCAGCGGCGACCGCCCGGTCACCTCATTGGCGGGCGGCATTGCCGAGCTGACCGATCCCAACGATCCGCGGCTGCGTGCCTTCCTGCGCCATGTGAGCCTGACCTTGTTCAGCCGGAACAACCCCGACGATCGTCCGGATCGGGGCGTGAACGTGCCGATCCCGTGACGCGTCCGCTCCCGTCGCGTCAATAGATGCGGCGCTCGGCAGCGTCCTCGCATGCCCCACGGTGACGCCGGCGCTGCGCCGCTGGCCGCACGCCCAGCATGTGGCAGATCGCGAGCGTCAGCTCGGCCCGGTTGAGCGTGTAGATGTGGAACTCGGTCACGCCCTGCGCCTTGAGCTTCAGGCAGAGGTCCACGGCCACCGTGGCGGCGATGAGCTCGCGGGTCGCGGGATCGTTGTCGAGCCCCTCGAAGGTCTTGGCGAGCCAGGCCGGCACACGCGCGCCGCAGCGGCGGGCGAACTCCTGCACGGTCTTGAAATTCGTCACCGGCAGAATGCCCGGCACGATCGGCGCAGTGATCCCGGCCGAGCGGGCTCGCTCCATGAAACGAAAATAGGTCTCGGGCTCGAAGAAGAATTGCGTGATCGCGCGCCGGGCGCCGGCATCGAGCTTGCGCTTCAGGTTGTCGAGATCGGCAGCGGGCGACGGGCTGTCGGGATGCCCCTCGGGATAGGCCGCCACCGAGATGTCGAAGTCGGCGATCCGGCGCAGGCCCGCGACCAGATCGGCGGCATTGCCATAGCCCTCGGGATGCGGCGTGAAGCGCCCGCTGCCCTCGGGCGGATCGCCTCGGAGCGCGACGATGCGATGGACCCCGGCGGCCGCATAGGCGGCGGCCACGGCGTCGACCTCGGCGCGGCCAGCACCGACACAAGTGAGATGTCCGGCAGCGGCCAGGTCGGTCCGCTGCGCGATACGCCGCACCGTCGCCAAGGTGCGATCGCGCGTCGAGCCGCCGGCACCGTAGGTGACCGAGACGAAATCCGGCGCCAGCGTCGAAAGCCGCTCGATCGTGTGCCACAACGCGCCCTCGTGCTCGCGCGTCTTGGGTGGGAAAAATTCGAACGAGACCTTGATCCGGTCGCTGATGAGAGCCGTATTGGCGATCATGCGGACTGTTCCTTCTTTCCCCGAGTGCGGATCGGACGCGCTGCCACATCCACCGTCTGTCGCGCCAGCCATAGCACCACGGTCAGGTTCTCTCCCCCGTGCGAGGCGCTCGGCGGCAACTGCCGAGACGTCTCCACGGTGAGTCCGGCCTCGCGGCACCAGCCAGCGATCTCGTCCTGCGTGAAGCCCAAGCGACGATGAGCGTGCTCGTCGCGCAGGAACTCGAGGTTGTGGGGCGCAAAATCGACGATCAGCAGCCGCCCGCCAGGACGCAGCAGCCTTGCCGCCTCGAGGATCGCGGCACCCGGGTCATCGAGGTAATGAAGCACGAGATGAAGGGTCACGAGATCGGCCGAAGCGCTCTCGAGGTTGAGCGCGTAGATGTCGCCCTGACGCACCTGCACATGGCGCCACTCCGGCCGGTCGAGGGCATGGCGCGCGATCGCCAGCATCTCGCGGCTGAGATCGATGCCGATGGCGCTGCGCGCCCGGCTCGCCAGCAGCTCCAACAGCCGTCCGGTGCCGGTGCCGAGATCGACCAGATCGCCGAGCGGGCCCTCGCCCAGCAGGTCGAGGACGGCGGCGTCCACCTCCTTCTCGGCGATATGCAGCGCGCGGATCTCGTTCCATTCGGTGGCGCGGGCGCGGAAATAGGCGGCCGCCGCTTCGGCACGCTGCTGGCGTACGACGGCAAGGCGCTCCAGATCGCGCGCGATGGTCGGGTCGTCGGCCCGGATGCGCTCGATCAGAAACCGGACGAGCGCGCCACCCGCCCCTTTCTCGGCCGGGCGGAAGAAGACCCAGCTGCCTTCCTGGAAGCGGTTGAGAAGTCCCGCAGACACCAGCAGCTTCAGGTGTCGGCTGAGCCGCGGCTGGCTCTGGCCCAGCACCTGCGTCAGCTCGGTCACGGTCAACTCCGCGCGCGACAACACCGCCAGCAGTCTCAGGCGGGTCGGATCGCCAGCGGCACGAAGCGAAGCCAGAAGCTGTTCCATCGCGAATCCCAAATTGGTGCGGCAATACTGATATAAAAATATCCTTATGTCATTATTGAATTGTGAAGTGCCGGAGAAGACTGGCCACCGCGCTGCCGCCGACCAGAGCCCGCTGCTCCATAAATAATAGAAATATCAGCTATGTAAGAGACGAACCCGCAACTGTGGCTTAGCCGCAAAATCGGTCCCGCAAAGGCTGCGGCTGTGAACCAATGCGCTCGTCATCGGTTCTGGGCGCGTTATGCGAGGCCGGCCCAGACAGAGGCCCACGGCTGCCTGCTTGTCGCCCACGCTTGTGGCCGGTTGCATCAACGGATCAGCGCCGAGAGCTCCTTGAACTCCGCTGTGCCGGCCTGCTCGAGCCATTCGAACAGCGCCATCTCGGTGGTTACCACCTCGACGCCGTCTCGGGCCATGCGATCGAGCGCCCGGCCGTGGCTCTCCGGCTGGCGCGAGGTGACGGCATCGGCCACGACGAAGGGCGCCAAGCCCAGTTTCGGCAGGCCCAGCGCCGTCTGCAGCACGCAGACATGGGCCTCGACGCCGACGATCACCGCCTGGTCCCTGCCCTCGCGCGCGAAGGCTTCGAGCCTGGCTTTGATGGCGGGGTCGGCCGTGCAGGAGAAATGCGTCTTGGCCATCGGTGCCACCTCGTTGCCCAACAATGCTCTGAGCCCCGCCTCGGTCGGCCCCAGCCCTTTGGGGTATTGCTCGGAGGCCAGGATCGGCACGCCGAGGCGCCGGGCCGCGCGAACCAGAATACCGACTTGGCGCAAGACGGGCTCCGGCCGGGCCATGGCGGCCAGCAGCCGCTCCTGAAGGTCCACCACCAGAAGGCAAGCGCGCGCGCTCTCGATCAGCATGATGAAAACGTCCCCAAGGCAAGGATTCCTTTGCGATTTTCGGTGCAGGTTACGGCATCGTCGGCGAAGCGGAAAGCCGCGGGCCACGGCCGCAAACACTTGACTTTCCGCAGGAATTGCCTACCTATGCGGCAGCTTTGCGGCGGATACCCGGGCCCTCCGCCGATACCAGAGACCCTTTTAGGCCCGCTTCCGGTACAGAATGAGTTTTGAAGATCTTGGGCTCAGCCCAGAAGTTTTGCGCGCCATCGCCGACGTCGGCTATCGCGAACCCACCCCCATCCAGTCCCAGGCCATTCCCGTCGTTCTGATGGGCCGCGACGTTCTCGGCTGCGCCCAGACCGGCACCGGCAAGACGGCCTCCTTCACCCTGCCGATGATCGACATCCTGGCGAGCGGGCGCGCCCGGGCGCGCATGCCGCGCTCGCTGATCCTCGAGCCCACGCGCGAGCTGGCGGCGCAGGTGGCCGAGAATTTCGATCTCTACGGCAAGTATCACAAGCTCAGCCAGGCGCTCCTCATCGGCGGCGAGAGCTTCGCCGATCAGGAGAAGAAGCTCGATCGCGGCGTGGACGTGCTGATCGCGACACCGGGCCGCCTCATCGACCTGTTCGAGCGCGGCAAGATCCTGCTGAGCGACGTGAAGATCCTCGTGATCGACGAGGCCGACCGCATGCTCGACATGGGCTTCATTCCCGATGTCGAGCGCATCGTTTCGCTCCTGCCGAAGATCCGGCAGACCCTGTTCTTTTCGGCCACCATGCCGCCGGAGATCCGGCGCCTGGCCGACGCCTTCCTCATGAACCCCAAGGAGATCACGGTGGCCCCCCCGGCCTCGCCGGCCGCGACCGTGACGCAAGGGTTGGCGATCGTGCCGGCGGAGGACAAGCGCGAGGCGCTGCGCCGCCTGATCCGCGCCGAGCAGGTCAAGAACGCGCTCATCTTCTGCAATCGCAAGAGGGACGTGGACATTCTCGCCCGCTCGCTGACCAAGCACGGCTTCAGCGCCGCGGCACTGCATGGCGACATGTCCCAGCCCAAGCGCATGGAGACGCTCGAGCGATTCAAGAACGACGAGATCTCGCTCCTGGTTTGCTCCGATGTCGCCGCGCGCGGCCTCGACATTCAGGCGCTGAGCCATGTCTTCAATTTCGACGTACCGATCCACGCCGAGGATTACGTCCATCGCATCGGCCGCACGGGCCGCGCCGGCCGCGAGGGCCGCGCCTTCACCATTGCCACGCCCGGCGACGGCCGTTTCGTGGAAGCGATCGAGACGCTGATCGGCAAGGCCATCCCGCGCATCGAGATCGAGGGCTTCGGTGCGCTCGACCTTAGCGCTGAGGAGGAAGGCGGCCGGCGTCGCGGACGCCGCTCCGCTCGTGGCCGCGGTGAGGCGAAATCCGCACGCGGCGAACGACGTCGCGGCGATGGCGCGCGGCACGAACGGCATCCGGCCGACGGCGCGGCATTGCCGGCCGAGCGTCCGGCGCGTGAGGAGCGGCCCGCTCGCGAGGCCCGTCGCGGGCATGCGGCGCCTGCCGAGCGCAAGCCACGGCCCGAGCCGATCCGCCACGACGGATCGCACATGAACCCGTCGCGCGTCGACCGGCGCCGGCAGGAGGCCGAGGAAGACGACGTTCCTGTGCTCGCGTTCGGGGATCACATGCCGGCCTTCCTGCGCCAGCCCGTGAAGCGGCCGCAAAGCCCGCGCGAGCGCGAGGAGCAGAACGAAGAGCGCGACGTCGCCTGACGCGTTGCCATCGAGCCGATTGACGATCAAAGCCTCGCCCTGGATCGCCCGGGGCGAGGCTTTTTCTTGGCGCACGCGACTGCGCGATATCTGCTTCAGAGCCACCCGGTATAGGTGTCGAGCCCGCGCTTCTTGATCTGGCCCGCGATCACCACGCGCTGGATCTCGGAGGTGCCTTCCCAGATCCGGTCGACGCGGATGTCCCGGTAGAGCCGCTCGACCGGGTTCTCGCGCATATAGCCGCGCCCGCCCAGGATCTGCAGCGCCTTGTCGACGACGCGGCCCGCCATCTCGGAGGCGTAAAGCTTGATGGCGCTAGCGCGCGCGTGGATCAGCTTGCGGTCGAGTCCGCGGTCGACCTCGGCGCCGATGCGGTAGAGCATCGACTTGGTCGCCATGATCTCCACCGCCATGTCGGCCAGCATGAACTCGATCGCCTGGAAATCGCGGATCGGCTTGCCGAACTGGATGCGTCCGGCGGCATAGTCGTTGGCGATCTCGGCCGCGCGGATGGCGGCGCCCACACAATGGGCGCCGATCTCGAGCCGGGTGTCGACGAACCAGTCCTTGGTCAGATCGAGCCCCTGCCCCACCTCGCCCAGGATGCGCGACGGCGCGAGCTCGACCTTCTCGAACCGCATCTCGTAGTGCTCGTAGATATAGCTGTGCATGAACTTGGGCGCGCGCTGCACGACGACACCCGGCTGGTTCTTCTCGACGATGAAGAGCGTCGGCTTGTCCGGGTCCCCGTCGACGACCGCATGGACCAGGATGATGTCCGCGGCATCGGCCGAGGTGACGAACCACTTCTCGCCATTGAGGACGTACTTGTTGCCCTCGAGGACGGCGTTGGTTTTGACCATGCGCGCGTCCGAGCCGGCGTCGGGTTCGGTGATGGCATAGCAGGCGCGCCGCTTTCCGGCGTTGCAGGGGAAGAGATACTCGCGGCGCTGCTCGGCGGTGCCGTGGCGCAGCGGCAAAGCCGCGCCCCACACCAGCGTCCAGAGCACGTTGGTGGCCTTGCCCAGCTCCTCGTGCAGCAGCAGCTTCTCGAGCTGGGTGAAGCCCTGGCCGCCGTCCTCCTTGGTATGGTTCCAGCCGTTGAAGCGATAATCGAGCACGCCCTGCTTGACCCTGGCGATGCTTTCGGCCGAGAGCGTGCCGTTCTCCTCGCATTCGAGCTCGTACGGGAAGAGATATTTCTCGGTGAACTCGCGGGCGCGCGCCTGGAGATCCCGCTCGGCCGTCGTCAAGGTCAGGTCCATGAAGCTCTCTCTCTTGTTCTTTCGTTCTTTCGGTTAGGGGGCCGGAACCACCAGGGCGTCGAGCGCGACCGCGCCCGTCGGGCCGGCCAGAACCGGGTTGATGTCGATCTCCGCGATCAGGCCTTTGAGGTCGGCCACCATGACGGAGAAGGCGGCGAGGCTCTTCGCCAGTGCTGCCAGGTCGGCCGGCTTCTGCCCGCGCTTGCCGTCGAGCAGCGGGCGCAGCGCGAGCCCGTCGATCAAGCGGCGCGCCCAGGCCTCGTCGAAGGGCGGCAGAGCGAAACAGCGGTCCTTCATCATCTCGATCAGCACGCCGCCGGCGCCGACCATGACGAGCGGCCCGAACTGCGCATCGATCACGGCGCCGAACGACAATTCCACACCTTTTCCTGCCATGGCCGCGACGAGGACGCGAGAGCCCAGTCGCGCGGCGAGATCCCGATAGGCGGCGGCGACGGCCGCCTCGTCGGCCAAGGCCAGCTTGACCCCGCCGACGTCGGATTTGTGCAGAATGCCGGGCGCTGCGGTCTTGAGGGCCACGGGAAAGCCGATGGCCCGCGCGGCCTCGAGCGCGGCCGCTTCGCTCTCGACGATCCAGTGTGCGAGAATGCCGACGCCGTAGTCGGCCATCAAGGCGAGGCTCTCGGCCTCGTCGAGCGCGCCGCCCTTCTGCAAGCGCAGCGCCCATTTCGCGCGCAAGCCCGGAGGCGCCGGCTCGGGCGTCGGTGCCGGCCGGTCGGCGGCGTCGCGCCAGGCGAAGGCGGCGCGAAACGCGGCCAGGCCCGCGTCGATATCCACCAGCACCGGCAGTCCGGCGCGCGTGAGCTCGACCGCAAGCTGGCTGTCACCGACGGCCGCCATGTTGTTGACCAGCACGATCGGCTTGGCCGTGCGCTTGGCCGCGCGCGCCAGCACGCGGCCATAGCCTTCGTGCAGCGAATAGGCGTCGCGCGTCTCGGCGAAAAGCGCGCCCACGGCCGTGTCGGGATCCTCGCAGAGCGCCACCATGCACTCCTCGAAGATCGTCTCGTAGTCGTGGCCGGTGCCCCAGGCATCGAGCGGGTTGATCGGCTCGAGGCCGTAATCGAGGCGCTCGGCGAGCTTCTTCCTCGTCTTGGCATCGATGCGGGCGAAGGGCACGCCGCGCGCGACGGCCCGGTCCACCGTCAGCTCGCGCAACCCGCCGGAATCGTGGATCGAGGCAAGCCCGCCGGCCGCGATCGGCTTGTCGTGGCCCAAGAGCAGCAACGCGTTGGCGAGTTCGGTCAGCGTGTCGACGACGGCGACGCCGTAGCGATCGAACAGGGCCTCGTAGGCCGCGTCGTCGCCGGCGACGGCGCCCGAATGACTGACCGCAAGCTTGGCGCTCTCGGCCGAGCGCCCGACCTTGAGCACCACCACGGGAATGCGGCGCGCCCGCGCCTTCTCCAGCGCGGCGACGAAGCCTTCCGGGTTGCGCACGGTCTCCAGGAAGAGCCCGACCACGCGCGTGGTCGGCTGGTCCAGGGCGAAATCGAGATACTCGTCGGCCGTGGCGCCCAGCTCCTGCCCCGGTGAGACCGCCAGGTTGTAGGCGAAGCGGCGGTCGTGATGGACCATCGCGCTGAAGGCCGACCCCGAATGAGTGATGAAGCTCTTGTTGCCGCCGCCTGCGACCCAGTCCGGCGGCGGAAACCCGCAGACGCGAAGCTTACGGTCGAAATTGTAGAAGCCCATGCCGTTGCCGCCGCAGATCGGCATGCCGGCCTCGCGCGCCATCGCCGCGACGCGCCGAACGAGCGGTGGATCGCGGTCTTGCTCGAGATAGCAGCTCGCGAAGATGGTGGCCGCCTTGGCGCCTGCCGCAATGGCTTGGGTGAGGCTCTGCTCGAGGCGGGCGTTGGCCACGCCGAGCACGACATGATCGATCGGCTCGGGCAAATCGGCCACCGACGGATAGCATGGCTCGCCTTCGATCTCCTTGTAGCCGGGATTGACGAGATAGACCCGACCCGGGAAGCCGCCGCCCTTGAGGGTCCGGATCATGCCCTGCCCGACGCTTCCCTCCTTGGGCGAGGCGCCGACGAGGGCGATCGAAGCCGGCTCGAGTAGCGGCGCCAGGCGGTGGGTGCGGGTTTCAATGTCCATGGTGCAACAGTCGGGAACGGGAGGGCGTAGCGAATGGATGGAGTCGATCGTCAAGCGCTGCGTTGGCCGCCGCTGGGATCGTTCGGGGCTCTTTCCGGTGAGGGAGCAGTAGCGCTCTGCGGCGCTTCGGCGACAGCCTTCGGGTTGGGATCGAGCGCCGCCAGGGCCGCGCGATCGCGCTCGCCCGCCTCGCGCTCGGCGGCAAGCCGCGCCTCGAAACGCCGGCGCATCGCATCCACGGTCGGCCCGTAGACCTCGACGAAGAAGCTCGGATCCAGCATTGCCATCATCCGGCCCAGGAGCCAGGACGAGGGCTCGGTGCTCTCGTTGAGCCAGTTCTGCACCGTGTCGGGCGTGACGCCGATGGCCTGCGCCAGCTCCTTGATCGCAAGCGGGCCCTGAGGCTGCAGGCGCCGGCGCAGTGCTGCGGCCAGACGCTTGCGATGGGCAGCGCGGCCCGAAGGATCGGCTCCCTCTCCGGCCGCTTCTTCCGCTGGCCGCTCCGGCGCCGGCGGCATGGCCTCGATCAGCGGCTGGCCCGGCGGCGCGCCGCCGGTGATGTGGTGTCCGAAATGCTTCGGAAAGATGCCGGCGAGGTAGAGCCGGCAGATGCGCTTGCCCTGCTCGGCCGAGATCGAGCCGGGGTCGATCAGCAGATCGAACCAGAGGCCGTCGATCATGGCGTTGAGCCCGTGCGCGACGGCGTCGGGGTCGAGCCCCTTATAGCCGCCCTCGGCGATCAGGCGGGCGACAATGCCGCGCGTCTCGGTCCAATAGCGCTGCTCGAGCTCCGAGACCAGCGTCTGATAGGCGGGCTGGCTCGGCGCCTCGGCCCAGAAGGCCGACCACACCGCTATCTTCTCGCGGGTGAAGATGCCCTCGTGGAAATCGGCCTCGATCATGGCGTCGAGTTGGGCGGCCGGCGAATCGCCGGCTGCGCCGAGCTGGGCCCGCCAGAAGGTCTCATATTCGCCGGCGATGTGTTCCAGCGTTGCGACCAGCAGCTGCTCTTTGCTCTTGAAGTAGAAATTGACGATGCCGGGCGACATGCCGGCGGCGCTGGCAACGAGGCTCAAGGTCGTGGCCGCATAGCCGCGCCGGCCGATGGTCGCGATCGTGGCCTCGATCAGCTGGACCTGCCGCGCTTCTTTTACCGGATTCAGCCGAGCCATTATCCCTCTTAGCCTTCGCCGCAGCGTTTAAGGTTTAGATAATCATATTAATACATTGAAATTAATAGTGTTTTCAAATTCAGCAATTATATGGTCATTCAGCTCTCTGGACAGATTGCCGCGCTTCAGGCTATATTTATTATATACACATTTAATGGACACTGCGAGAAAGATCGGATCGGAGATCATCATGACCATCGCCGCCCCCACTCTCTCCAACGGCGCCAAGCGCGAGCCCTACCGCCTCGACAAGTCGAACGCGCATTTCCGGAAGGCGGTCAAGAAGCTGCCCTTGGGCGTCAGCTCCAACTTCCGTTACTGGGGCGATCAGAGCACGGTCTATGTCAAGCATGGTCGGGGCGCTCGGGTCTGGGACCTCGACGACAACGTCTATATCGACTATCGCCTCGGCTACGGGCCGGCCATTCTGGGCCATTGCCACCCCGAGGTCGATGCCGCGGCGCGCGAGGGCCAGGAGGTCGGCACGGTGTTCGCGCTCGGCACCGAGCGGGAGCTGGCGGTGGCCGAGCTCATCAGCCAGATGGTGCCGGCGGCCGAGCTGGTGCGCTTCTCCAATTCCGGCACCGAGGCCGTGATGGCCGCCCTGCGCCTCGCCCGCGGCGTCACCGGCAAGGACAACTACGTCACCTTCGAGGGCTCCTATCACGGGCTGTTCGACTCCACCATGTGGACGCTCGACACGGCCACCATCGCCGATGGCCGCGAGCCCGAGGTCGTCTCCTACGGCAAGGGCGTGCCCGGCCTCGTTCGCCAGCTCTTCTGGCAGGTGCCCTATAACGATGCCAACCGGCTCGAGGACGTGCTCAAAAAGCATGGCCACACGGTCGCGGCCGTGCTGATCGAGCCCATCCTCGGCAATTGCTGCGGCATTCCCTCCAAGCCCGAGTTCATCCGCGCCGTGCGCGAGCTTTGCACCAAGTACGGCGTGCTGATGATCGTGGACGAGGTCAAGACCGGCTTCCGCGTGCGCCGTGGCGGCGCCCAGGAGCTTTATGGCGTGAAGGCCGATATCTGCACCATGGCCAAGGCGGTGGCGAATGGCTATCCGATCGCCTGCATCGGCGGTCGCGAGGACCTGATGCGCCATTATGGCCGCGGCGTGGCCCATGGCGGCACCTACACCGCCCAGGCCATGTCGCTGGCGGCGGCGGAGAAGACGCTGACGATCCTGCGCGACAGCGACGCGCTCGAGGATATCGAGGCCTATGGCCTCGAGATGCAGCAGGGCATGCACAAGATCCTGGCGGCCCGCGGCATCCCGCACAGCTTCACCGGCCACCCGAGCATGAGCGGCCTCTTCTTCCGCGAGACGCCGCCCGCCAACTACCGCGACTGGAAGACCAGCGACTACACCTTCTACGACACGCTGGCGCACCATCTGATCCCGCGCGGCGTGATGTGCGAGCCGGATTCGCGCGAGCCCTGGTTCGTCTCGGCGGCGCACGACCGCGCCTGCCTCGAGGAGACGCTGGCGACCTTCGAATATTGCGTCGACCTCACGATCGAGGAGCTGGCGCGGACCCGCAAGAGCAAGGCCGCGCCGGTCATGACCGGCATCACCGCCTGAGGCCGCGCCCCGATCCTCTCTGTTTCGCGTGCTACGCCCCACCCTCTTCCGCAAGGCGGAGGGTGGGTTTTCTTTTCGGAGATTTTCGAAGAGGTGGAACCATCTCTTCGTCCGTCATTGCCGGGCTTGACCCGGCAATCCATCGATGGACCCCCGGGTCAAGCCCGGGGGTGACGAGATAGGGCAGGGTTCCGCCCGAGCGAAATCAAACCGACAGGATCGCCAACACGTTCTCCGGCGGGCGGCCGAGGGCGGCGCGCTCGCCCTTTGCGTCCTTGATCACGACGATCGGCCGCTCGATCAGAATCGGGTGCGCCACCATGGCGGCGACGAGCGCCGCGTCGTCGAGCTCGGGATCGGCGAGGCGGTTCTCCTTGTAGGCCGCTTCCCCTTTGCGCATCAGATCGCGCGGGGCCAGCCCCAAGAGCTTCAGGAGTTGCTTCAGCCGCTTGGCATCGGGCGGCGTTTCCAGATACTCGATCACGGTCGGCTCGATGCCCCGCTCGCGCAGGAGCCCAAGGGTCGCGCGCGATTTGCTGCATCGCGGATTGTGATAGATCGTGACGATCATCTCGTCCTGCCGTCAGCGAGGGCGCGATTGGCCGGCTCGCTCTTCCCGGTCAGTCGGCGGGCAGCAGCACGCCCGATTCCACGGGCCAGCTGATCCACACCTCGCGGCCGGCGCAGTCGGTGCTGTCGGTGTCGCGCTGGGCGTTCTGCGCCGCGACGGCGATCCGCTTCTGCAAGCCCGGCACCTCGACGAAGAAGTGGCTGCGGTCGCCCAGATAGGCCTGCGCGTTGAGCCGGCCGGGAATGGCATTGGTCGAGCCGTTGGGGCGCGTCGTGTCGATCCTGAGCTTCTCGGGGCGGATGGCGAGCGTGACCCTGGCGGCCTGCGCCAGCCCGTCCTTCTCCTTGGGCGCGCGGAGCTTACCCAAGGGCCCTGCATCGATCACCGCATAACTGCCCTCGAGCCCCGACACCTCGCCATCGATGAAGTTCATCGTGCCGATGAAGTCGGCTACCTCGCGGCAGTTCGGATGCTCGTAGAGCCGCGCCGAACTGTCGATCTGGAGGACCTTCCCGCGCGCCATGACCGCGATGCGGTCGGACATGGTCAGCGCCTCCTCCTGGTCGTGCGTCACGAACACGAAGGTGATGCCGACCGAGCGCTGGAGCTGGCGCAGCTCGAGCTGCATCTCCTCGCGCAGCTTCTTGTCCAAGGCACCCAGCGGCTCGTCCAGCAACAGCACCTTGGGCTTGCAGACGAGCGCCCGGGCCAGTGCGATGCGCTGGCGCTGGCCGCCCGAGAGCTGATCGGCACGCCGATTGCCGTATCCCGGCAGCTTGATCATGGCCAGGGCCTCCTCGACCGTGCGGTCGATCTCGGCCTTGGTCATGCTCTTCTTGCGCAGGCCGTAGGCGATGTTCTGGTGCACGTTAAGGTGCGGGAAGATGGCGTAGTTCTGGAACACCATGTTGGTGGGCCGCAGATGCGGCGGCACCGCGGCCATGGGCTGGCCATCGATCAGGAACTCGCCCGAGGTGGGCACCTCGAAACCGGCGAGCATTCTCAAGAGGGTGGTCTTGCCACAGCCCGAAGCGCCCAGGAGCGAGAAAAATTCGCCGCGGCGAATATCGAAAGAGATATCGTCGACCGCCTTGACCAGGCCGAAATGCTTGGAAACGCGCCGGATTGAAATGAAGGAATCGTCTGCCGCCATGATGTCCGTGTCCGTTAGATTCCCATGCCCTGATCGGGGTTGACGCCGCGGCGCCTCAGCCACTCCGCGAAGGTGACGATCACGAAAGAGATGACGAGAATGCAGCTGCCGAGTGCCAGCGTGCCCGGCAGCTTGGCGGGGAAGCGCAGCTGGCTGAAGATATAAACCGGCAGCGTCGTGTCGTTGCCGGACAGGAATGCCGCCAGAAGGTATTCGTCGAAGGAAGTCGTGAAGCAGAGCAGAAAGCTCGCGACGATGCCCGGCATGGCCAGCGGAAAGGTGACGCGCCAGAAGGTCTGCCAGCCGTTCTCGCCGAGATCGAGCGAAGCTTCCTCCAGATTTTTGTCGAAGCCCTGCAGCCGCGAGATCATCACCGCCATGGAGAATGGCACGCAGAGCAGAATGTGGCCGGCGATCACACTCCAGGTCGAGGGCTGTTCGCCCAGGATCTTGGTCAGGATCGTGAGCAGCGCGATCGCGAAGATGATGGTGGGGATCACCAGCGGCAGCATGATCGTGAAGGTGATCGGCGCCCGTCCCGGCAGGTAGTAGCGCGTCACCGCCTTGGCCGCGAGCACGCCGAAGATGGTGCTCACGATCGACACCAGCGTCGCGATCTTGAGACTGGTCATCAACGCCTTGGTGAGGCCGGTATTGGCGACCATCTCCTCGTACCACTTGATCGTGAACCCCTTCAACGGGAAGGCGACATAGAGCCCGTCGTTGAAGGAGAACAGCACCACCAGCAGGACGGGCGCGTAGATGAAGACGAGATAAATGGCGCCGTAAACGAGCAGGCTGTCGATCTTCCGCTGGCCCACCATGTCGCCCTTCTCCGCCTCAGCCCGAAGCCTGCTTCCAGCGCCGCCGGCCAACCGCGGCCAGGAAGGCGCAAACCAGCAGCGTGATCGCCAACATCATGACCATCGATACCGCGCTCCCCAGCGGCGCATTGTTGGCCTTGCCGAACAGGGACTGGATCAGATTGCCGATCATGATGCCCGAGGTGCCGCCGACCAGTGCCGGCGTGACGTAGTCGCCGACGGTCGGGATGAACACCAGGAGCGTGGCCGAGATCACGCCCGGTAGCGACAGCGGGAAGGTCACCCGCCAGAAGCGCTCGGTCGGTGTGTCGCCGAGATCTGTCGCCGCCTCGAGCAGCGACTTGTCGATCTTCTCCAGCGAGACGTAGATGGGCAGGATCGCGAACGCTGCCCAGGCGTGCGTCAGGGTCACCACTACGGCCGTCGGGTTGTAAAGCAGGAACTCGAGCGGCTGCTCGAGGATCCCCAACGAGATCAGGCCCGAGTTGATGAGGCCCTGGTAGCCGAGAATGATCTTCCAGGCGAAGACGCGCAGCAGATAGCTCGTCCAGAACGGCACCGTGATCAGGATCAGCCAGACCAGCTTGCCCCGCTGCACGCGGAAGGCCAGGAAATAAGCCATCGGATAGGCCGTAATGATGACGAAGAACGTCACCACCAGCGACATGACGATCGAGCGGAACAGCAGAAGCAGATAGATCGGATTGCCGGCGAGATCGAAGACAGTGGCGTAGTTCTTGAGCGTCGGCGTGTAATCGAGCTCGAAGTAGACCTGCGTCCAGAAACTTTGCAGAACCAGCGTACCGAGCGGGATGACCATCATCCCGAGCATGACGAGCAGCGTCGGCGACAGCAGCAGGTAGCCGCGGATGCTTTCGCGCTTGTAGAGGGCGACTTTGAAGGCGGTCCAGAGCCCGCCCGGCGCCACCGGGACGGCGCCCTTCTCGGTAACGCTAACCATGCTGCGAGAGCCGGCGTCGTCCGGCTTCAGCCATCACACGTCCCCCTGTTGCCGTTTCTTGGAGGTCTTATTGCGTTGCAATGTTGGCATCCTCCGGTGCGACCCGACAAGCTTTTTTTGATTGCTATCCAAATTGGGACAATCGCCTTTTTATACGGCTGCAATTGGGGTTAGCCTTCTTGCCTGCATTCTCCGGCGGGTGCTAGAGTTTCCAGGTTAGCGGCGGTTCGTTTGTAGCGGCGTTCTGCAACCGGACCGCGAAGGCGCGCTTCGCCCGGCCTCTTGCTCGGTTGTATCGAGAGGCCATCGCCCGGCATCGAGAACGGGTCTGCAACGATAACCATTTCGGGAGGAACTTCATGGACGTCAAAGAGCTCAAGAGCCGTCTTGCCAATGGCGACCTGACGCGCCGGCAGATGATGCAAGCGCTGGGTGCTGCCGGCGTGGCGCTTGTCACGATGCCGGTCACGAGCAAGCTGGCGCTCGCCGAGGAGCAGGCTACCTATTTCACCTGGTCGGGCTACGACGATCCGGGCTTCTTCCCCGGCTATGTCAAGAAGTATGGCGCGAACCCCAACATGCCGATCTTCTCCGACGAGCAGGAAGCATTCCAGAAGCTCATGGCCGGCTTCGTTGTCGACGTCGCACACCCCTGCTCCGGCCGCGTCGACAAATGGCGCAAAGCCAAGCTGATCCAGCCCATCGACACCTCCAAGCTGTCGAACTGGCCCGACGTGTTCGACAAGCTCAAGCATATCAACAACATCGACTATGACGGCAAGCAGTGGTTCACGCCCATCGACTGGGGCAATACGAGCGTGATCTATCGCACCGACATGGTGCAGCCCAAGGAGGATTCCTGGAACCTCCTGTGGGACGAGCGCTACAAGGGCCGTCTCGCCATGGGCGACGACATCACCGACACGGGCATCATCACCGGCCTGCTGGTCGGGGCGAAGGACCCTTACGACATGACCGACGACGAGCTGAAGAAGGTCAAGGCCAAGCTCGCCGAGCAGAAGCCGCTGCTGCGCTTCTATTGGAGCGACACCACGGTGCTCGAGCAGGCGCTCGCCTCGGGCGAGGTCGTCGCGGCCTCGGCCTGGAACGGCACGCTCGCCAAGATGAACGAACAGGGCGTGCCCGTGACCTGGATGAACCCCAAGGAGGGGATGCTCAACTGGGTCTGCGGCGCGGTCCTGACCGCCAATGCGCCGCAGCCGGACAAGGCGCACGATCTGATCGACGCGCTGATCTCTAAGGAAGCCGGGCTCTGGCTCATCGATTACGGCTACGGCCACTCCAACAGCAAGGCGTTCAAGGAGGCCGGTGTCGAGAAGCTGGCCAAGATCGGTCTGCCGCCCGATCCGAGCGAGCATCTGGCGCGCGGCGTGTTCAGCAAGGACAATGCGCGGCTCGAAGACCTGCAGCAGATCTTCGAGCAGGTGAAGGCCGGCGTCTAAGACATCCGCCATCGGCGCCGGGGCTCCTGCCCCGGCGCTCCTTCATTGCTCGGCGGGGCGTCTCGTTCCAAGCGGCGAACAGCTCTGCCGGGCGCTTTGTTTGCGTCGATAAGGACCAAGCGCCGGCGTCTTGGTGGTGTTGCCGGCACCGATCGCGGACGGCGACATCAGCAAACGGATCCCGTCATGACCAGCAATCTTCGATACGACACGGCCGCGCTCACCGAGCAGGACCATGCCCACATCATCCATCCCTGGATCGATCTGGGTCAGGCCAAGACGCAAGACCTGGTGATCGTCGCCGAGAGCGACGGCGCCTATGTCTATGACTCGGAAGGCCGCCGCATGCTCGACGGCATCGGCGGCATGTGGTGCGTGCAGATCGGCTACGGCCGCGAGGAGATGGCGCAGGCGATCGCCGATCAGGTGCGCCGCATGGCTTACTACTCGCCCTTCGGCATGATCTCGACGCCGCCGGCGATCGAGTTCGCCACCCGCATCGCCGCTTATGCGCCCGGCGATCTCCGCCATGTCTTCTTCACGACCGGCGGCTCCACCGCGGTCGATTCCGCGCTGCGCTTCGTCCAGTTCTATTTCAACTTCACCGGCAAGCCGAACAAGAAGCACGTCATCACGCGCGAATATGCCTATCACGGCTCGACCTACCTGTCGGCCTCGGTTTCGGGCAAGCCGGGCGATCGCGGTTTCCTCGACTTCGTCACCGATACCGTCCACCACCTGCCGGCGCCCAACCCCTACCGACGCCCCGACGGCATGAGCGAGGCGGAGTTTGCAGACAAGTGCGTGACCGATCTCGAGAACAAGATTCTCGAGCTGGGGCCGGACAATGTCGCCTGCTTCATTGCGGAGCCGATCCTGGCGTCGGGCGGCGTGATTCTGCCGCCGACGGGCTATCAAAAACGCACGCTCGAGATCTGCCGCAAATACGGCGTGCTCTATATTTCCGATGAGGTCGTAACGGGCTTCGGGCGGCTCGGCCATATCTTCGCGTCGGAGCCGGTGTTCGGGCTTCAGCCGGATATCATCACCTCGGCCAAGGGCCTGACCTCGGGCTATGTGCCTCTCGGAGCATTCCTGGTATCCGACCGCCTTTACGACATGCTCACCGTGCCGGACGCCAAGGGCAAGTTCTTCACCAACGGCTTCACTTATTCCGCCCATCCCGTGGCCTGCGCCGCAGGCCTGAAGAATCTCGAGATCATCGAGCGCGAGAAGCTGTGCGAGCATGCGCGCGAGGTCGGCCCTTATTTCCAGCGGCGCTTCCGCGAGCTGGCTGACCTTCCGCTCGTGGGCGACGTGCGCGGCATGGGGATGATGCTCTGCCTCGAGTTCGTGACAGACAAGAAGACCAAGGAGCCGATCCCGGCCGACTGGGCCTTTGGCAAGCGCCTCATCGCCGAAACCATGGTGCGCGGCCTGCTGGCCCGGCCACTCGCCCATATGGCGGTCCTGTCCCCGCCGCTCATCGTGAGCCGGGCGCAGATCGACGAAGCGGTCGAGGCCATGCGCGGCGCCATCGGCGCCATCGCCGACGGGCTGGTGCGCGAAGGGCTCTGGCGCGGCAAGGCGGCTTGAGCTTCGGCGTTGAGCCCCGGGGCCAGGACTGCAGGTCCGGGGGTGTCCCCATGTCGAAGCGTGTCAGCAGCAGGATATCCGCGCGCCGCTCCCCTGCCGGGTAACCGACGACATCGCATCCCTAGCGCGCCAATCATTCTCCCCAGGTGAGGAAGAGCCCGACATCGCCCGGAAAACCGCCAGGGAAGTCGAGTACCCGCGCGGCCAAGTGAAAACCGTGCGGCTTCAGATCGTGCTCCCATCTCAGGTAGATTTCCGCGGCCTCGCCGCGCAGCGTCGCGGGCCAGTTCGGCTCCGGCGCATTGATCGCCCGGCCGCCGTCGCTGCACAGCTGGCTCGGAAAGCGCAGCAACATGAACTCCTTTTGCCCATGCTCCGCCGCCTGGCGCGCCTCATGCAACATGGCTCGCCAGCCCTGGTCGGAGATGTGATGGTCGATCAGCTCGACCACCTTCTGCCGCCGCTCTTCGGCAGCGGCGCGGCGCGTCTCTTCCCGACGCCGCGACGCCTCGTGCTGGAAATCTTCGACCAGGCCGCGAAAATCGGCAGCCATCAACTTGCCCTCGTCCGCCGCCGGTCGCGATGTCGCGGGCCGGCGATCGGGAGCGGCGGGTCGGCCAAGGTGGTAGCGCCGATTGAAACGGGCGAGCAGCCCGGAGCGCCACGCGGCATCATGCGGTGCAGCCGGCTCGGGCTCGCCAGCAGCAAGAGCATGCAAGAGGTCTGCGCGGCTGACGATGCCGACGATGCGCCCGTCGCGCACCACCGGCACCCGTTTGATGCGATGGGCCGCGAGGAGGCGCGCGATCTCGACCACGTCTGTTTCCTCGCCGACCGTGACAACGGGCGCCGACATGATCTCGCGCACGCTGCGCCCTCCAGTGCGCAGGCTCGCCAGAAAGTCGGGATTGAGCGTTTCGCCCTCGGCGAGCAGGGTCAGCCACCAGTCCCGGCGCGCTTCGCGCTCGGCCTCGG
Organism: Pseudomonadota bacterium; assembly: GCA_049323455.1. Taxonomy (GTDB): domain Bacteria; phylum Pseudomonadota; class Alphaproteobacteria; order Dongiales; family Dongiaceae; genus Hypericibacter. Next base: position 27,731 of record JBMONF010000022.1, on the reverse strand, counting down.
CACGACCGATGAGATCGCCCTCGCTGACCATTCCGATCGGCGCGCCGTTGTCGTCGACGACCGGCACCGCGCTGATTCCCTTGGCGAGCAGGAGCTCGGCGACCTGTCGGGCCGACATATCGGGACTGACCGATACGACCTCCCTGGTCATGACATCGCGCGCATTCATCGGTGTCCCCTCCTTGGGCGTGCGCGGAGACCAATCCACCGGCCGGCCGCGACCCGTGCGGCTGCCGCCTCGTCCGGTCGCTCGAGCGGGATGCAAAGCCGAGCCGCGCCAACAGGCGGCGTTTCTTCTGCGGCGCGTATCGCGACAACTCGTGCGAATACGCCGTGAACGTCCCGGCGGGGAGCCATCATAGCGGCATGGCCGGGATTTTGCCGCCTCCCGGCGGCGGTCCGCTAGTGCCGGCGAACGGAGGCGCGGTCGTTCAGATCGGCGCGCGCAAGGGCTCGCTGGATCATGTCGAGCGCGCGAACCACGCGCACGCCTTGTGCGCCGTCAGCCAGCAAACGCGCACGCCCGGCGATCGCCGCCGCAAAATTGTCGAGCGCTCCCGCCAACGGCTCGCCGTTGTCGACGGCGGGCACAGGACGTTCCACGGGCATCACATTGCCCACCATCGCCTCGTCCGTCTCCGGAATGTCGAAGAGCCGCAGGGGACGCTCCGGTACCAACTCGTCCCAGAGCACGGCGCGCCGGGCGGCAACCACAAGCGTCCGGCGCATACGGATCGGCTCGGCCCAACTCGCCCGCAGCTGGGCGATCATGCCCGATGCGAACCGCAACGTCGCGGAGACCGCCATCTGGCGTCCCGTCGCGGTATCTGTCACTGCCGAGGCTTCGGCATCGATGGGCGCTTCGCCCAGCAAGAAATCCATGATCGCCAGATCGTGCGACGCCAGATCCCAAAGCACGCTCTGCTCCTGCAATGCCCAACCGGGCCCGGCGCGCACCGCGTCATACAGCGTACGGCGGGCGAATTCGCGACTGTGGAGCAGCCCGCGCATCGCTTGTGCGGCAGCGCTGAACAGCATGGTGTGATCCACCATCAACATGCGCCGGTGCCGCGCCGCGAGGTCAACCAGCTCTTGCGCCTCGTCCGAGCTCGTGCACAGCGGCTTCTCGACCCAAACATGCTTGCCGGCGGTCAGGGCCGCGCGCGTGATCGCGTAATGGCTCGCGATCGGCGTAGCGATAAAGACGGCCTCGATCGCGCTGTCGGCGATGAGCTCGCTGGCATCGCCATAGACGCGCAGGGCTCCCACCTGCTGCGCCAGCCTCGACGCCCGGTCCGAGCGATGATCTGCCGCCGCAACGAGCCGTAATCCCGGTCGCCGGTTCACGCCAAGGGCAAGACGGGCCCCCCAGCCGCCACACCCGACCAGGCCTACAGTGATGTGCCCCACCGACTCGCCCCTGCCAAAGCTCCCAGACCGGAGATGACTCATGCCCGGCCGCCGGCAACGCGTCAAGGCGCCATCCCGCGCAGCAACTCCGCTGCCGGCGGCTCTGCGGCCGGATGGACAGGCCCCTACCCCGGCTTTATGCGACGCTGAACAAATCCGCGATTGCCATCCGGCAAGCGCCGCGGTGCTCTTCGGCCATGCACCGCCAAGTGTTGGGCAGGTAACCGTTGCGCACCGCCAACGCGCCCATCGAGGGAGAGCGTCGAGCGGGTTCGGGCCGGCCCGGGCCCTCGGCCTTGTTCCGGCCGGTCCGATTTGCTAAGAGGCAGCGCCCGCGCGCCGGCCGCCGAAGGCCGTTTCGAACGTTCAATCCCGTGACGCGCCCGACGCGGCCTCCGTTTCGATGCAACCGATCCCGAGCACCAGTCCCAATCTCGCTTATCGCTGTGCCGATTTTGAGACCTTCACCGAAGGCCTCGACCATGCGGCACGCGGCGAGGCTGGATTCAATTACTACACGGCGCGCGGCGAACTGACGGCGACGCTGACCTATCGCGAGCTGCGCGAGCGTGCGATCGGGGTCGCGCGCGGGCTGGTTCGCAGCGGCCTGCCACGCGGCGGCCGCATGCTGCTCGTCGCCGATACCGTGCCTGAGTTCAAGATCCTGTTCGCGGGCTGCCAATATGCGGGCCTGCTGCCCGTTCCCGTTGCATTGCCGACGGGCCTCGGCGGCCGCGACCACTATATCGCCACGCTCAAGCGCCAGATTCAAAGCTGTGGCGCTCTCGCGGCGATGGCACCGGCAGAGCTGCTCGATTACCTGAAGGAGGCCGCTGCAGGCACCAGCGCTACGCGGGTGGGCACGGCGGCCGATTTCCTGTCCCTGCCCGGCGACGGCGTCGAGCTGCGCCCGTTCGGGCCGGACGAGTCCTGCTACCTGCAGTTCTCCTCGGGCAGCACGCGTTTTCCCAAGGGCATCGACGTGCCGCAGCGCGCCCTCATGGCCAATGCCCGCGCCATCGCCGCGGACGGCCTCAGGCTCGGTCCCGGAGACCGCGCCGTCTCTTGGCTGCCGCTCTATCATGACATGGGTCTGGTCGGGTTCATGCTGGTGCCGCTGTTGACGCAGGTCACGGTCGACTATCTCTCCACCCGCGATTTCGCACGCCGGCCCCTGATGTGGCCGACTTTGATCTCCCAGAACCGCGCCACCCTTTCCTACAGCCCCACCTTCGGCTACGACCTTTGCAGCCGGCGCGTGAGCGAAGGCCGGCTCGCTCTGCCCGATCTCGATCTGTCCTGCTGGCGAGCGGCGGGCATCGGCGGCGACATGATCCAACCCTATGTGCTCGAGCGCTTCGCCGCCGCTTTTGCTCCCTGCGGCTTCGATACCAAGGCTTTCTTGCCGAGCTATGGCATGGCAGAAGCGACGCTCGCCGTCAGCTTCTCGCCCCTCGGCCGCGGCGTCCTGACCGATGCGGTGGACCGCCGCCGGCTTGCCGAAGAAGGCCGTGCCGTGCCGGCCGATCCCGCTTCGCCCGAAGCGCGGCGTTTCGTGCTATGCGGCCGGCCGCTCAAAGGCCATGCGGCCGAATTGCGCGGCGAGGATGGCGAGCTTCTGCCCGATCGCGTCATCGGCCGCATTTTCGTGAAGGGCCCAAGCCTCATGGCCGGTTATTTCGGCCAGCCCGACGAGACCCGGCGCGTGCTTTCGCCCGATGGCTGGCTCGATACCGGCGACCTCGGCTATACGCTCGACGGCGCGCTCGTCATCACCGGCCGCGCCAAAGACCTCATCATCATCGCCGGCCGGAATATCTGGCCGCAGGATCTCGAATGGAGCGTCGAAGAGCAGCTCGGGTTGAAGCGCGGTGACAGCTGCGCCTTTTCGATCGAAGGGCCGGATGGCACCGAGCAGGTCGTCATGCTCGTGGCCGCGCGCTCGGCCGACATCGAAGAGCGGGAAACCCTGCGTCGCGACGTCGCGAGCCTGCTGCAGCGCGCGCACGGCGTCGATGCGCGCGTCGTTCTGGTGACGCCGCGCGCCATTCCGCAGACCTCGTCGGGCAAGATCGCGCGCGCGCGCGCCAAGGCCGCCTATCTGGCGGGCCAGTATGAGGAGGGCGGCAACCGGGCCGGCGGCGCCGCCCCGCCGCTCTAGGCGATCCTCGATCCATGGCCCGCCTCGCCGCTGTCACGGGAGCGACCGGCTTTGTCGGCGGCCCGGTCGTGGCGGCGCTCGATCGTGCCGGCTGGCGGCTGCGCCTCCTCGTTCGCCGGCAGCCGCCGCGCCTCCTGCTCGCCAATCAAACGCCGGAAGTGACGATCGGCGATCTGGCGGACGAGGCCGCGCTGGCCCGGCTGGTCGAAGGAGCCGACGCCGTGGTGCATGTGGCGGGTGCGGTCAAGGCGCTCGACGGCACCGCTTTCATGCGCGCCAATGCCGAACCGGTGGGCCGGGTCGCGGCCTTCGCGGCGCGTCAGCCCAAGCCGCCGCACTTCCTGCTGATGTCGTCGCTGGCCGCCCGCGAGCCGGCGCTGTCCGCCTATGGCGCCAGCAAGCGCGCGGGCGAGGATACGCTCAAGGCGGCCGCGGGCAACGCGATGCCCTGGACCATCCTGCGGCCGACCGCCGTTTACGGGCCCGGCGACCGCGAGCTCCTCCCCTTCTTCAAGGCGGTCCGGCGCGGGCTGGCGCCGCGGCCAGCCGGCCCCGCTCGCCGGCTCTCCCTGATCCATGTTGCCGACCTCGCGGAGGCGGTGGCCGCGTTTGCCGGCAAACCGGCTGCTCATGGGCAGTGCTGGGAGCTCGACGACGGCGCCGCCGACGGCCATGGCTGGGACGAGCTGGCGTTTGCGGCCGGTGCAGCGTTCGGAACCCGACCGTGGCCGGTGACAGTACCCATGGTGGCGCTGCGCACGGTGGCCCAGTGGAATGCGCTCCGGGCCCGACTCGACAAGCGCCCCCGGATGCTGGTGCCAGGCAAAGTCGCCGAGATGGCGCATTTCGATTGGCGCTGCCATGACCGGCCGCCCCCTGAGGTTGGAGCGTACTGGCAACCGCGGTGGAGAATCGGCCCGGGTTTTGCCGAAACCGTCGCCTGGTACCGAGCCCGGAGCTGGCTGTAACAAATTGCAACAATTTGTTATTTCCTAGATTCCTGCGGTTCGGCGAGACATGTTAACCGAGGTCGCGCCGCACAACTGCGGCGTGAGGGGCCATTCAAAAATCGACGTTCGAGCCGAACCGACGAGAGGCGGATTGCCATGGGCCTGATGGAGCGCGAAGACGTCGCCGTGTTCGAGCAAGTGGTTGCCTTGCTCGAGCCGTTCCGCAAAGCCGACAGCACCATCACGCGCGAGACCGACATCGCGCAGGACCTGCGGCTCGATTCCCTCGCCGTCATGGACCTCATGATGGAGCTCGAGGAGAAATTCGACGTCACGATCCCGCTGAACCTCGTGGCCGAGATCCGCACCGTCGGCGATCTGGCCGAAGCCATCCGCCGGCGCTAGGCGCACGGCCGGCGACCCTCCGCATGGGACTTTTCGATCGTTTCGCCACCGTCGAGGCCGCGCACAGCGACGTCAAGACGAAGGTTGGCGACCCGTTCGGCGTGCGCATGGAGCGCATGCTGTCCGCGACCGAGGCGATCATCGGCAATCGGCCCGCGATCCTGGTCGGCACCAACAACTATCTGGGCCTCACCTTCGACCCCGCTTGCATCGCCGCGGCGCACAAGGCGCTGGACGATTTCGGCACCGGAACCACGGGCTCGCGCATCGCCAACGGCTCCTATGCGCCGCATCGCGAGCTCGAGGAGGCGCTGGCCGATTTTTACGGCCGCAAGCACTGCATGGTGTTCACCACCGGCTACCAGGCCAATCTCGGCATCATCTCGACGCTGGCGGGGCCGCAGGATTTCCTTCTGATCGACGCCGACAGCCACGCCTCGATCTACGACGCCACCCGGCTCGGCACCGCGACCGTGGTTCGCTTCAAGCACAACGACGCCGACGATCTGGACAAGCGGCTGAAGCGCCTGGCGGACGAGCCCGGCAACAAGGTGGTCGTGACGGAAGGCATCTATAGCATGCTCGGCGACCAGGCGCCGCTCAGGGAGATGGTCGCCGTCACCAAGAAGCACGGCGCCACCATGGTGCTGGACGAGGCCCATTCGATGGGCGTGCTGGGCAAGACCGGCCGCGGTCTCGCCGAGGAGTTGGGCGTGGAGGCCGACGTCGACTTCATCGTCGGCACCTTCAGCAAGAGCCTCGGCGCAGTCGGCGGCTTCTGCGTCTCCGACCATCCGCAGTTCGACCTGCTGCGGATCGTCTGCCGCCCCTACATGTTCACGGCCTCGCTGCCCCCTTCGGTGATCGCCTCGGTCACGGAGGCGCTGAACCAGATCCGCATGCGCCCCGAGCTGCGCACGCAGCTCTGGGACAACGTTGCCACGCTTTATAACGGCTTCGCCCGTCACGGCTTCGCGCTGGGGCCGCAAAAGGGTCCGGTGGTCGCGATCAAGCTGCCGAGCCCCGATCTCGCCGTGGCGTTCTGGCGCGGGCTGCTCGACGGCGGCGTTTACGTGAACCTTGCCCTGCCGCCGGCCACACCCGCAGGAACGGCGCTCCTGCGCTGTAGCGTCTGCGCCGCCCACACCCGAACGCAGCTCGAGAAGGTGGTGGCGATCACGGCCGAGGTCGGGCGCCGGCTCGGCGTCATCGGCTCCGGCGAACCGCGCCGTGCCGCCGCCGGCGAGTAGCCGTCCCTTTCGCGCCTTCGGTTCCGCATAAGGCACTCGGCGGTAGAGCTCACTCGGCAAGGCCGGGGCCGAAGGTTCGGTTCGCATCGACTTGACCCGTCGGGAGTTCCGCGAGAGAACCTGCCCGGCTTGCCGCCGACGGCTCGTCGCGGCGCAGCCAGGGAATGGCGATGTATACGCTGGCGCACCTTTCCGATCCTCATCTTGCGAACTGGCCTTTGCCGGGGCCGGGTTCCCTCCTGTCGAAGCGCGTGGTGGGCCTCCTGTCCTGGCAGTTCAGGCGCAGACGCATCCATCGCGCCGCAGTGCTCGATCTCCTGACCGCGGATCTCGCTCGCAGCGGAGCCGATCACATCGCCGTCACGGGCGATATCACGAACATCTCGCTACCCGCGGAGTTCGCGAATGCGGCGCGCTGGCTCGAGCGTCTGGGGCCACCCGAGCGCGTGAGCGTCGTGCCCGGCAACCACGACAGCTATGTGGCCGTCCCCTGGTCGGAGCATATGGCGTTGTGGGCGTCCTACATGGCCGGCGACGCCGGCGACAATCCTGATGCCGGTGCCGCCCGTTTTCCCTATCTGCGCCGCCGCGGGCCTATCGCCATTGTCGGCGTCTCGACCGCCGCACCGATGCCCTATAACAGTTCTGGCGGACATCTGGGCGACGCCCAATTGGCGCGCCTGGAGCCGATGCTCGCCGAGCTCGGGCGCGAAGGTTCGTTTCGAGTGATTCTGATCCACCATCCGCCACAACCGCACGCGACACAGCGGCGCAAGGCGCTCTTCGATGCTGCCGCCTTCCGCCATGTCGTGGTGCGCGCAGGAGCGGAGCTGATCCTGCATGGTCACACCCATCGCGCGCATCTCGACAAGATTTCGGGGCCGGCGGGCACGGTGCCCGTGCTCGGCGTGCCCTCGGCGTCGGCGCTGCCGCATCGCGGCAAACATCCGGCCGCCTATCACCTTTATCGGATCGCCGCCAACGGCGCGGGTTGGAGCATTGCGATCGAGACGCGCGGCCTGGCTGCTACCTGCGACCGAATCGAAACCACCGGCCGGTTTCGCCTTGAGGTGCCACGGGTTGGGGTGCCCACGGTCACATTAATGCCTTGATTTTCCATCATAAAAGCTTGCTTTCGCCGAACCGGCCGGCCGCCTATGCTGAGGCTCGGCCGGCGCACGGGGCGCAAGCCGGCCGGGGCGACCATCGGTTGGAACATCGAAGAGAGCTTCAGCGATGGCCGACGAAACCGGCATCAACGAAACCATCCGCAAGTTCGGTTACCCCGATACCCTGATCGCCCGCTACCGCCACTGGCTCGTGCTGCTGCGTCCTCAGCAGGCCACTCTGGGTGCATTGGTGCTGGCCTGCAGCGGCGACGCGACTTCCTTCGCCGGCCTTCCCGCCGGCGCGCATGCCGAGCTCGCCGAGGCGACGGCCGATATCGAGATGACGCTCAAGCGATGCTTCGCCTACGACAAGATCAATTACCTCATGCTCATGATGGTCGATCCGCAGGTCCATTTCCACGTGCTGCCGCGCTATGCCGGCCCGCGCGAGTTCGACGGACAGCGCTTCGAGGATCGCGGCTGGCCGCGCGCGCCCGACCTGGCGCAGGCACCCGAGGTTCCGCCAGGCCGGTTCGCCCGCCTGTGCGACCATCTCCGGAGCGCCTGGCCGGCTGCGCGGTGACCCCGCCCATGCCCACTTTTGCAAGGCTCGAATATCGGCGATGAAGCTGCTGGACCGCTACATCCTCGCCAAGACGCTGTGGCCTTTGATCGCCACCGTCAGCATCGCGCTCGTGGCGCTGCTCCTGGAGCGAACGGTGCGGCTGCTCGACCTGGTGGTGAACAAGGGCGGACCTTTGTTCCTCATTCTGCGCATGCTCGCCAACCTGATCCCGCATTATCTCGGGATCGCGCTGCCGGCTGCCTTCTTCATCGGCGTGCTGTTGGCGGTATCCCGGCTCAGCAGCGAAAGCGAGCTCGATGCCATCCACGCGAGCGGCGTCTCCTTGCCCCGGCTGATCGCGCCCCTGATGATGTTCGCCATTCTGCTCGTCGTCTGCGGCGCCATCATCGTCGGCTTTCTGCAGCCCTACACGCGCTACGGTTACCGCGCCCTGGTCTATCTGGTAACCGAAACCGCCTGGTATTCCGCCCTGGAAAAGGGCGCGTTCTTCACCGGCTTCGGCGATTCGACCATCATGGTGGACGACATCTCCGACGGCGGGCGGCGGCTCACGGGCATCTTCGTGTACGAAGAAAGGCCCGATGGCGGTTCGATCACCACCACGGCGCGTTCGGGCTATGTCGTGCGCGCGCAAGGCGACGACCGCTTGTTCCTGCAACTCGATCAAGGCGTGCGTATCGACGACGACGGGCCCGGCAAGAAAGTGACGGCATTGACCTTCGATCGGCTGGAACTCCCGCTCGATGTGGCGCTGGCGCCGGCACCTTACCGCGTGCGCGGCACCTCCGAGCGGGAGCTCACCTTGCCGGAGCTGTGGCAGCAACGGCACCGCCAATCGACCTATCCGACGCATCAGGAGATCATCACCGAGCTCCACGAACGCCTGGTGCGGATCGCGACCTATCTGTTCTTGCCGCTGCTCGCCTTCCCGCTGGGCTCCTCGACAAGACGAACGCGCCGCGGGACGGGGCTCGCCGTCGGCATCGTTCTCATCGTGATCTACTACTATCTGATACAGTTCGGCCACGATCTTTCCATCCAGGGCCGGCTCTCTCCGTGGCTCAGCCTCTGGCTTCCCTTCTTGGTCTATGCCGGCACCAGCGTCTGGGCCTTCTGGCAAGCCGCCGTGACGCCGGGCCATAACTTCGTGGAATCGGCCTTGGCCCGGTGCGAAGAGCTGTTCGTCGGCCTGCTGCATCTCGGTCGCCGACGCAAGGCGGCAGCATGACGCGCACCCTCATCGGCTATGCGACGCGCCTTCTGCTGCTGCAGTTCGCCGTGATGCTCTTGAGCTTCACGGCCTTGCTGCAACTTCTCGATCTGCTCAACAATACTGACAAGTTGTTCGAGCGCCACGGCGAAGGCGCCGACGTGCTGTTCCGTTACATCTGGCTGCGGCTGCCGGACCTTGCCAGCTTTCTGTTCCCCTTCGCCGTGCTCCTCGCCGCCTTGCTCGTCTTGGGGCGCCTCGCCCAATCGGCCGAAGTGATGGCGATGAAGGCTGCCGGCTTGTCGTACTGGCGCATTCTTGCGGCATTCTTTCCCGCCGCGGCCGTCATCGCCGGCCTGCATTTCATCATGGCCGACCAGGTGGCGCCGATCGCGGCTCGTGAGATGGCGGACTGGAACGCTGCGGCCGAAGACGAATTCGCGCGTTCCGATCAGGCGCAGCCCGTCGTCTGGGCGCGCGACGGGCTCACGCTCGCCCGCGTCGTGGCGGTGCTGAATCGCGGGCGCGCGCTGAGCGGCGTCACCCTCTTCATGCGGAACGCCGACAACGTGTTTCAGGAGCGCGTCGTGGCCAAGCTGGCCCGCTATCGGGACGGCGGCTGGGATCTCTACGACGTGGCGCGAACGGTCATCGACGACAGGGGAGGCACCGATGTTTCCCGCGTCGCGCAGTGGCGCTGGGCCTCCAGTCTCAGTCCGCAGCACTTCTCCGACCTTGCGGCGACGCCTGCCAGCCTCTCGTTGCGCGAGCTGCATGCTTTTGCTGCCAACGAGAATGTCGGCAGCCGGCCGACCTACTATTACGAGACCTGGTTCAACAAGCGCCTCGCGCTCCCGGTCATGACCTTGATCATGGTGCTGCTCGCCGCCCCCGTGGCGCAATCGCTGCAGCGCCAGCACGGTGTCGGTCTCGGATTCGCTGCCGGGATCGGCATGGGCTTCCTCTACTTCATCGCCGACGGAATCCTGCAGTCGCTGGGCGAATCGGGCATGCTGCCGCCCCAGTTGGCCGCCTGGAGCCCGGTGGTCCTGTTCGCCAGCATCGGCGCCACCTCCCTGATCCGGATCGAAGGCTATTGAGACGCGGATGTTTGTTCTCGCCCCCGGGGGATCGCTGCAGGACCGTTTGCCTCGTTCGGGCGCGGCCTATGGTCGCAAACCTGGAGCGGTGGACAAGTGGCCAGCCCGTAAAGGGTTGCCCCACCGCGCGCCGATCTTTAGATTCCGCCGGTGCAACGGGTTAGCCCGCCATGAGCATCTGGAACCGAACCCATAATCTGGATCGCATGACCCTGCCGGAGCTGGTGAGGGCGTTCTTCACCTACCCGGCCATCCTGACCTATCTGGGCCTGTCGGCGATCATCATCGCCCTCATTCCGGGTTGGGCGGCCTCGGCTCTCGCTCTGGTTCCCGCGGTGGCGCTGACGATCATCGTCTATCCGCTGGTCTGGTACCTGCTGCATCGCTATGTCCTGCACGGGCGCTTTCTCTACAAGAACCGCTTCACGGCGCCAGCCTGGAAGCGCATCCATTTCGATCACCATCAGGATCCGCACAACCTTCGCGTCCTGTTCGGCGCGCTCTACACGACGCTGCCCACCATCGGCATCGTAACCATCCCGATCGGCTACGCCGTCGCTGGTCCGGCCGGTGCCGCGACCGCCTTCGTCACCGGGCTGCTGACCACCTGCTTTTACGAGTTCTGCCACTGCGTGCAGCATCTCAACTTCGCGCCCAAATCGAAATTTCTGCAGCGGATCAAAAAGCTGCATCTGCAACATCATTTCCACAACGAGCAGGGCAATTACGGCATCACCAACTATCTGTGGGACAAGCTGCTCGGCACCTATTACGAAACCGCGCGCGATCTGCCCAAGAGCGCCACGGTTTTCAATCTCGGCTATACCGAGGAAGAGGCGCAGCGCTATCCCTGGGTTGCCGCCCTGTCGCACGGCACGCGCGGCGACGGCAACCCGCGACGCTTTCGCGTGGCGTCCGGCGGGCGCTGACATTCCTTCATGATCGCCCCCGACGTCGGCGCAGCGTCGCGCTACCACATCGCGCCGGTCACGGACGGTCGGGCGCTCGATGCCTTCATCACCCTGCCGAGCCGGCTCTATCGCGATCATCCGGGCTTCGTCCAGCCGCTATTGTTTGAACGGCGCCAGGCTCTCACGCCGGGCAAGAACCCCTATTTCGGACATGCCGAGGCCCAGCTCTTCCTCGCCTATCGCGGCGACGAGCCGGTCGGACGCGTGAGCGCCCAGATCGACCGCCTCCACCTCGAACGCCATCGCGACGCGACCGGCCATTTCGGCTTCATCGACGCGCTCGACGATCTCGCGCTGTTTCGCGCTCTTCTCGGCGCCGCCGAAAGCTGGCTCAAAGACCGTGGCATGAAGCGCGTCCTCGGGCCGTTCAATTTTTCGACCAACGAGGAAATCGGGCTCCTGATCGAGGGCTTCGACGCGCCGCCGATGATGATGATGCCCTATAGCCCGCCATATGCGGGGGGCCATGTCGAGGCCGCCGGCTATGGCAAGGCGAAAGACCTGATTGCCTACGACTACGACGTCATGAACGCATCACCCATCACCCATGCCGGCATTCTGGCGCGGGCCGTCGGCGGCGCAACCGTCACGGTGCGCAAGGTCGACATGCGAAACTTCGAACGTGATCTCGGCATCATCCTCGACATCTTCAACGACGCTTGGGCCGACAATTGGGGCTATGTGCCAATGACGGCCGCCGAGATCGCGCATGCCGCCGCCAGCATGAAGCCTCTGGTCGAGCCCGAGCTCGTCGTCATCGCGTCCGTTGACGGCGAACCGGCTTCGATGATCGTCTGCCTGCCGAATGTCTATGAGGCGATCGCAGGGCTTGACGGAAGATTGCTGCCCTTTGGCTGGGCCAAGCTTCTGTGGCGGCTCAAGGTCAGGAAGCTCAAGTCGAGCCGGGTGCTCCTGTTCGGCCTGCGCAGGAAGTTTCAGCGATCCTCGCTGGGATCCGCCCTCATCTTCCGGGTCCTGGACGCGCTCAGGCTTGGCGGCCGTAAGATCGGCATGGACCGCGCGGAGCTGTCCTGGATCCTCGAGGACAATCTCGTCATGAGAAAAATCATCGAAAAGGTGGGAGGACGCGGCTACAAGACCTACCGCGTCTACGAGAAGGCGCTGATCTGATCAATCCAGTCATCGTCGCTCTATCCGCTCGTAATTCAGCTGTGCAAACCAGGGACATGGTCCGTCCGGGCTGTCTGACACGGCCGCGCCCCGAACGTCGCAGCCGTCACGACACGCACCGAGCATATGCTCGCAGGTGTTGACGCTCTCGTGGGAAGCCGATTCAAGGCAAGAGCGTCCGGCGGCGCTTCTGCTGGACGGATTTTCGCTAGTCTCAGCTACGGCGGCGCGAAGCCGATACTGCGCGGCTCTGCTTTCTTCCATCGCGCCCCGTCAATCCGGGAATCGCCAGGCGCGACCGAGCCTCATTGCAGGTTGGCCTCGTGGGATGAGCGGCGCAAAACGGAACCGCGTATCATCCTCTCGATAGCGTTTAACGCCGACCTGATCGATCCCCGCTTGCGCGACTTCGCTGGCTGGGCTGCTGGCTGCGATTGCAGATCGTGCAAGAGCTTTCCCACCAGCGCGTCCGAAGCCGCCACGACGTCGCCGAATGGTTCCAACTGGGACCGATCGCAACTGTGGAACCAGATACGATGCCGTAGGAAACCCTGGTGCAGCGGGTTGGCAACTCGGCCGGCGAATGTGACGAGGTCATCGACAGTCGTTCGTTCCTTTCGTCCCACGAGACCGTGATTGATTGTCCCGTCGCTGACCTCGAACATCGCCAGCTCGTCGGAGTCGGTGACAATGTAGAATTCGTCGGGCGAGGCCTGCATGGACAACATCACGTCGTCGTCGATCGTGGACAGCTTCTTGCGCGTCTCTCGCTCGAAGAACCCCTCGGAGAGCTTTGCCGGATCGATGAGGAGCGGATGGAGATGGAAGTTTCGGGCAAGCATGCCCTGCTCCCCCAGCCGCCAGTAGAGCATCGTCGGATGTGCGTTGAGCCAAGGCTGGCCCCAGAACGCCGACTCAGTTATCGGATGAAGATTCTTCATTGCCAAGGCCACGAGATCTCGTGGTGCGACGGTGATCGCGCAAGAGGCACCCGTATCGCGATTGGACAGGATTTCTGGAACCGCGGTCGTCTTCAGGCGCGGCGCCGCGACCATCACGGCCGGTCGATCCCGCAACCGCTCGAGCGCGACCATCGAACCATCGGCTGCCAAAATATCCGGCGCCAGAAATACAACGGCAGCTTTGCTTTCTGCCGCTTCACGAAGCGCCCGCATATGAATTCGCGCCATCAAACGATACTTCTTGACGCCGTCCGGCACCTCCTGTGCAAAGGTTTCAATTTCGACGCGCACATGCCGCCCAAGGGCCATGCACGCCGCCGAACGCTTGATCCGATCGACGTCATGCTCACTTGTGAATATCCGAAAGAGCGCGTGTTCGGGGCGGCTTAGTCCGGCCAAATTGCGCGGCGAGAGCAGGGTGGGAAGGCCGACGTTCAAGAATGTGTCGCAGTACTTCATTCCCCATACGACCACAATGAAATGAAGCTGGCGCTCCTGTCCCATGGCTGCCCCTTCGACCAAGTCAATTTTTGCAACAACTCCGCAATCATAACGATATAATCCCGTTGGCGATACTACAAATGCTATCAACGGAGCGTCGCGGCCATGTTGTCGGCGCTGAGCACCGTTTAATGACCCGACCGAGGTCGAGCGCGCCCGGCAATCGCCCAATTGCTGCTTGCTGTTTCGAGCCAGCCGTGTTTTCGCCGAATTAAGCGGAACGCCTGAAAGCCTGGAATCGCAAGCCCTTGCCCGCGATTGGAGGCTGGAAAGAAGCTTTGCAGCCCGGGGAGGCATTTGCTATAACCCCCCGCCTCTGATCCCCGGTAGCTCAGTCGGTAGAGCAAGCGGCTGTTAACCGCTGGGTCGCTGGTTCGAGTCCGGCCCGGGGAGCCAATTCGGTGAAGGGCGAGCGCCGTGAGCGCTCGCCCTTTTCTCGTTTCAACAGGTCGCAGGGCGCCTCGGCTGCCCGCCCGCACCGCCCTTCCCCCTCGAACGGCGCGCCGACGGGCGCTCGGTGCAAGACCAAGATTGTCATTCATCCCGTCGGCCTGATTTCATCGCATTCGACGCGCCGGCACTTCCTGCGGCCGCACGCGACGCCCTGCTCGGGGCGGGGCACCTGCCGCCATGGCCATGCCCGCGCCAGCGCCGCAACCGTCGCGCGTGATGATCTTCACCTATCTCTATCCTTAACAAAATCTTAAGGATTGTGAACACAATTTGCTGCGGGGGTTCTCCCACGGTGCAGCCAGGCCCGGTGGCGCGATGTGGGTTCGAGGTTCTTGTTTTCTGCAGCATTTGCTGGTCCGTCGCGATGCAAGGGCGAGCCTCGTCCTGGCGGTTGCCTTTGTCGCCGCGGCCTTCGCGACCGATAGCCTGCGCTACCAGCCGGAAGCGGTGCCGGCCCTATGGGCTCCGGTAGCGCTGGCCCTCGGGATCATGATGCGCCGCCGGCGCAGCGGGCGGTCGCTCGGCGTCGCGGCTGTCTCGCTCGCCAGCCTCGCTTATCATCTTCTGGCCTCTCCCTGGCGCCTTGGGCTGGGCCTCGCGGCGGCCGACATCGTCGCGCTGCTGAGCGCGATTGCCATGTTGCGGCTCATCGGCATCGTTTACCTGCGGTTCGACCGGCCTCGCGATGCATTGCTGTTTGTCGGCCCGATCGCCGCGGCAAGTGCCGCCTTGGGCGCATGCGTCGCCACGACGGCGATGACGTTCGGCGCCGATCTGTCCGATTACGCCGCCTTGTGGCGGATCTGGTGGTTCGCGTACCTGCTCGGTTTCCTGGCGATCACGCCGCTCATGGTCGCCTGGCGCCATCCGCTGCGGCAATGGCGCGACCGTTTCACCGGCCTTCGATGTCTGGAAGCCGGCGTTGCGCTGGCGCTGATGACAGGCCTGCAGATCTACGCGGTGAGCGCCCCCCTCGCCCTGCCGGAAAATCGCTACGGTCTTCTCTATCTCTCGGTGCCCTTCCTGCTTTGGCTGGCAGTGCGCTTCGGCCCGGCCGGGGCCAGCCTCGCCGTCTTCGTTCGCGTCGCCGCCGGCATGGCCGCCGGCTTCGTATCGGACAACTGGCCCTACGATGCAGGGTCGGCGCGTTTTGCATTTCCGCTCGAAATTGCGCTCGCCACCGGCGCCGCGATTTCCATCGTGATCGCCACGGTCATCGCCGAACAGCGACGGAGCCGGCGAGCGCTCGAGCGCAGCGAAGCGCGCTACCAGCTCCTGACCGATCTCTCGACGGATCTGATTTCGCACCATCGCAGCGACACCGCCTTCATCTACGCCTCGCCCGCCCTCACCCGGTTGCTCGGCTACAGCCCGCCCGAGATTTGGGGCCGAAAGCTCGTCGATTTCATGGATCCGGCCGATGCCGCCGACGTTCGATCGGCGTTCCGGTCGCTCGTTGCCGGTGTTCCCTATGTTACGGTGCTGTACCGCATGCGCCATCGCGACGGCCATGTTGTCTGGTTCGAAACGACCGCCTGCGGCGATAGCGGCGCGGGCCGTGCGGAACCGGGAATCGTCGCCGTTTCGCGAGACGTGAGCGAGCGTCAGCGCCGAGATGCCGAGTTCCGCGAGGCCCAGGCACTTCTGCATCGCAGCCAGCGGCTTGCCAATCTCGGTCCCTGGACGTGGCTGCCCGACACGACGCCGTGGGAAGTCTCGGCCGGACAGCGCCGCTTTTCGGAAGATGCCGCGCGAATCATCGGCCTTCCGCCGGCACCCTTCGTTCAGCCGTTCCTCCAGTTTCTGAAGACGAGCGTTCATCCAACCGACAGGAATCGCGTTTTCTCCGCCTTTCAGGATCTCGTCCATCGCGCCATCGACGGCTTTCCGATCGAGTACCGCATTCTCTGGCCCAGCGGCGAAGAACGCTGGGTCAGCGAAGTTGCGGCCGTCCAGTACGATACGAGAGGCCGGGCCGATTGCATCGTGGGCGCGCTCCAGGACATCACCGAGCGCAAGCGCAACGAGGCCGAGCTGCAAAGCGCCAAGGAGCAGGCGGAACTCGCCAACCGGACCAAGAGCGAGTTTCTCGCCAACATGAGCCATGAGCTCAGAACGCCGCTCAACGCCATCATCGGATTCGCCGAAATCATGGCGCGCGAGCCCTTCGGCCCGCTGGGAAACAACCGTTATCGCGACTATACCCATGACATCGCCGAAAGCGGGCGCCATCTGCTCCAGGTCATCAACGAGATTCTCGACATTTCCCGCATCGAGGCCGGGCGGGCGCAGCTCCGCGAGGAATTGGTGGACCTTCCCTCGCTCTTCGCCTCCTGCCAGCGGCTCACCCAGGATCGCGCCATCGCCGCCGGCTTGACGCTGAACGCGCAATGCCAATCCGGCCTTCCACCCTATCGCGCCGATGCGACCAAGATGAAGCAGATGCTCATCAACCTGCTGTCGAACGCGATCAAGTTCACGCCGGAAGGCGGACGCATCGACCTCCTGCTGTCGCGCGCCCGCAATGGCGACCTCGTGATGGAGGTGCGCGACACCGGCATAGGCATGCGCCCCGAGGACATTCCGATCGCGCTTGCCCCTTTCCGACAGATCGATGGCTCGCATGTCCGCCGGCACGAGGGTGCGGGCCTGGGGCTGCCATTGAGCAAGAGTTTCGCCGAGCTGCACGGCGGGCGGCTCAACATCCTCAGCGAGCCCGCCAAAGGCACCACGGTACGGATCATTTTGCCTGCCAGCCGATTCGCCGCATTGTCCGGCATCGAGCCGCCGCTGGACGAGGCCGCGGTCGAGGCCTGAGGGCTGTCTCGGCTTTCTGTCGGCCCTTCGCGCCGCGCCGACCGCCGCGGCAAGATCGTCTTGTGGCGGTCGGCAAAAGTTGCCGATTTCATCGAAGAAAATCGCATAACCTGTTGATATAGAACGGCTGCTTCGTGGCCTGCCGTTTGCGAGGCCGCAAGCGTAAAAGAGCGGCAATGGCAATCTCAGCCGGGACCGCGTCCGCTATTCAAGAACCAGGGAGAAGACAATGAGCCTCGCCATCCTGACCCGCGCCGATCGGCGGGCGCCCGCCGAGATCGACGTTACCGCGCGCGAGCCGCGTTTCACGGGCCTGCTATCGCCCAAGGGAAGCGATCCCACGGCAACGCCGCGCCCAACCCATGGCGCAAGCGTCGCGGTCGCCCCGACCGTCCGCCAGTTCCTGTCCCAGCTCACCGCTCAGGAGCGCAAGCTCGGTCGGCGCGAGGCTCTCAATGCGGTGATTGACGTGGCGCCCGGCGAGATCGAGAAGCTGGCGCGCCTCGTGGCGCGCCTGCGCGGGCGCTATCTCGCCAAGCTGATCGACCTCGGCAACACGGTGGATACGCTGCCGGGCGAGCTGGAGGTCGCCGAGATCAGGCGCGTTCGCGAACGTTACGAAGAGATGGAGCAGGGTCTGGCCGCGGTAAAAGCCGCCCTCGCCGAGGGCGACCTCATTTTGCGAGGCGTGCGCCCGGAGTAAGGGGCTAAACGGCTTCCGCCAACCCGGCCAAGGACAGCGGCGCGGCGAACATGACGCGCCGCGTGTATGGCGCCAAGCCGGCCCATTCATCGCTCCACAGATGGGCGACGGCAATCGATGCACGTCCCACCATGTCGGGTGACAAGTGGCCAAGCGCCTCGCGGAACCAGCCGATGAGGCGCTGCGCCTCTTCCATATCGCCGGCCGGCCCGAACCGGCGCGGCCCGAAGCTGGCCGCGAGAACCGCACCATCCGGATCGACACCGGCAAGCGCCGAATTGCGGGCGAGGCGCTCGGCCACCGCTTCCGCCAGACGGTGGCCGTGTTGCACATCGCGCGGCAGCGTCAGACAGGCGACGGTCACGCGCAGACGCGCCGCGCCGATCCGCTGCAGCGTCCGATCCAGCTCGGCCGTGAAGGCGCGCGGGCGTTCCTGTGAAAGGTGACCGGCCGGCGAGCGGGCGCCGGGCCATATCGCGCGATCTTGTTGCGCGGTGTGCTGAAACGCTCGAGAAGGCAGAAGGCTCATCATGACGCGGCCAGATTAGCCCGCGCCCTCCCGTCACACTTGGGACATTGTTGTGATAATAGGTTAATCCGGAGCCGCGCGAAGATCAGCGCGCAAGCGGAAGAGAAACCTTCAGAATCAGCCCGCCGCTACGGCCGTTCGAAGCGTTAACGTTGCCGCCTATCGCTTCAACATTCCGGCGAACTATCCACAAGCCCAGACCCGAATGCCAGCGATGATCGTCGGCGCCGGCGCCTTCGGCCGGGCGTTGCGAATATTGGCGCTCGAATATGCGTTCGAGATCGCTTTCAGGAACGCCGGGTCCCTGGTCGGCGACCTGCAGTTCGGCATGCGACCCGTTGCGCCGCAAGCTGAGATCGATGCGCCCGCTCTCCGGCGAAAATCCGACGGCGTTGTCGAGAATGTTCTCCACCACCGTCTCGATCAATTCCTCGCCGCCGAGCGCCACCAGCCCCGCTTCGATATTGGCGTAGAGCGACAAGTGACGGCCTTCGATGAGCGGTCGATAGCCCGCGGCGATGCGCCCGATCAAGGCCGAGAGCTGGACCCGCTCGCGCGGCGGATCGATCAACTCGGCCATGGTTTCGTCCATGCGCCGCGATGCGGCGACAAGCGCATCAAGCCGATCGACCGAGGATTCCAGAATCTGGATCGCCCGTGCCGTTCGTTCGTCGGCCATGTTCCGGAGCCGCTTCAGCGGCTCGATCGCCTGGCGCATGATGGCGATCGGTGTCTTGAAGGCGTGTGCGTTGTCCTGCGCGGTCTGACGGAAGTGCCGCGCCGAGGCCCTTAGGCGGCCGATCATGCGATCGAACTCTCGCGCCACGCCGGCGAGCTCGGCCACTTCGTTGCGCTCGGCAAACGAGGCTCCATCGCCGCCTTCGGCGCGGATCTCCTGCGCCAGATCGCGAAAGCGCACCACGCTGCGCCTGATGCTGGCGAAGACGCCGAAGGTGAGCATCGCCAGGAGCAGGTAGATGGCGCCGGCGATCTGCACTTCCGGCCGGGCCCAATAGGGTTGTCCGAGTTGTGCGCCGATAATGCTGTCGATCGGATGCGACATCACGATCGCCCAACATCCGGTCGGTGCGAGCACAGGCGTGATCGAGGTGAGCAGCTCTTCGCTGCCGTCGGGCGCGCGGTAGCGATCGGCGAGCGGCACGCGATCGTTGCAGGTCGACGCTACCGCACCGAGAATACCCTGGCGCAGCAGCGTCTCGCGCTCGTCGGCGAGCTGCTCCGCTTCGACCGGCGGCGCCGCCGCGACGAAATAGAAGCTGGAGGCGCCCGCCTCGCCGATCGGGCGGAACAGGATCTTGAGCCGGGTTTCGGCGCTGCCGAAGCGAGCGAGCTCGTCAGCGATTTGCGGCAGCGGCGACTGGTCCTGTCGCTGGAGCAAGGGCGCCAGCGCGCTTGCGACGAGCCGGCCCTGCTCGCGCACGCTTTCCAGCAGAAGGGCCTGGCGCTCGCCATAGACATCGCGAAGCGTGATATAGAGCGCCAGGGGCACGGCCACGAACGCCCCTGCCAGCACGATCAGCCGGCGCGCCAGCGAGTGGGCCCGGTAGGAGACCGGCGACGCACCCGCCGCAGCCGTCACTTTGCCATCCCTATTCGGGATCGACCCACCGGTAGCCGAATCCCGGATAATTGGCGATGCCGTCGAACTCCGGGGCGACGGCTCGGAACTTCTGGCGGATGCGCTTGATGAAAGAGCGGACATTGACACGATAGCCCTCTTCGCCCTGTCCGGCCACGAAATCGGCCCCGCGGGCGAGGTCGTAGATTTGGCGGTAGGAAACGTCGGCATCGATGGCGGCAGCGAGTGCGCAGACGATATTGAATTCGGTCACGGTGAGGTCGACCGGCCGGCCGTCGTAGAAGGCACGCGCGATGTCGGTCTTGAGCTCGAGCCGACCGCGCTTGAGCGTGGGGCCCGCACCAGGCGTCGGCGGGCCCGAGGCCGCCGGCTTGGCGCCCTCGGTGATCAGGCGCAGCCGCTGCAGGATGATGGCGAGGCTGCGCGACTTCTCGATGAAGTCGACCGCGCCGAAACGCAGCGCCGCCTCCTCGTAGATGTCGTCGCTGAGCGCGGTGAGGAAAACTACGGGTACGCGCAAGCCACGCTCTCGCAACGAACGCAGCACCGCCAGCCCATCCATTCCCGGCATGCGCCAGTCGAGCAGCACGGCGTCGACGCCGTTGCCCGCACCGAGCCAGTCAAGGAACGGCCGGCCGCCCGCGAATTCCATCACCTCGAATCCGCTTTCGCCGAGATTGAGGCCGAGTGATTCTCGGAACATCGCATCATCGTCCACAACGGCGACGCGCCGTCGCAGTTTCAGTTCGCTTCCGTCAAGCACCATGTTTCTCCAGCAACGCCGCGAAACAGCCACGACGCGCCGCCTCCGTGTCCTGGATTCCCGAGAAACTGAAGGTCAGCGCTGCGAAATGCTGATCGCTGAGATCCGGATAGAAGAAGACCTGGAGCCGGCAGTCGCCATCGGCATAGGTCCAGATGCGTGCCGGCGGACGCTCCTCGGCGATGAAGGGATCGCCGAGAATGGCAGAGGTCTGCGCCTCGTCCAGCCCCACCAGACGTTGTGGATCGTCCTGGTCGAACTGCGGCGGCAGATTGGCGATCGACGTGCCTGGCGTCGGCTTTTGCTGCGGGATCGGGAACACGGGCGCCGGCATGGGTACGGGCGCCGGAGGCGCTGGCTCGGCCACCGTGGTCGGCTCGCTTGGCTGCACCGCCACCGGCGGCGCCGGCTCCTCCTTGTATTCGCGCGTGCAGCCGGCGGCAAGCAATACCGTCGCCAACATGAACGCCGCAGCAGGGGCTCGATGGAGCATGGCCCTCTCAATCCGTCCGCTCCCGGCAAGGCCTATCCTTGCCGGGCATTGACAGTCTACCACTCTTCGCGCGGACCCATGGGCCTTGGGCGACGCCATGAAATGCTAATATCAGGAAACCCTTAACTCTAGTTTTTCTTTTTTGGCTTGAGGGCTTCCCAATCCCGATCCGTGAGCGCGCTTAGGAAATTAAACTGACCCGCGCCCATCAACCATTCCCCACCGTCGATTGTGACAACTTCGCCATTAATATAGCCGGCACCGTCGCTGACAAGGAAGCTTGCGAGATCGGCCAGCTCCCGGTGCCGGCCGACCCTCTTCAGAGGATTTTTCGTCTCGAAAGTTCGGGCCAAATCGGCCCGCGGAACCAGCCTTTCCCAGGCTCCTGGCGTCGGGAAGGGCCCCGGAGCGATAGCATTGAGCCGCACGCCTCGACCACCCCATTCGACCGCCAGGCTCCGTGTCAAAGCCATGACACCGGCCTTCGCCATGGCCGAGGGGACGACATAGGCCGAGCCGGTCCAGGCATAGGTGGTTATGATGCTGAGAACCGTTGCCTTGTGCCCCTGAGCGAGCCAGCGCCGGCCGCAGGCCAGCGTGGCATAGGCGCTGCCATGCAACACGATACCCAGCACCGCATCCACGGCACGCGGTGACAATTCCTCGCTACGGGCGATGAAATTGCCGGCCGCATTGTTGACGAGCACATCGAGCGGCCGGGTCGCCCAGATCGCCTCCGTCATCGCCTCGACCGCAGCCGCATCGCGAATGTCGCAGCCATGAGTCTCGACCTTGCCGCCGGTTTGCGCCTCGAGTGCCGCCTTGGCGTCGGCCAGGACCTGAGTCCGCCGGCCACAGATGACGAGCTCCGCCCCCAGCTCCAGGAAGCGTCGGCCCATCGACAGGCCGAGCCCGGTCCCGCCGCCGGTGACGAGGATGCGTTTGTCCTTGAGCAGATCGGGCGTGAACATCGGTTCAGCTTTCGCCAGTTCAGTTTTCGTGAGCGCGCAGCATGTCGCGCGAGATGATGTGGCGCTGGATCTCGGAGGTGCCGTCCCAGATGCGCTCGATGCGCGCGTCGCGCCAGAGCATCTCGAGCGGCAGCTCGTCCATCAGCCCCATGCCGCCCAGGATCTGGATCGCATTGTCGGTCACGCGCTGCGCCATCTCCGAGGCGAAGAGCTTGGCCATCGCGGCGTCCGCGTTCGTCATGGTGCCGTTCAGATATTTCCAGGCGACGTGATAGGTCAATAGATCGGCGGCCTTGATCTCGGTCGCCATGTCGGCGAGCTTGAAGGAGACGCCCTGGAACTTGCCGATGGTCTGGCCGAACTGCCGCCTCGTCGCGGCCCACTCGGTCGCGATCTGGAGCGCGCGCTCGGCCTTGCCGCAGCAATTGGCCGCCACCAGCAGGCGCGTGTTGGAAAGCCACTTGCCGGCGAGATCGAAACCCTTGCCCTCCTCGCCCAGGATCTGGCGCTTGTTCAGGCGCATGTCGCTGAAGGAGAGCTGATAATTGTGGTAGGTGCGATGGCTCACGGGCCGGGGCCCGCGCCGCATTTCGAAGCCCGGCGTGTCGACATCGACCAGAAAGCAGGTGATGCGCTTGCGCGGGCCCTTCGGCGTCTCGTCCGCGCCTGTGACCGCGAACAGCGTGACGAAATCGGGCTTCGTCACGCAACTGATGAAATGCTTGCTGCCGTTGATGACCCAGTCGTCGCCGTCGCGGACGGCGCGGGTCTGGATGCCCATGGCGTCGGAGCCGGCATTGGGCTCGGTGAGCGCGAAGGCGTCCTTGCGTTCGCCCTTCACGGCCGGGATGAGATAAACCTCGCGCTGATCGCCCTGGCAGGCGTTGAGAATCTCGGAAGGCCGGCCGATCCAGCCGCATAAGCCCCAGGTCGATTTTCCGATCTCGCGATCCATCATGGTGACCGAGAGGAAATCGAGCCCGCCGCCGCCGATCTCGGCCGGCATGTTGGCGGCATAGAGCCCCTGCTCCTTCGCCCGCTTCTTGATCTGCAGGCCGAGCTCGTGCGGGACCTCGCCCAGCCGCTCGGTTTCGCGCTCGTAGGGGAATATCTCCTTCTCCATGAAGCGGCGCACGGTTTCGACCAGCATCCGCTGCTCTTCGGTGGGCGTGAAATCGAAAGCCATTGGTTCACTTGCCCTTGAAAACCGGCTCGCGCCGCTCGACGGCGGCGGCAAGCCCTTCCTTGTGATCCTCGCTGGCAGCGCAGATCTTGCCAGCGGCGAGCTCCGCCGCGAGCTGCTGGGCAAGGCTTCGTTCGTGTGCGGCATCCAGCAGCCGCTTGGCCTGCCGTTGCGCCACGGTGGGACCATTCGCCAGCTTGCGCGCAAAGTCATGGGTCGCAGCCTCGAGCGCGTCGAGGGAATGCACTTCTGTGACGAGGCCGCGTTGCAGCGCTTCGGGCGCGGTCCAGGTCTCGCCGGTATAGACGAAACGCTTCGCCGCCTCGATTCCGACCAGACGCGGCAAAAACCAGCTGCCGCCGCAATCGGGCGAATAGCCGACCTTGGTGTAGGCGCACACGAATTTGGCGCTGTCGGCGGCGAAGCGGAAGTCGCAGGCCAGCGCCAAGTCGAGCCCGGCGCCGACGGCGGCACCGTTCAGCAAAGCGATGGTCGGTGCCGGAAACGCGGCCATCTCGGCGATCAGGCCGTGCGCTTGTGCCATCCAGTCGTAGCCCTCGCGGCCGGCGGCTTCGGCCTCGGACCATTCCAGCACGTCGGCACCGGCGCAAAACGCCTTGCCGCGTCCGGTCAGGATCAGACAGCGCACACCCTCGGCCTCGGCCTGCCGCAATGCCGCACGCAGCGCTTTCAGCAAAGCCAAGCTTAGTGCGTTGCGCACCTCCGGCCGGTTGAGCGCCAGCCTGCGAACGGGACCGTCATCGATGATGTCGAGCAAGCCTGTTTTCCCCTGAATTCCGGCTTCCCAAGCGCGGCGCAGCCTAGCACAGCGGCCGCGTCGGGCCATGGCCGCCATATTGATTGCTTGGTCATTCAACGAGTCGGATTAATAACATATATTTCATTGAATTAGATGCAAGAATATGCAATGATTTATTTCATTCGGAGCATGCCGATGGGCCGTTTCGAGATCAAGGAAGTCCGGCGAACGCAGTTGATCGAGGCCACGATCGACATGATCGCGCGCCATGGATTCTCGCAGCTCACGCTGGCCGACGTCGCCCAGGCCGCGAAGCTCTCCACCGGCATCGTCAATTTCTATTTCCGCAGCAAGGAAGAGCTGCTCGTGGCCACGCTGCGCCATCTGGCGACATCCTACGAGCGCTTCCTCGCGATGGCGGTGGAGCGTGCCGGCGAAGATCCGGCCGAGCAGTTTGCCGCGATCATCGAAGCTGACTTCGACCCGCGCGTTGCCAGCCGCAAGCATGTAACCGTCTGGTATGCCTTCTGGGGCGAGGCGCGCTGGCGGCCGGAATATCTGGAGATCTACGTCGAATTATCCGACCGGTTCTTCGCTCAGACCCGCGCGCTTTGCGCCGCCATCGCCGCGCGCGGCGGCTACCACGATCTCGATCTCGACGCCATCGCCCGCGGCTTCAACGCCATGAGCGACGGGCTCTGGCTCGATCTTCTGACCAACCCGAAGGGCCTCTCGCGCGAGGAGGCCAAGCGCACGGCTTACGCCTTTCTCGCTCGGGTCTTTCCCAGGGAATTCGCCCACCGCGCTCGACCACCCCAACCGGGCGCCGCCATCGCAAGCCGTTGAGCGGCGGGAACCGGCGACACCGGTTTCCGCGTCGAATTCCAAGAGACCGTATCAGCAAGGGGGAGAATGCCATGACCGCTATCGACGCCGTGAAAGACCGCGACAGCGCCGCTCAAGGGCGCACCGCTCGCACGGCCGACGTCCCGCCGGAAACTCTCCCCGCCTGGACCTACAACAACGCCGAGTTCTTCGCGCTCGAGCGCGAGCGGCTGTTGCTCTCGAATTGGCAGATCGTCTGCCACGTCGCCGAGATCGCCGAGCCCGGTGCCTACGCCACCTTCGAGTTCCTGGGCGAGCGCGCGCTGGTGATGCGCGGCGAGGATGGCGAGATTCGTGCCTTCCACAATACCTGCCGCCATCGCGCGGCGGCCGTCGCGCAAGGGCGCTTCGGTCGCTGCCACGGCGCGCTTCGCTGCTTCTATCACGGCTGGACCTACGGCCTCGACGGGCGGCTCAGGGCGGTTCCCGGCGAGGCGGACTTCCCCGGCCTCGACAAGTCGCAATACGGGTTGAAGCCGCTGCCGACCGAAGTCTGGATGGGCTTCGTCTTCGTGCGGTTCGGCGCGGAGGGGCCCAGCGTCGCCGAGCGCATGGCGCCCTACGCCGCGGAGATCGCGCGGTATCGGATCGCCGAGATGGTTCCCCATCGCGAGCCCTATCATGTCGAAATTCCGGTCGACTGGAAGAACGTGATGGACAATTTCCTCGAGGGCTATCACGTACCGGTCGGCCATCCCGGCCTCTATCGCTTGTTCGGCAACAACTATCATCTCGACGTGAAGGCGGGCGACGTGTCGCGCGCCGTCGCTCACATGCGCGACAAGCCCTCGGCCAACTGGAGCGAGCGGCACTACCAGCGGCTGCTGCCCGATCTCGACTATCTGCCATCGGACCGCAGGCGGGCATGGGCCTACTACACGGTCCTGCCCAATCTCGCCTTCGACGTTTATCCGGAGCAGATCGATCTGTTCCACGTCGTGCCGCTCGGCCCCGGCCGATGCGCGCTGCGGGGTCGCGCCTACCGGCTACCCGGCCTTGCCCCCGATCTGGAGCGGCGCCTCGATGCCTGTCGCTATCTCAGTTGGCGCATCAACGGACCGGTCTTGGAGGAGGACAACCTCCTGGTGGAATCGGTGCAGCGCGGCCTCGAGAGCAGCGGCTACAAGGTGGGCGTGCTGTCCCGGAAGGAAATCTGCGTGAGGCAATTTCACGACATGATCCGGCGCCGGCTTCCGGTGGCCCGGGCGCACGACGCACCGCCCGCCGGCACCGTCCGTGCCGCGAACGACCGCATGCAGGCCGCGTAATGCGGGTATCCCGCTCCGCTGCGAAAGGATGACGCCATGACCTACCCGTTGCCGCCAAGCGCGCGTGCTTGGCAAACCAAAGTTCGCGCGTTCGTCCGCGAGGAGCTGATCCCTTACGAGGTCGAGGCGGAGATGAACGGCGGCGTGCTGTCGGCCGAGATCCGGCAGCGCCACCGCCGGCGGGCGCGCGAGATCGGCCTTCACGCGCTGGCCATCCCGAAAGATCTCGGCGGCGCCGGCCTCTCCATGCTGGAGCAGACGGTGATCCAGGAAGAGATCGGCAAAGCCACCAACGCGCTCGGCTGGTGCTACAGCTCCACACCGCCCTGGATGGTGACGGCCTGTTCGCCCTATCAGATGGAGCGATGGGTGAAACCCAACATTCGCGGCGAGCGCCACGAATGCTACGCCATCACCGAGGCCGATGCCGGCTCCGACGTCGAGGGCATCAAGGCCACGGCGCGGCGCGAGGGCGATCATTACATCCTCGACGGCGAGAAGTGGCACGTCACCTCGGCCAACCACGCCGATCATTTCATCTTCCAGGCCAAGCTCGCCGACGGGCCGCACAAAGGGGCGCATTGCCTCTTCTTCGTCGATATGGACACGCCCGGCATCGAGCTGGTGCGCACGCCGGCCTACAGCCACAACTATGCGGCCCATCATCCGATCTACCGCTTCAAGGGCGTGCGCGTGCCGGTGGAAAACCGCATCGGCGAGGAAGGCGACGGCATGGGCTTCACTTACGACTGGTTCCGCTACGAGCGGCTCGGCATCGCCGCGCGCTGCTGCGGTGCCGCCGCCCGCCTGATCGAGGAGGCGACGCGCTTCGCCAAGGATCGCCAGGCTTTCGGCCAGCCGATCGCCCAGCACCAGGCGATCCAGTTCATGCTGGCCGACAGCCTGACCGAGCTCTGGGCCGCGCGCCTCATCACCTATCGTACGGCCGAGGAGATCGACGCCGGCACGGATGTGAAAGTGAGCCACGCCCAGTGCTCGATGGCCAAGCTCCATGCCTCGGAGATGGCCAACCGCGTCGCGGACCGGGCGGTGCAGATCTTCGGCGGGCGCGGCTATATGCGCGAGAACGTGGCCGAACGGTTCTTCCGCGAGCTGCGCGTGGACCGCATCTGGGAAGGCACGTCGGAGATCCAACGCCTCATCATCGCCAACGGCCTCTACAAGCGCGGCCAGGAAGCGCTCGTCGAGTAGCAAGGGGCGCGCCCTGTTGCCAAGCCCTGGCCGCTCCAGGCGGGCATGGCGGCGGGGATAGAGCAATGATCTCCAGCCGGGGGGACATGCGAAGACATTGCATAAGCACAAGTGCGTCCTTCGAGACGCGTCCCTGACGGGACGCTCCTCAGGATGAGGTTAAGTTTTCGTGGCATAACGGCTATTCCTCATGCTGAGGAGGCCGCGCCCTTCGACGGGCTGACCTCATCCTCTGATGTCCGTTTTGCAAGATGCGGACGAGTTTTTTCTGCGCGCCGGTTGGCTGGCGCGTGTGGGTGTGCGATGGGCCGGTGCAGGGGTCCGGGAGCGGGCGGTGGCTGCGACGGT
>JBMONF010000021.1:0-6213 GCA_049323455.1 Pseudomonadota bacterium | reverse complement strand
GGGGGGACCCTAGCACTTCGGCCGCGACCGTCTTATTTGTGCATTGCATAATCGAGGCTTTCGCACTTGCGAACGACATGCGTTTTATGCATGATGGATTTGCGATAATTGCGCGGGATCGCGCCGTCAAAATACCCAAATTCGCGCTGGTAATTAGCACCTTAAGGTGCTGACGCAACGAACGAAGAAAGGGAGATCAGAACCGACCGCGGCGCGACGCGTGGTTGAGCGACCGGCCCTCCAGGCCCGGCACTGGTCTTCCGACTCACTGGACAAGGAACGACTGCCGCTCCGCAGCCTCGAGTTGCGGAGCCCTCGACCTGCGCGAACACAACGCCGACACAAGGTGGCTCAGCCGGAACGTGATACCCCTCCGGCGGCGGCCATCGGGTTCCGATCTTCATAACGGGACGAGGCGACGACAGGGATCATGCGCATCTCCAACTGGATCATGGGGCTGGTCACGGCGATCATGTTCGCCGGAGCGTGGGGCGTGGCCAACCGGCCGGTGGACATGCAGCCCTGGCACGGCGAGCTGCGCGGCGTGTCGTTCGCGCCCTATCGCGACGACCACAACCCCATGACCGGCGTCGACCCGACGCCCGTAGAGCTCTCCCAGGACCTCAAGACGGTCGCCGGCTTCGTTCGCCAAGTGCGCACTTACACCACCGCCGGCACCATGATGGACGTGCCGCGCCTGGCCTGGAAGCAGGGCCTGACGGTGACCGCCGGCGCCTGGATCGGCCGCGATTTCGACGCCAACAAGCGCGAAATCTCGAACCTCATCGACATGACGCGGAGCAACGGCAACATCACGCAGTTGATCGTCGGCAACGAAGCGATCCTGCGCACCGACGTCACCGTGCCCGAGCTGATCCAGTACATCCGCGCCGTCAAGGCGCTGACGCCGCTGCCCGTGAGCACCGCCGAGCCCTGGCATGTCTGGCTCGCCCACCCGGAGCTCGCCAAGGAAGTCGACTTCATCGCGGTCCATATCCTGCCCTTCTGGGAAGGCATCGATGCCGACCACGCGGTCGACTTCGTGATGGAGCGCTATGACGAGCTGGTGCGCGCCTTCCCGAACAAACGCATCGTGATCTCCGAGATCGGCTGGCCGTCGGAAGGCCTGACCCGCAAGGATGCGGTGGCTTCGCCCGTCAACCAGGGCAAATTCCTGCGCCGCTTCCTCGCCGCCGCGAGCGAGCGCAATCTCGACTATTTCGTGATGGAGGCGTTCGACCAGCCCTGGAAGATGCAGGTCGAGGGCGGTGTCGGCGCCTATTGGGGCATCTTCGACGCCGACCGGCAGCTCAAGCCTGCGCTCGACGGCGTGCTGATGAACCGGCCCGACTGGCCGTGGCTGGCGCTGGCCACGCTCGCCATCGGTCTGCCCTTCGTGCTCTGGATTCTGCGCCAGGAGCTGGGCCTCAAGCGCCGCGGCCGCTTGTTCCTCGCCGTGTTGGCGCAGGGTGCGGTTTCCGCCGCGGTGTGGATCTACGCCGCCTATTCCGGCCGCTACCTGACCAGCCTCGACATCGGCGTGCTGAGCGTGATCGCGCCCGCCACCCTGCTCCTGCTCGGCATCTTCCTGACCGAAGGTGTGGAGATGGTGGAATGCTTGTGGCGGGGCACCTCGCGCCGCCGCCTGGCGCCGCCGGCGCAAGCCGCCGACCGGCCGCTGCCCAAGGTGTCGATCCACGTGCCCTGCCGCAACGAGCCGGCGGAGATGATGATCCAGACCCTCAAGGCGCTCGAGCGGCTGGACTATCCGGATTACGAAGTCCTCGTCATCGACAACAACTCGACCGACGACGGCTGCTGGCAGCCGGTCGAGGTCTATTGCCGCAATCTCGGCCCCCGCTTCCGCTTCTTCCATTTGCCGAAGTGGCCGGGCTTCAAGGCGGGCGCCCTCAACTTCGCGCTAGCCCACACCGATCCCAGGGCCGAGATCGTCGCCACCATCGACAGCGACTACGAAGTCGATCGCAACTGGCTCAAGGACCTGGTCGGCCATTTCGCCGATCCGCAGGTGGCGCTGGTGCAGGCCCCGCAGGACTATCGCGACGGCCGCGACGACCTCTTCAAGCGGCTCTGCTTCTGGGAATATGCCGGCTTCTTCCATCTCGGCATGAAGAGTCGCGACGAGCACAACGCGATCATCCAGCACGGCACCATGGCGCTGATCCGCAAGGAGGCGCTGGAGCGCGTCGGCGGCTGGGCCGAGTGGTGCATCACCGAGGACGCCGAGCTGGGGTTGCGGCTGTTCGAGGCGGGCTATCGCGCCGTCTACACCGAGAAGAGCTACGGCAAGGGGCTGATGCCCGACAGCTTCGACGCCTACCGCAAGCAGCGCTACCGCTGGGCCTACGGCGCCATGCAGATCGTGAAGACGCACTGGCGCGAGCTTCTGCCCTGGGGCGAGCGCAAGCTCGACCGCGCCCAGCGCTATCAGTTCGTGGCGGGCTGGCTGCCCTGGATCGCCGACGGCTTCCAGCTCATGTTCGTGGCGCTGGCGCTGATCTGGACCGCCGGCATGATGGTGCTGCCGCAATATATCGAGCCGCCGCTGACGCTGTTCCTGATCGTCACGCTCGGCATGTTCATGTTCAAGGTCGGCAAATCGCTGTGGCTTTACATCGAGCGCGTGCCTTGCAGCCTGATCGACAATCTGGGCGCGGCGATCGCCGGTCTGGCCCTGGCGCACACCGTGGCCAAGGCGGTCTGGCGCGGCACCTTCACCTCGAACCTGCCGTTCCTGCGCACGCCCAAATGCGAGAACCAGCCGCCCCTCGTCCGCGGGCTGGTCCAGGCCTGGGAGGAGACGCTGATCGCAGCGCTCCTGATCGGTGCCGGCGTCGCCATCGTCATGACGCGCGGGGTGATCGAGCCGGCGGCCAAGCTGTGGGCCGTTCTGCTGTTCGTGCAGGCTCTGCCCTTCGCCTCGGCACTGCTGCTGTCGATGATCAACGCGCTCCCCTCTCGCCGGCGCCGCGTCGCGGCGGTGCCCCTGGCGGCGGCCGAGCGGGCCAAGGCGCCGGCGGGCGATTGAGCGCCGCCATGCGCCGCGCCAGTTCGGGTTCCGCTCGATTGGAAATGAGAAAATCCTCGTCGTTCCCGCGAAAGCGGGAACCCAGGGACAAACGACGTGTGGTTGGCCTGGGCCCCCAGGCCGGCTTCGCCGGCGAATCAGAGGTAGCGGGCGAAGCCCGCAGGCGCGGGGGCGACGAAAAGGTGTTCGCTTGAGCGGACTCCGTTCCAGCGGAGCGGGCCGGTGAGCGGCCGCTGGCCCGCCTTGGCGGCCCTGACGCTGGCGGCCCTCTTCGGGCTCGCCTTCTGGTGGCATCTGGGCGTGGCGCAGACTCTGGTCGATGCGCCGCCCGGCAAGATCCATTGCGTCTCCTACACACCCTTCCGCGGCGACCAGACGCCGTTCGACCGCGATCTGCATGTCCCGGCCTGGCAGATCGAGCAGGATCTGGCGCTGCTGGCGCCGGTGGCGGATTGCGTGCGGCTCTACGCGACCGATCAAGGCCTCGATCAGGTGCTGCCGGTGGCGCAGAAATACGGGATCAAGGTGCTGGTCGGCGCCTGGATCGGCCGCGATCCGGAGGCCAACGAGCGCCAGCTCTCCGACGTGATCCGGCTCGCCAACGAGTACCCGGACACGGTGCGCGCGATCATCGTGGGCAACGAGGTTCTCCTTCGCGGCGAGCAGACGCCCGATACGCTGGCCGCGATGCTGGCGCGGGTTCGCCAGGCCACCGGCAAGCCCGTCACCTATGCCGATGTCTGGGAGTTCTGGCTCAGGGCGCCCGAGCTCGCCAAGGCGGTCGACTTCGTCACCATCCATATCCTGCCCTATTGGGAAGACCAGCCACAGCCGGTCGAGGCCGGCCTCGACCATCTCAAGGCAATCCTGGACAAGGTTCGCGCCGCCATGCCCGGCAAGCCGATCCTGGTCGGCGAGACCGGCTGGCCCAGCGCGGGCCGCGAGCGCGAGAATGCAGCTCCCGGGCTCGTCAACCAGGCGCGCTATCTGCGCGAGTTCATGGCTTATGTTGCCGCCGACGGTGCCGATCTCGACTACAACCTGATCGAAGCCTTCGATCAGCCCTGGAAGCGGGCGCTTGAAGGCACGGTCGGCGGCTATTGGGGCCTGTTCGACGCTGCCCGACAGCCGAAATTCCCCTGGCGCGGGCCCGTCTCCGAGGACGCGAGCTGGCCGACCCATTTCGGAATCTCGACGGCGCTGGCGGTCTTGCTCCTGGGTGCGGCGGGCTTGCGCGGCTACCGCGCTTCGCCGGCTGGATGGCTGGCGGCGGCCATGGTGGCCGAGGCGGCGGGCACGGCGCTGGTGCTGCAGGCCGGTCATTCCTGGCTTGCCGCCATGACTTGGTACGAATACGCGACCGAAGCCCTCCTGCTGCTGGTGAGCGCCGGCAGCGCCTGGACGGCGTTCCAGGTCATGGCGGCGCCGACACCGCAGCCCGCCGTGGCGCCGCTCGAGAATGCGCTGGCTTGGCTGCGCCGCCCGCGCCTGCGCTCCCTCGACCGGCCGTTGCTGCTGGCCTTCCTCCAGGGTGCCGCGGTCGTAGGCGCGCTGGCCGTGTCGCTCGGCCTCGTCTTCGATCCGCGCTATCGCGATTTTCCGGTCGCGGCCTTCTTCACCCCCGCCGTGACGTTCGCTTGGCTGTCTCTTGCCGGCTCGGGCCGCCCGGTGCGCGCAGATGCCCGCGAAGAGGCGCTGCTCGGAACCCTGCTGTTCTTGGCCGGCCTCACGGTGGCGGTGCGCGAGGGGCCGCTCAACCTGGTGGCGTTCGGCTGGATGGCCGTCGCGGTGCTGCTGGCGGTTCCCTGGCTTCCCGCCCTGCGTGCGCTTGTGCGCGGTCCCGCGCGGGTCAGCGCCGCAAGAGCTTGAGCAAGCCGAAGATCAGGCCGAAGGCGGCCGCCCCGGCGTTGTAGAGCACGATTCCCCACAAGCCCAGCACGAAGGCGGTCATCGCCAGCGGTCGCCATCCGGTAATGAGGGCGAGGATGCCGGCGAGAAGCGCGGCCACGCCCCAGCCCCCGCCGCGAGAGATCGCGACCATCACGTCGCGGGGGCCGCACCACCAGGGCACCGGCGCCGACAGGCAGGCGATGCCGATGCCGCGCGGCTCGATCACCAGGAAACGCACCACCATGGCAAGCGCCAGCACGGCCAGCGCCGCCAGGATCCAGGGCCGGATCACGGCCATCAGGCTCGGGCGGGCGGCGGCGGTGTTGCTCATGGACCGAAAAACGCCGTGGGACAGTTCCGGCGCCGACAATGCCTTTACGCTCGGCGCAGGTCCAGCGTGTCGCGAGGCCTGTCACCCGAAACGACGCGCGACGCGCGAGCGCACCGGTTCTATCCACGCCGGCGCAAGGTTTGGCAGCCGGCAAGGATGCGGAACA
The DNA here is from genome assembly GCA_049323455.1 of Pseudomonadota bacterium. Classification (GTDB taxonomy): domain Bacteria; phylum Pseudomonadota; class Alphaproteobacteria; order Dongiales; family Dongiaceae; genus Hypericibacter. Next base: position 777 of record JBMONF010000021.1, on the reverse strand, counting down.
GCGTGGTCAGCCCGCAGAGCCCGGCGAAGATCCAGGCCAGCGTCGGAAATGCAGCGGGAAAGAGACAAATCAAGACGAAGAACAGGATGGTTTCGGCGCCCTCGGTGAGGCCGCCCAGATAGAAGAGCGCCTTGTCGGGATGGGCGCCGCCCGCGATGCCGCGGCGCGCGGCCACGGCGGCGAAGGCCAGGAACGAGCTGCCGGTGCCGACGAAGGCGAAGATGAGCACCGTCGCCGGCACCGCGTTGGCGGGGTCTGCCAGCGCGAAGCCTACCGGCACCGCGGCATAAAGCAGGAAATCGAGGACGATATCGAGAAAGCCGCCGAGATCGGTCGGCCCCTGCCGGCGGGCCAGCGCCCCGTCGAGTCCGTCGGCGATCCGGTTGAGCAGGATCAGGAGCAGCGCCAGGCCGTAAGCCTGAGCCGCCAGCGCCGGCACTGCCGCAAGCCCGATGGCGAAGCCCGCGAGCGTGACGCCGTTGGCGCTCCAGCCGACCGCATCCGCCAGCTCGGCGGCCCGCGCCAGCGGCGGATCGAGCCAGGGGCGCAAACGGCGATCGAACATCGCGTGGGAAGCGGAGCTGGACCTAGGACAGCTTCCGCATGATCGGAGACACGCCCCCCTCACCCTTCCCTCTCCCTCGAAGTTCGGGGGAGAGCGACTGTGTTGCGGGGTCAAGCGGTTTGTTCGATCTGGGCATAATGCCTCGCGACGATGGCGTTGAGATGCACGATCAGTTTGCGCATGCAAGCGACGAGGGCCACTTTGGGCGGCTT